>PHBJ01000001.1 GCA_002840555.1 Deltaproteobacteria bacterium HGW-Deltaproteobacteria-13
CCGAAATTTTCCCGATATCATGAATGGCGCCGGCCATGCGGATGGCTTCAATTTTGTCATGAGGAAGTTTCATCTCCGTGGCAATGGCGCGGGCGAGATTGGCCACCCTCTTCTGATGACCTGCCGTGTAAGGGTCTCTGGCTTCCGATGCCGTACCCAATACCTGAATCGTTGTTTTAATGGATTGCCGCAGATTTTCCAGTATGTCGTTCAGTTTCTTTTCGGCCTGCCTGCGCAGGGTGATATCCTGATAGATAACCTGCGACTGCTTTTTGCCGTTCCAGAATATTTCTTTGCGTAAAACATGGAGATGGCGTATTTCGCCGTCTTTTCTCACGATGCTTACTTCATATTCAGACGGGCCAAATTCACCCTGCAATCTTTTTTTCTTTCTGATCTGAAATTCAGCACAACTTTCCGGTGTATAGCGGTCTTTCAGGGGCGTTTCTTTCAGTTCTTCGATGCTGTCATAACCATACATATCCAAAATCGCGCGATTGGCATAAATGGTCTCGCCCATCGCGGTCGAGATACGCACGCCGAGAGGCGAATCATCCAGAGAATGACGGAAATTCTCTTCGCTTTTTCGCAAAGCATCCTCTACTTGTTTACGTTTGCTGATATCTCTGCCTTCGCCCAGAAGAGACACAGGTTTTCCGTTTTCGTCCCGGATGAAACTGAACATGATTTCTCCCCATACCGTTTGGCCGTCCTTGCAATAGAATTCGATTTCCAGCGCACGCTTCAATAAATAGGTTAAGGGAGCTGCCAGGGCTTTAGGCATCTCCTGGGAGAAAAACAACATGGCTTCCTGAAAAGACGAAGGCGTAAGGAGTTTATTCAGCGGAATCTCTTTTAGATCATCGAGTGTGTATCCCATTAACTTTTCCACGGATGGGCTGACATAGGTGACTTTCAAGTCCATATCCATGAGCCAGATCTGGTCTTTCATGTGATCCGCCAGCAGTCGATACTTGGCTTCACTCTTTCTCAGCGATTCTTCCGTCTTCTTGCGCTCAGTGATATCACGGTGAGTGATAATGACCGTCTCAACAACATTATTTTGTACCAGATTGCTTCCCACTGTTTCGAACGTATGCCAGTTTCCATCCTTGTGACGAAGACGGGTTTCTCCCTGCACAACAGGGGCGTTCGTATCCGTGGCCAATCTTGTGAATTTCTCAATGACGGATTTTAAATCATCCGGATGAATGAGCTCCAGTCCGCCGGAGCCGATCCTTTCCTTCACTTTGAATCCCAATGTTCTTTCAATGGCCGGATTTACATAGGTGACAACTCCTTTCCGGTTTAAGAGAACAATAATATCCAGAGCGTGTTCCGTAAGAGTCCGGAACCGTTGTTCTTCAAGCCATAACTTCTCCTCGATACGTTTACGCCCGGTGATATCTCTGACGATACTTATAATAGCGGGTTGGTCTTCGTATTGGATAGGCCTGGAAGCATTTTCCATTTCCTTGATGGTTCCGTCCTTGCATAAGAGACGCGTGTTGAATATTTCGGGAACGGGCAGGTTTTGCTCACGCTCGGCATATCTTTTAGCCAGGACAGGTACGAAATCATGCGGCACCAGATCATAAGTTGACATGCCGGTCAGTTCTTCGACAGTATATCCGGACATATCCGCCATTCGCTGATTGGCAAACTTGATCACTTCATCCTGAATAATAGCCATTCCGTCTGTCGCATATTCCACCATGCTGGAATATTTTCCCTCATCGGCCTTCAAGGTCTTCTGAGTTTTTCTCTGCCGCATCGGTTTGGCTTGCTTGCGCGTGTTGGAATGATTTTGAGACCCGGTATTATTTTTATCCATTTTGTCACTGATCCTTTCATTGTCTTTCCCTTATACAAGGCCGCTTGAATAGTGACCGGCTCCGTTTTATGCTTTCGTTGGATTATCATCGGGCCGTGTGAAAATAAATGAAGAATGATGATATGTCAATTAAAATATAGAGAACAAAGTACAGAATAGTTATCATCCCCGGACAGGCAAGGTATCTGCTGTCCGGGGATGAATGGAAAGAAATCTTTGTGCGGGTACAGCCAAAATATTTTTTCCCGGTTTCATAACGGGCGCTGTAACTAACCGTTACGGAACAGCGATCAAATGACCGTCCGCTCCGATTTGATAGGCCTGGACCACGCCGTTACTGGTATTTGTCACATAGGCAAATGGCCCGATGGGGTCAATCGTGACAGTGCTAAGGCTTATTCCTGTAAGGAACGGCTGTTCCATCTGTATGTTGGTCAATGACCCGTCGGAATTTATTAAATAGACAAAGATAATACCAGGGGTAGTGCTGTTAACAACCGAAGATACATAGGCATATTGCGTCGCCGGGGTACCGATCGAGATAATCTTGACGGGGTTGGGAGAAGTCGTTCCGGTGGGGGCAGCCGTTCCGGCGGTTAATGCCCCGGTGGTCGAATCAATGGTGTAGACCGAGATATTGGAAGAACGCATATTTGACGCATAGGCAAATTGACCTGTGGTGTCAATCGTGACAGACATGGGAGAAGTCCCGGCAGCGACAGCCGCTCCGGGTGTCAATGCCCCGGTGGTCGAATCAATGGTATAGACCGAGATAGAACCGGAACCCATATTAGCCACATATGCAAATTTTGCTACCTTTGCAGAGTCTGCATAAATCGTGACGGAGACAGGAGTCGTTCCTGCAGCCACTGATGGTGTAACAGTGGATAGGCTCAATGCTCCGGTGGTCGAATCAATAGTATAAACCGAAATAGAATTGGAACCCATATTGGCCGCATAAGCAAATTTCCCCAGAGGGTCGATTGTGACTGAAGTAGGAGCATTTTCAGTATTCGCAGTGGTTCCGTCAGTCAATGCTCCGGTGGTTTGATTGATCTTAAAGGCCGAGATAGAATTGGAACCCATATTAGCCACATAGGCAAATTTCCCTGCAGGGTCGACGGTTACAGCGGAGGGATACCTCCCAACATCAACTGTTGTTCCTGGAGATAATACTCCGTCGCTCTGAATCGTATAGACTGATATAGTGCCCAAAGTAGTTTCGTTACCCATATTGGATACATAAGCATATTGCGTTGCCGGATCACCAATCGAGATAATCGTGACGGGGTTGGGACGCGTTCCTGCAGTCACTCCCGTTATGCCGGTCAGTGCCCCGGATGCCCCGATAGTATAGGATGCGATAGCAGATGTATTGATCGTCGACACATACGCATATTTCCCAAGCGTGTCGACCGTTACCGGGTTAGAATTCATCACACAACTCACGACCACATTGCTGACAGGAGAACCATTCATGGAGCCGCTGCCGTTAAGGACGGCGCAAGTTTGGGAAGGATTGGTTGGCTGCGTCTTAACCGTAACGGAATAGGCCGTTCCGTTGTTCAGCGCTGTGTTAAAGGTGAAAGCACCGTTGGCAGTAATAGCCCGATCGTCTCCTCCATTGTTCTGCAACACCAGTCCGCTGCCGATCATACCGTTGACCGTGCCGCTGATCGTGTAATTATATCCCGGCGAAGTGCCGCAGGATGGCAGAATGGTTACTATTCCAACAACCCATACGGTCATGACCAGCATTCTCAAAAACATCATAAGTTCCCTTTTTTTACCTATAGACAGTACCAGCATTTTTTCTCCATGTATGCGGATTATTTTTGAAATTGATTGATTATAGCTTTTTCGGGTTGAAAGTATATGAAGAATTCTACCAGATGTCAATGAATATTGGCGCAAAATATTTTGAGTGGCGAAGATTGCCTTGACAGGCAAATTGGCAATTGCTGCAGCATAAAGATAAAAAGGAAATGTTCCGTAAAAATACAGCTGAAGGCATCCATAGGGAAACTGATGGCGCCCGTTCCAATGAATCACGGGCGCCATTTTTGTAAAGACTTTTATTCAGATTCGCGTCAATATTTTTCCTAGCGCGGCTCGTCTTTTACTAAGAAGATGGAACAGGGTATCTTGCGGATGATGGCCTCGTTGCTGCCGCTGATGAGAAAATGTTCTACACGGCCTTCTTCCTGGGCGCGCAAAATAACCAGATCGATTTTTTCATCTTTGATGGTTTTCAGAATTTCATCAACGGGATCGCCCTCTTTAATAAACTCTTTGATCGTCATGCCCTTCTTTTTTTCGCTGTTAATAACATTATCCAGTTCGGCTTTCACTCGGTTTAAATCTTTCTTTCTCTCTTCGATCAGCGATATCATGGGCACACTCCATCCCTGAAGCCAGAACGTATTAACAATATGAATGACAGAAAGTTCGGCTTGATATTTCTCAGCCAGTGAAACGCCGAACCGGATCGTCTTTTTACAAGATTGGGTCATCCAGCTTACAACAAGAATACGATTAATCTCTTTCATGCCCTGCCTCCTTCTTTTTCAATGAAGTAAGAAAATAAATTCACGACTTGTTTCTGGATTGCAGTAAGGATTGCCGTTTTACACCCATCCCGGCCACCCCCTGATTTTCTATTCGTCCTCAGCATCTGATGACTGTTCCTTTTTCTCCTTTCTAAATCTTGTGAATCGGCCCAACGGCACCTGGTCTCTCTGGTAGCATGTCGCGCCTTTTCTGTTGACGAGCCATTCCCCCGTACTCTTAACGGCACTGACGATCCAGTTGTCCAGATTGGCATAAATACTGCGAACCGCCGGGAGCTTTGCGATGTCCCGGAAAATGATATCGACGTCGGTTACCTTGTAATCAGGTCTTATCGTTTTGGTGAGTGAGCCGGAAAGATAGACCACGCGGGTCGTGCAGGAAATGGAAATAAGTTCCATATTGGCCCCGTGACGGGTCAGGACGCCGCGGACAAGACGGTTCAACTCATAGCGCGTGGGGATGTGACCGTAAGTATTGCGCATTCTATATTCTCCCTGACGGATGACCTCAATAACAGCAGGTCATATTCGAGACAGTGCGCCTCCCATAAGAAACGCTTTTCTCCGGTCCTGAGTAAAATGCCGAAAATCACTTGTCCGCCGGAAAATGATGATCAGACAAATGCTTTATTTTCTTATATTTTATCATGATTATTTTTTCTTGCAACAGGTTTATGCAAAGGATACATTTTGATAAATATTTTAGTACGGCCTTCCGGCGTCCGAACAGAAGAGTTTAGTCGCCGGACACATTTTTAATTTGATTAAAAGATTAAAAATCTATAGATTGATTCCCGGTTACATCGCGCGGCGATTATTTTAAATGGTGATCGTACGGCAAAGTTTCACCGGTTCCGTTTTTTATAAATCTATTTTCAATGATAGCGGGGGGTGCAATGAAGAATTCAAATTTTCATGATGGATTGGGGCGGCATGATGGTGTGAAAAATGCTTTAAAGGTTTGCGGCATGATCGCTGTGTTTCTGCTTCTGGGAAGCTGCACCGCGCTGGTGGATTGGCATTTCAAGGGGAAGCTCGATGCGTCTTCGGGGAATATCACCCTTGCGGGATTGAAAGATACGGTAACTGTGAGCCGCGACGCTTACGGCATTCCCTTTGTGGAAGCAAAAAACATGGAAGATATGGCTATGGCCGTCGGTTATGTGCACGCATCGGACAGGCTCTCCCAGATGATCGGATTCAAGCTGATCTCGGAAGGGCGTCTTGCCGAGATGGCCGGACCTGCCGTGCTTAGCCTGGATGTTTACATGCGCACGATGAACCTCAAAGGCGCGGCGGAAGCTCTTTATAAAAATATAAACCCTGAAAATCGCCGTCTTCTGGAGCGCTACAGTGAGGGTGTGAATGCTTATCTTAGCTCCCATAAAGACAACCTGCCGCCGGGCATTGCGCTGGCGGGCTATAAACCCGAAGCCTGGACGCCTCTTGATACCGTCAAAGTATTCGCTCTGGTGAATCTCGGTCTCTCTTTCAATCTCCCGGAAGAAATTGCCGCTCTGAATATCGCACAAGCCGTGGGCGCGGAAAAAACGGCCTGGCTGCTGCCCATCTACCCCGATGAACCCATTCCGTTTGATGAGGCGGCCAAGCTCAAGGGGATTGATTTGAACAGGGCGGCCGCCGGCGTCGCAGGAATAGAAGGACTTCAGCCGCTTTTGAGTGCCGTGGGATTAAACGGCACCGCCGCTTCCAATAATTGGGCAATCAGCGGGAACAAAACAAAAAACGGCGCGAGCATTTTGTGTAACGATATGCATCTGCCTCTCAGCATGCCTTCAATGTGGAACATGATCCATGTCCGGTGCGGTAATTATGATGTCGCGGGGATGAGCCTTGCAGGTGCCCCGATTATCGTTGCCGGATATAACGGCCATATCGCCTGGGGCATGACCATGGTCATGGCTGATAATCAGGACTTGTTTCTGGAACAGCTCAAAACCGTGAATGGCAAATTGCACTACTTGTATAAAGAAGAGTGGCTGCCCGTCACAGAGCGCAAAGAAGTTTTCAATGCCAAGGGAAAATCGCCCGTTACCCTGACTTTTCAGGATACCGTGCATGGGCCGCTTCTAAACGATGCGCTGAAAAAAGACCCCATTCATTTGGTTCAGCCCAAATCCATTGATCTTCCATACGGTGTGGCTTTGAGCAGAACCACGCCCACCGCGGATGACGACAGTCTGAATGCTTTCTTCCAGCTTAGTTTTGCCCGGTCGGTGGATGAGGCCATTCCGATCATGAAAAGGATAAGGGCCATACCGCTGAACATGGTATTCGCGGACAAGGATAATATTGCCTGGCAGGTCATCGGGAATTACCCCATACGTGCCAAAGGTCGCGGACTCATGCCTTCACCGGGATGGACAGGCCAGTACGACTGGACAGGACTTTTGAAAACCGAAGTGCTGCCAAACGTCAAGAACCCGCCTGCCGGATTCATCGGCACAGCCAATCACCGCACGGTGCCGAAAGACTATCCCTATATTCTTTCCTCCTCATGGTACTGGCCGGAACGCGCCGAACGAATTATCCAGATGGCATCGGCAACCGATAAGCATACGATTCAGACCAATATGGATATGCAGCTTGATACCTATTCCCTGTTTGTGCCGAAACTCAAAGAGGTAATCCTGAAAGGAGCGCTGGCCGGAGAAATTCAGAAAGAAATCGGCAGTTGGAAAGATGCAAAAAAAGCAGCACAGGCGCGCCTGGCGCTATCGATACTGCAAGACTTCGACGGCGATATGAAAGCGGGATCGAAAGGCGCCGCCCTGATGGGAGCGTTCTTCGATGTTGTAACGAAGAATATATTTCTTGATGAGTTGGGCCCGACGGATTCCCGGGCATGGAAATCCTTTATTCTCGTTAACAATGAAAGCTATAGCGCCACCAGCGATCATCTTCTTGTCCGGGGTGATGAGAGCCCGTTCTGGGACAATATTAAAACACCGGAAAAAGAAACCAAGGCGCAAATCATTGCGCGATCACTGGCCGATGCCGCCGCCTTTATGGAAAAAAAATCAGGCAATGACCCCGGTAAATGGAGTTGGGGTGCCCTGCATACCTACACCTGGGAAACCGATACCTCTCAGTTAGCGGCCCATCTTGATTTTATCGAACGTACGGCGATGGATCGTTTGTGGCGGTACTTCAACCGCGGCCCGTATCCCGCGCCGGGAGATATCTTCACGCTGAATGTGTCCATGTATATGATGGGCAGGGATTTCAACACCTGGCTGATTCCTTCCATGCGCATGGTTGTTGATTTCAGTCAGGAGGAGCCTATGCTGGCGGTGAACAGCTCCGGCCAGTCGGATAATCCTTCGAGTTCTCATTATGACGACGGTATCCAGGCGTGGCGTGACGGAAAATATTTTTCCTTCCCCTTCAGGGACGCAGCCATTAAGGCGCAATACAAAGATGTCCTGCAGCTTAACCCTAAGCGATAAAACGCAGAGGGTTCCAGCGTAAAGCACGCAGGCCCCTGTCCGCGGCGATTGCGGCGGGCCGGGGCCTGCGCTAAAAGGTATTCCCATTAAGGCTCAAACATCCGGAACAGTATACGTGCGGAAATCCCGCGGACAGGACGTTTTCATGATGGTCCTGCCTGCGCGCCAAGTATTTTATCCGCTGCGATCATTGCTGAGGAAAAGCTGATGTCGCCGGAGCAGCCGTCGCCCCTGACCGTGTCGCCGATAAAATAGAGGCCCTTGACGGCCGGGCAGGCGATGTCCGGCCGGTGGGGTTTGGACTGGCGCGGTGTGAGAACATTGCCGTTCATGACAGGCACAACGGTCTTTCTTTCTTCGACGACCATCGGCATAAAATTCGGGAAAATTGCCGAGATGGTACTTTTAAGTATTTTCTCCGCCTGTTCAACGGTTTTCTTATCCCCGTTAAAATGCCACGGCAGCATGATGCCCCAGGTTGAGAGATACTTCCCTTCAGGGGTGAATGAATCATCGGCATTGGACTGGAAGCGCGCCCATACAGGGACATCGACGCCTAAAATGCCCGCGCGAATATTGGTTACCGGTTTGTTTGTGATGAAATCGATGGTGAGGCCGGAACTGTATTCGATGTTTTTTATGTAATCGAGCGTTTCTTTGGGCAGCAGATGATTGTCTATCAGGTCCATGGCCAGCGTTAGTCCGGCGGCAAAAATGATGTCCGGCGCAAAGTAGGTTGCATTGTCTGTTTGAACGCCCCTTGCTCTGCCATTTTCAATAATGATCTTTTCAGCTTTTTCGTTGAGACGTACTTCGCCGTTCTTGTCGATGTGGTTCTTCAGCCGCGAGAATATCTGAGTGGAACCGCTCCGGGGCTCACCGACGCCAACCCCGGCCTTGAATGCCCTTTGCAAAAAGTCTATGACCTCGCCCGCGCTGACTTTATCGGTCTGCGGGCACATGACGGTCATGCCGAGGAACGGCAAAAAAGCTTCAACGTCGGGATGCTGAAATGATGTTTTATAAAAATCGAGCAGGGTTTTGTCATACCATTTTAAAGGATCGGCCTTTTTAATTTTTATCATGAAGGCAAGAAGCGCAAGCCTCGCTCCGAACGGCAGCATCGGGGTTTTTAAAAAGCCCGCAGGACCTTCAGGTCTTTCCCAAAGCTTGCCCCTGAATATCAGCCTGGCGTCTTTTGCCTCGGGCAGGAAATCAATTTCTTCGCCGAGCCTTTTGAAGACTTCGTTGGCGATGCCCTTGCGCGCGAGCCTGTGCGAATGCGCGCCATACTCCCGCAGATAACCTTTCTCGTCCCTGAAAGAGTGCGCCCTGCCGCCGATCAGGCCTGACGCTTCCAGGACGATAACTTTCCTTCCGGCATGGGCCAGGAGCGCCGCGGCGCTCATTCCGGCATAACCGGCTCCGATGACGATTGCGTCCGCCATAAATCCTCCGATCAACGTCGCTTTATCGGGTTAACTTTGCTGGCTGCAAAGACATATCAACTTCCGGATACCAGCAGGTAACTGCAGATCATATCTTCAATTTGTTTCTGGAGTCTCTTGGCTTCAACACCGGTCGTGTTAAATTTGATTTGATGCAGCATTTCTTCCATGAATTTAAGCAACACGACCGCGGCCGCCTCAAAATCGGATACGCGGACATATTTTTTGTACGCTCGCATAAGTGAAACAAGCAGGTCGATTACTTTCTTCTCTTCATCGCGGCGCATTTTTTCTATTTCTTTGTCCAGTAATGCCATCGCGAGTATTTCTTTAAGAAGTTGATGATTCACTTTGTATTCTAAAAGAATCTGGCTGAGTAAGACATGCGCTATTTTCTTTCCTTCTTTATACGTATCGGTCCTGTTTTTAAATATCTTAAATTCCAAATTGAGCAGCACTTTTTCAAAAATGTTGCCAAAGATCCTTTTGATTATTTCACTAAAGACTTCTTTTTTGTTGTTGAAATAACTGTAGAAGGTGCCTGTTGCGACATCGGCTTTGGCGGCAATCTCCAGCGCGTTTGTTTTGTGATATCCCTTTTCAGTAAATAACACCATTGCCGCGCTGATGATTTTTTCTCTTGATTCAATTCCCCGCGTTTGCTTCGGAACGCGGGCTTTATTTTTTGAAACCCCCATGACGCACCTCAGATGATTTAAGTGATTACCCGGAATTCGACTGACTGCGGGAGTATTATTTCTATATATATGAATAATGGGTTGAATTTCAACGTTTTTTTATTTATGAAAAAACATGAAAGATGTTTCATATTTTTTGTTGACATGGGCAAAGGTGACTGATATACAGTTAATCACTTAATCATTTCTAAAATATTATAAGCGGTTCTGTTTTATTGCGGCGGCAATATAAGTCTTCACTGGTTCGGCCCGGCATGCGTCAGGCTTACGTTATTCATAAGCCTGCTTTATATTGTAAGAAGTCTTACCATAACAAGGGGGAAAAAATGGAGAGAGAACCTGTTTCAGGGATTTGCGCCGAAGATATTGTGCATTATCAGGATCTGGCCCGTCAGTTTGCGAAAAAGGCGCTGCTTCCTATTTTTCAAGGAGAGTATTCCGACGGAAATTTATCGCTGTTGCCGGAAATATTGAAAACCGCTTTTGAAACGGGCATTGCCGCTACTCCCGACGAGTCACTTGCCGGCTGCGAGTATGGAATATGGGGAGGAGCAACCGATGAGCAGGGAATCATGCCGTCTCTGCTGCTTTTATCCATCATCGCCGAAACCTGTGGCGGGGTCGCGATGTGTCTTCATGCGCAGGGCGTGGCCTCCAATCTGCTCCTTGCGGCAAAAAGAAAATTACCGTTTACACCGGTCCGGGTTGGGCTGGGCCTTCAGGAGGAATTTTGTCCGCCTTTTCTGGGAACCATCATTTCCCCGGTTCAAGACGCTCCCGCGCGAATCACGACGACCGCCGTACAAAAAGGAAATCATTACATCATCAATGGCTCTAAATCGTTTGTCTATTCGATGAACGGTATTGACGCGTACGTGGTGTTGGCACGTGTCAACGATCAATGGGGATGTTTTCTCGTCGACGCCAATGAAAAAGGCATTGAAAGAATTGATGTTGGCGCTCGCACAGGTCTCCGGGCTTGTCTTGTTGAGCAAGTGACATTCAATCATGTGGAGATTCCGCAGGAGGCGCGAGTGGACGACGGTGACGCGCGTGAAATGGTCATACGCGCTCTGGGTCTCAACTGGACCGGCATGGCGGCCATCGGTTTAGGAATTGCCAAAGGCGCCTCTGCCGCGGCGATAAAATACAGCGCGGAGCGATATCAGGGCGGAACGCAGATTGAAGAACATCCGGCGGTGAAGATGCTTATTGCCGGCGCAGAAGCTTCAATAGCCGCGGCGGAGGCGACCCTCTTTTCGCTGCAGGAGGGCAGCTTTACTTCCTTCAAAGGGCTTAAAAAAGCCGCCTCTGCGAAATTAATTATTATGGATATTTGCTCGCGCGCGGTGACCGATTGTCTTCAAACTTTCGGCGGCTACGGTTACATGGAGGATTTCGGCATGGAAAAACGTCTGCGGGACGTGACGGTTTTGAAGTCGGCGTTTGGTTCCACCACCTACCTCAAACAATTAATATTCGATATTGAAAAGGAGGGCGCGCGATGAACCATTCTCTTGAAGAACGCATCGAACAATTAAAATTGAAGAATGCCACGGAGAAGATGAACGTTTTCGGACGCCTTCTGGTGGACAACCGCGAGATGAGTCTCTGGGAACACGACACAAAAACCCTTAGCTGGGGTGTGCGCCGGTGGCGGCGCAAGGCGCTGAAGTTTGCCCGCGAACATATCAGGCCGCTCGCGCCCGAGGCCGACCTTCACCCCCATGATTATGATCCCAAACCGATCATGGCCGCCGCAGCCCGCGAGGGATTCCAGACTTTGCTGCTTGTTCCGCCTCTGGGCAGCGCGAGCATGCTTCCCTATTTCAAAGGGACGGCGTTTCAGGTGGCCGTGGTGGGCGAAGAATTTGCGACCGAGTGCGGAGGGCTCGCGCTTTTGCTTCTCGCGCACAATCTGGGAATAGTTCCCCTGCTGCTCTCCGGAAGTTTGAGAAACATTTTCCGGCAGATGATTCCTTTTTATTTAAAATCATACATTCTGGGCAGGCCCGAATGCATGGCCTTTGCCATCACCGAACCCGGCGCGGGCTCCGACGTTGAGGAAACCGAAGGAGGAGCGAAGGCGAAGCTCGTAACGACCGCGAAATACTCACCTGAAAAGAAGGGATATATTATCAACGGACAGAAGTGCTTTATTTCCGATGGAGCCATCGCGGATAAAGTTACCGTGTACGCGAAACTGGAAGACGAAGGCATCGAGTCATGGACCTGTTTCCTGGTGGAAAAAGGAATGCCGGGATTTTCCGTGGGCCGCAGCGAGCGCAAAATGGGACAGCGGGCATCGGACGCCTCGGAGCTGATTTTCGATAATGTGTTTGTCCCGAATAAAAATGTCGTCGGCAAACTGCGCTCGGGGTGGGCCAATAACCGCAACGTGCTGAACTATTCGCGTCCTGTTGTCGGCGCGATGGCCCTCGGCCATGGACGAGGCGCTTTTGAACGCTGTCTGGAATTTTGCCGGAAAACCAATCTGGGCCCCAAACGTCTTATTGAATATCAGGATGTGCAACTGGAACTGGCGGATATGGCCATCAGCCTCTGGGCCGCGCGCTCCATGATCTGGCAGAGCTGTAAGCAGTTCCGCTGTTATCAGTCGGGTTCGGCTTCCGCCAAGGTGTTTGCTTCCGACACGGCGTTCAAGGTCTGCAATCAGGCAATGGAGTTGATGGGCGATCAGGGCTACCTGCATAAAAACGGCGTCGAGCGCTCCTGGCGCGACTCCCGTCTCACCCAGATATATGAGGGCACCAATCAGATCAATCGTCTGGCGCTCTTCGAGCATCATTTGAGCACGGATTTCGGCATGGCGACTGATTAGGACGAACGACGATGAAAAGCATTTTTATTACAGGAGCATCGGCCGGCATCGGGAAAGAGACGGCTCTTCTTTTTGCCGCTAAAGGATGGTTTGTCGGGATTACCGACGTGAACGCCGCCGGTCTTGAAGAAGTGAAAAAAATTGCAAACGGCCAAATAGGATATGCCGCTGTACTGGATGTAACCGATGCGGACGATGTTCCACTGATAATGAAGGAGTTCAACGCTGCAGCGGGCGGAAGAATGGATGTGTTGTTCAATAATGCGGGCATTCTTAGAGTCGGTCCTTTTGAAGATATCCCGCTTAAAGATCACCAGGCCATTCTCAAAATCAACGCGGGAGGAATCCTTAACTGCACCTATCACGCTTTCGAGTACCTTAAAAATACGAAAGGATCGCGGGTGATCAATATGGCATCCATCGCATCCATCATTGGAACGCCGACTCAGGCGACATATGCCGCATCAAAATTCGGGGTGCGCGGATTTACGGAGGCATTAAATGTTGAATGGAAACGATACGGAATACATGTTTGTGACATCATGCCCTGCTATGTCAATACGCCAATGGTCGAACAAAATCCCGGTAAAATTGTTGACAGTGTCGGTGTTTATATAACGGCAGAAGATGTGGCGGCCACGGCCTGGAAAGCCGCACAGCGCAGGCGTCTTCACTGGGTGATTGATCGGCTTCCCAACAGGCTCTTTTACAAATTCAGGGGCATTGTTCCCGATTCTCTGGAAAAATTTGTACTGAGAAAGATGGCCGGGTTGTGAGAAAAATAAGAATATTTCTAAAAAAAGAAAAGGGATTATTTTACAATGAGCAAAGACAAATTTAAAGGTAAGGATTTGAAAGACTTGGGCTATGAGGATCTCATGAAGCTCAACCGGAAACAGCTTATGGAATTATTCTTTAAACTTGATGCACCGTCCATGTCGGAGATGAGAGGCGAATACCACGCGGCGCTGCTGGACAGCGGATACATCATCAACATGTTTTTAGCTAAATTCTATCTTCATTTTACCTGGGGAGACTGGCAGCACAAGGCCTTCGAGCCATTGGATCAACATCATGGCCATGGTTACAACACTTTCATTACGACACAATCCAGACTTTACGAAAACTACTTTGCGGCAAGCGTCACGAAAATTGTGAGTATTGTATGCTCTCTGTTCCGGTTGAATAATCCGCAGAGATTAGCGAGAATCATGCTCAATAAAACATCCATCGTCTCATCGGTTTTTGATGCGAGGCCTTCGTTCCAACTCAGTTATCGGGACTACAATACTTTTTATACCAATACCATGACGGATGAAGTGCGTAAGGTGAATGATAATCTTTTTCTGGGCATAGGAAGGTTGACCGTTACTTTCGGCAAGTTCAATCCCATGCCTTTCGTGCTTATCGGGCCGCCTGATCCGTGGGTCGGTCCCGATATTGAATACAAGGATAGATGAAGAGAAAAAGAGAAAATTATAACGATATTGCCATGAGGAGGAATTAGATGAGAGATGTTTATATTATTGGCGCCGGCATGACGCCATTCGGAAAACACATGGATAAAAATATGAAGACCCTGGCCGCGGAGGCGGTCAACGCGTCTTTGCAGCACGCGGGCCTGACCAAGGAAGCTATTCAGACCGCGGTTGTGGGTAATGCTTATCAGGGTATTGTGACCGGCCAGGAATCCATTCGCGGACAGGTGGTGCTGCGGGCGATGGGTATCGGCGATATTCCCGTTACCAATGTGGAGAACGCCTGCTGCTCTTCCGCGACAGCGCTGCAGGTTGCCTGGATGGACGTCGCTCTCGGGCTTCATGATGTCGGCCTCGTGCTGGGCATGGAGAAAATGTACATGGATGACCGGGAGAAGAGGCTGAAACTTTATTCGTCGTCAGCGGATGTCGAAGTCGTGGAGATGTTCGTCAAAGCAATGAAAGAGGATGCCGAAAGAAGGAGAAAGGAAGCCGAGCAAAACGGCACTGCAGGAGAGAAGAAAAAAGAGAAGGTCGAAGGAAGCGCTTTCATGGAAATCTACGCCACAGCTGCGCGGATTCACATGGAGCGATACGGTATCACGCAGCGCCAGCTTGCGGTCATCAGCGCCAAAAACCACGCCCACAGCGTGCACAATCCCTACGCGCAGTATCGCACCAGTTTCACGGTTGATGAAGTTCTTGCCGCTCCCACGGTTGCCTATCCGCTGACCCGTCCCATGTGTTCGCCGGTGGGCGACGGCGCGGCGGCGCTGATCATCTGCTCGAAAGATTATGTAAAGAAAATCGGCGCGGCAAAGCCGGTAAAAATTCTGGCCACCGTGCTGGGCGGCGGCGTGGATAGAGACTTCTTTGCCCCGGATATCGGTGAGCGCCTCTCCAAGGTTGCTTATGAGAAGGCGGGCGTCGGGCCTGAAGATATCGACGTGGCTGAGGTTCATGACGCAACGGCATTCGGTGAGCTTCGCGCTTCCGAGGATATGGGATTCTGTAAGATGGGCGAGGGCGGAATTTTCGCCGAGCAGGGTCATACGGCCATCGGCGGAAAGATTCCCATCAATCCCTCGGGCGGTCTGGAATCCAAAGGTCATCCCGTCGGAGCGACCGGCGCCGGCCAGATAGCCGAGCTCGTCTGGCAGCTGCGCAATGAGGCGGGGAAACGCCAGGTGGAAGGAGCGCGCATCGCACTTGCGGAAAACGGCGGCGGTAATATCGGCGTGGAGGAAGCGGCCATGGTGATCACCATTCTTCAAGCCGATTTTTAACATTCATAAAATGGAGAAAACATGTTCCGTGAGTTAAAAGATTTTCCTTTGTTTAAATCATTATGGCTCAATGTGAAGGAGCCGGATAAAGTCGCGCTGATTATTGCCAACGATGACGGCAGCGACGAACGAATAACCTATGCCGGTATTTTTGAAAATACCAACAGACTATCCCACGCACTCATCAAAGCCGGGATTGGCGAGGGCGATTCATTTGCCGTTATTATGAGAAATCATCCGGAGTTTCTCTACAGCCTCTCCGCCGCGCTGTCCCTGGGCGCTGTGATGGTGCCGGTTGATCCGCGTTCCCGCGGCGCGAAGCTGACCTTTCAGATCAAAAATACCAAATGCAAGGGCCTCATTGTCTCCGATGAATTTATCGCCAGCATTAAGGAAATTGAAAACGATATCCGGGACGTGCCGGTTATCGGTGTTGCCTATAAAAAGCATCATGGAATTCCCGTTAATTCCGCTTATCCGGCGCTTAATGACATACTCAGTCGGGAAAGCGGTTCTCTTCCCGATAAGGCTCTGCCCATGAAATTGAGCCGTCCCCTTCAGGTCATTCATACGTCGGGTACTACCGGTGATCCTAAAGGGGTCATCCTGCGGGGAGGGCGGCTGCGCGATTCCGCCATCCTGGGAAAATTGATTTACAAATACAAAAGCGACGATATTTTATACAACGGACTGTCCATGACGCACGGCAATTGCCAGTCTGTCACCCTGTTCCCGGCTCTTTCCAAAGGCATTCCCGCAGTTATCGGAGAAAAATTTACCAAGAGCAGAATCTGGGATATCTGCCGCAAGTACGGCTGCACTTCTTTTTCGTCGCTGGGCGGTATGATGTCAGGCATTTACAATGAACCGCCTAAGCCTAATGACGCGGATAATCCGGTGCGCGTGGTCGTGAGCGCGGGAACGCCTGCGGCCATCTGGGAGGATTTCGAAAAACGCTTCAATGTTAAAATTCACGAATGGTACGCGGCGGTCGAAGGAGGCCTCGCGCACAATCCCCCGGGAAAAGGACCCATCGGATCATTCGGGAAACCGAATTTCTTTATGTACCGGATGAAAATAGTTGATGAGAACGATAAAGAGGTTGGGCCGTTTGTCAAGGGAGAACTCATCAGCAAAATGACTTTTCGTCCGACGAAAGTGGATTATTTCGGGAAGAAAAAAGAATCCGACGAGAAAACAAAAGGCGGATGGCTGCGCAGCGGCGACATTTGTCACAAAGACGATAAAGGTTTTCTTTTCTTCGATTTCCGACTGCGCCGTCAAGGTGATTTCATTCAACCTGACTATGTCGAAAAAATAATCGGCGAACACGAAAGCGTTTCCGAAGTTTGTGTTTACGGCGTTCCGGCTTCATCGGGCGCGCCGGGAGAGAGCGATCTGGTGGCTTCGGTTACACCGCTTCCCGGTAAAAAAGTAGATGTGAATTCATTGATTAGTCTTTGTTTGAAGAAGCTTGAACGCAATTCTGTTCCGTCCTATTTTCAGATTGTCGATGAAATTCCGAAAACGATTACGGAAAAAGCATTGGAGAGAGTTCTCAGGGAACAGTTCCGTCCGGACGCGCCCAATGTTGTGGATGTTCAAAAACAGATGTCTTCAAAATAATAATAGTGCGTGAGTTGAAAATATTTTTTAATTTTTCAGCGTTTGCTGAAAAAAATAACCTGGGGGGGGGGTAAGGAATGTCTTCAACATTGGGCAAGGGGACAAAAGTAAAAATTGAGCTGGAGAAAAGGAACTATAAACCCGGCAAGTTCAAAAAAATGGTTGATCCAACCGTTGTCAACGCGCCATTCACCTTAATTGTGGATGAAGACAAGTGCATGGGGTGCGGCGTGTGCCTGCGCAATTGCCCCTGCAGCACCATTGACATGGTGCCGAAGAACAGATATTCCGAAATGCAGGCGCCGGCCTGCCAGTTCAACTGTCCTGCCGGAAC
Organism: Deltaproteobacteria bacterium HGW-Deltaproteobacteria-13; assembly: GCA_002840555.1. Taxonomy (GTDB): domain Bacteria; phylum Desulfobacterota; class Syntrophia; order Syntrophales; family Smithellaceae; genus Smithella. Next base: position 17,587 of record PHBJ01000001.1, read on the forward strand.
GGATATCCGGGAATATATGAAACTCCTCAACGATGGCGCGTACTCACCCGGAATAATCCTTTTCCCGCAATTACCGGCCGGGTCTGCCCTCATCCCTGCGAAACCGCCTGTAACCGAACCTACTTTGACGGAGCCGCCGTCAACATCAATTGTGTTGAACGAACGGTGGGTGATTTCGGTCTGGAAAAAGGACTGACTTTTGAAAAATCCGCTCAGAAAAAAAGCGAGAAGATCGCGGTTGTCGGCTCCGGTCCCGCAGGCCTCTCCTGCGCTTATCAGTTGGCAAAGTTGGGCTATGTCGTAACCGTCTTTGAAGCCGCTCCTAAACCCGGCGGAATGCTGCGCTACGCCATCCCCGCGTACCGCCTGCCGGAAACCGTTGTCGATGCGGAAATCGGCCGGATTGTCAATCTGGGTGTGACCATGAAACTCGGTACCGTTGTCGGGAAGGATATTTCATTTGATGAACTGAAAAAACAATTCAAAGCCGTTTATGTGGCCATCGGCGCACAGGGCAGTACTGTCATGGGTGTTGAAGGAGAAGACGGCAAGGTGCTCTCCGGCCTGGCCTTTTTAAAATCAGTCAAAGAAAAGAATCCCATTAAAATAGGCAAGAAAGTTGTGGTCATCGGCGGAGGCAACACCGCCATTGATGCCGCCCGGACAGCCCGCAGAATAGGCTCCGATGTGACGATTCTATACAGAAGGACAGCAGCTGAAATGCCCGCGCATGTTGAAGAAGTAAAGGCCGCCAAAGAAGAGGGCGTCAAGATTCAGTTTCTGTGCGCTCCGGTAAAAATAGGAGGAAGCAGCAACGCAGTAACCGTTACCTGTACGAAGATGGAGCTGGGCAGTCCCGATGCTTCCGGAAGACCCAAACCCATGCCAATCAAGAACAGCGAATTCGATGTCCAATGCGAAACCCTCATCGCCGCCATCGGCCAGGATCTTAATCTGACCGGTCTGGAAAACATTCCCAAGGCGGCCAATTGGATCAACGCGAATATTCTGGGACAGACAGCGGAAAATGGCGTTTTTGCCGGCGGCGACGCCGTCACGGGTCCCGGACTTGTTGCCGAGGCCATAGGCGCGGGCAGCAAGGCGGCATTGGGTATTGACGCTTTCATCCGAGGAGTAAAGATTGAACTTCCGAAGAAGATGGAAATATCCTACAAGGGTATTCCGCTGATGGGCGCTCCTCACTTCAGAGATACGGAAGATTTTAAACGGACTGACGGCGCCAAGCTGGATACCGCCAAACGTCTGTCCAGTCCCGATGCCGAAGAAGCTCTGCCTTTCGGCCAGGACAAAGCCGTCGGCGAGAGCAGGCGCTGTCTGGGATGCGGTTCGTATAAGGCTGAGTTCGCTGGTTTCGCCGAGTATTTTGGTCCCATTTGCATAGCCTGTCATGATTGCGAAACTATCTGTCCGAATGGCGCGGTGACTATGCCGAACTTCTACCGCGTTGATGAAGGAAGATGGGCCACCGGCTTTGACATTCCGGCAGATTCGCGAGATGGTATGCCCAATCCGCTCCGGCTGGAAAAACCTTTACCCCTCAACGAAATAATAAACGACATCACCGATGTCGAAAGAGTTATCTATACCAGAAGAAGCGTTCGCGTATTCAAACCGGATCCGGTGCCGAGAGAATTGATTGAGCGTGTGCTGGAGGCCGGCCGTTTTGCGCCGACAGCCGGGAACGGCATAGCATATAAGACAACAGTGATCACCGACAGGAAAGTCATGGACGAACTTCATAAATCCACGGTATTCTTGCTGTCCAATACGTCGCAGATCTACATGAGCAAGAACCCCTTGCGAAACATATTAAAGAGAATACTGGTGCTCATCAAGCCTAACTCATTTGACCAGCGTCCCATGGCGGCCATATCCGGCATTACCAGAGGAAGATTCGGCAGCAGGCATTCCCAATTCGGTGAAAAGGAAGTCGATGTCTTCTTCGGCGCCCCGGTAGCGCTTATGCTGATACCCCATCAGCTGGCTATCTCGGATAAAGAACTCGGCCTGGGAATCGTTGCCCACAGCATGGTGCTGGCAGCGCATTCACTGGGATTGGGGACCTGCTATGTGGGATTTGTCACCCAGACCATGAACCAGGCTCCCTGGATGAAGCTCAAATTTGCTCTAAACAAGCGACTGGGTCTGGAATGGCCTTATAATAAACCGGGGATATTCATCCTGATGGGTTATCCTGCAGTGAAGGTTGATGGCGCCGTGCCCAGAGAATTTCCGCAGGTTAACTGGGTAGAGTAAATACCGCTGCTGCGAAACCTTTCCCAGTCTTTTGGGGTTTGTGCCAGTGATGATCAAAGGAGCAAAGACATGAAAAAAATAAAGTCTGATTTTTTTGTCAAAGGAATCCGCTGCGACGGCGATTTGTATCTTCCCGAAGGCGTGAACAAGCCGCCCGTCATTATTATGGCGCACGGTTTGTCGGCCGTGAAGGCCTTCCGGCTGCCGGCTTTTGCCGAGCGGTTTGTGGAAAAAGGCATGGCCGCTTTTCTTTTTGACTATCGCACCTTCGGTCAAAGCGACGGAGAACCGAGACACGTGGTAAATCCTTTCCACCATATTCAGGACTGGCTGGCAGCAATAGCCCACGTCCGTCATTTGCCTGATATCGACACAACCCGGATCGCCTTGTGGGGAACCTCTTTTTCCGGCGGGCACGTCATTATCGCTGCGGCAAAAGATCCCGGAATAACTGCGGTGGTATCCCAGGTACCCTTTGTCAGCGGCTTTTCGTCCATCCGATTGAAAAGTGTTCCCGATATCATTCTCGCAACGTATTACGGGATCGTGGACTGTGCGCAGTCGGCATTTTTTCTGCCGCCGCATTATTCTCCCGCGATTGCGCGTCCGGGGGCTTTTGCGGCCATGAACACGGAAGAAAGCTATGACGGGTTCCGTTCCATCATTCCCGGGGGGGCGGATTGGGAAAACAAGATGACCTCCCGGGCTTTCATCCTGCTGGCTTTTTACAGCCCGATGAGTTACGCCAAAAAAGTCAAAGTACCCATTCTTCTCATCGGCGGGAAAAACGACTCCCTGGTTCCTTTTTCCGCAGTTCAAAAGACGGCAAGTCGATTGCCGAATTGCGAGTTCGTCGCTCTAGAGAGCAATCACTTCGAGCCGTATACCGGCGCGCGGTTCGAGCAATCCATTAAAATACAGATCGATTTTCTTGAGCGAAAATTGTTGGGGAAGAAAGTTTAACTTGCAATTCCCCGTAGCTTGCCACGGAGAATTGCTTAGATGCCTCCCCCTTGAGGGGGGAGGTTAGGTGGGGGTGACGAGCTTGCAATCCGGTACTTCACCCTCCCCTGACCCCTCCCATCGAGGGAGGGTGAATTTAGAGATACCCCGCAGCTTGCTGCGGGAGTTTCATTCATAAATAGAAGAAAAAATTTCTTAAAAGAGCAGGAGTGAATGATGAAAAACGCGGTCATAACCGGAGCGGCATCGGGATTCGGAAGGGCGTTGGCATTGGCTCTGGCGAAGCGCGGCGGATGGAAAATACTGATCGCCGATATCAATCGCGCAGGTATGGAAGAGACCCTGGCTATGGTGCGCAAGGCCGGTGGAGACGGCGAAATTTTTGAGTGTAATGTGACCAAACCGGAAGATGTTCAGCGTATGGCGGATTACGCTTTCACCAACTGGAAAGGAGTGGACCTGCTGATTAACAATGCCGGTGTGGTGTCCTGCGGGTTTGTCGGCGATATCCCTCTGGCGGACTGGAAATGGTGCGCGGATATAAATCTGTGGGGCATGCTTTACGGATGTCACAGCTTTATTCCACCCATGAAGGCTCAGGGGAGCGGTCATATCATCAATATTGCTTCCAGTATGGGATTTACTTCCTTTATGGAGTTGGGACCTTATAATATGACGAAAGCCGCCATTATCTCTCTCTCCGAAACAATGTGTTCGGAACTGGCTGCCAGCAATATCGGTGTAACCGTTTCCTGCCCGATGTTTTTTAACACCAATCTTTTGAACGATATGCACTACCGGGATAAATTCCAGACCCAGTTTGCCCGTTCGGCCTTTGAGCACGGACGGATGACTGCCGAACAGGTAGCGGAAAAAACCATCAGGGATTATGAAAAAAACAAACTATATTCTATTCCTCAAATGACGGGGAAATTATACTGGATATTAAAACGTTTCTCTCCGCGCCTGTACCACGTGACACTCGCTTACGCGATGCGCAAGGGCTACGGCGAAAAACTCGGACTGTTTCTGGCGCGGATAGGAATGATGTAGCTGTCTGTAAAACAATGATCATCATAACGCTTCATGAGTATTTCGTTGACATAAAAAGTTTCTTCCTATACTTTGCCTTCAGGTATTCCCGTTTTACAAGAGAGGCTGATGACAGAAAGTTCCGAAGAAACGAAACCGTATGCCATAAAATTTGAGCACCGAGCCGGCTATCTTTATGTGTACGCACATGCGGAGAAAGACAGCTTCGATATATCGTTGGGCTTATGGAAGGACGTAGCATCCTACTGTAGAGCGAATGGTTTCTCGAAGGTGCTTGTCGAAGAGGATTTCGGTACGGATAACGATATGACGGATGCCTACGAAATCATGGCTGAGGCACGTAACGTAGGATTTGGGGGCATCAGGATAGCTTTTGTCGATCGTCACCCCGATCAAATGGATTCTAATCTTTTTTCAGAAACTGTCGTCAGGAACCGCGGTATTTCAGCTAAGGTTTTTGCGACCGTCAAAGAAGCCGAAGAGTGGCTCCTTTTATAAAGCATATCTTATTCCAAGTCACGCAGCATCATTCATTTTTCCATGCGGGCAGAATGGCCGCCTTTTCACCTATCGATAATATCTTTAATGCAAAGCTGGCGCGATGCCTGTCCGCTGCCGTGAGGAATTCCTTGAAATGCGCCGTAGGCAGGATTTTCATCTTTTTTTCAAGCGGTATAAAGAAATTATCAAAATGGATGGGAATAAGAAGTTTGGTGCCAAGCGCAAGAGGTACATTTTTCAGATAGGCTTCCGTATCGCCGCGGCCTGCGATGCCCAGCAAAACGATGTCAGCTGTTACGCCGTCATACATTCCGGGCATGTATCCGGCGCTTCCATGGTGCACGATTGTGCCGGCCGGATGGGATATCAAAATGGAAAAAGTTTTTCCCAGTTTATAATCCCTGGCGGGACGCGGCGGGGCGAGAGGTTTATCAATGATGCCGGGATAAGGCACTCTGCCTAAAAAAGCGGGTCCATGTCGGCTTTCAATAAATTTAAGTTTGAATTCGCCCAAAGTTATTGTCTGGCCGCAAGTTACAGCCTTGAGACGTTCCTCAGCCATAGACGCTCCCCTGCCGACGTTAAGCGTGCTTTCTGAACCGATGAGTAAGGCATCTGTCTCCAGCGCGAAATAAGAAGCGTCAAGGCAGTGGTCAAAGTGCGAGTGGCTTACAACGATGGCCTGAGTTTTGTTTGCTCCAAGACGCTTCGTCCACATCTTCACAGCTTCTTTATTCGGTTGCAGATTCAGACCAAGGAATATTTTGAAAATTCCAAAGCGGCTCACATAGGGATCAATCAGAATGCCGGTGTCGCCGTCCGATATAAAAACTCCGGCGGTGCCCATCCATGTCAGGTTAATGGTTTTATCCTGTTGACCCAAATTCTGCTCCATTTATTCAGATATCAGAATAGATTTTACAAAGATTATTCCTTCTCCGATTGCACGGGAAGGGAAGGGTTACCCTCGGGATAATATTTCTGGATCAACTTGCTGCGTGTGATTTGACGCTGCTCCATGAGGATCTTACGATATTGTTGAGCATAGTAATCAAGGTTTTCGTCCGTCTTCGTAAGAAACTCCATCAGGATGGCTTTCTTGGCCATGATAAACTGCTCGATTTGTTCGAGCGGAATACTGTTCATAAATATTCTCAGAATATTGATGCGCAGCGGTTTCGTTGAATTAAGGATTAGAATCATCACCATGTTGTTGACGACTTCCGCGATACGGTCCTGCTCATAGATCCAAAGTTCGATCAGCTTTTCTCTGTCATCCTTATGTTCGAGTTCTTTGTCCATCGCATCGGATAATTCCTTCAGGTCACGCGAGGATGCCCTTTGCGCGGCGAGTCTAATCATTTCCGGAAACTGTATAATCCACCATTCCCAGAATTCATCCAGCATAAACATATCCGCGTCTAATTCATCTTTAGGCGAATTTGAATTGGAAAAGAGTACCCTTAAAAAATCAATGCCGGCATGTTTGACAAAATCTTTGACATAAATTCCGTCTCCCCGCCGTATTTCCAGTAACTGCATTGCTTCCAATTGTTTTAAGGCTACACGCAAAGATGTGCGGTCTATGCTCAAAGTATCGGAAAGTTCCCGTTCAGACTGAAGTTTTTCACCGGGCTTCAAATTGCGAAAAAAAATGTCACGCATGAGAGCTGTGGAAACTCTCTGGTGGGCTTGTTTGTTAACCATTTATCTTAATTCATCCTCCAAGTAATTAATTACACTAAACAAGTGATATATGCATTTTTTTCTTGACAAAAGCAAGGCAAATGTATATTAATTGGTTAAACCAATTGTAACAATAAGTGAAACCAATAAGAAAATGTGAGGTACAATGCTATGAGAGATGTCTATGTTATCGGTGCTCATACTATTAAATTCGGGAAGTATCTGGACAAGAGCATTAAAGACCTCGCCGCAAACACCGTCATTCCCTGTCTGAAAGAAGCTAATCTTGATAAAAAAGATATACAAGCCCTCTGGTTTGGCAATTCCGCCTGGGGATACTACAGCAGTCAGGATTGTATCAGGGCACAGTGTGCCTTAAGGCCTCTGGGGATGGAAGCGATTCCCATGACGAATGTGGAGAACGCCTGTGCCGGAGGTTCTACCGCTTTTCATCATGCCTGGATGGGTGTGGCCAGCGGCCTTTATGATGTAACGATGGCTTTGGGCGCTGAGAAAATCAATCATCCCAATAAAATGAAAATCTTTGCCGGTTTTCTGAGTGGTTTGGATGTCGAAAACATCAATAAAAATATGGAAAATATGAACATCTTCAGCATGACGGAGCAAGACAAGAAAAACATGCGGGAGAGTGTGGCGAAATATTCAGCTTTGGCTAAGAAAGAAAAAAGCAAAAAGAAGAAGAAACAGTCTTTCAAGGAAAAATTTAACGAATATTACGATATGTTCACCGTATATCTCCATCTTAAAGATACCCTGGGGAATGAAACAGTGAGCAAACTACGCAAACTCATGGGCGGAGACCATTCTCCCTTCATGGATGTGTATGCGTTTGCCGCGCGTCAGCACATGAATAAATACGGCACCACCTTCGAGCAACTCGGCATCATCGCCTCCAAAAATCATTTCCATTCTTCTCTCAACCCCAACGCGCAGTATAATTTCCTCGTCTCTCCGGAACAGGTGCTGGCTGACCGCATGGTCAGCTGGCCCTTCACCCGGGCGATGTGCGCGCCCATCGGTGACGGCGCCGCGTCGGCAATACTTTGCGATGGAGAAACGGTGAAGAAACTCGGCCTTTCTTCGCAGGCCGTCAAGATTAGAGCATCGGTTCTCGGCTCCGGCCGCGAGCGTTCTTTTGACGACATCGACATCGGTGAACGTCTCAGTAAGATAGCGTATCAGAAAGCGGGACTGGGTCCTCAGGATATGCATTTTGCCGAAGTACATGACGCGACCGCCTACGGCGAACTTCATCAATCGGAAGCGCTGGGCTTTTGCAAAGAAGGAGAAGGCGGACGCTTTGCGGAAAGCGGCGCGACAAAACTCGGCGGCAAGGTTCCGATCAACATCAGCGGCGGTTTGGAGTCGCGCGGTCATCCTATCGGCGCCTCCGGACTCGCGCAGATTCACGAACTGGTCACCCAGCTTCGCGGCAACGCGGGCCCGCGGCAGGTCAAGGGCGCGAAACTTGCCATCGCCGAAAACGGCGGCGGAGCGCTGGGGCAGGAAGAGGCCGCCATGTGCATCCACATCCTGGAGGCCCCTTCAAAATAATTATTTTCAACCATCAGGGAGGACAGAGCCATCGGAAGAAGTAATTTGCAGCGTAAATTAAGAATGGCGGAAATCGTTAAGGATGTGATCAAGACGGCGGGTGTGTTTTTTATTGAAGAATCCGCCCGCGGCACGTTGAACCAGAACCTTAAGGGAATTACCAAAGCTTCCATACCGGTGGATATGTCCTGGGCTCAGCTCCTTGAAGAGCGCGCCTCTCAGGTTCCCCATAAAGCTTTCCTTCTTTATGAGAATGAACGTTATACCTACAGGGAAATGGATCAGAACGCCAACAAGGTTGCGAATCTTTTAAAATCAATTGGCGGCGGCAAGGGCAAAGGGGTTGGCATTTTCATGAAGAACTCGCCCCGTTATCTGGACGTATTCTTCGGCGCGCAGAAAATCGGAATGTACATCGTGCCGCTCAATCCTGAACTCAAGGGCGACGGTCTTCGCTATGTGATTGACCATAGCGATGTGGAATATCTGTTTGTTGAAAACGAACTTCTGGATGCGTTTCATGCGATCAAAGCTGAAGTCCCCAAGCTAAAACATATCCTCGTTAATGATTGCGAACCGGATACTAAAAATATGAAAGTGCCTTCCGGGATGGAAAGGTTCAGCGCGGTCGCGAAACAATCCAATGCCAATCCCGGCGTCGGTTTTAATCCCGAAGACATGTGTCTCATTATGTACACCTCCGGGACAACCGGAAGGGCCAAGGGCGTTGTTTACCGCTATGGACAAAGCAGCGTGAAGAAACTTTCCCTGCTTTCCGGCTTATATCTTAAACCGGACGACGTCTACTATACGGCCATGCAGTTATGCCATGCCAACGCCATGTTTCTGACTGTTACCTGCTCTCTGGGCAAAAGGGCGACGGTTGCTCTGGCGCGTAAATTTTCCGCAAGCAAATTCTGGGAAGATATCCGGCATCACAAGGTAACTGTATTTAATGTCATCGGCTCCATGGTTCCTATTCTGATGAAGCAGCCGCCAAGCCCCCTGGATTCGCAAAATAAAGTGCGCGTTGTGCTTTCGGCAGCCTGCCCTGCCGATATGTGGGAGGCTTTCGAAAAAAGATTCGGTGTTACGATTTATGAAGGCTACGGCGCGGTGGACGGAGGAAACAAGATTGTTATGAATTTAGGCACCGGCCCCGTCGGTTCCATCGGAAAACCTTCCAGGAGTCTTGGCAAATACCGTCTGTTGGATGGAAACGGCAAGGACGTAAAAAAGGGAGAACCCGGAGAACTTGCTTTTGTGCTTAGCCCGAGAAAAAGTTCCGGAAAGAAAAAAAGTTCCGGGGGCGGAGTTGAATACTACAAAAACGAAAAAGCGACCGGCGAAAAGAACAAAGACGGTCTCCTCTATACGGGTGATCTCCTCCGCAGTGATGCCAAGGGCTATCTTTATTTTGTCGGACGCAACACCGAAAGTATGCGCAAAGGCGGCGAGAATGTCAGCGCGTTCGAGGTGGAGCATGTGATCATGGATCATCCTGCCGTGGAAGAGGTTGCTGTTTACGCGGTGCCTTCCGAAATGGCCGAAGACGAAATTATGGCCTCCGTAAAACTGGTAGAAGGCATGACACTTGATCCCCGGGAGTTAATCGTTTTTCTCAAGGATCGTTTGGCCAAATACGCCGTGCCGCGCTACATTCGTATAGTTAAAGAATTTCCCATGACCAATTCCTTCCGGGTCGTGAAAAAAGATCTCGAAAAAATCGGCGTGACGCCGGATACATTTGACGCTCAGAAGAGCAAAGGATAAGCTGCAGTATCTTTGTGTGATGCATGAGTAGATGCAAGGTTTTTTTTCAATAAACAAATTATTCACAGTCTTGATTTTTTGATAAATTTTTTAACACATTCAGAAGGGAGGGGGGATTATGATTTCACCAAAGGAGGACATATCTTTACTGGAGCGAGAGCCGCGTTTTGAAGACAGCTTCTGCAGCATACAGGCTGTTCCGAAAATTCCCAAGATTCAACACAAGGAAACCAGAATTCTCGTCAGCCACGCACGCCGTTTTAACGATGAAGTCGTCAGGCCTCTTGCTCTTAAAACCGATCTGCACAGTTTTGAAGATCCGGAATATCTGCCCTGGGACCTCGTGAAGAAAGCCAATGAATGGGGTTTTTATACCATGTTCATTCCCAAACTGTTCGGCGGCCAGGGGTGGAGCCTGCCGAGTCATACATATGTCATTGAAGAATTGTCCTCGGCCTGTGTCGGTATCGCGAACGTCATCTTTGTCCACTACCTGGGTTTTATGACCTGTCTGGCGTCATGGAATATGCCGCTTGTCAACAGAATCTGCCGGGATGTAGCGGAAGGGGAGCGCACGGGTAATCCCTGTCTGATTACGCTGGCCATCACCGAACCCGGGGCCGGAACGGACGTGGAAGAAGTGGAACTGGTCGATCGCGGCAGGGTGACTTGTTTAGCCGAAAAAGTCAAAGGCGGCTACATCGTCAACGGCAGCAAAATATTCATCTCCATGGGGCATGTATCCACCTGGCACGCTGTGGTTGCCTATAGCGATCTGAAGAAACCTTCGGAGAATACGGTCATTCTGGCGGTCAAGACCGGAACAAAAGGATTCAGCTTCGGCAAACATGAAGACAAGATGGGTCAGCGGGCGTGTTGCGCGAGCGAACTGGTCTTTGAAGACTGCTTCATACCGGATGATTGTGTTTTGTGTGATTCGCGTGATTTTCACAACTCTCCGATACGTTCGACTGCGGATCTCGTCAACCAGCTGATTCACTATGTCGTTGAAGTGACGCGCGCCTCGGTGGGCGCTTTCGGAACCGGTGTGGCCAGAGGCGCTTATGAACACGCGCTCAAGTTTGCCGGAGAAACGGCAGTGGACGGGAAACTGCTCATCAACCATGAATGGGCCCAGATCATGCTGGCCGAAATGTATAAGAATGTCATTGCCGCCCGGCTCGCCTATGTTGAAGCCAATTATTCCAACAGTCTTAATGGCGGGGTTTTAAATTTCCTGCAGATCAAACCGGTTTATTACTATATGAAGTTCGTTCCTCAGACCGTCATCGATCTTTTTGTTGTTCCTTTTTATAAGACAAAAATCTTCAACTGGTTTATGCGTCAGGTTTTTGTGGAAGGCCAATCCGTGGAGGCTCAGCACCGTTGTTCCGGATGGTCATCCATTGCCAAGTTTTTCGGCACCGATATGGGCATGAAAAACAGTCAGATGGCGCTGGAGATGATGGGACAGACGGGATTACGGCACGACCAGGGAACGGAAAAGATTCTGCGCGATTCCAAACTGCTGCAAATCTACGAGGGAACCAACCAACTGAACCGGCTCAATCTTTTTAACTGCCTGATTGCCCGTAACGTATCGCAGGCTCGCGTATTTGAAGAATAGGAGGAAATGAAAAATGCTGACGACTATAAAATGCGAACTCAAGTCCTTTGAAGATCTGGCTCATAGTTTTGCAGTCAAAGAGCTGGCCGCCAACAGAGAGGAACACGACCGTTATCCCTTCGGTCCTTTTTTTGATTCCGTTGTAACCAAAGCCCATGAAGTCGGATTGCTGGGCGCTACATTGCCGGAAGAATGCGGCGGCATCGGGCAGGATATCAGCGCCTTATGCATTATCCTCGATCACATCTGCGCGGCCGATGCCAGCCTCGGCGGTATTATTTTTACCAATGCTCTGTCTCAGGAAATCATACTGGCCGCAGGCAATAAAGACCTCCTTGCCGATATTATGGGAAATGCGGCCGATGCCAGGGCCGCTCTGATTGCCTGTACCTCTTTTGCGAACCCTGCCGAAACCGGTACCACACTGGAAGCGGTTAAAATCGAAGACAGTTATCTTCTCAATGGCGCCATAGAGTATGTCGTTCTGGGTGGATTGTCCGGACAGGCTCTGGTTCCGGCCAAAATCAAGGGTCAGGAAGGCTATTCTTACTTTCTCGTCAATTTATCCGATAGAGGCATAGCCAAAAGCCAGCCGGTATTCAGTCTGGGATTGCATGCCTGTTCCGCTGTTGATCTTAAGCTGGTGGGAGTTGCCGGTAAAATTATCGGTCAGGAAGGAGCCGGAGCAAAATATTTCAATCACGCGTCCGACCGGATGCATGCAGCAGTTGCCGCCGTGCAGTGCGGGATCATGAAAGGATCATTTCATGAAGCATTGGATTACAGTCAGCAACGCTGTCAGGGCGGTAAAGAAATCATCAACTGGTCGGGACTGAGGATGATCTTAGGTCAGATGGCCGTACAGGTGAAAATTGCCGAGATGGTGGTATCCGAAGCGGCCATGGCTGTGGAAAATCAGGAATACCAGTGGAATCTTTACACCCGGGCCGCGGCGCTGCATCTATCGGAATTGGCCTGTAAGCTGACGACGGATGGCATCCAGTGTTTAGGCGGCAACGGTTATATGAAAGATTACGGTCAGGAAAAACGATTCCGTGATGCCAAACATGTTCAGGCGTTTTTAGGTTTAGCTCCAATGAAAAAACTTTCCATTATCAAGGATATGCTGGCGTAAACACATACAATGGTCCTACCCCCCCCCCCAAGTCGGTAGGTAACCGAAGAACCCCCGATGAAGTCTTACGGCTTTATCGGGGGCGTCCTATCATTAAAAATATTTTAGTGAGAAAAACAGATGGATCTGAACAAGAAATTCCCCGGAAGAAGAGTCGTTATTACAGGAGCCGGCAGCGGCCTGGGAAGGGCGCTGGCGCTCGAATTCGCGAAAAGAAACTGGAGTGTAGCCATAGCGGAGATCAACGATGAGCGGGCTAAAGAAACGGCGGAGATGGTGAAGAAGGAGGGCGGGAAGGCTATCACGATACACTGCGACGTTACGAAGCCCGCGGACCTTGATCATGTTCTGAAAAAAGTACTGAAAGAATGGAACGGAGTGGACATCCTGATCAACAATGCCGGGGTCGCTTCGGCCGGATGGTTTGAGAAGATCCCGCTGGAAAAGTGGGACTGGATCATCGGGCTTAACACCAACAGTATCATTCATGGATGCCGCTCATTTATCCCCTATTTTAAAGAACAGAAATCGGGATACATCGTCAATGTGGCGTCGAACGCCGGTATTGCTTCATTACCGGAGATGGCAAGCTACAACGCGACCAAGGCTGCGGCAATATCGCTGACGGAAACGCTCAGGATCGAAATGGCCATGTTCAATATTGGTGTGTCCGTGGTGTGTCCCACATTCTTCAAGACGAACCTGATGGACCAGTTCTCGTCGCCGGACGATCGCCAGCGCAAGCTCGCCGATACATTTTTCGGAAATGCAACGGTAACATCGGAAAGGGTCGCGCGCCATACCATACAATCAATCGAGAAAAACCGTTTCTATGTGATAACCCAGAAAGACGGCAGAAACATGTGGCGGATGAAGCGTCTGACTCCGGAACTCTACTTCAAGATATTTGGCATTATCTATAAAACCGGATATTTTGACAGGCATCTTACAAAATTGTTGAAAATATTAAATCTAGTCGGATAGGGGAGGAGGGTATCCGGAGGTTCGCCGCCGGTATCTGCCGGGAAGATTTGTCCTGATCCATGGACAGTTAGTCAGAGAAAGCCTGAGCATGCGGTGATTGAAAAAAGGAAAACCGCTGATATCAATAATGTGTTGTAAAATATAAAGAAAGGGGAGGGGAAAAACAGATGTCTTCTGCATTGGGTAAAGGGTCAAAAGTAAAAATTGAGCTGGAGAAAAGGAACTATCAGCCGGGCAGATTCAAAAAAATGGTTGATCCAACCGTTGTCAGCGCGCCGTTCACCTTAATTGTGGATGAAGACAAGTGCATGGGGTGCGGCGTGTGCCTGAGGAATTGTCCGGGCGACGGCATTGATATGATTGCCAAGACCAAATATTCCGATGTTCAGGCGCCGGCCTGCCAGTTCAACTGTCCTGCCGGAACGGATATCCGGGAATATATGAAACTCCTCAACGATGGCGCGTCGATGGCGCGTCCCTTGCCGATGCCTGGAAAGTACTCACCCGGAATAATCCTTTTCCCGCAATTACCGGCAGGGTTTGCCCTCATCCCTGCGAGAGCGCCTGTAACCGGACCTACTTTGACGGAACCGCCGTCAACATCAATTGTGTTGAACGAACGGTGGGTGATTACGGTCTGGAGAAAGGGCTGGCTTTTGAAAAAACCTCTCAGAAAAAAAATGAAAAAGTCGCGATAATTGGCTCCGGTCCCGCAGGCCTCTCCTGCGCTTATCAGTTGGCAAAGTTAGGCTATGACGTAACCGTCTTTGAAGCCGCGAGCAGGCCGGGTGGAATGCTGCGTTACGCCATCCCCGCGTACCGTTTGCCGGAGAAAGTTGTCGATGCGGAAATCGGCCGGATTGTCAATCTGGGCGTTACCATGAAACTTGGCACCGTTGTCGGCAAGGATATTTCATTTGATGAACTGAAAAAACAGTTTAAGGCCGTTTATGTGGCCATCGGCGCTCAGGGCAGTACGGCCATGGGTGTTGAAGGAGAAGACGGCAAGGTGCTCTCCGGCCTGGCATTTTTAAAATCAGTCAAAGAAAAGAATCCCATCAAAATAGGCAAAAAAGTCGTGGTCATCGGCGGAGGCAACACGGCCATTGATGCCGCGCGCACTGCTCGTAGAATGGGTTCCGATGTAACGATTCTCTATAGAAGAACGGTAGCCGAAATGCCTGCCCATGTTGAAGAAATAAACGCAGCCAAAGAAGAAGGCGTTAAAATTCAGTTCTTATGCGCTCCTGTAAAAGTAAGTGGCAGTAGTGTTACCTGTACAAAGATGGAGCTGGGAAGCCCTGACGCTTCCGGAAGACCGAAACCTATGCCGGTCAAGGGAAGCGAGTTCGATGTCCAATGCGAAACCCTCATCGCTGCTATCGGACAGGATCTTAACTTGACCGGCCTGGAAAACATTCCCAGAGCAGCCAATTGGATCAACGCGAATATTCTCGGACAGACAGCGGAAAATGGTATTTTTGCCGGAGGCGACGCCGTGACCGGTCCCGGACTTGTCGCCGAGGCCATAGGCGCCGGACGCAAAGCGGCATTGGGCATCGATGCCTTCATCAGAGGAGTAAAGATTGAACTTCCGAAGAAGATGGAAATATCCTACAAGGGAATCCCGCTGATGGGCGCTCCTCACTTCAGAGATACGGAAGATTTTAAACGGACTGACGGTGCCAAGCTGGATGCCGCCAAACGTCTGTCCAGTCCCGATGCCGAAGAAGCTCTGCCTTTCGGACAGGACAAAGCTCTCAGCGAAAGCAGACGCTGTCTGGGATGCGGTTCGTACAAGGCATCGTTCCAGGGATTTCCTGAATACTTCGGCAAGATCTGTCTTGCCTGTCATGACTGTGAAACCATCTGTCCGAATGGCGCTGTGATCATGCCCCATTTCTACCGCGTGGATGAAGGAAGGTTTGCCACGGACTACGACTTCCCTCTGTATTCAAGGGACGGTATGCCTAATCCGTTAAGAATGGAGAGGCCGGCGCCGTTTAAGGAAATCGAGTCTCAAATTACGTCCACGGAAAAGGTTATTTATGAAAGAAGGAGCGTGCGCGTGTTCAAACAAGATCCGGTGCCAAGAGAATTAATTGAGCGGGTGCTGGAGGCCGGACGCTTCGCGCCCACGGCCGGAAATTGCATCGGGTATAAGGTAACCGTAATCACCGACAGGGAGGTTCTGGATGAATGGCATAAATCCACAATCTTCTTCCTGAGCAATGTGGCAAATATCGTCATGCACAAAAATCCTTTGATCGACATCCTCAAAAGAATTCTGGTGATAGCCCGGCCCAGCTCATTCGATCAGCGCCCCATGGCGGCAATATCGGGTTTAACCAGGGTCAGATTCGGCAGCAAGCATTCCCGGTTCGGCATCAATGAAGTTGATACGTTCTTCGGCGCCCCCTGCGCCATCCTGCTGCATGGTCATCACCACCATGTTTCGCACAGGGAGATCGGATTGGGTATTATCGCCCAGAATATGGTGCTGGCGGCGCATGCGTTGGGACTGGGCACCTGTTATCAGGGGCTGCCGCTCAATACCTTGAAACAGGCCCCCTGGATGAAGTTCAAAAAAGGATTGCTGGAAAAGCTGGGTGTGGAATGGCCGTACGTACCGACGGTGATGTTTGTGATGGGCTATCCGGCCGTAAAGGTGGACGGTGTTGTGCCCAGAGAATTTCCGCAGGTGAAATGGACAGAGTAAAAAAAATCAGGCAGGTCCCTTCTTTCCGAAGGGGCTTGCCTGCTGAGCACGAATCGGAGTGAATATTATTTCCGCCGGACAGTCCCCTCTTCAAACAAGATGGACTCCTTCCATCAAAAAACAAATCTATTATCTTGACATCTTTTTATCCGGAGTTTAATTTCAGTTAAATAAAAGATGCGATTCACGTTTAGTCAGTCTTTTCTTCGTTCGATACAAAAATGTTCTAATCGAAATTCTAATTTATAGCTGATTTATCAATTATTTCATATATTAAAGCAACGAGTTCTTCTTTGGCACTTTACTTGCGTAGTTAATAGGCAAATGTTTTCAAGGAGGTAATAATTATGAATTCAGGAGATACAGCGTGGGTTTTGGTGTCCACGGCGTTAGTATTGCTGATGACGATGCCGGGACTGGCATTCTTTTACGGAGGGCTGGTTCGGCGGAAAAACGTTCTTTCTATTTTAATGCAGTGCTTTGTTATTTTGTGCGTCATCAGCTTACAGTGGGTTTTGTTCGGTTATTCACTGGCCTTCGGCCCTGACTTTCACGGAATCATCGGTAACTTAAGCTGGGCGGGATTGAATGGTGTGGGGGCCGCGCCGAATCCGGATTACGCCGCGACTATTCCACACAGCGTCTTTATGATCTTTCAAATGATGTTCGCTGTTATTACGCCGGCTTTGATTATCGGCGCATACGCGGAGCGCGTGAAATTTCCGGCTTTCTTGCTTTTCACTATTCTTTGGGCGACCTTTGTTTACGATCCTCTGGCTCATTGGGTTTGGGGAGCAGGCGGCTGGTTGAAAAACCTGGGCGGCCTCGATTATGCCGGCGGTATTGTTGTTCATGTCAGTTCGGGAATTTCGGCTCTGGTGCTGGCTCTGCTCCTGGGAAAGAGAGTGGGTTACAACCACAAACCGATCCGTCCGCATAATCTGCCCTTTACGGTTCTGGGCGCCGCCCTTTTATGGTTCGGCTGGTTCGGATTTAATGCCGGCAGCGCGTTGGCCGCGGACGGCATTGCCGCCAACGCTTTTATTACCACCAATACGGCAACAGCCGCCGCCGGATTAACCTGGGCAATCATTGAATGGTGGCACAACGGAACGCCGACCATTCTGGGTGTCGCGACCGGTGCGGTGGCTGGGCTTGTCGCTATTACTCCGGGCTGCGGTTTTGTTAACCCGATGAACGCGATGTTCATCGGCATGATTGTCGCGGGTGTTTGCTACACGGCTGTCGCGGTGATTAAAGGTAAACTCGGTTACGATGATTCGCTGGATGCCTTCGGTGTGCACGGCGTCGGCGGGACAGTCGGAACCATCGTCACCGGTGTTTTCGCGGAGAAAGCCGTTAATGCGGCCGGAAACAACGGACTGCTTTTTGGCAATATGCATCAATTCCTGGTTCAGGGCATCATGCTGATCGCCGCGATTACCTTCTCCGTTGTGATGACTTTCATCATTTACAAAATTGTTGATGCTCTTATCGGCATGAGGGTGGAAGAGAAAAATGAACTCATCGGCCTTGACCTGACTCAACAAAGCGAAGCCGCTTACACCGTGATTGAATAGGAGGAAATAATCATGAAACTCATCATTGCCATTATTCAACCGCACAAACTGGAGGCGGTTAAAAATGAATTGGAAGCCGTTGACGTTAATTTAATGACCGTTACCAATGTTCTGGGGCAGGGCCGGCAAAAAGGCCTTACGGAAATATACCGCGGCGCCAAGGAAGCGGGCGGTCTGCTCAATAAAGTCCGGCTGGATATCGCCGTCAATGAAGATTTTGTTGAACCGACCATTGCGGCAATTAACAAAGGCGCGCATACCGGCTCCGTCGGCGACGGCAAAATATTTGTTGTGGATCTTGCGGAGTGTGTGCGTATCAGCAACGCTGAACGCGGCAGCAAAGCAATCGGTTGACGGCTGTTTTCCTAATCGTTCAGAAAGCCCGGTAGTTTTCACTGCCGGGCTTTTTATTTTTCACGCATTGGAATTATCCGGTTCCACCAATAGGGACCAATATTTCATTGACATAAAAGACGGTTCTTCTTAAAATTCTTTCCGTCGGAATCAATGGCTGGAAAAAATAGAAATTAATTGGAATAATTTCAAGCTCCCAGGGCTGAAATGTGATAAGAAAAAAGCAGGCGTTGGGCCTGTAATCTTTTACCAGGATGATCGTATTCTATGGGACTTGCCGGAGACATTATTATTCTTGTCATGTCCGCGCTGGTGGGCGGTATGATCGCTCAGGCGCTGAAGCAGCCTCTGATTTTGGGGTACATCCTTGCCGGAGTGGTGGTGGGGCCTTATACCGGCGGCATCACGGTTGCGGACGTTCCGAATATCGAGAAACTGGCGGAAATCGGCATCGCGCTCCTGCTTTTCGCGCTGGGTCTTGAATTTTCCTTCAGAGAATTAAAAACAGTCCGGACCATCGCCTTGTTCGGCACACCGGTGCAAATCATTTTGACGATGCTATACGGATTCGGCATCGGCTGGATGTTCGGCTGGTCCTGGACCTCTTCCGTCTGGTTCGGAGCGCTGATTTCTCTGTCCAGTACCATGATTATGCTGAAAACCCTGGAAAATCAGGGATTGATGGGCACGCTCTCCAGCCGCGTCATGATCGGTGTGCTGATTATTCAGGATTTGGCCATTGTGCCGATGCTGATTATTCTGCCGCAGTTGAACAATATTCAAACGGGATTTTCCATTCTCCTCATCGCCGCGGTTAAAGCGGCGATATTTCTTCTGGCGATGATTTTTATCGGCACGAAAATCATTCCCCGCCTGATGAGATATATCGCGAACTGGAATTCGCGCGAGCTTTTTCTTATCGCCACAACCGCCATCGGGTTGGGTATCGGATACGGCACTTATATTTTCGGTCTTTCTTTCGCGTTTGGCGCTTTTGTCGCCGGTATTCTATTGAGCGAATCGGACTACGGCTACCAGGCGCTAAGCGATATCATTCCGTTGCGTGATGTTTTTAGTTTGCTGTTTTTTACTTCCATCGGCATGCTGTTGGATATTCAATTCTTTCTAGCCCATTGGAAGATAATATTGTTGCTTGTTGCGCTGGTTATGCTGGGCAAAGCCTTGATCTTTGCCGTGTTGAGCAGGTCTTTTGGTTATCGCAATGTCATTCCTCTGGCCATGGGACTGGGCCTTTCGCAGGTTGGAGAATTTTCTTTTATTCTGGGCAGGGTTGGTGTCAGTACGAAATCCATTTCCACTGAATTCTACAATCTGGTGCTGACGATGACCATTATCACCATGCTGCTGACGCCTTTTATATCAGGGCTCACGACGCCTTTCTATTCTTTCGTCCGCCGCTGGATGAAACCGCTTAATCATGAGCCGATGCATTTTCCACAAAGCGGCCTGAGTGATCATATCGTTATCGCGGGCGGCGGGCGCGTCGGCATGTATGTCGCCAATGTTCTGCATTATGTGGGCATTCCCTTTGTTATTTTGGAGCATAATTCCCGGCGCGGTCAGGAAGTGAAAACATGCAGCTTTCCAATTATTTTCGGAGACGCCGGCAAGGAAATCATCCTGCAGGCCGCGAATTTAAGCAAGGCGAAACTGCTGCTGATTACAACGCCGGTTGCGGTCATTTCGCTGGGAATTGTCGCTCAGGCGCAAAAAATCAATCCGGACATCCTCATTATCGCCCGCGCGGAAGGCGTGGAACAGATGAAAGCTCTTTATAAAAAAGGAGTGACGTACGTGGTTCAGCCGGAATTTGAAGCCAGTCTGGAAATCGTGAATCAGACATTCATCAATCTCGGCATTCCTGCTGAACAATTGAAAACACTGACGGAGGAAGCTCGCCGGGAACTCAACCGGCCATTATGTATTTTAAAATAGAAATTAATGAAAACAAAAAAGCTGAGGAGGGCTAACAATTAAGTATACTATCTCCGGAATTCCCGGAATTCTCTGGGTTGAAAATTGTTTTGAGTTGCCTTTCATTAAAAATATGTATTTTGTATTCACGTATGGTAGTAGGTTTTGCAGTATCGCTGTTTGTGAAATCAATTTCTACGTAAAGAAATGTATATTTATTAGCCCCATGTCTAATTCCGATAGTATGTCTTTCTAATAGCCCCTTCAGGTTTTTCAATATCTTTTTGTTTTCTGAGAATAATTGTTTAGTTTTTGCTTTTTCTCTTAGTGGGTGTTGTGCATGAAGGTTTTTGCCGCAAGTATTGTACGCATTTACAAAGTCTGTTTGAGATAATGCATTTTTATAGCCAAATGGGATCAGGACTGGTTGTTCGTTATCCTTTCCCTGCATGACTACACAACTAGGGAATGGATAAAAAATTGTAGTTTTCTTCTTAAGTGCTTCGATGATTTTATTTGGATGCCATTCGTTTTTTTCTCTATTGTTTAGTTTTTCATTATTAACCAACACAGATAGATAAGCTATTAGCTCTAATATCTTTCTTATTTGAAGTGACGTAGATTCAATGAACACAACGTTTTCTTGATTAGAAAGAATATCAGCAGAATACATTCTTTCACGTATTTCTTTCAAAATTAATGAATATTGATCTGAAGAAAAAACTCGCATCTACTCGTTTATCCTTAATGCTAACGAAAAGCTGAGCCGGAGCGCAGCGATCTGCAGTTTTCGAGATATAGCGTTGTCAAGTTGAAGCAGTTGTCAGCTGAATTTTTTCAAGTATGCTCTAACCTGCATTTTAAATAGCTCCTGACTATATTTAACTTTCTTTTCCTTTTTCTTAAATTTTTTATCAAACTCTACTACTTTACTATTGTCAAAATTATAAGCATCACTTTGTTTGATCTTCCAATTTCTATTTCCGAAAAATCCAGGCAGCGTCTCTAATACAAGTAAGCCCAATGGAAATTCTCCATCCATATTACTTACATTGTAGTCAATTCCGTTTTTAAATCCATGCTTACAATAGTTGTGAGGATCACCATAAATTATTATTCCTGGAATATTTCTTCCTTGTACTATCTTTTTTGTTTTTTCAATCAGTGCTGTACCAATTCCCATCCTCTGATAGTCCGGATGGACACATAAAGGACCAAATGAGACAATTTCTACATTTTCCTGGTCATCTCCAATAAGCATAGATTTTGTATACATAATTGAACCAACAATATTTCCATCTATTTCTGCAACATAATCAAGTTCTCTAATAAAATCATTGTGGTCGCGTAATATGTGACATAAATAGTGTTCATCACATCCTGGAATATATAAATTCCAGAAAGCTTCCCTTGTTAATTCTTCAACTTTAAAATAATCTTGATCATTTTCTAGACGAATTGTTATATCCATGGCATTCTCCATTCTGCGCGAAGCGTCCAGCTAACGAATAGCTAAGCCGGAGCAGCCCAGCGGGTCGCGATCGGCTTCAGCGATTTTGTTATAAGCTCTTTTTCGATAATTCTATTGCGCTACCTGATGTATAATTTCAGAAATGTATGACTGATACTTTACACCCAACTTATTTGCTTTATTTTTAATTTTTTCAATGTCTTCACTATTAACCCTAATGGTCATGGTTACATCTTTCTTCCTTGCTCTTAGAGCGTTTTCAATCTTTTCCAGTTCCTTTCCTTTTAAAGGCTTGAATTCACCTTTTAGCAAGGCAGCTTCAATTTCTTTTTCTTCTTTTGATAATTTTGCTCTTTTCATTTTGCACCTTCTTTGCTTTTAAGCATCTTTGTATATTTCCTGCTCGGAAACATGGTTTTTAGGAAAATAAATTTATCGTCAACAACACAGGGTACTACCCAAACATATTCTTCATGCTCGAATAATAAAACAATCTGATTCTTTCTCGTCTGATGTTTTTCAGCTCCTAAAAACGTAGAATTTATAATTTCTTCAAAGGATACTCCTCTTTCCTTTTTCAATAACTTATTCTTTTCTTCGTCCCATTTGAATTTCTTCATGTTTTTATTCTACCACAAATGTATTGACAATACAATTGTATTTACACTTATGACGACGAAATCAGCCGGAGCGTTAGCGATCGGATGTATTGTTTTTGTTATACGGTTTTTATTTCACTTTTTTTTGGATATGATAAATCTAAATAATATTTTGGCCCATTATCCTTTGATTTGCTTACATAGAATCTAGGTTCGTCATACCAAATAATGATCCGATAATAAGTGTTCCCTTCAATTCTGATTAGATTATTTTTCTCCAAATCAACTAAATCAAAATTAATATCACCTAATGCAATTTTTCGGTCATGATCCTTGACGCCGAATTTATTAGAATATTGAGTTGGCTCTTTCGGTACTTTGCAACTGTAGAATCCGTGTCTCAAATTTAGGTGCCATGCCATATTATTTCTCGATTTTTTTAAGGTTTAATATCTCATAATTTTCAAGGTATATTTCTGAATTAATTTTTTGGCCTACTGTCATTGTTTCCTCAATATTGTTTTTTAATTTCTTTGAACCTTGAGGTTTGAAATCTAAAGACAAATGGTAGCTTGTACTATTGGGAAATTTGCTAGAAAAATAATAATGAAGCCCATCCGCAACTATTTTCATCGGAAATACATATACATGGGGTTCATTTTTTTCAGCAGATAAGTCTACGCAACAAATAAACCTTCTATCAAGTGGAATATTTTCATTATGCGGATTCGCATATTTTTTTTGAAGCATCCACCTTCTTGAATAGCTAGCTGATGATTTAACTTCAATATAGGCTACACTTCCATCCTTATCGAATGCGAGAATGTCATAACCAATTGTACTTCCCCATTGAAGTGCTATCATATAGCCTCTTTGCGTTAATCTTGAAGCAACCAATAATTCGCCTGCGATCCTATTTAAGTTTTTCTTCTCGTTTGAAACCTTGTCTTTCTTGCTCATCAGTTCCTTCTATTTGATCGTAATTATGGTCTGCATAACAATTAATATACCAAGTTGGTTTTTTTCGATTTTCGGGATAATATTACTTTATCTAAATAAAAATGAAAATGAAATAGTGCTTAAAAATAAAACAATATGAACCTTCACTACTTGGCATTTTGTGGTTATTAATCACTTATGCCAAGTTGGTATATCATTGAAAATTTATCTAATGTCCGCTGAGTTTCGCAATTTCGGGGACCGCATGCTTATTCATTAGAGATGAAAAAAATTTCAACTGATTTCATTATTCTTTTTTTTCACCGGCATATTTCCCCTCGGCGCGGAGCCGGTCAATCTCCCGTTTCTGCAACTCGGTGTAGGCGATTTTTCCGACCTTGGTCTTCGGTATCTCGTTGATAAATTCGATTTCTCTCGGGCAGCTCCATTTGATCAAGTCTTTGCGGCAATGATCGATGAGCTTTTTCGCCATGTCCGGTCCGGCGTCGGCGGCGAATTCTTTTTTCAGGACGACAAAAGCCTTGACCCTTTCCACCTGTTCCTTGTCGGGGATACCGATCACGCAGCAATCAGCAACCGCCTCGTGCCTGAAGAGATGACCTTCGACCTGGGCAGGGTACACGTTCATGCCGGAAGACTTGATCATACGTTTTTCGCGAAGCTTGAAATAAAAGAAGCCGTCGGGGTCCATGGAAGCGATGTCTCCGGTATGAAGCCAGACCAGACCATCGGAATGTGTTTTCAAAACCTCCGCCGTTTCTTCAGGTTGATCGAGGTATCCCAGCATAACCGCCGGGCCGCTGACGCAGAGCTCGCCTTCCTCTCCGACGGGGACTTCTTCGGTTGTTTCCTTTTTTACGACTTTGGCCAGCATATTCGGAAAGGGAATGCCGATGCTGCCTTCGCGATATTCTCCAATGGGCATGGCCATGATCGCGGTGACCGCTTCGGTCAGGCCGTATCCCTCGAGGAGTTTGACGCCCTTGCCGCCCTGCCGCTCCACGATGCTTTCGAAGCGCTCTTTGACGACTCTGGGCAGAGTATCGGCGCCGCTGAAACAGGCGAACAAACAGGAGAGATCGCTTTTGTTGAACTTTTCGCTTTTAGTCAGAGCATCGTACAGCGTCGGGACACCGATTATGAAGTTGGGCTTTTTCTTCATCATTTTGGCGGCCAGGTCGGCTTCGAACATCGGTACCAGGATGCACTTTCCACCGTTGGACAGGGCGGTGTTCACGCACACGCCCAGGCCGAACCCGTGGAAGATGGGAAGCATGGCCAGGATATCGGCGTATTCGGGATTCATCCCCACCCAGTTCGCGCACATGAGACCTTCGGACACAAAGTTATAATTCGACAGCATGATGCCCTTGGGGGTTCCGGTGGTGCCGCCGCTGTAGAGAATAACGGCCAGGTCTTCCGCGTTGACATCCGCCCTGGGTACTTGGGGATGTTTGGTTTCCAGGACCCATCTTTTCCAGTCCACGATCATGGGATCATCTTTAGGAATCGGAGGATTTTTTCTTCCGGCTTTCAGCCAGTATAGTTTGGACAAGTGCCACGGCAGATAGTCCTGCATCCTGCAGATCAGGAGCTTTTCCACACCGGCTCTTCTTGCGGCGGGGGCGAAGGTATTGAGCCACATATCCATGGTCAGCGCGAAGCGGCTCTTGCTCACCCTGCAGTAAAATTCGATCTCACTTTCCGTCGAAAGGGGGTGGATCATGCTGGCGATCGCGCCCAGCTTGTTCACGGCGTAAAAACAGATGATTCCCGGGGGAGACGTGGGCATGGAAATGGTCACCCTGTCGCCTTTCTTTAATCCAAGGGCGGCGAGCGCGTTGGCGCATTGATCGATCTGTTTTTTGAAATTGAGGTAGGTGACTTTTTTCCCCATGAAATCGTAAGCCACCTGGTCATAGAAATCGGATACGGCCAGGGCAACGGATTCATACATGCTGATCTTGGGAAAATTCACTTCATGGGGCGCTTTGCCGTAATATTCAAGCCACGGTTTTTTTTCATACATGCCGATCTGTCTCCCTTGCTTAAGATGTGATAGTAAATACTGTGGTAGCCCGCCATATTCGGCTATCCATTAAATTGAAAAGAACAATTTTTGTGTTTGAAGTATAGGAAACGTTATTTTGTATGTCAATAAAATACTGACTGTGTCCAGCCAAAATAGAAATGTTCTATTAAAACAAAAAATGCAGTTATTAATATCGTTCTCATAAAACAGTTGGAAACGCTGTCGGCTACCGAAGGCGGATCAACCGGAACCGGCTGGAAACGTCTTTCCGGGAAGGCATAGGCTTGTTCGGCATGAAGCCCATGGTAAACATCTATAAAACTATTTTTATTGCTTTGTGGGCTTTCAGGGCTTCATAAATAATCTTCCGGTGGGATTCACTTTCGACTGTTGTCTCCACATTGAGACAGTGGTATTTAGCGCTCTCGCTGCTGCGGGAAAGGGTTATTGAACAGGCGCGATCCTGAATAATATCTGCAACGGCGCATTTCATATCGTTTTCATCAGCGCCGATAATTTTATAAACCCACGCGCAGGGATATTTTAACTGAAGTTTTTTTTCTTTATCTTCTGTCATCCCGGTCCACTTCCAGGCTGTTTTAAGGTTAAATTATCCCGAAAGTTAAATAGAGTCAAGCAGTTTCGATTTATGACCGTTTAACCATTTATCTTGTATATGATCTTACGGGTCATCCGCAAGATGGCGAAAAGTCTACAAATAACTTTGACAAGAGCGGGCGACTTTGGTAAAAATCTAATCATCAATTTTAACAGGTCATGAAGTTTAAATGAAGGAGGTACTATGTTGAAAAAATCAGGTTTCATGTCGTTAAGGAATTTTTGCTTGATGTCTTTTGCTCTGTTGATCAGCGCTGCTTTTATTATGAGTACGGGGGCAACCGCGGCGCAGGCTGCCAAAAAGGCGGCTGATACTCAGAGCAGTGTTGCCGCTTTAGTGGATATCAATAGCGCAACCCAAAAAGATCTGGAAGGCATTAAAGGTGTCGGTCCGGCAAAAGCGAAAAAAATAATTGCGGGACGTCCTTACAAATCAGTGGATGAACTTTCCAAGGCCGGATTAAGCGCAAAAGATGTTGAAAAGATCAAACCCTTTGTCACGGTTGGAAAAGCTCCGGCTGCTCCGGTTACGGCAGCAGTAACCAAGGCAACCGCGCCGGTGTCGGCGGCTGCCGCAAAAGCTACAACCGATGTGACGAAAGCAACAAAAGATGTAAAGGAAAAGGCTAAATCTACAAAAACCGCCGCCGCGAAACTTGCTCCGGGCACAAAAATAAATATTAATACGGCGGATCAGGCGACAATCGAGAAACTTCCTGAAATCGGTCCCGTTAAGGCAAAAGCCATCATTGCCGGCAGGCCTTACAAATCCATCGAAGATGTTATGAAGGTCAAAGGCATTAAGGGAAAGACTTTTGATGCCATTAAAGATTTTATCGTTGTCAATTAAATGTTGTTTAATTTAAAATTTAAGGGAGGGTATTATTTATGAAAAAAGTTTTAATTTTTGTATGCGCGTTCATGTTTGTTGCTTCAGTAACCTTTGCCGCGGGACTCAAAACTTATCAGGTAACCGGTCCGGTGCTGGAAGTTAAAGCGGATACCATCGTTGTACAAAAGGGCAAAGACAAATGGGAAATTGGCCGTGACGCCGCTACGAAAGTCACCGGTGATTTAAAAGTCGGTTCCAAAGTGACTATCGAATATACCATGAAAGCGGCAACCGTCGAAGTTAAAGATGCCAAAAAAGCGGACGCTAAGAAAGCCGAACCCAAGAAGAAATAGCACAGACAGCGGATCATTTTAATAAGGTTGCTCCCGTCCATGATGACGGGAGCAATCGATTATTTTAAACGGTCATGTCACGCTAAAATCAGGGAGGTAATTATGGGTTTCTTTGATAAAGTAGTGTCGATGTTGGGCGACAAAGTTTCCGGCGAGACAGCTCAGGGAGGCCTTTTTGAACAGGTCGTCGGCTTGATTAACAATCCGGAGACCGGCGGACTTTCCGGTCTGATCAGCAAATTTGAAAACGGAGGATTGGGTGATGTTGTCTCTTCCTGGGTGGGCACAGGGACGAACGCCCCCGTTTCGGACGATCAAATCACAAACACTTTAGGTCCCGAAAAAATTCAGGAGATTGCCGCTAAACTGGGCATTTCCAATAGTCAGGTTTCCGGCGCGCTGGCAACTCTTCTTCCCCAGATTATTGATAAACTTACACCGGACGGAAAGGTACCCGAAAGCAATACTCTGGCGCAGAGTTTGGGCTCCCTGCTTCAGACCTTCACAAAGGGTTGAAGCGTTCAATCGTCGGACAAAATCTTTTCATGCTCTTATAAAAAATATCCGGGCAATGTTGTGCCGAATGTTTTTTTAGTCCATAAGGATGTCCGCCATAATGAAGACGGACATCCGCGTCTGTATATTTTTTTAAAAGGAATTATTTTTCTTAATTTTCTTAAATAATTCAGAAAAGATTTTTTTACGCCTGATTAATTCTTCTTTGGTGGCATGCTTGCTGCCGGTCCACAAAGATATTTTTTTACTTCTTCTGTACGGTATGTCACTCAATGGCAAAATCCTGAAGTTGTTTTTCCATAAAACATACGTGAAGCTTAATTGATCTCTTCTGGAATAATTTTCGATCCACCACCACCAGTCCCGCATGATTTTGATTACATCCTGATCATGATGTTCTCTGTATATAATATTGCCCTCAAAAAGGCCGTAGTTTTCAGGAAATCCATCTTTTTTGATTAAATCAATCTGTTCTTTCATGACATCAGGATCATCCTTCTCGAACTTCAAGCAGGCATCCAATTCATCATAGATACACTTTCTGCTGAAATGCGGCGCTAAAGAAATTTTTCTGGATTCCCTGACCGCAGCATCAATATCAGCAAATAATCCATCGCTGATGAAATTTATGTTGGCATCAACATAAATACTTCGTTCGTATTCCGGAAATAATATATGCGGGTGAAGTTTATGCCATCGGTTATTACGAACATTATCCATATTATTGAAAGCAAGAGGTCTGATTTCCCAAGATGAATTATTACTATTTTTTGCAGATAGATCGTCGGTAAAACAAACGTAATCCCAATGAGGGTGAATATATGAGTGGTTGTTCAACTGGTCATAGTTTCCTGTTATGCAGGTATATATGACCTTTTTATTTTTATTAGAATACATAATTTATATGCCTGGGCATCATTTCATAATCAAGTTTATTTTATTACAATACTATGATATTAACGCGCCATGTTAAACAAGGTATATAAAATAAATGAATCGAAAGCAATAAGCGAAACCATTGATGGAGAAACCATCATCATCAATTTAGAGACCGGCTATTATTATAGTGTCAATCAAACCGCGACAATTATCTGGAATGAAATTCAGAAAAATAGTTCCGTCAAAAATATTTCACAGCATTTTTCAAATCACTACGAAGTGGATTCCGAAACGGCCATAAAATGCATTACGGAAACAATCGGTGTGTTTTTAAAAGACAATCTTATTTTAGAATTGGATTTAAATGTTTCTCCCGATTTTAAAGAGCAAAGATCCAGTATCAGTAAGAAAAAATTTATAATACCACGGGTTGAAAGGTATGATGATATGGCTGGTGCTTTAATGTCAGATCCGGTTCATGATGTAAACGAAGACGGTTGGCCGAATTTAAAACAATAAGAATCATTTAATACGCTTATTTGCCGCAATAATAAAGATAATCCCGTCGGATAACTTAATTATATGAATAGTCTGCCCTCTCATATTGTTACGAATAAGCACCTACGGATTACAAAAAAATACTTTCAGCAAGAAGTTTCGCCTGTCTTTAATGAGATCATCAGCTCAATTTCGCCGGTTAAAAGAACATATGACATCGCCGGAAAAACGATTTGTATGAATTTCTACAGCGAAAAGCTTCTGGGAAGAATGTCCAGAGCCTTTGCCCATATTGAGAAGGATTTGCCCGGATCCCCTGATTTGACCATCTGCCTTTGGGATTCCGTATCCACAAAAACGCATCTTGCTTCACCCTGGGTGAACGACGCGGAATATACATATCCGCGGGAAGTTAACGCGAGAATGATAAATCATGATTCTTTCCTGGGAATATATCTGCACGGCGAGGAAACATTAAATTTATATGATGAAAAAAATAATACCGCTTACTTCTGGATATACGATGGGGATAGTCTGCCTTACCGGCTGAGTGCTTCACCACTGAGGTCTATATTGAACTGGTTTCTCTCCAAAGAAGGAGTGCATTTGATGCATGGAGCGGCGGTTAGTTTAAATGGGAAATCAGTCTTGCTTACGGCAAAGGGCGGTTCGGGAAAATCAACAACGGCTTTATCCTGTTTTTTCTCGGGGATGTCGTATCTGGGCGATGATTATGTAACGGTAAAGTCCGGCGATGTCATAACCACTCACAGCATTTTCAGTTCCACGAAACTTTTCCCGCAGTCTTTTCATGATACGTTTCCAGCGTTGAAAGATAAAATATGGAATGAAAACGGCACCGATAAAGAAAATGAAAAAGTTACAGTTTTTTTGTCGGAATTATACCCGCAGCAGGTTGTCAGGGAAGCGCCTTTACACGCTATTATGATTCCTGTAATTAAAAATGTCGAAGAAACAAAAATTGTTCCGGCCAGCAAAGTGCAAACGATGGTTTCCCTGCTGCCGGCCACACTTTTCCAGCTTTCCTTGACAAAGTCAGATAAGATGGCCGAATTGCGATCAATTGTGGAGAAAACTCCCTGCTACTTTTTAGAGCTCGGCTATGACCTCAACCGCGTCGCCGATACAATTAAATCTTTTTTAACAAATGAACAGTAATCTTGTAAGCGTCATCATCCCGGTATTTAATGCTGAAAAATATGTCGCAGAGGCCATCGGCAGTGTTTTGTCTCAGACCTATAAGAACATGGAACTGATTTGTATTAATGATAAATCAACGGACCATTCTTTTTCCATACTTGAATCATTCGAAAATAAAATCATTCTGATCAACAATGAGAATAATTGCGGAACCGCGGAGTCAAGAAATAAAGGCATTCGCATAGCCCGGGGAGAATTCCTGGCGTTCATTGATAATGACGACATCTGGGAAAGCCATAAATTGGAGGTCCAGATGAATGAATTCAGGATTCATCCCGCGTTGGATGTTTCTTTTTCTTATATGCAGAGTTTTATAAGCCCGGAACTAAGCGAGAAGGCCCCCAATCTTCGTTATTGTCCGTCCGAACCCATACCCGGTTATATTCCTTCAACAATTGTAGTAAAAAGAACTTCGCTGGCGAAGGCCGGTTATTTTGATTCCAGATGGAAAAATGGCGAATCTGTTGATTGGATGTTCAAGGCAAAAGAAGCTGGTTTGAATTTCGGAGTGGTTGATCAGGTTCTTGTTAAAAGAAGAATTCACGAAACCAACAAAGGTGTTTTAGATTCAGCAACAAGTAAAAATGAATATTTGAAAATAATCAGAGAGTCAGTGAACCGAAGAAGAAAAAACAAGCCGGCCGTTTAAATGTTTTTTAAAGATTATGAAAAATTTTAAATTTCCAAAAAGTTTTCCCAATAAGAAGGAAGAATTCTTTCTTCAACTGCTGCTTGCGAGCAAAGATGATTTCCCTAAATTATGGCAGCAGTGGAAAGAACGGATTGTTTTTGATCACCTTGATAATGCCACATCAAAATTAATTCCTTTTTTGTATCTGCGATTAAAAGAATCAGGCATTACGGATGATATGATCGGGAGAATACAGGGAGCATATAAGTTCACATGGTATAAGAATCTATTACTCATGGATTCGCTGAGAAATGTTATTGCCTTATTAAACAAAGAAAACATTCCTGTAATTTTACTCAAGGGCATACCTTTATTAACGAATGTTTATAAAAACACGGGAGCGCGCGCACTTGGCGACGCGGATATGCTTGTTGATTCAAAACATATGAAAAAAGTTGTCGATATAATGTTCGCCAATGATTGGAAATATTCTTACAATTCTCCTTTTTCCATCACTCATTACGCACAAACTCTCACCCATGACGTTATCAGGGAAATCACCTTTATTAATAATCAAAATGTGCAAATAGATATGCACTGGAGTTTGTTCTTATCCAAAGATAAGAACAAGCATCCGATGTCATATGATGAATTATCCCAATATTCCATTGATGTTGACCTGAAAGAAATCAAATGTAAAATGCCTTGCTACGAAGATATGATTATTCATATTGTTGTTCACGGGGCGGAGCAAATCAGACAAAGGACATTCAGATGGGTTCTTGATGCGATAAGCATTATCAGGACTGGACCAATTGACTGGAAATTTTTAATTGAACGCATAAAGAAATTCGATGTTGCCGTGGAGATGAATGTTGCTTTTTCCTATTTATTAAAAAATTACTCCCTTCCCGTACCGGAATCTTTTATCCGGGAGCTTTCCGGATTACCGATGGGAAGGTATATGATTAAACAATATTATAAGACGGCCAACCGTGATGAAATTTCATTCTCCGGGAAATTATTATTTTTATGGAAGGGTTATTGGCGCTATGAACGAAAGGGCAATTTCTTCACGAGTTGGTTTTATTTTATAGACTTTATCTGCAACAATCGGGGGATTACCCGGAAAAGACAGCTTCCGGCTTTTATTATCGGATATATAAAAAGAAATTATCGTAATAAGTATGAAGATTAATATAATCTCAACAGATAATCAATACCTTGCCTCGGATTATACAATTACCAATTTAGTTGATGGTAATGACATCTTTTTAAACACCGCGCAGGATGTAAATATAATAAACAAGAGCAAGGCATGGGACTATGTAGGATATAAAAAGAAAGATAGCCGCATACATGGTTTAAGACTTGTTGATGATGTGGTTTACTGGTTCAATCGCTTTTATGCAAACGAATCGATTTCATTCTTTATCGTTTCTTCCTATGAAGCTTATCTCCTATTAACAAACGAACTCCAATGCAAAAAACCGGTATTATATTTGGAAGATGTGACCATGACGCCGTCAATACCAGACGATATTAATAAAAGCAACAGAGTGTATACCTTTTCCAATCCGATTAATCTGGACAACAGATTATTGGATATGGGAAACATGGATATTTATACGGCGGATTCTTATTTTATGCATGATGAAATGGTTAACTGCAATTTCCGCGGTAGAGCCAAAGGCAAATTTATCGAGTGGACTCCCGATAGTGTTACTGATTATGCAAAATACAATACGGCTTATATTTATTACAACAAAAAGCATCCTGAAAATATCAATAAATTAAAATCGATAAACCGAATGTCTCAATGTTTTTACTTCAATCAAGAGGTCGTGACAAATTACCCGGGCAGATTTCACCCGGACATTGAAAAAGAGTTAACCCTGGAGCGAATTGATGGTGAATTCTATAGAATAGCCGGTAACACTAGAAAAATTTATGATATGTTTTTTTCATGTAATGTTATCAAAAATAATTTGATTAATTTTTGCAGTAAATTAAATTTATAAAAGATATTCAATGGCAGATCGAAGATCTGCCATTGATAAGGCGTATTGAAATTGATCTTGCCGAGTGCAAGGTGAATCTGAGAGATCATGGTTAGATGAATATCTGTTCCTTCAGGATGTGATCCCTCGAGAAACCGTATGGCGTGCGAATAAAGATTCTGGGATCGTGAAAGAGAGGGTCTGCAAGAGCTTCATTGAGTTCCCGGTATTGTTTATGTTCGGGGCGATGGACCGCCATTTTTCTGTATTCTTCATTTGTGAATATGCCCCAGTTGGACATAAAAGCGAAATACACATAGTCACAATTAAATTCAAAACCCATATTTACAAATTGCTTCATCTCCGAGAAGTTAAGTGCGTTAACCACAAAGGAGATGATTAATTTATCTATGGCATTTTGAGCGCGCAGTTTACTCAAGAAATTCAGATTTTCCATCAGTTTTTCAAAAACCGCGCCTATTCGAATCATTTCGTATGTTTTTTTAGTGGCCGCATCTATCGAAACCTGCACCGAAGAAATAGCCTGATGTGCCTTTTCCATTCTTTTCCAACACTCATGCGTGAGCAGTTGGCTGTTCGTAAGAATAAATAGCTTGAGGTTCGGGTACTCTGAGCTGTCAAAGTTATAAAGAAAATCTCGTATTACGGGACTTACAAAGGGTTCCCCTTTGCCGCTGGTGCCCAGGGTGGTGATATAAGCCAGGTCCCTTTTGACGGATTCCATGATCATTTGATTTTCCGTTCTTTCTTCTTTTGAAATCTGCGCGTGGGAATTTCTGCAGGAAACACACCGTATATTACACCTATGGTCGAAAGATAACCATAGCTTCATCGTATCCATTTTTGTTCGTCTGTCACGGATAATCTCTTTATACTGGTCCCCGACAACATCTTTCTGCAAATGGAGCTTACCGGATGCAAAATAAGGACAATTTGTGAGGTCACAGTAGCGAAAAGTGCCGTCCAGGATGCTGCCGCGAATCTCCTGAGCGGCCGGAGAATTCCAGAGCCTCATCAGGCTTCCCTGATGGATGTTTCCCGGACTTTTCTTTAACCAACCGCATAAATTGGTCTTGCCTCCTCTTTTAATTTCCATTCTTGTAAAGGGTACGGGACAGAAAAGTTTACGATCCGGGAACTGTTCATAGGCTAATCGCAGCAATCCATATTTTACGGAATTCATGTAAGAGCCTTTGATTTGTCTAATGGCCGCTTTACTTAAGCCACTGATATCAAAAAGATTACTCGATGCTTTTCCGGCATGCTTCGTGATCATGTCTTCTGTGATTTCCTCCAAACATTTCTATTCTAGTTTCAGTTCTTTTTCTCAATAATTTCCCCGGCGCATCTTAGTTGAGCCGAATGCACCTGCCAGAAACGTTTGCTGCTGCCTAGATTTAGATCTCGATGAAAATTCCCCGGTCTATTGATGAAGGCATAACCTGGATTATTCAAATTTACACTTTACAATGAAAGATCAATTCCAATCCGCTTTATTAATGGTCTGTTCTCTACGTGCCATTTGACTGTATTCTCTATACCTTCCGCCAGAGATATCTTTGGAACCCAACCAAGAAGTTTTTTCGCCTTATTGATATCTGCCCACGTTGCCGTTACATCGGCCTTTTGAGCGGGCATATTCTTGATCTGTGCTTTTTTATTTAAAATTTTTTCAATAATCGAAATCAATTCAAGCATATTATGGGGGTGGTTGTTTCCCAAATTGATGATTTCATATCCGATTGGTTTCAGGGCTTTGATGGTGCCGTCGACAATGTCGTCAACGTAGGTAAAATCACGCCTCTGTTCTCCATTCCCGTACAGGGTGAGTTCATTGCCTTCGTCAATCCATTTGATGAAGCGAAAATAACTCATGTCCGGCCTTCCTGCAGGCCCATAGACTGTAAAGTAGCGTAGTATGGAGATATCGAGCCCGAAGAGGTAGTGATATGAATAGGCAAGAACCTCCGCGGCCTTTTTTGTAACGGCATACGGTGAAATAGGAGTATTGACGGGGAGGGTTTCTGTAAACGGCATTTCCTGACCGGCATAGAGCGAGGAGGAAGAGGCCTGAACAATTTTTGTGATATCATGCTTTCTCATCAATTCCAGAAGATTAAGGGTGCCGTGTGCATTGGTTGTTAAATACACATCCGGGTTCTTAATGCTGTAACGCACACCGGCACGCGCAGCCAGATTGATGATCGCATCTATTTTGTGCTTCTGGAAAACGTCTGACAACGCTTTTCGGTTCTCAATATCTATTTCATAAAAAGTGAAATTCGGAAATTTCTTCAATGAGTCCAGTCGATGATGTTTGAGAATCTTGTCATAGTAATCGTTGATATTATCAACCCCGACAACATTTTCGCCATTCTCCAAAAGTTTTCGGCTTGTTCTTGAACCGATAAAGCCTGCCGCCCCGGTAATCAGAATATTGCTCATTAGACCTTCGCAAAACCAACGGTATTTTAAACTGCACTTGAGACTGAAAACAAATCTTTGTAAAGGGATAAATTTTCATATTTCCGCCAAATTGTAACGGCGACCGTACAATAACAGTCAACTGTAAAATTGTCAAAGCAAGTATAACGCGGGACACACAGCTCATTGAATAACCATCCTCCGGCTCCAGAGACGTCCATAAATGAAGAAATAAAATGGCAGAATTCTAACTTCATATGTGGTACAAAGTCCGGGGGCACGTCATGGACACGCAAAAAATCATGGAATTCGCCAGGAAAGTTCCTCTGTTTCAGGGACTGAACGATACGGAGATGTCGGCTGTCTGTTCGCTCATGAACCTGCGGGAGTTCCACTCAGGCGAAGTGATTGTGCAAAGAGATGACGAGGGGCAGACATTCTTTATCATTGTCTCCGGCACGGCTCATGTCTCTGTGATCACCTCCGAAGACAAGCAAACGATTCTTGCCACGCTCAGGCGTTCTGATTTTTTCGGCGAAATTGCAATCCTCGATGGAGAACCGCGCAGCGCATCGGTTATCGCGGCGGAGGACTGCAAAGTGTTGATGCTCTATCGTAAACCCTTTCTCGATATTCTGCACCGGTTTCCGAAAATCACTATTCAAATGCTTATCGAGATGTCGAAAAGGCTCCGCAAGTCAAACCGGCAGATTAATACGCTTTCACTGATCAGCGCGTATGGCCGTGTCGCTGAGGTGATTTTACGGATGGCCAGGGAACAGGGGTACCGTGTGGGCAGTGTTACGATAATTCCCGAACGGCCCACGCATCAGATGATCGCCGAAATGGCTGGAACAAGCCGGGAAACCGTTTCGCGCATCATCTCGACACTCCAGAAAAAACACTACATTGCGATCGACCGAAAGAAAATGACGATCCTGGATGAAGAAAAGCTTTACGATTAGAATACCCGGCCGTTCCTGATACTTGTCGTTATCGAGATCCTCCCCTAAAATCCCTTAAGAACTTTTCTTCAAATAAATTGCATTAATTGTGACGGCCGTCACAGACAATTCATCTTTTATCTTCTATACAATACACAAAGAAGTGCTTATCCTTTAACTTTTCTTTAGCCATGATTAACTTATTCTTGTTGAGGTTACGGATTTGCAGGTGAAATTTAAACGAAATTTTCAGGCAGTCAGATAAGCACGTAATTCACAACAGGCCAATACTGTGCAAGCAATGGCACAGTTAATCTAAACAGGAGGTTATTTTATGAAAACATGGAAATATCTATCAATTATCATGATGGGTCTCATGGCCCTTACTTTGATGTCTTGTAGTTCATCAGGTGGCGGAGGCGGCGCAAGCTCGGATAGCGGAAGCCTATCTTTAGCTCTTTCTGATGCCCCGGCTGCCGAATACAAAGCAGTTTATGTAACGATCTCGGAAATCCAGGTTCATCGAGCCGATGCCGTGGAGGGAGAGTGGCAGACGGTTCTCACACCCAATGCAACTTATAATCTTCTGGACCTGATCAATGGCAATACTGCGCCTCTCGGTGTGGCTGGTCTGGCGACAGGCACATACACTCAAATGCGCCTCATCCTGGCTGACACCCCCGATTCCACAACCAACATCCTCGGGAACGCTCACCCCTACGCGAACTACCTCATCACATCAGCAGATGAAGCGATCCAGTTGAAAGTTCCCAGTGGATTTCAGACAGGGATAAAACTCGTGCATAATTTTGATGTTGTCGCCGGTCAAACAGTCGGTCTTGTTCTGGACTTTGATGCCGGACGTTCAGTGGTAAAAGCGGGTAACAGCACAAAATGGCTTCTCAAACCGACAATCAAGGTAGTAGACACTGTGAATAATGCCACCTTGACTGGAAACATAACAGACGGATCTGCAGCTTTGGCAGGCGTCACTGTGAGTGCTCAGATATTCAACGCTTCCGCTGCCACGGAGGCGGAAAAGGTAATCACAGTGGCTTCTGCTATTACGGACGTAAACGGTGACTATTTAATGTACCTGCCACCGGGAACTTATAATATTGTGGTGGCTGCCGACGGTTTTGTTACGCAAAGCAGGCAGATCACTGCAGCATTGGATACAGCATATACAGAAGACTTCACGCTGGCTGCGGCAACAATGGCTGTCATTACTGTAGAATTAACCATTCCGACAGGAACGTCAGGTGAGGCGGCAACTGTCGAATTCCGGCAGCCTTCGCCCAGTGATGCTACCCAGCAGATTACGATCAAGAGCGTGAATTATGCAGAAACAGGATCTTATACGGTCAACCTGCCTGCCGGCACATATGATGTGGTAGCGGTCTATACGGGTACAATCATAACAGCTGCCGCAATTTCGACAGGTAGTTCGGTGACCATTGACTTCACCACACTATAGAAAATCTCAATTTTAGACCGTAAAGGGCATCCAATAAAAATATGATTGGATGCCCTTTTTAATCTTTAGCTATAAATTTGCATGATATGAGAATAAGAAAGCGGGATTGCCTGCCTGACATATGTCGTGAATTAACCATAAAGCAGGTCTTTCGCTGATAACGGGC
The DNA here is from genome assembly GCA_002840555.1 of Deltaproteobacteria bacterium HGW-Deltaproteobacteria-13. Taxonomy (GTDB): domain Bacteria; phylum Desulfobacterota; class Syntrophia; order Syntrophales; family Smithellaceae; genus Smithella. The sequence goes on from PHBJ01000001.1 coordinate 55,391, forward strand.
AACACTTATTTCCCATCGGTAATCATCAATGCGAAGACTGCCCATGTGATCTAATTGACGCCAAACCCCCCTTTTGAAAATCCGATACGCTCCCCTAAATAATAAATGATTATCCTTCGCATATGTGCTTTCTTTCAATCGGTAATTAATAAAGATAACTAACTCTTTTAAGACAAAAAAATAGAGGTTAAACTTTCCATGATCGTTTCTTCAGAATAATTCTCATGCATCACCAGCCATGCACTATATTCAGCGATACCCATTAAGATGTATCCTGCCAGATCGCAATCAATATCTTGTCGGATGCGTCCTTCTTGTTGGAGGAGTTCGATTTCCCGGATCATTGGATTCACCATTTGCCGGATCAGTTGATGGAACTTCGTCCGGAATGAAGGGTTGTCGCCTACCGAGAGGCTTTTTACAAGGTTCATCATGGATATCCATTGCGGATACGAAGAGAAGAAAGCCTTTGCTCGCTTTATCATCCTCAATGCCATATCTTTTTCTTCCTTGATCTCATTCCAGACGTCATTATACATGTCATGAAATATCCTGTCTGCACAGGCCATGAAGATTTCTTCTTTATTGCTGAAATTCTGGTAGATGGTTCCCTTACTTATTTTTGCATGATGTGCGATATCGGATGTGCTTGTCTCTGCATATCCCTTATCTAGAAACAGGGCGATGGAGGAGGAGAGGATTGCATCACGTTTGTCAGAGGATAGATCAGACTGCTTCGAGCTATTTCCGGAGAAATAATTATCTTTCCTGATTTCTTCTTTGATTACGCTGAGCGGTTTATTTTCTTCGACCTGCTTATGTCTGATAAGATTCAATACCTTCAAATGAATATTGGAATAGTAGGCGCGTGTCTTCCCTGTTTTCAGTGCCGTGGGAAGGAGCCCTTCGAGGATATAATATCTTATTGTGGAGATCGGAATCTTTGATCTCCTCGATAGTTCGGATATCTTCACGAGATCATTTTCTTTCATATTGCTTAGTGCTGATTCCCCGTTGCCTGCTGCGAGAAGTCCATGCTTCGTAGAAGGTTTTGATATTCCATGGCTTACTGTGGTGTAGTTAATCAAGCTCCTTCCTTCCTGCCCGGTATATTGACTAATGAAATTAAAGAAGATATCCCAACCTCTCATCAAGACACTCTCAATGTTGTTTCCAGGATGAATTTGTGAATAATAGTAACCATACTCACTTGCACCAATGATCAGATATGCAAGAACATGGAGATCTTTAAAATGGATGGTTCCCTGATTGGATGCGAGAATAAGGTCCGCCTTAATGGGATCGGTAAGGTTATTCATTACAGCTTCGAGCATCTGTCGCGAACGAAGACTGTTTTTCATGGAGGCACCTCGCGCGATATTGAGCATATCGAGCATATGGAGATGGGTATGCATGAATGAAACTGCCCGTTTCCAGAGACGCATCAGTCCGTTTTGTTCGTTACTGATGGCGGGGTTGTCTCTGGCTATATCATAGAATACATGATCGGCACATTCGTAAAACAGCTCTTCTTTGCTCTTGAAATACTGGTAGAAAGTGCTTTTCCCGATACCGGCATAGGCGACGATATCATCAATGTTTGTATTGTCATAACCTTTGTCACGGAAGAGATCGACTGCAGCCTTTACAATTTCATTGCGCTTGCTTGTATAAACTCCGTCAGGATTCAGGTTGGTATTATTTTCTGCCGAGTTTTGATTCACTACACGGCTGATTTCATCAAGTGAAAGCCCCTTATCCTGCAGTACCTGAATCTGTTTAAGTCTTTCCATATGTTCGACAGTATAATAGGCCATAGTCTTCCCTGTTCTAATCGGTTCGGGCAAAAGTGCCTGTCGTATATAATAGCTTATAGTCGTAGCCGGTATTTTTGCGCGAGCACTCAACTCGGACATCTTCATATGTTGGGGGTATTGATCCATTATATGGTCTCATCTCACTACAATTAATTTACACTCTTTACTATTAATCAAAACAGTACAATATGTAAAGTAAATATTTATTTAAAATATTTTAAAATCGTATGAACGGTAACTATATTATTATATAATCTATTTAATATCAATAGTATATATCTAACGTAAAAATAATTTAAAATAATTATTGACACGGGTTTGCTGATTTGCTAATCGTAACTTACGAACGATACGGTACTGTACTAAAAGCAGTCACAAACAATGACTTACCGAATACAATGTAAGGAGGACAATCTTTTGAGTAAAGGAAAAATTGCTATTATTGGTATCGGCGAGGTTCCGACGCGCAACATGCCGGAGCGAACACATTGGGACATAATTTATGATACCTGTATGGAAGCTATTAAAGATTCCGGGCTCCACAAGAATGATATCGAGGGCGCAATCAGCGTTACTCCGCAGGCGCAGCCAAAGATAGCCGCAGAGCTTTCCTTCGGCAAGCTGCCCGAAGAGTTGGGCTTGAAGGGGTGCAAGGATGCGGTCAGCGTCAATGCCGGCGGGGCTTCCACCTCGAACGCCATACGACTGGCCGAGCAGTGGATAACAAGTGGTATCGCCAAAGCAGTGCTTGTCCATCATGTCACCGTGCATTCGACCATTCCAATCCCTGATCTGATCAATTTCTTTGCCAGAGCGGGCGTTGATCTCCAGTGGGAATATCCCTATGGCACCACTTACAATATCATTATGGGTTTGATGGCCAATCGATACATGCATGAATCAGACTGCAAGCCCGAAGAGATGGCCTCGGTCGTTACGGCGCTCAGGAGTTGGGCCGCCAAGGATACGAATTCATTTTTCTACGGCAAGGAGGTCCCTTCGGTGGAAAAGGTCCTGGCATCCGCTTTGCTCAATACACCCCTGCACAAGCGCGAGAGCAACGTGCTGGGCGATGGCGGCAGCGCCATGGTGATCGTGTCGGCTGAGGATGCCAAAAAAATGAAGCGCCCGGCCGCTTACAAGCTGGGTGATTCCGTGCGCTATTTCAGCGGAACCTGCGTCATGCGAGATTTCTATAAGGTGGCGGAAGGCTTCGTTGTCACCGCCAAAGAGGCTATGGCCCAGGCCGGCATTACCAAAGAAGATGTCAGCCTCTGGAACTGCTATCTGGCCTATCCCCTGGCCCATCCCCTCATAGCAGAATTGCTCGAAGTAGCCCCTCAAGGTATGGGCGGTAAATATTTTCTTGAGGGCCGGATGTCTTTTGGCGGAGATATTCCCTGGTCATCCATCGGCGACGCGCCGGGGAGAGGCCATACCGGATCGGGCGTGAGTACCGCCTGTTATGTGGAAACGGCACGACAGCTCATGGGAAAAGCCGGTGAGCGCCAGGTAAAAAACTGCAAATATGTTTACCAGAACGCTGGCGGCGGCTCGGGATTCAACAACATCGCTACCATTTGGGGAAAGGAGATATAACCATGGAATTCGATATGACAAAACCGGTTCCGGAGACACAACCGTGGTCGGAAAAATTTTGGGAAGGAACCAAACAGGGCAAACTGCTGATCCAGGTCTGCAAGGACTGCAAATCAAAAATATTCTATCCGCGTAAATTCTGTCCCGAGTGCTGGTCCGGCAATCTGGACTGGATTGAGGCTTCCGGCAAGGCGAAGATATTTACCTTCTCTACGGCCTATGACATGGTGGAGCCCAAGTTTACGGATGAGCTCCCCTATACGATCGCCTATGTCGATCTGGAAGAGGGGATCAGAATGATGACCCGGATCATAGAGTGCAAACCGGAGGATATCCGTATCGACATGGAGGTGGAAGTCGTCTTTCAGGAGCGCGGCGGCTATTTCCTGCCTTACTTTCGTCCTGTCGGCAAAAAGTAAAGGAGCTGATCAATGTCTGAATATACCACCATCATTTATGAAATCAAGGGACCGGTCTGCTCGATCACACTGAACAGGCCGGACAAATACAACGCCATCAACCGGGAAATGGCCGCCGAGCTGCTCGATGCTTTCCGGAAGGTCAGAGATGTTCCGGAAGTGGCTGTGGTCGTTCTCGCGGGAAACGGGAAGGCATTTTGCACGGGCGGCGACCTCAGCGTCTTTCCGTCACTGGCGGAGCATCAGGAATCCTTAAACTGGCTGGCTCATGACGGCTATGGCCTTGGCAAGGCTATTGAGCTTTGCGAAAAAGTAGTCATTGCCAAAGTGACAGGACATTGCCTTGCCGGAGGTCTGGAACTGGCCTTGATGTGCGACCTGATCTATGCACGTGAGTCGGCAAAGTTCGGCACTACGGAGATTAATATGGGAATCCTGCCCGGCTGGGGAGGCACGGTGCGCATTGCCCGGGCCATGCCGATTTATCGGGCGAGGGAGATTATTTACAGCGGACGTAAAGATTTCTTGGCAAAGGATATGTACGAGATGGGATTTCTCACTCGCGTGTTCAAGGATGATGAGTTCGAGGCCAAGTTCAGTGAAGTCGTCACAAATATCAGCTCGAAAAAAGTCATTGCCCTGAGAATGGGCAAGGAAGTGATGGGACGTTCCCTGGAATGCGGCAGTCTGGATGCAGCTCTGGCCCTGGAACGCAATGCCATCCAGTGGCTGATCTATTCACCTGACATCCAGTCGGTGATGGACACCTTACGTGAAAAACCCGAGGTCCTGGTGGCCGCTCAGAAACAGGCGAATGTCGCTTCGGACAAGAAAGAATAGAGGAGGAGTACTATGGATTTCGGATTTACAGAAGAACAAATCATGATGCAGCAACTGACACAGAAGTTTTGTGAAAAAGAGCTTGATTACGAATACGTTCGTTGGATGGATGAACATGTAGACTTTCCGCCCGATGAGTTGTGGCAGAAATTCGTTGATATGGGAACCTTCTATGGCGCTATCCCTGCGGAGTACGGCGGACAAGGACTGGGACAGGTCGATATCATGGTGGCTTATGAACAGATTTGCAAACGATCCATGTCGGTTGCCCTGGCTATCGGTGTCACGGCCGGCTTTGGCGTACGTTTCATCAATGAATTGGGCACCCCGGCGCAGAGAGAAAAATATCTGCCGCTCATCGGCCAGGGCAAATTCAAGACCTGCATGGCTTTGACCGAACCTGCCGGCGGGACGGATATTCTGGGGGCAATCAAGGCCACAGCCGAAGACAAGGGCGACAAATGGGTAATTAACGGCCAGAAGATTTTCATTACCGGCGCGCATGTGGCCGACTCCCTGATTACGGTTTGCCGGACCGAAAAAGAGGCCAAGCCGAGCAAGTCGCTGAGCATCATTATGGTGCCGCGCGAAACCCCCGGTGTTACCATCCGCAAGATCGGTAAAATCAGTTGCCATCATTGTGAAAGCGTCGAAATATTTTACGACAACGTGGAGGTTCCCAAAGAAAACATGCTGGGCACGCGCGGGAATGCCTTCTACGAGATCATGACTGTACTCAACCCGGAGCGCATCGGTGTGGCCATGATGGGTGTGGGGATTATCTCCGCCATCTATGATCTCTGTTTCAAGTATGTCCAGGAACGCATCGCCTTCGGCGGGCCTATCAGCCGCTTCCAGATCCTGCAGAACTATCTGGCGGACATGTATATCAATCTCGAAAATGCGCGGAATCTTACCTATAAGTCCGCGTGGCTGTGCGATCACGGCAAACCGTTTCATCTGGAAGCGACCATGGCCAAACTGGTGGCGGCCGAGGGTGCGCGTCATGCGGCAACCTTTGGTTCGGAAATCTTCGGCGGTTACGGCATCTGCAATGAATATCCCGTATCGATGTTTGCCCGGGATGCCTACCAGATTCAGTTTTCACCAATATCCAATGAGATGAGCCGCAACGTACTCATGCAGTTCCAGGGTCTGCCCAAGTCCTGGCCGTGAAAATAAAGGAGAGATAACATGTACACATTAGGTGATATCCCGCGATGCGGAGCTGTACTTTGGCCGGATAATATTGCCGTGGTATTTGAAGGAGAACGATATACTTATAAACAATTCAATGAGCGAATCAATAGATTTGCCAACTTTCTTATCAAAGCAGGCTGCAAGAAGGGTGACGGACTTGCCGTCATGGCCGATAATTGCGCCAAATATCTGGAAGTCTATTTTGCCGCGGCTAAGATCGGCATGCGTGTGACACCGATCAATGTGCGTTTAGGCGACGACGAGATTATGTTTATTGTTAACGACAGCGAAACGGTTTTCTTTGTTGTCGGCGACGGGTATGAAGAAAAAGTCAAACAAATGAAAGATCGTTTCAAGAGTATAAAGACGTGGGTGAGTCTGGATAATCCTGCCTGCGGATTTCTTGACTACGATAAGGTGTTGGATATATCGCCGGCTTTGGAACCGGATTTGGATCAATATGATATCCAGGAAGATGATCTCGCCATTTTGATGTACACGGGTGGAACTACGGGATTGCCTAAAGGCGTGATGCTTTCCCACCGCAGTGCCGTTTTAGCCGGAGTAACGGCTACCATAGCCAACGGATTTACGGAAGATGATTCCACCTGTTTTGTTTTACCCATCTTTCACGTTTCCTGGTGGCCGATTCTGGCGATATTAATCGTCGGAGGCAAGGTATGCATCAATCGCAAACCCAGTCTGGACACGATTTTTAAATTGGTTGAAGACGAAAAATGCACTCACATTAATCTTGTTCCCACGATTTACGGATGGATGGTGGATTGGCCGAGTATCGTAAATTACGATCTCTCCAGTTTAAGGATTTTAACCTATGCCGGCAGTCCCTTTCCGACGGAAGTTTTAAAAAAATGCATTCGAAAATTCGGGAATAAATTTGCCCAGGGATATGGCGCAACGGAAACAGCAGGCGCCGGCATATCCGGATTGGCGATAAAAGATCACCACCTGGATGGTCTGAAACAGAAGTATCTCGTCAGCGCCGGTAAGCCGATGCCCAACTCACGAGTTAAAATTGTGGATGAAAATGAGAATCCGCTGGGTCCTGGTGAGTATGGCGAAATATGCGCCAAAGGCAAGCATATCATGATGGGTTACTGGAAAAATCCGAAGCTGACCGAAGCCGTCCTGAAAGGCGGCTGGTATCATACGGGCGATATGGGTTACATCGATCAGGACGGCTATATCTTTATGACCGACCGCAAGGCGGACATGATTATTTCCGGCGGCGAGAATGTTTATCCGAAGGAAGTGGAAGACGTCATTTACCAGCATCCGGCCGTAAGGGAATGCACTGTTGTTTCGGCGCCCGATACAAAATGGGGAGAAGTGGTTCAGGCCGTTGTGGTTCTTCATCCTGATAAGCAGGCAACGGCAGAGGAGATCATCGAACACTGCAAGAAGCACCTTGCGGGATACAAGTGTCCCAAGGCAGTGGCTTTCTGGAACGATATCCCCAAAACCATTATCGGCAAGATCGTCAAAAAAGACATCAAAAAGAAATTCTGGGAAGGCAAAGAGAGAATGATCAGTTGAAAATTATTATAAACAGGGGGGATATATATGAGCAAAAAAAATGCAGATAATTATTTTAAAATCGATCCGGAATGCCACCTCATCGGCGACATGGAACACCTGAACCACTTTCCCGGGGTACAAATGTGGTGGCGGGCGATTGAACATATTTCGCGGCCGCTGATCACCGGCGCACCCCTGCCGCTCATGATGAAGGCCCTGGAAGGTTTGGAAGAATGGGAGGCGGTGAAGAGCGGCGACCCGCAGGTTATCCTTCGGGTCATGGATAAGCACGGCGTGGACATCGCCTGCCTGCTCCCGGAATCCATGATGGATACGACCGGTTTTAGCAGCCGGTGGGTTTCCAACGGCGAGATGGCCAAGGTGGTGGAGGCCAATCCGGACCGGTTCATGTACCAGCCCAATATTTCACCGATCAAACAGCGCGGAGTTAAGAACGCCATCTGGGAGATGGAGTATTGGGTCAGGGAGAAAGGGGCCAGGATATTCAAGTATTATTCACCCGAAGATACCTACATGAACGACCCTGAACTGTGGCCGTTTTATGAAAAGGCGCAGGAGTTCGGTATTGTGCTGGATATGCATACGGGGTTCTGCTGGGTACCGCCGGGCAAGAGCAAGTATTGCCATCCCGAGCAGATCGACGATGTGGCGCGCGACTTTCCGGGACTTAAGATCAACGCCTTTCACATGGGCTATCCCTACAGTGACGTTCTCAACATGGTGGCCTTGGGCCACCCCAATGTTTACATCTGCATGAGCCTGCTCGTACCCTGGGCCATTACCGCTCCGCGCAAGTTCGCCCGCCTTTTGGGCGAGGCTATGCGCTTCGTTGGTCCGGACCGCATCACCTGGGGCACGGATTATGCCGGATACGGAGTTCAGGTGGCCAACGCTGTCAAAGGCCTGGCCGAGTTCCAGATTCCGGAAGATATGCAGCTTGCGTACGGCTATCCTGCTATCACAGAGGAAGACAAGGCCAAGATGTTCGGCGGCAATCTTGGTCGACTCCTGGGAATTGATACAACAAAAAGAAGAATTAAATAATATTGGAAGGGGGATAAGTCATGACTGAGAAATCAGAAGGCAAGAAACAATTTGAACACATTTTAAAACCTATTAAAATTGGTCCGATTGAACTGAAGAACCGGATTGTTATGGCGCCGATGAATGAGGCGTTGTCTGGGGCTCATGGTGAAGTGGGAGAACAGTATATCGCCTATTTCGGGGCCCGGGCAAAAGGCGGCACCGGATTGATCACTACGGGTGCGATTATGGCCACCAAACTGGCAGGAGAGTTCCCGGCCGGCAGGAATCCGCATCTCTACCATCAGGGACACATGCTTGGAATGAACAACCTGACCGACAGGGTTCACTATTTCGGATCCAAAGTTGCGGCTCAGATGACCATTGGGTTCGGCAGGCAAGGTCATTCCTATGACCACCATAAGCTGGCTCCGGCTGCTACTGCCGGCCTGCCCTATGAGATAGCGGCTGAAAAATCGCCCAATCATTGCGCGGATCTTTATGCGGTTATGGAATTTTCAAGATACTATATGACGGGGCAAATGACGCGGGAGATGTCCATCGAAGAGATCCGCAGCGAACAGAAGGAATTTGCCAATAGCTGCCAGCTTGCAGTCATCTCCGGGTTCGATGCCATAGAGATTCACGGTCCGCACGGGTACCTCGAGCATCAGTTCTTGTCTCCTTTTTCCAATAAACGCACGGACATGTATGGCGGAGAATGGCGAAACCGCAAGCGTTTCCTTATGGAGGTTGCCGAACAGGTCCGTTATGCCTGCCCGGGTGTTGCTGTGGGGTGCCGGATCAGCGCGGAAGAGCATATGCAGGGCGGCCTGACCGAGGAAGAGATGATCGATGTGGCCAAGGATTTGCAGGCTGTAGGTTTGGATTATATCAGTTTGTCCGACGGCGCCGGCTACGAAGAAAGCGGCCACCTCATCACGGACATGGACCGTTCCAAGCATATTCCCGAGCATGGCGAGGCATTCAAAAAGGCTCTCAAGATCCCCGTCATTGTGTCCTCGCAGCACGATCCGGTCAAGATCGAAAAGAACATCGCCGAAGGCAAGTACGACCTCCAGGCCATGGGAAGGCAGCTTTACTGCGATCCGGAATACGTAAACAAGCTTGAAGCCGGAAAAGCAAAAGAGATCGTCCGGTGCTCGCGATGCAATACCTGTCTCATGCGCTTCCTTGCCGCGCTTACTCCCGCATGCACGCAAAACCCGAACCTTGGCAGAGAGTATGCCCTGGATGAATACAAGATCGGACCATGGCAGAAACACGAGTCAATTATGCCCGAGGGCACAATGAGAGCCTCTATGCCGTCACTTGATCGCCCGTGGTGGAGGAACGAATTAGGCTATATCGAAAAGAGCTGGAGACCGTTGCAGGGACGTACGTCACGGTAATTTTTTAAAACTTAGCAGACGTGTACGGGATATGTTTCGTTGTATAGAGTCTGGGCATGATGATTTTCGAAGTTATCTTGCCGAAGTTGTTCTTTTCAAGGGAGACCCTTTCTAATAAGTCCCGCCTTTTCTTAAGCCTCCCTCTTCCAAAAAGAGGGAGGCTTTCTCCTCACAAAGGACATTGTTAGAAGGAAAAAAAATTAGTCATGAAATTAAAAAAGCAAGCGAACATGCATAATGCTGATAAATGCTGTTTTTTTATGAGTAGTATGGCATCGCGCATGGGAATGGCTGCGGCGCTATTGTTTGCCAATAGGAGTATAGATATGGCTGTTAAGGGATGTATTCTTGTCACCGGTGCGGCATCAGGTATCGGGAAGGCCACGGTGCTAACGCTCGCCAAAAAGGGCTTTGGCGTTTACGCCACATATGCCACGGATAAATCTCAGGTTGAACTTGAAAAACTTCGCGATGTGGGTGGCATTGAGGCTTTCAAACTTGATATCACCAATGATGGTGACGTTGCGAGTGCTGTTGCCTTTATCGAGGGGAAGGGAATTAATCTCCTGGCTCTCGTCAACAACGCGGGCATCTTCAGCCCCGGTCCGCTCATGGAGTATCCCGTTGAACGGTTGATCGAGCAATACAATGTCAACGTGTTCGGGACACATCGCTTGACCAAGGCCCTCTTCCCCCTGCTCTTAAAATCCAGGGGCCGGATCGTGAACGTGTCGAGCGTGGCCGGGTTTGTGGCCACGCCTTTTTCCGGACCCTATGCTTCCAGCAAGCATGCCATGGAAGGATGGTCTGATTCTCTGCGGCGAGAACTTTTGCCCTTGGGTTTGAAAGTCATTGTGGTCCAACCTGCTCTGATCGACACTCCACTTTGGGACAGGGACATCGAAGGAAAGATAGAGCGGTATCGCGGCAGCATTTTCTACGAAGCCAATCGTAAAAAACTCGAGCATGAGGCGGCCGAAGCCAAAACACATGGTGTGCAGCCGGAGGTAGTGGCCGAAGCCATTTATCAGGCGTTGACCGTTCCGAATCCCAAAACCCGTTATCTGGTAACCAACCATCCTGTGCAGCACCGGCTGGTCAGGTTTTTACCTGATGCACTTCTGGATCGGCTGGTGAGCAAGGAATTCTAGATTATGAAGATATATTTTCTTTCCACTGGATTCGGGAGTGTTGCCAAAGGTCTTTTCGTTCAGGGTGCAGGCATGAAAAGTGTGCAGTTTCCCGTCCTCAGCGTTCTGATTGAGCGCGACAATGGTCTGGTTCTGTTCGATACGGGCATCGGCACGCGCATAGAAGAAGAAATGCGGCCTCCCATCTATTGGGGGAACCTTTTCTTCCACCGCTTCGTCATGCGCACGCGATTCAATCCAAGGCACGACGCTCTTATATATCAACTACAGCGGCTCGGATTCAAACCCGCGGATGTCAGGAACGTTATCATCTCACACCTCCACTGGGACCATGCCGGCGGCATGCGTGATTTTCCCCATGCCCACTTTTTCGTAAGCCGCAGGGAATGGGAGTTCGTCTCCAACCTCCGGTTAGGACAGCTGTTTAAAAACGCCTTCATCAAGCAGCAGTTCCATGAACAGGGGTTGGAGATTGAACTCATCGAAACCGATCAGCGTAAACCCTTTAAGAACTTTTCTGCCTCTTATGATCTTTTCGGTGACGGCTCCATGGTGCTGGTAGATCTGCCCGGCCACAGCCCCGGCCTCATGGGGATGTGTCTCACCATGCCTTCCGGCAGACGATTTTTTTTCAGCGCGGATACGTTCTATTTCCCTGAGGGACTGGAACAGAGAATGCCTAAGTCGAAACTCATGCAGACACTGGTAAGCGAAGGTCCGGAAGTGAAAGCGAGCATCGAACAGGTTTATAAGCTCATGCGCACCGAACCTGATCTCGAGATTGTGGGCAGTCACGATTATCGTCTGCCCGGCCGCTATGACTTGGCGCCGAAATATTACAGCTAATGAAAGATCTTTTTATGTCATTGTCAGAGGGAAAACGTGATGCAAACAAAAAAACTTAGAGGCAAAGTCGCATTAGTCACCGGCGCGTCGCGCGGGCTGGGCCGGGCCATTGCGCTGGCCTTGGGACAGGCCGGCGCCGATGTGGCGCTTACGGATATCCTGATTGAAGGCCAGGAACAGGACTTGGGAAAACTTGGCCGGTACAGCGTGCTGGCTGGGCATTTCGCGCAGTCCGGCGAAGTGAATACGCTTCTGGGGGCGCGGGAGATCCAATTCATGGGATCACGGAGTTGTGCTTTCAAGATGGACGTGGCGGATTTGGACGAGGTCGGGCGTGTGGTGCACATGATCGAAACCGAACTCGGGCCGATTGATATCCTCGTCAACAATGCCGCGGTCATGGATAACCTGGGCAAGTTCGAAGATCAGCAGCCGGAGCGCTGGCAGCGCGATCTCAATGTCAACCTCACCGGCGCTTATCATTGCAGCAAGGCGGTCTGGCCGGGCATGGTGAAAAAAGGGTGGGGCCGCATTATCAATATATCATCCGTGGCAGGTCTCATGGGAGCTTCACTTCAACCTTCGTATGGCGCAACTAAGGCTGGATTGATCGGATTGAGCAAGTCGCTGGCTATCGAGGCTGGCCGCTACGGCATCACGGTTAATACGGTCTGCCCCGGTTTCATCGCCACTGAGGCAGTGCAACTGTACGATGAACGTATGACTGAACGCATAGCAAAACGAACTGTCCTGAAGCGGATGGGCCAACCGGAAGAGGTTGCCCACGTTGTAGCTTTTCTGGCTTCGGACGGAGCAGCCTACATTACGGGTGCGGTTATTCCGGTTACGGGCGGGATCGATCTGCTGACACTTTAGAAATACTACCAAGAAAAGGAGTTAATAATACATTTCAGACATGAAGACGGAAACGATGATCGAAGAAAAAGAGAACACGGCGATGAACATTATAAAGAAGGGCAGAGGAGAACTGTTCACAGATCCTGATCCTGACCACGCACGAATATTTTTCCGGAAGAAATCAAGAAAGATGGTGAACAAGTCCATGACGCTTACAAAAGCCATTGAGACATTTGTTCATGATGGAGACTATCTGGCGATGGGCGGGTTTGGTGGAAACAGATCACCGATTGCCGCATGTCACGAAATTCTCAGACAGGGAAGGAGGAACATGGGTTTTGCCGGACACACTGCTAGCCATGAGTTCGAGATTCTCAGTGCGGGGGAAGTTTTCGATCGGGTGGATGCGGCCTACATTGTTGGTCTTGAAGCACGGGGGCTTTCCCCCTGCGCGAGAAGATACATGCAGACCGGCAAGGTTAAGGTGACCGAGTGGACAAACTACTGCATATCGGCAAGACTCAGAGCCGCTGCCATGGGCGTCCCCTTTGTTCCCACGAGAAACCTTTTGGGCACCGACACTTTCGAATACAGCGGAAGCATAATCGTTGAATGTCCATACACCGGCAAGAAGCTTGCTCTACAACCTGCGCTCTATCCTGATGTGGCCATCATCCATGTCCACGAGTCTGATGTATATGGAAATTGCAGAATCCGAGGCATTCTCAAGTCGGACAACGATCTGGCCCGTGCCGCAAAACGGACGATCATTACCTGCGAACGTTTGATATCCAATGAAGAAATACGCAGAGATCCTTCCGAAACCACCATTCCCTATTTCCTTGTGGATGCCGTATGCGAGGTACCCTATGGCAACTATCCGGGTAACATGGTCTATGAGTATTTTTCGGATGAGGAACACTTAAGAGAATGGTTGAAAGCCGAAGAAGATCCTGAAGTGTTCAAGGAATTTCTTCAGCGAAACATTTATGACTGCAAAGATCACCATGAATATATAAACAGGAACGGCGGTATGGAAAAAATACTCAAGCTCCGGACGATCGAACACCTGCTGCATAAGGAGGCCGACAAATGAAACTGCAATATAATTCTATGGAACTGATGATTTGCGTTGCCGCAAGAGAGCTGGAAGACGGTTCAACGCTGGCGGTAGGCACGGGAGCGCCCTGTGCGGCGGCAATGCTGGCTCAAAAATTGAATTCACCAAACCTGGCGATTATGTTTGAAGCCGGGAGCGTCAGTCCGATTCTTCCCGAGATGCCCATTTCCGTTGGAGATTCACGAGCCAGTCACAAGGCGGTGATGGTTTCCACCATGGGCGCTATCATGGAAACCTGTTCCCGGGGATATGTCGATTATACTTTCCTCGGTGGTGCGCAAATTGATATGTATGGCAACCTGAATTCGACCTATGTGGGAGGGACCCATCAAAAACCGAAAGTGCGTTTTCCCGGCAGCGGCGGGGCCAACGATTTCGGAAGTTTCTGCTGGAAGATGATGGTCCTGACCGTTCAGGATGCACGTCGCTTTGTGGAGAAATGCGAATTCATCACCACGCCCGGCTGGCTCCAGGGCGGGAACAGCCGGTATGAAGCGGGATTGCCTGAAGGCACCGGGCCATACAAGGTGTTTACCAATATGGCCGTCATGGACTTCGAGCCCGAGAGCAAGCGCATGCGCATCATCTCTATCAATCCCGGCTATTCCGTTAAAGATGTTCAGGACAACTGCGGATTTGAGTTACTCAAAGCGCCGCAGATAACCGAAACACAGCCGCCGACAGAGACTGAGCTGAAGATCCTTAGAGAAGAAGTCGACCCGCATCGCTACGTTATCGGACGGTGAGAAAATCACGTGTCGTTACATTCTATATAAAGTTGTTTTGGTCAAATAAATCAGTAATGAGAGGATGGCAGTATGAAAGAATTGGTTCAGGCATTTTCAACACTCGAAGAAGATAGGGTATATCAAATCATTGACGAATATCTTGCCAAGTCCGGTGAGCCTCTGGCGCTTGTCAATGAATTATCCCAGGGCATGGAAGAAGTTGGACGTTTATTCAAGGATGACGAATACGCCCTGGGTGAACTTATCTATTCCGGAGAAATATTCAAAGGCGCCATGGATAAGGTGAAGCCTTTTCTCAAAGACGAAGATGACAAACCACATAGAAAAGTAATCATAGGTACGGTCGAAGGCGACATTCATGACCTTGGGAAAAACATCGTGATAACATTGCTTGAATGTTCGGGGTTTCAGGTCATCGATCTGGGCGTGGATGTTCCGGCCTCGAAGTTTGTTGATGCGGTGAAGGAAACAGGGGCCAGGCTGGTGGGTATGAGCCTGCTGCTCACCACGGCCATGGATTCCATGCGTCAGGCAATCAAGTCCCTAAACAACTCAGGTCACCGGGACAGCATAAAGATCATGATTGGCGGGGCGCCGACAAGTGAACGTCTCAAGGAAGATGTTGGCGCCGACTTTTATGGACGTGATGCCATTGAAGCCCTGGCCATTGCCAGGAGTGTTTTCAACCAGTAAAGGGGGGGATGAAGATGAATGCTTCTGAACGAATAGCTGCCGTTGTATCGCTTGCATGCCCTGACCGGGTGCCCCTTGCTCCATTACTTGACCACTGGGCCGCCCCCTATGCAGGGATTACAAATACAGTACTCATGAACGATTCTGAAAAGCGTTTCAATGCCGTGCTGAAAACGGCCCGGGACTTCAGGTGGGATATGACCTTTCTTGCCGATACCGCCAATACGACACTTTTAAAGCTCGGCGTACCGGCCCGGATTAAGCTTCCCGGTCGTGATCTGCCTGAGCACAGCACTCACCAGTTTGATGAAATAGGTTTCATGACGGACGAAGACTACGATGTCCTTGAAAAAGATGGAATCGTTGCATTGTTTTCTACCCTTATACCACGCATATACCCGGAAATGACCATAGAGCAGGCGTTGATGGACTTCGATTGTGCCGGTAAGGAGATAATCGAACAGGCCATTAAACTTCGTGAAAAGGGTATTGAGCCGGCGGTCGGTTTTGTCACTCCAGGTCCTTCTTTCGAATATTTCTGTTTTGCCAGAACAGTGAATAAAGGGCTGATGGACCTTCGAAAACGGCCTGCAAAAATAAAATCTGCAGGTAGACGGTTTTGTGAAGGTATTCTGGAGCTTGCTGTATCATCGGTTATGCAAAACGGTATCCAACGGGTCTTTATCGGCATGAGCCGGTCATCACCGGTATTCCTTACAAGCAAATACTTCGAGGAATTCATTGTGCCTGATCTCGATTTTCTGGTTCATGGCCTCATTGATGCCAACATAACACCGGTGTTCCATTGCGACACAAACTGGACAAAGTTCCTGCCCTATTTTCTGAGATTCCCGAAGGCAAGATGCATCCTCGAGCTGGACAGCTTTACTGACATTTTCAAGGCCAAGGAGATTCTGGGAGATCATATGGCGATTATGGGCGATGTGCCCAGTACTTTGCTGGCGGAAGGGTCAAGGGACGAAGTTCTGGATTACTGTAAGAGACTTATTGAAACCATAGGCAAGGGCGGCGGTTTTATCCTGAGTTCCGGATGTTCAATTCCTTTAAATGCGAAGGCTGATAATGTCATGGCGATGACGGAAGCGGTAGAAGAATGGGGGTGGTATTGATGTCAAAAAGAAATATGCAACATTGGGTACAGGAAATTCTTGATTCCAGGAAGCGGATGGCTTTCCCGCTCATGCCATATATCGGACTTGAGCTGACGAAGAAGAAGGTCCTGGATGTGGTAAAGAATGGACGGTGTCAGGGCGAGTGCATTAAAGCTGTTGCCTCAAAATATCCTTCAGCCGCAAGCATCACCATCATGGATCTTTCCGTTGAGGCGGAGGCCTTCGGCAGTACGATACGTTTTGCCGAAAATGAGGTGCCGACGGCAGTGGGAGTGCTGGTCAATGACGCCGATGCGGCACAGGCTCTTGAGGTCCCGCGTATCGGAAGCAAAAGAACAGGGGAGTATCTCCATGCGGCCGCCTTGGCGGCCGATCTCGTAACAGACCGTCCTGTTTTTGGATGTCACATTGGCCCGTTTTCGCTGGCGGCAAGACTCTGCGGCATGACAGAGATCATGGTGAAAATTAGGAAAGAACCGGAGATGATTCATACTGTGCTTGATAAGTGCACTGATTTTCTTGTGGAGTATGCCAAGGCTTATAAGGATACGGGCATCAGCGGCATTGTGATCGCGGAACCGGCGGCTGGTCTTATTTCGCCTGCGCAATGTGAGACATTTTCATCAAAGTACGTGGCAAGAATTGTTTCGACCGTGCAGGATGAAAATTTTATGGTTATTCTTCACAACTGCGGAAACACGACGAAACTTGTTCCCGCAATTCTAAAGACGGGCGCTATGGGAATTCATTTTGGGAATGCCGTTGACATGGTGCAAATCATGCCACAGGTTCCGGTTTCCGTGATAGCATTCGGTAATATAAATCCGGTTTTGTTTAGGAATGGAAGCGCTGCGGAAATCAAGGAAAAAACGGCAGAACTGCTTCATGCGATGGAAAGATACCCTAATTTTGTTATTTCATCCGGGTGTGACATTCCCCCGGGAACACCGTTCGAAAATATCAATGCATTCTTTAAAGCATTGGATTTTTATTTGTAATCCATTACCGGACAAGAAGGAAGCATGAGAGAAATTATTAAGGAAGATCCTAAAAATATAAAAATCGATCTTGACGAAACGAATGCTTTTCAAAAAACGAAAGGAGTTTCCGTTTTTTCGGAGAAGATTTCATTCTATTTAACAAAGGCAAATGATCTTTTCTGCCAAATGGCGGTTCCGGTTGCTGTAGTAAAAGAGATAACATACCCACAGTTTCAAACTATTTATTCAGGTCAAGGCAAGAACGAACAGAGAACACCGCTCAACGATATAATGACAAAAGAAGCTGTTTACTTTCTTTTTGCGTTGACACTTGGACCTGGTGTTTCAAAGCAAATATCAAATCTGTTCAGCAAAGGCGACTATTTACTGGGTCATTTATTTGATCTGGTTTGTTCGATCGGAATTGAAGTGTTTGCAGATGATGTAATAAAAAAGTATTTTACGCGGGAAGTTTCAAGGGGAACACTAAAGGATAGTGACATAATGTTAAGATATAGTCCTGGTTACTGTGGATGGCATATAACCGCTCAGAAGATGCTTCACGAAAAATTGCAAAGCAGTGATATTGGTGTTACACTGACGCAAGCATTCTATATGAAGCCAATGAAATCAATATCAGGAGTAATTATTGGCGGTAATCCATCAATGCATGATTTTAATAAAGATTATACTTTTTGTTGCAATTGTCGAACTAAGCGTTGCCGGAAGTGATTGGTTGTTAATGGTATACGACACAGTATCTGATCATCGGATGAACCGGTATGATAATTTTCCATGGATGGCTTCCCTTCTCAAAAAAAGAGAGCACAGAAGTGTAATGAATATCGGGTTTATTCTAAAACATAATTCACAACGTCAATGTATCGATATGCCGCGGTCATGTAGGCCGTGTAAATATAACGATGAGACGGAATTTTTATGAATGACTACAAAACCTCAGCGATTGTATTGTTCGGCATCATCAACGCAGCGCTGAAGCTGCGGGTCGACATCCAGTCCATCCTGCGGCAGCTCGGGATTCACATAAATTTAGATCATGTTACCCAGTCCACCATCGATTTGAAGCAGGTTCATGCCATTGTTGTGGCAGTCGAAAAGGCGGGCGGGCATCCGGCCCTTGGACTCTTAGCCGGTGAGGATTTCGATTTCGAATATCTACCTGATCTTAAATCTTTTTTGATGTCCGCCTCCACCCTGAGGGAAGCCTTTGAATCCATCCACTCCATTCAAAAACTGATCTCACCGCTTTTAATCCTGAATCTTGAAGAAACCGGGAAGGTAGCCATCCTCAAGTTTCAGCCGGATGGTATGCTTTACGGGGAAGACGAGCGGCACTATTCAGAAATGATCTTTACTGTCATAAAAACCATCATAAATCGTCTGATGAAAAAGACTGTCCTGCCCAAGGCTGTTCATTTCCGCCACGGCCGGTCTGAACTCACTCCCCTGTATAAAGATTTTTTCGGCAGCGTCATTGTCCTGAATGCACCGGAGAATGCCATCATCTATGATCGCACCATCATAGATCTCCCTCTGCCCGGCGGATTTCCAGAGATTCGGCGGCAGGCCGGAAGCATCGTCAATCAGCAACTGGCCGGCTCGCCATTGTGCGGCGGACTGCTGGAGGATCTCGAAAGGCTCTTGGTCGCACGCAGTGAGTTATTGAATGCGCCGATCGAACAGGTAGCGCGGTCGCTGAATATGAGTGCCCGCACCCTGCAACGCCGTCTGGCTGAAAACGGGCATAGTATAACCGAGATACGGAATCTGATCAGATTTAAAATGGCCATCCAGGCCTTGCAAGACACGCGGCACAGTATAGAAGACATTGCCGGAAAGCTTGGTTTTTCAGACCGGCACTGCTTCACACAAGCCTTTAAACGCTGGTCAAGCCTTTCTCCCAGCGCCTATCGTAAAAAACTTACAATATAATAGCTCAATCCCGAAGACATACGAGCTTTACCCGGTGTAATTCAAATTGGCGCCGATTCTTCCTATTTTGGCATCCGCCGCTCTAGACGTTTTTGGCCGTAATGAGATATCGGATACAATCCTTGAAAAAAGAGAAGTTGATGAATCAGCGGGAGGAAAGTTGTCAGAAGCGCAAATTATGCATCAATCAGTCAGTCTAACAACTAAAAAAAGGAGATTGTGAAAATGAAAAGCAATGGATCAACAGAAGGAAAATCTTCAATGAACCCAAAACATGCACCGATATTTGAACCGATTACGATCAATGGGTGCGAGATCAAGAACCGCATCGTCATGTCACCCATGAACTGTAACTACACGGCGCCGGATCATTACATCAGCAAGCAGCAGATGGCCTATTACGCCGCTAGGGCAAAAGGCGGAACCGGTCTCATCATCACCGAGGCACAGGCGGTATCTACGCTGCCCTGTGCGGACACCTACCGCAAGTATAACAATCCGTACCTGACCGATTATCGTTATGTGCCCCTGCAATCCGAGCTGGTGGAGCATGTGCATTCCTTCGGCGCCAAGATCTTCGCTCAGCTCTTCACCGGCCCCGGGCGGCAAGGATCCCACGATATAGGAGCTGCGGAGCCGGTTTCCTCCTCGGCCATTCCCTGGCGCTGGCAGTTTCATAAGGCCATAAACGGCTCAATGGATATGAAGGTCTTAAAGGGAGGGATCAGGATGTCGGGATACCATGGCGCTATCCCTGATATCGAGAAAGACCCTGAGGCCTTCATCGCCCTGGTGGATAAGATCCCCATGATGCATATGATGGGGCGGCCGCCCCGGGAAATCACGCGGGAAGAGATCAAGCAGCTTGTCATTGATGAAGGCAAGGGAGCGAGGCTGGCAAGACTGGCAGGATATGACGGGGTCGAGATCCATGCCTGTCACGGCTATCTGGTGCACTCCTTCCTGGTCGAACGGTCCAATTATCGAAAGGACGAATATGGCGGCAGTTTTGAAAACCGTATCCGTTTTCTGCTGGAGCTGATCAGGTCGGTGCGGCGGGCCGTGGGGCCTGATTATCCGGTGGGGGTGCGATTCTCCGCCTCCGACGACCTGCCCGACGGATATGATCCAAACGTCGCCGCCATGATAGCGAAGCGGGTGGAGGAAGAAGGGGCGGACTTCATCGATCTGTCCGATGGTTCGTATGAGGCCATGAGCGATTTTCTGCCCAACACCGAGGGCCAGGTCATAGACAAGTCCGCCGTCATTCAGGCTGCGGTCAAGATCCCGGTCATGTGTCCCTCCGTTCACAATCCCGATAATGTTGCGGATGTCCTGCAAAAAGGCAAGGCGCAGATGGTTCTGCAGGGGCGCCAGCAGATTGCGGATCCCGACTGGGTGAACAAGGTGAAGGAAGGAAAGGAGAAGGAGATCATCAAATGCACCCGCTGCAACCTGGGCTGCCTCATCCGCTTTGTGGCAATGCTTCCGTCACGTTGCATCAAGAACCCGCGAACAGGACTGGAAGAGTATATCGAGGAATATGCCCGACGCCCCATCCTGCCGTTGAAGAATCGCGTGTGGCAGACCGTCGCGGATTGGGGTCGTAAGGAACCGTCCGCGACATGGGAATACACCAATGAAGAAATCGAGCAGGTCATGAACGTGGAGTGAAGGATGTCACCTCGATGATGAATACACCAATGAAGAAATCAAGCAGATCATGAACGTATAAGGATAAGAATGGAGATAGGCTCTTACAATACGTCGACGGATTGCGGTAAATAAAGAAGGAGCACCTTAATGGCAAAAATAAACGATGATGGTTTTTTTAAGATTGACCCCGAGCCCCACCTGATCGGGAAAAATGGTTCATACTATGAGTATTTCCCCGGATATAAGATGTGGTGGAAGGCAATCGATAATATATCAAGGCCGCTGTTCTCATGCACCCATCCCACGCTTTTGGCAAAGGCTTACGGAGGGCTGGAGGAGTGGGAAGCCCTGAAAAACCCTGATCCCTCCAATATCCTGCGCGCTATGGACAAGTATGGCGTGGACATTGCCTGCTTATTACCCGAGTCGTGCATGGATACCTGCGGATATTCGGGCCGGTTCTGCACGAATGGAGAAATGGCCGAGATCGTGGAATCGAACCCCGATCGCTTCATGTATCAGCCCAACATGTCTCCCATCAAGTTCAAGGGCGTCAAGAACAGCATCAGGGAACTGGAGTACTGGGTAAAGGAAAAGAAGGCAAAGATATTCAAATACCTGTGCACAGAGGATACCTACATCAATGATCCGGAGCTGTGGCCCTTCTATGAGAAATGCGAGGAGCTCGGTATCGTGCTGGACATTCATACCGGCATGTCATGGTGTCCGCCGCAGGCGAGCAAGTATGCAAACCCCGTATTCCTTGATGATGTGTGCCGCGATTTCCCTGAGCTGAAGATCATAGCGTTTCATATGGGGTACCCCTATTGCGATCAGCTGAACATGGTGGCCATGGGGCATGCGAATCTTTATGTCTGCCTCAGCCTCCTGGTGCCCTGGGCTGTCACCGCTCCGAGAAAATTCGCGACCATTATAGGCGAAGCCTTGCGGTGGGTCGGACCTGACAAGATCATCTGGGGAACGGACTATGCTGGTTTTGCCCTCCAGATCAAAAATGCCGTGGAAGGATTGCGGGATTTCCAGATACCCGAGGATATGCAGGAAGGCTATGGCTATCCGGCCATAACTGATGAGGACAGGAAGAAGATTTTCGGCGGTAATTTAGCCCGTCTCCTGGGTATCGATACGAGCATGCGGAGAATAAAAACCAAATAAAGGAAAACAATCTTTAAGTGTAGGGCGCCTGAAGCCGGGCCGGTACAATGCACCGGCCGGGTTTTTTGCCGGGCGGCTTGGGATTAAGACGCAAGCAGGGCGCAGGAGATCTGGACCATCGGTGAATTAGAATGAATCAGGAGGTGTTTTGATGATCCTTGTAACGAGTGCAGCCGGAATAGTCGGACGTTCGCTTGTACACAGGCTTGTATCGCGGGGCTATAAAGTCCGCGCTTTAGTAAAGAATGAAGTGCAGGCATCTGCCTTACGCACTGAAGGGCCCGAAGAGGTCATAACAGGTGACTTGCAGAAACCCGGCGATATTCAGCAGGCAGTTGACGGAGTCGATCAAATATATCACGCAGCGCCTACGCGGATTATTAAGGAAGTACCTATTGCGGAATCTCTGATTGCAGCCTGCCGATCACAGGGAACAAAACATATCATCTTTCACTCGGTTGTCCATCCCGGGATAAAGCAAATGCCCCACCATGGAGAAAAGCTTATTGCCGAGGGACGTTTCCTTGATTCCGGCCTTCCTGTCACCATACTGAGGCCTTCTCATTATATGCAGAATTATCTGGAAGTCTGGGATTTTTTGCGACTTGGGATTTTCCCATTCCCATTCTCGGCCGAATCACGCATGGGCGTTGTCGATATTGAAGACGTCAGTGCGGCCGCTGTGAATATCATTGAGAATCCTGAGAGCCACATTGGTAAAACGTACGATCTGTCCGCGATGGAACTCGACCGGAATGAAATGGCGCGTATCTGTAGCCGGGTGCTCGCAATTGATATCAAAGCCGTCAGCATCCCGCCGGCTACAATTAACAATATAACCTTGGCCATAGGGAAGATCGGCAATATAGTGAAATCCCTCGCCAGGCCGAAATTCCTTTCACTGTTGCGGCTTATCCCGATTCTCCTGCGTGCCGGGAACCCACGTGGCATGAAGGACTGGCCTGATGATGCCCGCGATTGCTACCATGCCATGCTTGAATACTACGATGCGTGCGGACTCCCTGCCGGAGACCTGTCCCATCTGCCTATGCTGCTGGGCCGCAAGCCTACCGATTTTGAAGGTTTTATACAAAGAGAAAAAGCGTTGCGCTATGGAGGCTGTTCGTGAATCCATGGACAACAAAAGATATTCCCGGTCAGGGCGGTCGCACCATAATCATTACTGGTGCGAGCAGTGGTATCGGTAGGATTGCCGCAATCGAACTCGTCCGCGCCGGGGCGAACGTAATTGCTGCGGTACGCGATATAAAAAGAGGAGAGCGGGCACTCGCGAATGCTACTGGCAAAATAGAAATTAAGCAGCTTGACCTTTCAAGTTTGGCATCAATTCGGGCATTTGCCGGTGAAATAAAAAATTCATTTCATGTACTGATAAACAATGCAGGTATCATGGCCGTACCTCAGGGTAAAACAGAAGATGGTTTTGAACTTCAGATAGGAACGAATCATTTCGGGCACTTTGCACTTACTGGCCTCCTCATGGAAAAAACAACGGATCGTATCGTAACCGTATCAAGCATAGCCCACAGAGCCGGCACTATAGATTTTAGCGACATCAATTTTGAAAGAAGAAAGTATTCCAGTACAGCTGCCTACGCCCAGTCGAAGCTTGCGAACATTCTGTTTTCAAAGGAACTTCAGCGTCGGTTGGATAATGCCGGTTTATCTGTACGTTCGATAGCCGCTCACCCAGGTCTGAGCAAATCAAATCTTCATGCCGCGTGGCAAAGAAATGTATGGATGAATATAGCTGGCATGGGGCACCAGCTGATCGCACAAAGCACGGAACAGGGGGCTCTTCCGGTGCTTTACGCGGCCACCATGGATATTCCAGGTGGATCATATATAGGACCTGGTGGGGTGTGGCAGATCAGGGGATACCCCAAAATCGTCAGTCCGGGTCAGGCATCGAACAATATTGAAGCCGCAGAGGCGCTGTGGAGACTCTCAGAGAAATTGACTGGCGTGCGGTATATTTATTAATTTTGAAAGGATAGAACTATGTTTACGATCGTGGGTGAGAGAATCAATACATCGCGGAAAAGCATCCTGAAAGCAGTGGAAAGTGGAGATCAGGATTATATTCGAAACGACGCTGTGAGACAGAAAAATCAGGTGCTTCATATATAGATGTCAATGCAGGTACTCAAATAGGGAAGGAAAAAGAAGCAGGGTATAATCAGGATGGGATTTCCCTGCGCTTGTTTCTCTCAAGCGACGCAGTCAACATAACAGTATATCACCTTTTCGATACATGGCCGACAGAAACCGTACTGTTTTGAGAAGTGTTCAGGATAGAATTGTCCATAGGTTATGGAAAGTGAAGCGCATGTAATGCTGCGAACAGCACAAAACCTGACACACCCAGCACTGCAATCAACAGCTCCCACTTGAAGACAGTCCACACCTAGGGTAGTTGAAAATATCTAAATTTGTAAGCGATTGATTTACTTGGTAGTCCCACAGGGAGTTGAACCCTGGTTTCCGGCGTGAGAGGCCAGCGTCCTAACCACTAGACGATGGGACCAAAGAATAACTGCGTGATCAGGCTTCAAACTTGGGTAAAATGGTTCAGAGTCCTGAATCCTACCGCTTAACGATTCCCCGGTAGCGTGGGAAGTTGAGCGCAACTATCTATGCAATTCAATTTAAAAAGTCAAGATGAAATTGCCGCCGTTAAATTCCGCAATTATTGCTGAACCGTCGCATTCGCACCGGATGCAATATAGGCAACAGCGTCGTTAATTCTTTTAATCACCCGATCCTTACCCAGCGTCACCATAACTTCGTCAATGCCGGGGCTGACGGTTTTTCCGGTGAGGGCTACCCGCAGCGGCTGAGCGATCACCTTAAACTTAATATTCTGTTCAACGGTGAAGGCCTTGAGGAATTCTTCAACACCGTCCTTGCTGAAAGTCTGTAACGCCGGTATTGCGGCGGCTATCGCTTTCAAATGGGCGACTACATCGGGCACCAGAAATTTTTGGGCGGCCTGTGTTTCATACGAAACTTTATCGGCAAAATAGAAATCGGCAGTTGCCGCCAGTTCCACCAGTGTTTTGACGCGCGGCTGCAAGTCGGCAATCACTTTTTTAGTAAAGGCATCATCACCGGTGTTTATTCCAGCGGGCCACAGAGGCTTCATTTCTGTGAGCAGTCGATCGGAATGGGCCTCCTTTATATAATGAGCGTTGAGCCATAGGAGTTTTTCGGGGTTGAAGACAGCCGGCGATTTACCGACGGTGTCCAGACTGAAAAGCTCAACCAATTGACCCAGCGAAAATATCTCCTGATCGCCGTGCGACCAGCCGAGGCGCACCAGATAATTGACCAAGGCTTCCGGCAGGTAACCCATCTCTTTGTAGGCCATGACCGAAGTTGCGCCATGTCGTTTGCTCAGACGTGTTTTATCACTTCCCAGGATCATCGGAACATGGGCGAATTTGGGCACCTCAAAGCCCAGCGCCTGATACATTAAAATCTGGCGCGGCGTGTTGTTGACGTGGTCATCGCCTCGAATTACATGGGTGATGTTCATCATGGCGTCATCAATGACCACGGCAAAATTATAGGTCGGATAGCCGTCGCTGCGCTCGATGATCAAGTCGTCAAGCTCTTCATTGTTAAAAATAATGTTGCCTTTGATTAAATCTTCTACGATGGTTACGCCGTCCTGTTTGCCGCGAAAACGCACAACGCTGTTGTCCGATTTGCTTAATTTTTTATCGCGGCAGGTGCCGTCGTATTTTGGTTTCTTGCCTGTCGCCAGGGCTTGTTTTCTTTTGGCTTCCAGTTCTTCCGGTGTGCATGTGCAATAATAAGCCTTGTCTTCCTTAATTAACTTCTGCACCATCTCCCGGTGCAAATCTACTCGCTGTGCCTGAAAATACGGGCCCTCGTCACAGTTTAAGCCCATCCAGGCCATGGCATCCAGTATCGCTTTGGTTGATTCATCGGTAGAACGCTCCTGATCGGTATCTTCAATGCGCAAAACAAATGTCCCGCCGTGGTGGCGGGCATAAAGCCAGCTAAAAAGAGCGGTTCGCGCTCCGCCTATATGTAAATAACCTGTTGGCGAAGGCGCGAAACGGGTTCTGATTTTTTCCATGATTTTCTTTTCCTGTTTTTTTTAACCTTATAGGATTGAGATTAGTCTTTTGTCAAGTGCCTTGATTTTTGCCCGCTTCATAAATGCGGCAAACCGGAGGGAAGCGTTTCCTGAATATTAAAATGGGCATTTATCCTGAATATTCTGAAATTTGTTAAGGCAATAAATTACACAGATCATTAAAACAATTTTGGAATCTCCTGTTTTGTCTTTCATTAAACAAGCAAATTATGCTTGACAACAAAAAGAATTTATAATTAACTCTCACGATTAATTAATAAGGCGAAATTTTTACAAAACAGCAGGCTTTTAATGGCTAATTCTTTGAAAATCAATGTATTTCTTATTCCGGAGGAAGGACAGCACTTCGTCTTTTCCGAAGATAATGCCTGGTTTAAAGAATGCTTAAAAGATGGCGAAGATACTGATTTTACTCTGGATAAAGTTGATGTAGATTGTCTTGTAACAAAAACTTCAGGCACTGTTTTTATTAAAGGTTCGTTTTCCGCGCAAATTGATATTTGCTGCAGCCGCTGTCTGGAGAATACAAAACTATCGATTTGCAGTGATTTCGCTTATACGTTAGTTCCCGCGAAAGCCGAAACCAGGGAAGATTTAGAGCTTAAGCCGGACGAATTGGAAATAAGTTATTATCAGGGCGATTTTATTGATCTTGGGCCTATTATCTGTGAGCAAATAATTTTGCAAATACCGATTAAGGCGCTTTGCAATGAAGAATGCAAAGGTTTATGCCAGCAATGCGGCACTAATTTGAATAATTCTTCCTGTAATTGCCATTTAAATATTGTTGATAATCGTATGGCTGTATTAAAAAATTTTACAATAAACAATTAACTATAAAAAAGGATAAGTTATGCCAAATCCGGTAAAGAGACATTCTAAAACCAGACGTAATCAGAGAAGAGCGAACGATTTTTTGAAGTCACCTTCAATATCTGTATGTCCGCAGTGCAATGAGCCGAAATTGCCTCATCGCGTTTGCCCGACATGTGGGACATATAAGGGTAGAGATTACAAAAAAGAAGAAAAGAACGCCTAGTATCAAAACTTAAAAAAGAATATTAAAATACTCAGGCAGCGCTTCTATCGTTCAGACAGGGGCAAGGGCTCAGAAAAGAACGCCTTGAAACTTTGTTAAAAGAGTAAAAATATTCTATTAATAAGCGTTGATTATACCGGCCGTCTTTGTCAGGATATATGAAGTTCGTTTCTTATAGAAATAAATAAGGAATTATTTTTTAAAAATAGATAAAAGAACTATAAATTGATTCAATTTTTAGGTAATAATAGATTTTAGGAGGAATTTGCATGACGTTAGAAGAAAAAGTCATTAAAATTGTTATGGAACAACTTGATGTTACCAAGGAAGAGTGCGTTTTAGAGGCTTCTTTCCTTGATGATTTAGGGGCGGATTCTTTAGATATCGTTGAGCTCCTCATGGAAATGGAAGAGGCTTTTGGAATAGAAATAGCTGACGAAGAGCTGGAAAAAATTAGTACAATCAAAGATGTAGTTGATTTTCTTAAGCAAAAAGGCGTTAAATAATTCGCCGTGCAGGATTTTAGCCAATGAAAAGGCGTGTTGTAGTAACAGGTCTTGGGGCGTTGACTCCCTTGGGAAATTCAGTGAGTCAATCATGGGAAAGCGCTATTGCTGGTAAATCCGGTGTTGGCCCCATTACCAAGTTTGATTGCAGTTCTTATAAAACCAGAATTGCCGGCGAAATAAAAAATTTCGATCCCCTGCAATTTGTCAATAAACAGGAAGTCCGCCGTTACGACGACTTCATTCTTTATGCCCTGGCTGCTTCTGAGATGGCCATGGCTGACGCGCAATTAACGATCAGTCCCGAAATTTCCGAACGTACCGGTGTCATCATCGGTTCGGCTATCGGCGGTATTGCCACGCTGGAGGAAGAATTAAAAAACCTGTTTGGCGCGAATCCCCGCAAGATTTCTCCTTTTACCGTTCCGGCCGTTTTGGCCAATCTTGCTTCCGGCCACGTATCCATCAGATTTGGAGCCAAAGGCCCCATTAATTGTGCCGTTACCGCCTGTGCCGCGGGAACATCGGCCATCGGCGATGCTTATAAAACCATTGCCTGGGGAGATGCCGATATCATGATTACCGGCGGAACCGAAGCGGCAATATCACAATTGGCCGTAGGCGGTTTTGGCGCCATGCGGGCGCTGTCGGTAAGAAACGATGAACCGGAAAAAGCAAGCCGCCCGTTTGATAAGGACCGTGACGGTTTTGTGATGGGGGAGGGCTGCGGTATCATCATTCTCGAAGAATTATCGTTTGCCCTGAATAGAGGCGCGCATATTTACGCGGAACTCGCCGGTTACGGCAGCACGTCCGATGCTTTTCATATGGCCGCTCCGCCGCCCGGGCACGAAGGCGCCGCCCGCAGCATGCGGGTCGCGATAAAAGACGCCGGTTTAAATCCCGAAGATATTGATTACATCAACGTTCACGGCACATCAACGCCGCTCAATGATCTATATGAAACTCAGGCCATCAAATCTCTCTTTGGAGAACATGCCAAAAAGTTGATCGTCAGCTCCACAAAGTCAATGACCGGCCATATGCTGGGAGCAACCGGAGGGGCGGAGGCCGTTTTTGCGGTTAAGGCTTTGCAGGAAGGCATTATTCCGCCAACGATTAATCTGGATAATCCCGGCGAAGAATGCGATCTTGATTACGTGCCTAACGTTGCCCGGCACAAGGAAATAAAGACAGCGATGTCCAACACCTTTGGCTTTGGCGGCGTTAACGCTGTTTTGTTATTTAAGAAATATATAGAATAAAATAACAATATTTTGTTATTTGTAAGATTAAGTACAAAGGAGAAAAAATCTCATGTCTTTTTTAGAAAAAGTTGACCCGGAAGTAAGCAAAGCCATCGATCTGGAGACCGGCCGGCAGGCGGGAAAGATCGAGCTGATCGCTTCAGAAAATTTTGTCAGTGAGGCGGTATTGGAAGCGCAGGGCTCTGTTATGACCAATAAGTACGCGGAAGGTTATCCGGGGAAACGTTACTACGGCGGCTGTGAATTTGTAGACATAGCTGAATCTCTGGCGATTGATCGTTGTAAACAGCTTTTTGGAGCCGATCATGTTAATGTCCAGCCCCATTCCGGCACGCAGGCCAACATGGCCGTTTACTTCGCCGTCGTTCAGCCCGGCGACACGATCCTGGGAATGAACCTGTCCCACGGCGGACATCTGTCCCACGGGAGTCCCGCCAATTTCTCAGGAAAATTTTATAACATTGTCCCTTACGGCGTCAGCAAAGACACGGAAACGATTGATTACGACGAAGTGGAAAGATTAGCCAAAGAACATAAACCCAAAATGATTATTGTCGGCGCCAGCGCTTATCCGCGGACAATTGATTTTCAAAAATTCCGCAAAGCCGCCGACGAAGTCGGCGCCGTCATTATGGCGGACATCGCTCATATCGCCGGACTGGTCTGCACCGGATTGCATCCGTCGCCGGTTCCTGTTTGCGAATTTGTCACGACCACAACGCATAAAACTTTGCGCGGTCCGCGCGGCGGCGTCGTGATGTGCAAGGAAGCTTATGCCAAGACTCTGAACAGCAGGGTTTTCCCCGGAATGCAGGGCGGCCCGTTGATGCATGTGATTGCCGCCAAGGCGGTTGCTTTCAAAGAAGCGCTCATGCCGGAGTTCAAGGAATATCAAAAGCAGATCATCAAAAACGCGCAGGCCATGGCGGATGAATTAAAGAATCAGGGATTCAGGCTTGTTTCCGGAGGAACGGATAATCATCTGATGCTGGTTGATTTAACCGACAAGAACGTCAGCGGCAAAGACGCGCAGGAAGCGCTCGACCGCGCCTCCATTACCGTCAACAAAAACGGCATTCCTTTCGACACCAAAGGCCCTCAGGTGACCAGCGGAATCAGAGTAGGCACTCCCGCGGTTACCACCCGAGGCATGAAGGAAAACGAGATGCGTTTGATTGCCTCCTGCATCGCCGATGTGGTTAAAAACATCAATAATGAACAGACGATTAAAGCTGTTGCGGAAAAAGTAAAGACCCTTTGCGACCAATTTCCTCTTTATCAAAGCAGGATAAAGTAACGGTAAGCAGACCGGAAGCAGAAAATTCATCTTCATGAAGGCGTATAAAATATGGCCTCAAAAAAATTATCTTCGGCACGACCCCCCGGGGAAAATAAAAAAAGGCCCGACTGGGATAATTATTTTCTGGATATTGTCGAACTCGTATCCAAGCGCAGCACTTGTCTGAGGCGGGCTGTGGGAGCCGGGTTGGTGCGCGACAGCCGGATTCTGGCCACCGGTTATAACGGCGCTCCCTCCAAGCTGCAGCATTGCCTGGATATCGGTTGTTTGCGTGAGCAACTTAAAGTTCCTTCGGGAGAGCGCCACGAATTATGCCGCGGACTGCACGCGGAACAAAACGCGATTATTCAGGCGGCGCTCCATGGCGTTATTACCAAAGGGGCAACTCTGTATTGTACGAATCATCCCTGTGTCATTTGCGCTAAAATGATAATCAACGCGGGTGTTGTCAGTATCGTCATTCGCGACGGTTATCAGGATAAATTGGCCGCTCAGATGCTGAAGGAAGCGGGAATCAGCGTAAAACAACTCTAAGTTTTAAGAAATAAGGTGACAAGATCATGAAATGCCCGTTTTGCGGTCATGCGGAAAACAAAGTTATTGACTCGCGAATAAGCAAGGATGGGAAAGCTGTCCGCCGCCGCCGTGAATGTTTAAGCTGCACAAAACGTTTTACCACGTATGAGTATGTCGAAGACGTTCTGCCGATGGTCGTTAAAAAAGACGGCCGCCGTGAGCAGTTCGACCGGCAGAAAATATTAAACGGTATAAAAAAAGCCTGCGAGAAGCGTCCCATCAGCATGGAGTCGATAGATAAACTTGTCGAAAACGTGGAGCAGGCCTGCCAGGAAATGCAGGTGGAAGAAATTTCTTCAACCATTATCGGAGAAAAGATAATGAATGAACTGAAGACTTTTGATGGCGTTGCTTATGTCCGGTTTGCCTCGGTTTACCGTCAATTTCGCGATGTCGGCGAATTTATGTCCGAATTAAAAGATTTGTTAAGCAAGGGTAAAAAATAATTTATGTTTACCGGAATTGTAGAAGGATTGGGCAAGGTAAAACGTCTGACCATGAAGGGCGCCGATGCCGTTCTGGAAGTCGAAGCCTCGATCAATCTGACAGACGCGTCCCTTGGCGATAGTATCGCTGTCAACGGTGCTTGTCTTACCGTCACATCGATCAATCAAAAAATTTTTCAGGCCGATGTTTCCGCTGAAACGCTGTCCAGAACGACCCTCAAATTTTTACAGGCGGGACACAAAGTTAATCTGGAAAAATCATTGCGGGTCGGTGGTTTCGTGGGCGGCCATTTTGTTTTAGGCCATGTTGACGCTATCGGCAGAATTCTGTCGCAGACACAAAAATCCGGTTCCCTGATTCTGGCAGTGGAAATGAGTGATAACCTGTCCCGCTATATTGTGGAAAAAGGTTCGGTGGCCATAGACGGAATCAGTCTCACCGTGAACAAACTTGAAAAAAACAGGTTTTATGTTAATATAATTCCCCACACGGCGGCTAACACCACTTTAGTGATGAAAAAAGAAGCCGATTGGGTAAATATTGAAACGGATATCCTGGGTAAGTATGTTGAAAAATTATTACAAACGCCGCAGGGA
This sequence comes from Deltaproteobacteria bacterium HGW-Deltaproteobacteria-13, assembly GCA_002840555.1. Taxonomy (GTDB): domain Bacteria; phylum Desulfobacterota; class Syntrophia; order Syntrophales; family Smithellaceae; genus Smithella. Next base: position 87,458 of record PHBJ01000001.1, read on the forward strand.
ATAGATAAGGATTTCCTGGCGAAACACGGTTTTTAAATAAGTAAGGATAATAAAAATGGCAATCAGCACGATTAAGGAAGCAATTGAAGACATTAAAAACGGAAAAATGGTTATTTTGGTTGATGATGAGGATCGCGAAAATGAAGGCGATCTCTTCATGGCGGCGCAATTTGCCACGGCTAAAACAATCAATTTCATGGCCCGTTACGGACGTGGTTTAATCTGTTTAACACTTAATGAAGAAACGGCGGATAAACTGCATCTGAACCAGATGGTTCGGGATAATCAGGCCCGTTTTGGGACAGCCTTTACCATTTCCATTGAAGCCAGACATGGCGTTAGCACAGGCATATCGGCCGCGGACCGGGCGACAACGATTCAGGCCGCTGTTAATCCCCTGGCGAAACCGGATGATCTGGTCAGTCCCGGTCATGTGTTTCCCATCCGGGCCAAGAAGGGCGGCGTTCTGGTGCGCACGGGGCAGACGGAAGGGTCGGTGGATTTATGCCGCATTGCCGGTTTGACACCGGCGGGCGTTATTTGCGAAATCATGAAAGATGACGGTACGATGGCGAGAATGCCTGATCTGGAAGTTTTTGCCCGGGAACATCATTTGAAAATAGTTACCATTGCGGATTTGATTGATTACCGGATGCAGAATGAATCGCTGATCAAGCGAATGGCGGAAGCGACAATCCCGACCATTTTCGGCGGTGATTTCAAAATGATTGTTTACGAAAATGAGGTTGATGACTGGCAGCACATTGCCCTGGTGAAAGGCGATATTAAAGAAGATGATGAAGTGCTGGTGCGCGTTCATTCGGAATGCCTCACGGGGGATCTTTTCGGTTCTAGAAAATGCGACTGCGGCGATCAGCTCCATCGCGCGATGAGCATGGTGGAGAAAGAAGGGAAAGGCGTGATCGTTTACATGCGGCAGGAAGGCCGGGGTATCGGGCTCGTGAATAAAATAAAAGCTTATGCCCTGCAGGAAGAGGGCAAGGATACGGTTGAGGCCAATATTGCTCTGGGATTCAAGCCGGATTTGAGAGATTACGGAATCGGAGCGCAAATCCTTGCCGATCTGGGTGTACGCAAAATGAAATTATTGACCAATAACCCCAAGAAGATAGTCGGGTTGGAAGGTTATGGAATCGAAATTACTCAAAGGGTTCCCATAGAAATAAATCCGAACGAAAGCAACATAAAGTATATGAAAACAAAACAAAAAAAGATGGGGCATCTTTTAAAAATATAAAATTTTCTTCAACTGTCATTCCCGCTACCTCATCTTCCCTCCCTTGAGGGGAGGGATTGAGGGAGGGTGAATATAACGTGATTAAATGACTGGATTCCCGCCTTCGCGGGAATGACAAAAAAGTATAAAAAATCAAATACAAGGATGGTAATGAATCATGCCGAAAATAATTGAAGGAAAAATTGTCGCCAAGGGAATGAAATTTGGCATCGTGGCCAGCCGTTTTAATGATTTTATTTGCGGCAGATTGATTGAAGGATCCATTGACGCGTTGATGAGAGCCGGCACGGAAGAAAAAGATATTGCGATCTATAAAGTTCCGGGTTCTTTTGAGTTGCCGCTCACGGCAAAAAAACTGGCAAAAAGCGGCCGCTTTGACGCCGTTATTTGTCTGGGCGCCATCATTCGCGGCGCAACGCCGCATTTCGAATATATCAGCGCCGAAGTTTCCAAGGGCATTGCCATGGTTGGTCTGGAAACGGAAGTTCCGGTTGTTTTCGGCGTGCTGACGACGGATACCATTGAGCAGGCGATTGAGCGCGCGGGAACGAAATCCGGAAACAAAGGCGCCGATGCGGCAATGACGGCGATAGAAATGGTTGACTTATTCAAAAAGATTTAAGGTTAAACGGCCATTTTTTTATGGCAAGAGTATCAGAATATAATGCGGCAGGATAATAGCTCTTTGAGGTTTAATAAATAAATGCGCGAGCGTAGAAAGGCACGGGAAATTGCCTTACAGGTTCTTTTTAGTCTAAATTTTGTGAATATTGATGCGCAGGATGCGTTAGATCTTTTCTGGGGTAATTTCTCCGCTCCCAAAGCGGCTAAAGAATTTGCCGCTTTTCTGGTCCAGGGCACATGTGAACACAAAGAGGAATTGGATAAATTGATTGCCGGATGTTCGGATAACTGGTCGCTGGGACGAATGTCCCGGGTAGATATAAATATTTTGCGTCTGGCTGTGTTTGAGTTTCTCTACTGTGAGGACATTCCCCCGAAAGTCACTTTGAATGAAGCCGTTGATCTGGGAAAGACTTTTGGTTCGGAAAATTCCGGCTCTTTTATCAACGGCATACTGGACACCCTTAATCTTAAATTAGATAAAAAAAATGCAACTAAACCTCTCGACAGAAAATCCCGATCTTCCAAAACATAAATGCCTGGCGCTGGGAGTTTTCGCGGATGAAAAACCGCCGCGCGGGCTTTGCGGTTTTATTGACTGGCGTCTCAACGGCATGATTTCCAGAGAAATTAAGCAGGGAAGAATCGGCGGAGAATTTGAAGAAAAAATCGTTATTCCTTTCCCCAGCCGCCTTGGCGCAGAAATGCTGCTTTTGTTTGGCCTGGGGAATATTTCCGATATCAATTACGATAAAATTTATAATGCCGCTTATCTCGTCACTCAGACGGTTGACAGGATGGCGCTGGGCAGCTTTGCTTTTGACCTTTATGGAGAAGGCCGCTCCAGCCTGGTCACCTCGAGCATCATGGAAGCAATGGTCACCGGAATTTTTGATTTTCTTTCCACCGATATAGAAAAACTCTCCCGAATGACCGCCTGTGTCGTTACCTCTCCCGCCCATCTTCAGCAGGTGTCGCTGGGAATTAAGCAATTCAAGACCAATGTCGATGATAGAGGCTCGGTGGATGTCTGCGAGCCGGGAAATAGTATCGCCTGATCCCCATTCCTTTACCAAGACGCGGGAAATTAACGCGGCGACGGGCATGAAAATTCATGTTCAGGATGAATAAGATTCGGGCTAATGCGTTTTGGGGGAAGCTTTATGATTTCGCAGCAAATCGGCAAACTTATCAGGATCAATAGGCTTGCTGAAATAAAAACCCTGCATTTCGTCGCATACTTGTTGCCTCAGGAAATTTTCTTCTTCCTTGGTTTCCACACCTTCGGCGACAACGGTAAGGCTTAGATTTTTGCCCATGATAATGACCGCTTCGGTGATCGCTTTGTTCTCGGAATCCTGCGGGAGATTGCGGATGAATGACCGGTCTACTTTGAGCGTGTTAATAGGGAAATGTTTTATCTGGGCCAGTGATGAATACCCTGTGCCGAAATCGTCAATAGCGAGCCGCACGCCGGTTTCCTTAATTTTGGTTAACACCGGAATCATGCGCGTTGGATTATGCATGACCATGCTTTCAGTGATTTCCAGTTCCAAAAGATTTGGCCGCAAGCCGGATTCTTTCAACGCTGTTTGAATATCACTTAATAAATTGTCATCCATCAGTTGACGAAGCGATAAATTTACCGCCATGCAGACAGGGGGGAGCCCCTGCTGCTGCCAGGCTACATTCTGGGCGCAGGCTGTTTTCATCACCCAACGGCCGATGGGAACGATTAGTCCTGTTTCTTCGGCTACAGGAATTAATTGCGTGGGGGTTACCGAACCAAGGTATGGGTTATTCCAGCGCAGCAGAGCTTCCACTCCCGTGATGGCCCCTGTTTTGAAATCCAGCTTGGCCTGATAGTTTAAAAATAATTCATTGCGCTCCAGCGCGCGACGCAGATTTGTTTCGATGGAGAGGCGTTCATTCGCCATGGATTGTATATTGTCGGAATAGAATTGATAGTTATTCTTGCCTTCTTCCTTGGCAAAATACATGGCGATATCCGCATTTTTCATCAGCGATTGTTCATCTTGTCCGTCTCTGGGGTAAATGCTTATGCCTATGCTGGCTGTTACGCGGCATTCTTCACCCATAATCACCGCCGGTTTGAGCGTCGTGGCAAGTATTTTGTGGGCAAGAGTTGCTACCTGGTTTAATTCATTTACTTCCTCGATCAGGATAATAAATTCATCGCCTCCGAGGCGGCCGACAACATCAACTGCCCGCAACAGGTGCCTGAACCGTCCGGCAATTTCCTTCAGCATTTGATCTCCCGCCTCATGCCCCAGGGAATCGTTGATAATCTTGAAGCGATCAAGATCGATAAATAAAACCGCCAACTGCTTTTTATTACGCTGTGCGGACATAATCGCGTGATTCAGCAACTGGCTGAACATGAGACGGTTGGGCAGTCCGGTGAGGGCGTCGTGGGTTGCCATATGATTGAGCTCTCTCTCTATTTGCTTGCGCTCGGTGATATCGCGGATAACTCCTTTAAAGCCGACCGGTTTATCCCCTGAATCTTTTCGTAAAGATACAGAGGACTCAATGTATCTTTTTGTACCGTCTTTTCTGATAATCAGCCAATCGAATCCTTCGGTGGGATCGCCTATTCTGTATACTTTATTAAATGCCAGGAAAACTTTTTTCGCGTTTTCTTTGTCTGAGAACTGCCGGTGATTGGCGCCGATCAATTCCTCCCGGGAGCATCCGGTGATGCGGCATAATGAATCATTGAAGAAGGTAAAGTTGCCGTTAAGATCAACTTCGAAATAGGCTTCCTGAATGTTTTCCAGAATGCTTCTGTATTTTTCCTCGCTCTGACGAAGCGCCTCTTCAGAATTCTTGCGCTCAGTGACATCATGACTGATTCCCCGAAAACCTATGGGCTTGCCAGACGAATCTTTAAGTAATGATATGGATCCTTCAATGTATCTTCTGGCGCCGTCTTTTCTCGTAATATGCCAGCCGAATTCTTTGAGGGGTTCCCCGGTTTTATAAACCTGGCTGTAGGCTTGAAAAACTTTTTTTGCGGATTCTTTATCTTTAGTATACTGCCGATTATTTATTCCCATCAATTCTTCTCTGGAGTACCCGAGAACACGGCATACCGAATCGTTGAAGAAAGTAAAATTACCGGCAAGATCGACTTCGAAATAGCCTTCCTGAATATTTTCCAGAATACTGCTGTATTTTTCTTCCATTATTTTACGCTCGGTGATGTCCATAAAACTTCCCAGCGTGGCTCGCTTCCCTTGATAAATGATGGGGGCAACGGTTTCCAGAATATACATTATTTCATAATTCCTTTTAACAAATCTGTATTCATAAGGTTCAAAGCTTTCCCTCTTCAGGCATTTAATCGCCTGATTTCTGACCTTTTCTCTGTCTTCCGGATAAATATTGATGAGGGAATCCGTGCCGATAAGCTCTGAGTCAGTATAGCCGGTAATTTTTTGATACAGCTCACTGACGTAAACAAATTTGCCATGCTGGACGATATATATTCCAACTCCGGCATTTGCTATAATGGCCTTAGCCAGAACGGATAAATTATTTCTGGAGGATGGTTTCTTTTTAGGTTTGCCTGCTGATTTTGTTTTATCTGCAATCGCCATTCAAATTCCGCTAATTAATAGTTATCATGGATGCTATTAAATTACGTCCGGTCAATTCCATTGAAACGTTTTTGTATTATTTGATTTAGACAATTTTGATCTGCCACCCTAATTTGTAGCAATTTATATGCCCAATGTCATTAAACATATATCTATATTTCCGGTAAAAAAATAAACTAAAATTGTAATAAAATCAAAGATAAAATTTAACTAAATTTCTATCCGATAATTAACGGATAATTACTCATACCAGAAAACGGTGATTTTCGCCAGAATAAGGTTATTTCAACCTGAATGTGGAAATAGATTTCATAATCCATCCTTCGGTAAAACGCTTATTGGGTCATCTTATATTTCTGTTCATCTTTAGGCACGTACCATTTGATGAAATTATATTCCAGACCGATGGGAGCAGGCTCAATTCCCCGGAAACGTTTATTGATGATGATCAAGGCTTCAGGAACGTAGAGGAATGTGTAGGGCTGATCTTCCGCGAGTATTTCCTGAAAGCGGTCATAATATTTTTTCCTTTCTTTCTGGTCGAAGGTGCTGCGTCCTTTTTCGAGCATTTCGTCAACTTCCGGATTTTTGTAGGAAATGAAATTCAGTTCCTCCGGCGCTGTTTTGCTGGAATGCCAGACATCATAAGCGTCGGGATCAAGCGGAATCGTCCAGCCCATAATCACCGAATCAAAACGGCGTTTATTGATAAAGTCCGTTACAAATGCCGACCATTCCAGAATACGGATTTTCACGACGATGCCGACTTCCTTGAGCTGCCGTTGAATGATTTCTGCGCATTTCTGCCTTGTTTCGTTGCCCTGATTTGTTACTATTTCAAACACAAAGGGCTTGCCGTCTTTTTCCAGAACGCCTTCGCTGTTGATCTTGGTCCATCCCGCCTCACGCAAGAGATCCCGGGCTTTTTGCGGATTGTAATTGTACATTTTAACTTTATCATTGTAAGCCCACGTTCCGGGTTTGTAAGGGCCGTTTGCCGGTTTTCCCAAATTCAGCAAAACACCGCTGATAATTTCATCTTTATTAATGGCATAAGAAATTGCCTGCCTTACCCTCTTGTCGGTAAAAAGCGGATTTTTCAAATTGTAGCCGAGATAAGTGTAAGCAAAACTTAAGTATCTGTATTTGTTGAAATTATTTTTGAACAAATTATTTTCTGTCTGTCGGGTATATTGCAGAGGCGTCAGGCCCATCATTCCGATGTTCTGTGCGCGTAATTCCAGAAACATGGTGGCGGCATCCGGAATAATTCGTGTAATCCGGCCGTCAATGTAGGGCTGTCCTTCAAAGTAATCCGGATTGGAAACAAGGACGATTTTCTGACCGGACACCCATTCCTTGAATTTGTAAGGACCGGTGCCGACAGGATGCCTCGACAGCTCGCTTTTCGTGATGTCTTTGCCTGAGAGTAAATGCCGGGGGAGGATGGAACTGCTCCAGCTGATTAAAGCCGGCGCAAATGGTTTCGGGTAGGTTACACGAAAGGTATAATCATCCAGAGCTTCCGCCTTTTTTACTTTTAGAAAATCACCGGCATAAGCTGTCGGTGTTTTCGGATCAACAGTGACCTGATAAGTGTAGAGAACATCGGCAGACGTAAAAGGATGACCGTCGTGCCACTTGACGCCTTTGCGCAGATGAAATGTTATCACAAGACCGTTTGGCGAAATCTCCCATGATTCGGCCAGATCGCCGACAATATTCATGTCCTTGTCGTATTTGATAAGGCCGTTGTAAACCATGCCGGCAATATTGTGGGACGCCGAATCGGAAGCCAGCAGCGGAATCAGATTGCTGGCGTCGCCAATATCACCACGCACTAGAATGTCGCCGTAAGCCGGTTTCTTGTCTGATAAAAGCTGAGCATTATCGGTTGGGGGCTTTTTGCCGCATGCGGTAAGAGATAGAATGATCAGAGACAGGAAAAATAAAAAACGAAATGAACGCATAAAATTAACCCCGTAAGAGATATACTCCGCTAAAATACAGCGGGATTGTGTTTTAATAAAACGACGCCGGATTGACGCCTGACCGGAGTGTCCATCGGGGAAATTAGCGCAGTCATGGAAGCATTGCAATGAAATATTTACACTTTGCCCCGTTTATTTCCGGCGGCGGGATGTCTGTCTGCTCATGCGTTTCTTTCTTGGCCGATGGACATCGGACTGTCTGTTTACGCGGCTCTTGATCTTGCTGTCTTTAAATTTTGTGACAAATTCTTTGGAGGCGAAATATTTATCCACAAAAGAAACAACGAAGGATTCCTTGTATTTTGGTGGAATCAGCGTCAGCGGCCACATATGCTTGATGACAATATCCTTTTCGATATCGTTCAAAACAAAATGTTTCCGGGCATTGGCCAGAGCTATCTTGGGATGTTCGATGCCGTGGTATTTATCTTCGGGAAGGTCGGGAATATCGTGATGTCTCCAGTCATACAGAAAAAAATCGTGAAGAAGCGCGCCGCGGGCTGCGGAATGGTAATCAAGCTTAAGAAACTTACAGGCCTTGTATGACAGATAAGAAACATCCATGACGTGTTCATAAATGGAAGAATTATGATGATAATGCAGTTTGAGTTTTAAAACTTCTTCATGTTCGTAAATATCCTTGATGATCTCGTAAAATTCGCTTTCCACGGGCTTCCGTCCATTCTTATCGGGAATGATTTTACGCGGAATGGATTTTAAAAACGAGCTGATCTTGTTTTTAATTTCAGCGTTGATGTTGTTATCAATATATCTGCTCAGATTCGGGAACGCTGTACTGAGTCGTCTGAAGGAATTAAATATCTTCTCGGTTTCATCATCGCTCAGGTTAAAATATTCAGAATACAGATAGGCGATCTTTTTCCTGAACTCGGTAATGGAGATGATGGAAAAAACAAGATCCGTGACGCCATAAATCACGAGAACAAGGGGTGCGATGTGGAGAAATGGCCGTTCCAGTAATTGAACATAACGCGATACCGCAGGATGAATAAATGTGATAAATACTGTGGCCATGACGGCCCATAATATTGAAAAAAGCAGACAGACCCTGCCATGAAGATTAAACTTGTTGTCCGCATAGTCCCATAATTTTAATTTAAATATTTTCTCTAGAATGAAGTCGGTGATGTATTCGATGATGGTCAGAATAATGCCGTATGCGATAAATTTTACCGGCAGCGGCCAAGGATGGATGAAAGATTCCAAAAATATTATAAAACCGGCGCCGAAACCGTAAAGAGGGACAAAAGGCCCGTATAAAAAACCGGCGTTGATAAGCTGGCGTTGAGTTATCGACCGGTAGACCACCTCTATAATCCACCCCATGAAAGAGTAGATCGCGAACAGGACAATTACGTGGAATATGGTTATATCATCAAATATCATTAGATTTATTCATCACATTTTCAAAGGTTAATATAAAAATTTTATCTCTGGAACCTGAAGTTTCATATTTGGATCGTAAAAAATTATTAATTAGGTGAATTGGGTGAAATATCTATAATATTAAACATCTGTTGTCAATGAATCTCTGCCGCGATGATTGGCTAAGGCGGGCATGGTTAACGACTTGAAATTCTTCCTGTTTAAACAAAAAAAGGCGCGTGGTTGGAAGTAAAATATTCCGGTGTGCGTCTGAGGATGGGCGCTATGGCCGGATGTTTTTTGAAAGTTTTCTCCAGAAAATTGCGCACGACAGAACGATGCCAACCAAGAGGATGTTCAAAATTTCTATAGAGAGACAAATCGCCTTCGTAAAAATCATGCGTGGCCAGCTCCTGTGCCTCAACGCTCTGAGACGGCAGATTAAAAATCGCGAGATTTAAAAAATCAATGCAGTCGTGATGGTCGACAACAAACTCCATGGTTTTTAATGCGCGCTCGTAGTTTTCCGGCGGCGTGCCGAAGAGAAAATAACAGTAAGCGGCAATGCCTGTTTTTTTCAATGTTTTTAAAACGGCGGAAGTTGTCGGCAAATCAATTCCCTTGTTCAATTGATCGAGAACACTCTGGTCTCCGGATTCGATTCCCAGTTTGAGCATTTTGCAGCCGCTGCGTTTTAGTGCTAAGCAGAAATCTTCATCAGCTAAATGTCTGGTTACGCGGGCAAAGCCATACCAGGGCGCACCAGGCGATTTCTGCACCAGAGCCTTAAGCAGAGAAGGTGAAATAGAACTATCCAGAATATGAATCAGCGTGGGACTTAAGAGTCCAGTCAGGGTTTGCAGATCATTTGTGACTTGAGAAACCTCCAGCGGCAGATAGACGTTGCCTTCCGCTTTTTCCGGGCAAAAAGCGCACTTGCGCCAGTAACATCCGCGCGCGCTGCTGTAAGGCAGAATAAGCCCTGGCGATAAATATTGATCAAGCGGGAAACTGCTGTAATCGGGCGGCAAAGTATTCACGCCGTCTTTGACTCCCAGAATATCCAGTAATTTCTGTTCTCCCGCGCCTTCAACTATTTCATCGGCAAGGCCGCCGAAAGTTTTCCTGTTTGCGCCAAGCTTGATCCAGGAGGTAATCAGCGATCCGCCTAAAATAATTTTCTGGCGCGGCTGAATTTGCCTGATAAAACCGATCATGGCAAAAGTGCACAGAGCCTGACTTAAGTAATTTACAGAAAAACCTATAAAATCCGGATTGCTCTCCAGCGCTTTTTTTAGGCGATTTTGAAAGTAGGGATAAAAAGGATTGTTTTGTGGTTTTTCGGAAGCCGATATTAAGTCGGCACTGCTTACAGGTGAAAGGCGCTTGTCCTGATAATCGGCAAGGGACAAGTCAACGCCGGATGATTTGCCCGACACATTTAAAAGACGGTTGATATCCATAACCGCCCGGTGGTAACGGCTCATGTTCCGGTAAGTGGCGATGTCTTTCAGCGCGGAGATATTTGTCTCCATGTTTTTACAGGCGCGCGTTGTCCATCGGTCCGTTGTCGTATTTTGGATAGAAGCTTGTTTCAGTAAAAAAAGGATGCCTTCCAGATTTGCATCTATAACCTCGTGGTGAATGCCATTCTCACTCAGACAGGCTGATAATTTACCGATGCCCGCAGGCGGTTCTGAACATTTGGCAATCGGCGGATGGATTAATATTATTTTTGTCTGCATGCTTACTCTGCAAAAGGAAATTTGATTATTCTTAATATTAAATTTTTGCATAAGCAAGACGGATTTTACGGCTCTCCTTTGAGCTTGACAGCCGGCATACTATTACGTAATAGTCTCTTCGCAGATTGGCTGATGTTGTCATGTTTGAACCGGAAGTGTTTGAAATAATGCATAAAGCCAAAATGATTGTTATGCCCGCTGAATCGGGAATCCAGTATTAATGGTCGGCATCTTGCTTTTTGAAAAAAGATGGTTATGTTGGTGCCATAAGTCATCATTTGAAAATTAACAATGGTTAACCGGTAATTTGTGAAAATTAAATCTTTTGATCATAGAATTAAAATAATATTAGTTTGGGCTGTTGCGCTTTTTATAGCGCTCATCGCCGGCACAACATTCGCGGCGGAAAAATATCCGGCTCCGCGGGGCGCCGTCAATGATTTTGCCAATGTCATTGATCCTGAAAACGCCGCGAAAATGGAATCCCTCGCGCGTGAAGTTCTGGAAAAAACGGGCACGGCAGTTGTTGTGGTGACTGTGCCTGCGATCGGCGAGAATGAAGAGTATAACATGTACGCCAATGGCCTTTACAAAGCCTGGGGTATCGGTAAAAAAGGAGAAGATAAGGGCGTTCTGATCTTTCTTACTTTAAAAGAAAGAAAGATCCGCATAGAGACCGGTTATGGCGTGGAAGGTATTTTACCGGATGGTTTGGTCGGTGAAATCAGAGACACATATTTAAAACCTCAACTCCAGGCGGGCAATTACGGCAAAGCCTTTTATGATACAATGTATATGCTCAGTTCATACATTGCCAAGGATGCCAATGTTCAACTGAGCGAATCACCCATGCCCTTGCCCTACCGGCAAAACGTTCGACCGCAGAAAAAAGGCGTTAACGTAGCCGGGTTGATTATTTTTCTGATTGCAGCCGCTTTCCTTTTGGGCACCAGAACAGGGAGATCAATGCTTCCCTGGATCCTGTTGCTGCTTTTAAGCGGTGGGGGCGGACGTGGCGGCGGCGGAGGTGGTTTCAGCGGCGGTTTCGGTGGTTTCGGCGGCGGCGGGAGCGGCGGCGGTGGCGCCGGTGGAGATTTTTAATAAATTAATAGGGTGTATGCAATGGCAAAAATACCGGAAAAACCACAAGACATTTTTGTTCCGTTAAAGCAGGATTATTTAAAAATATTTAACAAGGAGCTGGTTTCTCTGATTCTTTACGGCAGCGCTGCCGGCGGTTTTTATGTTAAAGGCAAGTCGGATATTAATTTGCTGGTTGTGCTGACGTCTGACGGCATGGACAAACTGGCGGATATTGCGGATACGGTTCAGTCATGGAAGAAGAGCCGTGTTGCCGTGCCGCTGGTTATGACCAAGGCATTTATTGAAAGCTCTCTGGATTGTTATCCGATAGAGTTTTTAAATATGAAAAACAGCCACATTTTAATTTATGGCGAAAATGTTCTGGAGTCATTAAAATTCAAACCGGAAGATTTGCGTCTGCAAATTGAAAGGGAGCTGAAAGGGAAGTTGGTCCTGCTGCGCCAGGGTTATCTGGAAGCGGGGGGAAGCACACGGCAGCTGAAACAGCTGATCAGCCGGTCCTTTACGGCCTTTACTTCCATATTCAACGCCCTGCTTTATCTAAAACAGGACGCCGCGCCGCAGAAAAAACGCGATACGATAAAAGAAATGGCCGGGCTTTTTGCGGTTGATGCCGGGGTATTCCTGAGTTGCGCCGACATTAAAGAAGGCGTGGATAAATTTTCCGTAAAAGAAGTCGAGGAAGTCTTTAAAAAATATTTACGCGAAGTCGAAAAGATTTGCACTATAGTTGATGCTTTATAGTTTATAAACTTAACATTATTCAGGAGGAAGGAAATGGATTCGAAAAAGAAAACTTTAATCATTGTGCTGGCAGTAATTGTTATTCTGGCTATCGCAGCTTATTCTTTTTTCGCGGGCAATTACAATAAATTTGTGAGTTTGGATCAGGGCGTAAAAACTTCCTGGTCACAGGTGGAAAATCAATTACAGCGGCGTTTTGACTTGATTCCCAACCTGGTGGAAACCGTCAAAGGTTACGCCAAACAGGAAAAAGATGTTATGGTGCAGGTAACTGAAGCCCGTTCTAAAGTTGGCGGCGCCGGAACTGTTCCCGATAAGATTTCAGCCAATAACGAATTGAGCGGCGCGCTGAGCAGGTTAATGGTCGTTGTGGAAAAATACCCCGATCTGAAATCCAATCAGAATTTTATGAGATTGCAGGATGAACTCGCGGGAACGGAAAACAGAATCGCCGTTGAAAGAATGAGATATAACGAGGCAGTTAAAATTTATAACCAGGCGATAAAATCATTCCCGGCCAATTTGCTTGCCGGCATGTATGGTTTTAAAGAGGGTGCATTCTTTGAAGCGCCGAAGGAAGCCAAAGAAGCCGTCAAGGTTAAATTCTAACCACATATTTGATTTGCGATTTTTTATCAGGCCCTGAACATTCGCAGAAAATGTTCAGGGCTTTTCTCGCTCCCAAAGTTGCGGCTTGCCGTTGAGTAATAATTTTAATTTATCGAATAGTTATATTATGCTATAAATAAAATATGTCTAGTGATCATTTAAAAGGTATAACCATTCAGCAAATGGAAGCGATCATCTCTCTGGTCGAAGAGGGAAGTTTCAGCCGTGCCGCTAAAAGAATGCTTCTGACTCAACCCGCCTTGACCAAGAATATCAAGAACGCGGAGGATTGTCTTGGGGTGCGGCTGGCTAACCGCAGCAGTGCGGGTATTTCTTTGACACCGGAAGGGAAACTTCTCTACGACTATGCGCGGCGTATGATTAAATTAAGAGATGAGGCGAAGGAAAAAGTTCTCGCGCTGGGCAAGGATGCCTGCGGTAATATTTACCTGAGCGCCAGCACGATTCCGGCTAACTATATTCTTCCGCGTGTATTGAGTGAATTCAATAAAGTAAATTACGGTATTCGCATACACATCAAAACTTCGGACAGCGAAGATGCTATGAACATGGTTTTGGATAATGAAGTGGAAATGGGTTTTATCGGCAAAAAACCGCTGAATAGAAAGCTTAAGGCGGAAATCCTGTGGAAAGATCGTCTTATCCTGGCTGTTTCCAAAGATCATCCGTGGCAAAAAAAGAAATCAATTACCTTGCCGGAGTTATTAGACGAACCGTTTGTCATCCGGGAAAAGGGTTCGGCAACCAGGGATTTATTTGAATCATATTTGAAAAAATCAAATTCCATAAATCTCTCTCAATTTAATATTTGCTGCGAGTTGGGAAGTTCGGAAGCAATAAAGGAAGCGGTAATTTCCGGACTGGGCGTGTCCGTGATTTCCATTCATGCTGTTTCGCGCGAATTGTCTCAGGGATTGATTTTCGAGGTCCCCATTCAGGGATATTCGATGGAAAGAAATTTTTATTTAATTTACAGATCTCAATTCGATGGCCGTCCTTTTCATAAAACCTTTATCAATTTTATTAAGAATTATAATTTAAACTGGTCCTAAACCGAAACAGGGCAAAGACGCCACGCCTAATGCTATCGTTGTACTTGATGTTTTTGCCGATAGTGTAAACTTCTCGATAGACAGTCGTATGGTGAATGATTTGGATTATTTGTTCACAGGATACTTTAAATGACGGCCGTTCTTATTTTTCATCATCTTTTTTAAGAACACGGGGCTTAAGGCCAGCAATCCGAAGAGAACCAGGACAAGCAGAATCCGCCATGAAAGTACATCGCCCGGCCGATCAATCAATCCCAGCTGACGTCCGGCGTAGATAAAGACAAAGGAGGCCGGCACTATGCCGATCATCGTTGTCCAAGTATAAGTGAAAAGCGGTATCCGTGTAATTCCGGCAAGAATGTTGACCAGAAAGAAGGGGAAAATCGGGACAAGGCGCAGCGTCAGAAGATAGTTATAACCGTTTTCGGCTATTTCCTTGTTAAATGAAGCAAGCTTTTCCGCGTAGCGTTTCTGCAGCCAGTCACCGATAAGATACCGCGCAACAAGGAACGCGGCAATTGCGCCGATTGTGGCGCCAATGTTTACATAAATAATTCCCGGGAAACCGAACAAAAATCCGGCGGTAAGGCTGAGCACTGCCGCGCCCGGAATAGACAAGGCCGCGACGGCGATATAGATGACTATAAAAAGTCCCGCCGCAAAAAAATAATGTTGCGCTGTGATTGATAAAAGCTGATCACGGTATTGCCGTAACATGTCGAAGGTGAGGATCTCATGAAGGCCTGAAAACCGAATCAGGATAATAAGCGCGATAATGCAAAGCGCGATGATTATTCGCTTATGACCTGTTTTCATTCATAATGCCTTTTGCTATTAAAAATTGCATAACCTGTGATTCCTTTGACCGGAAGCTATTTCTTTTGTAAAAATTTTTAAGATCTTCAAATTCATCTATGTCCGTCCAGTGCTGAAGCAGAAAATATTTAAGTTCCGCCTTAGCAAGACGTTTAATCGTTTCAGTAAATACTCCGGCAGTACTCCAGTTTATATTACGAAATATAGAAGCGCGCAGGTTCGGCTGTTTACAACCGATGAGATAATATCCGCCGTCCTCGCTTGGTCCCAGGACGACATCAGCTAAATCCAGTTTATCGAAAGCGTCATTGACCAATAGAGCCGGAAGATCAGGGCTGTCGCTTCCGATGAGCACACAGCGCTCATAACCTTGAGCAAAGACATCGGCAAACGCGTTATACATGCGCCTGCCGATATTGTTTCCCCGCTGTCGTAAACACTGAACGCCTGGAAAATCAGAAAACGATAATCCTTCCGGTCCCGAATACACGATAATCGCTTCGGCTTTTATCTGACGTGTCATCACTGAGATATCCCTCAGAAAACACCGGTAGAGTTCACAGGTCAGGCCGTCGCCCAGCGAACTGGCCAGACGGGTTTTTACCGCGCCGCGCTCGGGGTATTTAAGAAATAATATGAAAGCGTTTTTTTTCAAAATGCGGAAACCTCAATATAGTCAATATAGCCGGTTGCCTTTTCGCCGGTATTGTCCGCGTCGCTCATGATGGCGATACTGGCCTCCGCCGGCGGTTCTGTGCCGAAGGCCTGCCGGTAATCTGTGAGAGCGTTTACCCTCTCCTCGATCCAGACACCCGCGCGATCAGGGCCTTTCTGCAAAAGGATCATTTGTGTTTTCGCGGTAAAGGGATTCGGCAAAATCCGTTCGGGATATTTTTTATTCGCCCAGATATAGTTGATACTGCTTTGCGGCGGGTATTCTCCGTAAATCAGCTTCAGCGCATTGTACTGTGCCCGCTCGAAAACACCGGCCTTTTGGGGATCATATTTAAATATCACGTAGACGCGCAACGCATAATCGTCCCCGGACTTCTTTTTCTCGTCACCGGTCTGATAGGTATTGGAAATTTTCCACTTCCACTTGATTACCGGTGTTTTATAAATGTTGAAACTGCGGGTATATATAATGCCGGAAGCGGAATTATCCGCCTGGGCGACGAGAATGTTATTTTCCCCTTCCTTCTGGATACGGTAGGTGGAGTGGCGCGGTATCCTGGGGAAGGTGACCGGCTTCCAGTGATCCAGCGAATTGAAGTCCTCGCGAAAACCCTGATCGCTTACCTGGGCGTAAAGCGGGGAAACAATCAGGAGAATGATTATTGCTAAAATTATCAGTGTTCGTTTAATCATCATTTCACCTTATAGTAATAACGTACAAGCCTTTCAGCGGGGACACCTGCAAGATAAAGAGTCTGGATAAGCCAGTTTCTCATGATGGTGTAGATGACGCCGTCATTTTCCCACTTTCGCGATGAGGTTGTCACTGCTTCGGGTAGGATGCTGATGCGTCCGCCCAGTCGCTTCACCCGCCTCATTAGTTCGACATCTTCCATGAGCGGTATAGGGGCATAACCGCCGATATTTTTAAAATAACTCCGCAGTATAAAAATCGCCTGGTCTCCGTAAGGCACGCGTGTCAGGCGGTGCTTGAACGATGCAGCCAAACCGATAGCCCTGAATATCCAACGCCGGTTTTTTGTTTTCAGATCAAACGCGCCGCCGATAAGGCAATTGTCGGAAAGGGCTGCAACAATTTTTGGAAATGCTTTTGGCGGCAAGAGTGTGTCGGCATGCAGAAAAAGAAGGATATCGCCGCAGGCTCGAACGGCTCCCGCATTCATCTGGGATGCTCTTCCCTGTCGTGCCGTAATTTTGATAACTTCCGCGTCCATGATTTTCTCAATGGTATCGCCCGATGAATCACCATCGACGACAATAACTTCATAGGCCACATCAGCGGAAGCCGATTTTACCGAATCAAGTGTTTGATTGATTTTTTTGCCTTCATGAAGGACGGGAATGATCACTGATATTTCCATGCCGTTAATCTTCCTCCGTTGTTGCTCCCCGGCATGATGAACCGCAACCGGCAACGCATCCGTAACAGTGATTGTTGATCACGATCTCGCGGTTTTTAAGTTTATCCATATCAAAATTCATAATGTTTTTCGGTGCGCCGTGATTGACGGTAAGGTCAAGCATCTGATTAAAATCGCAATCATAGAGAGACCCCTCCCATCCCACGGAAAGTGTCGTTAAACACATCACATTTTTAACCGCGGCGGGGTTGAATGAATGACAAAGCGCGGATAGATAATCGTCAAGATTTCCAGATTCGATAAGATAATCAAGATAGCGGCCGATCGGAAGATTCGTCAGACAGAAAAGCTGATTAAAATGAACCCCATGTTCGGCAAGAAGTCGCGTCCGGTACTCGTGTTCCAGCGCCGCCTGTGATCCCGGAAGGTAGGCGCCTACTGGATTGTGAACGATATCGATACGCAGGCCGCTGTTTTTCATGCCATAGCCTAGTGCGTTAAGTTCGCGCAGCGCGGCAATAATCTTGCCAAACACACCCGCTCCACGCTGGCGGTCTGATTTTGTTTCCAGATAATCAGGCAGGGAGGTTACAATTTCTACTTTGTTTTGCGCGAAAATATCCATGAAATGACGATAGGCTTCTTCAAGGAGAATCGTCAAATTGGAGCGGACAATCATCTGCCGGTTAAGCCGTGCCGCCTCGCCAATGAACCATTCAAGATGCGGATTCATTTCCGGGGCGCCGCCGGTCATGTCAATCGTTGCAATAGGAAAGGAGGAAAGAATTTCAAGACATTTCTCCAAAATGGGTCTGGTCATGATCTCTGTCCTGTGAGGCCCGGCATCGACATGGCAGTGCCGGCAGGAAAGATTGCAGCGTTTCCCCAGGTTAATTTGTAAAATATCTATTCCTTTGGCGCATAGCGGGAACATGTTTGTCTCACGGATTTTCTCCGAGAGGGAAGGGATGTCTCCGATTTGACCTAAGATGCGAAGTTGTTCACGTGCTTCCATTACATTTCCTTTTTTCTGATAATTTTTCGCATCTGCGTGGTGTGTGCCAGTGTCACACCCGCCATCATGGCGGCTCCTGTATGCGCGGCTTCCATCATCTCTTCACTGGAAATGCCCAGGGACATACATTTGGTGGTGTAAGCGTCGATGCAATACGGGCAGTTCTGGGTGAGCGCGACGGTCAGAGCGATGAGCGATTTCTCACGTTCGGTGAGTTTGCCCGCGCCGGTCGCGGCGCCGTAATATTCGAAAAATTTGTTTCCTTCCTTCTGTGCCCATTCGGTGATGTTGGGAAAATCGGCAAGATCTTTCGGTTCATAGTAACTCATGAAAAAACCTCCTCAAGGTCATAAAGTCTTACGCGCCGTTTAAGTAGCATCGTGCGCGGCAATTGAGCAAATAAATAATAGTAATAATACGTCAGCGGTTATAACTATTATCTATTGGATATATTCTTTTAACTAATATAACTCTACCGCTGCCGGTTGAAATTATACCAAAGGAGTTTTTAAAATGAAAGCGGGAGTAGAACCACTGGTTAATGACGGATTTGCCGGAGAAGCGACAAAGCGAACGCTGGGTTATCTTCAGAAACAGAGAGAAACAGGTAAGAATATTATCGGAATTTACTGCGGTTACGCGCCACTGGAAGTAATTAGGGCGATGGGCGCCGCGCCTGCTGTTCTGTGCGCGTTTGCCAATAAAACGATCGAGGCGGCGGAAACGGTCCTTCCGGCCAATCTCTGTCCGCTGATAAAATCCAGTTACGGTTTTATCAAAACCGACACCTGCCCCTTCTTTGCCATATCCGAGGCCGTTATTGCCGAGACGACTTGCGACGGCAAGAAAAAAATGTTCGAACTGATATCCGGCATCAAACCGATGCATGTGATGGACCTGCCGCAACTGCCAGATGAAAAGGAAGCCCTGGAAAACTGGACGGTCATGATCAAGAAGCTCAAAGGATTTCTGGAGACGACCTTTAACCGCGAAATAGACGACAAGGAAGTGGAAAAGGAAATCAAAGAGACCAACATTAAAAACAAACTGATGAACAAAATATTTGATTTTGCCGCACTCACACCGACGCCGGTGAGTTGGCTTGAACTCTACGACCTGACTTTTCTGGGACAGGCTTCAACAACAAAAGACATGATTGCTCTGCTCAATGAGTGCGTCGCGAAACTGGAAAGGCGCGTGGCCGATGGCGTTTATCACGGCGAAAAGAATTCTCCCCGCGTGCTCGTAACCGGCTGTCCCGTGGGCGGTGACGCGACGAAAGTTTTCAAGATCATCGAAGAGTCTGGAGGCGTTGTTGTTGCGCTGGATTCCTGCACGGGCATGAAAGCATACAACGGGGTGATTGCCGAAAACACATCCGATCCTTACGCTGCGCTTTCACGCCGTTATCTGGATCTTCCCTGTTCCTGCATGACGCCGAATAACCGCCGTTTAACGGAACTCGATAAAATGATTGCACGGTTTAACCCGGATGTGGTGGTCGATGTGGTGCTGCACGCCTGCCATTCCTATAATGTTGAATCACACAAGATAAAGGAGCATGTGACGAATCAACACAAGATGCCGTTTTTGAAAATCGAAACAGATTATTCGCAAAGCGACGTGGAGCAGATCCGTACGCGAGTGGAAGCACTGCTGGAAACAGTACCGAAAAAGAAAAGTTTTTAAATATCTAATGGTGTCATTCCCGCCTCCGGCTTCGCGAGGGTAAACTGCGGCGGGAATCCAGGAAACAAACGAATTGGAGGTTTTCCGATGAGTAAAACAAAAATAGTAAATGCCAGAGGCCTGTCCTGTCCCCAACCGGTTATCCTGGCAAAACAGGCCATAGAAACGAATGAACAGGTCAAGGTGATCGTTGATAACGAAACGGCGCTGGAAAATGTCAAGCGTTTGGGAACAAAGCAAGGCTGTGATGTGCAGGTGGAAAAGAAAAACGACGGTACTTATGAAATCAATCTGACGCGAAAAGCGGGTGCAATTGTGACAAAAGAAGAATTTGTTCCGTCGTGCGACGCGACACCTGCGGCCTCCGGGCCTTTTGTCATCGTCATTTCCGCCGACACCATGGGAAGGGGCAATGATGAATTGGGCAATGTGCTGATCAGAGCATTTCTTCACACCGTTTGTCAGCAGAAGGAAAAACCGGCTGTCATGATTTTTTATAACACGGGTGTCAAACTGACCGTGCAGGGTTCGGAAGTTCTCGAAGATTTAAAACAACTGGAGAGCGAGGGTGTGCAACTGCTGGTTTGCGGCACTTGTTTGAATTACTTCGAAATCAAGGACAAAATTGCCGCGGGAACGGTTTCCAATATGTATGACATTGTGGAAACCATGAGTCGCGCGGGAAGATTGCTTGTGCCATGAACGAAAAGTCGCAATATTCCGTGATGCTCTTCAAGGCGGTGAGTTACGTCCTGAAGGCGGAAAAGATTCTCAAGAAGGAAAACCTGCCGCATAAGCTTATCCCCGTTCCCAAAAACATCAGTTCGGATTGCGGGATATGTCTGCGCTTTGATCCGGCGCTGCAAAATAAAATTGAAGCCGCTCTTTTGAATAAGGTGGAGGTAGAAGAAATCAGGGCGCTGAGAGATTAGACAACATTATAAGCATAAAGGTTTGACCGGGCGAGTCGGCTGGCGCCGGCCGCGGGCTTCAAACCTGTCGGGCCAACATTAAAATGTTGTGCTGATCAGTTCGATTCTGAGCCCGGTCTAATTCGATTAAGAGAAAAAATCATGAACCTTGATGTGGATTTGCAAAAAATCAGAATGACGGCGGAAGAATATTATCGCAGCGGCGATTTCTACTGTTCGGAGGCCATTGTGAAGACCATTAAAGACGCGTTCAATCTTTCGGTATCCGATGATGTTATTGCCATGGCATCCGGATTTCCAGTAGGCATCGGAGAGGCCGGGTGCACCTGCGGCGCGGTTACAGGCGGTGTAATGGCGCTGGGGCTGGTTTTCGGCAGAAGCAAACCAAAAGATACAAAAGTAAACAGGGCTATGAAACTTTCCCGCGAACTGCATGATATTTTTAAAGCGAATCATAAATCTTTATGCTGTCGGAAACTCAACAGGTACATGATGATGGGTTCGTCCAAACAGATGAAACAATGCATTGCCTTCACCGGAGAAATGGCTCACGAAGCGGCGCGGATCATTCTCAGAGAACAGAGCAAAGCAAGATAAATGAAATGTGCTTAAAAAAGAAAGAAAAATGAATACAATGGAGCGGATACGTTCCATGATTGCCTGGATTTGGTCATACCGGATTGTCAGGACAGCAATGGCTGCTTTGTTTATCTATGGCGGCGTTGTCAAACTTATCGATCCAAAAGCTTTTGCGCGTATTATTTCCGGCTACGGTTTGGTGCCCGAAATGTTTCTTCCTGTGGTAGCCATTGGGCTTCCGTTAATCGAAACAATTGCGGGTATTGGCCTGCTTCTGGATATGAGGGGCAGTCTGTCCGTGATTGCTTCGCTTCTGGGCATGTTCCTGCTTGTCCTTGGTTACGGCATATCTTTGAACCTGAATGTTGACTGCGGATGCTTCGGCGCTGATGACCTGGCCAGACAGGCGGGACTAAAGCAGGCCTTTTGGCGCGATGTTCTTCTCGGCGGAGTTGTGGTGCCCTATCTGTATCTTTCCCGCCGGCTGCGTTTGAGAGCTTCTTCCGTAAAAGTTGAATTAACAAAAGAAGCCGTAACAGGTGATAGAAAATAAATAAAGAAGACTAAATAAAGAAAGGAGAAGAAGTAAATGAACAAAATGAAGAGTTTAATAATGTTAATTTTAGTAGCGGTGTTTGCAGCCGCCTTTTCATCCAGCGCTCTGGCGGCCTGGGGCACCGGTGAACTGGATATAGAACAAAGCGGCGTAACCCTCGCGCGTGAAACCGTCAAGGGCGGATATGATCTGGTGACGGCCAAAGAACTGAAGAACTGGATTGACCAGAAAAAAGATATGCTCATCGTGGACACTATGCCGTTTGAAGCAAGCTACAAGAAACAACATGTGGCCGGCGCTGTACAGATGGAATTTCCCATTCCGGAGATGAAATCGATTGACGATAAAACCAGGGCGGCGCTGATCAAGCTTTTAGGTCCCGACAAGAATAAAGTGATCGTGTTCTATTGCGGATTCGTAAAATGCACCCGCAGCCACAACGGCGCCATGTGGGCCAAGAAGCTCGGCTACAAAAACTTATATCGTTTTCCCGGCGGCATCAAAGCCTGGGGCGAAGCGGAATTCCCGGTGGAAAAGGTTGATTAAATGACATCAGACAGGGGGCGTGATGATATAAATTCACACCCCTTGTCTGTAAAAATAAATGATGCTTGACAAAGCACCCTTGATGGATGCAAGAGAACCTGTGGATCGTATATATAAAATCCATCAATGGAAAAAATAATGAACAGAGACGTTATTTATTTTGACAATGCCGCCACATCCTGGCCCAAACCCCCTCAAACAATCGCCGCCATGCAAAATTACATGCAGAATATCGGCGGCAGTCCCGGCCGTTCCGGGCATCGTTTGTCCATTGAAGCGGCGCGCATTGTTTTTGATGCCAGAGAAAAACTGGCTCAGTTATTCAATGTTCCGGATCCGCTGCAAATCGTTTTAACCAGGAACGCGACCGAAGGGTTGAATATCGCCGTTTTCGGTTTTTTAAAACCTGGTGACCATGTCATCACTTCCGGGATGGAACACAATTCGGTGATGCGCCCCCTGCGCGCAATGGAAGCAAGGGGTGTCGGTATAACGGTTGTTCCTTGCGATAGTGACGGACTGATTGATCCCGGTGATGTTGTTAAAGCCATCAGAAAAAATACCAAAGCAATATTTATCACCAACGCTTCCAATGTGACGGGTACCGTCATGCCCGTTTCCGATATCGGCAGGCTTGCCCGGGAACACGGCCTTGTTTTATGCGTGGACGCGGCCCAGACAGCGGGTTGTTTTCCGATCGATGTTGCAGAAATGAATATTGATCTTTTGGCTTTTACCGGGCATAAAGCTCTTTTCGGACCTTCGGGGACCGGCGGACTCTATATACGCGAAGGTCTGGAGAAAGGCATCGAGCCGATATGCGTCGGCGGAACGGGCAGCCGTTCGGAGGTGGAAACACAGCCGGATTTCATGCCCGATCGTTTTGAAGCGGGCACACCCAATACCGTGGGCATAGCCGGTTTGAGGGCTGGAGTTGAATTTGTCCTCGCTCAAGGCGTCGCTCAAATTAAAAGCAGAGAAGAAAAACTGGTAAGGATGTTTATTGAGGGTGTCAGTGATCTTCCGGGAATAATTCTTTACGGACGGAAATCGGTGGATCGGCGCACGCCGGCTGTTTCTTTTAATATAGACGGAATGGATCCCGCCGCCGTCGCTCTGGAGCTGGATGAACAATTCGGTGTCATGTCGCGTTCCGGTTTGCATTGCGCGCCTGCCGCGCATAAAACAATCGGCACGTATCCTATGGGCACCGTGCGCTTCAGTTTCAGTTTTTTCAACACGGAAGAACAGATCATTAAATCCATTGAAGCATTAAAACAAATAGGCAAAGGAAGAAAAAACAGATGATAAAAGTGGATATCAGCTCGGATTGCGGCGTTTGTTTTTAATTTTCTTGACATGCAAAATGGTGTTCCCTATAATTTGCCCCGTAAAAAAATTCTAATAAAAACGAGGCCATGCTTTTCTCATGCTGTATCGTGTCCGCGACTTATCTTGCGCCCTTCTTATGGCCATTTTTTTATTTCCCTTAATAGCAATCATCAGTGCGGTCCTTCTTTTTTTTTATGGAAGGCCTGTTTTTTACCGGGAGAGGCGAATCGGTCTTTACGGCCGGTTGTTTACACTATACAAATTTAGGACCTTGCATTCGGCGCTGGGCCGGTCGAAGGCGGCGGATAATCTTGAAGGCAGAATTCTGAAGAATGGGACGCCGGAGAACTGCCGGGGCGGGTTTTTTAAATTTCTTCGCAAATACAGCCTTGATGAGTTGCCCCAGTTATGGAACGTTCTGGCGGGAGACATGTCCATCGTCGGGCCGAGGCCTATGCCTGCTAATGAGCTTTTGTACCGTTTCGGATCAGATGCCTCCAGGGTGATTTCCGTCCGTCCCGGATTGACAGGTTTGTGGCAGATCAATGGCCGCAACGACCTGAGTTTTGAAGAAAGACGCCGGCTTGATCTCTGTTATGTGGAAAAAAGAAACGCCCTTTTGGATTGCCGGATCATCCTGAAAACGTTTTCTGCCGTTTTATCCGGCAGGGGAGCATACTAGATGATGGAAACGGCCGGATCGTATAAAGCACCCGCGATCATCAAGACAGTGAGAATCCTGCAACTGATGAAATGGCTTTCTCCCGCAGAAGATACGGGCGGCAAGATACGATCCTTCAGAATAGGTAAAGCGCTTTCGTCCTTTGCCCTTGTGGATGCCGCCGGTTTTGTTTTTCCCTGTGAAGAGCCCAATGGAAAAGAAGATCACCTTTCCCACTATAATCGTCTTTACACGCTTCCCGTGCCGCGGGGAGCAAGGTCTGTTCTCCAGGCCATGACTTCTTTCGCCGGAGGACTTTCTTTGAGAACGGCCAGATTTTCCCCCGGTGAATTTGGGCAATTTGTTGAAAGGATTCTTCGGGAAACCAGTTACGACGCTATTCACGTGGAGGAACTTCCCCTGATGGCTTCCCTGAGTTCTCTCTCCCTGGACATTCCCGTTATATTCAGCAGTCACAATGTTGAATCCAAACTCTCGCTTAGTCTGTTCAGGCGCCGGAATCCCCTTCTTAAATTACTTTCAGACATTGAGTTTGGGCGTACGGTACAGGAAGAAAGAAATGCCGTACTCCGTGCCCGATCCTGTATTGCCGTTTCCGAAAGAGATCGGCATTCCCTGTCGCGGTTATTGAAAGAAAACGTGACGCCGATGCATGTCCTGCCCAACTGCGCTCATGACCGGTTCCAGCCTTCCTCCGGGGAAATGCATGGGAAAGGCATTCTGACCGTTGGATCATTTGGCTGGTATCCCAACAGGGACGGTCTTGTGTGGTTTATGGATAAAGTTGTTCCCCTGTTGCGTAAACAAATTCCTTCCGTGGAGATTCGGGTCGCGGGAAGCGAAATCCACCCGCCGCTGCGCCGGAAATTGGAGCGGCAGGGGATTGATGTCCATGTTGATGTTCCGGACATACTGCCCTTCCTTCAGGAAGCGCGCCTTCTTTTTGTGCCCCTTCGGATCGGTGGAGGAACCCGGATAAAAATTGTGGAAGCCTGGGCGGCGGGACTGCCCGTCGTTTCCACATCCATCGGAGCGGAAGGTCTTCCGTGCAGGCCCGGCGTTGATGTGCTTATCGCCGATGACGCGGCAGGCTTCGCGGCTCAGATGGGCCGGCTCCTGAAAGATGACGGTCTTTACGGCAAACTCCGGTCGGAAGGTTTGAAAAAATCGCGGGATTTACGATGGTCCGGCATGAGTTCCCCGCTTGCACAGATTTACAAAAACG
Source organism: Deltaproteobacteria bacterium HGW-Deltaproteobacteria-13 (assembly GCA_002840555.1). Classification (GTDB taxonomy): domain Bacteria; phylum Desulfobacterota; class Syntrophia; order Syntrophales; family Smithellaceae; genus Smithella. The sequence goes on from PHBJ01000001.1 coordinate 113,044, forward strand.
TTTTGAAGGATAGGGAGATCGTCCATCCATGAAGATTGCCGTAAACGCCCGGATGCTTACCCAGAGAAATCCCGGCGGTATCGCCAGATACGCTCATGAAACCCTGAAACGTATCACTGACCGGCACCGGGAGCATGAGTTTCTCTTCATCGTTGACCGGCCGTTTCCGGGCAGAGATGCTTATCCGGGAAATGTTGCCGTGGTGAGAACGTTTCCCTCTTTTCACCTGCTTCTGTGGTATCCCTGGTTTGAACTTTCCGTGCCTCGTATTCTGAAAAAATTTGAGGCCGATCTTTTTCTTTCGCCTGACGGTTACTGCTGTCTGTCTACAGCGGTGCCGACGGCCGTGGTTATTCACGACCTTAATTTTCATCACAATCCCGAGGATATGCCGGTTTTAATAAGCCGCTACTACAATCACTTCTTTCCAAGATTCGCGAAGAAGGCGAAGACCATCGCCACGGTTTCGGAGTATTCTAAACGCGATATTGTAAATCTTTATGGTGTGCCGCCCGAAAAAATCATTGTCACTTACTGCGGAGCCGGCGAAACTTTCTGTCCTTTGCCGGAAGAGGAAATAAGAAAGGTGAGAGAAGAAATAACCGGCGGTGCCCCGTATTTTCTGTCTGTGGGAGCTATCCATCCCCGGAAGAATCTGGTGCGCCTCATTGAAGCTTTCGAAAAATTCAAGATAGAGACGGCAGACCGGACGAAACTTGTTCTGGTAGGACCGCTGTTATTTAAAACAGGAGAGGTTTTTAAGGCATGGCGGCGGATCAGCCACAAGGAGGATGTGATCTTTCCCGGTGTTGTATCCGAGGCGCAGCTCAGGAGAATCTATAGCGGCGCCCATGCCTTCATGTTCGTTTCCTGCTTTGAGGGATTTGGCATGCCTGCTCTTGAATCCATGGGCTGTGAAGTTCCTGTTGTCGCCGCCGCCGGGACATCCTTGCCGGAAGTTTGCGGAGATGCGGCTCTTCTTGTCGATCCGTTCTCCGTGGACGCCATTACGGGGGCGATGAAGTCAATCTGTTTTGACGAAACACTGCGGAAAAATCTCGTGGAAAAAGGAAAGGCGCGAATAAAATTTTTTGATTGGGATAAAACGGCCGGCCTTTTGTGGGAAGCTATAGAAAGGAGCGTGTCTTGACGATTCTGGAAATATCCTTCTGGATACTGATGGGGATAATTTTATACACATATCTGGGGTATGGCGCGCTCGTCGTCATCCTGGGGTGGGTGAAAGGATTCTTTCGCGGGAAGCAAAGAGTCATTCATCGTAACGATGAACCATCGGTGACTCTGCTTGTTTCGGCCTTCAATGAAGAAGCGTGGCTGAAAAAGAAAATCGAAAACAGTATCAGCCTCGACTACCCCGAAGACAAACTGAAAATTATCGTGATTACGGACGGATCAAACGACGGTTCAGCAAAGATTGCCAAAATCAATCCCCGGATTATCCACCTCCATGAAGTCCAAAGACGAGGCAAGACCGCCGCGATTAACCGGGCCATGAAATTTGTGGATACGGATATCGTTATTTTTTCTGATGCCAATACCCTGTTAAACAGGGAGGCGGTTCGGGAATTGGTATTGTTCTTCAGAGATCCTGCCGTCGGGTGCGTGAGCGGGGAAAAACGGGTATACATGGGGAACAGGAACGGGGCGGCGAGCGCCGGCGAGGGCACTTACTGGCGCTTTGAGTCCCTGATCAAGAAATGGGAAGCCCGTTTGGGTTCATGCGTTTCCGCGGCAGGGGAACTCTTCGCCATTCGCAGCGATCTCTTTATGAAAGTTCCTGAAGACACGCTGATTGAAGATTTCGTGATTTCTTTGCGTATCGCCCTTGGAGGATACCGGATTCAATACGCTCCCGGAGCCTATGCGATGGAAACATCATCGTCGGATATCGGCGAGGAATTCAAACGGAAAATCAGGATTGCCGGGGGACATCTCCAGTCCATTCTGCGGATGCCCGGACTGCTCAATCCCTTCCGGCATGGTATGCTCACATTTCAGTATGTTTCTCACAAGTTCCTGCGGTCTTTTATCGCACCCTTTTGCCTTATTGCGCTGATTCCCGTGAATTTGTTCCTTCTGCCGAAAAGCGGAGTTTTGTATGTTGCTCTGTTCATGCTGCAGGTAATTTTTTATCTTGTCGCGACAGCAGGGTATCTCCTGCAAAAACGTCACCTTGCTTCCAGGCTTTTCTTTGTTCCCCTGTATATAACCATTATGAATGTATCGGCTCTGACAGGATTCTTCCGCTATCTCCGGGGCCAACAATCTGTTCTTTGGGAAAAGTCAGCAAGAATGGTCGAGCCTGAGCCGGAGGACGTCAGATGAAAGAGACAAAAAAAAGTTTCCTGATCCGGTCATATATCATTTTGCTCATGATTTCCCTGGCGGTGAACGTACAGCTTTTTCCCTTGAAAGCCCTCTACGTTCACTCGGTTCCTCTTCCTCTTTTTGTCTTTCTCATCGGGATGGTGTGGTGCTTAATTTTTTGCCGGGATTTCCTCCGTTTCCTTCGGGAAAGAAAAGTCATTCTTATTTTTATGGGGCTGTTTCTCGTTTCCGGCATCCTTTCCGCTGTGTTTTCTCCGTTTTCAACGATTCTGGGATTGAAATCTCTTTTTCAATACGGACTATTTTTCGGCATTTCCTTTCTCCTTCTCTTTCTTTTCTCTATTGAAGGAAAAAGTACCGGCCTTTTTTTTCTCGAGGTCCTGGCGGGGCTGGCGGTTTTGCTTGCAGTCATCTCCTTTTTCGAAGTGACGAACGAAAGCCTCTACCGTTTTCTGGCCGATACTTTCCGGAGCGGGGAACGCCAGTTAATGAATGGACGCGTCAGAGCGGGAGCGACGATGATCCATTCGAATATCTTCGGGTGCTTCATGTCCCTGGGAGTTTTCATTTTCTTTTATTTAAAGGAAGAAACCGTAATTAAGGCGCGGATCTTTTATCCCGCAGTCGGCATCCTTTCCGCCGCCGCGGCTCTTTCCGGTTCACGCAATGCCGCGTTAGTCCTTCTGGTTCCCGGGCTGCTGCTTTTATTGAACAGGAAAACTTTAAAAACAGCGGCTGTTTTGATTGGAGTAGCTGTTTTCGCAATTATCGTATTGACTCCATCGGCTTCCAGGTTTTTAGACATGTGGAAACTGATTTACAAAACAGAAGACAGGAATTTAATTGCTACAGAGGTACAGACTCGGGAAATGGTCGCCGAAAAGGCGGTATCCCTGAAACGCAAAGCCGAGGAGGCCGCGCCCCTGAACTTCAACACGGCGTCTACCCGGCTATTGCTGTGGCAAAGCGCTCTGAGAATGTTTCGTGATTATCCGCTTACGGGCATCGGCCCGGGGGGCTGTAACCGCGCGCTGAAAGAATACGCTTCCCCCGAACTGCTCGCCGTTGAAAAGGAAAAGATTGATAAGGAGTACCTGCACGCCCACAATGGTTTTTTTAACATTCTGGCGGAATTCGGATTGACAGGAATGATCATTACTCTGATATTTGCCGCATACCTCGCCGTTTTTCTTATCCGCCGTTACGGTTTATTTCCGCCTTTGCCGGTTCATGCACTTCTTATCGGGATAGGTCTATCCTTCATACCCGATGCTTTCTTTTACAGCTTATTTTACATGGTTGTTTCCTTAACACTTTTTCTGCTCTTTGCCTTCCCCGGAAACACCCTGCGCTTTCATGCCGGTTCTGTACCATCTGATAAACCATCCCCCTAAAAAAAGAGTCAAAAGAACTTCCGTGGCTACAGAGGAAATAGCCGCGCCTTTGGCAAGATACCGGGGGATAAGAAAAAAATTTATTCCCACGTTGAAAATGGCGCATAGAGAGGCAGCCATAGCGTAATATCTTTCTCCATTCAGGGCGATGAGTCCCTGCGTCAGGATGAAATTGGGCAGGAGAAAAAGCAAGGCAAGCAGGAGCAGAGGAAGAATATCGGCCGCAGGGCTGTATGCTTTCCCGTAGATAATAATGATGACCCCGGGAGCGAAAAGGATCCCCGCCACAGTTATCAGAAGCGCAACAGCGATAACCCCGATGATGCTTTTGCCGAATCGTTTGGAAAATGTCTCTGGGTCCTGCCAACTCAGACGCATGTATCGAAAAAGTAAGTGAACGACCGGCGTTGCTAAAACGATCACCCCTTCCAGGACCTGGAATGCGGCGCCGTAATGCCCCACGAGGGCCAGATCGGGCTGAAGATGTTTGAGCATAATGATGCCGCTTTTGAAGTAGATCATCGTCGCGCCGCTAATGACGATGAAGGCCAGACAGGTCTTCCATATTCGCCAGGGGATTAAAGTCAGTTTCGGCCGCGAGATAAATTCCCGGCCGTTTTTTGTTGTCAGCAGGAGAAGGAGGCCGATGATGAAGGCCATGAAAACTTTTTCCGGCGACGGCGGCGTAAACCAGATAAGAATAAGGACGGGTAGAGCAAGAAAAGTATATACTTGAAAACGCCAGAGCGCCTCCCTTGTAAAAGATCCCTGTCCTTTCAGCAGAGCAGAGACCATGTTGGTGATGCTCCGGAGGGCAAGGTAGATAAAAGCCAGGATAAAACCGGTTTTAAAGGTTGCCGGAGATAGAAGGACAACGGTCAACCCGAGGAGCGTAACCAGTGTGACATAACTGAAATATCCGGAGACAAGGGTGACGGCGGTAAGGCCTGTTTTTTCAGAAGGAGCGACTTTCTCACGGAAGAGAATAGCCTGGAAGCCGCCATCCTGGATAATGGCAAATATAGAAGCGATGGCCTGAATGTAAAGAAAGATCGCCAGGGAGGAGGGGCCAAGCTTCCGGGCGAGCAAGACCATAAGAAAAAACATCACCGCCGCTCCGTAGGTAACGGCTACCCACTGACTGCCAACGATTCTGATGAGCGCCAGTCTTGAATGAGGCATAAAGGAATTTCCTTTTTTTACGCTTTAAAAAAGATGAAGAGGCGGACCCGGATCCGTGCAGGGGATGCTGTTGGGATATCCCGGTACGGACTTTACATCTCCAAAGATTTGTGAAAAAATCTATTTAATAAAATTGAGCCATATCAAAGAAAAAGAAGATTGTCATGAGAAAAGAGAAAAAGCCCTCGCCGTTTCGATCATGATCATAGAGAATCCTTTTTTTAGTTGACTCAAATTTAATTTCCTTGACACACCAGCGCCTTCTTTCCTATAATCAAACCACAATAGTGATTTATTATATTGAATCATCTCCACCGCAGACGCCGGATCGTCCGGAGTTGCAAAATTATTTCATACAATCATTCAGGCAAGGCTACATTTTATTTTTCCGGTAAGTGAAGATGAAAGATAAAAATCGCCAGCAAAAAGTCAGGAAGAATCCAAAATACAGCGATAATATATGGGCGCGGGAAGTTTTCAGTAACGGCCGGCAAGCCCTGCAAAGTATCATCGGGAGCTCTCCGATTCCCGCTTTTATCATCGGGAAGGACCATCTGATTATCTACTGGAATAAAGCTTTGGAAGAACTCAGCGGAATCAAGGCCGAGGAGGTCGTGGGCACCGGACAGCAATGGCGGGCATTTTATAAAACGGCAAGGCCCTGCATGGCCGACTTGCTGGTCGATAAATTTAAAAAAGAGATTCCCCAATGGTATGCCGGTAAATTCATCAAATCAAAATTGATTGCCGGCGCCTATGAGGCTACCGATTTTTTCCCCGAGCTGGGTAAAAGGGGACGATGGCTGCGCTTCACCGCCGCCATAATCCGGAATTCCAAAGGTTCAGTCATTGGAGCCGTGGAAACGCTGGAAGATATAACCCCGGCGAAAAGAGCGGAAGAAGCTTTATTGAAGGCTCATGAAGACCTGGAAATCAAGGTAAAGGAGCGAACGCGGAAACTCGCGAAAGCCAACAAGGCCCTGAAAGACACAACGGATCATTTATCTCTTATCCTGGAATTCCTTCCGATTGTTTCCTATACTTGTAATGCCGATGAAGATTTGACGATTACATTTGTCAGCAAACGCGTCAAGGAAATTACCGGATACACACCTGCCCAATTTACGGAGAGTCCTTCTTTCTGGCAGGAGCACATCCATCCTGAAGACCAGCTGGATATTCTCGGAAAATTAAAATCGGCAGCCAAAACAGGTACCCACCAGTTTGAATATCGTTTCCAAACGGCCGATGGCTCTTATCGCTGGCTTTCCGATCACCGCCGCCTGATAAAACCGGGTAATCGCTTACGAAGCTACATGGTCGGCGCCTGGCAGGATATAACCGAGGATAAAAGAATCCGGCAGGAAGGAGAACTCCGTCTGCAGCAACTGATCCAATCTCATAAATTAAAGGCCCTCGGCGAAGTGGTGACGGGCGTTGCTCATGAAATAAATAATCCTGTCAGTTTTATTGCCAACAACATTACCATGCTGGAGGAAATGTGGAATGCCGTTGAACCCATTCTTGCCAGTGACGGAGCGTCCAATACGGATTGGGGCGATAAGGGCATAGGCTATGTGGAAGTTTGCACCAATATGAAAGAAATTATTGAGGAGTTCAAGACAGCTTCTCAACGAATCAAACGGGTCATTGCCGGGCTGAAAGAATTCGCACGCACGGATGAAACAGCCCCAAAGAAACCAGTTAAAATTGAGGAAGTCATTCATGGCGTATTGATTATTGTCGGAGCTCAGGTCCGTAAAACCGTCTCCCGCATGGACCTGTACATCGACAGCAATCTGCCGTCTGTTCAGGGACATTTTCAAAAAATTGAGCAGGTCATTGCCAATTTGTTGATCAACGCGCATCAATCCATTACGCCCGACAGAAAAGGAAGAGTCATTATCACGGTCAGAAGTATTGAAAGATTCAATGCGATTCTGATCGAAATTGAAGATAACGGAATCGGTATGGAAAAAGAAGTGCTGGACCATGTTTTTGAACCTTTCTTTACGACTCGCCGGGATCGGGAAGGGACGGGTCTGGGGCTTTCCATTTCTTATGGACTCATCAAAGAACATAAGGGAATCATCGGAGTGCTTTCTCGTCCCGGTATTGGCAGCCGGTTTTCCATCTACCTTCCGCTGGATGCCAAAACACAAATAAACATTCGCCCGGCCATTCTTTGCTGTGACAGCGATGCCCTCTACCTTAATGAAATCAAGATGAGCTTTGCCGATGTCATTGACTGGCAATGCGGGCCTGAAGATACATGTGATGATGTGATTGCGTATCTTGAAGCGCATCCCGAGGTGGACATTTTTATCTCGGAAATAAATCTGCCGGCAATAAACGGATGGGAACTGTCCCGAAAAATAAAGGAACGTTTCCCGCTGCTGTTTATCATTCTGTATTCTGATGATCCCCTGACCGGGAATCCGGCAGCAGGAATGGCCGGCCAACCCGATTATGTTCTTAAAAAACCTTTCAGCTTGTTACAACTGCAAAAAATAATTCGTGAGACGGGAAGGCAGAGATTATGAGAGTCCTGATTGTCGATGATGAAGAAGTCGCTCTGAATTCGGTGAAACGCCTGCTGAAATGGCGGGGCATCAGGAACGTGGAGACATGCAACAGCGGCAAAGAGGCCATTGCAAAAATCAGAGAAACGGATTTTGACATTGTGCTTCTGGATCTGCTGATGCCGGAAATTGACGGCTTGCAAATTTTGGAATCAACCCGGCCGTACCGTCCTCATACGGAATTCATCATCCTTACCGCCATTGATGATATTCCCACGACGGTTAAGGCCATCCGCCTGGGTGCTTATGATTATCTGGTTAAACCGGTAGACAACGATCTGCTTTTTCTGGCGATTAAGAGGGCTTATGAACACAGGGGATTACTCATAGGTTTATCGGCAACGGCGGGATACGGCAAAAGTAAAGTGCCTAATGCTTTTTCCGAAATTATCACCCAATGTCCGCAGATGTGTTCCCTGCTTTCTTATGCTCAGGTGATGGCCGGAGGCGGTAATCCCATTATGATTACCGGGGAATCGGGAACCGGCAAGGAGCTGGTGGCCAAAGGTATTCATCAGGCGGGACCCATGCCGCAGGGCCCTTTCATTGCCGTTAATGTCAGCGCGATTCCTGCCAGTATGTTTGAAAGCCAGTTCTTTGGTCATGCCAAAGGCGCTTTTACCGGCGCGGATATGCCGTATCGGGGTTATTTTGAACAGGCGGACGGAGGGACTCTTTTCCTGGACGAAATCGGAGAATTGCCGGTCGGTTTGCAAACAAAACTGCTCCGTGTGCTGGAAGAAAAATCTTTTTACCCTCTCGGCTCATCGAAACCCGTCTGGGTGGATGTAAGAGTTATATCAGCTTCCAACAGCAATATTGAACAGGGCTGCCAGGAAGGCAACTTCAGGCTGGATCTTCTCTACCGGCTCAAATCGGTTCATATCCATCTGCCCCCTTTAAGAGAAAGACAGGGAGATATTCCCCTGCTCGCGTCCCATTTTCTTCGCAGGGCATGCAGTAGTTATAATAAAGAGGTTCTCGGTTTCAGCTCTGAAGCCATGGATTTATTAAACAGCAGACCTTATCCCGGCAACGTGCGTGAGTTTGCTCAGATTATTGAGAATGCCGTTCTGATATGTGATTCCAACCTTGTTTTGCCCGGTCATCTGGGTATGGTATCAGCGAGCCCCTCTCCTCTTGCCCGCCGGTTATGCACGCTGAAGGAAAACGATGAAGCGCAGCTGGTCTATGTTTTAACCAATGCCAAAGGTGATCGCGGCAAGACTGCGCAAATTCTTGGCATAACCATCAGGCAGCTTCAACGCAAAATTGCCGCCATGAAGAAGAATCCTCAATGGGAATCCATCCTGCGCGACATTTAAGTCATCACAGGCGACATAAATGTCTCGATTAATAAGTTCTTATATTTAAAGAAAATTTTCATCTTCTGGTATCCGTCAATATCTTCAAGCTGTTTCACCGGCGACTTTTATTTCGTATTCTTATTTATTTTCTTTTTTAATTATTCATGAATTTCCGGCAAAAAGAGATACGTCTGTTTATTTCTCAAGAACATGACTGCATGGAAGTAATCACGCATAACTCCTTAACAACACTGGATTCCGTCCTTTACGGGAATATCGGATGATAACGGATTTGAAATGTATTTACAGACATATCCAAAAACATAATACAAAAATAATTTTTATGGCACGGCCGTTGCTCTTCTAATTGCTGAAAGGAAAGAGTTGCCATGAAGGCTTTTACCGCAAAACTCGTAGACCTGACTCAAAAAAATGCGGAAACCATTGCCCGCCAATGGGCAAAAGATGTGAAAACCAACGAAAAGACATACACCTACCATGAAGAATCCGAGGAAAAGATTATTCGCCAGGCCAAATATTTTTACAATAATTTTCAAATGATGTTTTTTAATGAATCGCCATACGAACAGGCCAAGGAAGTTTTCGAGAAATACGCTGAAGAAAGATACAGAGAGGGAGTCCCGCTTCACGAAGCATTATACGCACTGATTCTTATGAGAAGACATATGTGGTTATACGCGGAATTTCAGTCGCTGTTTAATGTGGAGGTAGAGCACCGGCAGGCAGTGGAAAGCCTGAGCAGGACCATTCTTATGTTTGATTACATTATGTATGTTGTGACCAGGCAGTACTGGAAGCTGATGAAACTGGAATGTCAGGCAAAAGAAAATACGCGGTGATTCGGCAGAATGAATTTAAACAAGTAAATATTTTATCGTAACAGCTCGATGAAGGCGGAGATAAAAAAATGCAAGCATATGCGGCAAAACTTATTGATGTTATAGAGAGCAAGGCTACGAACATTTCCGGACAATGGGCCGACGATGTGATGACCCATAAAAGAACGCCTTCATATCATTCTCTGCCGAAAGATATGGTCATTAACCAGGGAATCAATTTTTACATGCTTTTTCGCCGGATGTCCATGGCGGAAAACCCTTATGAAGAAGCCAAAACATTTTCCTGGCAGTACGCCGAGGATCTTTACAAGAAAAAGATACCCTTGCAGGAGGCTACCTACGCGCTGATGCTTCTCAGAAGGCACCTCTGGCTTTATGCTGAATTTCAGGGGCTTTTTTTCACCGCTCTGGAAAAGCAACAGGCGGTGGAAAGCCTGAATCGAACAATTCTTCTGTTCGATTATGTATCTTACCAGGTCATAGAAAAATACCAGGAGTTAATCATCGGCAGTGTGGAAAGAAGGCTTGGCGCTATTAAAACACTGATGATGAAGGGACGGATGGGAAGTGAAGGCGGCACCTTGAAAGCTGCGTTGATGACGATCTTTCTCCTTTGTGCCTGTCTTCTTACCTATTATTCTCATGTAACCCTTAAGACGGAAATACTTTTCACTCATCTCTTCTATATCCCGGTCATTTTTGCGTCGATCTGGTGGGGTAAAAAAGGCATCTTTACCGCCCTCTTTCTTGGTGTTCTGATTTTGACCAGCCATGCGCTTTTCCTGACGGGAATACCATTTTCCGGCGATATCGTCCGGGCAGGCATGTTGATTGTGGTTGGCGGTGTTATCGGCTGGTTGATGGAAGGAATAAAAAAAGTGGAAGAGATGTATTGATAACTTAAAAAAATAAATTCGATAACTAAGGAGATTAACGTGGAAAGCGAGCAAATCAATAAAGTCAATAAGGGAAAAGTTTTATCCGTTCGCAGCAGCGTCGTTGATGTCCACTTTCCCACGGCGCCTTCGATTCGTAATGTTCTTAAAGCGGGTGATAAAGATCAGTATATCATCGAAGTCTTTACCCAGCTTGACAACAACACGGTCAGAGGGGTTGCCTTGACGCCCACTCAGGGGCTGGCCAGAGGATCGGTGGTCACGGACACAGGCAAGCCGTTTGAGGTTCCCGTGGGCAAAGAACTTTTGGGCAGGGTTTTCAATGTTTTCGGAAATACAATTGATAAGAAAGGGGAGGTTGTAGGAGCAGAATTGCGTTCCATTCACCGGGAACCGATTCCTCTGCGCGATCAATCCACCGTTTCGGAAATTTTTGAGACGGGGATCAAAGCCATAGACGTTCTGGCGCCGCTGGAAAGGGGCGGAAAAGCAGGCCTGTTCGGCGGAGCCGGCGTCGGCAAGACAGTTTTGATTACCGAAATGATTCACAATACGGTAAGCGCGCATGAAGGCATGAGCATCTTCTGCGGTATCGGCGAACGCTGCCGTGAAGGTGAGGAGCTTTACCGTGAAATGGAAGAAAGCGGCGTTTTGGGAAATACCGTCATGGTTTTCGGTCAGATGAACGAGCCGCCGGGAGCGCGTTTCCGGGTTGGCCATTCGGCCCTGACGATGGCGGAATATTTTCGCGACGACGCCAAGCAGGACGTGCTTCTGATGATTGATAACATCTTCCGCTTCATTCAGGCAGGCATGGAAGTCTCCGGTCTGTTGGGACAACTGCCTTCGCGTCTTGGTTATCAGCCGACGCTGGCCACGGAGCTGGCCGAGCTTGAAGAGCGCATCTGCAATACCAAAACCGGTGCGATCACATCGATTCAGGCGGTATATGTCCCGGCGGACGACTTCACCGATCCTTCAGCCGTACATACCTTTGGCCATCTTTCCGCGACCATCGCGCTGTCGCGCAAGCGCGCCAGTGAAGGTTTGTATCCGGCCATCGATTTGCTCCAGTCCGGTTCTAAAATGCTGATGCCGAACATTGCCGGCGAACGTCATTACAAAATCGCGCAGGAAATACGCAAAACGCTGGCCATTTATGAAGACCTCAAAGACATCATTGCCATGCTGGGCATTTCCGAGCTTTCCCGCGAAGACCAGCGCACTGTGTTTCGCGCCCGCAGACTGGAAAGATTCTTTACACAGCCCTTCTTTGTGACGGAGCAGTTCACGGGAACGGCGGGCAAGATGGTGTCGCGTGAAGAGACGCTCAATGGTTGCGAACGGATACTCAACGATGAGTTTGCCGAGTATCCGGAACGCGCGCTTTATATGATCGGTTCAATTGATGAGGCGAAGATTTCCCATGATGCTTAAAATTTTATTACCGGCGGAAGTATTGCTGACGCAGGAAGTAAAAAAAATTGTCGCCGAGGCGGAAAACGGATCTTTCTGCCTGATGCCGAATCACATTGATTTCGTTGCCACGCTGGCCCCGGGCATATTCACGTATGAGCCGGAAACGGGAGGCAAGGAATTACTGGCGATGGATGTGGGCACATTGATAAAAAAAGGATCGGACGTTCTCGTATCCACGCGTAACGCCGTGCGGGCGCCCGATCTGGGAAAACTAAAACAAGTCGTTGTGGAACAATATGACATTCTGGATGAAAGGGAAAAAATGGTTCGCTCCGCGGCGGCCAGGTTGGAGGCGAGTTTGGTCAGACGTTTTGTGGAGCTGAAATAAGAAAATGTTCTAGGTTCAATGTTCAACGTTCAACGTTGATAGGAACATAGAACGTAGAACATAGAACTCTTGAAGGAGTGAGCATGGTCGAAATAAGACGAACATCTAATGGGCGACGCCGGAAGATAGCCGATCACTTCACCGAGCAGGTTGCCAAAAAAGAAGCGCTGAGGAAGAGAGGCCTTCGGCACAAAGACGAAACCGTCTGGTTTGGTCTGGGTATGTTCGGAATCGTCGGATGGGCGGTGGCCATTCCCACACTGGTCGGAATCGCTCTGGGGTTGTGGATCGACCGCACCTGGCCCACCCGGTATTCCTGGGCGCTCATGTTATTAATCGCGGGTGTGATGGTCGGATGCATGAATGCCGCCTACTGGGTGAGGAAAATTCGCGGTAAAATTATCGAGGAAGATGACGATGATATCCAGCAGTCTTGACAAGGATAGTTTGCTTTTCTTAATAGCGGCTTTTACCGCCGGTGCGGCTTTCGGAGCGGTCTATTTTACCGCGCTGTGGCACACGGTGCGGCAACTGCCGTCCGCGAAGAGTCCCGCGCGTCTGCTGCTGATCAGTTATATCTTTCGCGTTGCGGCGGTGCTGGCGGGGTTTTATCTGGTGATGGGCGCGGGGCACTGGGAGAGACTCATCGCGGCCACACTGGGTTTTATCATTGTCAGAAAGATTTTGACATATCATCTGGGACCGCAAAATGCGGCCGGGGTGATTCACTAAACATTGACGGCGGACAATAAAAACCGCCGGTCCGGAGAGTCGATATGGAAATTGTATCTCTCAATCAAATCAGTCCCGACCAGGTGGTCATCTGGAGCTATGGATTTATCATCCTGAACGTGACAATCCTCTATACCTGGCTGGTCATGGGAATTCTGGTCATTGGTTCAATCCTGGTGACACGCAATATTTCTTCGGAAATGAATGTTTCGCGCTGGCAGCATTTTCTGGAAGTGATTGTTTCCATTATTCGGGGTGAAATAAGAGAGATGACGAAAAAAGGCGCCGACAGTTACATTCCTTTGATCGGCACGCTTTTCCTATTTATCTGCACATCCAACGTGCTGGCTGTCGTGCCGGGATATGTCGCGCCGACATCGTCCATAACGACAACGGCGGCGCTGGCCACCTGCGTATTTATTGCTGTTCCCTTCTATGGCATTTCACGCAACGGCGTTCTTCATTATTTCAAGGAATATTTTCAGCCTACGTTTATTTTCTTCCCGTTCCATGTCATGGGAGAAATATCCCGGACGCTGGCGCTGACAGTTCGACTTTTCGGCAATATCATGAGTCATGAAAAAGTCATCGGAATATTGCTGGCGGTTACGCCTTTCCTGTTCCCGGTCGTCATGCAGATACTGGGGCTTCTGATCGGCGTCATTCAGGCCTACATTTTTGCGATACTTTCCATGGTTTATATAGCCTCCGCGCTCAGCGCCGAGGATGAACATCATGTTGAAGTGAAAAAAGAAACCGTTGCAGTATGATAAATCTTTATAAAGTAAAGGAGGAGTTTTTATGGATAAGGTAAGTCTCGTCGCGATGGCCTCGATTATCGGTGCGGGTTTGGCAATGGGGATCGGTTCGATCGGTCCCGGACTGGGCATGGGGCAGGCAATCGCCCAGGCGCTGGCCGCGATAGCCCAGCAGCCGGATGAGAGGAATTCTCTAACAAGAACGCTTTTTGTCGGATTGGCTATGATTGAATCCATCGCCATCTACTGTTTTGTTATTTCCATGATTCTTATTTTTGCCAATCCTTTCTGGGGGTTCGTAATTAAGTGAGGGGGATGATCCATGCATATCGACTGGTTTGTTTTTTTAGCGCAGATTTTTAACTTCCTCCTGCTCATGTACCTGTTGAAACGCTTCCTCTACGGGCGGATCATCAAGGCCATGGATGACCGGGAAACAAAAATTGCCGGGCGCTTTGCAGAGGCCGAAGAGCTGAAAGTAAAGGCCAACGAGGAAGCCGAGCTTTATGAAAAGCGCAACCAGGTGCTCAATGAGGCCAAAGAGCAGATGCTCAACGAGGCCACGATGGCCGCCGACGCCAAGCGTAAGGAACTGATGGAAAAAGTGCGCCTGGAAGTCGATCAGGTGAAGACGCGCTGGCAGGATATGCTGGTTCGCGAGCAGGATGCTTTTTTCTACGATCTGCGGCAACGGGCGGCCAAACAGTTATATGACACCGCGCGCAAAGCCTTGAGCGATTTGGCCGATGTGAAGTTGGAGGATCGTATCGTCGATGAATTTCTCCGACGGATCAAGGCCCTCGATGAGGAAAAAAGCGTTCAACTCCGCAAAGCGATTACCGGCGGCGGCAATAAGGTGATCATTCAGAGCGCTTTCGGCATTCCCGCACTGCGTCAGACTGAAATTGCGGAAGCCTTGAAAAAACAGATCACCAATGGTTTTACGATCCGCTACCTGGAGCAGCCGGAGATTGTGTCAGGCATTGAATTGCGGGTGAATGGACATAAAATTGCCTGGAGTCTCAATGAATATCTGGAGACGCTCGTGGAGAATCTGACTGAAACACTCCAGAAAGAGGCACACGCGGCTTAAAGACGGTGAATGGTGAATCGTGAATGGGAAAAAACTTACTGTCATTGCGAGGCGACTCTTGGGAGCCGCGGCAATCCAAATAGTTCAAGGCGAAGCGCGGCGGATAGAAAAATGGCAAAGATGTCAGGAGGCGAATAATGAATCAAGAGGCAGAGGCTAAAAAAGTGGAAAATAAGGACTTACAAACCTTCCTGGATGATACGTTTGATACCATGGGAAAAGTCCTGGACGAACAGAATCCCGAACTGCGGCAACTGGAAATCGGCACCGTGCAATTTGTCGGCCGGGATATTGCCAGAGTCAGCGGTCTGCCGCATATCCGCGCGGAGGAGCTGGTTCGCTTCGCGGGAAATTATATGGGGCTTGTTTTTAATATTGACCCGACGGAAATCGGCGTCATCCTGCTGGATCCCAGTGAGAATCTGCAAGTGGGATCGGAAGTGCAGCGCACCAAGCGCGTGCTGGATGTGCCGGTTGGGGACGGGCTTTTAGGACGGGTTGTCGATCCCCTCGGACGTCCCCTGGACGGTTTGGGCGAAGTCAATACCGTTATGCGTCTGCCGGTGGAAAGACCCGCGCCCGCGGTTATGGACCGCGCCCCGGTTGTCGTGCCCCTGCAAACGGGCATTAAGGTTATCGACGCGCTCATTCCCGTCGGACGCGGCCAACGCGAATTAATTCTGGGTGACAGAATGACCGGCAAAACAGCCATTGCCATTGATACGATTATCAACCAGAAGGAAACGGGCATCATTTCTATTTATTGCGCCACCGGCAAGAAAAGCGCCGATGTGGCCAAGGTCATTGCCGAATTGCGCGATCACGGCGTTATGGGATCCTGTATCGTCGTGGTGGCCACGGGTGAAGACACACCGGGCCTGCAGTTTATCGCGCCGTATGCCGCAACGTCCATGGGAGAATATTTCGTTGAGCAGGGACGTGATGTTTTGATTATCTATGATGATCTGACATCGCATGCCCGCGCTTACCGGGAAGTGTCGCTGCTTTTGCGTCGTCCTCCAGGGCGGGAAGCTTTCCCAGGCGACATATTCTATATTCACTCCCGTTTACTGGAACGCTCCACGCATATGCGGCCGGAATTGGGCGGCGGGTCATTGACCTCACTGCCGATTACCGAAACGGAAGCGCAGGACATGTCTTCCTACATTCCGACCAATCTGATTTCCATCACGGACGGGCAGATTTATCTCTCTCCGGTTCTTTTCAGCAAAGGTATTTTGCCTGCGGTGGATGTCGGTAAATCCGTTTCCCGCGTGGGCGGCAAAACGCAATTACCCGCGTATCGATCGGTTGCGGGCGATCTTCGGCTTTCCTACTCGCAGTTTGAAGAGCTGGAATCCTTCTCGCGTTTTGGCACGAGACTTGATGAAAGTACGAAGCGAATACTGGAAAGAGGCTGGCGCGTTCGGGAAATTCTCAAACAGGGACAGTACAAACCTCTGCGCGCCTCCGAACAGATTGCAAGTCTGTTGTCAGTAACCGGCGGCGCCCTGGATCAAGTTCCTATCGAGAAAATTCGCGAAGTGGAGGGGCATGTGCTGGAAGCGTTTAATCAGGAGCTTCCGGAATTGCGCGAACGCATCGATTCCGGTAAAAAACTGGAAATGATCGATCGCGATTACATTATGGGAAAAATAAAACCGGCAATCGCGCCGTTTGAAGAGGCTGAGGAAGCAAATGCAAACAACGGAGTCCCTGAAAAGAAGAATTAAAAGCGCCGGTGATTTGTTGTCGGTGGTCAAAACCATGAAGGCTTTGGCCGCCGTGAGCATCCGTCAATATCAGAAGGCCGTGGAATCTCTTGACGATTACAACCGGACGGTGGAGATGGGTCTGCAAATTGTCCTCAAGGAACGCATGGGTGCGATGACGCAAAGTAAAAACATGGCTGTAAAGCGCATGGGGGCCATAATTTTCGGTTCCGATCAGGGCTTGTGCGGACAGCTCAACGAACAGATCTCGGTTTATGCGCTGGATTCCCTCAAAGAAGCCGGCGTAAAAAAAGAAAACCGCAAAGTGCTTGCCGTCGGCGCGCGCGTCGCGGATTATGTGGAAGATGCCGGACAGCCTGTAGATGAATTGATGGCCACCCCCAGTTCCACGGCGGGCATCACTCCGCTGGTGCAGGAAATCATCATGGTTATTGAAGAGTGGCATTTTCGTAATAACGTTGATCATTTTATGCTGTTCTACAACGATTATATCAGCGGCGCCAACTATCGCCCCTACCATGTTCAGCTATTGCCTGTAAGTCGTGACTGGCTTAAGGAGATGGCCCACAAAAAATGGGATTCCAAGTCCCTGCCTATTTTCCGGATGGACGGCAGCAAGATTTTTTCTTCGCTCATCAGGGAATATCTTTTCGTGTCGCTTTACCGCGCGTTTGCCGAATCGCTGGCCAGTGAGAATGCCAGCCGCCTGGCATCCATGCAAAACGCCGAAAAAAATATTGAAGAACAAATGATGGATTTGAACGTGCAGTTTCACCGTACGCGTCAGATGACGATTACAGAGGAACTGCTGGATATTGTTGCCGGGTTTGAGGCGTTGAGTTAAAAATTGAACATCTATTGTCGACAAGAAGGAAGGTGATCATCATGGCAGTAGAAATGCACATTTGCGGTATATGCGCGTGGCGGAGGGAATGTCAGAAAAAGTTTAAATTAAGCAAGGATAAGGACTCCTTTGTCGGAAGCCATTGTCCCGACTACACGAGGGATCTGTCGATCAAGACGGTGGCTTCAGATGAGAACGAGGATGAAAAAGTAGCCATGGACCGGATGGTCCAGGGGCAGGTATCCAAGTGGCGGCAACTGTTCGCCCGGGCTTCAAACCAGGGCCTTAAAATTGAAAATTTCAAAGGCGGGCCGATAATTACTCTTTCGCGGGAACCGGGAGCCGGCGGAAGCGAAATTGCCAGAAAGCTGTCGAAAGCTTTAGGTCTTGATCTGATCGGCGGCCAGATTATTCAGCACGTTGCCGACAGCGCCAAGATGAGCAGAAAAGTGATAGAAGCTCTTGATGAAAAGGAAGTGAAGTTTCGGGACACCCTTCTTTTATCTCTCTTCGGAGAAAATCGTCCCTGGCCGGGAGAATACCTGCAGCATCTGACCAAGGTGATCGGGTCTATCGGTATTTTTGGCAATGTCATTATTGTGGGCAGGGGGGCTAATTTTGTTCTGCCGAAAGACAGGATATTCAGGGTCAGAGTCATTGCTCCCATGGAACAAAGAATTAAACATTTTATGGAGGACAGAGGATATACAAAGGCTGAAGCGGAACAATATGTGATCAAAACGGAAAATAACCGCAAGGCGTTTGTAAGAAAATATTTTAATGCCGATGTCACGGATCCTAAACACTATGATATAATCGTCAACACGGAGAAAATATCATTGGGACAAGCGACGGAATCAATTATTTCGTCTTTCAACCAAAGAAGGAACCGGAAACGGCACGAGGCGGAATCGGTAAGTCAATAAAGTGTGAATAGTGAAAAGTGAATAGGGAATAGTGAAAATGAATTGTCATTCCCGCGTAGGCGGGAATCCAGAAAAAGACAATGCTGGATTGTCCAATCAAGTTGGACAATGACAGTTGAAGCGCAGCTAAAGTTT
Source organism: Deltaproteobacteria bacterium HGW-Deltaproteobacteria-13 (assembly GCA_002840555.1). GTDB lineage: Bacteria > Desulfobacterota > Syntrophia > Syntrophales > Smithellaceae > Smithella. Next base: position 131,642 of record PHBJ01000001.1, read on the forward strand.
CCGGTTGCCGGCGGTTGAATCAACCGGATTAACGCTTAAACGCAGCTGCGCGCACAGATCGGTCATGTCATCCGGCATATCCGCTGTAAATGCGACCCGCTTGCGGTTGTGCGGATGAATAAAAGAAAGATGTGCCGCGTGCAAAGCCTGCCGGTTAAATTCTTTCAGCCGTGCCTTCAACAGCGGATCAACAACAGCGCGGATTTTGGCGGAGTTTCCGTAAACGGCATCACCGATAACCGGATAACCGAGATCAGACAAATGCACGCGAATTTGGTGCGTGCGTCCGGTTTTGATTTCCACCTCCAGCAGCGTTGCCACGCCGAAACGCTCGTTTACTTTCCAAAAGGTGAGAGCGTCCTTGCCCCGTTTTGTTCTTGTAGACATTTTTTTGCGATCAACAGTATGCCTGCCCACCGGCTTTACGATTTCTCCCTGATTGTCTTTCGGGTTGCCCCAAACCAGCGCCAGGTATTTTTTTTGTACATCATGCTGTTCAAATTGAGCAGACAGCTGACGATGCGCGTCATCCGATTTTGCCGCGACAATCAGGCCGGAGGTGTCTTTGTCGAGTCTGTGTACAATGCCCGGTCTCAGGACGCCGCCGATTCCCGATAAATCATGACAATGAAAGAGCAATGCGTTGACCAGCGTTTTGTCCGGGTTGCCCGGTGCCGGATGGACCACCATCCCGGCCGGTTTGTTGATGACGATAATGGCTTCGTCTTCGTAAACAATATTAAGGAGCATTTCCTGCGCTACGGCAGCCGCTTCCACCGGCGGCCTTTTGGTCAGGATAATCACATCGCCTTCTTTTAGTTTCTGGCTGACTTTAGGCACATTGCCGTTAACCAGGACGTCGCCGTTTTCAATAATACATTTAACATGCGAACGGGAAATGTCCGCGTCACTCTGCGCGAGATAGATATCCAGCCTCTGCCCAATCTGGCTTTTATCTATCGTAAAACGTATTTTTTCCGATTGCTCGCTCAAGTTGTTACTCCTGCACTTCCCTCATTATGTCATACCGGTCGTAGATGACCTTTAGGTTACGAAAGCCGGTATCCTGTTTGCAATATTCAAGATCAGTCGCCATGTTTACTTCTCTTTTTTAAATAGATCATCACATGGACAGTGACCGTGCTTAACCCAGTAGCGACTACAGGCTTTTAAACAGGCTTCATGATTTGGTTGGTCTGAAAACCAATCGATACCGTACCAACCGTCCTTAGTGGGGACCATAATCGGCTCATTCATAGTTTTTAACGGTGTACGGATGATGGTTTTGTATTCCTCTTGCGTCAGGCTGCTGTTAAATTCCTTTACCCTTTCTGCGGATATAACGCCCTGACGAACAAGTTCTTCTTCATCATTCATTGTATCGATAACCAGATTGATGTTTTTAAACTCAACGGGCAACTCTGCTAAACTAATTCGTTTCCATACTTTTCCATCTAATTTAAAAATAACGTAAGGTGGATTAGGCCGTCCCCATTTGTTGTAGGCAAGCATCCCAACCGGCTTTGTAACGATATAAGTTGTACCGTTTATTATGTCCAAGGCAAGCAACTCCAAGCTTGAACGCCCAACATCTTCGCTGTATTCATCTTTCCATTTGATGGCTTTTTTTGTTTCCGGTAATGTAAAAGTTATAGAATGTTCCGCGATGCCCGGCCTTTGACCAAGTTCATGGCGTCCGCCATGTTTCTGCCATCGCTCCACAATGATTTTACTGCCGTCATGCAAAAGCACCTCTTCCTTCCAACTTGCCGTATCGCCAAATCCTAAAAAACCAAAAGCGTTATTTGTTAATCCGGTAAAGATAAAAGCAAGTACTAAATTCATGCCGAAGATAATTTTGTATCGCTCTTTTCCTTTTCTCATACCACGCTCCTGAGTTTATATTGAACAGATGAAAAGTATGATGCAATGAAACTTTTTAACTAAATAATTTCCTGGATTCCCGCCTGCGCGGGAATGACACTTCTTTGTCATTACCCGGCTTGACTGGGTAATCCAGTGTAGGGCACATTCCCCCAATGCGCCGCTTTCTTAATTAGATGTTGATCTGTCTCAGCCCTTCGATGAGGAAAACAAGCTCATCCTCGGTTACCGTGCGAAGATCGAAAAGAATTTCATCTTTGTCCACACGGGCGATGATCGGCATTTCAAGCTTGCGCAGTTTTTCTTCCATCTTGGTGGCCGGCATATTTTTATTTTTGACGGCGACTAAAACGGTCGGAATCTGCTGCGTGGGCAGTGAGCCGCCTCCGGCTGCCGCGAAATCTTCCCGGATCGAAAATTTCAACTGATCGAAATTTTCATTTTGCAATTTCCGGATTAACTCTTCGGCGCGTTTTTTGACATCGGCAACGGGTTCGGTCAAAGCCTTCAACGCTCTTAATGTCTTCGGCGCCGCGGCGGTATTCAAGTAGTGCATCAAGGTGGCTTCCAGCGCGGCCAGTGTGAATTTGTCGATGCGCAGGGCGCGATTCAAGGGATTCTTTTTAATTTTCGCTAGGACTTCTTTTTTGCCGACGATGATGCCCGCCTGCGGACCGCCCAGCAGTTTGTCGCCGCTGAAGGTGACCACATCAACACCCTTGGCCAGAGTCTCGCGCACAGTGGGTTCATGCTGGAGGCCATACAGATCAAGATCGATCAGGCAGCCGCTGCCCAGATCATCCATGACCGGGATGCCGCGGCTTTTCCCCAAAGCGGCCAGCGATTCGATATCCGCTTCTTCGGTAAATCCTACAATACGGTAATTGCTGGTGTGCACTTTCATAATCAGGCCCGTTTTATCGCTGATAGCCTTTTCGTAATCGCCGAGGCGCGTGCGGTTGGTTGTTCCCACTTCGCGAAGTTTGGTCGCGCTTTTGTGCATGATTTCCGGGATGCGGAATTCGCCGCCGATTTCGATGAGCTCGCCTCGCGATACGATCGCTTCTTTTTTCTCGGCCAGGGCATTGAGCACCAGCAAAACCGCCGCCGCGTTGTTGTTGACGATTAACGCGTCTTCGGCTCCGGTGAGAGCGCAAATTAACGAGCTGACGTGATCATAACGCTGACCGCGTTCACCCTTAACCAGATCATACTCCAGATTGGAGTAGCCTCTGCCCACTTCCATAATTCTTTCCAGGGCTTCGGGGCAAAGCGGCGCGCGTCCCAGATTGGTGTGCAGAATGACGCCGGTGGCGTTGACAACGCGGCGCAGACTGTAGCGGTATAATCCCCTGATTGATTTTTCCACCTCTTTGGCGACGGCGGCCGTGTCGGGGCTGAATTCCGAAGGCAGCTTCTTTTTGACATTGACGATTTTATCTCTTAAGTCCTGCACAACCTTGCGGCAGGTTTCCTTGACGATTTCATGCGGCGCCAGATCATAAATATTCTGCCGCTCCAGAATCAGAAGAATTTCGTCAATTTTCGGCAGCTTTTTCAACATTTCTTTTCGTAGATCGTCCATAAATACCCTCTTTTGATATCAAATCAATTCTTCGCGTTTTTTTGTCTTTGTCATTACCCGGCTTGACCGGGTAATCCAGTATTATTACTTCCTGGATGCCGGATCAAGTCCGGCATGACAGAGGTATAGTATTTCAAATAATCTTCGCCTGTTTGCGGCAATAATCGCGGAAATTATTTACGGCGATAAAAAATTCTCTCATCATGATTACCCAGAGGTAGCGGCCGTAAGGCGTTAAATGCAGATAGGGAGGAAAATAACGAAAAGCTCTGACGATTTCGAAAGCCGCTATTTCCTTCCACATGGTTTTTAAAAATTGGCCGTCATATTTTTTCTGCAGAGCCTCGATATCCAGTTTTGTGCTGAATAATTTCATCATAAAATCATAACTCATCTGATCGCGCAGATCAAACTTGCGGGAAGCCTGCAGAGGCAGTTTCCCCTGCTCCAGGGTATCGATATATTTCGCGATGTCAAAAGTATTGGAGTAACAGGTTCCGCGCAGATAGCCGATAGCGCCGCTGCCCAGGCCCGCGTATTCGTCGTAATCCACAACATATTCATCAATCAGGGTCTTTTTGCGGGAAAAGCACCAGGCTGAAGAAAAATCATAATTTTTCTCCAGACGCCTTACGATCAGTTCGTATAATTTTTGTTCGCGTCTAAAATCAACCACACCAACGGTTTTTCCCATTATCTCCTGCGTTAAGGCGGAAATCATCAGGGGGTAAAAGGTCACTTGATCCATGTTTAAATTAAGCAGAGCGGCCAAATCTGCATCGAGCATTTCGGCTGTTTGCCCGGGGAAATTAAAAATCATATCGGCATTTAAGGTATCAAAACAGCCTTGCGTGTTTTTAAGCCGTTCCACAATAATTTCGCCCGAACCGTATTTATCATAACGTCCGATTTTTTTAAGCAGGTTATCATCAAAGGTTTGAACTCCCACGGAAAGTCTTTTGACGCCACTTTGCTGTAAGATTTCAATATTCTTATGATTTAAATGATTAGGATTTGTTTCCACGGATATGTCAGTAAGCGAAAAAATTTCCCGCGCCAGATTCAGCGTTTGGGCCAGTTCATCAATGAGCACGGTCGGGGTGCCGCCGCCGACATAGATCCCTTTGAATTTATATCCTTTTTCCTGATAAATCTTAATTTCCCGGCGCAGCGCTTTAAAGTATTTCCGGGTAAGCGGTTCTTCAAAGGTTATCCGGTGAAAGGAGCAGTACGGACAAAGTTCCTCACAAAAAGGAATATGCATATAGAGGAGCCGCTGTTTTTCATCGCTGCATGACGGCATTTCCGGCAAAAGCCCTTCTTCAAACTTAAGCGAACGGGCAAACTCCCGTTTTGTTATTTTGGTGACGATTTGGTTAATCAAAATAAATCCTTAGTGTTTATATTAATTAGTGCATATTATAACATTTCGATTTCAAAGGATAACGAGGCGGCAATGAGGAGGCGCCGGAAGCGTATAGTACCATACGTTGTAGAAGCCGACGACGCAGCCAACAAAGTTAGCCGAAGAAAGCGAATCGTTATTGTTGTTTAGCAAAATATATATGTTTATTGCAAGCTACAATTCCTTGAAATAACGAAGAATAGGTGGTAAATGGCTCAAAAATAATTTTTCGGTGATGTTTTATGTCCTCCAAAAGAGTTTTAACACTATGGAATGATGAGGGAGAAAACCCCAAGGATATTTCTATCCTGAGAAAGAAATCCGTTGACTTGCCTGTGCCTTTGGATAAGGAATCACGGGAAATAATTCAAACATTAATAGATTCTTTTCTGGAAAAAGATGATGCTGTGGGGCTTGCCGCGCCGCAAATCGGCATTAACAAAAGAGTAATTGTTTTCCGTAATAAAGGCTTTGAAGGAAAGGGCCGGATAAAAAATGCCGACGATTTCGAAGTATTGGTCAATCCACGGATAAACCAGATGCGCGGCGAGCTTGTATCGATGGCCGAGGGGTGCCTTTCATGTCCCGAAATTCAGGTGGAGATAAGCCGCTTCCCCGAAATTAAAGTGCGCGCCGTAGATGCCAAAGGCGAAAAAGTTAACAAAAAATATCTGGATTATGTCGCCCGTGTTATTCAGCATGAGGTTGACCATCTGGATGGCAAACTGATTGTTGATTACGGAGGCGATATTTATTATCCCAAGAGCAAACAACTCTTTTTTGAAAAGCTTTTTAAATATTAATCTGCCTGCTGCTGGACTATAAATACGGATATGGGGTGAAACAAATTGAAAAAAACACCATTATATGAAAAGCATGTTGCTCTGAATGCCAAAATAATTGATTTTGGCGGCTGGGCCATGCCTGTGCAATACACCAATGTTATTGATGAACACAGGACAACCAGAAGCGCAGCCGGTCTTTTTGACATCTGCCACATGGGGGAGATTGAAGTTAAAGGGCCGCAGGCGCTTGATCTTTTACAACTGGTTTTGACCAGAAATTTAGCGGATCAAGCCACCGGTCAGGTCAAACTGTCCGCTCTGCTCAATGAAGAAGGCGGTGTTATCGACGATTTAACCGTGTACAAAATGGATGAAAATTCCTATCTGCTGGTAACCAATGCCACGCCCAGGGAACGCGACTGGCAATGGATCAAAGCAATTCGCGATGCGGAAAAATTCGATTGCGATTTAAAAGATATCAGCGATAATACGGGTAAACTTGATTTGCAGGGTCCCCGCTCCGAAGAAATTTTACAGAAGCTGACAGAGGCTGATCTGAAAACGATGCGTTTCTATCATTTTTGCAAATCCCATGTCGCCGGATTTCCGGCAATTATTTCCCGCAGCGGTTACACGGGAGAAGACGGATTTGAGATTTATGCCGAAAGTAATGTGATTGGCGAAATCTGGGATAAAGTAATGGCGGCAGGAGTTCCCTTGGGCATGAAACCTGCGGGATTGGGCGCTCGCGACACGTTGCGCCTGGAGGGGGGCATGATGCTCAACGGTCAGGATATGGACGAATCGGTCAGTCCGCTGGAAGTGCCTTATAGCTGGATCGTTGATGCGCATAAAGAATTTATCGGCTCTGCCGCACTCAGGGCAAAACAAAATTCCGGAATCAGGAAAAAGCTGGTTGGATTGGAAATGACCGGACGCGGCATAGCCCGCCACGGTTACAAAGTTTTTTTCAAAACTCAGGAAATCGGTGTTGTGACTTCCGGAACCTTTTCGCCCACCTTGAACAAAGCAATCGGTTTGGCGTTTATAAATATTGATTTCAGCGCGCCGGATACGCAAATAGAAGTTGCCATTCGCGATACAATGGCTATGGCAAAAATCGTTAAGCTCCCTTTTTATAAACGGTCAAAATAATATTGAAGGAGGGACATTATGTCCAAACAAAATCCGAAAGACAGGCTGTATTCCCGAGAGCATGAATGGGTCGTGTACTATGAAGATGGAACAGCAACAATCGGCATAACGGATTATGCTCAGGAAATGCTCACGGATATTGTCTTTGTCGACTTGCCCGAAATCGGAAGAAAAGTTGTCAAAAAGGCTACGGTGGCTGTTGTCGAATCGGTAAAGTCCGTATCCGATGTTTTTGCCCCTGTGAGCGGTGAAGTCATTGATGTCAATACAGCGCTGGAAGAAACACCGGAGTTGATCAATCAGGATGCTTTCGGTGAGGGCTGGATTGTGAGAATGCGCCTGTCCAATCCGGAAGAACTCGATATGCTGCTTGCCGCGGCGGATTATGATGAAATGCTGAAAGAGGAAAAACACTAAAGATGGATTATTGCCCTCACACCAGCGAAGACATAGAACAAATGCAGGCGGCGATCGGCGTTGCCGGCATTGACGAACTTTTTGCCGATATTCCCGAAAAATTCAGATTAAAGCAGATGCCGGATATTCCCGCCGCCTTATCCGAACAGGAAACCGTCTCTGTTATGAGCGATCTTGCCGGGAAAAATAAATTGCCGCAATTCACTTTAACGGGAGCGGGAGCCTATCATCACTTTATTCCGGCTGTTGTCGGACATATCACGGGACGCGCGGAATTTTATACAGCCTACACGCCTTATCAGGCCGAAATCAGTCAGGGGCTTCTTCAGGCGATCTACGAATACCAGACCATGATTGCCCATCTTACCGGCACTGAAATTGCCAATGCTTCGATGTATGACGGCGCTTCCGCGATGGCTGAAGCCGCTGTGCTCTGTGCGAAAATGTCCGGCAGAAATAAAATCATCGTTGCCCGTTCGGTGCATCCCGAATATCGTCAGGTTTTACGAACATATTCGTGGGCTAACGGCTATACGGTTGTGGAACTGCCGTATGCTCCGTCCGGCCAAATTGATTTAGAATCTTTGCAAAGAAAACTTGATGATCAGGTTGCCGCCGTGCTGGTGCAAAGCCCGAATTTCTTCGGCGTCATTGAAGACATTGCGCCGGTTGCGGACGCTGTTCATAACAAAGGAGCGCTGCTCGTTGCCGGTTTTACCGACGGCACTTCTCTGGGCATTCTCAAGCCCGCGGGAGCTGCGGGCGCGGATTTTGTCGTGGGAGAAGGCCAGAGTTTCGGCAACCCTCTTAATTACGGCGGGCCTTACCTGGGAATTTTCGCCGCAAAAGAAAAATTCATGCGCCGGATACCCGGAAGACTTGTCGGCGCGACGGTGGATAAAAACGGCCGGCGCGGATTTGTGCTGACTCTGCAAACACGTGAACAGCATATCCGCCGGGAAAAAGCGACTTCCAATATCTGTTCGAACGAAGCGCTCTGCGCGCTGGCGGCGGGAGTTTATCTTGCCGCGTTGGGAAAGAATCTTAAGCGGCTTTCCGAACTGAATATTTACAAAACACAGTACTTAAAAAATAAACTATTAGGGCTTGCGGGTTGGAAAGAAGTTTTTTCCTCGCCTGTTTATAATGAATTTGTTCTGCGCTGTCCCGATTCAAAAAAGGTGAATGAGAAATTGAAAAATGAAGGAATCACCGGCGGCTATGACCTGCAAAAAAATTATCCGGAACTGGAAAATTCCCTGCTGTTTTGCGCTACGGAAATGATTTCCAAAGAAGATATGGATAAGGTTGCTGACATCCTGAAACGGTAGTTTACACCTTTTGCCCCTCCCTGGTGGGCAAAAAAGAAAGTTCCCTCTCCCTTGAAGGGAGAGGGGTAGGGAGAGGGTGATATTTGCGAATGTTTCACCCTCCCTCTGTCCCTCCCCTCAAGGGAGGGACAGATTAAATTGGAATGACGAAGAGGTTAACATGGAATTGATATTTGAAATAAGCAAACACGGACGCAGCACCGCGGATGTACCCGCAAGCGATGTGCCGGCTTTTAATATTGGAGATGCAATCGGCAGTAAATATCTGCGCGACGATCTTGATCTGCCGGAAGTTGCCGAGATTGATTTAATCAGGCATTACACCAATTTGTCGCGGCGGAATTTCGGCGTTGATCTGGGCTTTTATCCTCTGGGGTCCTGCACGATGAAATATAATCCGAAAGTTAACGAGAATGTCGCATTACTCCCCGGCTTTACCGGATTGCACCCCTATGCCGATGCTGAATCCGCTCAGGGGAATCTGCAGCTGATTGACGAAATGCAAAAATATTTATGCGGCATTTTCGGTATGGCGGAGTTTACCCTGCAGCCGGCGGCCGGCGCGCATGGCGAGCTGACCGGTGTCATGATGATTAAAAAATATTTCGAAAAGAAAGGGCAAAAGCGCCGGATTATTCTGATACCCGACGCCGCTCACGGAACCAATCCGGCATCCAGCGCGCTTTGCGGATTTGAGGTTGTGGAACTCCGTTCCAACAGCGAAGGTGGAGTCGATATCGAACATCTGCAATCTCTTATGACGGAAGATGTGGCTGCTTTGATGCTGACGAATCCCAACACGCTGGGATTGTTTGAACGCAACATTGAAAAAGTTGCGCAAATCATTCATGAGAAAGGCGGTCTGCTTTATGGCGACGGCGCCAACGCCAACGCTTTTATGGGCAAAGTAAGACCCGGCGATCTGGGCTTCGATGTCATTCAACTCAATCTGCACAAAACATTTTCCACACCGCATGGCGGCGGAGGACCGGGCAGCGGTCCGGTAGGCGTGGCCAAAGCGCTTGTTGATTTTCTGCCCGTACCCCGCGTTGTCAAAGCCGATGATAAATATAAATGGTCGGGAAAATTTCCCGACAGCATCGGCCGTGTTCGCTCATTTTACGGAAATTTCAATGTGATCGTAAAGGCCTATACGTATATTCGATCTCTCGGCGCTGAAGGTTTGAAACGCGCCACCGAGATGGCTGTGCTTAATGCCAACTACATCAAGGAAATACTAAAACCCTACTATGATTTGCCTTATGATCGCGGCTGCATGCACGAGTGTGTTTTTTCCGGCACCAGACAGGTTTCGGAAAGCGGCGTGCATACGAGTGATATTGCCAAGAGACTGATTGATTACGGTTATCACCCGCCGACCATTTATTTCCCGTTGATTGTGCACGAAGCCATCATGATCGAACCGACCGAGACGGAAAGCAAGGAAACTCTGGATACCTTCTGTGATGCCATGATTGCCATCGCCCGTGAGGCCAAAGAAAATCCTGACGGTGTGAAGTGCGCGCCGGTGACGACGCCGGTCACCCGGTTGGATGAAGTGCTGGCCGCCCGCAAACCGGATGTCTGCTGGAAAAGATCATAATTCTTCCGTTTATCCCTCGCCCTTGAGGGGAGAGGGAAGGGAGAAAGTGATTTTTATGAATGAACTTCAAAATACCAAACAACTCCTCCGCAAACCTTCCTGGCTTAAAGTCCGCCCTCCCTATTCCAATGAATGCCGCAATATAAGATCAACGCTTGCCGGGCTTCAACTGCATACCGTTTGCCAGGAAGCGGCCTGTCCCAACATGGCCGAATGCTTTGCCTCGGGCACCGCTACCTTCCTGATCATGGGTAATATTTGCACACGCGATTGTCTGTATTGCAATGTTGAGCACGGAAAACCGGCGGCCATTGACGAAAAAGAAATTCATCATTTGATAGACGCTGTAAAGAAAATGAAACTGGAATATGTTGTGATTACCTCCGTTACCCGGGATGATTTGCCGGACGGCGGAGCTCATGTTTTTGCCGACGTCATTGTTAAATTGAAGAAAGAAGCGCCTTCCTGCAGAATAGAAGTGCTGATTCCTGATTTTAAGGGAAATAAGACGGAGCTGGAAAAAATAATTTCCGCCGAGCCTGATGTCATCAATCACAATATGGAAGTTGTGAAACCCCTGTTCGCGCAATTGAGGCCGCAGGGCAATTACGCTGTTTCTCTGAATCTTCTGAAAAATATAAGTTCGTCTTCAATCATTTCCAAAAGCGGTTTTATGATCGGCTTCGGTGAGATCCGCGAAGATATTTTGCGACTGATTGATGATCTGGCGGAGGTTTCCTGCGCGCGCCTGACCATCGGGCAGTATCAGCAGCCGACGCTGAAACACTGGCCGGTGGCCAAGTACTACCACCCGGATGAATTTGCCGAGTTCAGAGAAATAGCTTATCAAAAAGGTTTTCAATACGTGGAGTCCGGGCCGCTGGTGCGCAGTTCCTATCACGCGGCAGTCGCACTTTGATGATGTCTTTTCATTGACATGCCAGAGTGTTTTTTCTATACTCCTTCGATAAATATTCTAATATCAATCCGCTTTGCGGAAGTAACCGGCTTTGGATAGTTTCTTGCCCTGGCCCGGATGTGGAGGCTCTCATGAATAAACGCGTAACCTCGCTTGTCATTGCAGTTATGCTGGTCCCTTTCCTTTTCGCATGTGCTCATCTGGAAAAACCCTCGGAAACGATGGGGAAGAACAATGATTATATTGATTGGGGCAAGAACCCGCCAACTCCCCGCGACATGGCCAAGCACACGATCAAAGGAGAAAATCCTTTCGAGTGGTGGTATTTTGACGGCCATCTCGATACGGGAGAAACTTTTGTCGGAGTATTTCTTGCGCCCAGTTTTACAACAGGTAAGCCTGGAGTGACTTTTTCCCTTTATGGATCCGATTGGAAAAAAGAAAGTCATCAACTGACATTGGCAGACGATGACATGAAAGTATCGACGGAAGATATCAACCTCATCTGCCCGGCAGGATACATCAGCCGTCTGGATAATGATAACTATCTCGTGGGATGGGATCTGGAAGGTATCAAGGCTGATTTTAAACTAACAACGCTCGCGCCCGGTTGGCTTCCTATCGGAGGTTCTGATGTTTATGACGATAAAAAGGAATTCTTCTGGGCAGTCCACCAGGGACAGAATCGCATTGAAGGGACAATTGTTCAAAACGGAATCACAAGAAAAGTAACGGGGGTAGGATATGCGGATCATAACTGGGGGAAAAAATCGCTCAATAAAATAGCCACCTCCTGGGTATGGGGCAGAATCATTACCGGCGGGTACACGATTATTTATGCGGATGTGCAATATCGTGACCCGAACATTAATTCCCGTCCGTTGTACATTGCCAGAGGGAATCAGATCATTGTCGGTTCCGGAAGTCCTGCGATCAGGCAGTTTGATTATGTTACGCACCCTGAACTAAAACGGCATTACCCGCGGCAGATTTCTATCGATCATGCCGCGAAAGGAGTTGAAGCGCATATTCAAATTCGTTTTAGAACCCTGGTTGAGGATGTTGACATGCTGACAGTTTCAAATTTAAATCCTTTTGCCCAGTGGGTCGCGCGTACATTCGTTACCAGACCGACTTACTTTCGAATTATTGCCGATTATGACGGCACTATAGTTGATAATGGCGTTTCCGTGCCTGTTAAAGGGGAATGTCTTTACGAGGTCATGGGTTTGGAATAGTGTGTTCTCTGGCGGAGATCATGCAGCGAGGGCAAGATGAAACGTGAATGGTGAATAGTGAAGTTAATTTGCATTATAATTTAAATGATTCTGTAAATCGCGGGGTATGTAGATGTCTGAAAAATATGATTTGATCATTATTGGCGGCGGGCCGGGAGGAATTGCGGCGGCGGAAGTCGCCTTGGCGAAGAAGAAAAAAGTCCTCATCATTGAAAAGAACGGCTGGGGTGGAACATGCACTCATCGGGGCTGCATTCCGACCAAAGCTCTGCTTTCTTGCAGCAAGCACTACGCGGATTTGAAAAAACTTAAGAGGATGGGAATAAATATTGCGGAGGCGTCCGTTGATTTTTCCGCGATCAAGAAACATCAGCAGCAGATTGTGAAAGTGTCCTCTCTCGGCGCGCAAAAAGTTCTTACTGAAGCCGGGGGGGAAATCAGGCAGGGCGCAGGAGAAATCATTTCACCTTCGGAAGTTCGCTTTACCGATGCGTCGGGCAAGAGCGAAACAATTTCCACTCAAAATATCATCATTGCCTGGGGTTCCGTGCCTCAGATTCTTCCGGGCATTAATCTTTCGGAAAGGATTCTAACATCGGACGGCATTTTGAATTTAAATGTGCTTCCCTCGAGCATGATCATTGTCGGCGGCAGTGTGATTGGTGTTGAATTCGCCACCTTCTTTGCCGAACTGGGGACAAAGGTGACCATCGTGGAAATATTGGACAGGATTATTCCTCTGGAGGATCAGGAGTGTGCTGATTTGCTGCGTCAGGAATTGATCGGCAAGGGTGTGGTCATTCTCACCTCCACTAAGTTGGAAAGTCTGAAAGATACAGGCGAATCGGTTTTCATGGCCGCTCAAAAAGACGGCAAACAACTGGAGGTCAGCGCCGATTATGCCCTTCTTTGCACGGGTAGAAAAGCTTTACTGCATTCAGAAGAGTTGGACAAACTTGGCATTGAATATACAAAGGCCGGAATCAAGGTAGATAAAAATATGATGACGAATGTTGCCGGTATTTACGCCGTGGGTGATGTTACGGGCGGTATGATGCTGGCGCATCGGGCATCGAAGCAGGCAAAATATGCAATTGATCTCATGTATGAAGTGGGTGATTCTATCTATAATGAAGATTTCATTCCTTCAGTTGTCTACGGCCATCCGCAGATCGCGCGTGTGGGCTTCACCCAAAAACGCGCGGAGGAAGAAGGCCTTTCCGTGGAAGTTGTTAAATCCCCATACAGCGCGAACATCATTGCCCGCGCCGAATTGATGGGGCAGGGTTTTGTGAAGGCGTTTTTTTATCAGGATAAAATGATCGGCGCGACGATTGTCGGCGAAGACGCCGCCGATTTGATTACGCCGCTTGCTCTGGCCGTATCCAATGGGATGACGAAAAAACAATTACGAAATTGGGTCATTCCGCATCCGGCGTTGAGTGAAATATTTACGTCTATCACCGGTTAAAATAGGAGTTATTATGAAATTAATAAATTACAAATCAGTGTCGCCGGCTCGTTTTGATAATGATGCGGCTAAGGGAGTTGCCGGACGGGTTGTCGCGGGCAAGGCTGACGGGGCGAACAATTTTTGTATGCGGATTTTTGAAATCGCACCGGACGGACATACGCCTAAGCACGTACATCCGTGGGAACATGAAATGTTTATTCACTCAGGTGTTGGAGAAATTTACGGCAATGGCCAGTGGAATCCCGTGCAGGCGGGCAGTGTCGTTTTTATGCCGCCGGATGAAGAACATCAGGTTAGAAATACCGGCAAGGAGCTTTTGATTCTGGCCTGCCTGGTGCCATCTGTAGCCCCAGAGCTATAAAAATTTTATAAAATGTTATCTTTTGCCTGAAAATGGCTTTACATATTCAGCCGCTTTTTGTCCGGCTATGAAACCTGTCGAAAATGCAGCCTGTAAATTATAGCCTCCGGTATCGGCGTCAATATCCATAACCTCGCCGCAGAAATACAGCCCGTTAATTAATTTCGAGGCCATGGTGCGCGGATCGATCTCCGTAAGAGAAACACCGCCTGCCGTAACGATCGCCTTCTCCAGCGCTAAAGGTGACTTGATATTAAAACGCAGCGCTTTGAGGAGCTCAACAATTTTTCCTCTTTCCGGGGCGGTGATCTGATGCGCCAGTTTTTCTTTGTCAATGCCGGTCAGTTCGATAAACGGTTTGATCATCTTGGCGGGCAGGTATTCTTTCATAATGCCGCCGATTTTTCTTTTACTGGCATTATCCAGATCCCGTTGCAGGCGTTTGTGTAATTGTTCCCGGGTCAATGCCGGCTTTAAATCGATTAATATTGATACCGGGCCTTTCTCCAGGGCTTCAACAACGGTCAGACTGATCAACAAAATAATCGGACCGCCCAATCCGAAATGAGTGAAGAGCATTTCCCCGAAACGGCTTTCAATAACCGGCGGCCGCGGTGATTTCTTTTCTCCTCGTCCATAGCTGCAATCGGGCGTGAGCGAGGAATCAATGGAAGCCGCTTTGTCCTGAAAAGCCGTTGCGCGGACATTACGGAGACTCACTCCCTGCATGGATTGAGCAAGTTTTTGTTCATGCACAATCAATGGCACCAACGCCGGTTTAAGTTTGACTATATTGTGTCCCAGCCCGGCGCTGATTTTGTAGCCGTCGCCGGTGGAGCCGGTAGATGGCCAGGTGGCGCCGCCTGTCGCCAGTATAACCGCTTTGCAGTGATAGTCTCCGTCTTGTGTTTTGACACCGTAAACAGCGTTGTCTTTTATCGTGATTCCGGTGACCTTGGTATTGAGCTTTATCTGAACATTATTCTCGACGAGATATTTTTTAAAAACGCGCACAACATCATGAGCATCGTCAGAAACAGGAAATATTCTGCCGCCTCGTTCAACCTTGGTAGGCAGGCCGTGGTTATTTAAAAAATCAAGCAACTCCGGACGAAAAAAATTATGAAAAGCGCTAAAAAGGAAACGGCCGTTATCCCCATACATGGCTATAAAATTCTTCAAATCCGCCGAATTGGTTAAATTGCAGCGTGTCTTTCCGCTGACCAGAATTTTTTTCCCGCACCCATCGGTTTTTTCCAGAAGCAGAACTTTAGCGCCGCTTTCCGCCGCCGTTCCTGCAGCCATCAGTCCGGCTGCTCCGCCGCCGATAACAATAATATCGCCATCTGTTTTTTCTTCTGTATTCATATATTTGCATCTCCGCGTTGCCTGTGGGCGTAACATGAAAGGTTATTGTGGGTCAATCAGGGAATTCAAAAGCGAACGAATGCCTTCACTTTTCGCGAAGATATTCAATATATCTGATGAATTATTCCCCACTGTTGGGTAATCGCTCCCCGTTTATCGAATAAATAAAATGCAGTCTGTTCCCCTTTAAAATAATAGTTATTAATTTCAAATACATAGACATTGTTTATTAATTTTTCTTTGTTGGCATACAATTTGCTGTAATGCACATCAGAAATAATATGGAGGTGGTTCATCATGAGGAAAGCTTTATGGTATATCGTTGGCGTAGTTTTTATTTTGTCAACGTTAGCTTTTGCCGCTGATAAACCCGCTTCCACGGTTAAGGCCAATCCGGTTAAGACAAATGTTATCAAGGCCGCCAGAATGCATGCTACCGGAAAAGTTGTCGAGATTTCCGGTGAGTCCATTAAGATTGAACGTACCGTAAAAGGCGACATAGAAAACATGGAGTTTGCTTTAGATAAGCCATCCGCGGGCATCAGTGTAAATGATTCTGTAAAAATAGATTACACGGAAAAAGATGGCAAATTAGTAGCATCGAGGGTGGCGAAAGTCACTTTCAAGAAAAAAGAAGTTAAACCGCCTGAAGCTAAGTCAGCTTCAGGCAAAAAATAGTTGTAGGATAGTTGGAGTCCCTTAATTTTTAAGGGGTAGTATTAAAATAAAAAGTGATTTAACAGGAGGATTTTAAGATGAAGCGTTTAGGATTGTTCGTAGTAGCATTGGTTTTCGCATTTTCAACCACCGTATTTGCAGCAGAGAAAGCAGTTACCGCAGCTCCCGCAGCACCCGCTGTTGAGAAAGCAGAACCCGCAAAGGCTGAAGTAAAGAAAGTAAAGAAAGCAAAGAAAGCAAAGAAAGCAAAGAAAGTCGAAGAGAAAAAAGCTGAAGAAGCAGCTCCGGCAGCAAAATAAGCTTTTAAAAACTTTTTTAGACTCTAAAGAAGGGACAGGTTACGCCTGTCCCTTCTTTTTTTGTTTATTTCTAGTTAATTGCCTTTATTTTTGATATATATCAAAAATATGTTTAAAAAAATCTTCATAAAGATCGTCACTTACAATGATAATCTGACTGTGCGTGTCAGGCTGATCGCAATGTCCGTTGTTGGTCTTGCTTTAACGATGGCCATTTGGGGTTTCATTCAGCTTACCGCTCTGGATGGAATACTCGTAGAGCAACATGTAAAAAGGCTGGAAGGTGTAGCCGATACAATCAGCACTTTTTACCAGTATTTCCCGACAAAACGTGGTCTGAAAGCTCTTGATTTAGCTTTGAAAGACTTCATCCAAACCGATGTGCGTCTGGCAAGAATTGATATCTTCGATACCAGCCATAATGATGTTGACTATGTGGCTGGAGCCAGCCGGGTTCAATATGAATGGCCGGATAACATTGTTGCGTCCACCAGGGATAAAAACAAACCGCGGTATGTTAGAATAGAGACGGAAAGCGGCCCGGCTCTGGGGCTGCTTTATCCTGCTCCGGGAGAGACAAAAAATTCGCGTATCGTTGTCGGTATTATTGGTTTTTCGCGGGCGAATGCTGAAATTGTAAATAAAGCCCAGCAATTGCTGATTTTCAGCAGTATCGGATTATTAATGTTCATTCTTCTGGTATTAGGCTTAAGTTATCGCTGGATCATTGACAGACCGCTGAAGATGATCATTCAGACAATTGATGAATTTCAAAAAGGACAATATGTAAACAGGATTCCCATTGTTCATCTGGATGAATGGGGACAGATATCTCAACACTTCAATATTATGGCTGACGAGATTCAGGAGGTCATGAAGAGAAATCTGGATCTGAACAGACATTTGGAAGATCGTGTCCGTGAAGAAACGCTCAATGTGGTGCAGTTACAAAAACAGGTTGCTGATTTGAAACAATTAACTGCTTTAGGGCAGTTGACGGCTAATCTCGCTCATGATTTAGGCACGCCGCTTCATTCCATTGGCGGTCTGGCTAACCTTCTTTTGGAAAGAGGAGGCTGGCCGCCGGATGTGGCTCATAAACTGAATTTGATTGTCCAGCAGACTCAACGTTTGGATAACGTCATTCAAAATGTACGCAAAGCCACGCGCCTTCCGGAACCTCATTTTGAAGTATTGACTATTCAGCAGATTTTAAGCGAGACGCTCCCTCTTATCGAGCCGTTCCTGCAAAGAAACAAAGTGGAAATGCGAGTGAATATTGATGAAGATGTCAAGCCTTTATACGCGGATCGTTATCGTATTCAAACCGCGCTGATGAATATAATTCAAAACGCTCTGGAGGCAATGCCGCAGGGAGGAGAAATAAATATATCGGCTCAGAATCTTTCCCCCAAAAATTTTCAGTCGATAACGATTAGTGATACGGGCGCGGGGATGACATCCGACATGGTTGAAAAAGTATGCGAACCGTTTTTCAGCACAAGACGGGATGAAGGCTTGCGCGGACTGGGGCTGGCTATTGTCCGCGACATCATCAAAGTCCACGGCGGCACAATGGAAATAAAAAGCGCATCGGGACAGGGAACTTCCATTATTCTTATTCTGCCGATAGCCCTGCAGGATAACGCTTCTCACACGTAACTTATTTGTTTGTACCACAATGACGTCTGGCAATGATTTGCTGTTTATGGATTTTTTTCGTTGACCAGCCCGTAACGGCGAATTTTCAAGCGCAATGTTTTGCGGTCGATATCCAGAATCTGGGCCGCTTTGGACTGATTCCAGAGGGTTGCCTGCAGGGTTTGCAGAATTTTCTCTCTTTCGGCAATTTCCAGCGGGGAAAGGTCCCCAGTGACATCAGTGTCGCTTTTGACTGATTCTTCCTGCTGCTGAAAACGCGTTGGCAGATTCTCCGGCAGGATAACCGCGAAAGGAGACAACAGCAGCGTTTGCTGGAGTATGTTTTCCATTTCCCTCACGTTGCCCGGCCAGTCATAAGATATGAGTAATTCCATCGCTTCGACGGAAATCCGCACATTAGGATATCCGAATTTTTTCAGCAGGGATTCAATGAGCAGGGGAATATCTTCTTTGTGCTCTCTGAGAGGCGGCACGCGCAAACGCACGATAAATCTGTATAACAAATCCAGACGAAAATGGCCGTTGTTTACTTCTTCATCAATATTTTTGTTGGCTGCCGCCAGCACGCGTACAGCGACATGGTGAACCTCATGGCTGCCGATTCTTCTCACCTCGCCATTTTGCATGAACCGCAAAAATTTGCCTTGCAGAGCTGTTGACATTTCCGTTATTTCATCGAGAAAAACGGTTCCACCTTCAGCCGATTCCAGCAATCCGGTATGCTGATGCGAAGCGCCGGTAAATGATCCTTTTTCGTATCCGAACAATTCCGATTCCAATAAATTATCGGGAATCGCTCCGCAGTGGACGACGACAAAAGGTTTATCACGTCGTGAAGACATGCTGTGTAAAGATCTGGCGGTCAATTCTTTCCCTGTCCCGCTTTCGCCTTCTATTAAAACACTGGCGGAAGCATCGGCAATACGCGCGATCTGCTTGTAGAAGTCGACCATCAGTGCCGATGAACCGATTAATTTCGGTTCTTCGGTTATTTCCGGCTGCAGTTTCATGCGCTTTTCCCGAAGTTCCCGTACATCAAGCACTTTCTTTACAATCGTGCGGCAGTCTTCAGGAGAAAATGGTTTGCTGATATAATCCCAGGCGCCCAGACTGATGGCCTCCATGGTCGTTTCCAGAGAACCGTAAGCGGTCATGAGAATAACCGGCAAGTCCGGCCATTGCTTTTGCACCTCGCCTAAGAACTGCAGACCATCCATCTTCGGCATGCGAATATCAGACATGAGCAAATCATAGGAAGAAAGATCCTGTTCCAGAGCTTCCTGAGCGGAGGTGTAAGTTGTTACATCATAACCGTCAAGCCGCAGAGCCTCCTGCAGAAATTCACAGGCCACCGCGTCATCATCAATAACTAAAATACGTTTTTTCATAATTTATTCATTCTTTTACATGTATGAAAGAATATGATCAGGGAAGGGTCGCAGTAAAAAATCCCGAGAGCTTTTTGCTGCCTAAAGCATCTTGAGCCGTTATGTCGCACTGAAATCTTTTTTCACCGTTTTCTTCAAACTTTTTTACTACCTTGGCGCTGACAATTATAGTAGCCCTGTCTTTTGTGTTTTCTATATCATCCCAGTCAACCGGTTCCGTCATACTCAAAAACCGGGCACTGAATTTTCTTAAATATTTATTTCCAACCCATGAATTTATGGCTTCGCCGACAATAGCCATAATTAACATGCCGTGGGCAATAACATTTTTCATGCCGATCGCTTTAATGAAGGTTTGATCGTAATGAAGCGGGTTAAAATCACCGGAGGCTCCGGCATAGCGGACCAAATGTGTTCTGGTAATGGTAGCCGATGTAAAGACCGGCATTTCGTTTCCAATTTCAATATCATTATAATTCAGGGCCATATCTTCCTATATTTCCATGAGTGTTGAGCGATATTTAACGACCAGTTCGCCCCGCTGATTAATCAGCTCTGTTTCCAGGACAGTAACGTCAATCGTTCTTTTCCCTTTTCCCTTTCGATACATATCTACAACTTTCATTTTACGTGTAATAACATCGCCGGCATAAATGCTGCCATAATATTCATATTCTTCTTCTCTGTCCAGAAGCTTATTTAAATCGATACCCAAAGTTTTAACTGTTCCGATCAATCCTCCTCCGGTCCAAAAAAAAGAACTCGTTGCAAAGGTCGGCGGTGCCGGTATTCCCTGGTATCCTGCTTTTTTTGCCGCTTCTTCATCATAGTAAATTGGATTGATTTCTTCCCTGCTGTCTTTTTGGGAAATGGCAATGGCAAACTCAACAATTTTATCTTTCTCTATGGTGAAAGTATAGACAGGGAATTCCATTCCTAATTTTGATTTGTCTGCCATCATAGCCTCCGTATGAATACGTTCATATCATAATTAGGCCAGAATGGCACAATTTAATTACAAAAATTAGTAAAAAGTGAAATGTGAAAAGTGAAAAGATTCGTTACATCTTATCCGATTGATAGAAGAAAATTATTTTTTTAAAAAGCCTGCCCTGCGCATATTTGCGCGCAGGGCAGGTGTGCTAGGGGTGGAGAAGATGTTTTGTTATGACTGAATTATATCCTTATTTAAGCTGTTTGCTGGAATATCCCAGAACATTTCTGGCCACGATCAGATGCTGGATTTGTCCTGTTCCTTCAAAAATATCAGTAATCTTGACATCGCGCATCCATTTTTCAGCGAGATTTTCACAAGAGAAACCTAAAGGCCCCAGAAGCTCGCAGCATTTCTGAACAATCAGCGTTCCATAGCGTCCGGATTTTGCCTTGGCCATGGAGGCTTCGAGATTGTTGAATTCTCCATTGTCCATCATCCATGCGGCGCGCCAGGTCAGAAGCCGCATCGCGTCCAGATTGGCCTCCATCATGTAGAATTCCTTTTCCATCGCGCTTATGTTATTAGGATTATTTTCATAATCAAGCTCGACGCCGCTTTCTTCAATTTTCTCCCGCGTCAGATCGAGAGCCGCTCTGGTTACGCCCAGCGCCATGGATGCGACCAGCGGCCGCGTGTTATCAAACGTCTTCATCGCGCCTTTAAATCCTTCTGTGGATTCCTTGATCTCGGCGCTGCCCAAAATATTATTTTTCGGTATCCGGCAGTCATCGAGAACGTAAGTGCCTGTATCCGAGGCGCGCACACCCAGTTTGTGCTCCAGTTTTTCCAGTTTGAAACCGGGACGTCCTTTTTCTACCACAAATGATTTTATCCCTGACTTGCCGGCGCTTCTGTCCACTGTGGCCCAGATGACGGCGACTTCAGCGCGTTCCGCACAGGTTACGAATATTTTTTCACCATTGAGCACCCACTCATCGCCATCCAATGTGGCCCGGGCGGTGATTGAGCCGGAATCGGAACCGGAGCCGGGTTCGGTAATGGCCATGGATGCCCATTTTTCACCGAATCGTTCCATTTGCTCATCGGTCGCTACCGCCGCGATGGCGGCGTTTCCCAGTCCCGCGTTAGGCAGTGATAACAATAATCCCAGGTCTCCCCAACACATTTCTTCGATGACGATAACCATCGAAAGATTTGCTCCCAGTTTTTTAGATCCCGGTTTGTCCGGTTTCGCCTCTTCGCCTTCCTTTTTCTTTTTGGGACGGCTCATGATTTTTATTGAACGGAACACATCCAGTTCCTGCGGATACTTGTGTTCGTTTTCATCATAATAACGTGATATAGGCCGAAGCATGCCAGTCGCCATATTATTCATGCCGCTTCTCACATCCATCATCTTTTGTGTCATTTCCAGATTAATCATAGTTTTTCCTCCTATACCATGGCCATGCCTTCGAGAATGGCGATGCCTCTGCCGTTGCGATAATATCTCTCCACCGGATTCTCACGAATGAAACCGTGTCCGCCAAGAATCTGCACGCCGTAATCGGTTATTTTCATCGTCATCTCTCCGGCGTAAAGTTTCGCCAGGTATGATTCTTTCTTCGCGTCGCGGCCTGCTTCCAGAGCGGAAGCCGCTTTCCATGTCATCAGCCTCATGGCGTCAACTTCATAAGCCATTTCAGCGATCATGAAAGCTATTGCCTGACGGCTGGCTATCGGTTCACCGAACTGTACCCGCTCTTTGGCATAATCGCGCGCGTATTCAAACGAGGCGCGTGAAACTCCGGTGCCGAGGGCCGACATGGCGATACGCGACTTTTGCAGGAATCTGCTGTAATCGCATCCTTTTTCTCCTCCGACACGATCATCGACGGATACTTCGCAGTTTTCCAATACTACAGGATAGCTCTCCAGCGCATACAGTCCGAGGTTCTTCTCCCGTTCACCAATTTTAAGTCCGGGGTTATTTCCTTCAACAATAAACAGTTCCATTTTGCTATCGGCTGCGGCCGCCACCAGCAGATGGCCGGAATCCTTGGCCAGCGGTACGAAACATTTCCTGCCGTTGAGAATATACTTGCCGTCTTTTTTTTCTGCTTTTGTTTCCAAAGATACCGCGTCAAACTTAAACCGCGGCTCGTTTAACGCCACCGTGCATGCTTTGTAAGCGGGATCGCAGTATAAGGATAAATACTTCTTTTTCTGTTCCTCCGTGCCCATCTCCAGAATGGTATAGATAAATGTAGAGGGAAGGGTCGCCGCTATGGCCAGGGCCATATCACCACAGGCAAGTTCTTCAAGAACAATTGTGTTCATGATCGGGGAATATTCCATACCGTATCCGCCGTATTCCTCGGGTACCATAGACACCGTTGCTCCCAATTCCCAAACCTTATCGATAATTTCCCGTGGAAGAGCTCTTGCCTCATCCATGTCATGAGAAGGATTCCCTGAAACCATGCTCTTAACGAGTTTTGCCACGGTATCTTTCATGCTGCATTGCTCTTCAGACATACTAAAACCGAATTCTCTATCTTCCATAATATTCTCCTTGCGTACGCGTCATCCTGTATGAAGGTGACACGTGAGTTTCTCTTCTAAAAATTACATTTGGTTCGTTAAACATTGAGAGAAATTGCCGGGAGTAGTGTTTTTCCAGCCCCCCTTGTTTTTTACATACCCCCGGCAATCAGATTTGATATTGCTTAAATATTAGCGTTCAATTTTGCCCGTTACTAGATAAGGGCCTGCAGCTTCATGAGAAGCACCATGTCGCCGGTGAATTTCATTTTGCCGTTCATGAAAAGATTCTGTCCGGTGGTTTCCTTGTTCTGCATGGCGATCCAGTCCTTCAGTTCGAGGCTGAGATCGACGCTCGGTTTAGCTTCTCCGTTAAAGATCATGGTCACAGGAATATTATTGCCATCCTGTTTCAAAGTCAGATTCAAGGTGCCTTTGGTTGCCATCAGATTCTGGAGTCTCGCCGGATCTGCGATTTGCACAGGATCGGTGAAGCGGTCAATCATTCCTTCAATCTTTCCGGTTAAGGAATCAAGAAAAATCTGTTCGGATAATGACAGGGCCAGCAATGGTTTGGCAACGCCACCCTTGATGACTTCCAGATTCGTTCCATCCTTAATATTCAGGCAGTAGCTCTGATCGTTTACGTTAAACTGAAGATTGACTTCCTTGCCGGCCAAAGATGAAAGATTAGCACCGGCGGTAATCTCTTTAAACTGAGACGGTACAAGCTTGGTGAAAAAATCATCCACACTTACGCCACTAGGAACACTAAATTTTGCCATATTATTTTCCCCTCCAATTGATTTGGGATATTGAGGATACCCCGATTTTTATTTACCGATCGGTAAATACTAAAAACAGCAAGGTCTGTCAATATATTTTTAAAAAATATTTGTATTTTTGTTTTGAATATTGTGATATATGTAACATATGGTTATATAAACAACAACTTATGTAATAATAATTTGTTTTTTTTACGTAGGCTGAGATTAACCAAATACAAACTGAAAAAACTTGAATATTTAGTTTACCGATCGGTTTAATATTTGAGAAGATAATCATATGACAGGGATTGAAAAAAAAATAAGATCATCCAGTGCCCACTCTCCTTCGGACAATTTAAAGAAGAAAGCCAAGGGCCGTCCCCTGGCCAATGACGGGAACGTCAGAGAAAGAATTTTGAAGGCTGCTCGCGAGGTGTTCATCTTGCATTCTTTTAAGGCGGCCAGTACTCGTATGATTGCCAAACAGGCCGGCGTTGAGCATCCGATGATTCATTATTACTTTGGTTCCAAGGAAAAGCTTTTCTACGCGATGGCTGAAACTATTTACAACGAAACCCTTCCTGTGCAGGAAGCCTGGTTTGACGGCCTTGAGAGAATGTCATTACATGAAGGATTCTCGCTTTTCATTGATCGAATGCTTAATTACACCATGAAAACTCCCGACGCACTGAGGATAGCTGCTTTGAATGCGGTGAATATAGGCGATATCGAGGAAATACCCGGCTTCCGTTTCATTCTGATGAGCATGGCCGCTATGAGGCGCATCATGGAGGAAAAGCTTAAATTGCGGGGACCAAACCGCGAAATCGAAATGTTCATATATTGTTTTTTTAGTATTATGATATCTTTTGTCGGAGCCAGGTCATGTCAGGCTCAGATACTGAATATGAATCCTTTGGATGAAAAATACCGGGCATGGGTAAAAGATGCCAGCATGACTCTCTTTTACCCCTGGTTCAAAAAGATTCTTATCGGTCAGTAATCGGGATCCTTTCGAAATAATATTTAAAAAATACAATATGCGGTATCGTGCCTCAAATTGTCTTGACACCCTTCCGGCGTCTTGCTATATTTTTTACAAATAAACAGCAGAATTTGAAGCAGAGATAACGAACTCTCAATCAACGGTATCAGCGTGGTGACCCCGTGGACATGAAGCGCGATTACTATGAGGATGTTGAGTTATTTAAGAGCGGAACTATTCTGGCTTGGTCTGTCGTTTTACTGATTTTCCTTTTTACTGTACCCATTTATTTGCCTTCCTACAATGTCTACCTGTTAAATGTCATTCTGGTTAATGTCATTCTGGCGATAGGCCTCAATATTCTGGTGGGCTACACGGGCCAGATATCGCTGGGCCATGCGGGCTTTTTCGCCATCGGCGCATACGGCACTTCACTCATCATGATGCACTTGCATTTTCCCTTTTTAGTTGCGCTGATGATTGCCGCGCTTATCGCCGCGTTCTTCGGCTTTATTATCGGGCTTCCGGCGCTGAGGCTTGAAGGTCCGTATCTGGCGATTGCCACTCTGGGTTTCGGCTTAACCATTATGCACATTATCGGCCGGTGGGATATCTTCGGCGGCAGAATGGGGATTACCGCTCCGCCGCTTGATCTGGGTATTTCCGATTCATCCTTAAGCTGGGTCATTGCCGGTGATGTAAAAATTTATTATCTCATTTTGATTATTACCATCCTGCTGGTTGTCGGGGCGCGCAACCTCATGAAGACCCGCGTCGGGAGGGCTTTTATGTCCATTCGCGACGATGATATTGCCGCCGAAGTCATGGGCGTTAATCTCACGATCTATAAAACCATGGCATTTGCCGTGAGCGCTTTTTACGCGGGAGTGGCAGGCGGTCTTTATGGTTTTGTCGTCGGCTTCTTCGATCCCTTCACTTTCAATTTGATTCTTTCCATTATTTTCCTGGTCATGATTACGGTCGGAGGCCTGGGTTCGATCATGGGCGCGATCATGGGCGCTATCCTTATCACCTATCTCCAGTATGACCTTCTGAAAAATGTGGAAAATCTGCCTTACTTGGGCGGGTTGCTTATGACCCTGTCCAGAAAATGGTTTACCGTGATCGGGCTTGCTAATTTCTCCAGCATTGCGCTGGGGCTGATTATGATTGCGATAGTTATTTTTGAACCATTGGGGATGTTCGGCATATGGATCAGGATTAAAAAATATTGGAAAACCTGGCCATTTTAGAAGAGCAGGGGGAACAACAACATGTTTGAGATGCTGTTGATTGAGGGGCTTGCCATTGGAGCGTGCTACGGTCTTTTCGGCGTTGCCGTTGCCATCGTTTATAAAACCTCGGATGTTGTAAATTTTGCTCAGGGCGAAATGGGCATGGTGGCAACCTTTGTCGCCTACCATATTCTAACCGTATATAATTTTCCTTTCTGGATCGCATTTCCCGCCACCATGGTTTTTGCGATTTTGCTGGGCATGGCGATTGAATTTTGTTTTTTACGTCCGGCGAAAAACCCGACCGTGCTGGGTTTACTCATTATTACTTTAGGCGTGGAAATGCTGCTGATGGGATTGGCCGGATGGAAGTGGGGCGCAGAGCAGAAAGATTTCCCCTTTTTGCTGTCTGTCTATAAGACGCACGAAATCCTCCCCGGCCTGGCGCTTAATGAATGGACCATCGGCGTATTCATTTTATCCATTGTCATCATGATATTACTGTTCTTATTTTTCCGTTATTCCAAACTGGGCATTGCCATGCGGGCAACTCAGCAAAATGTCAATGCGGCCAAGATCATGGGCATCAAGGTCGAGAGAGTTTTTTCGATAACCTGGGCCATGAGTTCTCTTATCGGGGCCGTGGCGGCCATGTTTTTTGCGGCGCGGTCTGTGCTGGACCCCAACTTTATGATGGAACCGTTTATGCGCGCTTTTGCTGCGGCAGTGCTGGGCGGCCTCACGAGCATTCCCGGTGTTGTTATCGGCGGATTAATTCTGGGGATTATCGAAAACTTCTTCGGTTATGCCTGGCCGGAATGGAAACCGATAGTCGCTTTTGTCGTGATTATTCTCATTATCACAATCAGGCCGAGCGGATTATTCGCGAAGCATTATATCAAGAAGGTTTAATTTCGTATCCGTATTGATTCGTTGAGTCAGATGGAGATCATGATGGGCCGGAAAGCAAAAATAATTATTCTCGTCTCGGTGACGCTGATTATTTCCTGTTTTGCCTTTTGGGATGCTCCCCGCAATCAAGTGGCGATGTTTCTGGAAAGAAACGCAGTTGAAAAAACAGCCCACGCCTATTTAAAAGCCGAGAAGGAAAAAAATAGCGGGCAGATTTATGCGCTTCTTGCTCCGTCATCTGATTATAAGCGAACACATTCCTATGAAGAATTCATGAAGGACATCGCCGAAAATCATCCATTGTCAATCCATGAGTATAAGATTGTGAGAATTGATCGCCTGCGGGGTAACGACAACAGAAAAAACTATCCGGGTGTGGACAAGTTTGTCCAGGTTGAGGTGGAAGTAACTTTTTCTCATACAGGACCGAACAGCATCTATAACTACAGCTTCACTTTTCTGAAAGAGAAAGGGAAGTGGTACAAGGGCTGATAAATGATCATATTTATTAGATGGGAGAGGATTATAAATTATTCAATGTATTTGAACGCAAGGAGGTCATTATGAAAAAAGTAGTCATTGCATCAATGATTGTATGCGCTGTATTTGTGTGCTCACTTCTCGTCTATGCCGCCGCCAAGCCGGGTTTCGACGATAAGGAAATCCGCATTGCCCAGTGGGGGCCGCAGACGGGACCGGCCGCGCCCTGGGGATCGGTAGCCAGGGGGAGTGGTCTTCTGTTTCAGATGGTCAACGATGAAGGCGGCATTCATGGCCGCAAAATTAAATATTTCATCCGTGACGATCAATATAATCCCGCCCAGACCAAAGCTGTCGTTAAGGAACTGGTTGAGCGCGAGGGGATTTTCGCTTTTGTGGGCGGTGTTGGCGCGGCCTGCGGTATGGCCGTGAAAGACTATCTGGCTCAAAACAAGATTGTCTGGGTGGCGCCGTCGACCGCCATTGATGAGTATGTGTTTCCGGTCAATCCCTATATCTTCGCTATTTATCCTCTCTATGATGATGAAGCCAGCATCCTGACCAAATACGCGGTGGAAAAACTGAAAGCTAAAAAAATTGCTTTCTTCTATCAGAATGACACTTATGGCAAAAGCGGTTTGAAAGGTTGTAAATCCAGAATGAAGGCGCTCAGGATGAAACTGGTGGAAGAGATTTCCGTAGAGCCGGGTGAAAAAGATCTTTCCTCCCAGATGCTGAGATTGAAAAATTCCGGCGCCGATGTCGTGATCATGTGGGTCAATCCGACTTCCGCCGCCATCGCTTTAAAAACATGCTCTACCATAGGATTTAAACCGCAGTGGATTTCTTCCGACACATTGTCCGATTATCCCTTGATGAACAAGATTACAGGCGGGTTATGGGAAGGTGTTATTACCGGCATGTTTGGCCTGGCGACCTCCAGTAATGATCCCCGTATGATTAAATATCGTGAAGCCGCCAAAAAATACGCGCCTGAAGAGCGTTTTGGAACTTTCTACACGGCAGGCGCTATGTATGCTGAGCCCCTGGTAGATGCTCTCAAACGGGTCGGTCCGAAACTGAGCACGGAGGCTTTTATAAAACAACTCAACGCGACAAAGAATTTTCAGGGTATTGGCCCGCTTATCAACTGGAGTCCGAAAGTTCATCAGGGAACGGATTCAATTCAGATTACTAAATGCGGTCCCAATTCGAGCTATATTACATTGCAGGATTGGACGAAAAACGAACTGGCAACGTGGAAGAAGAAATAACTAAACCGGAGGCGGGGCTGGCAGCCCCGCCTCAACCAAAAAAATAAATACTGTTACCAAAAAAATGGTTCGCAACTTATGGCTCACTTTAAAGTGGAAAATTTAAGCATCTCCTTCGGCGGCATCAAAGCGGTTAATAATGTCAGCTTTGAAGTTGAGCCCAATAAGATATTTTCAATTATCGGACCTAACGGAAGCGGGAAAACCACAATCTTCAACATGATCAGCGGTATTTATAAACCGAACGAGGGCGGTATTTTTCTTGAAAATGAGAATCTTGTCGGCATGCGGCCTGATACTATTGCCCGCAAGGGAGTGGCGCGGACGTTCCAGAACATACAGCTCTTCGGCAATGCCACGGTCATGGATAACCTCATGCTGGGACGCCACATTCACATGAAGACAGGAATTGTAGGCGGAGCTTTTATGCTGGGCAGACATTCGCCCGCCGCGAAAGAAGAGATCAAGCACCGGGAAATCATCGAGCATATCATTGATTTTCTTGATCTTCAGGCTTTGCGCGATTTATTCGTATCCAATTTGCCCTACGGCAAACGCAAACTGGTGGAACTGGGCAGAGCACTGGCGCTGCAGCCCAAGGTTCTGCTTCTGGATGAACCTTCCGCCGGCATGAATACGGAAGAAAAAGATGATCTGCGTATCTGGATCAAGGATATTCAGGAAGACTATAAAGTGACGATACTGCTCATTGAGCATGACATGAATATGGTCATGGGTATTTCCGACAGAATCCTGGCCATCAGCCAGGGTGTAAAGATTATTGAAGGAACGCCGCAGGAGGTACAAAAGAATCCTGACGTTATTGCCGCGTATCTGGGAGAGGAGGAATAATGCTCTCGGTTAAAAACATCGAAACCTGGTACGATCTGATTCGGGCGCTGCACGGCATCTCCTTTGAAATCAAGCAGGGCGCTATTGTGGCGCTTTTAGGCAGTAACGGCGCGGGCAAGACCACAACCCTCAAAACGATCATGCGCCTTCTGGAGGACGACCAGCCGGAAAAGGGAACCATTGAGTTTATGGGCAAAAGAATAGACCGCATGGATACGGAAGAAATCGTCCGGCTCGGCATCAGCTATGTGCCGGAAGGACGCGAGGTCTTTCCCGAACTCACCGTGATGGAAAATATTCTCATGGGCGCCTATACCCGCAGTGACAGGAAAGGAATTCAGGAAGATATTGACGGCATCCTCAAGCAGTTTCCCATCTTGAATGAACGCAGAGGTCAGCAGGCCGGACATTTAAGCGGAGGCGAACAGCAGATGCTGGCCATCGGGCGGGCGCTGATGAGCCGCCCCAAACTGCTGATGCTGGATGAACCGTCGCTGGGGCTTTCTCCACTGCTTACCAAAGAGATATTTACGATCATTCAGAAAATCAATCAGCAGGGCGTGACGATTCTTCTGGTGGAGCAAAACGTCAATATGGCGCTGAAATATTCACATTACGCGTTTTTGATGGAAAACGGACGTATCGTCCGTGCGGATAAGCCGGAAGTTTTGTGTGAAGACAACGACGTCAAAGAATTTTACCTGGGCATTGCCACGGAAACATCGGTTAAGGGATACAAACGTTATCGAAGAAAGGTTCGTTTCCGGTGAGGTATAGAAAGTATGAATAAAGACGAAGTCAAGACCCTGCCTCAGGCGCTGAAGCGTTTGGTGCAAATACAGCCGGACCGGATTGCCATGCGCATGAAGGACTTCGGCATCTGGCACGACATCACCTGGAAACAGTACTATGAAAACGTGAAGAAGGTGGCCATGGGATTGTATGCACTGGGTGTCAAGCCCTTCGATCATGTGGCCATTGTCGGCGAGAATAAACCCCAATGGCTCTTTTCAGCCATGGGCGTCATGTCACTGCGAGGGATTTTTGTCGGTGTTTATACCACCAATCCGGCGGCGGAATGCGAATACGTGGTGGGGCATTCCGAATCGGTTGTGTTTTTCTGCGAAGATGAAGAACAGTTTGATAAGGCGCTGGCGTGCCGCGAACGAACGCCGCATCTGAAAAAAATTGTGGTCTGGGATATGGAAGGACTGAAGCACTTCGACGACCCCATGCTGATGAGCTTTGATAATCTTCTGGAACTGGGGGCGAAGGTTGATCGGGAAAAACCGGGTCTTTACGAGAGAATAATAGATGAAGGAAAAACAGAGGAGACTGCTTCCATCATCTACACCTCAGGCACCACCGGCCCGCCGAAGGGCGCAATGATCGGTCACCAGAATTATTTATGGATTGCCCGCGCGAATGAAAAGATCACCAGGATGAGTGTGGAAGATGAAACCATCTCTTTCCTGCCGCTCAATCACGTCTATGAACAGATATTCGATTTAATGATGCACATGTGGGCCGGACACACTGTCAATTTTACCGAAAATACGGACACCGTTATGAACGACCTGCGCGATGTCTCGCCGACGCTTTTCCATGCCGTGCCCAGAATCTGGGAAAAGTATCATTCCGGCATCGTGCTGAAAATGGCCGATGCCACCTGGCTCAAGCGCAACGCTTTCAATCTTGCCTTCATGATCGGCTCCAAATACAATAACTGTAAACTCGCCAAAAAACCCATCCCCTGGTATTTGTATCTGGCTTACCAGCTTGCATATTTCAGTGTGTTCTGGAAACTCAAGCAGCGTCTTGGTTTTGACAAAGTGCGACTGGGCTTTTCGGGCGCCGCGCCCATTTCGCACGAGATTCTGAAATTCTTTCAGAGCATCGGCATTCCCATTCGCGAAGGCTACGGGCTTACCGAGACTACGGGCATAACGCATATATCCGATGCAGAAAATTTCAAACTGGGAACCGTCGGCAGAGCCTTGCCGGGGTCCGAAGTGAAAATTGCCGAAGACGGTGAAATCTTAATCAAACACGGCGGAATTTTTCAGGGATACTTCAAGGAACCGGAGGCAACAGAGGCGGCTCTGGAGGGCGGCTGGTTTCACACCGGAGATGTGGGGGAAATAGATGCGGAAGGCTACCTCAAAATTACCGATCGCAAGAAAGATTTGATCATCACGGCCGGCGGAAAAAACGTCGCGCCGCAGTATATCGAAAACCTGTTGAAGTTCTCTCCCTATATCACGGACGCTGTTGTCATCGGCGACAGGCGCAAATACATTACGGCGCTGATTGTCATTGATGAAGAAAATGTTGTTAAATACGCACAGGATCATAAAATTCAATATACAACTTTTGCCAGCTTGACACGTGCGGAAGAAGTCGTTAAACTCATCTCCGAGGAAGTAAACAAGGTGAACAACCAGATAGCCCGCGTGGAAAATATTCGCAAATTCCGTCTGCTGGATAAGAAACTTTACACCGAAGACGGCGAAGTAACTCCCACCATGAAGGTCAAACGCAAATCCATTTCCAAAGAATACAAAGATGTTATCGAAGAAATGTACAAAGGCGAAGAATAAATATGTTGAGATTTTCCAGACTCATTACGTTAACGATTTTTATTGTTGTGATGAGTCTTGCGTTTGCATGGGCGTCCGATGAGGGCTGGCTGAAAATCGGAGAATCGGATGGAATTACGGGATATACGCGGTCAACGGCCAGAAGCAGTGTTGATGAGATCAAGGCCGTGGGTATTGTGGATGCGCCGATCGCGGTTGTCGAAGCCGTTATCCGTGATGTTTCCGTGATGCCGCAATATATATTTATGTGCAGAGAAGCCGCCATGATCGATACGCCGGACATGAAGAGCGGGGGAGATGTTATTTATTTCTATAGCGTGACCGATCTGCCTTTTCCCGTAGATGACCGGGATGCCGTGGCCAGGGCCGTTTTGTCCGTCGATAAAGCGACAGGCATTATCTATTGCCATGCGGAAGGGATAAAAACTACATATAAGCAGGATAAAAAAATAGTGCGGATGCCGCTGTCGATCATCGATTGCACTTTGGCGCCCAGGGGCGCGGACAAAACCCAGGTGACTTATCAGATTCTGGCCGATCCCGGAGGTGAATTGCCATCCCCTCTGGTCAGGATTCTTACCAAAGGTTATGGCATTAAGACCATAGCCGGTCTCAGGGAAATGGTGAAGAAAGATAAATTCAGGAATGTCAGAAAGATTGTCACGACCACCCTGACAACCAAACGCTAATCCATAAAACTTACTTGCCCCTCTCCCCTCAAGAGAGAGGGAAGAAGACGGTCCCTTCATGAATAACGATGATGCCCGGCCGGGGGTGTTCTGCTCGCACGCACATGGCGCCTGGCTTAAGCCTTGCTTTAGCGGGCGTTCATGAGTATCTTGATAATCACATCTTGCGTGTAGCCTTCATAACACCACACCTGAGATAAAGCGAAAGCGTTCCCGGCTATTTTTTCAATATCACTTTCGGGAATATCGGCGGCCCCCAAAGATACCGGGCTTCCGATGGATTCAAACCACAGCTTAAGGCAGGAAATTCCCTTCTGCGCCAATAGCCGTGAGCCACGGCCCTTCACATGAAAAATTTCACTTGCGAATTTCGCCAGTCTTTCTGTTTTTGCATCCAGCATGCAGGACATCCATGCTGGTAAAATGATAGAGAGCCCCGCTCCGTGGGCAATATCATAAATGGCGCTCAACGAATGTTCAATCATGTGCGCGGGCATCTGCACCTTTCCCATGCCTGCGGTGGTTAATCCGTTAAAACCAAGGATGGCACTCCACATCATATTCGCGCGGGCATTATAGTTATCCGGTTCTTCCATAATAATATCCGTGCTCTCCATCACTGTTTTTATCAGCGCCTCGACCAGTCTATCCTGCAGAGGAGTTTTTAAAGCCGTATTGTTGAAATAGCCTTCCAGCATGTGAGTGATAACATCGACGGCGCTGTAAGCGCTGTACTCCGGGCTCAGTGAAATAAGGACAGTGGGATCAAGAATGGAAACCGCGGGTTGAATAAACGGTGATACGATGCAGTATTTCTGACAGTTGTCTTCATTCGTGACAACGGCGCCATTATTCATTTCGGATGCGCTTGCCGAAACGGTGACGACGGTTAAGATGGGAAGGGCGCTCTTGATCGGTTTGCTGAAGGTAAAGAAATCCCAAACGTCATGATCCGCCTTGACACCCGCCGAGATGGCCTTTGCGGCGTCAATGACACTGCCGCCGCCCACAGCCACAATGACATCCACTTCTTCTTTGCGCGCCGTTTCGATCCCTTTCTGAACATGAGAAAGAACCGGGTTCGATTTCACGCCCGGGAAATCGACAATGCCCACTCCGGCTTTTTTGAGAGAGTCCGTCACCTGATCATAAATGCCGTTTTTATAGATACTGCCCATGCCGTAAACCAGCAGGGCCTTTCGCCCGAAACGGGAAGTTTCGTTGCCTATTTTGGGAATCTGGCCTTTGCCGAATATAATTTTTGTCGGATTTTCAAAAATGAAATTCTGCATGGCTATTCCCCCTTGATGATTAATGGTCTCATCATCGTATGATTATGCCGGTCGCAATGGCTGTGAACCATAGCTTGCTTAATGCCTGATTCCCGCCCGCGCCGGAATGACCGTGGGGGCGGGAATGGCAAATTTACCTGTCAATAGGGGACGATTAATAGATGCAGCCGCCGCTATTTCTTTTTCCAATTGCCGTTATCGTCCTGCACAAACCAGCCGGACTGGGATTTTTCCCGCCAGCTGTTGGCGAATATTTTCCTGATCTGAGGAATCGATTCCGGTCCGAGCTTGTTCGCGTTCGCGATTTCACTATAGAGCGCCGCGCGGTCTTTGTTTTCCTGGTCGATCAGTTTGTTGACCTGGCTTCTTTCCTGAAGATTCAATCCGGCTGTCTCTTTGGCTTCGATCAGCCCCTTGTTATTCTCGCCGATGGCACCCTTATCATAGAATGCTTTCAGCTGCGCGAACCTGCCCTTAATCGATTCCCTGATCCCGCGGATAGCGGGGGTTGACGCATCAATATTCACTTCGGCGTATGCCGCTTTCACACCAAACGTTAAATCCAACCGGCTGGAGGGACCTACCTTTTCCACGGGGGCTTCATTGCTTTTGGTACGGATATCATCAACGATCTTGTCCGCCGCTTTCTGAACTTCAGCCGCCGGGAAATAAACATTAACGGTAACACAGGCAACGACAAGAAAAACGGCAATATAACTGATTGCTCTGATGGTTTTTTTCATAAATCCTCCTATTCTAAAAAGTGTTTTTTATTTTAACACAATTATTTTTTTACGGCACGTTCTTTGTTTCTTTTTTTGACTTGCCTATTCTGCCCATCCTTTCCGCCATGTCTTTGAAACTTATATAGTTATCAGGATTCTGATTGATAATATCAACGCCTCTGAGCAGCGCTTTTCTCACAAGATATTCTTTGCCCGCGTCGTGAATAAGTCCTCGCAGCTTAAAGATATCATCTTTCAGCGTGCACCGGATGCCGATCTGGCTGTAAGGATAATCTTTAAAAAACTGGTTTAATCCACTGCCCAGGATGGCGGAAATAGCGCCCGAGCCGGTGCTGATAATCGAAAGATCGTTAATGGCTTCAACGCTGATCCGTTTCGGCACATTCTTACTGGTATCCGTTGCAATCACGAGATCGAAACTGGACGGCTGGTTGTATTCCATCAAAAAGTTTTTTAGCGATCCTTTGATAAGACCGGTCATCCGTCCGACTTTGATGCTCGACGTGAGCTTTTCCAGATCAATATGATCAAAGCTCGCATCGGCTCCAAAAAACTGTGACGCGGAAAACAGCCTGCCCGCGGAAATATTTTCAATCTTGATTTGACCGCCGAACAGCCGCGCGACAATCGCGCCGCCGGTTGTCCATTTGCCATTTTGAAATATTACGGAGGATAAATTGCCGTCAATCATTCCGGACAAAGGCACAGGCTCATCCGGTCCGATCAACGATTCAAGATTTACATGCTTGATGCCAATGCCTGTTTCCACGCGCATTTCCGGCCTTAGGAGATTTTCCATCTTGAAACCGGCAAGACTGATTTCACCGCCGGAAACGGCGACACTTACCGGATCAGGCAGGATCAACCTGTTGCCGGAGAATATCACCGGTGTTGCGAACCTGTTAATCCGTATATGATTCTTTTCGAACAGATCAAAGGCAACGGCGCCTTTCTTATTTCCGGAAGAAAACGCGGCAGGATGACCCTCCAGTGCAAGATCGTAGGGCAGGGAGATGTTCAGCCCTGTCAATGTGAGCGAGTTTACAGGCGAGCGTACAGCGCCGCCGCGCAGGGCCAGATCGCCCGAAATGGTTTTCTGCTGAGGCGATATCAGAGCAGTCAGCTTCAAGTCCGATTCTCCTTCAATCCTCAAGTCTTTCAGATTCGGATAATTCTGACCAACGTAATTTTGCATGGCAGTGCTAAATAACCGCCCCAGCGAAATTTTCTTAGCATTGAGAGAGAGGAGAGTTTTGTCGCGCGACACATCAGCGGAAAATTTATAATCGCCGGTCTGAAAAAGATCGCCCGTCCCGGACAAGGAAACAGAAAAAGGCTTTTGAACAAACGTGCCCAATGAAGAAATCCTTGCCTTCTTACCCTTGAAGTCCTGATAATAGGTTCCCCACAGAAGCTCACCGCCTGCGCAATCCATTGAGAAATTGAAACTGCCTTTGCGGCCTTTTCCCGGCGCGTCAAACTTCAGGGCGATTTTGCTGTTAACCTTCTCTGCCGCTTTAGAACTGTCAGGCGAAGCAAAACCGCCTTCACGAAGATCAACCAGTGCTTTTGCGTCCCATATCAGGATATCATCTTCCTGCCTGCCGCGGCTCTCTATTTCGAATCCGGTCTTACCTTTCAATGTCCAGGCGCGGTAATCCTCGGGCAGAAGGGGTTTGGCAAGAATGAAGATTCGCGCGATGTCCAGAGATGAGGCATGCAAAGACGCGTTCCAAACCAGCGGTTCCGCCGATGCTGAAACCTCGCCTTTCAACAATCCGATGTCCGCGCCGGAGAATTCCAGCGATGTGAGAGAAAAACCGGACGTCTTCTGATTATATGAGGCATTGAATTGCGCCTCAATATTTTTAACCGCAAGCTGACCTTTGCCTTTCCCCTGGGTAATATTACTGACCGTTGCCTTCGCGCCGACAAGTGAGATAATATCACCGTCCAGCTTAATCCCTGATGTGAACGCTCCGCCATCGAGCTTTCCCTCACCATATAAACTCTCATCAAAAATGATCTTAAACAAACCGGAAGCGGAAGGTGTGGGCGAAAATCGGGCAAAGTCAAGCGCGGCCGTAAAGGTTCCTTTTGCCGCAATGCTTTTGGACGTAATGTTGAAAACGCTCTTACCCTCCAGATGTCCACTGCCTTCAGGATTAAAATTATTTATCGTCACATTTAAGCCGGGCAAGGAATAAACTGTCGGACCTGATTTCAAATCCAGTTGGCCGTTTTTTATCTCAAGAAGTCGAACAGGCGGCAGCTTTTTCAGAGTATCAAGCGGGTTGGTTTTCGACTTTTCTTTTTTTAGATAAAAGGTTAATTTCGGATCGGAGAGAACCATCTTCTCTATATTGATCTTTAACCAACGGCTTACATGGCCTTGAATATCCACCCGGGCAAGTGTGATCGCGAAACCATTCTCCTTCATCTCTTTGATTTGCAGGCCGTTGATATGGCCGCCCAGTTGGCGGTTCAGATAAATGTCATCGACATGCAGATAAATACCGGTGACGGGCTGCGCGTACGCGGCAAGCGAATTTACGGCGCGGGGTGATTGCAGAAGGGGAAACAGACCTATAAGAATTGTCGCGGGAACGGCAAGAACCAGAATGATAATTATAATAATAAATATTTTCTTTTTCATTATCAGTAACAAGCCAGAGCCGGTATAAGTAATTTATTTTTGATTGAAGTGAATTTCTGTCTGTTCTGTTCCCACTGTCATCCCCGCGAAGAGGCGGTGTCGTAATTAACGTTCCTGTCATTATATGTTTTTTCGTGTCCCCCGCTGGAGGGGATCAAGGGGGTGGAAGAAAAATCAGGTAATGACATCTTCTTCTATTACGACACAATCTCCCGGGTCAGTTACATTCTATGGCAAATCCAACCGGGTTGTCCTTTTCGAAATTGCCCGTAAACTGCCTGCCGTTACCGCAAGTGAAAGTTCCTTTGCCGTGGAATTTACCATTAGCAAATTCACCTTCGTATTTAATGCCGTTCGAATAGGTGAACACGCCTTTGCCCTGGATGGCGCCATTAACAAAATCCCCTGTGTATTTACTGCCGTTTGTAAAAGTGAAAATTCCCTTGCCGGTGCGATGATCATTAGCAAAGTCCCCTTCATATTTATTGCCATGTGCAAAAGTGAAAGTTCCTTTGCCCGCGCGCTTGTCATTAACGAAATCGCCTTCGTATTTATCGCCATTTAAATAGGTTAGAATTCCTTTGCCCGTGCGCCTGTCATTAACAAAAGCCCCTTCGTATTTATTGCCGTTTGTAAAGGTGAAAGTTCCTTTACCGTTGCGCCTGTCATTAGCAAAATCACCAACGTATTTATTGCCGCTGATAAAAGTGTAAGTTCCTTTGCCGTGTTTTTGGCCGTCAACAAAGTCGCCTGCGTATTTATTGCCATTGGCATAGATGAAGGTTCCTTGGCCGTTGTGCCTGCCATTCTTCATTTGCCCTTCATAACGCCCGGTTTCCTTGCCTTTCTGCTGCCAAATCTCTGTTCCGGAGCCGGAAGCGTATCCATCCACACACGGACCTGACCAGGAGACCGTACTGCCTGAATCAGAGGCCATACTCCATATTTTACAATTTGTTTTATCGGCAGCAACCCATTGGCCCGCGTTCACTCCAAAGGGAATCAGCAAGAGACCTGCAATAATGAATGGGCATAAAGATTTCATACATCCCCCCTGTGCGTTGATATGTTCTTTATTGATGATAACTTATACTATTTTAGACAATGCAAATCAATAAGACTATTCACTCTTTATCTTTCACGTTTTACTTTTTTACGTTGTTCCTTAAATCTTAAAACTTGCGGTTTTTTTTCTTGCATTGTTTTCAAGAAGTTGTATTATTTGTGTAACTCAAGCTTCATAAACAAAGTGCATTAAACTTTGTTAGTCCCACAATCCCGGCTTATTCGGAGGGCATTAGCCAGGCCCTTGCTTCATTACGTATCACAAAAAAATTAGATGTTAACTGAAGGCTGAAAATTGATTTTTCAAGATCAGACCTTAATGACTATTAAAAAAAATAATAAAAAGGAGGTTTTTATGAAGAAGCATTTTCTCATGGTTTTAATTTTGAGTTTTTCGATTCTGACAATGTTTGCATTAAGCGCTTGTCAACAAACTTCCACCGGTCCATTCCAGATCCCTGAAGATACGCCGCAGGCCGCATATTCCATTGATAAACTCCATTGGCCGGGTGATAGTCCATACACGATAAATAAAAGTTTGGTAAATTTATTGTCTCAATCTATTTTGACGGGACAATTTGGAGAAATTCACAGTTTTATTGTTATTCAGAATGATGTGCTTGTTCATGAGTCGTATTATCGCGGATGGTCAAGGCACAAAATGCACCCATGCTTCTCAGCGACAAAAAGTGTTACATCGGCGTTGTTTGGCATTGCAATGGAACAAGGCGCAATCAAAAGTCTGGATGATCGCTTATTAAGCTATTTCCCTGAATATACAGACATTAAATACCTTGACGAGCGCAAGGAATCCATAACACTGCGGCATTTATTAACCATGTCTGCCGGACTCGATTGGAATGAATTTGTAGTTCCTTACTTGGATGCCAATGGTAATTGGAATATGGAAAATGATGTGGTTGCGCTAATGTATGCTTCCGATCCATATAAATACGTTTTAGATAAGGAGGTCGTAACGGATCCGGGGACGACCTTCAACTATAGCAGTGGAAGCTCAGACCTGTTAGGCGGCATTATAGCAAAATCTACCGGTGTTTCAGTAAAGAATTATGCAGAAACAAATCTGTTTGAACCGTTAGGCATTACTAAATATGACTGGCCTGCTTTACAAAATGGCGGACAGGAAGCCGCAGCCGGATTATCGTTACATCCGGTAAACATGGCGA
Source organism: Deltaproteobacteria bacterium HGW-Deltaproteobacteria-13 (assembly GCA_002840555.1). Taxonomy (GTDB): domain Bacteria; phylum Desulfobacterota; class Syntrophia; order Syntrophales; family Smithellaceae; genus Smithella. The sequence goes on from PHBJ01000001.1 coordinate 171,415, forward strand.
TGTTCGGTTACCTTTATCTCAAAGAGGGCCAATATAAAGGCAGACAAATAATTTCAAAAGAATGGGTGCAGGAATCGACAGCCAAACACATATCTTTCACTATGAATTCAATGGATTTCGATTACGGTTATCAATGGTGGCGTTGGGGAGCTTCGATTCTTGAAAGCGGCTTACTGCCTCCTCTTAAAACAAATGATATTTATTATGCCATGGGCGTAGGCGGCCAGGTAATTTTTGTTGTGCCTCACCTTGACCTTGTCGTAGCGGTAACAAGTTGGAATGGAGGCACTCCGGAAGAAATTCAAAAGAGCATGAATCTCTGTGGAGCTGTTTTATGGACGATAAAAAAACGATGGCCATATATTTAAACAGCCTTATTGATATTTTTTAACACGGTTGCCCTTTCATGCGCCCATCCATTAACTGAACTTCAACGGATGGGCGCATGAAAGGGCTTATTTCCCATCCACTGTTCACCTTTCTCCTTAATACTTAAATCTTAATTACTTAAAACTTTTGAGCTGGTCTGGGTTCTTCGGATAGAGAGCAGGGATTTATAAAGGAATACGCGGGCGTCTTTTGTGTTGACAATAGTGTTGAAATCTCTATAGAATAACGCCGAAAAAGCAATCTCCCATGACGTAATTTGAAGTATTTTTCTGAAAAAAAAATAACATTGACTTCGATATTGTGGAAAGATAATAAAGACGGTCTTATAGTAGCATGGTCAGGCCGAATGCGATCCGGCATCCGGAAATCACTGGATACCGGCCGACATGATGACACGGTTTCTTCGTTGGAATGAGAAATGTGAATACAAATTATTTGGAAAGGCGAAAAAGATGAAAAAGAGAAATGCACAATGCCCCGGCAGATTAAAATATCTTGCCGGCAAAAGGATTCTTCCTGAACCGATCTCGGCAAAGACGGATATCGTACAATTAATTGATAATATGGACGCTTACAATGGCGGCAGATTAAGAGCGGCCTGTCATCTGCTCAGAGACAAATATTCCAAGAGTGATGTCACGGTGGGTATGAGTCTGGCCGGAGCGCTGACGCCTGCGGGTCTCGGGCCTTCGGCGATCATTCCTCTGATGAATCATGGTTTTGTGGACTGGATAACCGCGACCGGCGCGAATATGTATCACGATCTGCATTTTGCCTTTAACCTGCCGATGCATCGGGGCTCGCATCTTGTCGACGATGTTGATCTGCGGGATAAGGGCGTAACCCGGATCTACGATATCCTGTTTGATTATGAAGATGTGTTGATGGAAACGGATCGCCGATTGAGAAAAATAATGCTCCAGCCGGAGTTTCAGAAAGAAATGGGCACCCGTGAATTCTATCACCACCTGGGAAAGGCCATGGACGAATATGAAAAGAAAAACAAACTGGGAGAAGTAAGTATTGTCGCGGCCGCGTACCGGAACGGGATTCCCGTTTTTACATCGTCTCCCGGCGATTCCACCATCGGCATGAATATTGCCGGCCTGGAGCTTTTAGCTCAAAGCGCGGGACTGCTGGATAAATTCAAACTGAAAATCAATCCGAGTATCGATGTCAATGATTCTACCGCCATCATCCTGAATGCCAAGCGATACGAGAAGGGAAAAACCGGCGTTATTCTGATCGGCGGCGGCAGTCCGAAAAACTTCATGCTCCAGACGGAACCGCAGATTCAGGAAGTTCTCATGATCCCGGAAGTGGGACAGGATTATGACATCAATATTACCGACGCCAGACCGGATACGGGAGGATTATCGGGAGCCCCTCCGAGCGAGGCGGCCAGCTGGGGCAAGATCGATCCGACAAAGCTCGAAGAAGCCGTTACGGCTTATGTCGATGTCACGGTGGCCGTTCCGCTGATGGTCGCCTATGTAAGGCATACGACCAAGCCCAAAAAATTAAAAAGACTCTATAATCGGGGACCGGAGCTGCACAAAAAACTGGTTGCCTCCTATCTGGAGAACAACAAAGAGGTGGCGCAGCTGACAAAACTGATGAAAAAGCTCCGGGAGTAGAAGAAAAAATGAGAATGAAAAAACAGGTTGCCGAACTGATTCAACAGCATGGGACCCCTTTGTTCATCCTGGACCACAAGAAGCTGAGGCGCAATTACCGGACCTTCAAGAAAAATCTGTCCAGGGTTCAATGCTATTACGCGGTAAAGGCCAATACGCATCCGGAGATCATCAAAACGCTTTTCCTGGAAGGATCGAGTTTTGATGTCGCTTCCTACAATGAGTTCATGCAGGTCTACGAATATATCAAGCATTTTGAAGAAAAAGATCAGGAGTCTTTCATCTGGGATAAGATTATTTTTTCCAATACCATCAAAGACAGGGAAACGCTGAGCAAGATAAAAAAATACCGGCCCCTTGTCACTTTCGATAATAGCGATGAATTGAAAAAAATAAAGGCCTGCTGCAACACAGCCGGCTTGATTCTACGATTGAAAGTGCCGGATACGGGTTCGCAGGTGGAGATGAGTTCGAAATTCGGAGCGGAGCCCGGCGATGCCGACTATCTTATCCGCCTGGCCCATGACGCGGGACTTGTGGTTGAAGGGTTGAGCTTTCACGTGGGAAGCCAGTGCACAAATTTTGACAATTATACGGCGGCGTTTGCCATTACCTCTGAAATACTCAATGATGCCAGGGCAAAGGGATACGGCTTGAATATCGTGGACATCGGCGGCGGGTTTCCAGTGCCCTATGACGCTCAGGTTCCCGAATTTGAAGAGCTGGCAGGCCTCATTAATTCCGAATGTAAAAGACTCTTTCCCGCGGATGTCGAAATTATCGCGGAACCCGGAAGATTCCTGGCGGCGACGGCGGCAACGCTGATTACCGAAATTATCGGCAAATCCAGAAGAGACGGGAAGATTTTTTATTACATCAATGACGGCGTTTATCATACCTTTTCCGGTGTGATTTTTGATCATTGGATTCCCAATTTCACCGCGTTCAAAAATGGCGAAAAAGAAGTATGCGCCGTCGTCGGGCAGACGTGCGACAGTTTTGATAAGATATCCCAATCGGTTCAACTTCCGGGAAATCTGGGAATCGGGGATTATCTGCTGACGGAAAATATTGGCGCATACAGCATTGCCTCCTCGACGAATTTCAACGGTTTCGACGGCGCCAAAATAATACACACCAATCTGAACCGGTGAAGATTACCGAGGCGCTGCAATTTATACTCAGCGGGTCTGAAGGACCCGCACGACATATCCCATGACACCATTCATTGAACGGGTCATTTCCAGGTTAAGGTTATAATGATCAGCCCTGCAAAGTTCATATTTTATCTCATCGAGTTTATCAATTGTTACGCCGCCGTTTACTATTCCAACTTTCTGTTTTTTTATCTGCGGCGCACATTCGGTTTCGGTGAGGTGGAGAATCTGCTGACGGCGGCCATCGGCGGTTTTGTTTATATTTTTGCCGCCTGGCAGGGCGGTAAACTGGCGGATCGCCACGGGTGCGTCAGGATGCTTTATCTGGGCTCCTGTGTTATCATCTTATCTCTGGCCTTGGGCGCTGTATTCCCTGCTCCGACAGCGCAGGTCGCCCTGTATTGTTTGTGGACCATGGGCGTTTGTTTTATCTGGCCGGCCCTTGAAGCGCTGATCAGTGACAAGGCAGGCGCGTCGCTGCCGAAGATGGTCGGCATTTATAATGTCACCTGGGCCGCCGGAGGCGCGGTAGGATATTTCACGGCGGGTATCCTGATTGAAAAACTGGGAATGAGCAGCTTGTTCTGGCTGCCGCTTGGGCTTACGGTCGTCGAGCTTGCCCTGATACCATGCGCCGCAATATGCCTGAAAAAAGAAAAAGACCTTCCTCCATCCCCGAAGGAGTTCCTGCCTTCGGCTCATCTTCCGGCAGACACCAAACTGTTTCTGCGGATGGCCTGGATCGCCAATCCTTTTTCCTATGTGGCGATCAATACCGTCATTCCGTTGATTCCCTCCATTGCGGAAAAACTTGATCTTTCCACGGGCATGGCGGGGATTGTCTGTTCCATCTGGATGTTTGCGAGGCTCACTGCTTTTGCCGTATTTTGGCAATGGACAGGTTGGCATTACCGTTTCCGTTGGCTGGCGGGATCTTTTGGGCTCCTGATCGTCAGCTTTTTCGGAGTGCTGATGTCGCAATCGATTGGATGGCTGCTGATTGCGCAAGTTGGCTTTGGATTGTCCATCGGGCTGATCTATTACTCATCCCTTTATTATTCCATGAACGTGACGGAGAATCAGGGCGCCAGCGCCGGTTTTCATGAGGCTATGATCGGGATGGGGCAGTTTGTCGGTCCGGCCATGGGCGCTGCCGCCGTCTATCTTGTTCCCGCCGCCATGGGCATCAGCGCCTGGTCTGTGGGCGGTTTGCTTTGCGCCGGATTCTCCGGGTTGCTCCTGGTGAAGCACTACAGGACAAGGCCGTAAAGCAAGACGGTGTGACGCTCAATAACCGGTTTGCGCATCAGTAATAGCTAGCAGACGATGCAGATTGCCGGTTGTAATGTTGCATAAAATTTAAAATAAGGACCCTGAAAGTTACTAAACAGCAACGAGCAACTCAAGTTGATTGAGGACATGCTTTCGGCTACACGATGGGATATACTTTTTCTTTTTACTTATTTTTTTTACTCTTACCCTTACCCTTGCCTTTTCCATTACCTTTTGTGTCATAAAGATCGTTGCCGCGCTTAAGGGCGTGGAACGCCGGCGAACCGGGTTTAATGCCAAGGCTTTTAGCCAGCACGCCCCATCCCCGGCCCTTGCCTTGTTTATATTGTTCAGTCACCTGTTGTACCGGTCTTCCGGACATTTCTCCGAGTCGCAGGGCAACATAAGCATCCGCCGGTTTGGGAAAATTGCTGAGCACCGTCGTGATCTGCGCATCGCCGATATTGAAACGAGCGGCCATCTTCGCGCGGAATCCGGACGGATCCGCCTGAGCCTGAATGTTGAAAGCCGGCATCCAATCAAAGTCAGCCGCCAAAAGTGATGACGGCAAAAGAAGCATAATGATCAGCACCGCGAAAACCATTTTATTCAGTTTCATGATATTCTCCTCATTATTTCCGTATTTTTACTGATAAGAACTAACTTAACGTGCTTAGGCCTGTATGTTAATCATTTCAATATTGACCACAAAGGCAAACCGGTTTCTTCGTCAAAGCGTCGATCGAAAGCAGGTCCGTCAAAAGCGTCGAGAAGGAATTCGCACGCAAATACGACGGTGCCCGACGCGAGATGTCCGCCATATGATTTTCCTGATTCATCGGATAGCGTTATGTGCGCGTGGACAAAAGGATTCCCCTCTTTGCCAGATATATTCCCGGCCAGTTTCGTGATCTCCAACGGGCGGTCGAAAGAATGAAACTCGTAGATGCGGGTTTCCTGATTATAAAAACCGACGCGTGCTTTCTGGACGGCGCCTATTGCTTCGATTCGTCCCAGTTTGATACCACGCTCTATGGATATCTTTGTCAATTCTTCCAAGAGGTCGCAGCCGTAACTGAGCTTCCCCATAATAGTTTCCCGATGGCTTACTGATTTGAATTCCGTCATTTCTATTTCCCCTGTCTTCAATGGGCTCTTAATCGATTCCCGCCTGCTCACGGGTGTCTCTGGAGAACATCTGATTACGGTTCATATTCCGTGAGGTATTCCTTAACCTCCCGGGTGAAGGAATATGATAAAATTTTCCCTTTTTTCGTGCGAATCTTCAGCACATCGTTATCATCGATGCTTATGATTTGCCCTCTGATAATTTTCCCGTTCTTCAAAACAATTCCCTTAATTCCTGAATAATAGTTCCGTGTGTCAATGGGGGGTGCAATTTTCTTTTGCGGTTTCTGTGCCGGTTCGGCTTTTTGTGCAGCTACCTCTATTTTCTTTTCCGGTTTTTGCGCCGATTCGGTCTTTTGCTCCAGAGTCTCTATTTTATCTTCCGGCTTTATTGCAGGCACGCTATTTTGCGAATCTATCTCCGTCTTGTTTTGCGGTTTCTGCGCCGTCTCATTCTTTTGTGCCGCGGCCTCTATTTTCTTTTCAGGCTCCCGGACCGGCCCTGTCTTTTGCGCTGCGGACTCAGTTGCCTTTGCCGCAATTTCCGCGCTTTTTCCTGTTGTCTTTTGAATCTTGAAAAAATCAATTTCGCCGGCTTTTTTTAATTTGGTCAACGCTTTTTGGGCAAGCGGCAGGGTTTTGTATCCGCCTATGTATGTTCTGTAAAATTCTCCCTTCCCGGGAACGTCTTCCTTCTGGTAATAGGCGGCAAGTCCTTTGGCCTTCAGGCTGTCAACGAACTTAGCTGCGTTTTCCTCACTTTTGAATGAAGCAACGTGACCGGTATAGCCGGCAAAAACAGGAGTGGCGGCAAACACGGAAAATAATATTCCGGCCGCAAGCAATACCATCCAATTTGATTTTTTAAAGATGCTGTTTCTCATTTTCTTTAGCTCCTCCAGGTTAGACGTTAATGATCCGTGCTTTACCAGTCCGAATTATTTAGAATGACGGAGATGACAACTGAATATTTTTGTGAGGGAAAGTATAGAAAATGCGGTCTTGCATGTCAAGATAATCTTGGCCGTGCGCGGAGCTATCCTTGACACGCAGCAGCAACAGGCCTATACTTTCTTCAGACAAAAGAAATTACTAGCTTATTCCATATCAAACAATGGAGGCGATATGAATACCTACATCGATTATAGTAAGCGCGTCAAAAAGATACAGGAAGAGATGAAAAAGGCCAACCTCGACATCTTCGTCGGCACACGAACGGTAAGCCTGAGCTATGTAGCCGGCGCTTTCATTCCGTGGCGGAGCGCGGTTGTCGTATCGAAAGACGGTTCCGCGGGTCTTATTACCATGCTCATCGATTCCGAGCGATTGAAGAATGAGTCCTGGTTGGGTAATATTTCACCCTATGCCCCTCTTCCCGGGATGGATCTCATGGACCTCATCATCTACAACATCAAACAGAGTGGCGCGGAAACCGGAAGGATCGGCGTGGAACTCGGCCATTCTCCCCGCGGGAATACGGGATATCTGTTTGCTACGGAATACGAATTATTAAAAGGTGCGCTGCCGAAAGCAACATTTGTCAACGCGAGTAACGTTGTTGACCGCGCCTCTTATATCAAGGAGCCGGGCGAAATCAAACTGCTGCGGCAGGCAGCCGCCATAGCGGACGCGGCCATTGATTGCGTCAAAGGTTCGCTGGACATCGGTATGACGGAGACGCAAATAGCAGGCATCGGCGAAATGGAACTGCGCCGCCTCGGCAGTGAATATCACTGGGCCGTTACCGGATCGTCGGAGGTAGCCTCCGGATACAGGGCAACCTACAACATGAACGGGACAACGCAGCCCACCCAGAAAATAGTACAGCGGGGTGAAAATATCATCGTTGACCTGCATCCGCTGTATCAGCTGTACCCCTCGGACCTTGCGCATAATTTTATTTTAGGGAAGCCGACTTTGGAACAAAAGAAAATTGCCGATGCCTATCTGGCGACCGCGGAAACCATTGTCCGGAATTTCAAGGCGGGAAACAAGGTGGGTGATGTTCACAAGACTGTCATGGATAAATTGACTGAACTTGGATATGCCGGGTATACGATTCCTTCCTTCGGCCACGGACTTGGCGTATTCGGCCATGAATGGTACCCGGCTATTATCAGCAATGATGAATTTCGCGATGTTGTTCTTGAAGAGAATGTTGTCGAAGTCGCCTTCCTGGCTATGAGCGTTCCCGGAATATGCGGCATGAGATTGGAATGCCCGGTCCTGGTGACGAAGGACGGCGGAGAGATGCTCTGTAAAACGCCATTGGAACTGACGGTACTCGATGTTTAATACCAATGAACACGGTTAAAGATTTGGAAAATATTTACCGGGATGCCGTCCGGGAGGTTGACCCGGCCGGCCTCATTTCGTCCCGTGTTCGAGTGGATGGCCGGACGCTGTTGATCCGCGGCCCGGACGCAGAGATTTCCGAAGACCTTTCCCCATACAAACAGATCATTGTTCTGGGCATCGGTAAGGCATCCGCCCGCATGGCCTCAGCGGCGGAGAGCCTTCTGGCAGACGAACTCTCCGGCGGATTCGTTATCACAAAATACGGTCATGGCCTTCCCCTGCGGAAGATTCAAGTGATGGAAGCGGGCCACCCCCTGCCCGATGAAAACAGCGTGGCCGGAGCCCGCATCATTGAGCAAATGGCGGGCGCCGCTGATAAAAACACTTTGATCATTAACCTCATCTCCGGCGGAGGATCGTCCCTCTTTTGTCTGCCCGCGGATGGAATAAGTCTTGAAGACAAACGGCAGACGACCCAAACTCTGCTTGCCTCCGGTGCGAACATCGATGAAATGAACTGTATCCGGAAGCATCTTTCGAAGATAAAGGGAGGAGGCCTGGCCAGGATCGCCTTCCCGGCAAGACTCATCAACCTTATATTATCGGATGTGATTGGCGACAGAATCGACACCATCGCGTCCGGCATCACAGCCCCGGACCCGACAACGTTTCAGGACGCCCTCGCGGTCGTTCGGAAATACGCTCTTGAAGATAAATTGCCGCAGGCTGTAACTCATCATCTTTTCCTGGGGGTGCGGGGAGATATCCCCGAAACGCCTAAAGCTGGAAGCCCGGTATTCAACAAAACCGTCAATATCATTTTGGGGAACAACACGCTGGCCTGCAACGCAGCGTGCGCAACCGCGCAAAGGCTGGGATATGACGCGCGTATCCTCAGCACGACTCTGACCGGCGAGGCCTCGGGGGCAGGATCATATTTTGCCAGGCTTGCCTGCGAAATTAACTCAGGCCGATCCGGCGATACTTTACCTGCCATCATCATTACCGGAGGGGAGACGACCGTGACCCTCAGGGGAAAAGGAAAGGGCGGAAGAAACCAGGAGATGGCTTTGGCTTTTGCCTGCGAGCTGTACCGGATATTCCCGGATGCGCGCAATGTTTTTTTCCTGTCCGCGGGTACGGACGGCAGCGACGGACCGACAGACGCGGCGGGCGCTTTTGTGACTCCACGGCTTCTGGAGCAGATGCAAGAGATCGCCGCCGGGGCGGCGGCGCGGCTTGCGGAAAACGACGCGTATCATTTTTTCCGGGATACCGGCTGTCTTTTCAAGACAGGTCCTACCTATACGAATGTGTGCGATATCCAGATCCTTGCTGTGATCTGAAAATATTGTTCATCTCAGGAGGTCTTATGTGTGATACCTGCGGTATCGGTCCGGAACTCACCGGCTTGGGAATCAGCATCTTTGGAAAGAACTCTGACCGGGAGGCTGACGAAACCCAGCTTGTTTTGTCCGTGCCGTCCAAAAACTACCCTGCAAAAGAAGATCTTCAATGCACCTATATGACCGTTCCCCAGGCCCAATCGACTTACGCCATGGTTCTATCCAAGCCTTTCTGGATGTGGGGCGCGGAGATGGGTGTCAATGAAAAAGGCGTGGCCATTGGGAACGAAGCCTTGTTTACCAAAGTCAAACCGGAGAAGAAGCCGGGACTCATCGGAATGGATCTCTTACGCCTGGCCCTGGAGAGGGGCGCCAATGCCGATGAAGCGGCACAGCTTATCATCGGGCTGCTGAAAAAATATGGGCAGGCGGGCGCGTGCGGATATCGCGACAAGAAGTTTAACTACATGAACTCTTTTATCATCATGGACAGGCAGGGCATCATCAAACTGGAGACAGCAGGCAGAGACTTTGCGCTTCAGCGACTTGACGGTTACGCCGTGATTTCCAACGGGATCACCATTGCCAAAGACTGGGACGCATCATCACTGGCCGCGGGCACTGATTTTGGCAAATTGAGCGATTCCTTCACTACGTATTTTGCGGGCAGCGCTTTTCGCAAAAACCGGAACCGGGCCTCTATCCTCAAGGCAAAAGGCGCTATCGGCGCAACCGATGTCTTTGCGCTGTTGAGAGACCATTTTGCCGGGCTTCCGGCAAAGGGTTTCAACCGGGACGTGTGCATGCACGCGTCCGGCCCGCTGATCAGGAAATCACAGACAACCGGTTCCCTGGTTGTGGAACTGCATCCGGATGAAAAATTCAGAATATTCGTCACCGGCGGGTCTGCGCCATGCCTGACTGCGTTCAAACCCTTTGTGCCTGCCGCGCCGCTCCGTGATCTTGGTATCGGCGCGGGTGATTATTCCGATCAATCATTTTGGTGGAGGCATGAGGCCTATTATATCAACGCGAACTTACGTTATGAAGTCGTCAGGCCCATGGTTCAAAAATACATACTGGACGGAGAAGCTCAATGGACGGCACGCTTTCCCGCACACGCATGGGACAGCGCGGAGCCCTTGCTGGTTGATATTTCCCGTGAAGCACTCAAAGAATCGGACGACAGGGAAAAGGCCATGATGGAGCGGATGAAGGATATAAAAAAGACGGCCCCCGTACTGACCTCCCGGTTTTGGACGCGGACGGCTCGTCGTTGCCGGGTTCCCCTGGTATAATCCGCTGCCGGGACGCAATTTTCTATCACGTTTATCCGCAGGCCTCCGCTGATCATATAGCGGCACGCCGTCCATTCCGGAATATCAAATCAGTTCATCGAATATCTTGTTGACCACATCAACATAATTATCCCGGTGATGTGTTTTCCATATTTTCTTTTGAATTTTTTTTCTGTTTTCAAAAAAGCCGCCCATATAGGTCCAGAGTTCTTTCATCTTGTTTACAATATGCGAAGGGCCGGACAAAATTTTCAAATATTCAGCAAATAAATGGTCATGGAAAGCCCTGATAATTTTTATTTTTTCAGCATAAGGTTTTTCGGTGTTGAATTTAATTTCTTCAGCAAGGAACGGGTTTTCCAGCAGGCCCCTGCCGATCATCCACCGGTCTATTGTTCCGAACCGCTGTGAAAGCATCTTCAATTTTCCGGCAGAATCGATATCCCCGTTATAGACAAGCCGGTGTTTTGTGAGATGAACACACTGTTCAAATATGTCGAGGTCGACCTTGCCTTCATACATTTGCACAGCGGTCCTCGGATGGATGATCAATTCCTCAAGTTGGAACCGGTTGAAAATGGGCATAAGCTGCAGCACCTCGTCAGGATATTTAAACCCTATTCGGAGCTTGATTGATAATTTCGGTTTTAAGTCGGGAATCGCTTTTTCGAGAAATGATTCGACTCTGTCCGGATGACAAAGCATACCCGCCCCTCTGCCTTTCTTCACAACCATGGGGAACGGACAGCCGAGATTCCAGTTTACCGTACCGTATCCGATTTTATACAACGCATTGGCGAGCAATGTGAAATCATGCGGCTGGGTACTCATGATCTGCGGTATAGAGGGAATGCCCGTATTGATATTGGGGTAATATTCGCGCAGAAGATTATTCTCAGGTTTCATTTTCTTTGATGAGGGGATAAATGGCGTAATCGCCACATCAACTCCCTTGAAATAAAGAGGGAACAGGTTGCGATAAATCCTGTCGGTTGTTCCCTGAATGGGTGCGAGGTATATGATCATGAATATTTTCTAAATCCTTTGGGCTGTTCTTATACCAAGTCGCATTTAAAAGCCAACAAAGATAGCGCTTGATTTAGAAATGGAATTAGTTGAATAATTAAACCTGTTGATTATTTAGAGGTTAATTTATGAAACTGCTCATACGTGGCGGAAGTATTGCTGCAGGTCATGGTGTAACCAAAAGTTATGCGGACATTCTCACAGAATCTTTGCGCCCGAGAGGAATCGAGGTGATTAACCGGTCCAGGTATAGAGAGACCTCTTTTGACGGCATCGGAACATTCAACGAGGATATTGATTCCTTCCGGCCTGACATTCTTCTTGTTCAGTTCGGTGTTGATGATGCTTTCCAATCCGTCTACCGCTCTGAATTTCAGGAAAATCTCGTGCAAATGATCAGGCTGGCGCGCTATCGCTTCAATCCGGTCATCTTCCTGGCGACTTCCCACACGCTTGATGATCCCAATGATATGGATGCCGTTTATATTTTTTACAGGTCTTTGAGGATTGTTGCTTCAGACCTGGGATGTCAATTGATCCCCGTACACAACTACTGGGCCGGATATCTTGATGAGCATAATCTGAGCAGTAAGGATTTGGTCCTGTCCGATTCCAGGTATCCGAATGAAAGCGGCCATCAGGTTATTGCACAGGCAATGCTTCAGTGGTTGAATATTTGACCGTTTGAAGAATAAAACATATAATAGCTCCGGCATTTTTAAAATGCTTTTAAGAAAAATATTGTAAAATACAAAAATGGCTGTTTTAGAATGGAGATATCAATATTTTTTGAGGGATATGAATAAATTAATTCGATCGTTTCAGATGATTGCCTTCTCCATATTTTTTGTGCTTCCGTTTATTTTTATTTCGGGTTGTGAAAGCCGGTATGGAGATTTGGATCTCAGTGTCTATCAATACCGCGACACAAAAGATCTTGTCAAATTTGTTTACGATGCTTCACAGAGGCTCAAGAAGGATGGATTGAAAAGTCTGGAATATTTCCGGAACAATCGCAATATTCTTTTTACATCTGACCGCTATCTTTACATTTACGATATGAACGGAGTGAATATCTATCACGCGGGTATGCCGGATCTCGAGGGTAAGAATCTTTGGGATCTCACGGATAAAAACGGTAAAAAAGCGGTTCAAATGATCATTTCCGCGTTAGCTGATAAAAACAATCCGCACGCCTGGGTGCATTATTCCTGGTGGGAGCCGGGTAAATTCTACCCAGTTCCTAAATCCTCCTGTCATTTCAAAGTTACTACCCCCGAGGGTAAAGTATTGTTCGTCGGCGGAGGCTTGAATTATCCCCACGAAGAAAAGGAATTTATCAGAATTATCGTCGATGACGCCGCTCAATTGATAAAAGATAAAGGCGAACCGGCGCTTTCCGAGATAGCCGGTCCTGCCTCTCAATATAATTTCCGGGATGTGAAAGTTTTTGCTTTTACATCGTCAGGCAAGCTGCTGATATCGCCGGTGATGAACGATAGTCTTACGGAATTCAAATTGCTGGATTGTGTTGATGAGATGGGGCATAAGCCCTTTGCGAAAGCGCTGAATGAACTAAAAAACAAGAATGCGGTTTGGGAAGTTTTTCTCGCGAAAAACCGGTATCAGCGGATACTCGTCAAAAAGAGCTTATACCTGCGCAAAGCCTATATCGCAGGTCAGGAAATCTATGTCGGCGCGATAACAGACCTTCCCCAACCACCGGGATGATTGAGGCGACCCCATGGCAGACCATAATAAATATGAATATTCCGTAAATGAAGTGCCGCCGGTCGGGCATTTGTTGTTGTCTTCATTCCAACACGTTCTGATCATGGTTGTTGCTATCGGCATCCCTATCATTTTTGCCGGTCAGCTCAACGAAACGCCGGAATTTACGGCTTCCCTGGTTACCTTCTCCATGCTGGCCTCTGGTATCGGCTCGATCATACAGGCCCTGCGATTGCCCTATCTTGGTTCCGGTTATTTATGCCCGAATCTTTGCGGCCCTTCTTACTTGAGCCTTTCGCTTTCCGCGGCATGGATTGGCGGCCTGCCTTTAATGCGCGGCATTACAATTGTCGCCGGTCTGATCGAAATGTTTCTTGCGCCGGTCATTCAAAAGCTCAAAAGCGTGTTCCCGATATACATTGTCGGGCTGGTTGTCGCGCTGGTCGGCATCAGCATCATTCAGATTTCGGTAACGTCGTTCTTCGGTCTTACTTTTCAGGGAGATGCCATCCGCAACATCGATATTTTTGTCGGTGCCGTGTCTTTATTAATAATGGTTTTCTGCAATTTGTGGGGCAGGGGATTTGTGAAGGTTTATTGTCTGATTATCGGGATTTTCTCGGGCTGGATTCTGGCTCTGGCACTCATCCCTGAGTATTGGCAAAACCTTGTATCCGTAAAAAACATTCCGCTTTTCGCGATGCCTCAATTTCAGGCGCTTCTGAATCCGATCACATTTCATTTCAATCTGATGATTCCGCTGATTGTTATTGCCATCGGCAGCACGTTGAAAACCTTCGGTAATCTTCTGGCGGCGCAGAAGATGTCGGAACCTGAACTTCAAGAGGTTAACTACGTGCCCATCCGCAATGGCATTGTGGCTGACGGCCTGGCAACGACGATATCGGGATTGCTGGGTTCGATGGCGGTGGACACCTCTTCCAGTAATATCGGTCTGGCCGGCGCTACCCGGGTGCTCAGCCGCTGGATCAGCGTGGTGGCCGGAGTCATTTTTATTGTGCTCGCTTTTTTCCCGCTGTTGACCAATGCCCTCTCCTGTATACCCAAGCCTGTTCTTGGCGCCTCACTCATTTTCAGCGGGTGCTTTATGATTTGCGCAGGGCTCATCCAGATGTTGGAAGAAAAATGGGATCAGCGCAGAACCTTTGTTGTCGGCATCGCGTTATTTTTTGGTTTAAGCACTGCTTTTCTGCCTTCGCTCTATGCCCGGGCGCCGAAGATTATACAGACATTTTTTACCGATCCATTACCGACAACAACCATTCTGGCCGTCATCTTGAATCAATTTTTCAACCTGGATGTTCTCTATAAAAAAATGAAAACAAGGATATTTAGATAATCTGCCTTAAAAAATTGGAACTAAAAATACCGGCCCTGTAAGATATTTTCATCGCGCGCCTGCGGTGAGCTAAACAGATTGGAGCAGGATTTTGTTATGGGGGGAAATCAGGTAAAGAAAACAAATTCTTATCAGGGCACACCCTGTTTCCCCGTACCCTGTATGGGTTATCTCTGAGCCCCGTTGTATTTCATCAGAAAAGAGCTTGATTCCTGTCGGACAAAAGCCTACATTATGTAGGAGAATTTCTCACCGCTAATTCGGACTGACGCTGATATCACAATCCATCATCTTGTAGTATTTAATAATCGCTTTTCAGGGGGTACGTGTATTGCATCCGCCATATGTGATACGCTCCTACGTTGCGGCAGGTTAATCAGAGTACGCGAGTCTGACAAACAGGAACAATGCCCGACGATGGAGCGTACCCCTCCTGAAAAGATTTGTAAAGGTCATATCTCTCTTTAAAGAGCAGGCGAAGAGACGCATGGCCGGGATGCTCATTCACAAGAAGATAAATCATGCCTTTTTGGCGGAATTTGGCGGAAATAGAAGGCATAAAAAATAATTTTAAGGAGAATATATATGGCTGAAATTAATGAAACAGATTTTTACGACAAGGTCTTTCCTGTACCTGAAAGAGTAAGAGAGAAATCTTACATCAAGAGCAGGGCGGAGTACGACAAACTTTACAAAGAATCGATCACCGATCCCAATGCTTTTTGGGCAAAAATGGCCAACGAAAGATTGACCTGGTTTAAACCCTTTGACAAAAAGAAAGTTTCGGACTGGTCATTTGATGCGAAAGATGTTCATTCCAAATGGTTTGAAGGCGGCAAGATCAACGTGAGTTACAACTGCCTGGATCGTCATCTGGCAACCAAGAAAAACAAGGCCGCGATTATTTTTGAAGGCAACGACCCCAATGACTGGAAGGTTTATACCTATTTCGACATGTATCGCGAAGTCAACAAGTTCGCCAATGTTCTCAAAACTTTGGGTGTCAAAAAGGGTGACCGCGTTACCATCTTTCTGCCCATGATCGCGGAACTGTCCATCGTCATGCTGGCCTGTGCCCGCATCGGCGCGGTTCATTGTATCGTTTTCGGCGGATTCTCAGCAGAAGCCTTAAGAGACCGTATTATTAACAGCGACTCTAAAGTGGTCATTACCTGCGACGGCACTTACCGCGGCGCCAAAGCCGTTCCCCAGAAAGCCACATGCGACAAAGCCGTGGATCAAAGCCCCAGTGTGAAAACCATGGTGGTTGTGAAACGCACCGGAACGGAAGTTGCCATGAAAGAAGGCCGCGATGTCTGGTATGAAAAACTGATGGCTGACGCCGCGCTTTACTGCAAACCGGAAGAAATGGACGCGGAAGATCCTCTGTTCATCCTGTATACATCCGGTTCGACCGGCCAACCCAAGGGCGTTGTGCATACTCAGGCCGGTTACCTGCTCTATGCCTCCATGACCCAACAGTTGGCTTTTGATGTTCGTGAAGACGACACTTACTGGTGCACCGCCGACATCGGCTGGGTCACCGGTCACAGCTACATCGTTTACGGCCCTCTGTGCAATGGCCACTCCAGCATTCTTTTCGAAGGCGTTCCCAACTATCCTGACTTCGGCCGGTTCTGGGCAGTCGTCGAAAAATATAATGTCAACAATTTCTATACCGCACCCACCGCGATCCGCTCCATCGCCAAAGAAGGAGACAAGTGGGTCGATATGCACGATATTTCCTCGCTGCGCGTTCTGGGTTCGGTCGGCGAACCTTTGAATCCCGAAGCCTGGTGGTGGTATTACAACAAGATCGGCGGCGGCCGCTGCACGATTTCCGATACCTGGTGGCAGACCGAGACCGGCGGACATATGATTCTGCCTCTGCCCGGCGCGATTGACATCAAACCGGCCAAAGCCATGGTTCCGTTCTTCGGTGTGGTTCCTGTGTTAATGGATGAAGAAGGAAAAGAAATTAAGGGCCCCGGCAAAGGCGCTCTCTGCATTAAGAATTCATGGCCCGGCATCGCCCGCGGGTTGTGGGATGACAAAGACGGCCGGTTCGTCGAGAATTACTTCTCGCAGTTCCCCGGCAATTATTTCTCCGGCGACGGTGCGGAACGTGATGCCGACGGCGATTACAAAATCACCGGTCGTGTCGATGACGTTATCAATGTTTCCGGTCACAGACTGGGCACGGCTGAAGTTGAAGCGGCTCTGACGTCTCATCCGGATGTCGCCGAAGCGGCGGTTGTCGGCTTCCCGCATGACATCAAAGGCCAGGGCATCTTCGCTTATGTTACCCTGAATAATAATGTGGCCAAGACGGATGACCTCAAAAAGGCTCTGGTTGCGCATGTCCGCAAGGTCGTCGGTCCGATCGCCTCACCCGACCAGATTCAATGGGCGGATGGTCTGCCCAAAACTAGATCCGGCAAGATTATGCGCCGTGTTCTGAGAAACGTCGCCGCTAAAACATTCGGTGACTTCGGTGACACATCAACCCTGGCAGATCCGGCCGTTGTTGATGATCTGGTCGCCAACAGAAAGAAAATTGGTTAGCCCCATGATGCAGGAACGGCGACAACAACTCCTGCATTGAAGTACCTCTAAAAATGCCGTTCCCCGGGAAACCGGAGAACGGCATTTCCTTTTCCATCAGAGCAGATTAAAAATAAGAGTTGAAATTACTGCGCGCTCCGGGAACCTGGCTGCTGTGGCCCGACGGACCCGGCGCATCGCCGGACAGGCCGGAACCAAAGATTACTGTTTGAAAGGCAAAACGAAAAGCTCACCCGGAGCGGCCCATGGGGCAGCAATCGGTTGCATTGACAGGACTGCGGGACGTCTATCCTCCGGCGCAGAATGCCTGCGCCTGTGATTAAGACTTATGCCTTCAGGCTTAAATCTTAAACTTTCTTGCTGTTCACGATAGACTCAAGGACATCGAAACCATACTTTCATCCTTGCCGTCAAAATGAAAATCGCAGCGGCGGAATATCCGGATCATAGAGTAGTTTTCCTGAAGCGTTTCCGCCCGGATGGTCTTGTATCCTTCTTTTCTGGCCAGTTCAAAACATTGTTCCGACAAGAGATGACCCAGGCTTTTATTCTGCCAGGGATCTGAAATAATGATTGCGTATTCCGCTTCGCCCTCGCATCGTTTGTTTTTGATCAGGCGGGCGATGCCGAGAAACTTGTTCTGATCGGCGTTCTTCATTTCCGCGACGACGGCGATCTCTTCCTCCGGATTGATATTGCAGAAACGCTGTGCGCGTTCAGGCGTTGCGCTGAACGGTGCCAGGAAGCGCAGCCACAGGGATCTTTGAGAACAACCGTTGACAAAATCCGTCCACAGGCCGATGTCTTTGGGGTTAATCAGACGGAGGCGCACAGGGCTGTTATCGATGGAGAGGGTATCTTTGGTCAGATGACGGGCGATGGAATCGGCAATCGCGCTCTGGCGTCTCACCCCGTAGTGATACATCTGGCCTAAAACTTCCGCCGCCATTTCAGCCGTGGAATAAACAGGAATACCCGCTTGTTCCATTTTTACGACATTATCAATCATGAATTCCTTGCAGGCCACGCAGCAGACAACCGGTTTTTCCTTATAGTCGATGTTCTTCATCACCTCAACGAAAGAGCCCAGCATCTCGCCCTGGATCACAACGATAAAGCTTTGCACGTCGCTGCTTTCCACGCCTATCTCAATGAGATTTTTTACCTGTTGGGGTGTCATGGTGAAAGAACAGTCGATGGGATTGCCGACATTGGCGTAATCGGGCAGAGCATTTTTCAGCCGTTTTTGAAAATAAGGTTCCAGTGTGGCCAGCCGCATATCGGAGAGATACAGCATGTCGGTTGCCGCCACACCCATCGAACCGGTATAGGTGATGACCAGAACGCCGTTGCCTTTCGGGATGGGCTGTTTGGAAAAAGCGCGCGTCAGCGCGAACAGATGTTCGTTGTCCCGCGCCCGGATCAAACCGCTTTGCTTAAAGGCCGCGCTGTTGACTTCGTCATTGCCGGCCAGCGATGCGGTATGCGAGGATACGGCCTTTTTGCCGGCTTCCGTGCGTCCCGATTTCAGGACAATGACGGGTTTGCGGACCGCCGCGCGGGTGGCGACATCGACAAAACGCTTACCGCTGCGGATGTCTTCCATATACATGACGATTACGGAAATGTGTTCATCGTCGCTTAAATATTCCAGAATGTCCGTTTCATTGATATCCATCTTGTTGCCGATGGTCGCCACAATGCCGAAATCGAGAACATTGCTCAATCCCGTGAGAATTCCCGCCGCATAAACACCGGCCTGGGCGACCATTCCGACGTTGCCTTTTTTAAGATCATCCAGCAGTCCGATGGATTGCACCATGTTGTGATGGGTGTTGATGACGCCGGAACAATTGGGCCCCAGCACGCGGCAGCCCTGTTGAGCAATGATTGTTCTAATCCTTTCCTGCGCCTTTTTTCCTTCTTCGCCGCTTTCGGCAAATCCTGCCGCCTCCACGACAACAAACCGGACGCCCTTTGTGCAGCAGTCGGCGATGGCCGCTTCGACGGCTTTGGCCGGAACAATCACAATAGCCAGATCCACCGGTTCAGGCACGTCCAGAATCGACCGGTAAGCTTTGATGCCCAGTACGGAATCTTTGCCCGGATTGATCGGATAGAGTTTCCCGGGGAATTTATGACTGAGCAAATTCCAAAAGACATTATAACCGAGTTTCCCTTTCGCGTCGGATGCGCCGATCACCGCGATACTTTGCGGATAGAAAAAATCGTGCAGGCTTCGCGCGCCGGTCGCCGTGATATTTTCATGCTGCGCCGGTTCGCTGGCAAACATCCGGGCGTCCACGGTCACATAACCGTCCGTATAGAGAAACAGCGGATTGAGATCGAGTTCGTTGATTTCAGGATTTTCAATCACCAGCCGGGATATTTTTAAAAGCAGCTGCTGAAGAGAATCCAGATCGACGGCCTGCCCCCGGTAACCTTTCAGGATGGCTGAGCCGCGGATATCTTCGATCATCTGCGCGGCGTCTTTTTCGGTGATGGGCAGAACGCGGAAAGAAACGTCGCGCAGGACTTCCACGAACACACCGCCCAGGCCGAACATGATCAGCGGTCCGAAGCTGGGGTCGCGCGTCACGCCGATAATGGCTTCAATGCCCGGTTTCGCCATGCGCTGCACCGCGACGCCTTCGATATGCTGGTATTTAAATGTTTCGAGAATTTCGCGATAGGCTCTGCCTACGTCCTGGACGCTATGCAGGTTGAGCTTGACGCCGCCGGCATCCGTTTTGTGAACGACGTCCGGCGAAACGATTTTCAACACCACGGGGAACCCGATTTTCTCGCTCATGGCGACCGCTTCATCTTCGGAACGGGCAACCAGAAAACCCGTGGTGGCAATGCCGATGCCTTCAAGGATTTCCTTGCTTTCGTGCTCCATCAGATAACTGCGGTTGTCCCGAACGGCCTGATGGATAATTTCTGATAATTCATCATTCAGCAGTCTGGATTGCTCAGCAGTTGGTTCGCCCGGCATGATACCTTTATCCGATGTCAATTTCTGTGATCCTGAAATTTGCTTGTCCATCAATGTCCTCCCCTGACATATTTAACCGAGTTTTTTTTGTGAAGCGTTAAAAAGATACGGAACTTGAACACGATAACGGATTAACACAGACATTTAAAAGATTATATCGGCAAAGGTCTGATTTGCGTGTCAGAACAATACCGGATGACATGACGGTTTTTGTCTGACAGGACCATGTCATTTAATCCATGCTGTCTTTGATTCGAAAATGAGGGACTATTCTAATTGATCAGTTTATTGTGGACGGCGTACAGCGTCAGCTCCGCGTTCTTTTTCATTCCCATCTTGGACATGACGCGGGTGCGGTAGGTGCTGATGGTTTTGACGCTCAAACAGAGTTCATCGGCTATATCGGAAACGGATTTTCCTCCCGCCAGCATCAGCATGACCTGGTGCTCACGGTTGGAGAGGCGCTCGTGGGGCAGCTTTTGCGTGTCGATCTCCAGTTCATCGGCAAGTTTTTCCGCGAGCGACGAGGTGACATATTTCCCTCCGCCCGCCACCTTGCGGATGGCGCCGATGAGTTCCTGCGGCGCGCTGGCCTTGGTGAGATAGCCCGACGCGCCCGCGCGCAGCGCGCGCACCGCGTATTGCTCTTCGGGATGCATGCTTAAGATCAGCACGGCGAGTTTCGGACGCTGGTTTTTGATATCTTCAAGAACTTCCAGGCCGCTGCGGCCCGGCATGGAGATATCCAGCAGAACCACATCATAATCATGTTGCAGAACTTTTTCCAGCGTTTCGGAGCCGTTTTCCGCTTCGTCCTTGACGGCCATGTCGCCGACATCCGCGAGAATCTGCTTGACGCCCTGGCGAACCACGGCGTGATCATCTGCAACCAGTATGCGTATCATGCTTGTCTTTCTCCTTTGTCCAATGGAATTAAAACTCTTACCGTTGTGCCGGATGGTCTGGCGTTGCGGACATGCACGGTCCCGCCCCAGAGATGGGCGCGTTCGCGCATGCCGATCATTCCGAAAGAGCGGGGATCGTCTATCTGCCACTGCGTGATGCCGATTCCGTTATCCGTCACTTCCAGACATATCTCTTTTTCATTTGCCGTGAGGCTAACCTTGCAATGGACGGCTTTGGCATGCCGGACGATATTGGTCAGCGTTTCCTGAAAAATTCGGAAGATGGCTGTGGCCAGTTCCTTGTCGATCACACCATTGCCGCAATCGATCCGGGTCTGACAGCGGATTCCCGAGCGTTTCTGAAAGTCCGCCGCCTGCCATTCGATGGCTGACGGCAGCCCCAAGTCATCCAGGAGACTGGGACGCAGTTCCGTCATAATTTTGTGCACGTTCTCAATCGTCGCATCCACCAGGCCGGACATGCTTTGCGTTTTTTCCCGAATACTTTTATTGCCGGCCGGAAGCCGGCTTGCAAGCCAGGACAGATCCATTTGCAGTGCGGTGAGCGATTGACCCAGCTCATCATGAATTTTGCGCGCGACGCGCGTTCTCTCTTCTTCGCGCACCGACTGAAGATGAACGGACAGATTCCGCAATTCCTGACGCGATCGCTCCAGGTCATCCTGAGCTTTTTTCTCCGCCGTAATATTTTCATAAGTGACCACGATGCGTTTTTCACGCAGTTTTTCTCCGATGCGCGAGGCCTTCATCCGGCAGAGAATTTGCTGTCCGTCTTTGCGCAGACAGGGAAATTCCGTCTCATACGTCCGCTGACGTTCAAGGGTGGAGTAAAAAATATCGCCGATCCTGTCCGCTTCTTTTTCGTTGCGATAAATCATGGTGATGCTCTTGCCGATAAGTTCTTCGCGGTGCCAGCCGAAAATAACCTTGACGGCGTGATTGGCAAAATTAATGCGCCGTTCATGCAGGCCGACCACCGCCTGAGGGATTGCGTCGAGTATGGATGATTCCAGCGCTTCGAGTTCTTCCAGCCTCCTGCCCGCCTCCTTGCGTTCGGTCACATCCATGGAATTGCCCAGAATGGCCCGTTTTCCTTTGAAGGTAATGGACATGACGGTTTCCATGATCCACTTGATCCGGCCATCCCGGGTGACAATGCGAAATTCATAAGGCGAAAAGCGCTGCTCCTTAAGCATCATGACGGCATTCTTGGAGGTTTTACGACGGTCTTCAGACAGGATAATGTTCAAAGTATCCATTTGAAGCATTTCGCTTTCACTGTAACCGGCATAATCCAGGAAGTGCTGATTAACAAACTGAAATCGTTTGTTCTGCATGATATAAAACCCGACTTGAGAGCTCTGCGCCATGATTTTATATAAATCTTCTTCAGACGTTCCCTGTGCGGGCCGGCGTCCGCTTTGCGACAACTGCGCCTGTAAATGATTAACCAGATCAATCAACTCTTTTTTGGACTTTTTTTCCGGGTTCATGCGTTGCTCCGCCGCGTGAAAGATTCATCGCCAAGAAGATGCTTTATCTAATCACAATTGACGGGAAAAATAAACAGTTGTCTCTGAAAAAATACAGATGATCCGCTCGTCATAAACATCGGCGGAAAGACCTCACTATTAACACAATGAATAATGAATGATTGGCCGTGGAGATGGATGAACATGACCTGTCTTGCGTCATGAACGTGTAGAAAGTCCCCAATACTGTCACCCCGGCGAAGGCCGGGGCCGGAACATCTTAAAAAAAGACTGGATTCCGGCCTGCGCCGGGGTGACGATTCTATGGGTTTTTCGACTCTTTACGAGGCGATCTTTCCTGGGCAATATTTAATTGACACCGGGTCATTCTTCATGTACGTCCATCACGATACAGCAAGGCCTTGCAAATTTTATGGAGATGTTTGTTCAATGAGTAATGCTTTCATCGGCCCCATGCGGCCGAACTTTCTGATTTTAACCCCGGCTTGTGTGTTGCTGGGGATCGCGACCGCGTTTGAGTCGGGAGCTTCTCTTGACCCGTTATATATTATTCTCATATTAACAGGCGCCGTTATGGCGCATACCAGCGTCAACGCGCTTAACGAATATTTCGATTTCAAGAGCGGACTCGATCTGATCACGGTGAAAACACCCTTTTCAGGCGGGACAAAGAGTTTGCCTGAAAACCCTGAAAAGGCTCACCTGGCGTTGATTACCGGCCTGGTCAGTCTGGCTTTGACGGCCGGTATCGGTGTCTACTTTCTGATGGAACGCGGGCCATGGTTATTGCCTGTGGGCATCCTCGGGATCATCATCATCTATTCTTATACGCCGTTCATTACGCGCCATCCGATCCTGTGTCTGATTGCCCCCGGCCTGGGATTCGGGCCGCTGATGGTGATGGGTACCGATTTCATGCTGACCGGCCACTATTCCTGGAGCGCGGCGTGGGCTTCGCTGGTGCCATTTTTTCTGGTCAACGATTTGCTGCTCCTTAATCAATTCCCTGATGTTGAGGCTGACAGGCAATTCGACCGGAACCATCTGCCCATACTGATCGGGCGCCCGTCCAGCGCCATCGTGTATATTGTTTTTCTGGTTTTGACTTATGTGTCGATTGTTGCCGGATGTCTTTTGAAAGTGCTTCCCCCGGGAGCGCTGATCGGGCTTCTGACATTAATTCTGGCCATACCTGTTATGCGTGGCGTCATGCGCCATGCCGAGGATATTCCCGGCCTCATCCCGTTCATGGTTAAAAACGTGATTCTCAATATCAGCACGCCGGTGTTGGTCTCTCTGGGGTTATTCTTTATTCACCGGTAAAAAATAAAAAATGGAGGAGCGTATGTTTAAAAACGAGCGGTTCTGGTATGGCTGTATAATGCCCGGCGCAGTCGCCGGCTGGATTTTTATTTTTTTCGGTTTGTTCTTCCCGATTCAGAATGAGATTTTAAAAATGGCGTGGCTTTTTGTTGCCTTCCTCTGGGGCATCGGCCACATCCTTGAACTTGCTGTTTCCCTTCCCATTGGAAAAGCCAAAGGGCTTCCCGTGAAAACGATCGTGATCAAAACAATTGTTTTCGGCATTACCTGGTGGCTGCCGCTCAAGATGGGATATATCGAGAAATAATATTTAATCTTTAAAAATAGAAAATGCCGTCTTAATTTCCCGTGATTGAAAAAAGCCTTATCACCATGTCAATCGGGTCAGAAAATTTTCTACTTCCGGAAACACATCAAGGGTGATTTCGCCTCTGACAATGCCGTGAAGATGAAAATGAACCTCGCGATACGTTTTGCCGGGAAATAAAATCCGGTCAAATATTTTCCTGCCGCTGCCGCCTTCCACCTTGGGGTCATCCCCGGCCTGGATGATCAGAGCGGGCATGGACAGGGTTGGAAGCGCCGCGGATACCTTTTTCATCAGCGCCTTAACCTGCACGATGCTGCGCACCGGGCAGCGATGATAGTTGATATGCGGGTTGTCGGGATGGTTGGCGACAAAATCCCTGCGCATGCTTTTGATGCCGATGGCGGAGAGAAACGAATTCCATAGGTCAAGATATTCCGCAAAACTGGAAGAGATGCTTTTAAACTTCAGGGGGGCGCTGATGGAGATCACCGCCGCAAATTCTTTTGGTTTGGTGAGAGCCTGATGCAGGGCAAGTCCTCCGCCGGTGGAAAAACCGGCTACGACGATTTGTTCGCAGCAGCTTTTCAGAATATTGTGTCCGCGGTTTACGGAATCCACCCAATCACAATAGCTTTTCTGCGCCAGATCCGCCGCGGAAGTTCCATGACCTGCCAGTCTGGGCGCATAGACCGTGTACCCGCGGGAATATAAAAAATCCGCCCATGGGCGAACTTCCTCAGGCGCGGCCATGAGACCGTGGATCAGGAGCACTCCCCGATTTGTTTCAGCATGATGAAGCAGGTAGGGCTCTCCGATATGACGGGGTTTTGTTTCGCCGGCCAGAAAGTATTTTTTATAATCCCTTTCAAAAAGCAGGGATTCCTGCTGCACGAGTTGCGTACATTCGGAAGAAACAGACATGACGCTAGTGACCTGCGGATAATACGGGGATGACAGGTTTATTGAAAATCTTTAACACCATCAGGCAACCTTATGGAAATAGACGATATAAATCATCGCATAGTGAAGCCCGCCGCCGATCAGGACCATGATGTGAAAAAGTTCATGAAAGCTGAAGATTCCGGGAAAAAGCTTCGGTTTCTTTGTTGCATAGATTAAACCGCCCAGTGTGAAAAACACTCCACCGGTAAACAGCAGAATTCCCTGCGCGAGGTTCATGTATGACAATATTTGTTTAAGGGGGAAAACCGCTATCCAGCCCATGACAAGATAAATGACAGCATAAAGACTTCTGGGAGCCCGCGGGAAAAAAAGTTGAGAGATAAGTCCGAATACCACAAGCCCCCATTGTATAGCCATGATGGACCAGCGCCAGGGACCCTCCAGATACATGTAACAGATAGGGGTGAACGTTCCGGCGATCATGCAAAAGATAGCGAGGCGGTCCAGTCTTCGCCATAAGGACTTCTCATTTTCCTCTTTCTTGAAAGCGTGGTAGAATGTGCTTGCTAAAAAGAGGAAAACCATCGAGATTCCATAGATCAGTGCGGTTATCAAAGCTGGCGCCGAATATTTTGCGACCAGCACTAAAAACACAGTGCCGACCACCGCCGCAATGGCGCCGGCCAGATGTGAATAGAAATTAAAAGATTCCTGTTTCCTTATGGGCATAATACTTTCCTTTTATTTTAAACTTTTGATCCGTCATCCGAGGGGAAAATTAGCGGCCAGAAAAAAAGGATGCCATGACCTATCCTGCGCATTAATACCACATTTTAACGAAGAATTCTGTTATTTTTTATTTCTCAATGATAATATGCCCTTGGCGATGGATTAAAGTAATTTCATAAACCGCGTATCCCTGAATAAGTCCCATTAAAGTTCTCCGTCGTCATTCGTGGATAATCTTCGCTCCTGCTTTTCATGTTAAGTTCATAAAATATTTTTCACGGGTTTTTTTTTATAACCGGAATATTTATTTTTTCCGATGACTTGAACCCGCAAAAAAAATAATTTTAAAAATTTTCTTGACATGGGTTTTTTTTAATGTATTTATAACGACCATTCGATATAAAATATATAAGATACAATTGGCAAGTTTTCATTAGTTGAGCCGCATCAAGCTACGGGTAGTTATATCTCAAGCAAGTTGAAGGGGTTTTGTTGAATGAATTCTCTAAATCCTGATTACAATGCGAGCGTCTCCGGTTCTTTTGACAGGCATCCTTCCTGTGATCGCCTTTGTGAGTTTTTCCCGAAAAACATAAATATTAATTTTGAGAGAGGTGTTGCCTTTGCCTAAGATTGTTAATCGTAATGAATACCGGCAAAAGCTGTTGGAAAAAAGTTTACATTTATTCACCCGCATTGGTTATCACAACATCAACATGAAGGAGATTGCCGCTGAGATCGGTGTATCCACGGGAACGCTCTATCATTATTTCCCTTCCAAGGAAAATATGCTCGCGGAGATGATTGCCTGGATTGGCGATAAAAACGTGCAAGAATATATCCAAAGGACCAGTTCCGTTGAAAGCATCCACGATCGTTTTGACATGATCGTGGATTTCTGGAAGGAAAAGAGCGAGCTTTATGAGAACATCGTGCTTCTGGCGATTGACATGTATCGGAATACGGATATCGATCAGTGGAAGGCACTCTATTCGTTTTTCGCTGAACGCTATACAGACGGTATGTCCGAGCGGCTGAACATCTCGCGGCAGTTTGCCCGTTCCATATTCATATATTTTATCGGTCTTTCTTTCCATTCTCTGGCCTTTGACGGCAACTACGAATACAACAGACAAATAGATTTTCTCGATAAAATATTCAGACCCGTGATCGTGGACGCGCCCGATGACATAGACAAAGCCGCGCGGAAATTCAAGGAAGTAGCCCGCGTTTTTCTGATGAATTCGTTAGTTACCGAAAAGAAGACAATCGCCAAAAAAATTAAAGATACCAAACCAAAGAAGGCTAAAACTAAAACAAACAAAGCTGTCACTAAAAGAAAAGTTGGAGCTCGAAAAACACAACGAAAACAATAACCGGGATAAGGAGGCAACATGAATAAAACCCTGGACGAGTTATTTGTTTACCCGAAGGAGTTGGTGGATGAGGAGTCGAAACGCGTAATTCATTTGGTAAGGCAGTGGGCCGACAGGGAGATTATCTCCAAACGGCAGGAGTATCGGGAAAATTACGAAAAGTTCTTTATCGAAAAACGGAAATCGCTGAATCTTACCATCGGTCTACAGAGGCTTACCCTGCCGGAAGAGCACGGCGGCTTCGGCTGGAACAGTCCCGCCAACGCTCCGGGCATCGTTTCCATTCTCACTGAAATCGGACGCGCGGATGCCGCCATCGGAGTCGTTTCCGCCGTCAAGTACACGATCTTTGCCGCCATTACCATGGCGCCCCATCTGGATAAAACGTTGTGCGACGCGCTGGCGCCGATTTATTGCGCCGAAGAATTAAAAACTCTCTCTCTCGTCCTGCCCGGTGCTGGCCTAGTCGGGCAGGAAACTCCTCTGTTTATGGGCAGGTCGATTCTGGCAACCGTAGAGCCGGACGGCGAAGGTTACGCCATTAATGGAAAAAATCTCCGGCCCATCAACAGCGGCGCCGTAGCCGATCTCTTTTGCGTCGTCTGCGCAGACAAACTGGGCAGACCCTGCATCGCCCTGGTTCCCGGCAACGATGCGAATGTTGTGCGCGGCAAAACGCTTCTGGAAACCGGACTCAATGCCAGCTCCAACGCCGACGTGAGTTTCAACAATGTCAGAATTCCCAAGTCCTATGTCATTGCCCGCGACGGTGTCGTCGAGGAAATCTATACCTGGCTGAATCTTTTGCTGGGCGGTGTCAGTGTCGGCGCGGCCATGAACTTCTTTGAAATGGTCAGCGACTGGTCCGAGACCAGAACGATCAAGGGCGGATATATGATGAAGGAAAATCCTCTCTGCGCCTCGGTTCTGGCTGATGTCGCCGATGAGATTTTTACCGCGAGGATACTCCTTTATAATCTTGCCCATATCATGTCCAAGCCGGATGACTGGGGACACAGCGGCTCTCAGAGGGTCTACACTTTTTCACAGATCATCGGTTCAACGGTACAGCAGAAGGTTGTTCGAGCAATCAACAGAGGATTGGAACTCATGGGCTCCGCCGGCTACTCCAAGGAGTGGCATGTGGAAAAACACTGGCGGGATACCAAGACCATTCAGTCATACCTCTGCGGAGTCGGTGCCGAGGCGCCGGTAAAAATGGATACGGCGCGGTTTTTCTTTGACTGCAAAGAGATTTAATAAGGAGACCAATGATGAAAAACTTCGATGAATTCTCAAGACCTGAAGA
Organism: Deltaproteobacteria bacterium HGW-Deltaproteobacteria-13; assembly: GCA_002840555.1. Taxonomy (GTDB): domain Bacteria; phylum Desulfobacterota; class Syntrophia; order Syntrophales; family Smithellaceae; genus Smithella. The sequence goes on from PHBJ01000001.1 coordinate 199,990, forward strand.
ATATATATCACCGATGGACAAGCACTTTCGCAGCGCTCTGAGAAACTGGGCCGCCAAGGAAGTGATGCCTTTCCGGCGTAAATACGATGAAGACTGGAAAGAGCATCATCTGATCGAACCGGCCTTCGACAAGCTTATGGGCAATAAAGGCGTTGGAATTCAAAAAGCGTTATTCCCGCCGGAGCTCGGCGGTTGGGGAATCGGACAATCCGATTACGCCTTCACCGTCGCCTGCGCGCTGGCGGAAGAAGTCGGACGAGCCGACACGGCCATGGCGGTGGCTTTTATGGTAACCTATTGGCCGCTGACGACGATCCTTGTTGATCCTCATGTCAACTGGCGTCTGGCCAAAGAATTCGCCCCGATGTTCTGTGATACTGAAAAAGCGGTCTTCGCGGCCAACGCCATGACGGAACCTCAGGGCGGCGCCGATATTGAAAACATGGAAATTCTCGGGGGCAAAACCATCCGCACCACCGCCCGCCTCGATGGTGATGAATGGGTGATCAACGGCCACAAACTCTGGCCGACCAATACCGGCGGTGTAGCCAAACTGTTCGGCGTTCCCTGCACGACAAAGCTGGGCTCGAACGACCCCAACGACTTTGCCTTAATATTTGTTCCCGCCGATGCCAAAGGTGTAACCCAGGGGGGGCCTTACGAAAAGGCCGGTATGGCCGCCGACAAAAATGGCGATATCTGGTTTGAAGATGTAAGGGTTCCCAGCTGGTACCGCGCTCACGGACCGGGAATGGACGCGCAGGTCTTCCGCGAAATCATTCCCTGGGGATTGGTGGGAAGCATGGGATTCCTATGCGGCGCGATGCTGAACCTTTATGAAATTCTCTATGATTTTGTTTCAACGAAAACTTACAAAAACAGACCGCTGAAAGAAGATGACTGCATCGCCGGCATTATCGGCCGGATTGCCGGTGATATCGATATCTGCCGGATTCTCGCCTATGAAGCTGCCAGAATGGGCGACCGGCGCAACAAGCCCTACGGCTATCCCATCTATTCCGATGAAGTGGCCTGCAAGATGCGTAATCTGAAGGATTTCGTCTCCGACAGAGCAGTGGATATTTTCGGCAAGGCCATGGACGTTTTGGGCACTTACGGCGCCGACCGTGACTACGATATCGAAAAACACTGGCGCGACATCAAGATCATTCAATTATGGATGGGCGGCAAGCAGCTTTGTCAAATGGAAGCGGCCCGGTATTTCTTCAACTGCAAGACATTATAGGAGAACAAATCATGGAAGAAGCCAACAAGGGAGTCATTGACTTAACCGACCGCGTGCTTAGGGAACTGCTCAAAAAGCCGGGCTTCAAAGAAGGCGTTAGAACGGTGCTGCAAAATGTCGATCCGGAGTCCAGCCGGAAACTGGTGAGGACCATGATGTGGCAGGACCCGGAGTTTTTTCTGGGGCTGCTGGGCGCCGTTCCCTCCATCGTCAATTCCCTGACGCAAGGCGTGGATGAACTGCTCGTTCAGCTCAACGAAAAATTTTCACCGCAACTGCTTCATGATTTTATCAAGTCGATCGTTTTATCGCTCGATAAAAAAACTCTGGAAAGTATCGTCCGCAACGGGAAAGTGCTGGCGACGGAGTTATGGGTCGTAGCGGAAGAAACATACAGGGAGCAGAACACGAATACGGAGGGAGAAGAACATGGAAAATAGCGCCGCAATGCCCGCCGAAGGTGGCGTCATGAAAGAGGTGTTAAGCACACCCTTTGTCAAAGATCTCATACGCAGCAATTTGCAAAACATAAAACCCGACAAATCCCATCCATTGGTCATGGCCCTTATCTGGCAGGATCCGGAAATTATTCTGTCCATTTTGGGCTCGATTCCTCCGGTCGTCAACTCCTGCGTCGGCGCTCTGGCGGAGGTGGGAAAGCAAGTCAACGAAAAGCTCTCGCCCGAACTCATCAGAGATTATTTCGCCAGTATTCTGAATGATATTGACACGAATGAATTTAAAGCCTTGGCCGAGGCCTATGCGGCCCTGCTGAAAAATCTTTGGGAGGTCTCGCCTGAATTCAGGGAAGCGCTCGCTAAAGCGGTAACCGGCGATGCGCCGCCGCTGATCGGCAAGGGCATCAACTCGGCAACCCGCTTTATCAATGAAGTCAATAAAAGCGATCCGCGTGTGGTGAGCCAATTTGTTTCAAACGTGGTGGCTAATATCGACGGCGATGAATTTAAGGATGCGACCCACACGATCGTCAACGCGGTCCTTGACCAGAAGCTGCATTTGATTTCCTGGACTTGGCAGCTCATCCGCAAGAGGATGAAACGCAGGAAGTAGCGAAAAGAATATTTCATCAAAACGATTTAATGAAATTATAGCTTTAATTTTAAATGGAGGCCTATTTCATGAACTGTGTTGAAAAATCTGTCCAACCGGATACCGCCGCCGACGTGACGGGAAAAATTGTCTGGAAAGTCGCAAAAACTCCCGCGGCCAGAAAATTAGTGATCGCTGTCGTCCGCGAAGCGCTTAAAGACTGGTCGGGGGACAGCAGGCTCAAAGCACGGATGTCCGCGACCGTGGAGCAAGTAGTCGATCAGGTTCTGTCCTCGAAAGCGGAAGTTCCCGGCATGATTGTCTCAGATGCGGATTACGCGGAAACTCTGCGTCCCGTGGTCCGGGAATTAATTGAAAGCATTGATTTTGGTGAACTAAAGGAAGCCGCGGACTTTCATAAAGATAACATTGCGGCTGTTGTGAGAATGGCCAATGAGGAAATGTGGCGATACCCGGCCAAAGTTATCTGCCTGTTATCACTGCTTCCCGCCGCCGTGAACATGGCCGTCTCGGCGACGAATGAAACCCTCAAACCGATTAATAATCTGGCGCCGGATCTGCTCGGTGATGTGGTGTTCTCTCTGGTTGATGACATCGACGGCAAAAATATCGGAAGGCTGATCAACGAGCTTAGCGAACTGGTGCGAAAGATCCACATCGGCAGTACACTTCTGGGCGAGCCGGGCAAGCCTCAGTCTGCCAATAACCTGTCGCGTCTTACGCGTGAGACCATGAGCACGGTTGATATCAACCTGCTGCTCAAGGCCAGAACTTATATCACGGAGATCAAGGAAATATCGCTGAAGACTTTTATTGATCAGCTGGAACACAGCCCGGAGCTCTCCAGTGAATTCTTTCAAAATCATTTTCTATCAATCGTCGCTTTCATCAGAACCTGGAGCCGCAAGGCTGACGCCTTCGAACGCCTGTTTTCCGAAGAAGACATCGCGCGTGAATTCGCCAAAGGGATGGGTGAGATTGACGCTCAGGAAGTGGCCAACACAATCAGCCGACTGTGCGGGATAGTGAATCGCGTGCGCGCCGTCACTCCGGGAGTCATACGCAACACCCTGTCGCAGGCCGTCAACTCGCTTGACGCGCAGGAAGTTGGTGAAACTGCGCGATGGCTTACCGGGGATATCGTGGAATCTCTTAAGCCGGTGGCATCCGAAGTGCTGCCGCCCCTGATCAGGGGAATAGCCGATCTTTTGAGGCCGGATCCGGCCGGCGGTTCCCGGGAAATTAACGAAGCGCTTGCCTATTTAAAAAGTGCCATCAACAGCAAGGAGGCGGTCCTATGATGAAAGATTTTTTTGAGGCTTCCACGGCACTCAACAACAAGCACGTGACCGAGTGGAAGAAAAACGGAAAAAAAGTGGTGGGCTATACCTGCTCGTATGTGCCCGATGAAATCTTTCACGCGGCAGGCATTCTCCCCTTTAGAATACGCGGGTTCGGCGCCACGGATACCACCATCGGCGACACCTATTTCGGCCCCTTCATTTGCAGTCTTCCCAAGTGCATGCTGCAGCTGGCAGGGGAAGGGAAATTTAATTTTCTGGACGGCGCGATCATCACACCCGGCTGCGATTCAATGCGGCGGCTGGACGAATGCTGGCGCAAGGCCGGGGACGATATCGAAGGCGCGATCCCTCCTTTCTTTTTCCATTACGGCGTTCCGCATAAGTACTCGGACTACACCATCAAGTGGATGACGGAAGAAACCGGCCGTCTGATCGCGGCGGTGGAAGAACACTTTAACGTGAAGATAACCGGCGCCGATTTAAAGAAGGCCATTAAACTTTACAATCACAGCAGAGAGCTCCTTGATCGTTTCGAAGCGCTGCGCACGCTGGATGCTCCGCCCTTCAGCGGAGAAGAAGCGCTGGCGGTTATCCTTGCCGGTACCACCATGCCCCGGGAGGAATACAACGACCTGCTCACGCAGTTTATTGCCAGGGCGGGAAAATCTCCCGGCATTAAGGATCGGGTGCGTCTGATGCTCGTCGGCAGCGCCAACGATGATGTGGGCCTGGTCCGGGTGATGGAAGGGGAAAAAGCCATCGTGGTTGCCGACAATCTGTGTTTCGGTTCGCGGTTTTATTCCGACCGGGTGGAGGAAGAAGGCGATCCCGTATTTGAGCTCGCGAGACGTTACCTGGGACATAACGATTGTCCCCGCATGTATGGCGACTATCGAAGGAGACTTAAGATACTTGAAGAGAAAGTGAAAAATGGAAAAATTGACGGCGTGATCCTGCAGAACATCCGGTTTTGCGATCTTCACGGTTCGGAAAACGGCCTGTTTGAAAGGGACCTGGAAGCCAACGGCATCCCCTGCATGCGTCTGGAGAGGGAGTACGGTCCTCTGGTGGAAACAGGCAGAATGAAGATGCGCGTTGACGCTTTCATTGAAAGAATTCAGCAGAGGAGGGCGCTCGCATGAGAAAGGAAACCAAGGAATATAAATTTGACTGGATGTTGTGGAATACTTTTGCGGCAGCCTCGAGGCTGAAAAGCGGGACTCAAAAGGAATACAGCGCGATGTTAAAATACATCCCCTATTTTAACCGTATCGTTGATGCGATACTCGGCACGGGGGAGCCGGGCCAGAAGTTCATCGAGATATGCGCTAAATATATGGAGAATCTGACTTTCGCGAAAGAAAGAGGTAAAAAGACGGCCATTACCACCTTCTGCTTTTCCCCATCTATTTTTTATGCCATGGACATCGTGCCGGTCTGCCTGGAGGTTCTTTCCGTTATGATGACCTTCGTCTATAAAAGAGGGACCTCTGAGTTTATGGATTACTGCAACGAGGTTGGCTTTACGGAAACATCCTGCTCGTCTCAGCGCGGCACCAGTGGTGCGTATCTGGCCGGCGTCGGCGCCGAGATCGACATGTTCGTCACGGATACGCCAGGCGTTTGCGATACCAACGCTAATTCCTTTGCCTTCGCCTCGGCCTACCTGAACAAACCATTCTTTCAACTGGATATGCCGCCGGATCTCACAGGGCAGCGTTCCAATGAATACCACCGGGAGGACTTCAAAGCGCTCATCCGCTTCCTGGAAGCACAGACGGGGAAAAAGCTGGACCCCGAGCGCCTGAGAGAAAATCTCCGGGAACTTGCCAGGCAGGACGAAATCATTGCCGAGTTGGAGGATCTGGCCCGGATGGTGCCTAATCCACTGCCTATTTCCTATAATCTGATGGTGTACGCCTCACGGTTTCTTTTTGCCGGGATGCCGGAATGTACCGGCGTGCTCGAAGCCATGCTGAAAGTCGCCCGGGAAAACGCCGCGAAAAATATTTCCGGATTGAGCGGCGGCGTGGAAAAGCTGCGGGCCTTTTTCTGTTACATCGACCATTACGCACAGAACATGCAGCTCTGGCAGATGCTCGACGGCAATGGCATTTGCTACCAGGGCAACATCCTCAGCCACTTTTGGTCCCACAACGCGCCGCACGTAGCCGAGTATCATAAAGAAGAGGCGGCCTATCATATTGATACGACGGATATGGACTCGCTGATCGACAGCCTGGGCATGATCAACTCGCGCATGCCCATGATCAAATCCATCCGCGGGCCGTACGATGCCCCGAACATGTGGCTCGAGGACACCCTGGGGCTGGCGAAAATGTACGGCGCGGATTTGATCGTCTATAACGGAACACCGGGATGCCGCAACACCTGGGGAATGGTGAAGCTCCTGGCCCGGGACACGGAAAAAGCCGGCTTTCCGACGTATATCATGTATGCCGACGCCTTTGATGTGCGCGTGCAGTCCTGGGAAGCCACAGAAGAGCGGTTTATGGAATTTCTTAAGGTAAGGAGGCTTGTCTAATGTTTGCAACGGGATGCGATGTGGGTTCATTAACGTCCAAGGCCGTCATCATGAAGGACGGCAAGATCATTGAATCGGTCATTATTAAATCGAAAGCGCGGCCCTGGGAATCGGCCGATGAGGTTATGGGCATGGTACTGTCCAGAGCCGGCCTGACCATGAAAGACATCAAATGCTGCGTGGGCACCGGCTATGGCCGCGATAAAATTTCTTTTATTCATGAAGCCGTTTCCGAAATAGCCTGCCACGGCAAGGGCGCCCGCTGGCTGGTCCCCTCGGTGAGAACGGTTATCGACATCGGCGGTCAGGACTGCAAGGCGCTGCGTCTGGATGACAAAGGCAACATGATGAAATTTATCACCAATGATAAATGCGCTTCCGGAACCGGCCGGTTTCTCGAGGTCATGGCAAAAGTTATGCACCTGAATCTCGATGAGTTGGGAGAAATGTCGGCGCGCTCCAGACAGCCGGTTACCTTTGCGTCGGCATGCACGGTGTGGGCGCAGGCCGACGTGATCCAGCATCTCAACGATAAGGTCCCCATCGAGGATATCGCCGCCGGAGTCAATAACGCCATGGCCAGCCGCATGTCCACTCTGGCCAATAACATAGGCTTAGAGAAGGATGTATGCATGACGGGAGGTGTGGCAAAAAATGACGGTGTGGTGAACGCGCTGGAAAAGCATCTGGGAATAAGGATAAAAAGAATACGCCGCGAAGACCCGCAGCTGGCCGGAGCCATCGGGGCCGCGCTCTTTGCCACGGAAAAAGCGAATGGAGGTGCCAAATGATTACAGCGGGTTGTGATATCGGGTCCCTCACGGCCAAGGCCGTTATTTTAAAAGACGGAAAAATGCTGGCTTCTGAGGTTATCCTCGCTTCGGCGCAGCCGGAAAAATCGGCACTTGATGTGATGAGCCGCGCTGTCGGGGCGGCCGGCATAAAAATGGAAGACATCGAATACAGCGTGGGCACCGGCTACGGCCGTAAACACATTTCCTTTGTGAACGCTCTGGAATCCGAGATTGCCTGTCACGGCAGGGGAGCGGTCTGGCAGGTGCCGTCGGCGCGCACCGTGGTTGATATCGGCGGACAAGATGCCAAGGCCATCCGGGTGGATGAAAAGGGAAACGTGGAACGCTATGTGTATAACGACAAGTGCGCTTCAGGCACGGGCCGTTTTCTCGAGATTATCGCCGATTCCCTTGATATTAAATTGGATGATATGGGCGCTCTATCCGAAAAGTCGTCAGAGAAGCTTACCTTGTCCAACCAGTGCGTGGTTTTTGCCGAGACGGAAATTATTTCTCTGGTGAACGAGGGGAAAGAGATCGCCGACATCATCAGCGCTCTGCATCAGGCTGTCGCCAATAGGGCCGCATCGCTTGCCAGGGGCATCCTCGTGGCGCCCGATGCCGTGATGACGGGTGGTGTGGCGAAAAATTCCGGGATGTTCGGCGCGCTGGAGAGGGCCCTTGGTGTGAAGCTGCACAAAGTGGAGAATCCCCAGATCAACGGCGCCCTGGGCGCGGCTCTTTTTGCCGCCGATAAAATCAGCGGATCGAGGCAGTGATAAAGTATGGAGCTTTTTGAACAGACCTTCATCGATGTCAAAAATTATATCGAAGGAAAAAATTGCCAGTCCCAAGTTGCAGCTGAACAAAAAACTCGCTGGCCTTCAGGCAAGGGCCGGAACGTCGTTCTGTCGGATGAAATGGCGGTAGAGCTGGGAAGTCCGCAGATGAATTCCGTCTCCTGTCTTATCTGGACGGGAAACCCCGATCTTGTTTGCGACGGGAAGATCAGCCTCGTCGGTCCGGATATAAAGGAGAGCAGCGGGAAAAGCCTGCCTTTCGGAAAAATAGTTCTTATGGGTGTCAGCGGATTTGATGAAGAGAACACCTATGATAGATACAAGGAGATGGAAGCCGTAAGATATTCTCTCGATCTTAAGGGATACATGATCAGGGCTGTGTCACAGTATCAGAGGGAATGGAGCCGCATCAGCCGTGAGGCTGTGCAAGGAGGTTTCTCTTTTGAAGTTCTGGGCAGCGCCCTCCGGGAAGAATATTTAAAGAAGGATTATATTCATGCCGTCGAAATTCTGTTTGTGACGTCCAGCTCCGGGGATGTCGGTGAGTTGCAGGAGATGACAAAAAATGTCGGCCGGACAATCAGTGCCATGAATAAGATGTTAAGTGAAATAGATCCTGATTGTGATGAGTGCGAATATAATGACGTTTGTGATGAAGTCGGTGAGCTCAAAAGCATGAAAAAAACCCGCGATGAAAGAAGGATGAATGCCAATGGATAAAAAAACGAAGACAATCGCTTTATGCGGCAAAGGCGGTGTAGGCAAGACATCGGTGTCCGCGTTGATGGTCAAGAATCTCGCCCAAAGGAAAGACCTTAAGGTTCTGGCAATCGATGCCGATCCGGCCGTGGGCCTTTGCACGGCGCTGGGAATACAAATCAAAAAAACCGTGGATGATATCAGAAATGATTTAATTAACTCCATCAAGAAAGGAGAGAGCCAGGATAAAGCCGCCACACTCAACATGCTCGATTACGAACTCTTTGATGCTTTGACGGAGTATAATAATGTCGCCTTGCTCGCGATAGGCCGGCCGGAATCCGAAGGCTGTTTCTGCAAGGTCAACTCTCTTTTGAAGGATATTATCCAGGATCTGGCGAAGAATTTTGATGTCGTGCTCATTGACGGAGAAGCGGGCGTTGAACAGATCAACAGAAGAGTAATGAAAACCGTCGATCACCTGATCATGATATCCGACACTTCCGCGAAGGGTGTGAATGTCGCCAACACCATCAAGCATCTGGCCCTGGACAATAAGGCTGTGGATTATAAAAGCATAGGAATGATATTGAACAGGGTCAGGGATGAACGGGAGCTCGAGAGTATAAAAAATAATGCGTCTCTTAATATTCTGGGCTGGCTGCCGGAAGATGATTTAATAAGAGAATTCGATTTTCACGGCAGGTCATTCATCGATTTTCCTGATAATGCAAAAGCCTGCAAAACCGTAAAACAAATTATTCAGGATTTGCAAATCAGTTAGGCCAAATGGAGTCTACCATGAATATTGCGATCGTGTATTTTTCACAAACAGGCCAGACACGCAAAGTTGCCGAGGCGATGGCTGAGGGTTTGCGCGAAAAAAGGCATACGGTTAAAGTTCTGGCCATGCAGGATGTAGATCCGGCGGATATCACGAGTTGTGATCTGCTGGGCGTGGGTTCTCCCTGCTTCGAGAGCCAGGCCCCGGCACCGGTCCTGACCTGGCTGCGCGCGTGGCCGGATCTCCAGGGGAAATCAGCTTTTGTCTTTGCGACAGCGGGCGGCGCGCCCGGCCGCGTTCTTTATGACCTCACCAGAATACTGCGCAGCAAAGGCGCCAAAGTCATGGGCGGATTCATGGGACGCGGTATGGTGCATCATCCCGCTCCCTGCCTGACCGGACGCCTGCCGAACCGTCCCAACGCCGAGGATCTGGCCGAAGCCTGCTTCTTTGCCGGGGCTGTGGAAAGACATCTAAAGTCCGGCAATGCGGGCGCCATGCCGGAGAACCGACAGGACGCGCTCAAACCCACGTGGGGCTACTTTCAACTGATAGGCCTCATCGCGAAACCATTCCTGCTGCGTATCGTCCTTCCCAAACCGAAGCTCGATGAGAGCCGCTGCAATCAGTGTAATATCTGCGCCAGGGAATGTCCGGCTAAGAGCATTACTCTCACACCATTCCCGGTACTGGATGGCCGCTGTATCCGCTGCTATCACTGCCAGAATGTCTGTCCGCAGAAGGCTTTGAACGAATCCTGGTGGTATGGGAATCTCGTTATCTGGTTCCTCTACAACAGGATATTTGCGCGCCTCTTCGGTGACCTGAAACCGGGAGAGAGTATCTACTGAGTATCTAATGATGGAATAGAAACTGAACGAAGAAGGGAGGCTAGTATGGCGACACCCGGCAAAACCATGAAGGTATTTGAAGAGCTTTTGGAAAGTCCGCAGAACCGTCTGGTGGAGCAGGCCGTTCAGGATGGGCGTATACCTATCGGGTATTCCTGTTCGTTTGTGCCGGAGGCTTTGCTTATGGCGGATAAGCTTTTTCCGGTGCGTCTGCATGCGACCGGCGTAGCCGGCACCGAGATTGCGGATAATTATCTTTCCAGTTTCGTATGCTCTTACGCCCGCAGCCTGCTGGAATTTGCGATGGACGGGCGTTTTGACTTTTTGCAGGGATCGGTATTCGTACCTTCCTGCAACCATATGCAAAGACTCTTTGACAACCTGCAGTATCTGAAAAAATCCGACTCGAATCATATTCTGGATGTGCCGCGCAAAGTGAATAAGGATACGCTGGTCTGGATGGCTGAGGAACTGAAAATCATCGCGGACAAGTTTGTCGCCCGTTTCGGTGTGGACGTAAGCGATGAATCGCTCAGAACGGCCATGCGCCAGTGGAACGATTTTGCAAGCGTAATCCAATCCATCGGCGAGTTGCGCAAGAAACCTCATCCGCCCCTTACCGGCACCGAGTTTCACCAAATGGTTATGGCCGCGCTCGCCTCGCCGAAGGATCTGATCCTGCCCTATATTTTCGATTTCAAAAAAGAGCTGGAACAGCGCGAGGGGATCAAGAACTATCGGGCGCGCCTGATGGTCGTGGGCGGTCATTTGCATGATCCGGAATTCATCAAGCTCATCGAATCTCAGGGAGGCCTGGTGGTCGCGGACCGTTTTTGTACCGGAACAATTCCCGGATTTGAATCCATGGAGGTCAATGGAGACAACCCTTACAAAACCATGGCTCAACACATCTTCAAGAAGACCCTCTGCCCGCGCATGATGGAGGATTTTGACCGCCGGTTGAGCACCATTATCGACACCGTAAAAGAATACCATGTGGACGGGGTGGTGCTTGAGGTCATCAAATTCTGCGATCTCTGGGGCGTGGATGCCATGCCGATGGTGGCGGCTTTGCGCCAGAAGGGTATACCGGTACTCAAGCTGGAGCGGGAATACCGCCTGAGCAGTGAGGGCCAGCTGCGCACAAGGGTACAGGCTTTTATCGAAAGCATGGGCAAATAATGATATCATAAGGAGATTGCATGAAGCTGAATACTGTCATTGCCAATACCAAGGCCAGGATGATGGAGCTGCCGTTTTTAACGAAAAGGTTTTTGCGAAACTCCCTGGCCGGATATCTTTTCCATCGGCCGAATCCCCGTAACGCTCTGGTTTATACAAAATACTGGATGATGAACTGGGCGGCGATTATATTCTGGATCGGACAATCTATTTTTAAACTCGGTCCGGTAGGATTTGCCCGCGGGTTGATCAATAACCCATGGATACTGATTTTGATACGAGTCAACGGACTTGCGAACCGCTTGGTACGCGGCCGGACCGGCGTGTATCACGATTCGATTTGCATGACGGTCCATACGGTTTGTTTAGGTGTTATAGACCAGTTGCGCAACATGTTGTTTGCTCCCGAACGTCTGGTCATCTTCGAGGATCTCGTTCCCTACGATATCGGGCGGGCCATGGGCTTGAATTGCTATCTGCTGGAACTGATGGGCATTGCTCTGCCCCTTCTTAAAACAGATGCCTCTTTACAATATATCGACGAGGCCGAAAACTCGGGCATGAATCCCGATGCCTGCAGTCTGCCCAAGGCCACGGTGGGCATGGTTATTAAGGGTCATATGCCCAAGGGCGTGGCCATGGTAAGCTCCAATATGCCCTGCGATGCAGGCGCCGCTTCCTATGCCTTCATTCAGCGCGCCTATAATATTCCCATCTACCGGGTGGATGCGCCGTATAATTTTTACAACGAACGGGCCGAGAAACTATTTTCCCGGGATATTATGGGAATGATTACCTGGCTGGAGGAGCACACGCCCGGACGCATGGACTGGGACCGCATGCGCGAGATCTGCGAGGGGCGAAACCGCATGCTGGAACTCGAGACCGAATTGTGGGAAATGACCAGAATCAAACCGGCGCCGCTTGCGGCTGAGTGCGTCTGGCTGAGCCATTTGTGGCATTTTAATGTTTCCGCCGGCTATCCGAGATCGGTGCGGCATTATGAAAAACTTATTAAAATGGCGCGCAAGAATTTTGAAAATAAAACTCCCTCCACAAAAAACGAGAGATACCGGGCCGTACTCTGGAACCCGCCGTTCCTGCATTTCGCCGATATGTTCAATTGGGCCGAGCGTACCTACGGCGTGACCCTGCTCAACGACAGTATGACGTATAACCACCACGGCCCCATCGACACCACCTCGCCAGAGACCATGCTCAGAGGCTGGGGCAGGACCATCATGCAGGGACCCATGGTGCGCCACACCCGCGGACCGGCCGAAAACTATCTGGACGATATCTTCCGCATGGTCGAACAGTTCGATCTAGACATGGTCTGGGTCGCGAACCACGTGGGGTGCAAGGGCGGTCAGGCCATGAACGGCATTTTGCGCGAGCAGTGCCGCGCCAAGGGAATTCCGCTACTCATTCTGGATTACGATCTCTCCGATCCGAGAATCGTATCCCATGACAATATGATGCGGCAGGTGGATTTCTTTATGGAAAATATCATGAAAGCCCCGCGCCTCAGCGCATAAGGAGAGACAGGATGATCAGGAAAGATGACGACGCCGTTTATCGTTCACTGGGCAGGAAGATTGATAATCTGACGGTTCGCGTTCCGTGGAACGAGACTTTCCGCAGCATTTTGAAAGAGCTCTATACTCCGGAAGAAGCTGAGGTGGCGGTCGGGATGCCCTATACCCTTTCCTCGCTCGATAGAATCGCCCTGGTAACGGGAATAGGGCAGACCCGTTTGCAAGGCCTCCTGGATAAATTGAGCAACAAGGGACTGGTATTGGACCTGGTCAACCCCAACGACGGGCAATTATACTTCATGCCGTCTCCTCTGCTGATCGGGTTGTTCGAATTTACCATGATGAGACAGGGAAACATTGATAACAAGAGCCAATGCGCAAAACTGTTTCAGGACTATTTTACGACTTTCTACCCGGCTAACTTTTCCAACAATGAACAGGTTTCCATCATGCGCGTGATTCCCGTGGAAGAAACCATAAGGCCGGATGAATACATCGAATTCATGGATTATGAGAAAGCCTCATCGATCATTGAAAATTCTCATAGATTCGCCATCGGTTTGTGTTCCTGCCGGAATGAAAAATTTCATAATGGAGAGAAGGAATGTGATGCTCCTCTGGATAACTGCAGCGCTTTGGGCATCGGCGCGGATTATCTGATCAGGCATAATCTGGGAAGAGAAGTTTCGAAATCCGAGATGCTGGAAAATTTTTCCCGTTCGAAAGAACTGGGACTTGTTTTCTGCGCCGATAATACGAAAAGAAATCCCATGGTCATATGCCACTGCTGCAAATGCTGCTGCAACTACCTGGCCGGGGCGAACAAGTTCGGCTTTCCCAACAGCGCGGTCACTTCCAATTTTATCTCGGTCATTGATGAAGCCGGCTGTACGGGATGCGGAAAATGCGTGGAGATATGTCCGGTCAATGCAACAAGTCTGGTTTCGGCAAATGACCACAAAAAAAGGAAGAAAAAGAAGGCAAAGGTTGATGCCGGGATATGTGTGGGATGCGGAGTATGCGCAATAAAGTGCACCTCCCACGCCATCGGGATGATAAACCGCGGTGCCAGGGTCATCCACCCGGAAACTACTTTTGAGAGAATCATCCTGCTCAGTCTGGAAAGGGGTAATGTCCAGAATGTGATCTTCGACAACCCCCGGAGTGTGACCCAGAAATATATGCGAACATTCATCGGAGCATTCCTGAAACTTTCTCCTGTCAAAAGGACTCTCATGAGCGATCTGTTCAGATCCGCATTTCTGTCCTCAGCCAGAGGCGTTGCCCGAATACAGGGCAAGGGATGGATGCTGGATCTCTAGATTCTGCAACATAATATTATATGGATAGGGAGAAGAATATGGCAAAAAAATATTTTGGCGGATGCGACGTAGGTTCAACTACGGGTAAAGCGGTTATCCTGGATGAAAATGGCAGCATGGTTGCCAGCGTGATTGTGCCGAGTGAGATCGACCCGGAAGTGACCTCGGTGACAGCGTTGGAAAAGGCCTGCGAAAAGGTAGACGGCCTGAAAAGCTACAAAGACTTTGCCTATCTTGTGGGTACCGGCTATGGCCGCAACGAGGTAGCCTTTGCGAATGAAAACATTTCGGAGATCAGTTGCCATGCCCTGGGAACGTTTTCCTGCGCTCCGGCCATCAAGACCATCGTCGATATCGGCGGCCAGGATGTGAAAGCCATCTCCTTAAACGGCGACGGCTCGGTGCTGGAGTTTGCCATGAATGACAAATGTGCCGCCGGGACCGGTCGCTTCTTCGAGGCCATGAGCCGCATCTTCCGCATGAATCTGGACGAATTCTCAGCCCTGTCCTTGAAGGCCGGGAAGATTATTCCGGTCACGGCCCAGTGCAGCGTCTTCGCCGAAAGCGAGGTGATCAGCCTTTTGGCCCGCCGCAACCCGCCTGAAGATATCGCCGCCGGAATCCAGATGGCGGTCTCCAAACGCTGCTTCACTTTACTCAAACGCATCGGCATGCGCCCTCAGGTGACCGTTACCGGTGGCTGTGCCAAAAGCCAGGGATTGATCAAAGCGCTGACCAGGATCATTGACATGGAGGTAACGCCCCTGCCCGTGGACCCGCAAATAATCGGCGCTCTGGGCGCCGCAGTGTTCGCCAGCAGGAGAGCTTGAGCATTATATTGAGTCAAGTCGGAGATGGACACGAAGTCCGGAATATGAAGAACTCGTGTCCATCGATAAAAATAACGCTCACCTGATTTTTGTTTTATCAGGAGGCTGTTTTAATTTTATATGAAAATACTCTCCATGCATGAAAAATGATCATAATCGTCCAAGCGATTAATGGAAATTTAAACCAGAGATATTGCGGATATAAATCGAAATTAATAAAAATCAACAAGGCGTTGATGATCAGATACGCAACCAGATGATAATAAAATCCTTTATGGGCTGTTATGGACGATGAGAAAACACTGTACCCGTGAAACAAGAGAGCGACCGCCCATCCGACCAGGGGCCACTTGGCCCAGAAATATTCCGGTGATGTGTCAATATTAATCCAGATCAATACGGCATTTATCGCCAGATAGGCCGCCAAATGATAACCGAAACCGATTTTTGCTCCTTTGCTCGCCATAAAATTCACCTCTCATTATTTAAATTTAAGAATTATTTTTACCATTCGGGGAACCGGATACCAGTTGCTCAATATGGGTATTCACCGCCTTAATGGTGTCGTACACACGTTTGCGTTTCCCGCCTTCCTGAAACCCATTGTTTGGGGCATCAGCTTTATTTTCAACGATGCCCCTGTGAATATTTTCAGTCGTGGAGACTACTTCATTGATGCATCCGAAAACCAGCTTAACGATAGATTCCTTTTCTTTCATAACTCCTCCTTTGGTGACGTTTATCATTGGGCCTGTGATCGATTTTAAGAAAGATACAAAACTGATTTTTCCTGCCCGTCGATTGCAATATACACACAGCAAATAATATTGTCAATAAAAAAAGCAAAATAAATAGCAAAATATAGTACTAAGATTTATGTTATTTTTATTGACAATATTGCTTTGTTATATTATATTGATAGCACAAATTCATATTCCTGATTAAAGGAGGCATCATGGCTATCATACGAAAAGAGCAGAAGGAAAAAACACGGAACGTATTGCTGCGGGTCAGCATACCGGCGCCGCTTATGGCTGAAATCAAAAAAATCAAAAAGATTTGCAAAGACACCGGTTTCTATTTTGACGTTAAGCCCGACGTCATCAGCGCCGTTGAAAAGGCCGTTGAGGAGGCAAAAGCGCTGGTGCAAAAAGAAAAAAATAAAAATTGAAACAATCATAATTTAAATAATCACCCGGTGCGAAATAAAATGTGATAATATGACATGATCGAATGAGAGTTCTATGTTCATTGATCAGGTTTTGTAAATCAGGGCATTTTCATCATTGAGGCGGTTATGACGCATCACATCATGAAATCCGGCTATACCGCACTGACAGACCGTATTAATCATTTTCCCCAGGGGGCGCCCCCGTCCGAGGCACTCTATAAAATCCTGAATATCCTGTTCACTCCCCGAGACGCCGCTCTGGTATCACTTCTTCCCATAAAACCGTTTACCGATGAGACGGCCTCCCGCCTCTGGAGGATGAAGAGATCCTCTGCGCAGAAGATATTGGATGATCTGGCTGACCGGGCAATCCTTCTCGATATGGAAGAAGATGGCGGGCAAACTTATGTCCTGCCGCCTCCCATGGCCGGTTTCTTTGAGTTCTCTCTCATGAGGATTCGCGGAGATATTGACCAGAAAATGCTCAGCGAACTTTTCTATCAGTATCTCAATGTGGAAGAGGACTTTATCAAAGCACTCTTCACGGAGGGAGAAACACAATTGGGACGTGTCTTTGTTCACGAGCCGGCCCTTTCTTCCCCGGAATTCAGTCTGACCGTTTTAGATTATGAACGGTCCACCGAGGTCATTAAAACAGCTTCCTTCAGGGGGATCAGCCTCTGTTACTGCCGCCATAAAATGCAGCATCTCGGTAAAGACTGTGACGCGCCGAAGGATATTTGCATGACCTTTAACGCGACGGCAGGGTCTCTGATCAAGCACGGTCATGCCCGTTCGGTCAGCCGGGAGGAATGCCTGGATCTCCTCCAGATCGCTTATGATCGAAAACTGGTTCAGTTCGGTTCCAATGTCCGCGAGAGGGTCAATTTTATCTGCAACTGTTGCGGCTGTTGCTGTGAAGCCATGATTGCTGCAAGGCGTTTCGGCCTCCTGCATCCCGTTCATACGACAAATTTTCTTCCGGAGGTTCAGGAAGAAAGCTGCACGGGCTGCTCCCGGTGCGTTGACGTATGTCCCGTGGATGCTATGAGCCTCGTTTCCGCGAATCATCCACACAAACCGAAAGCAAGAAAGGCCCGCCTGCGTGAAGAAATCTGCCTCGGCTGCGGTCTTTGTGCCGGCGTTTGCCAGGGGAAGCATATTATACTAAAATCCCGTTCTCCGAGAGTCATAACACCCTTAAATTCCGTTCATCTGGCCGTGGTGATGGCTATTGAAAGGGGGAAACTGCAAAATCTCATTTTCGATAATCAGGCTCTCTTCAGTCACCGGGCCATGGCGGCTATTTTCGGCGTGATTCTTAAATTGCCCCCCGTCAAACAGGCGATGGCCAGCCGCCAGATGAAATCAAGGTACCTCGAAGCCTTGATCGGGCGGATGCAAAAGATAGACCCCAATCCGTGACGTGAATATTTCCTTATTCCTCCCGAAAAAAAATATTTGACTTTTTATAAAATATGGCGATACTGACAATCGTTGCTTAGGCAACGAATAATGAACGGATGATAAATAATGAAACGCGCAGTCGTTACCGAACTGGATCATGTCATAACCTATCAGGTATACAGAGCCTCAAGATTGTTAAGATTTTTCCTTCAGAAAAGATTAAAAATCAATAAAGCCCATTTGTCTCCGGAACAGTTTTTTATCTTGTTGCGGCTGTATATGAAAGACGGCCAGACGCAGAGAGATCTGGCCGATCCGATTCTTAATGATCATCCCAATATCACCCGGATGCTCGATAAGCTGGAAAAAATCGGCTACGTCCAGAGAAAGAATGATGTCAGGGACAGGAGGAGTTTTATTATTACATTATCCGCCAAGGGCAGGGCGATTTGTGAGTCGAGTCTACAGCCGATCCAGGAGGAACGGAAAAAAATATTAAAGGGAATCACGAAGGAAGAAATAAAATTAGCTCAAAATATTATAAAAACGGTGGAAGCCAACTTAATGAAATAAAAATTTTTTAATTAAATAGTTGCCTTAGTAATAATTGCTAACATAATATAAGGTGAATCATGTTATGAAATCAAAATACGCATTTTTATTTTTTTTATCCATTATTATCGTTATAACCGGCTGCAATGCCGGAAAACCGGCGGCCGAAAATGCCGCTAATCCTGTCCCCGTTTTAACACAGCGGATAAATAAAGTTGCTTTCAACAAAGAAATTGCCGTCAGCGGCAGCATCGAAGGCAGAAAAACCGTAAAGCTGGGATTTATGGTGGCCGGCAAGGTTAATTACATTGCTGTTGAAGAAGGAGCCATGATCGGCGCCGGTCAGTTGCTGGCGAGTCTTGATCCGGAAAATTACCGGATCGCTAAAGAAATGGCCGATGCCAATCTCACCCAGGTGCAGGATGAATATGACCGGTTGAGCATCATGCATGGGAGAAAAAGCATATCCGAGGGCGACTATGCGAAAATATCCAACGCGCTGAAATTGGCCAAAGCCCAGCAGCGTCTTCAAATCAAAAACCTGTCCGACACAAAATTGTATGCGCCAATTAAGGGAGTTCTGTTAAAGAAAGGGGCTGAGGCCGGTGAAATTATCGCAGCCGGTATGCCCCTTTTCGTTATATCCGATATCGATACGGTCAAGGTGAATGCCTCGATTCCTGAAACCGACCTGAATGAAATAAAAATCGGCGGCGAGGCGCGTATTTTTATTTCATCGGTTGATTCCACGTTGACGGGAAAAGTCGTGGAAATCGGATCGGTTTCCGAACCGGCAACACGCGCGTTTAACGTTAAGATAGAGCTGCGAAATCCCGGGTTGAAAGTTCGTCCGGGAATGACCGCGGAGGTTAAAATCACTTCCGCCAAAAAGATGGAAGTCATTGCCGTTCCCGGGGAAGCCGTTTTACGCGATCTGGATAATTCCGCATATGTTTTTGTCGCCGATGAAAAAAAGAAGCAGGCTTTCAAACGCAAGGTGTCTCTGGGACAAATGGCAGGCAACAACATTGAGATTGCCTCCGGCCTGAATGTCAATGAAATAATTGTTGCCGGCGGTCAGCATAAATTAAACGATGGCTCCGCCATCATCTTAAAATAAACGTTATGAATTTTGTAAAGAAATCTCTCAAATATCCGCAAGTGACCATATCCGTGCTGATTTTAACTTTTATCGTCGGCGTGTATTCCCTGATTTCCATGCCGCGGCGCGAAGACGCTAAAATCCAGGTCCGCATCGGGCAGGTTATTGCCTATTATCCCGGAGCCAGTTCGCTGCAGGTTGAAGAGCAGGTCACTAAGAAACTTGAACAATATCTTTTTCAATATGCGGAAGTCAAAAAAGAAAAAACGACGTCCACAACCCGTGACGGCGCCGTTATCATTAATGTGTGGGTGAATGATAATGTGGAGAATGTTGACGTTTTCTGGAGCAAGCTCAACCATCAACTGCTCGTGTTGAAGGCTGTCAACCTGCCGCAGGGTGTGCAGGGCCCCTTTGTCAACTATGAATTCGGCGATACGGAAGCGCTGCTGATCGGCATTGAAATGGATCATCCCGACTATGCCCAGCTGAAAGATTATGCCCAAAAGCTGGAAGACAGCCTCAAAACTATTCCGGCGGTCTCCAAAATCAAACGCATCGGTGAACAGAAAGAACAGATTGTCATTACGTCCGACAGCGCTAAATTAGATCAGTACGGAATTTCGTTTGCGAAAATCGCGCAGGTTATACAGTCGCAAAATGCCATCGGGCCCACCGGAGACGTAAAAACACCGGACAACAAAATTACTCTTTTCAGCGAGGGGTATTACAAGACGGAAGCGGAAATTGCCGGCCAGATCATTGGCGCCGCCAAAACCGGTCAGGTGGTTCGCCTCAGGGATGTGGCCCATATTCAACGGCAGTATCAGGACCCCGCCTCCAAGGTCAGGGTCAACGGACGCAACACCCTGATGCTGGCCGTACAAATGCATGAAGGCAACAACATTGTTGAATTCGGTAAAGAGGTGGACAGAAGACTGAAGGAAACGGCAAAGCTGCTCCCTTCCGGCGTCAAACTGACCACCATTGTCAATCAACCCCAAATCGTCGATAGAAATGTCAGTCAGTTTCTCCGCGAGTTCCTGATGGCGATCATGGCGGTCATCGTGATCATCGTGCTTTTGCTGCCGTTTCGTGTTGCCGCCGTTGCCGCTATGGCCATTCCCATGACCATTGCGATAACGTTTGCCCTGATGCGGGTTATCGGCGTTGAACTGCATCAGGTTTCTCTGGCCTCATTAATTGTTGTATTGGGCATGGTGGTGGATGACGCCGTTGTTGTTGCCGATAATTATATCGAATTGCTGGATAATGGCGTGGACAGGCAGACGGCTGCCTGGAAGAGCGCCACCGACCTTGTTGTGCCCATTCTGACGGCGACCCTCACCATCATTGCGGCGTTTCTGCCACTGGTCATTTTAACAGGCATGGTCCGCGAGTTCATCATTGCCCTGCCTCTGACTGTTACGATTGCGCTTTCGTCTTCATTTATCGTGGCCATGTTTTTAACACCGATTTTGTGCTTCACCTTTATCAAAAAAGGTCTTCGCGATCCTTCTTCCGAAGCGTCACAAACTAAAAAGAAAATGTCGCTGCTCTCGCTGATGCAGAAGGGTTATGATAAAACGATTACCTGGTGCATGACGCATTCCGCGATAACGATTATCGGTTGTCTGTCCACGCTCATCCTGGCTGTTCTTTTATATCAGATTGTTCCGCAGAAATTTTTCCCGGCAGCCGAACGCAATCAGTTTGTGGTCGATCTCTGGATGCCGACAGGGACGAAACTGGAAAAAACCGAGGAAACTATTCTGAAAGTCCAGAACCTGATCAAGGATGACAAGCGTATCCTTTCCTACGCAACTTTTATCGGCGCCAGTTCACCCCGTTTTTATTATAATTTTTCTCCCGAGCCGCCGGTGGAAAATTTCGCGCAGATACTCATCAATACAAATACGGACGAGGACGCCAAGCAGTTGCGCCTTGAATTAAACGCAAAAGCCGGCCGGGAAATCCCGGAAGGAAATATTCAGGCCAAGCTTTTGCAGCAGGGAAAGTCGATGGTTACATCTGTCGAAATCAGGATTGCCGGCGATGACATTACGACGCTGAAAAACATCGGCAGCCGGGTTCGGGATATTATTCAAAAAACCAATATGGCAGCCTTTGTCCGTTCCGATTTCAAGGAGGATTATTACGGAGTTGCCATTAAGCTGAAGGACAGCGCGGAGCGTTTGGGGTTCACGACGACAAGCATTGCCCGATCAATATACGGAGGATTTACGGGAGCCCCGGTGTCCACCCTTTATGAAGGCAATACGCCCGTGGACATTGTTCTGCGTCTGGATGAACAAAACAGGCGTAATTTTGACGATCTGCAAAACATGTATCTCACATCACCGGTAACCGGCGCTGCCGTGCCGCTTCGTCAGATCGCATCTCTGGAGCCGGAGTGGCACACAGGAAGGATTATGCACCTTAACGGTTTGAGGACCCTGACCATTCTCTGCGAACCGGCGGAAGGCTACCTGGCTTCGCAAATTCTGAAAAAAATAGGACCCAGCCTGTCCGGGCTTGCCCTGCCCGCAGGTTACAGCATAAAGTATGGGGGCGAGCATGATAACCGGGTGGAAACCTTCCAGCAAATGTATTTTGCTTTCGTGATCAGTCTGCTCCTGATCTTTCTTGTTCTGCTTTTCCAGTTCCGCAATCTGAAGGAAACGTTCATCGTCATGCTGACGATTCCCCTGAGCGTATTTGGAGCGCTGCTGGGTTTATTAATCACTCATAATTCTTTCGGATTTACGGCATTTGTCGGCGTCATCAGTTTGTCGGGCCTTGTCGTCAGAAACGCCATAATTTTAATTGACCATGCCAACGAGCTTCTGCGCGGAGGCGCTGCCATACCCACGGCCGCCCTTGAAGCGGGTAAAAGGAGACTGCGCCCTATTTTTTTAACAGCCAGCGCTGCGGCGATCGGTGTTTTGCCCATGATTCTTTCCGGCTCTCCGATGTGGAGCCCGCTGGCCAGCGTGATTGCCGTGGGTATTATGCTGGCGATGTTTATATCCCTGCTGTTGGTTCCGGTTCTTTACGCGCAGGTGATAAAACCATCCGACAAGCAAACAACCTTCATAACCGTAACGGATAAAATTGCAGATGGCAAAAAGACGGGACTGATTTCTGTACTGATTATAACCGGGTTGCTGCTGATTTCTCCCAATCTTTATGCACAACCTAATACCGAAAAACTGAATCTGGAAAAAGTAATCGACCTTGCTCTGCAAAACAATCACCTGCTCAACATCAAACAAATGCAGGTGGAAGAGAAAAAACAAAAAGTCAATGAAGACAGGGTAAAATTATTCCCCGCCGTGACCCTGGGCGGTTCTTATCAGTACAATGACCATTTGAACGCTCTGACCATTCCACAGGGAACATTTGAGTTAACATCGCCGATACCTCTTTCCCTGCCCGAAAAAGACATTACATTCGAATTGGACAAACACAATACCTACATTGCCAGCGCGGGGTTTTATCAGCCCGTCTCTCAAATTCCCAAGATCCGGGCCGGTATACGAATATCTCAAACGGAACTGCAAATAGCTGAAATAGAGCAGGGTAAGGCTTCTTTACAAATTAAGCAGGCCGCGGAGAAATTATATTTCGGCTTACTCATCGTTCAGAAACAAAAAGAGGAGACCGCCATAAAACTGGGGCTGGCCCAAATAAAACTTTATGATGTGGAGAGCGCCGTAAAAGCTGGAAAAACCACGGAATCAAATAAAATTGGATTGTTGGCAAGCGTGGCGGAGGAAGAACAAAACCTCTTAAAATTAGATATCCAGCATGATAATTATCTGGCGGACTTAAAACATCTCACCGGCTTGCCTCCTTCATCCGCTGTTGAACTGGATTCTGCTTCTGTTGATGATTTACCGCTGGAGCCGGCGCCGGTGAATGTTTCCCTTCACGATGTGGAATCCGGCAACAATGATTTGAAGATAGCCTCTCTCTCTAAAACAAAGGCTGATTATGCCATTGAAGCCAGCACGTACAGTTATCTGCCTGATTTAGGCGTCATGGGTGGTTATACATATCAGGATGGCAATATGCTCTATCCGGAAAACAATACCTTTATCGGCGTGTCTCTGAAATGGAATGTTCAGGATGTTTTCTCTAACACTTTCGTTAAAAGGCAACGTGTTTATTTAAAGAAGCAGGCTCAGGAAAATTTTGTCAACACACAGGCGCAGGTTAATAAGGATGTGGAAAAAGCACACCGAAACCTGACTCAATCGATCAAGTTGATTGCTCTGGCTAAAAAAGTTGTGGATTTCCGGCAGGAAGATTTGAAGATTCAAGCCGATAAGCACGACGCCGGTTTAAATCTGGAAGCGGATGTTCTCTCCGCAAAAGCAGCGCTGGCCAAGGCTGAATCGGATTATTACGCGGCGCGCTTGAATTACCGGATGGCCTTAACCGATATAAAAATATTGACCGGCCGTTATTAAGCGGCTGAAAAGAAATACCGCCTCCGGGAAACGCCTTCGGAGTTTCATCTTGTATTTCCCCTGATACCTATTCTATGATAAACAAAAACAGGAATTGGGCGTTTACACGCATGCGGAAGAAATAGCCGGCATCGCGGGACGCAATCGATATTAAATTGCAGGGCACGGGATCATGGTGGATATCAAGCGCGGTAAGTCAGCATTGATCGTTGAAGGCGGAGCCATGAGAGGCGTGTTCGCGGCAGGTGTTTTGAATGCTTTCGGAAGCCGCGGGTTCGATCCGTTCGATATCTATATCGGTGTTTCGGCCGGCGCATGCAACCTCGCGTCTCACCTTGCCGGACAGAACGAAAGAAATTTTGACATCATAAAAAGATACTCCTCCTCTCCCCGCTTCATAAGCTTTGGAAGATTTCTCCGGGGCGGCCACCTGATGGACCTTGACTGGCTCTGGGAAATAACCATCAGGGAGTATCGTCTTGATCTGAAGAATATCTTTGATGGATTAAGAAAACAAGATAAAGAATATATCATCGTGGCGACATCCATGGAAACAGGCCAAGGGGTATACCTTCAGCCCAATGAAACAACCCTTGAGCATGACCTGAAGGTTTCCAGTTCCCTGCCGATTTTCTACAGGAATATTCTGGAGATTAAATCCGAGAAAGTAACCGACGGGGGCGTTGCCGATTCGTTGCCGGTTGCAGAAGCCTGCCGCCGCGGCGCCACCGACATTACGGTCGTTCGGACGAGGCCCTCGGAATACGTCAAGAAAATGAGCCGACTGTCTTTTTTGTATCCGTTGATGTTCAGGAAATATCCGCAATTTGCCCTTGCCATGAAGAACAGGCCTGTCGCTTATATGGAGTCGGTGCAACTCATCAAAAATCCACCGGCGGGTGTGCGGATTTCAGAAATCGCACCGCCGCCCGGCATACCGCCGGGAAGAATGACGACCAGTATGAAAATCCTCACTGCCGCGTATCAGAGCGGGAGAGAGCACGGAAAAAGATTTGTTGATGCCTATGAGACAACAAAGATCGGGCCGGAATAAGCGCCGGCAATTAAGAGGACAGTAAACTTAATTAAGGAGACAAATACTGGATTGCCTAATCAAGTTAGGCAATGACAAAGGGAAGAGAAAAAACTGGATTCCCGCCTGCGCGGGAATGACAAGGGTGTGCTGGATTTCCGTTCATCATTTGAAGAACACCCGGCTGTCGACGATGGAAGCCCCCTTGCCCTTTTCGTGAACGATAACGGGATTCAGGTCTATTTCAGCAATGTCCGGTACCGTTGCCAGGAGCTGCGATACACGGCAGATGACATCGGCAAAAGCATCCATGTCCGCCGTCATCTTACCCCTGGCTCCCTGCAGGACCGGATAGGCCTTGAGTTTTTTCAGCATATCCATGGCTTCGTTCTTTGTCACCGGAGCGAGGCGGATGGCCGTGTCCTTGAATATTTCCAGAAAAATACCGCCCAGGCCCGCAATGACAATCGGTCCGAAGACCGGATCCTGACGGCCGCCGACGAAGCATTCCACCCCCTGGGTCGCCATTTTCTGAATCAAAAAACCGTCAATGGTCGGCTGCGGCGTAATTTTTTTGAAAGCCTCTTTCATGCCGGTAATGACGCCGGCAAGTTCTTCATGATTATGAATATTCAGCGAGACACCGCCCACGTCGGATTTATGGGACGCATCACGGGAAAGAATCTTTACGGCAACGGGGAAATCAAGCTTGCCCTTGCCCGCTTCCCCGGCGGATTGGACGGTAACGCCGGTAATGCAGTTCAATCCTGCGGCTTCGGCAATCCGCAGGGCCTCATCCGTCAGAGGAATCCGCTTTTCAGCCAGGCAATGGTTTTTGATTTTGTCAATCACCGTTAGATCAACGGGGGACATTACATTCTCTCCCCTTGCATCCCGTGCCGTTTTTTCTTCGTAATAAGTAGCTGACATATCGAGAGCCTTGGCCGCCATCAGGGGCGTGGCGAAGACGGGATATCCCTGGTTTCTCGAGATACTCAGCATTTCAGTGGCGTCGGTGTTCACCGTTACGGCCACGGGTTTTTGATATTTTGCCGACAGTTTGCTGACATTGCCCAAGAAATCCCGCGACATTTCCGCTTCGTAACTGGCGATGTAAAGATGATTGAACAGAACGCCGTCAACATCCGGAAGTTTGAGGGCTTCTTCGAGAATCCGGGTAAAGATGGTGTAGTCGAAAATTTCTCCCAGATCGAGAGGGTTTTGATGGGCAATAACCCGCGTGTGATAAATGGTTTTTACCGTTTCAATAAAAGCCGGCGGGAAATCCACCAGGGAGAATCCGAATTTCGCGCAGGCATCAACGGTGAGCACAGCATGCCCGCCGGAACGGGAGAGGATGGCGACCCGTCTGCTTTTCATCAGAGGAAGCCGGATAATTTTTGTCGCATTAATAAAGTCGATATCGTCCTCCGCGCGGATGACCGCGGCCTGCCGAAAACAGCCATCCACGACATCATCGTCGGCGGAAAGAGCGGTTGTATGGGATTGAGCGATCTTGGCCGTGAGGTTGCTGCGGTTGGATTTCTGGACGATGATCGGTTTGTCCGACCGCAGGGCCAGATCGAAAAAGGCTCTCCCGCGCTTGAAGCCTTCCATGTACATCGTAATGACATCGGTTTTTTCATCTTTGATCAGGTAGTCGAGAACATCCACTTCATCGATTTGCAATTTGTTGCCGATGGCGGCAAATTTCCCGGGAATAATCGCATTGTCGCCGAATTCTCTCAGGTACGAACCGCCGACGCCGCCGCTCTGGACAATCATGGCCACACGCCCGCCTGCCGGTGTTTCCGAAAAGAAACCGAAGGGCATCATCATTTTGATATCGAAATTTACCATGCCGATGCAATTAGGGCCGATGAAACGTATACCGTAGCGGCCGGCAATTTCCAGGATCTTATCTTCTAAAGTATGCTGTCCTTCCGAGTATTCGCTGAAGCCGCCGGATTCGATGACAATCCGTTTAATGCCTTTTTTCCCGCAGGCCTCCATGAAATCCGGCACCGTCTGAGCCGGAGAAATGATGATGGCGACATCAGGAACCTCCGGGAGTTTGTCAACGCTGTCGTAAACGTGAGCGCCCGCAATATCTCCTTCTTCCCGGCTCACGCCGTAAATATTCCCCTCATATCCGTTCTGCCGGTTGTTTAAGACGATAATATGTCCCAAATTCATTTTTTTGACGGAAGCTCCGATAACTACCATGCTGCGCGGATAGAAAAATTTTTCCATGTCGTTATTTTAATCCTTTCTCATCCCAACTCAGGCAATTCCGCAGATCATGCAAAATCACAGAGAGATTATTTGCCTATTTTTGATTGAATACGATTCTGGTATTCAATAATTTCGTTTCTCAAAATATTAAGATCGGCGATGCGGTCGTCGAGTCTTCGTAATTGATTATTCAAAAGTTCCAGTAAGCGTCCGAGAACCTTATCATTGGACTTTTCAATTGTCCACATCGCTTCCAGTTCCTGCATTTCCGAGAGCGTCATGCCCATGATCTTCAGTCGTTTGATCAGTTTCAGACGCCGGAAATCCAGGTCGGTATAGATTCTGCGTCCCCCCTCAACACGCTTGATGGAATTGAGCAGACCGATTTCTTCGTAATAGCGGATGGTGCGCTGGCTGATATCCAGCTTTTGCGCTATCTCGCCGATGGAGGTGAATGTTTCGTTTGTTTCTTCCATGATGGAGAATCCCTCGTTGGATTATGAGCCGTATTGTTGTTTCAATTCCCTCTTTAAAATTTTGCCCGACGGATTCTTGGGAAGTTTGTCGGCGATAAAAATTTTCTTCGGGCATTTAAAGCCTGCCAGGTGTTCCTTGCAGTAGGCGATAATTTCCTTCTCATTGAGCGAGACGCCTTTCTTGGCCACGGCCACAACCGCCACAATCTCTATCCACTTGGGATCGGGCAGGCCGATTACCGCCACCTCTTCGATATCCGGATACTGATACAGCACTTCCTCGACTTCGCGGGAGGCCACGTTTTCGCCGCCGGTCTTGATCATGTCTTTCTTGCGGTCCACCACGGAAAGATAACCGTCGCTGTCGAAACGTCCCAGATCGCCGCTGTGGAACCAGCCGAATTCGAAAGCTTCGGCGGTTTTTTCCGGATCATTCAGATAGCCGGTCATGACATGGCCGGAGCGATGGACGATTTCTCCAACTTCTCCCAGCGGAACAAATTTCCCGTCATCGTCCATGAGCCGTGTTTCCACATTCAGAACCGGTTTGCCGGCCGATCCGGGTTTCAGAAGCTGATCTTCAGGTTTCAGGATCGTGGCCACCGGCCCCATTTCCGTCTGACCGTAATAGTTCCAAAGCTTCAGGCCGTGGAAAGTGACGGACAGCTGTTTGATGATTTCCACCGGCATGATGCTCGCGCCGTAGGCCGCCTTCTTCAGGCTGGCGTGGCTGTATTTTTTGAATTCCGGATGATTCAGAATTCCGATCCAGACCGTGGGTGGGGCGAACATATGCGTGATCTGATATTTTTCAATAAGCTTGATCATCTCCGCGGCATCCGCCTTGTGCATAATCACATTGGTGGCGCCGATATAAAGATAAGGCATCAGGAAGCAATGGAGCTGAGCGCAATGGAACAGGGGCAGAGCGTGGAGGCTGACATCGTCAGTTTCGTACTGGCCGTCAAAGATACAGCTGTGATACTGCGACATAAGCGCCCTGTGCGAGAGCATGGCCCCTTTGGGTTTTGACTCTGTTCCGCTCGTGTAAGGAATCTGCACGATATCTTCCGCGTCGACTTCCACCTGCGGTTCATCGTAAGGCATGGTCGCCATTTTCGTAATCAGATTGAAGAAACCGTCGGGAAGGGTGGAATTTTCCAGCGGGATGAATCCCCATTTCTCTACGGAAGAGAATTTATCCTTTTCTTTGGCGATAATCGGGTAGAGCGAATCTTCCACGATGAATATGCGCGAGCCCGAATGATTGATGATGTAAGCGATTTCTTCGGCGTTGAGCATGAAGTTGATGGGGACCTGAATGGCGCCGATTTTGGCTAGGCCCAGCAGGCTTATCGGATAATAGGGAGAGTTGTAGGCATAGACCGCCACCTTATCGCCTTTTTTTATTCCGTAGCTGGTCATGAGATTGGCGAAACGCCTGGCTTCGCGTTCGAGATCATAGAATGAAATCTTAGTGTCGCGGAAGATGATGGCGGTTTTATCGCCGTATTTTGTGGCCGCTCTGCGGGCCATATCGCCGATGGTATCGCGATCGATAATGTTGCTCATATGTCTTAGCCTTTCATGATATCGTGTTACTCATTTTGATATTTTTTTTCAAACATTTCTTTCATTTTAAATTTCTGAATCTTGCCGCTGGCCGTCATCGGATAGCTGTCGACAAACTCCCAGTATCTGGGAATTTTGTGGCGGGCGATTTTGCCCTTGCAAAATTCAATGAGCTCTTCCGGTGAAGCCGTTTGCCCGGCTTTCAGTTGAATGGCGGCCAGCACCTGCTCGCCGTATTTTTTATCGGGAATGCCGACGACCTGGACGTTGGCCACTTTAGGATGGGTGAAAAGAAATTCCTCGAGTTCGCGAGGGTAAATATTTTCACCGCCCCGGATGATCATGTCCTTAATGCGGCCGGTTACTTTGAAATAACCGTTTTTATC
Organism: Deltaproteobacteria bacterium HGW-Deltaproteobacteria-13; assembly: GCA_002840555.1. GTDB lineage: Bacteria > Desulfobacterota > Syntrophia > Syntrophales > Smithellaceae > Smithella. The sequence goes on from PHBJ01000001.1 coordinate 229,365, forward strand.
TATCATTCCCAGATCTCCGGTATGCAGCCATTTGTACCGGTCAATGGCGTCGGCCGTGGCTTCGGGCATTTTGTAATACCCCTTCATCACGCAGGCGCTGCGGGTGACAATTTCACCCTGGGTATCCGGAGGCAAATCCAGACCATTGTCCGGATCAATGATTTTTCCCTCGATGTCCGGCAGGAGCCTGCCGACGGAAGCGACACGCAATTCCACGGGATCATCACGGCGTGTCATGGTCATCACAGGCGCCGATTCGGTCTGGCCGAAGGCAATAACGATTTCGGGGCAATGCATTTTCGTGCGCACCTGATTCATGGTTTCGACCGGGCAGGGCGCTCCGGCCATGATGCCCGTGCGCAGAGACGTTAAATCAAAGCGGTCGAAATCCGGATGGTTCAGAATCGCGATAAACATGGTTGGAACGCCGTTAATCGCCGTGCAATGTTCCGCGGATATCGTCTGGAGCGCTTTAAGAGGATCGAAAAATTCGAGAGCGACCATGGTTGAACCGTGATAAACGCAATTCAAAGAGCTCATCACGCAGCCGAAGCAATGAAACAACGGCACTTGAATCAGCAGGCTGTCCTTCTCGGTCATGCCCATGACATCTCCGACCATGCGTGCATTGTTAACGATGTTGTGATGAGAGAGCATGACGCCTTTGGGAAAACCCGTCGTTCCCGAAGTGTATTGCATGTTGATCACATCATCGTCATTAAGACTGTTTAACCTCTTCTCCAGTTGTTCATCCGTGATATTTTTCCCTGAAAGAATGAGATCATTAAAGCGAAGCATGCCCGGTGTGCTTTCTCTTTTCCCGATATAAATAACATTAATCAATGAAGGCAGTTTTTTCGATACCGGTTTTCCCGCTTTATGATTATCCAGATCGGGTAATATCTTACCAACCGTTTCATAGAAATTTGTATCACGATAAGATTCCATGAGAAACAACGTTGTGGAATCGGACTGCTTCAGGATATACTCCAGTTCATGTGTTTGATAGTTTGTGTTGACGGTGACCAGTACGCCTCCGGTCATTCCCAGCGCGAACTGCAAATAAATCCACTCGGGAATATTGGTCGTCCAGACGGCGACATGATCGCCCCGCTTAATGCCGATAGACATGAGTCCCTTGGCAACGTCTCTGCATGATTGGTAAAATTCGCTGTAATTCTGCCGGATGCCGAATTCAGGACAAACAAGCGCAGCGTTTTCCGGATAGCTCGTGGCCGTATCCTTAATTAACTGGCCGATCGTTTTATTCACAAAAGCTGACATGGTACCCCCCCCCCAGGCGTTTGATTTTTTTAATTAAAACCCGCCATAAAATGCCATTCTGCGTCAGGAAGGCAGCGGGTGATAAATTTTTGATATAACAAGTGTTTTTAACTAGGCTGCCACCTTACGTTAACTGGTATAATACAAGCGTAAAATACTTCTGTCAAGGGATTTTTATGTCTTTAAAAAAGTGTTTCGCTTAATAGCTAAACGCTTTGATATTAGGCAAACCGTGTCGGGGGCGAACCGACAACCTAATGATTAAGAGTCATTTGCTTTATTGTCTAATAATTGGGAGAACCGTATACTTAATCATTGACCGCAATACATGATTATGTAATTTAATCATATAGGGCAAACATGGATGGTTTATGGAAAAAACACTTTTAATTTTATTTTTGATATTATTCCTGGGCCGGATCATCTGGCGGTTTATTTTACAGCAATTCAATATCAGGCATTTGCGGAGTCACGGCAAAGAGATTCCTCCGGTTTTTCAGGGCGTGATTGATGAAGCAACTCTGGCGAGAATGGTGGATTATACTTATGACAATTCGCGTCTGGAGACCAGGGAAAATTTAGCGGAAGACATTCTGGAATTGGCCATACTGTTTCTTCTGCTGCCTGCGCTTGTCGGCGATCTTACCGGATTGCCGCTGCACATCATCTGGCAGGCGCTGATTTTTTTCGGGGTGCTGTCGGTGATCGGCGGTGCTGTAAGCCTTCCCTTCGATATTTACCACACGTTCGTTCTGGAAAAGAAATACGGTTTTTCCACGATTACCTGGCGGCTCTGGCTTACCGATCTGATCAAGTCCGTGCTTATTTCCGCCGTCTTAATGGGATTTCTGCTTTCCGCCTTTATGGCTTTTATTCTTTACCTGCCGAAAAGCTGGTGGTTCTGGGCCTGGGTATTTTTCACCTCGTTTGAAATTCTGCTTTTGTGGCTTTTCCCCGTGGTGATCGCGCCGCTCTTCAACAAATACGAACCGATCAAGGATGAAGCGCTGAAAGAAAAGATAGAAGCACTGCTCGCGAAAGTCGGATTGAAGGCCAAGGGGATTTTTCAGGTGGACGAGGGCAAACGTTCCAAACACACCAACGCCTATTTTACCGGCATCGGCAAGACCAAACGCATCGTCCTTTTCGACACCCTGCTGGCTTCTCACTCGCATGACGAAATCGTCGCCGTGCTCGCGCATGAAATCGGCCACTGGAAAAAGAAACACATCCTGAAACAGCTCATATTCATGATCGCCGCTTCCTTAATAAGTTTCTATATTATTTACCTGATTGTGAATTGGCCGCCGCTGTATCACGCGTTCGGCTTAAAGGAAACGCCCGTTTATGCCGGTCTTTTGCTGGTATCGGTTTACGCCGGTTGCATCGGATTTTTCTTCAGCCCGCTGGGCGCGTTTATCTCACGCCGGTACGAACGCGAAGCCGACAAGATGGCCAATGAACTGGTCGGGACATCCGAACCCATGATCAACGCCCTCAAGCGATTGGCCAAGGATAACCTGTCCAATCTGCATCCCCATCCGTTGTACGTGCGGTTTTATTATTCGCATCCACCGCTCCTGGAGAGAATTGAATATCTCCGGGCAATGGATAAAAAATAGCCCTGACATTTAGAATTCGCTCAGTGCCGAGGGAAGGTCTCTGATGCTGTCCAGCACTTTGCAAGCTCGCGCGAAATTGAAGTTGTGTGTGAAACCGCTTGGGATGATAATGCACCTGAGTCCGGCGCTGGTGGCGGCGGCAAGGCCGCGCGGCGAATCCTCAATCACCAGACACTCGTTCGGCGAAAAACCGCTGAGCTCAATGGCCTTGAGGTACGGCCCCGGATGCGGCTTGGTGTAAGGGCAATCCTTCAGGGTCAGAACAAATTGAAAGTAGGGCAGAAGACCCGATTGCCGGTGAATGATTTCGAAGTGCTCATGTCCTGAGCTCGTGACGATTCCCATCACGTATTTTCCGCGAAGCGCGTCCAGCACGTCGCGAACGCCTTCAATCACCAGTGTTTCGCGGGTGAGCAACTCGGCGTAAAGGGCGTCCCGATCCCGACGCAGTTTGCTAAACGCCTCCGTTCCCGGATTTGCCGCGAGCCGCATCACGCTTTCCCCGCGGGCAAGAGAGATTTCTTCAAACTGTCGGGCTTCCAGAGGAATTCCCAAACCCGCCAGAACTTTCTGGTTGGCCCTGAAAAAAATTCCTTCCGTATCGACCAGAACGCCGTCATTATCCCAGAAAATTGCCTTAATCATCCCGCACCGGCCCTCAGTTTTATTGAAGTACTTTACACGTCTGTGTTCATCCGGTCAATATTAGAGTGCCCTTTCTTATTGAACGCCGAGCATGAAACATAGAACATTTTCTCTTGATTTCTGACGGAAAAATGTAAATATCCTTGGTCAAGTGCAGGCCTGCCGGGGGCGAATCATTTATAAAGAAGCTGGAAAAGAAGTTTGCGTGCGGACTTCAGCGGCAAAAGGCAGGCAGACCGCCAAAAAGGCGTAGGGATAATTAGTGGCTATCCCCAATTATCATGGCAATTATAATTTAAACAACTTGGGCATTCAATGATACCGAAAATAATTCATCAGACTTGGAAAAGCAGTCATTTGCCTGAAAAATTTCAAGCCTACCAAAAAACATGGATCATGTATCATCCGCAATGGGAGTACCGCTTTTATGACGATGCGGCCTGCCGCGCCCTGGTGCAACTGGAATTCCCCGATTGGCTTGCTCTCTACGACAGTTGTCCTTACCCGGTGCAGCGCGCCGATATTTTCCGCTACCTTGTTATTGCCTCGAACGGGGGGATTTACGCCGATATCGATATGGAATGTTATAAAAATATGGAACCTTTGCTTGCCGGAAAAGAATGTGTTTTTGGAGTGGAAACGATTCTCTCGCCCCGGCAAACGCGATTATTAAACCATCAATACGCCGAACGAATCGCCAACTGCATTTTTGCCGCTCAAAAAAACCATCCTGTTTTTAACAGGATTATGAATGAAGTTTCCCAGCGTCTTGCTGAGAAGCCGGCGGGAATTCTGGAAACCACGGGGCCGGGGATGTTGACGGATGTCGTGCAAAAATACCGCAAACAGTATGACGTGCATATTCTTCCACAAATAAACTGGCTGCCGCCAATCTCTGCTGATTATCCGAACTGCTTCCCTTTTAATCTGCGTATGTATGCCAAGCATCATTTTGCCGGTACCTGGAAAAATGAAAACATGGAAGCTCCTCGCTTAAGAAGGCGCTTGAGTGGAAACAGACCGCTAACCCTATTAAAAAACATTGCTAAATTCTTTTATCTTTTTTTTAACATAAGAGGTCTTTACTATAAAATACTGTCATCTCCGGTATGGAAGGGAAATCTTTATTTCCGGAGAAAAAACACTTCGCAGAAAAAGGGCAACGATGCCGTTGAGAGAATGCCTGATCATCCGATTTAACGGGATAAGGACAAAATAAATTGCCGCGTCCCGATGAATCGGGATGCGGCAATGACAGACTTAGGTAAAACGAGGCTGGTTCAATCGTCCTTCGATTGAACCGAAATGTTTAGAAGCAATCAGCATATTGCTCCAGCATAAAGCCACTGATTTTCAGGGCTGTTCAAAAATATTTAGATGCGAGGCACACAAAAAGCCGCACCGCGAGGCGTATATATGGAAATACGTTGAGCGGTGCGGCTTGCAGTGTAACAAAGCAGATGAACTTTTTTCAACAGCCCTGATTTATTTTTTCCCGTAGCCGATAGTCTTGGCCGCGTCAGCGATGACGTCAAGAACGGAAGGATCGTCAATGGTGGAAGGAACCACATAGTCCTTACCGTCAACGATTTTGCGCATGGTGCTGCGCAGGGTTTTTCCCGATCGTGTTTTCGGCAAGGCCTTAACCACGGCGGCTTCCTTGAAACAGGCCAGTGCTCCGAGTTCGGAACGAACCATCTGAACAAGTTCCTTGATAATGTCTTTGGGGTCCGTGGTCACGCCTGCTTTCAGCACGACGAATCCCACGGGAACCTGACCCTTGAGCTGATCCTCTGCTCCGAAAACCGCGCATTCCGCCACGTCCTTATGTTTGGAGACGATTTCTTCCATCGCGCCGGTGGACAGACGATGTCCCGCGACGTTGATGACGTCGTCAATGCGTCCCATGATGAAGATGTAACCGTCCGCATCGAAACGTCCGCCGTCGCCGGTCACGTAATAACCCGGTCTTTCCGTGACGTACTCCAGATAACGTTTGTCATCCTGCCACAGCGTGGGCAGGCATCCCGGGGGCAGGGGGAGTTTGATGACCACGGCGCCTTCTTCGCCGTTGGGAAGCCGGTTTCCGTCGGAATCGAGTATCTGCACATTGTAGCCGGGCACCGGTTTTGTCGGCGAACCCGCCTTGATGGGAAACTGTTCGATGCCCATGCAGTTGGCGGCGATGGGCCAGCCGGTTTCTGTCTGCCACCAGTGATCCACCACGGGAATCTTCAGCATGTTGCTGGCCCAATGGTAGGTGTCGGGGTCGAGGCGCTCGCCCGCGAGAAACAGATATCTCAGGCATTTGATGTCATATTTTTTCAGATAATCGCCTGCGGGGTCTTCCTTCTTGATGGCGCGGAAGGCCGTCGGCGCGGTGAATAAAACGGAGACGCCATGCTGAGAAATAACCCGCCAGAAAGCGCCCGGATCGGGCGTCCCGATGGGTTTTCCTTCATAAACAATCGTGGTGCAGCCATAAAGCAGCGGCGCATAAATAATGTAGGAATGGCCGACAACCCAGCCGACGTCGGAGGCGGCCCAGAAGACTTCGCCCGGTTTGACATCATAAACGTTCTTCATCGACCATTTCAGGGCTACCGCATGACCGCCGTTATCCCGCATGACGCCTTTGGGCTTGCCCGTTGTTCCGGAAGTGTAAAGAATATAAAGAGGGTCGGTAGCGGCGACGGACACGCAGGGTACAGCCTTTGCGTCTTTCATCAGAGCGCTCCAATCCAGATCGCGTGACGCGTCCAATTCGGCTTTCACCTGAGGACGCTGATAAATGATGCATTTTTGAGGTTTGTGTGTGGCTAATTTTATAGCTTCATCCAGAAGCGGTTTATAGGGAATGGTCTTTTTTCCTTCGATACCGCAGGAAGCGGAAATCATAACTTTGGGCTTGGCGTCGTCAATGCGAATAGCCAGTTCGTTAGGCGCGAATCCGCCGAAGACGACGGAATGAACAGCGCCGATGCGGGCGCAGGCAAGCACGGCGACTAAAGCCTCCGGTATCATGGGCATGTAGATAATAACAGTGTCGCCTTTTTTTACGCCCAGGGAGCTTAATGCTCCGGCAAATTTAGAAACCCGGTCCAGTAATTCCCTGTAGGTGATTTTCTGGACGGTATCGGTCACGGGGCTGTCGTAAATAATGGCCGCCTGTTCTCCACGTCCGGATTCAACCTGATAGTCCAGAGCGTTATAACATGTATTTAATTCACCGCCGGCAAACCAGCGGTAGAAAGGTTTATTGCTGTCATCGAGAACTTTATCCCATTTTTTATTCCAGATAACATTCTCGGCTGCATTTCCCCAGAAGACATCGGGCTCATTGATGGATTGAGAGTATACTTCTTTGTACTTTAATTGATCGGCCATATTTATTCCTTTCTATTTAAGAGTTATATATGGGCATACCAGATTGAAATTGAATTTGTCAAAGAAAAGATATCCCCCTCCGCTTCGGAGATCATTCCACTTGCGCTTCAAGCTTCGCTCTTCGCGAGTGTCATTAAAAAAGAGCACGGCTCTTAAAGAACCGTGCTCTCAATAATCACGTAACGTAATCAGTTATCAAACTTTGAAAAACAATAAAAACTATTTCATTGTTTTGAAGGAACCGTCGACGATTTCGGGTTCGGGTTTGAAAATTTTAAGCCCGAAACGATCGTACAACTTATTCAATATATCCGACATCTGCTTGGGATCCATGCCCGCACCCAGAGCAAACGGTCCGGCAAAGGCTCTCATGCAGTGAACCATGCCCAGGTCGATATCCGCCGTGGAAGCTGCGATCTTCTCTTTGTAAACCCGCACCGCTTCATTGATCTGGATGGACAGAAATTCCATCGGGCCGATATCCTTAGACTGCACGGAAGCGTCGATCTTGGCCTTGCCGCCTTCCCAGGTGTATATTCCCTGGCCGGTCTTCATGCCCAGTTTTTTGCTGTCCAGCAGATTCTGAATTGTTTTGCCGGGTTTGAATTCCGGAGAAAGCGTCTCGGAATAATACTTGAGGGTATGATAGAAAACGTCGATGCCGACGTAATCCGCGAGTTCAAAGGGTCCCATGGGCATGCCGGCGAGTGCCTTCATGATGGTGTCCACTTCGTCCGTCTTGATCTTGCCTTCATCCAGAACAGCGCTGATCAGGGCCTGGTTGGGCGCGCCGATGCGGTTGACGATGAAGCCCGGGGAATCCTTGAGTACTTTGATGGGAACCTTACCGATCTTTGTGGTCAGTTCGCACAGCAGGTTCACGTTGGCGTCGGTGGTTTGCTTGGCGTAAATGACTTCCACACCTTTCATGACCGGCGCGGGATTGAAAAAATGCATACCGAGAATCCGCTCGGGGTTCGTTCCGGCGGTGGCGATTTCGGAAATGCTCATGGTGGAGGTGTTGGATGCAATCAGCGCGTCGGCCGGAGCCGCGGCCGATAGTTCGGCACACACCGTTTTCTTCAGAGACATGATCTCCGGAACGGCCTCGATAATCACCTGGACGTCCTTGACGGCCTCAGCGTTGCTTAAGGATGTGGATAAGTTGCCCATCACCTCGGCTTTCTTTTCGGCGGTGAGCTTACCCTTGGTGACCAGGAAATCCAGACTCTTGTTGACGGTGGCCATGCCTTTGTCAACAAACTCCTGCTTGATGTCCACCATGACAGCCTTCAGGCCCGCCATCGCGCATACCTGGGCGATGCCGTTTCCCATGGCTCCTGAACCGATTACCGCTACTTTCTTGATATCATCTAGCTTCATTACAGACTCCTCCTTGATTGAATTGATAAGAATTATCTTTCCAAATTTTATTGTCTTCCCTCTTCTTATTTTAAATTTGATAAGAATTCAGGCGGCAATTCTTTTTGGGTTTGCGGAGTATAGGTAATAGAAGGCTTAACTGTCAAGCGAAAAAGATGAATATTGCATTAAATTCAGGCTTTTTTATGAAGGCCGGAAAACTCTCCGGAAACCATTTCATGGAACCCGTAAACGGCCTGGACAAATTAAATAAAAGACGGTGATTTTACGAAGAATGGAAATCAATTTTTGAGGATTGCTTAAATGTCGGGAAAGGGTTATAAGGGACTTGAAAGTATTTCTTGTTTTTAAACTTGGTTTGTCCGAAAATGTTTGAAAACGTATGCTTATTATCGGAGAAACGTGCCTGCAAATTGAAGGAGGTAGTATTATGAAACCGTTGAGAATATTTCCCCTTGTTTCGTGTTGTGTCATGGCTTTGTACCTGCTGTTTTTCTCTTTTCCCGGTCTTTCCCTTGCGGAACAAGCACCTGACCAAAGTTGCATCAGCTCTTGCGAAAGTGCAAAGCAAGCCTGTTTTAATATAAACGCGGACAGAAGACTATGCGAAGTAGATTTTCAAGACTGCGTTGATGCCTGCAAGAAGGCAAGAGAATCTTCTTCATCTCCGGCAACACCCGCACCCGTGCCGGCACCGGCGCCAAAGCAGCCAGCGCAGAAAATCATGGCACCCGCGATGTAATGAGGCGGAATTGATTCATCCGGCGCATGTTTCGATTTGGGCATCCGGTAATCGAAGTGAAATGCAATTCGCAGTGTGAAATATTTTACACATATCAGCAGCATTCTTTTAACATTATTTTTAAACGAATTTTTAAAAAACGCAATAAATACAAATCTCTTTAATGTCATAATGTGTTTCTGACTTATGGCACGAATTGTGCTTTTATTAAATAAATTTAATATTGTTATTATATGTGTTTTAAGATAGATTTACGCGCCAAGGACAGTTTTTACCGATATGAAAGATAATAAAAACATAGCTGTTGTTTTCCCCGGACAGGGCTCGCAAAGATCAGGAATGGGCAAAGACTTTTATGAACAGATTTCTGTCTGCCGCGAGACATTCGAAGAAGCGGCCGAAGCTCTGGGCTGGGATGTTTCCGCCATGTGTTTTGGCGAAGATGAAAGGCTGAATCTTACCGAATACACGCAGCCCTGCATTGTAACGACTGAAATATGCATGTTGCGCGGGTTAGCTGATCGTTACGGTTTCGCGCCTGATTATTTCGGCGGTCATTCTCTGGGCGAATTTACGGCGCTTGTCGCCGCCGGAGTGATGCCTTTGGCTGATACGGTAAAAATAGTTCAGACCCGTGGCAGGTTGATGCAGGAAGCCGTGCCGGTGGGTGTCGGCGGTATGGCGGCGGTTATTTCCGGAAATATAGATATTGATATGCTGAGAAAAACCATGCAGGGTCTTGCGGCCGATGTCGCCAACATTAATTCCGCCAATCAGGTTGTCATCAGCGGTGAACTGCCGGCGATCGACGAAACGGAAAAGAGACTGACGCTGAATTTCCCCGCTGAAAAAACATTCCGGTTTATCCGCCTGAATGTAAGCGCTCCGTTTCACAGCCGTTTAATGAAAACCATTGAAGATCGTTTTGCCGATACGCTGGAGAAATTCGGCCATAATTTAAATCCCCTGAACGCCGCTAAAGTGACCTCGAATTTTACCGGCGGTTTTCATGCGGAGAGTGTTTCGGATGTAAGAAAAAATCTTGTTCATCAAATCAGCAATACGGTAAATTGGCGTAACAATATGCAGGCTCTGGCGCAAAAGGCTGAGGAAATATATGAAGTCGGGCCGGGAAGGCCTCTGCGCGACTTTTTTAAAACGATAGGGGTTGCCTGCCAGTCCATTACAGGGATGACCGCAGCCGATAAAGTTTTTAAGGTAACGAATTAATTAACAGAACATTAAGCGATGGTATGTCGCCAAGGAGTAAAGATTTTGAACAAAGCAGAAAAGATGCCGGGTAATCCTCTGAAGATTCAGGATAATACTTTTCGTGATGGGCATCAGTCGATTTATGCCACGAGGATGCGGACGGAAGACATGATTCCTATCGCCGAGGAAATGGATAGTTGCGGTTTTCACGCGATGGAAGTTTGGGGCGGCGCGACCTTTGACACCATGCACAGGTTTCTGGGGGAAGATCCCTGGGCGCGTCCCCGGATCTTGAAGAAGTACATCACCAAAACGCCTTTTGCCATGCTGATCCGCGGACAGAATCTTGTCGGCTACCGTCATTACGCTGATGACGTTGTGCGCGCTTTTGTGGATAAGGCCTGCGAAATCGGCATTGATGTTTTCCGTTGTTTTGACGCCTTGAACGATTTTCGCAATATGGAATCATGCGCGGAAAGAATCAAAGCCAACGGAAAGCAATTTCAGGGAGCTGTTTGTTACTCCCTGACGGATGTTCGTTTGGGAGGAGAAGTTTATACTCTTGACTATTTTGTCAGGAAGGCAAAAGAGCTGGAGCAAATGGGTGCGGACGCGATTTGCATTAAAGACATGGGAGGCATTCTTTCCCCTTACGATGCGTATGATCTGGTTTCCGCCATCAAAAAAGAAATTAAATTGCCCCTGCATTTACATTCTCATTACACCAGCGGCATGGCGTCAATGACCTATCTCAAAGCGATAGAAGCCGGCGTTGATGTCGTGGACACGTGTCTTGCGCCTTTCGCGCTGAGAACGTCAATGCCCGCCATTGAACCGATCGTTGCGGCGCTTCGGGGAACCCCGCGCGAGACGGGAATGGATTTACGTAAACTGCTGGTGCTGGGCGAGCACCTGGAAAGTATCGCTCCGAAGTATAACAGCCATTTGGCTACCCATAAACTGTCCATCATTGATAACGGCGTTTTAGCCCATCAGATTCCCGGCGGCATGATTTCCAACCTGACGGGTCAGCTCAAAGAAATGAACGCTCTGGACAGACTGGGAGAAATCTATAAAGAAGTAGTCCAGACGCGCAAAGACATGGGTTCTCCTCCTCTGGTGACTCCCGTGTCGCAGATTATCGGCGCGCAGGCCGTGCTCAATGTTCTTTTCGGCCGTTATGTGCGGGTTTCCAATCAGCTCAAAGATCTGGTTCTGGGATTGTACGGCAAAACCCCGATGCCGATTGATGCTGAATTGACCAAAAAAATTCTGAAGAACTACAGGCGCGGACAGGAACCGGTATCGGGAAGACCGGCTGATTACCTTGAACCGGAAATTGAAGCGGCTAAGAAAACGATGGGCGATCTTGCCCGCAGCGACGAAGATGTTCTGGCGTACATTTTATATCCCGCGACGATGACAAAATTCCTGCAGGCAAAATACGGAATGGAATCGCCGAAAGAAGCGGGAACGGAACATTCCCATAAAAAAGGCGCTGCCGCATAAAAACATCAATAGAAAAAAACTCCTTTTTTGAAGAGATATTATTCATAAAAGGAGTTGTTTTATAAGCTTATTTCTAAAAAATAAGAGAAGAGAAAGGTTTTGCTTATGGATTTTAGTCTCAATGAAAGTCAGTTGTCGTATCTGGATACCGTGCGCAAATTTGTCAAGAATGAAGTAACACCGCATATTCTGGAGATGGAAAAAAGTCATGTTTTCCCGTGGGATATTATTAACAAGGCCTGGAAAACCGGCCTGATGAATCTCAGCATTCCTGAATCCGTCAAAGGTTATGACATCGATTCTTTTACTTCCGCGTTGATTATTCAAGAACTTTCCTACGGCGACACGGGGATCTCCACTTCGGCCATGTGCAACGATCTGGCTAATGTTGTCATCGGTCTGCATGGTACGGACGAACAGAAAGAATTATTTCTTAAACCGTTTGTCGAAAAACCGGTGCTCGCATCTTTTTGTCTGACGGAGCCCAACGCCGGATCGGATAATTCCATGATGACCAGTTTTATCGTGAAGAGAGAGGACGGCAATTATGTTTTAAATGGTTCCAAGTGTTTTATTACCAACGCCTCCTACGCTTCTCAATTCACTGTTTTTTGCAAGACGGGCAAGCCGACGGGTAATTTTATTGCCTGCGTCATTGTTCCCGTGGAACATGTCACCTCCGATAGTCCCGATATCGGTAATTCTGTCAGAGAGATAAGCGTTCCGTCAGGCGGAAAGATCATCATCGGCAAGCCCGAGGATAAACTGGGACAAAGACTTTCCAACACGGCCAGCGTGACTTTTGAAGATGTTATCATCCATCCGAATCAGATTATCGGAGACAGGCGGCTGGGTTTTAAATATGCCATTGACGTTCTGGATTACGCCCGGCCGATGGTTGCCGCGATAGGGTTGGGGCTCGCTAAAAGAGCGTTTGCGGTTACGCTGGAATACACACGCGAACGCAAGCAATTCGGCAGCAGGATCTGCGACCTGCCTGTTGCCCGGGAGATGCTGACGACCATGTGGAAAAAAGTCGAACTGGCCGAAATGGCTCTTTTTAAGGCGATTTTTAAAATTCAGGAAAAAGCAAAGGATGCCGGAATCTACGCATCCCTGGCTAAGAACACCGCCGCTGAAGCCGCTGTCTTTTGTTCTACGGAAGGCCTTCATCTGCATGGCGGCTATGGTTTTACGACCGATTATGAAATTTCCAAGCTGGCGCGCGACGCTCATATCATCGATATTTATGAGGGTGTCCGGGAAGTGCAAAATATGATTATAGGACGGGAAATTGTCTAAAGATGCTTTATCTTCATTCCATGGGACATTTTAATCCGGAAAATGTTCTTTCCAATAAATTTTTGGAAGAACTGGATATTGGCACCACCAACGATTGGATTATGGAACGCGTGGGCATTCAAACCCGCCGGACGGTTCTGCCGCTGGACTATATCAAAAAAACAAAAAACATTAATCCGCTGGAATCTTTTTCCATCAGGCAATATAAAAATTCCCAGATGGGAGCCCGGGCTGCCCGGATGGCATTGGAGCGCGCTTCGCTGACGCCTGCGGATATCGGCATGCTTATCGCGGGCACTTCCTCGCCGGATAACATCGCGCCGGCGGAAGCTTCGGCGATGGCCGCTGAACTGGGCATTGAAGCCGCCTGTTTCGATTTAAATTCCTCCTGTTCTACCTTTGGCATGCATGTCAATCTTATCATGCGTATGCAGCCGGAGTTGCTGACGCCTTATATTTTGCTCATCGGCGCGGAATCGCCGACAAGATCGGTTAATTATTCCGATCGTAATTCGGCGATACTTTTCGGCGACGGCGCGATCGCGGCGGTCGTATCGACAAAAATTCCCGCCCGTGCCGCGTTTGTCAGCGGTGATTTTGATTCCCGCCCATCCGAATGGAGAAAAGTCGGTATTGACGGTGACTGGACTTTTCATCAGGAAGGCAAAGCCATTCAGGTCTTTGCCGTCAAGACAACAACGGAATATCTGAAAGTGCTTCAGGATCAATACGCGTCCGCAGCCCGGCGTTTAATTTTTATCGGTCATCAGGCCAATTTAACGATGCTCAAATCGGTGTGCAAACGCAGAGAGATAAAGCCGGAGAACCATTGGTACAATGTGGATCAATTCGGCAATACCGGCTGTTGCGGCGCTCCGGCATCTTTAAGTATGCACTGGGATGAAATTCAACCGGGAGACAACATTGCCATGGTCATTGTCGGAGCCGGATTAACCTGGACCTATATGATGTTGAAGGTGGAGAACGAACCATGATCGAAAAACCGGTTGCTTTAGTGACGGGCGGTGCGACAGGGATAGGAGCCGCCTGCTGCCGCGCGCTTTCGGCTGAAGGATTTCATGTCGGCATTCATTACAATAAAAGCGCGGAACTTGCGCGGCAATTGCTGGATGAAATAAAAGAAGGATTTTTAATTCAGGCCGATCTGTCCGATACCGGACAGGTGGACGCGATGATCGGAAAGATTAAGGATGCCGCGGGAAAGGTTGATGTCCTAGTCAACAACGCCGGCCAATCCATTAATGCCGATATTCTTTCCATGAAAGTAGAACAATTTGACGACCAGCGCGCGCTGACGCGCGGCGTCTGGTATTTAACCAAAAGGATTTTACGGCAATTCATGCTGCGCAGTCAGTCCGGGCGCATCATCAATATTTCCAGCGTTGTCGGCCATACAGGCAACGCCGGTCAAATTCCCTACACGATGGAAAAAGCGGCGCTGGACGCCTTCACGAGATCGCTGGCGCAGGAACTCAAGGGAAGAAATATCCTGGTTAATTCTGTTGCCCCCGGTTTTATTGATACGGAAATGACCCGGGAGTTACCTGAAGAAATAAAAAATAAAGCGATGGAAGGAATCATTCTGGAGCGCATTGGAAAACCGGAAGAGGTTGCGGAAGTTGTCGCTTTTCTGGCTAAAAAGGGAAGTTACATGACGGGCAGTGTGATTCATGTCAACGGAGGCCTTTATGGAGGCTGATGCCGGTCTCAGGCAGGAGATTCTGCAACTGGTTCCGCAGCAGGAGCCTTTTCGTTTTATTGACGAAATCATCAGCCTTGATGATGAACAGATCGTCGGGGCTTACCGTTTCCGGAAGGATGAATATTTCTATCGTGGGCATTTCCCCGGCAATCCCATTACGCCGGGCGTGATTCTTATCGAAACGATGGCGCAGGTCGGAGTTGTCGCGTTCGGGATCTACCTTCTGTCGCGTCAGAAAAATATGCGTCCCGGCCAGATGAAACTGCCCATCAGCTTGTTTTCTCTGGCGGACGGTGTGGAGTTTAAAAATATTGTGAAACCGGGTGAACGGGTGATTGTTACAGCGAAAAAGATTTATTTCCGTAAAATTACAATCAAGGCAAGTGTTTCCATGGAAAGGGAAGATGGCGAAACAATTTGCTCTGGAATTTTGTCAGGAGTGGGAGTGGATAAATGAGAACAAGAGTTGTTGTTACAGGAATGGGAGTAGCCGCTCCCAATGCGCACGGTCTGGAAAATTTTGAACAGGCGATCAGAGGCGGTGTTTCCGGCATTCGTTTTATTCCGCAATTGCAGGAGTTGAATTTCGGCTGCCAGATTGCCGGTGTTCCTGAAAATTTCGATGATATCCGGAAGAGTTATTTTGACCGGGAAAAGCTTTTATCCATAAACGATAATATCGGTTATGCCTCGGTTTCCGCGGTGGATGCCTGGAAGGATGCCGGCTTTGAATTAAATAGTGAGGATGATGATACGGTCGATTGGGATACCGGCGTTATTGCCGGTTCCGGGATCGGCGGTATGGATACGATAGCCAACATTATTGTTCCCGTGATTAATGAAGGTAAGGTCAGAAGGTTGGGCAGCCGCGTTGTTGAACAGGTGATGAGCAGTGGAACCAGCGCCCGCATTTCCGGTTTGCTGGGCGCCGGCAATAAGGTGACCTCGAATTCTTCTGCATGCAGCACCGGCAACGAAGCGATCATTGACGCTCTCTGGAGAATCAGAATGGGTCTGGCCAAACGCATGGTGGCCGGCGGATCCGAAGGCGCGACGCCTTATATCTGGGGAGGTTTTGACGCCATGCGCGTGCTTTGCCGTAAATTCAACGATAACCCGCCGGCCGGTTCGCGCCCCTTAAGCGCCACGGCTTGCGGCTTTGTGCCCGGTTCGGGCGGCGCGATGCTGATTCTGGAGGAACTGGAAACTGCTCTGGCCAGAGGTGCCAGAATCTACGCGGAAATAATCGGCGGCTATGTTAATTGCGGAGGGCAGAGAATGGGCGGTTCCATGACGGCCCCCAATCCTGAAGGCGTGAAGAGATGCATTCGCGGCGCAGTGGCCGACGCGGGCATTGATCCGGCTCAGGTTGATGCCATTAACGGACATTTAACGGCGACGTATGCCGATCCGCATGAAGTCAGAAACTGGGCGGAAGCCCTCGAGCGGAATCCGGAAAACTTTCCTTACATTCAGTCCACCAAATCGTTGATCGGCCATTGTCTCGGGGCCGCCGGCGCCATAGAAAGCGTGGCTGCTGTTTTGCAGATTTATAAAGGCTTTCTGCATCCTTCAATCAATTGCGAAGATGTGCATCCGGACATAGAAAAATATGCGCAAAAGATTCCGCAAAAATGTCTGGAATTTCCTCAAATGAAAATTATCGCTAAAGCCGGTTTTGGTTTTGGCGACGTCAACAGCTGCATTATATTCAAGAAATGGGAAGAAAAATAATAATAATGATCTAAGGAGAAAGCGCTTTATGGATGAAAAGAAAATATTTGAAGAAATGATTAATATTTTAAGACCGTTTGCCAAGAATCAGGACCTTTTGGAAACGGCGACCATGGACACGCACATTTTAAATGATTTGAAGGTCAATTCCGCCCGGCTGGTGGATGTTATCATTAAATGTGAAGATGTTTATGACATCAGTGTGGATGATGATGAAGCGGATAAAATTCGCACAATCGGCGATGCCGTCAGGATTATCAAACAGAAACTTGGATAATAAAATGGATAAAAAATCCGGAATGCTTTTGCATCTGCAAAATTTTATAGGGCGAATCGCAATATTAATACTTGCACCTTTATATTTTCTTGCCTTCAGGATTTTCTTTTACCGGGTGAAAGACTTGAAAGAAATCCGAAGCCGGTGTGCCGCTGAATTTGCAAAGCACAAGGGAGGGTGGATCATCTGCTCGAATCATTTGACCATGATTGATTCATTTATTTTAAGTTACGCCATTTTTAATTTAAGTCAGCATATCATCAATTTCCGGCAACTGCCCTGGAATTTGCCGGAAAGAAATAATTATAAAGACAATATGCTTCTTACGATATTGTGTTACCTTTCCAAATGTATTCCCATCAACCGGGGCGGATCCCGTGAAAAAATGAAGGATGCATTGGATAAATGCTCTTGCCTGCTCGAAACGGGAGAAACCATCATGATTTTTCCCGAAGGCAAGCGCTCCCGCACCGGACGTGTAGATCAAGAAGGCTTCTCTTACGGCGTGGGCCGTTTTATTAAAAATGTGGAAAACTGCAAAGTCATGTGCATGTATCTGCGTGGCGATAAGCAGGATCATTACAGCGTCATCCCCCGCTGGGGTGAAAAATTTTCAGTTCAAATAGAAATCTTTGCTCCGCAGCCGGCGGCGGGAAGTGAGCTCAGGGTACAGCGGGAATATGCCACGCAAATCATCAATCGGCTCGCGCAAATGGAGGAAAACTATTTTGCCCTACGTCGGGAACGATGTGGTGGATTTGACGGAACAGGCGAATGCGGGAAAAAGCAGGGATTCGCGCTTTCTAAAAAAAATCCTCACGGATGCTGAAATTGAATTTGTCAAAAACGCGGAAAATCCCGATGAGGCTCTCTGGTCTTTCTGGGCGTGCAAGGAAACTGCGTATAAAGTGAAAAAGAAATCGTGTCCCGGCACTGCTTTTATTCCACGGCGGTGGCAGGTCGTTTTCAGTAAAGATCCATCAACCTATTGGGGCGGTGAGGTTGTTATTCCGGAAACGAGCGCGGTTTTCATCCGTCTTTTTTCCGATCCGCGATATGTTCATTGTATCGGCGCGGATGGTCTTGCCGCTTTGGATAAATCAATCTGGAACATCGAGTCCGTGCCGGAAGAAGAAAGTCTTAATCCGTCGCTCTATTTGCGCCGCTGCCTTGAACAAAATTTAGCCCAATATCTTTCACAGGATTTCCGTCGAATAAGAATCAAAAGAGTGCGGGAAAACGGGGAGCTTCTTCCTCCGCGCGTTTACGTCGATGGCAAAAAAACGGATGTTGATATCAGCTTAAGCCATGATGGACGATTCGTTGCTTATGTCTTTTTGTCTTGACCCGATATCCCGCCGGATATTTTCTTGTTGAGATAATTATCTTGTGATAATAATACCACCGGATCAAATTCAACGTCACAGGGGATGATTATGAAAATCGCTGTTTTGAACGGTTCGCCGAAGGGCGAGGTCAGCGTGACCATGCAGTATGTTCATTTTCTTCAGCTGCGATTTCCGGAAGCTGAATTTGAATTTTTTGACGTGGCGCTGAAAATCAAGAAACTGGAAAAAGATGACAAGGCTTTCGGCGAAGTTATTGCCGGAGTAGCCGCCGCGGACGCGGTGCTCTGGGCCTTTCCCCTTTATTTTTTGGTTGTCTGTTCGCAGTATAAAAGATTCATCGAGCTGATTTTTGAAAAAAACGCCGTCCCGGCCTTTCGCGGCAAACCCGCCGCCTCCCTGTCAACGTCCATTAATTTCTTTGATTATACCGCTCACAATTATATCAATGCCGTTTGCGACGATCTGCAAATGAATTTTTTCGGTTCCTATTCGGCGGAAATGAACGATTTGCTCAAGACGAAAGAACGTCAAAGACTGAAGGCTTTCGGTGAATTATTTATGAAGGCGATTAAAGACAAAACGCCCGCGATAAGAAACAATAGGCCATTGGTCGCGCCGGAAGTTATTTTTGAAGCCGGTCAAATAACACCGGTGGAAACCGAAGGCAAAAAGGTTCTGATTGTGGCTGATGATCTCGCTGAAAATTCTAACCTTCAAAAGATGGTGGAGAGATTGCGCCAGACCTTTTCTCCCGCCGCCGAACTGGTGCAACTGAAAGATATTGATATCAAGGGCGGATGCCTTGGCTGTATACAGTGCGGATTCGATAATGTCTGTGTTTACGAAGGCAAGGACGGTTTCATAGATTTCTTCAACAGCAAAATTAAAACAGCGGACATTTTATTCCTTGCCGGCGCCATTCATGACCGTTATCTTTCATCGCTGTGGAAATGTTTTTTCGACCGCAGTTTTTTCAATGGACATACGCCCTTCCTGAAAGATAAGCAAATCGGGTTTGTTATTTCCGGGCCGTTTGGTCAAATTCATAATTTACGCGAAATATTTGAAGCCTCTATGGCCATACAGCAAGCCGGCCTGAATGGTTTTGTCAGCGATGATATCGGGACCTCCGCAGAAATTGATACGGCATTGCAAAGCATGGCGACCCGCGCGGTTGCGCAGAGTAAGCTGGGATATATTCCGCCGCCGACATTTTATCAGGTCGCGGGCAACAAGCTGTTTCGGGATGCCATTTGGAGCAGGCTGCGCCCGGTTTTTCAGGCTGATCACCGATACTACAAAAAACACGGGATGTATAATTTCCCCCAGAAGAATTATAAATGGCGAATGATCAACAGCATCCTGGTCGGGCTTACGAAAATTCCGAAAGTCCGAAAGGAATTTATTAAGAGAATGAAAAAAGAAATGATAAAACCCTGTGCCAATGCTCTGAAAAGAACAGAGTAGCGATTCAAATAAAAATTTGTGCTGATATATTTAGATAAAATTAGGGGGAAATATGAATAGTAAGGACGTTGTGGCAGTCGTTACCGGCGGTGCTTCCGGACTGGGTGAGGCCTGCACTAAGGCGTTGGTGGAAAAAGGCGCCAAGGTTGTGATTATTGATATTGATTCGGACAAGGGAGAAAAACTGGCGGCCGGTATCGGAGCCGGTGCAATATTTGTAAAAACTGACGTGACCAGCGAAACGGATGTCCGGCAGGCCATACAGAAGGCTGTTGAGGCTTTTGGAAAAATTAACGTGGTCATTAATTGCGCGGGAATTGTCAATCCGGGAAAAATCATCGGCAGAAAAGGTCCCCTGCCTCTGGAAGCATTCAACAAGGTCTTACAGCTTAATCTTGTGGGAACGCTTAATATGATCAGGCTGACGGTTGAGCAGATGATGAATAACACGCCCGATGAAGAGAGCGAAAAGGGCGTGATCATTAATACCGCTTCCATTGCCGCGTTTGAAGGACAGATTGGACAGGCGGCCTACAGCGCTTCCAAAGCCGGCATCGTGGGAATGACGCTGCCCATCGCGCGCGAAATATCCGATTATGGAATAAGGATTGTGACCATCGCTCCGGGAATCTTCGAGACACCAATGATGGCCGGTTTGCCTCCGGCGGTTAAGGAAGATATGGCAAAAACCGTTCCTTTCCCCCGGCGTCTGGGCAAGCCCGTGGAATTTGCCAAACTGGTTTTGCACATTATTGACAACACGATGCTCAATGGCTGTTGCATCCGGCTGGACGGAGCGCTGCGTATGCCGGCAAAGTGATACAATTCCGATTGTAAGTTACCACCTTGCAGGCGGTATTACAGGTACGTGCCCAGATTGAGCGCGCTTTTTTCCATGCCGAAACCTATCTTGGTATGAACAAATTCACTTGAGCTGATTTTGAAAGGGTGAAGAACCAGAGAATAATCTTCCAGTGTAATATTGAGTGAAGGCAGTAATTCCGCGAGATGTTTTTTATTGGCTATTAAGCTGACCAGAGTGAGAAGGGAACTTTCCAGCGCTTCGTTTATGGGAAGCGTTACCGGATGAATTTTCTTAACCGGAAAATTTGCGATTAAATCCTTTGGATGAGGTGTCGCGGTTAATTGTCTGCACCAGCGCAGGAATAAAGCGGGGTTGAGTTTAAACGCCGGGGCGTAAAAATAGAGCGGCGTTTTTGTCCATTCTTCCGAATAAACTTTAGGCAGATTGGCCGCTTTAATCAAGTCAGCGTAAGTTTCCAGTTGAATGCCGCCGACTTTTACCTTCAATTGCCAGAAGGGGAGGTAGGTAATATCCTCCTCTTTTTCCTGCCAGGTGAGAAATTTAACTTTAATAAAATTTTTATTAGACGGGCTCCAGGCCGAGTGGCAATTATCACAAAAAACGATTAAAGCGTCTTTTTCACCGGGCAGGTCCGCGCCGCAATCAGGACAAAGCATTGGAATAAATTCCACATGCCATTTTTCCTCCGCGGAGGAGATCAGAGTCTGTTCAACTTCCGCGTCCTTTTTCTGGAGATCAAGCGGTTTTTTTAAAATGGCGTCGTAAACGCGGTCACCCAGGCAATAAACCGGTGAATAAATGACGCTGGCGGTTTCGCCGATAAATATGGCCTTCTGAATGCCGCCATTGCGTGTTTGATAATCGTTGATGAAAGCATCACGCGAAGCCGGAGAAAATTTGAGAAATTTCCCCTCATTTGGATTGCTTCCCACAAATTTCAGCTTCATCGCCTGAGGCCGCAATCCTAAAGAATGCGGAAGCAGGCGGGAATCTAAAGACAGAAAATTAATATCAAAATACTTGTTGGCAATATCTATCCCGTTGACGGTGGAGGTAATACTATAAGAAAAGGATCGACCTTGATACTCTATATTCAAATCCTTTTCTTTAATGGTGTAAGAAAGACCCTTCATCCTCCAGTAAGGGATGAAATAAATGGGTTCGGAAATTCCTCCCGCCGGAGGAATATAAAAATGGAATATATCTTCCGCCGCCAGATACACGCGGGTGCGGCAGAATTTACACGAAAGAATGCGGTCGGCTTCGTCGAGAATTATCGGAGCTCCGCATTGAGGACATTGCTGTTCAATCTGAAAGTTAGAGCCGTTCACCGCATTTATTACAATATATAGATTCCGGTAGATTTTCAAAACCGCACTTGGCACAAATCTTTAGCGCCGGCTTGACGTTGACTGCCGTGCCGCAGTTTACGCAGAAATTGGCGTTAACAGGTAAATTTCTTCCGCAATGCGCGCACTTGTTCACAATCAGCATCTGGTGCCCGCAGGCGGGGCAAAAGCGCGATTCCTTCGGGATGGTTTGTTTGCAATCCGGACAGACGTAAACTTCCGCAGGCGCGGTTGGAGACGAAGCGCCTTTGAAGGCGTCAGCCAGCATGCCGGGCATCATAAAGCCCATGCCCATTCCCGCTCCCATGCCCAGTCCTGCGCCGGCGGCAGACTGATTCTGCGATGCTGTTTCCATCGCCATTGCCGTTTTCATTTGCAGAAGTTTGTTGAGATCATCAAAAACACCCAGCCGGCTCTTATCGTCTATCGCTTTTTGCACTTCCGGCGGAGGTGTGATCGAATTGATATAAAGGTCGGTCAGACCCAAACCGAACTTGCTGAGATCATTTTGGAGCATGGTTTTCAATCCTTCGGAAAACTCATTATATTTTCCCGGAAGGTTGAAGATGGTATCCACCTTCTCGCCCATATAATCGTTAAAGCGCGAAACAATGACGCGGTTCAGATATTCTTCAATTTCTTCAGTGCTGAAAATTCCCTGTGTGCCCACCAGTGAGTTAATCAGCAGGAGCGGCTGAATAACCCGGATATTGAAAACGCCGAAAGCGCGCAGGCGAATTAGTCCCAGTTCCTTGTCGCGGAAAGCGACGGGATCGCGCGTTCCCCATTTTAAATCGGGGAAAACCTTCATATTGACAAAATAAACTTCCGCGCGCAGGGGGCTGGTCATCCCCCAGGGCAGGGATAAAACTTTAGTCAGCAGGGGAATGTTGGCCGTTTTTAAAGTGTGGCGTCCCGGACCGAAGGCGTCATAGGCTTTGCCATTGTAAAAAAAGACGGCGACCTGGCTTTCACGGACAGTCAATTGCGCTCCCCACTTAATATCGCCGGAGCCCTTTTCCGGAATTCTGTGCACGATTTCTTTCCCGGATTCATCAAACCATTCGATAACTTCTAAAAATATCACATTGTTTGTTCCCATATTAATCCGCTCCCCCAAAGACATGTTAATTAATGGCATTAAAATTTTAGTGACGTCAAAAATATAAGGGACAGGAAATTAATAGTCAAGAACAAAGATACCCTCCCGATTGGAAATCGCCTGCTGCAATGGGATAATGTCAAGCGAATGGGAATGAATGATTAAAATTGATTTTTTGCTTTGTATATTATAAACAAGACATCATGAAAAAAACCGACCCCGCTCATCAGAATGTTTATGACGGAATGGCGCTTATTGCCGATCCGATTCATCAATATATCCTCTTTACCGTGCCGGTAGATAAATCTGTAGATGAAATAACGGAAAAAACCCTGATTGATTCCCCCTGGCTGCAGCGACTGCGGCGGATTTATCAACTGCAAAGCGCGCGCTGGGTATATCCCGCGGCGGAACATTCGCGTTTTCAGCACTCTCTGGGCACGATGCACATGGCCGGAGAATTTGCCAAAAGCATCTATCCGAGTTTGTCCTCTGTTGATAAGAATGTCCCTTCCTGTAATTACGTGGAAGAACTGCTGCGGCTTGCCGGCTTGCTGCATGATGTCGGACACGGCCCCTACGGCCATTTTTTTGACGATAATTTCTTAAGCGATTGGGGATTGACGCACGAAACCGTGGGGCAGAACATCATCGTGCGAAAGCTGGGCGTCGACATTAACCGCGTCCGGCGAAGTCCGGCAGGCGTTTTCGCGCGCGGCGAAGTGATGGACGCCCGCCGCGTGGCTTTTCTCATCAAGATGCCCGAAGCGGGAGAGGAGGGCAAACAGCCCCGCTGGCTGCAAATGCTGCGGCAATTGTTTACGGGCGTTTATACCGTGGATAATCTCGACTATGTTCAACGCGACGCTTACATGACGGGATTTTCGCTGGATATGGTCGATATTCCCCGACTGCGCTATTATACTTTTTTCACCAAAGAAGGTCTTACTCTCCATCAGTCGGGCATTTCCGCGCTGGGCCGGTTTTTAAACGCCCGGCTGAATTTATACACCAATGTTTATTTTCATCGCACGACCAGGGGGCTGGATTTGCACCTCCAGGAATTTTTCCATGACACGATGAAATTTATTTTACCGGGCAATCCTCTCGAAAATCTCGATGACTATCTGCAATGCGATGAATGGAATCTGTTCAATAACGTGCAGGGCTGGCAGGAATCCAAGGATCCGACCCAAAAGAGACTTGCGGCTGAATGGAAAAAACTCCATGATCGGGAAGTCAAATGGAAAATGTCTTATGTGGCTGAAATTTCTCTTGACCAGATGCAGCGCGGCGTAGGTTTTTCGCGGGCGTCTGATTATGAGGCGAGAATCAGAGAGCGCCTGCCGAAAAAATTAAAAGGACTTTCCTTTAAGATTGATCTGGCCACGCAGGACCCGCGTCCGCTTAATCCCATGACTGAAAGGGAAAAAAGAATAAATATTTTCAATCCGGTCACGGAAACGACGTCTCCGGAGCCGCTTTTGGAAATTTACCGTTTTATCCCCGCGCGTGTTATGCACTTCAGGGTGTTTTCGCTGAACCATGATCATGACGGAGAATTATCCGCCGCCGCGGAAAAGGTTCTGGGAAACCCCGAAAGGTCAATCCCGACGAATATTTAATATGACTGAAAATTCCGAAACTACAGATTTAACTCTTTTTGTCCGTACGTCCGGAGAGGAAATCATCCTCTGGGACCGTCAGCGCATTGTGGATGCTCTGGTGCGTGAAGCGGACATCGATGATCAGTTGGCGACGCAAATATCAAAAGAAGTGGAAAAGCAGATTGTTGCTTCGGGAATCAGTGTGCTCACCACGGCGCTGATTCGTGAAATGGTCAACGTCAGGCTGATCGAACGGGGCCTGGAAAAAGAGCGCAGACTTCATGGCCGCCTAGGATTTCCGCTTTATGATGTACGGCAATTGATTCTGCACCAGAATAAGCAGGATGCCAATATCCCTCATTCTCCCGAAGGCACGAATCTTATCTTTGCCGAAGGCATTAAAAGAGAATTTTCTCTTCACGATGTTTTTTCCGCCGATGTCGGTGAAGCGCATGCCACAGGCGATATTCACATTCATGCGCTTGGTTATATTGACCGTCCCTACAGCTGCTGTCAATCGCTGGAATATCTGAAAATCAACGGATTGAATCTGCCGCAGGCGATCAATTCCGCTAATCCCGCAAAATATGCCGAGGTTCTGCTGGCGCACATGGTGCGCTTCAGCGCGGTTCTCCAGGGGCATTTCGCCAGCACCATCGGCTGGGACGCGCTTAATATTTCCTTTGCGCCCTACCTCACATCCATGACGGATAAAGAGGTAAAACAGTTTGCGCAAATGCTGATTTATGAATTTTCGCAGTTGTCCGCCACGCGCGGCGGACAGGCGCTTTACACCGATATACACATCTATTATGAAATGCCGGCGGCCTGGGCGGATCTTCCCGCCATCGGCGCGGAAGGAAAACCAACCGGGAAACCCTATAAAGATTATACGCATGACGCGCAGCGCTTTGCCCGGGCTATCCTGGAAGTGTTTGAAAAAGGAGATGCCAAGGAGAAACCGTTTATTCTCCCGCGGCCGCTTTTACATATCACCAGAACTTTCTGGAAAACAAAAGGCGCCCAGGAATTTTTGCGCTATGCCTGTGATGTGTCCAATCTCAAGGGCAATACCTGTTTTGTTTTTGACCGGGACGACCAAGCGTCTTTATCCGGCCCCAATCGTGCGGAACAGGATAAGCCGTGGCTTCAGCGCTGGGCCGCCATTCAAAGCGTGACCTTGAATCTGCCGCGTCTGGGCTATAAATCCGAAGGCGATGAAAAAAAATTATTCTTTCTGCTTACGGAATTCATAGAAAAAGCGGTGAAGGCTCATGTGCAGAAAAAAGATTTTCTGGAGAAGCTTCTTTCCTATGCGGAAGAAGGACCTCTGGCGGTGCTGGCCATGAACAACGACGGGTTCCCTTTTTTAAGAATGAACATGGCCAGTTATATTATCGGTATGGTGGGGTTGAATGACCTGGCGCAAATTCATATGGGCAGTCAATTGCATGAATCGCCCGAAGCGCTGGAGTTCGGCCTCAAAGTCGTGGATTATATAAAGCGGGAAGCCGGACGTCTGAGCAGGGAACAAAAAATGAAATTTGTTCTGGGGCAGTCGCTGGCGGAAACAACAGCGTATCGTTTTGCCCGGCTTGATTTAAAATATCATTCGCCCGCCGCCGGACGTTATGTGAAAGGCGATATCGCTGAAGGAGCGATCTATTACACAAACTCAACGCATCTTAATGTTGCCGCGGATGTAACGCCAATGCAGAAGGTAATTCAGGAAGGCCTTTTTCATCAGTATCTGGAAGGAGAAGTTTTTACGCATTTGCAGTTAGGAGGCGCAAATCCGGGCAAAGAAAAACTAAGCGAATTTATACGCAGGGTCTTTGATGATTCCGGCAACCGTCAAATTGATTTTAATCCGGAATTTACATTCTGTCTCTCTTGCGGGAAAACAGCCAGAGGACTGCATGAAAAGTGCACATATTGCGGTTCTGCCGATGTGGAAGGCATCGCGAGGCTGACAAAATATTTCAGCAAAGTTTCCAGCTGGAACAAAGGAAAGCTGGCCGAGCTTAAGAATAGAAAGATCAATGATAATTTTGATAAGTAGAACGCAGCGGAGCACAACGAAAAAAACAGTCGGAGCGAAACGCTCTGCTGGATTCCTTTTGTTGTACAATTATTTTTTCCTCATATATTTTTCAGTTTTGCCTTGCTTTTTATCGGTTAACGTTAAGACATTATCTTGGATTGCCCATTTCCATTCTGCCTTCTTTTGTCCTTCAAACGATTCACTCAAAGTATCGTCTTTGATCTTAAAAGTACCTTTTGCCGAAATCATTGGCACAGAGAGATGACAATTCTTTGAAGTCGTGAAGTGCAAAATTTGTTTCCCGCCGGTATAATGATCGCCTGTCCACTTTCCGATGATTCCGGATTTAGGGTCTCCACCAATTCGAGTTAATTCCTGTTTGTCCCCTGTAGTCTCAAATGTAAGAATCATTTTTGTATCTTTAATCTCTATTTTCTGAATTACGTCATCTGCGCCCGGAAAAGAGAAGGTTACTTTATTGCCGTTGAGCTTGTATGTGAAATCAACGAGAGCACCGAAAGTTGCTTGAACAATGTTGTCTGCTGTGTAGGTTTTTGCAGACCCTAATCCGCCTTTTGACCGTTCTACCGAAATCCATTCACCAACTATTGGAGATTGCGCGCAGATTGGAGTGCCCCATGCCAGGATGACAAAAATCAATAGAAGAAAATATAATTGTTTCTTCATAAGTTTTCTTTCGTGCAACGTTTGAGCTCAGGCCGCGGCCCGTCAGGGACGTCGCGCCTGCAGCGAATGGTTGGGCGCCGACGCGAAACAACACGGCCTCTTCCGGCAGTTTACCGATATACGAAGAATCTCAAGCTTTCTCTTAGAGCCAATGCGCCGTGCATATAGAGAGCGCCAAGCCAATATGGAACACCAAATACATCAATATGGCGATAGGCGACTTGGCCGAACAGTGACAGAAAACCTTCCGCAACCGTGCCGCCCACACCAAGCATCAGAGCCAACAGAAAGGCCCAGCTTCGTTCGTATGTCGCGGCAAGACGCAGAAAGAATGTGCCATAGAAGATCAGCGCCAAGAGATACGGACTTTCATTTCCAAATCCACTGAGCAGGTAAACCATTACGAAAGCAATGAAGGATTCCACCATCGAATGGACGCCACCTGTGGATTGACTCGCTGCCACCGACATCACCGGCCGGCAGCGGTCTGCCAGCCACACACTTGTAACGCCTATAACGATGAAGGCCAGGAAAAATCCGGGAAATACCCACCATGCTTGCCCGGCGAAAAATGGCGCTGGGTAGCTGAGGGTCTGCGTGTAAACATGATTGGCGTCACACAGCGTCGCAGCCAGCGCACCGACCAATGCCAAATATATGAAACCGGAAATTTTTAAATTGTTCATGACCACCTTCATCTATTAGTCTCTCAACGTTTGGGTCACCGGGCGGCGGGCGCTCTTCCCGCCGATCCGGTGACCCAAACGTTATGTATCAGTTTGGTTCATTCTGTGCAGACAAAGCTCTCAGGATATGCCGCCGCCCGATCCAGAAGCTCACCCGGCAAATCGGAAAGTCCAGGGGTTTGCGACCACGTCTTCATAATCAGCTTCTTGTTGGCTTGATGAGAGTAAGGGACAAACTTGCCGCTCACGTCTCCAGCGGATTCAGAGAGGATATCGAATATTTTGCCCGATGAAGCACAGGAAAAATCAAAGGCGCTAAAGTCAAAATAGCGGATTTGCGGATTGTCGTGAGTCTTGAAAGAAACACGGAGATTGGCAAGATCATAAACAATGCTCCATACCGTTGGGCCTATGACATCGTGAGACTCCACTTTCTTCAGCGTTTCAAACGCAAAGTTCGTCGCGGATTTGGGGACATGAATGGCGGCCTCCTTCAATCTGTTTGAGGCCTGTATAAAGCGAGTTTCTGAATGGTAAACATCCCCGTAAATCGGTTTTCCGTGTTTCAGGGAATTGATCGCTTCCGCATAGGGGGTATTGGTTAAGACCCTAACCGGCAGATTTTTCTGCATATGATATACCGTCTTTCCATCAATGGCCTCTACGGTGACGCATTCGCCACCCCTGTCACAGGCCATAAAATGGAATCCAGACATGTTGCGGGGAGAGCCCTCTATAATCTGGATGTTTTTGTCATTGGCGATAACCTCCTGGACATTACTGGAATTATCAAGCTGATACTGAATCCACTGGCCGGCGCTTATCGAAGTTTGGGAATCCGGGGCAGGCCACTTAGTTTTCTCCAGCAGGAGAATTGCCACAAAAAGTCCTTTCTCATTCATGCCGTCCGATGGAAATCCCTGCCCGGACTGATTGAAAGTGACACTGCCGTATTTGGACGTCCATTTTGCTAACGACTCTTTGGACGTCTCGTTATTCGGAGGGGCAGCGATCTTCGAGAGCCCCCGCCTATTGGTCATGATGAGGGCATCTTTGATAAGCCAATCATGGTTGAATCCAGCTACCCAACCCTTAGCATTCTTGAGGCAAATCGCTGTGCACGAATAACTGTTTGGCACTGTTGCCACCCACCCGATAAGGATGATCAATGGCAGTAAAATTGCGAATCTCTTCATTTTGTCCCCTCCTGATCATTAGCATAACGAAAAAATCAGCCGGAGCGCAGCGATCGGCTGTATTGACTAAAGTTATTTTTGCGGCCCGGCGCCAATTTTAAATTTTCCTTTGAAATACCTTTCTCTTATCTCAGCCGCTTCAGAAGCCCACTTTTTAAGCCCTTTGTTTTTGATAGTGATTAAGTTATAAACCTTTAAATTATGAGGGTATCTATCGGCGCCTTCTGCTAATGGTTGTAATTTTGAACAGGGAAACTCACTGCACTCAAAGCAGAAGTCTAATTTTTTCAATTTCACACATTCCAGTGTTTCACATTTACCGGCGATCATAGTGCATCCTGTTGTTCGACAACCTTTGCAAAGCAATTTCTCTTTTGTTAATCCACGGGAAGCAAACCCGGCTTTCCTGTCTTCAGACATCTTTTCAAAAAAAGAATCAATATTCGTGTGATAAGATTCGCAGTTGAAGCAATCAATTCCACAAACTGCCGTGCTTAATTTAAGCTCGTCCATTTCATTCTCCTGAATTATTTCAGTTCGTTTTGCAATAGTCGAACTCTCCAATATCTGGAAAATTAAATTCTATTTTGTTCCCGTTGTATATAGCACACCTATATCAAGCCATATCCCGTCTTTGGTTTTGAGAGCGGCCACTTCCTGCATATGTTCCTGCCGGAACCGCTCCAGGTCAGACGGAGAGAGTTGGCTCACCATGCTGCGGAAACCGGCTTTCCAGATCACATCCCACCACTCTCTTTCGCTGGAAAGAAAATATCCCATATTTTTTTGTTCAACATGGATATTGTGAATTTCTGCTTTTTTAAAAAGTTCTTTGCACCCCGCATCATTCGCAATACGTTTCCATGTCTGGGGAGACTGCTGAACATTGTAATTTTTCAGTCTCTCTATCAAGAGATCTCTCAGGGGATAAAAATAGTCTTCTTGAAAGTTACAGATAGCGATGGTTCCGCCGGGCTTAACCATTTTAGCCATATGGGCAAGCTGGGTATCCATATCATCAACGAAAAATATTCCAAAAGCACAGATCGCTGCATCAAACTGGGCGGTAGTGAACTCCATGGCCTGCATATCCATTTCAATAAACTTAACGTTCCGTACATTTTGTAAAGTCGCTTTTCGCCGTGCCTGTTCCAGCATACCTGACGAAAAATCTATTCCCGTTACATCGCCCTGCGGAAGATGCGCAGCAACAGCCAACGCTGCATTGCCTGTGCCGGTCGCGATATCGATCACACGTTCATTACCGCGCAAGTGAAGAATCGAGACAAGATGTTTGGCGCTTTCCGTGAAAAAGCGAAGAACCTTACTATCGTATTCACGAGAGACATTATTGAACGTTTCTTTAATTGTAATTTTACGTTTTTCTTCATTCATATGGTTTAAAATAAATCATTGTTCATTGTCCTTGATTTCCCAATGCCAAAGTTCACGGGGATGCGTGCGTGTATGCCTATCCCGTGCAGCGCCTTATTATCTTTCGATCACGGCGACCTTTATAACGACTTTGTGAATCTGCCCTGACGAGATCAACGGCATATGCGCATCTTCCGGGAAGAAGATAACGAACGCTCCGCTTTGAGTTGTTATCCAGGCATCCGGCTCGTCCATAAAAATCTGCTCATCATTTTTGTGATCGTATTCCCCGGCCGGCTTTTTACACAACGATTTGGGTTTCCATCCCATATCATCGGTTCCCGCCAGAACAAATTGTATATCAATGTATTTCTCATGCGTCTCGAGCAGGGCATCCTCTTTTCTGCGGCCATTTTGTTTAGACACAATCGCATAGACGCGATCACTGTCTATCTCATATTTTCCCACCGGCAGTTCTTTCAGATCCGGGCGCAGGAGGAAATCAAAGGCCTTGGCAAATCCTTTGTTCAAAGCCGGATAACGGTGCGCATTCTCAAGTACATCTAAAATCATGTCGATTCCTTCCTTAAAATTATATTATGTGAACAAAAAAAATCATCCGGAGCACAGCGTCGGCTGATTTGCCTGGTTAAATATCGGTTTTAGGCATGATCGCATCTCTATAATCATAATATTCATCGGGTGTTTTCTGCCTTTTTCCGATTTCTTTTTCCATTGTTTGAGAAATGCTCGCAATCTTTTTATCCAAAACGAACTGAAGACATCTTGGTACATGGTGGCCAAAGTGTCTGTAGACTCTTACACAATTGTAGCAATCGCCATGTAGTTCGCACCTGATATTCGGGCATGAACATTCAGTACATTCATCAGATGCTATCACCTCACGGATTTCTTTAATGATCCCTATGAATTCTTCTTTCGTCGGCGCCATATTCCCTCGTTTATTTGATAAATTACCGGTAAAAAGGTTCCCCCTGACCGGCTTCTTAAGAACATCCCCACTACTTTCCGGCCATGAACGAAAAAATTAATCGGCGTGTTAGCGATCGGTCCGCATTGCTTTTGTTAACGCTCTCATTTAAGAAATTAAGGGAATATCGATATTCCAATTAATCGAGAATCTTTAATGGCCTTTTCTAAAAATATCTTTAATTCTCTCCAGATATCCAAATAATATTTATCGTTAAAAATATTGAGAGCGTCAAGTTGTTTTTTCTTTGTTCCAATCAGTTTTCCAATAATATTTACATTAGAATTTTCAATATTAGTTATTAAAATATTAGGGTCATAATATTTTGATAATATTTCGAATACGTTTTTCAAAGAATGTGAGTTCCAGATTCCAAATAGTCCCCCATCTTCATCCATTAATTCTTTAGGAATATCGACGTCTATATTTTTAAAATCTAACAGCCAATTTTTTAATGGCGATAATTCGTTAACTGAAGTGAATAATTTACTAAAGCCATGACTTAATGATTTATCAAGTTCTAATGATTCTATGCGAATTAGATAACAAAATAAACCGTTCATGCTAAACATGTCAGTTGAAAGGTCCGGTTTGACGCCATAATATTTGCAAAATTCAGAAAAGTCTTTAGAAAAGTCTGGAAATATGTGTTGTATTTCAGAGAGTGTACGCCCTGATATTTGTTTGGGGATTATATTCAAGGCGTTTTTCAAATACTCAGAATTAATAAGTTCTAACTCGCAAGTTACTCCCATAAGTAATCCTTTCTTGCTTTGATGTGCTTTCAATATTCAGTCTAAGCGCTAACGAAACAATCAACCAGCGATCGGCTGGATTGGCTTTGTTAGTTTTACTTTGCCACGATTGGTGGTGCAGTTTTCGCAGCATTCTGATTTAATAAGACATTGGACCCTGCTTGTTTTGTAGCTTGAGTTGTTATGTGATCCCAGCAGTTTCCCTGTTGCTGATCATTAACATAAACCCAGAACCGTTTATCGCCTTGAATATTGCCATAGGCATACCAATGCCATCCACCATGCAATAACTGATTTTCCGGAGGCCAGGTTTCTCCATAATAGTTGTTCTCACTCATCCCTGTCACATACTTGCCGTCATGATGCTCAGCCATTCGATAACCATCGCCAAGCGCTGTTTCGCATATTTTATTTGCTGCTTCGACGCTCGTCAGCATATCACCCCGTACTGGTTGCGTCAGCTTGATATGTCCACCGGTCCACCCATTATAGTATTCTACTGACATGGCATGTCCTGTACCGGTAACCGCGTAGTTTGGGCGAGGCAAGTTTCCTGTTTTAAGGCACAAAATCGGTAATGCCGCTGCGCAACTGGTATCGCCTTGATAAGGATCACAGGACGGACCATCAGAGGAACCATCGACATGAGGTCTTCCATAACAACCGACACGGTCAATTCCAAGTTTATCACTGTGAGATACGAGGCCCCATGTAAGCCCCTTTTTTGTTTTTGCAGCAATAGGCAAAGGTGTTGTTTGCGCTCCTGTTAACTTCCCTACATGACACTTATGATTGAGGCACGATATTTGTGTGCCCCCGCTTAAATCTTTGTCGGCAAGCATTCTGCAATGCCATAATTCCTTCTCCGACCAGCTGGAGTATTCATTAAAATATTTTTTATTAACTCCAACATAGTTCTTGCAAGGATCTTTGCTGATCGTACAGTCTTCATTTGATTGGCACTCTTGCCACTTTGAGAAATCAACAGGATATTCAGCGTGAACAACTTCTTGACCGAACAAAAGAGAACCGCCGATAAAAAATGTAAATATCAAGTCTCTTAAATTCATACGTCATCCTTCTGAAATATTATCAAGTTCACACATGCGCGAATTAACGAAAAATCAGCCGGAGCGTTAGCGATCGACTGGATAGATCTTGTTGTCCGGTTAAGTCTTCCTGACTGGGCAATGTTGGTTATTGACTCTGTCCCTTGATAGAATGACCACTGAGCAATTCGTCAATAACGGGGTCCATTTTTGTCTTTGTGCTTTGCCATTTCATCAGTGAAAACCCGCCGCCTCCTTTCAAATGATATTCGGCAGATCCAATCTGGGCATTTCCCTGATAAAGGCGCAATTCAGCATGCTTCATATAAGTTGCGAAATCCCAAGTGACTTCGCAATAATATGATAAATAGTATTCACAGGTGGATGGCAAATCGCCGCCATAGATTTGAGTAGTTATACCATGGCGTTCAAAACCGTCACGAATTACACCCATCATCTGTTCGTCAAAACACATCTCTTTACAGTCTTTGATACAGACATGTCTCATTTTCAAAGTATTGTCCATCGGCTGGACTTTTATGGTGGTGCAGCCAAACACCAATCCCAATACCAAGAATATTAAAAACCACCGAAATGAGATCATCAAAACACTTCCTCCTTTATCATATGATAGTGTTGTGGGATTCCCAAGAGACATCCCTGAAATTCCCTGCGCTGTTAACGATAAAATCAGCCGGAACGCAGCGATCGGGTGCATTGCCTTTGTTATCAGCTTTTTTCACTATCAAGCCCTGCAATCATGTTGGCAAGTAAAAAGACAGCTTTAGATGCTTCAAATACTGCATCAGCCAACATGAAGCGACAGACATCAATTGTCAGTGCGCCAGAAAGCTTTGACAGCTCTTCTTCTTTTCTATCATCAGCATGAAAATAGTGGGCATTAAACCATAAATCTATTAGCATTGTTGGTGTAATTATTTTTTCATTCACACGTATATTAACTTGCTTGACCGCTAAGGCACCTGACCACATATCTTTGAGCCAATCGATATACTTTCTTCCGAAGTCGCTATCAATCTTACGCTTGATGATATTTATCACTCTCAAAAAATTGGATTTTTCTTTACTTAAATAAAAGAACCTAAATGCCATATATAATGAACGCAAATATTCTTCGGGTGGGAGGCTAACTTTAAATTTAACAGTCTTGCCTTTTTCAAATTTGCTATTCAAAGATATTCCACTTTCTCCATTTGAGATTATGTGCGCGGTGTGTAATTCACGGGCCTTCTTCAAGAATTGTTTCACACATGCCAGTTCTTCTTTAGTAAGAGGCTCTTTAATGGGTACTTCAATCTCTTTTTCCATCTCTTTTCGCCTGAGCGTTTTAGTTTCTGATAACGAAAAAATCAGCCGGAGCGTAAGAGATCGGCTGTATGTGCTTGTTATTTGTTCTTTTCTAAGCTTTGTTTATGTTTAGGAGTAATTGACATAGCACTGTCATTTCCAAGGTTCCATAAAACTATTTCTGAAAAAGGTGCCATATCATCAAATACATTTTTGTTTGTACTTACTAACTCGCCCCAATCACTTTCTTCCATGTAAATTGATATGTATTCATTTATATAAACGGCCAAAATTAGCGGATATGATGTGTCGTAATGTCTTCTTGCTTTTTGTACTTTTATTTGTACAGTCTCTATAAGCCTCTGATTGTGCCTTGCCAACAATATGGGATCATCAGGTATTTCTTCCCAACCATCAATTGGATTCATATGTTCATCTGGTACACTTCGATCATTTTTATAAACTGATGTCAATTCGACTCCATAAATGTCGCCAGTGTTACTATCTCTAAGAAAATAATCCGGTGTTTCTTGTTTAGAATCTATTACAAACATTCTGCCGTGAGGAAACTTTGAATATGACGAAATGAACTTTGATATTTCAACTAGTTCCTTTTCACTCTTATGTGGCCATTGAGATTTCATTACCATCATCCTCAAATAACAGTGTGATAAATGGAAAATATTTCGTCATATTACCCCATATAGATGGAAAGATTTTCCACTTATTACGCTATTAAAGGGGTAAACATGGAAAATAGCGGGTATAAAGCCCTTTGCCATGAATTCCACCTTTGGCGGAAATTGACTAATCAGTATTTAATTTTATTTTGCTGCTTTAAATATGAATCTTGAAGATACACCGAAGTTCTACCAAAATCCGAAACTCAAATTAATGGATCAGGTTCGAGAGGTCCTTCGATATCATCATTATTCTTATTGCACAGAACAGACTTATTGTCAATGGATTCTCCGTTATATCCATAACTTCGGCGGAAAAACCCATCCGCGGCCAGACCGTATTAAACAAATGCCGGTATAATCTTCTTTTATTCAAAATATCAGTTTGACAGTTACCGTTGATTTAGATAAAGACTGGTAGTCATAATTTGTGTTTGTTGCGGGTATAAGTAAAAACGAATATGAATGGCAGTAAATGAACAACAGCTTGGAAAGGATCAAGGTCTTGCAAAGGGATGGGCAAGAAGACGGATCGGGAAAGGGAGCTGTGAATCTTACACGTAAGGGGATTCTTTTCATTTTGTGCCTTTAATTTTCAATAGGAGGAATTCACTATGGCACACAGTAATTGGTTGTATCAGACGCGGGACATCATGTTCCAGATCAAAGAATGGCTCGGCGTGGAAAAGCTCTTGAGCCTTGATGCTTACAAAGAATACTACGGGATGGACGACATCAACAGCTTCCTCGATGTCAACTTTAAGGTCTGCCGCGATGTGATGTGTCCGGCCAACAAAGACGCCGATGAACCCGGCGCGAAATTTGTGGGCGGCAATGAACATGCGGTGGTGACCCCGGATTCGTTCAAGAATGTTTATAAAACCGTGATGGATGCGGAACTGGGACCCCAATTCGGTTACCGCGGCGAAGGCAAAATACCGCTGTGCTGGTATGCGCCGATTCTGGAGATGCAGTCCGCCGCTTCGCCGT
>PHBJ01000014.1 GCA_002840555.1 Deltaproteobacteria bacterium HGW-Deltaproteobacteria-13
TCCTCATGACAAAATTGAAGCCATCCGCATGGCCGGCGCCATTCATGATATCGGGAAAATTTCGGTGCCGTCGGAAATTTTATGTAAACCGTCCATGCTGACTGATCTTGAATTTTGCTTAATCAAGAATCATTCCGAGTATAGCTATGAAATCATGAAAGACGTTGAATCGCCCTGGCCGCTGGCTGATATCATCCGCCAGCATCATGAGCGTTTAAACGGTTCCGGATATCCTCAGGGATTAAAAGATGCAAACATTCTTATCGAATCCCGCGTGCTGGCCGTTGCGGATGTGGTTGAGGCCATGATGTCCTACCGTCCTTACAGACCGGCGTTGGGAATTGACATTGCGCTGTCAGAAATTGAAAACAACGCGGGAATTCTTTATGATCCCAATGTCGTGAGCGCCTGCCTGAAGTTGTTCCGGGAAAAAGGATACCAGATTACATGACATAATGAATATTACGGAGTCTTACCATAGCCAAAGACTGAAATAAAACGATATTAAAACAAGTAATTACCCCTTTTCAACGTTATATCATTCAAGCCATATTTTACAGGTTATTCAGATTCCCCGAAATCATTAGCTATTAATTTGTTTCCTTGATATGCATAATGACGTATTATGACACACTCATGACGATGAGTAAATTTTATCCATAAATTAAAAGAACAGGAGAAATAATCGGCATGAAAAAAGAAGATTGTATTCTTTTCAGCGGTGGTGCTCAAGGGGCTGAAGCGGAATTTGGCATCAACGCGGAAAAAATTGGAATCGAAGAAATTAATTTTACGTTTCCCGGACATACTATAGTCCGGACACAGGGGTTGCGTGTTCTTAATCACGAAGAATTGAAAAACGGTGATATCAGTCTGGAATATGTTTCCAAATTAATGAATCGGCGTTACACGGACAACCAGACATTCCGTAAAATTCTGCAAAGCATCTGGTACCAGATCAATAACGGTCAGGAAATATTTGTCATCGGAGAAATATTG
Organism: Deltaproteobacteria bacterium HGW-Deltaproteobacteria-13; assembly: GCA_002840555.1. GTDB lineage: Bacteria > Desulfobacterota > Syntrophia > Syntrophales > Smithellaceae > Smithella. Next base: position 1,000 of record PHBJ01000014.1, read on the forward strand.
GAAGACAAGACCGTTAAGGGAGGCACCGGCTGGGGAGCCGAATTCAGCAAGATCTGCAACAAGCCGCTGCATGTGTTCGATCAAAAACGTAACGCCTGGTTCACCTGGAAACGTCTTGATTGGATGGAATGTAAAAAAGGAAAAGAACCCGTAATCAGCCATCCTCATTTCACCGGAACCGGAACACGCTTCCTTGAAGCAAACGGCAAAAAAGCAATTAAGGAATTATTCAAAAGAAGTTTCTAACACACCGGCCCTTACCGAAAACAAACCAAAGCAAGGGGGAAATTGCAAGTCCCCCCTGCTTCCGGGCAAACTCTTCGGAGGGGAAAATAAACAGCAGTGACAGCATGCAGAGGAATGGAAAAGTAACCTTCCGTTCATTATTCTCCGTTTTTTCATCACATTTCTTTTGACATACAAGACTATTTTGTCTTATGCTTCTGCCATGAAAAACAGAATTATATTCCCCGGCCTGTTATGGGTCATTGCTTTCTTAGTTCTTGCCGGCTGCCACGGACGTCTTTCTACAGTTGTTACCAATTACTCTGCGGAACCGCAAAAAGATTATAATCGTGTTTTGCCGCCGGGCGAACTGGCGCTCAGAAAGATTACGGATCCCGCCCAGATTCCCGACTACACAAAAGCGTGTTCTGATCTTGACGGCTTGAAGGAAGCAATAGCCAGAAGTCTGAACTATATGGCCAAGCCATCCAGCCAAAAGTACTACCCTTATGGCGCCATTACCCACGAACAGGCGGTAAGGAGCCTGCGGGCACTGGAGAAGCTTGTTGATTTGAAATTGTCTCCCGGGGAAATGAACAAGGTTTTGCGGGAAAAATTCGATACGTATATTTCAGTCGGCTGTGATGATCAGGGAACCGTATTGTTTACAGGATATTATACGCCGATTTTTGACGGTTCTCCTGTACGCACAGACCGTTATCGGTATCCTTTATACAAGACACCTGCCGATCTGATCAAAGGTCCTGACGGGACGATTCTGGGCCAAAAGGGCTCCGATGGCCAAATCCAGCCATACCCGGGCAGGGCGGATATACAAAAATCCAATATGCTTGCGGGCCTTGAGCTTGTCTGGCTTGGCGATCCGTTTGAGGTTTATATTGTGCATGTGCAGGGTTCAGCAAAAATACGAATGCCCGGCGGACAGATCGAAGGAATCGGTTATGCCGCTCATAACGGCTCGGACTATAAAAGTATCAGGAAAAAAATGATAGCGGATGGAAAGTTTACAGAGAAAAATATCAACATGAAAGCCATGATCGATTATTTTAAGGTCCATCCTGATGAAGTCGATATGTATGTTAATGAAAATCCCCGATTTGTTTTCTTCAAGCCTGAAAAAGGCGAACCAAGAGGCTCGCTCAATGAGTCGGTAACCCCATTTAGAACAATTGCCACGGACAAGACGATTTATCCCAGGGCGATGTTTGCCTTTACCGCGGTTGACCTGGACAGGCCCGTAGGATTTTCTTTGGATCAGGACACAGGAGGCGCTATCCGGGCCGCAGGCCGTTGTGATGTTTATATGGGCGTTGGCGACCATGCGGGCGAACTTGCGGGTAAAACATACCGCGAAGGACAGCTTTATTACATTTTCATCAAACCTGATAGTGATCAAACGAAAGAGCACAGCGGCCAAAAATAATCTCCTCATCCGGTAGGATTCTGTTGATTCTGATATTTCCGGATTCCGATACCCAGGCATGCGCCGGGGTGCCCCGTCGGACGGGTTCTCCGGGGACGGAAAGCGCAGTGACCATTTATGTAAATAACAATGGACAGGGCAAATGATACTTCTCTATCGTTCTTCTGAAAAAAAAGTGTCTTCTCAAAATCAAACGTGACAGGAACAAACATGGCAAAAAACAGTGAAACATCTCTGCGCAACCGGAAGGGGGATCTTAGAAAACTGGTCATGTTGATGAACAGGCAAAATAAAAGATTTATGCCGCCATTTGATCCGATACTCAAAACCATTGATTTAATGATCACGCAAAACGAACTCGACCTGCTTTTAAAAATGGGTACGGGTTTATACTCCCATGAACAGGTTGCCGCACTCAGCGGCATGCATCATGAAAAATTTAATGTCCTATTCGAAGCCCTTAAAGAAAAGGCATTCGTAGGAATACAACATCCTGAAACAAGTGAAGAACGATACACCATCAATCCTTTTATCGTCGGGTGGTTTGAAGGCGTGGTTTCTTATTTAATCGGCAGACCTGAAGAAAAGGAATTCGCGCAAAGATATATGTCATTTTTTTACTCACTGCGGAATCTCAATTTTTTCCCCGTCAGAAAAGTAATGAATATCATGGGCAGGCATACACCTGTATCAAATCAAAGTGTCGGCATGGTTCATGAATCAAAGAATGCGAAGGGAAAATCAACTATCATCATTAATGAGGCAATCCATGTGTCGGATTCCAATATTTATCCGACAAATTCCATTAATGATATGATCATGGAATATGGAAGAAAAAGTATCATCGGCCAATTCAAGGCATGCATGTGCCGGCAGATGGCTTCCAATATTGATGATCCATGCCGCTTTAAAATGCCGGGCGACATAGGATGCATGGGTTTTGGCGAGAAAATTAAACCGTATCTGAAATATGGATATATGCGTCAAATCAGCAGGGAAGAAGCTTTTGATATTATCCAGAAGGCTCGGGATCATGGCGCCATCCATACGGTGTTCCATGAAAAGGATGACGCGAATCGCCCTCAAGGCGGTCTGTGCAACTGTTGCTGGGACTGCTGCGGAATATTTCGCTGCTACAACATGGGAGCCACTCCTTTGCGCTACAGTTGTTACTATCTGGCGAAGATCACCGACAGCTCCAGATGCACGGGATGCGGAAAATGTGAAAAATACTGTCCGACTGCCGCAATATCAGTCCTGGATAAGCAAGTCGTGCTCGATATAAATAAATGCATTGGATGCGGTCAATGCGTTCATCAGTGTGCCCGTTCAGTTATCCAGCTTATCGCGGACAAACGCACCGCATTCCTCCCCATGCTTAAAAAATCCGAAACGAGAATAACTGCATAGCTGAAAATGTGCCTGTCTTCGCGCTGAAGAAGTAAAAAACGCCGGAACGGGTTGCAAATAATAATTTGACATGTAAAAGGAACTTGCCTATGCTCCTCCGTCGCAGGAGTAAGTTCTTATAAAAAATATAAAGATTTTCTGATTCTACATTTTTAAAAAATTAAAGGCTGTTAAAATATGACATGGTTAGATAAAATTAAAAAAAGCAAATATCATTTATTGATTTCGGTAATTCCGATTATCCTGGTTGTGGGGACGATTAAGATTGCCTGTCATTTTCTCGGCTGGGAAGTTATCCCCAAAGACCTCACTTCTTTTTTCCCGAGCATTCTTACCGGGATCATTTTTATTCTCGGTTTTTTACTGGCCGGCGTGGTCACTGATTTCAAGGAAAGCGAAAAGATTCCCAACGAAATCGCCGCATCACTATATTCTCTCTGGCAGGAAGCGGATTACATCAGAAGGCATAAAAATTCTTCCGCCGCAAAAATCCTGATGGAAAAAATAAAACTTTTTATTCCAACTTTTAAACATGATTTTTTTATTCTGGAAAATGATAAACTGCAGAAGCTGCTGGATTCATTCACGGATGATTTTATTGAAATGGAAAAACAAGGCGCGGCAGTAAATTATATTACCCGCTTGAAAGCGGACCAGGCCAACATAAAAAAAATAATAAACCGGATAATCGTCATCAAGAAAACAGATTTTGTTCCTTCCGTCTTCGTTTGCATTCAGGCGATCACCATGGTTTTCCTGATTGCTTATTGTTTACTGATCGTAGAACCCTGGTGGGGCGGACTGATCCTGGTTTGTATTTTTACCTTTGTGATCTTTGCTATTCTTTTTCTTATCAAGGATATGGACGATCCTTTTGAATACGACGGCAGCGGAGAGTCGGGGTCAGATGAAGTGAGCCTTGAAGTACTGGACAATCTTCATAAAGATTTTATGGAAAAAGAATTCTGATTCTCTATTCTTCACACATTCTTCTTGCAGCATATAAAACTACTTTTAATTAATCCTGTCCGGAAACGCATTTTCTTTAGAGGAGTACATCATCAAGGGAGCATTGCATTGCCAGGGATTTTCACTTGGAAATGGATAAGAATATGGAAAGCTTAATCTGCCGGGAATGCCCCAACGGCTGCAATCTGACGATGGAGTGGACGGATGCGGAAAATGTTTTCATCGCCGGAAATAGATGCGCAGACGGCGTTATCTTTGCGTCCCGAGTAATCCGCAAGGATAAAAAAGCGCACATTCACGCCAGGAAAGAAACTCCTTTATACAGCAAGGAAACGTTGAGCGCCGTAGCCTCGCTCTGGCAGGTGCGTCTTAAAAAATTACATCATAATATTTCTGTTCAGGGAAGTCCCGAACGTTCGCTTTTTCGCGTCGTCCTGGAAGATAAGAATGAAAATGTTTTTGTGCTGGAACAGATTTCTTCAAAATCCCTTGAGCACAAAAAGCAGATAGCCGCGACTCTTGATTTTTTATCGAAAAAAAATTTCCGGCATATTCAGCCGTATTTAGCCGGTGAAAAAGGGAAATACGTCATCAAATATAAAAACAATTTCTGGCAAATGATTCCTTTTATACAAGGAGTGCCGCTTGACCGTGAAAAATACATGTATGAAAAATGGCGAGGACCGGCGCTGGCCGCTTTTCTCATAGCGTTACGCCGGAAATCAAAAAACATGCCCCTGGATCATTCGCTGCATGTCTTTTCGCTCAAAGATTATATATACAAATTGATCTGTGAAATTAATCTTTATGACAAAAACATCAAAGATGAGATTAACGATATCGCCCGTTTCCTCGAGAAAGATTTTATGCCCGCGTATGAAAAACTGCCTATCGCCTTTTGCCACGGCGATTATCATCCGCTAAATATTATCTGGTCCGCCGACAATATGAAATGCGTGATTGACTGGGAATTTTCAGGCTGCAAACGGGAGATTTATGACGCGGCGAACTTAATAGGCTGTATCGGAGTTGAAGATCCGCGAAGTCTCACGGGCGGACTCGTTAAAAGTTTTATTTCCGAGATGGCGGAGGCAAAACTTATTTCCAAAACGAGCTGGAAATATCTGGTGGAATTTATTGTCGCGCTTCGCTTTGCCTGGCTTTCCGAATGGCTGCGCCGGAAAGACGTGGAGATGATCGGCCTGGAATTGGATTATATGCGGCTGTTAATAGACAATAAAAATCGTTTACAAAAAGCATGGTTGTGATAAAAAGTGAGTTGGTCTTTCATTATTGCCGCGGCAATTAAATTTTGAAGGGTTGTCTGATGTTGGATGCGATAGGGATAGAAGAAATTCTTAACTATTTAAAAATTATCTATGAGGAACAAATGCCCTTCAACAAATATCTGGGCATTAAAATAGACTCTATTTCTCCCGGGGGCGTTGTCGTCAGAATCGATATGCGGGACGAATTGATAGGCAATTTTGAAAAGAATATCCTGCACGGCGGAGTCATGTCGTCCCTTCTGGATTTTACCGGCGGCGTCATCGCGCAAATACATGTTTTAAACGAGATGAAGGATGCCACGCTGGATAAACTGGTTAAACGACTCACCGGTATGGGAACCATTGACATGCGGATAGATTATATTCGTCCCGGAAAAGGGGCTCACTTTCTGGCTACCGGCCATATTTTAAGATTGGGTCACAAAGTTGCCGTAACACGCACGGAACTTGTCAACGACGAAGGGGTCTTGATAGCCGTCGGAACAAGCACTTATATCGTTGGATAGAAAAATGATACTGGATCTCAGAAAAAAGAAGGTCAATAAGCATATCAAATGTCCACATTGTGAAATCGAATACAAGCCGGCTGACATCGCGACCACGCTTAAAAAAGGACATTTCACGTGCCCTGCCTGCGAGGGGAAAATACCATCCCCATCGGCCACGCCGTGGAAAAGCACATCACCGCCAGGCCCCGTTAAAAAATATCTGGCGCCTGTCCTGATTCTGACGGGAGTTGTAACTGCTTTTGTGGTCACTTATTTCCTGATGTCCGCCGACAAAACAACACAAGCGGTAAAGCCCGTCACTCCGGTCATCATACAGCCGCGTCCCGAACAGCCGCCTGCCCGGCCGGCTCCCGCCCCACCGGTCTCTTCAGTGCCTGCTGCCGCTGCTGTTTCCGATGAACAAACGGATCTTCCGGTAAAACCGGCCCCGGACAAGATGCAGATCGTGGAAAGAATTGCCGCCGAGTTTCAAAAAAACAAAACGCGCGCGCCGGAAGGAGATCTTGTCTACCGGGACATGGCCATCAGCATCTGGAATCAACTACTGACAAACCGTATTGATGCAAAGATCATGATCGGAAACATTAAGGAAAATATCTCCGCATGGAACTACAGGCAGCTTGTGAGGGAAAGCAACGACACCTGGGTAGTCGCCAAACTGAGCCCGACGGAGAAGGTTGCCATCGAAACCACGATGGGCACAGTCATCAAACCGGGAAGGCAGGGCGCTTCCGCCTACTTCAGAGGCATCGAATTCGACAATCCGGGACAAATCAACAGATTTGATTTTCTCCGCAAAGAAGCGAATGAAGTATGCAGGGATGCCGACCGGATGACAAAAGACTGGAATGAGAATGTCGCCGGAAAGCAACTCCCCCCCAAAGAAATTACCGCAAGGCAGTCCCGACTGGAACAAAGGAAACAGGATTGCGAAAACGCCTTCATCGCACTGAAGGAATTCGAATCAAGAGCAATTTTTTACTAAAGGATTGCTGACGCCCGGTGACGGCGTTTGTCCCGTCCCGCATCGATTTAATCTTTTTCCTTCAACTCCGCTAAAGGCGTGAAGGGTATGGTTAATTCATAGATGCCCCGGGACAGAACGGCCTGCACCGGAAAGGGCGCTTTTTCATAGACTTTCAACATCGCTTTATTGGTAGCCAGAACATCGGCGGTAAATCCCTGAATGCCCTCCTCGCGAGCCGCACGAATCAATAATTCAAAAAGATACGAAGCGATTCCTTTGCTGTGATATTCTTCGTCTACAATAAATGCCGTATCGGCAAAGCTGTCCTGCTGCTTTCGGGCATAACGCGCCTCGGCAATTATTTTTTCTGTTCCGGCAATCTCGACAACGCCCACAATAGACATGACCAGATGGTAATTCACGTTAACATATTCCTGCATTTTTTTATGAGGCATTGTTTTTATGGACGTGAAGTACCGGGAATAAACAGCCTGATCCGAGAATCGATAAAACAGGAGGCGCATCATATCTTCATCGGAAGGTTTTATCGGCCGGAAATAAACCTTCAGGCCGTCTTTAAATTCATGGCTATTGCATACCTTCGAGGGGTAAAGAGCTCCCGATTCGGGAAAATAAATCTGGTCGGCGTAAATCAATTTTTCTTCTTTGGCCTGCCGGACGAGTTCCGCCCGATCATCGGGATGCGCGATGTCAATCAGCGCTTGCGCCCGCTCTCGCATGGTTTTTCCCATAAGATAGGCCACCCCGTATTCTGTCACGACCAGGTCCATGGATTCACGATTGGTAAACTGAAAAGGCAGATTGTCAACAGACAAAACAATATTCGGCATTCCCTTGATGTTGCGGCTGGGCAGGCCAAAAATTGTCCGGCCTTTTTTCGAAAGCGATGCGCCCATAAAAAGTTCCTGCACATTGCCCGGACCGGCGGTGAAATTTCCCTTGCCGGTGTGCAAAGCGACATTTCCCGTCAGATCAATTTTTCTTGCCGGAATGATGGCTATCATTTTATCATTGCTGCCGATGACCTTCGGATCCATAATCACGTCTTCCGGCTGAAAGTCAACAAGCGGATTGTGATCCAGCCACTGCATCATTTTTTCACTGCCCAGCAGATATGACGCGGAACATTTACCGCGAAAGACGCCCTTGCGCCGATTCGTGACAGCGCCGCTCTTGACAAGGTCCATCACCGCATCGGTGAAAAAAGGAGTATGAATTCCGAGATGTTTTTTTGAGGCCAGCTGCACGGCCAGCGCTTCGTAGAGAGGCCCTATGCCCAGAGAGATACAGCTGCCGTCTTCAATGACATTGGCAATGTTTGCGGCTATTTTCAGAAAAACATCCGCCATCGGCCATCGGGGTATATAAATCGGGGATTCCGTCGACTCGACAAAATAATTGAATTCATCCATATGCACCAGTGTATCTCCCATGATTCGGGGAGCATGGGCATTGACCTCACCGACAACGATCGTTGCCGCCTCCATGGCCTGCCGTTCCACGTCTACTCCGAGTAAACGTGCGTAGCCGTTGTCGTCCGGCGGTGATATCTGGATAAAAGTCGCGTCAATATGGATGGCTCCCGATTTGAATAGACCGGGTATCCGTGAAAATCTGCTGGGAATAAGATCCACCCTGCCCGCGCTGATAGCCTCGGAAGCAATCCAGCCGGAAAAAAATGTCTTTAAGCGAAACTTGCGCGAATACCTCTCATCAATGGGGATTGTATCCCCGATACTTACCAATTGAATCAATTCCAAATCCTGCAGATTCGGTTCTTCCGAAGCCATGAGATGCTTAACCAGAGTCCTCGGTTCCGCCATGCCCGTACCGAGAAAAATCGCCATGCCCGGTTCGATTTTGGAAAGAACTTCTTCCGCAGAAACAACTTTATACTTCCACATAAATTTCACCTTTTTGAGCTGTATGGTTTTAAAATAAAAGTTTTGCCTTTTATACAAAGTTTCATTCAAAGAATAACGCATCGACGCGGACAATCAGTCTCGCCAACGAAAACGAAGTGGAGTTAATTATAGGGAGATGGCTTCCAAGAGTCAAGATAATTAAGCCGCCGGAAAATATAAGGTCCTTGTCGATGTTCCTTCTTTTTCTCCTTGCATCTATCGGAAATTACTGTATAAGCGTACCTTCCAACACACAGGGGAGACTCGCATGATCAAATCATTATCACATCCTTTCTTGCACATAATTTTTTTATTATTATTTGGGACGGCTTTGATGCCGGGGGTTGCCCTCGCTGTCAACTTTTATGACGGCGCGCGCGCAAAACAGGGAACTTATTTTCTTACCTATTCTTCTGTTTATACCGCTGATGAAACAACCGATAAAAACGGCAGTCCGGGCAAAAAAGATTTCGGACTTACAAGCGCTCAGGAATTGCTCCGTCTTTGCTATTATTCGCCTGATTTTGTCGCAACTGCTCTTGTCCCCTTTGGCTTTACGGATATTAATTCTATGAATCAGAACTCGTCAGGTCTGGGTGATATCAATCTTGGCGCCGGTTATTTTCTGCCGTTTAAACAGCTGGATATTCTGCCGATGCTGTTTGTGGAATTTCCCACGGGCGCTTACAACGCTTCCAAAGCGGCCAATATCGGCTCAAACCAGTATGACATCAAACCCATGATCTTTCTTTACAAATCCTTCGGCAATTTCAGCATCGATGCGGCTGTGAAATATTACTTCCGGTTGAAAAACGAATCGACGAATGTTTCGCCGGGAGACGAATTATACGTGCAGTGCCTTCTGGGATACAAGGTGACCGATCAATTTAAATTCGGGCCGTCGATCAACTGGATGCTGAGCCGGGATAAGGAGCAAAACGGCGCAGCGGTGACCGGCAGCGCGAGAGAAACGCTCTCGGCGGGCGCCGATTTCTATTATCGTTTTTCATGGCTCAGCGTTACCTTTACCTATCTTTATGATCTTTATTCTGAAAATTCAACGAAGGGTCATTTTTTTCAGCTGAAAACCGTTTATCATTTTTAATATCCCTTTTGACCACGAGGTTTATGACGATACGGAGTGCCGTTACAGACCCCAAAAGTATCGCTATTTTTTCTCCCGAAAGTTGAGGCAAAAAGAAAGGCTCCGTATGCTAATGAATACGAAGCCTTTTTCTTTAAAAGAAATTTCTATTTTCAAAACGATGTGCTTACCGGCACTCCGTGCAGACAGTCAGCTCGCTGAGCGGGACTCCGGTTTTCTTGCTGATGAATTTCAATTGATCCACGGGCGCGAAATATTTGCCGCATTTATCGCAGGGCTGCATCTTGAAGGTACGCCCCCAGATTTTACGTTTGTCGCCGGTCGAAATCATTTCAATATGTCCGGTGGGGCACACATAAACGCACGCGCCGCAGCCGATGCAGACGTCCGATTTTTCATTATACGCGGTCCCAACGGTTTTATGAGAACCGCGGGCAAAAAGACCGATGGCGCTCACGCCGACAACTTCTTCGCAAACACGCACACAGGAACGGCAGAGAATGCACTTGCCTTTATCCGTATCAGCGACAAACCGTGCCTGCGGCTCGACGCCCAGTTCTTGGGCCAGCTTCTTCAGCACATCAGATTCGGGACAGCGCGCCAGCAGTAATTCCATAACAAGGCGGCGGACATTCAGCACCCGTTCACTTTTGGTATCTACAATCAGGCCTTCCTCGGCGGCATAAAGACAGGAGGTGACAATTCTGGTTCTAGTTCCTTTTTTAATTTCCACTACGCAGAGCCTGCAGGCGCCGGAACGCGAAACGGCTTCATGCGCGCACAGGGTGGGAATGGAAATGCCCGCGCCGCGGATTGCTTCCAGAAGCATAGTTCCTTCCGACACCGATATATTTTTTCCGTCAACAGTCAAATTTACCATGATTTGTCCTACCTCTATTTCACGTTGATTGCTTCAAATTTGCAGCTTTCAATACAAGCGCCGCAACGGGTGCATTTGTTATTGTCAATTGTATGGGGCTTCTTCTTTTCTCCGCTGGTCGCCTGCACGGGACATACCTTTACGCATAAGGTGCAACCGGTGCATTTTTCCGGATCAATGCTGTAGGTAATGAGCGCTTTGCAGACGCCCGCCGGACAGCGGTGATCCTTGATGTGCGCGTCATACTCTTCCCGGAAATATCTGAGAGTGCTGAGTACCGGATTGGGAGCGCTGCCCCCGAGCGCGCAAAGAGAACCGTCCGCTACGCCGGTGGCTATTTTTTCCAGAAGATCGATGTCGCCTTCCGTGCCCTTGCCCGCGCAGATGTCTTCGAGAATCTCTCTCATACGGCGGACGCCTTCACGGCAGGGAACGCACTTGCCGCAGGATTCTTCCTGCAAGAAGGCCAGAAAATATTTTGCCACGTCCACCATGCAGGAGCGGTCGTCCATGACGATCATGCCGCCGGAACCCATCATGGAGCCGACTTCATAAAGCTTATCGAAATCCACCGGCAAATCGAGCAGGCTCTCCGGAATACAGCCGCCCGAAGGTCCGCCGGTCTGCACGGCCTTGAATTTCCGGCCTTTGGGAATGCCTCCGCCGATGTCATAGATGATTTCACGCAGCTTCATTCCCATGGGAACTTCCACCAGTCCCGTGTTATTGATCTTGCCCACCAGTGAGAATATCTTGGTGCCTTTGCTTTTTTCGGTGCCGATGGAGGCGTACCAGTCAGCTCCGTTATTAATAATTAATGGAACGTTGGCCCACGTTTCCACATTGTTGAGTACAGTGGGCTTGTCCCACAGGCCCTTTTCCACGGCATGCACGTATTTGGCGCGGGGTTCGCCGGCGCGTCCTTCGATAGAAGCAAAAAGTGCCGAAGATTCGCCGCAGACAAAAGCGCCGCCGCCTTTATTAATATGAATATCAAAAGAAAAATCCGTGCCTAAAATATTTTTACCTAAAAGCCCGGCTTCTCGGGCACTCTGGATTGCCATGGTCAGATGAACAACGGCCAGAGGATATTCGTTGCGCACATAGATGTATCCTTCGGATGCGCCAACAGCATAAGCGCCGATAATCATCCCTTCGACGACACTATGGGGATTGCCTTCCATGAGAGAGCGATCCATATAGGCTCCGGGATCTCCCTCATCGCCATTGGCAATGACATACTTGGGCGAGCCGTGCGCCTTGCGGCTGCCTTCCCATTTTGAGGCTGCCAGAAATCCGCCGCCGCCCCGCCCGCGCAAAGCGGCCTTTTTGACTTCATCAATAATCCCCTCGGGACTCATTTCGCTCAAAGCTTTGGCGAGAGCGCTGTAGCCGCCGATAGCCATGTACGATTCGATCTGCGTGGGATCGATAATTCCGTTGGAGCCGAAAACCAGGCGTTTCTGTTTTTTGTAGAAGGGCACGTCCTCTTCTTTCATCACGGTTGCGGAAGTGACCGGATCGCGATAGAGCAGTTTTTCAATGACTTCACCCTGCGCCACGGTTTTAGAAATAATATCGGCGGCGTCTTTTGTTTTGACCTGCTGATAAAATATTTTTTCCGGATGGATAACAACCAGCGGGCCTTTTTCGCAGAAACCGAAACAACCGGTCGCGCGGACTTCCACGTCGATATTTTGTTTTTTAATTTCGGCTTCCAGTTCTTCCTTAACTTTTATGCAGCCGTAACCGCGACAGCCCGTGCCGGCGCAGATCGTAACCATTTTTTTGTTGGGATCGAAGTTCTTTTTCAGGTCTTCCTGAACCTGGCGCAAGGCCTGTGCGTTGGATATTTTTTTCATTATTGCTGCGCCCCCTCTTCTTTGAGCTTGCCGATAATTTTATCTACCTTGTTCATCGTCACCTGGCCGTGATATTCCGTATCAATGACCACCACGGGACCCAGCGCGCAAGCGCCGACGCAATTGACGGTCTCCAGAGAAAATTTATTATCGGGAGTCGTTTCACCCGGTTTGATGCAGAGCGTCCGCTCCATTTTATCCTGAATGGCCGCCGCACCGCGTACGTGACAGGCAGTCCCCATGCAGATTTTAACAATATGCTCGCCGCGCGGTTTCAGACTAAAGGCATTATAAAAAGTGGCGACTTCGTAAACCCGGCTAAACGGAATGCCCAGAGATTTTCCCGCGGCCTTCAGCGCGTCTTTGGGAAGATAATTGAAGGCCTCCTGAATATCCTGCAACACGGCAATCAGAGCGCTTTTATCGCGGCCGTGTTTTTTAACGATTGTTTTTGTTGTTGCTGCAATATTGCTCGCTTTCGTCATACTTTTTTCACCTCGGTATTCTTTCAACTTCTCTCTTGTCCCGTTAGAAATAATGTTTCCATTTCCAAGGGGAATTATTCATTGCCTATTTGAGAAATTTTGCTTTTTCCGTCAATTTCTTAAATTCGGTGGTTACCTTTCCCTGAATCGTGTCAATTTCTTCCGCGCTCAGATGGCGGAAACGTCCCTGCCCCTTGAAATAATCTTTAATCGGTTTGAGCTTTTTCGGCATATCCGGCGAAAGACGATAATGTCCGTTTTCCACTTCATAAAGAGGAAACACCCCCGTTTCCACGGCCAGACGTCCCATGGAAATTGCCTGATTCGAGGGACAGCGCCAACCGGTCGGACACACGGAGAAGCAGTGGATATAGGACGGCCCTTTAATACTTTTGGCTTTTTCCATTTTGCGGATGAAATCCAGCGGATAGCTGGGACACGCGGTTGCTACATAGGGTATATCGTGGGCAACCATAATTTCCGGCATGTTCTTTTTCCAGGTTTTCTGGCCGGAACTGACCTTGCCCGCAGGCGCAGTCGTCGTGGACGCGCCCATCGGCGTGCCGCTGGAGCGCTGAATGCCCGTGTTCATGTAGGCTTCGTTATCGAAGCATACATAAATCATGTCATGGCCGCGTTCCATGGCGCCGGAAAGCGCCTGAAACCCGATGTCCATGGTCGCTCCGTCGCCGCCCATACCGACAACTTTTACATAGCGGTCGTCAATTTTGCCTTTCTTGCGCAGCGCCTTGAGACCCGCTTCTATGCCGGACGCAACCGACGCCGCGTTCTCAAAAGCAACGTGAATCCAGGGAACATTCCAGGCGGTTGTCGGAAACATACTGGAAACAATTTCCATACAGCCGGTTGCGGAAGCAATGACGGTGTTCTCACCGAGTGCTTTCGCCATCAGACGCACAGCCAGCACTTCGGCACAGCCGGAACAGGCCCGGTGACCGGAAGATAACAATTCTTTTTTATTAATCAGACGCGGGGCATATAAATCAAAATTTTCTACGATATTCATTATTCTCTCACTCCCCAAAATTCATAGGTGTCCACTTCCTTGTTGGCCGTATCCGCCAGAACTCTTTCAAACATCCCGACAAAATCACCTACCGGAACATCGCGTCCGCCCAGACCGTAGATATAATCGTAAATCACGGGGCGTTGAGCTTCAGCATAAAGGGCCGACTTAACCTCGGAAAACACCGGTCCGCCGGGACCGCCGAAAGAAACGGCGCGGTCGGTGACAATCAGTTTCTTCGCGTTTTTCACCGCGGCCTTAATTTCCGCAAACGGGAAAGGACGCCATAATCTCAATTTTACAAGTCCTGCTTTAACGCCTTTGGCGCGCAGTTCGTCAATCGCCATCTGAGCTGTTTCGCCCATGGAACCCATGGTCAGCATCAGAACTTCCGCGTCTTCGGCCTTGTAGGTTTCCACCGGCTTGTAGGCACGCCCGAACATTTTAGCCCACTCATCCCAGACTTCCAGAATGATTTTTTTAGAATTCTTCAAGGCTTCGTCTTTGGCTTTCATGATTTCCGGAAAATAATCGGACATGGCGAAAGCGCCCATCGTTACTGGCTTCGCGGGGTGCAGTGTCGCATGCGGCACAAAGGGCGGCAGGAAGTTTCTCACCTCTTCCTGTGTAGGCATCTCAAAAGGTTCCACCATGTGCGTTAACTGAAAACCGTCAATATTAATATTGACCGGCAGCATTACATCTTTATTCTCGGCAATTTTGAAGGCGATAATCGACATATCGATGGCTTCCTGAGCGTTTTCCACAAAAATGGAAATCCAGCCTGAATCGCGCTGCGGCATGATATCGGAATGATCATTCAAAATATTTAAAGGGCCGGAAACCGCCCGGTTGGCGATGGCCATGGTGATCGGCAGCCGCATCGCCGAAGCGATCGGCAGTAATTCATGCATATACATCAATCCCTGAGAGCTGGTGGCTGTATAAGACCGTGCGCCGGCGCCGGAGGCACCGATAACCGCGCTCATGGCTGAATGCTCCGATTCCACCGTGACAAACTCCGCGTCTATTTTACCGTCCGCGACAAGATCGGAGAGGTGTTCGGCAATATGTGACTGGGGCGTAATGGGATAAACGGCCGCCATATCGATATCGCAGAGGCCCACTGCTTCCGCCACGGCAACTGCTACTTCCATTCCAATGCGCTTTGCCATGTCATCCCTCCTCTATCATTGCTATCGCGCGGGGCCAGCATTCATGCGCGCAAATGCCGCAGCCCTTGCAATAATCCATGTCTGCCTGGAAAAAACCGTCCTCGCCCTGCTGCACGCAGCCTTCGGGGCAAAACACGTAACAGATGCCGCATTTAATACATTTCTGATTGTTCCAAACGGGCCGCTGCGAACGCCAACTTCCCGTATGATATTCACTGGCGCTACCCGGCTCAAAAACAACACAGCCCGTGGGTAGCTCCCTCCATGATTTCAATGCCATATGGTACCCCTCAATTACTTATTTTAATTTCGTCGTATGCCCGTTTCATCGCGTTGAGATTCTTCTGGGCGATTCTGCCGAAACGATGTTCCACCGAGTCTTTCATGGCGTCGAGTTCCATCACTCCCGTTACTTTCAATAACGCGCCGATCATTGTTGTGTTGGCAATAGGCACGCCCATTTCCTTGCGCGCAATGCCGGTACCGTCAACAGTAGCCACCGTGCCGCTGAAATTCAGATCCTTGCGAATTTCATCCGGCGTTTTCGGTGTGTTGACAATTATTTTGCCGCCCGGTTTTAAGCCGTCGGTCACATTAACCAGGCCGATCAAACTGGAATCCAGAATCAGCACCACGTCGGGTTCATAAATGCCCGAACGGACGTTGATTTTTTTATCATCAATACGGGTAAATGCGGCAACAGGCGCTCCTCTTCTTTCCGGACCGAAGCTGGGGAAACCCTGAGCGTATTTTCCGGCGGCGATTGCCGCTACAGCCAGCAATTCCACCGATGTCACCGCGCCCTGACCACCACGTCCATGCCATCTAACTTCTATCATTTAGCTTAATCTCCTTATTAACGTTACAAAAAATGACTATCATTCATAATATAGAAGCATATTTCAGTCAACAAATTTTCGCTAAAGATAAAAAGATTCGTTATATCGAATGGATAAGTCATTTGTTCGGCTCACTAAATGTATAAATGACTGCTGTTCACATTATAAATAATAGTTATACTGACATAACATGAATCGTTGAATAGACCATATGTTTATGGGCATTCGTTTGCTTACCCTTCAGGGTATTTCAATGGTCCCCAATACGCCACTTGCGTCGTTCGGATATGTATAGATCATTTCCCTGAAAATCGTTGATCACAACAAGGGGGAAATCAACAATTGTTAATTTTCTAATCGCCTCCGGCCCCAAATCTTCATAGGCGATCAGTTCTGCTTTTTTTACACACTGGGACATCAGGGCGGCGATGCCGCCAATCGCGCCGAGATAAACCGCTCTGTGCTGTTTGATCGCTTCCACAACTTCCGGCGAACGATTTCCTTTGCCGATCATTCCCCGAAGACCGTTTTCAATTAATTTTGGAGTGAAAAAATCCATCCGGTAACTGGTCGTGGGACCGATGGAACCGATAACTTTGCCGGGCGGTGTCGGCGCCGGACCAGCGTAAAAAATTACTGCCCCCTGCAAATCGAAGGGCAGCTTCTCGCCTTTAAGAAGAGCTTCATACAAACGCCTGTGAGCAACGTCACGGGCGGTATAAACTTCACCACTAAGCATTACCATATCACCGGCATGCAATGACGTGACAACTTCTTCAGTCAAAGGTGTTTTGATTTTTCGTGCTTCCATTTTTTATGTATTATATTCTCCGAAGTCTATTCCTTTAATAAAATTAAACTCTATTTTTTTTGTGATTTCATCATAGTATATAGAGCATCCATAAAACTTTTAGCATTACCCTCATCAAAAGAATAAACAGTATACATCCAAATATTTAAACGATCGTAAATCTCCACATAGTAAATATCGTATTTGTAAAAATTAATTTTGCCAATGTTTTCAAAGCAAATGGTCTTTGATATATCATCAACACTCTTTGTCTTACGATTCTTTTCAGTAAGCTTCATTTGTATGCAATCTTCAGTAACAGAAATTTCATAAGGAACTGTAGTCCAAGCAGGTGGTTGTAGTCTAATTATCCGCTGAATGGTTTTAGCTGGATCAATAGCATTTGTATTTGGTTGATATGCTATAGTAGGTCTACACGCACATAAAACAACGCAAAATAAAAGAACAATAGTCTTTTTCATCAGCATGGTCTCCAAAATAAAGAGATATTTCCATTTATTTTCATTTTCACTCCTTTTCTGGATTCCCGCCTCCGCGGGAATGACACCTATTACGGCTTTGTCAAAAGTTCCAGAGGCAAGGCGCGCAAGGCGTTGGAAGTGAGGCGTACTTTTTGCGTACGCCGCAACGCCTCAAGGCTGAAGCGCAACGTAGCATATGGGGCTTTTCACGAAGTCGTCTTTCACAAAGTCGTCTCTTTATGTCTGGCGACATGACACTGTATATTTACCGCCACAGGTAAAGAAGCTATATGGCACGGCATCATTTCGATATGAACCGCCAGAGCGGTGACACGGCCGCCTAAACCTGCCGGGCCGATGCCCAGATTGTTAATGCTCTGATACAGTTCCTTCTCAATTCGTTCCAGACGTTCATCAATTCTGTTTTGTTCGCCAACCGGTCTTAAGAGCGCTCTCTTTGCCATGACACAGGCCTGTTCCAGCGATCCGCCGATGCCGACGCCGACAATGATCGGCGGACAGGGATTCGCGCCGGCGGCTTCCACCGTATCCATGACGAATTTTTTAATGCCGTCAATGCCTGCCGAAGGCGTCAGCATTTTCGCGGCGCTGACGTTTTCACTGCCGCCGCCTTTGGGCATGGCGATGATTTTCAAATGGCTGCCGGCAACGATATCGACATGAATAATCGCGGGCAGATTGTCGGTGGTATTTTTTCTGGTGAACGGATCGCACACGGACTTGCGCAAATAGCCTTCATCATAGGCCTGCCGCACGCCTTCTTCAATCGCCGCGTGCAATTCTCCACCTACGATATGAATATCCTGGCCCATCTCGACAAAAACAACGGCTAAACCCGTGTCCTGACAAATGGGCATTTTCTTACGGCGGGCAATACCGGCATTTTCGATAATTTTTTGCAGAACCTCTTTGCCGGTTTGAGATTCCTCACGGGAGAGGGCCTGCTGCAGCGCTTCAACAACATCTTCGCCCAAAACGGTATTGGCTTCGATAAAAAGCTTCCTTACCGCCTTGGTAATTTTCGCTGCGTTGATCCGCCGCAACTTTGTTTTGGTTTTTATTTCCATGTTTTATTTACAAACCTTTTTCAAAGTTAGTCCATCTTTAAGTGCAAAACATTCGATACAATTCATACCATTTTCTTTATATTGCCTTACACCATAATCTGCACAATAGCCTGCTTCCGTTGGGGATACAAATCCGTTCTTATCCATGTCTGCTTCAGCCCATGAAAACGGTGAGAATGCGATACGGAGATAAGGCACAAAACAAAACCATGTAAGCACTATTACAACCAACACAAGGAATATTTTTACAATTCTCCTTATCATCTGCTCTAGTGCCTTATTTATCATTTAAAATTATCTATTCTATGGCGCGTCAAAAAGCTCCAGAGACAAGACGCGCGAGACCTGAGAAGTGAGGCGTATTTTTCGCATACGCCGCAACGCCGAAGGACGAAGCGCAACGCAGTATATGGACTTTTTCACGCGTCATCCTACATGCCACGCCGAAACTCCAGCGACTTCGATATCGTCATCTTATCTATATATTTCAAATCTCCGCCCATCGGCATACCCATGGCGATGCGCGTCAGTTTGATATTTTTTTCTTTGAACATCCGGGTAAGCAGCAGGGCCGTGGTTTCGCCCTGAACATTTGTATTTGTAGCGATGATTATTTCTTT
The DNA here is from genome assembly GCA_002840555.1 of Deltaproteobacteria bacterium HGW-Deltaproteobacteria-13. Taxonomy (GTDB): domain Bacteria; phylum Desulfobacterota; class Syntrophia; order Syntrophales; family Smithellaceae; genus Smithella. The sequence continues at coordinate 20,091 of PHBJ01000014.1, forward strand.
GACATGGCCTTCGTTAATCCGCCGGACAAGTTCACCCAGTCTTAAGTTATCAGGTCCGATTCCATCCAGGGGCGCCAGAACACCGTGGAGAACGTGATAAGTTCCCCGAAATCCCCCGGACTCTTCAATCGCCGCCAGCGCGTCGGGATCTTCCACGACACAAATCACTTCTTGATCTCTTGTTGTATCGTGGCAAATATGACAGGTCTCTTCCTCCGTCAGATTCAGGCAAATCCGGCAAAGCTTGATTTTACTTTTGACTTCGATAATGCTTTCCGCGAGTTTTTTTACATCATCTTCGGTGGAGCGCAAAATATAATTTGCCAGCCTCGCGGCTGTTTTTTCGCCGATGCCGGGAAGCTTTCCCAGCTCGGAAATTAACTTCTTAATGGGTTGAGCGTATGCTTTCATAAATCAACTTTCTTATCGCAGCTTTACAGACCGGGGATATTCAATCCTCCGGTTATTTTGCTCATTTCTGAGGCGCTCATTTCCTGAGCCTTACGGATTCCTTCGTTAACCACGGCAATAATTAAATCCTGCAGCATTTCGATATCTTCGGGATTGACGACTTCCTTTTCAATTTTCAATGATACAATTTCATATTTGCCGTTCACGACAACGCGCACCATACCGCCGCCGGCATCGGCTTCGACTGTTTTCGTCTCCAGTTCCTTTTGCAGTTGCCCCATGCGTTCCTGCATTTTTTTTGCCTGCTTCATGATGGTATTAAAATTTTGCACTCTTTTTATCCTCCTTCAGTTTTGCTGAACTTCTCAATATCCCGAGTCTTCACGAATGGGTCTGCTTTTTACAATTCCGTCAATTTTTTCCCGTCTGCACGATGATGTCCACTACTTTGGCGTCGGAAAGTTCATCCATGACTTTCCTTAAAAGCGGCTGATTCATCGCTTCCCGTTTTATATCGTTGATCATACCGGCCTGGCTGCGCCCGTTATTTCCCTTCGCGCCGCCGTTTTCCGCGCTGAGCGTTTCAATTTTTATCGCCACATTTTTCTGAAAATATTCGCAGGCAATTTTTTCCAGTGTTGCTTTTTGCTTTGTTTTAATTTCATCTATAAAAATGTTGCTTTTCGGGAAGCCCATCGTCAGACAATCGTTGTCATAACTTAAAATTTCGGCGGAATCAATTTTCGCCCCCAGGGGAGCGCTTTCTTTTTTAATGAATCTTTTAAAATTGTCGCAAAGAACTTTTAAATCCGACACATCATTCGCCTGAGAATTAGTTTCTTTATTGGAATCAGCAATAACGCTCGTTGCCGCGTTTGCCTTTACCGGTGTTTCGTATACGGATTTATTTTCTGAAACTCGCGGCGCGATATATGGAGCGTCCGCCGGCAAGCCCTTGAGCAGTTTTTGTTCAATGTTTTCAATGGTCGAAAGAATTTCACCCAGCGGTATGATCGGTTCCAGATAAGCCATTTTGACAAGGACGGTTTCGAGCTTCATGCGAGGTTCCTGAGAGCGGCGGAAACTCCCCTCCTCCGCGATCAGAATTTCCATGTAGCGCTGCAGGGTTTCACGCGATATATCCTGTATCTGTTTTTTCAGATTTTGAATTTGTTCAGGCGCGATATCAAATGAAGAACTGCCGTCGGCGGCAATTTTCACCAGAAGCAAATTTCTAAAATGCTTCAGCAGCATTTGATAAAAATGCTTCATGTCTATGCCTGCCAGATACGCTTCTTCGAGAATCATCAGGCACGCGCCGGCATCCTGCTTTAGCACGGCATCAGAAAGACGGAAAAGATATTTGCGGTCGGCCAGCCCCAGACTTTCTTCGACGTCATCATCTTTGATATCCAGTCCGGCATAGGAAATGACCTGGTCAAAAACACTTTGTGCGTCCCGCATGCTGCCGTCGCCCGCTTCGGCAATCCAGGAAAGGGCCATCGGGCTGATTTTAATTCCTTCTCTGGCGGCAACAAGACCCAGATTCGCAATGATTTCTTTGAGAGATATCCGGCGAAAATCGTAGCACTGGCATCGTGAAAGAATGGTGGCGGGAATTTTATGGCTCTCGGTTGTGGCAAAAATAAAAATCACATGCGCCGGAGGTTCTTCCAGCGTTTTCAATAGCGCGTTGAAAGCCGGATCCGTCAGCATGTGCACTTCATCAATAATATAAATTTTGTACTTGGATGAGGCCGGGGCAAATTTGACATTTTCCCGCAGTTCCCGGATTTCATCGATGCCGCGGTTGGAGGCGCCGTCGATTTCCCGCACGTCCAATGAAGAGTTATTGGTTATCTCCAGACAGTTGGAGCAAACATTGCAGGGAGTGGCCGTCGGTCCTTTTTCGCAGTTGAGCGCCTTGGCCAGAATTCTGGCGACAGAGGTTTTGCCCACACCGCGCGGTCCGCTGAAAAGAAACGCGTGCGCCACACGGCCCTGACCGATGGAATTGCGCAGAGTTTTGACAACAGGCTCCTGGCCGGCCACTTCTTCAAAGGACTGCGGTCTGAATTTTCGGGCGATTACCTGGTATTCCAATTGAACTCCTAAATGTACTGCCAAGTTGCGGAAAAAATTATCTTACGCCTGTCTGATCGTAAAGGATAACGAGGCGGCAAGATGGGTATACTGGTGACCGGGTTTACCGCAACACATGGTGGACATTGCTGCCGCTGCTTCCTTCCGGACCTGACGGGGTTCACAAGCCTCCGTTGCGCGGGACCCGGCCACAACATTTTAAATAAGCTTCTTGGTGGCTTTTAATAGATAAATGAACAGGAATCAACTCAAATTTTTCGCATGACGTTTTGACAAACGATGTTATTGTTTTAACAGAAGATTATTAACGGTAACGGTGAGGGGCGGCAATTTAAATGACGGAGATTGTTTTAATTATTTTATTTCGCCTTGAAATCCAGCGAAATTGAATTGACGCAATGACGGATGTTCTTGGAAGTCAGGCCTTCCCCTGCGAATACATGTCCTAAATGCGCTCCGCATTTGGCGCACTGGATTTCCGTGCGCTCTCCGTCGGCGTCCGCAATATGCTTGATTGCGCCCGGTATCTCGTCATCAAAACTCGGCCATCCGCATCCGGAAGCAAACTTGTCGTCAGAACGATATAATGCCGCACCGCATCGTTTGCAGCGATAAGTTCCGGGGGTAAAGAACTCATTATATTCCCCGGAAAAAGGCATTTCCGTGCCTTTATGAACAATAATTTCTTCCTCTTCGGGAGTTAATTGCTTTTGTTTCATAGGTGTTTATTCTAAAATAATAAATTTTCAGAATTGTACGGTTCTTTTTTGACGGTAACTGTTAGACAAACTTAGAAAACATGGCGGCTATCGGGTTTAAAAAAGAAAAATGGCGGAGAGAGCGGGATTCGAACCCGCGGTACACCTTTGTGGGCATACACACGATTTCCAGTCGTGCTCCTTCGGCCATCGAGTCGATTCCGTTACGACCACTTCGGTACCTCTCCGCATTTTAATCAAGTTGCCGAAGCGGTGGGGATGTTACTCTCTTTTCACGAAAAAATCTACTGATAATTTCCCCGCATTCTTCGGGCAAAATGCCTTCTGTTATTTTCACCTGATGATTCAGCCGCTTATCAGCCAAAATATTATATAATGAAACCACCGCGCCGCATTTCGGATCGCGCGCACCGAAAATAACACGATCCACACGCGCGTGAACAATAGCGCCCGCACACATAATACATGGTTCCAGCGTAACGTAAAGCTCCGTGCCGGTCAGACGGTAATTGCCAATTTTCTCTCCGGCCTGCCTTAAAACCAGCATTTCCGCGTGCGCCGAAGGATCATTCCTCACGATAGGCGAATTATGCGCCTGCGCGAGAATATTGCCTTCGCGCACCAGTACCGCTCCCACGGGAACTTCGCCGCGGCGGTAAGCTTCTTCCGCTTCTTCCAGCGCTATTTTCATAAAATCATGATCTGTTGACATTTTATCCGATGAAAAATCTCTATGTTAAATCAGTCTAAAAATTATAATGACGAGGCCAAAATGGCGGCGCCAATCGCTCCGTTGACCTGGGCATAAGGCGATACTTCAATTTTCATCCCCAGTTTCTTTTCCAAAGCATGGATAACTCCGATATTCCGGGCCACTCCTCCCGTTATCATGACCGGTTCCTGAATACCCACGCGGCCAATCATGGATGAAACCCTGGCGGCGATGGATTCATGAATACCGGCAATAATATCCTGCCTTTGTTCTCCTTTCGCGATCAGGGAGATGACTTCCGATTCAGCAAATACAGTGCAGAGACTGCTTATTGCAGATGGCTGTTTTGATTTTATGGACATAGCGCCGAATTCATCCAGATTAACTTCCATCGCTCTGGCCATTACTTCCAGAAAACGCCCGGTGCCTGCAGCACATTTGTCATTCATCACAAAGTTTTTTACCTTGCCATGATCGTCAAGAAGAATGGCTTTGCTGTCCTGTCCGCCGATATCGATGATGGAACGGATGTGCGGATTCAGAAAATGAGCTCCGATGGCATGACACATGATTTCCGTATAGGACTTATCGGCAAACTTTACACTGTTGCGGCCGTATCCGGTGGAAACAATTTTCTCTATGGAATTCTTGTCAGTACACGTCTCGTCCAGAACGTCTTCATAAACTTTCCGGCCGGCAAGTTCCGCGTTATAGCCGGTGAAAATAACTTTCGTGCCCAGAAGTTTGCCGCCCTCAAAAATGGCCGCCTTCGTCGTAATGGAACCTATATCAATACCTGCTGTACCCATTGTCTACTTTCCCCTAATCTGCGCAAAAACTTAAATAGTTGAAGCATTCTATGAGTAAACACCGGCTTAAAGTCAAGACAAAAAATACTCTCATGACGGCAATAAGACGGCAATCAATGGATGCCTTGACACCATCGTATTATAACACTACGATACTTGTCACGGGTAAAATCTGTTGCTTTTTCGCCGGATGGCAGGTATGCCTTGCGAGAAAAGTCAGCCGGATTATTTTGAAAAGGAATATTAATATGACAACAAAATCATCCCCAAAAGTCATTATCAGCGGTTCGGGGATTTGGACGCCACCGAATATTATAACCAATGAAGAACTGGTGGAAAGCTATAACGCCTATGCGGAAAAGTTCAATGCTCTCCACGCAGCGGATATAGCCGCAGGTAAAATAGCGGAAAAATACCCTTCCAGCACAAGGTTTATTGAGAAAACGTCAGGAATAAAAGCAAGGCATGTCTATACAAGAGAAGGCATTTTAGATGTCAAGCGCATGCGTCCCAAATTTCCCGAAAGAAAAGATGAAGAATTAAGCAACCAGGCGGAGATAGGCGTTTTTGCCGCGAGAAAGGCAATGGCTGCCGCCGGTAAGACAGCGGCCGATATTGATGCGGTAATTGTTTCCTGTGCTTATACGCAGCGGCCCTATCCGGCCATTGCGATTGAAATACAGAACGAACTGGGCATTAATGGTTTTGGCTTTGATATGCTGGTGGCTTGTTCAGCGGCGACATTCGGCCTCCACCGGGCCTATGACAGCCTGATGTCCGGTTCGACTAAATGTGTCTTAGCGGTCAATCCGGAGCTTGTTACCCCTCAGGTAAATTTTTGTGATCGTGACAGCCATTTCATTTTTGGTGATGTCAGCACCGCCATCATCATGGAGCGATCTGAAACCTGCACAAGCCCCTACAGTTACGAAATTCTGAGCACAAAGGCGCTGACCAAATTTTCCAATAATATCCGTTCCAATTTCGGACATATGTCCTATGCCACGGATGTAAATCCTTTCGGAGCCGACAAGCTTTTCCATCAGTCCGGACGCATTGTTTTTAAGGAAGTCAGTCCGGTTGCCGCCCAGCATATCAGTGAGCACCTGGCAAGCCTTGATTTAAAGCCGGACGATATTAAGCGGTTCTGGCTTCATCAGGCAAATATCAATATGAACAACAGGGTAATTAAAGAACTCCTGGGTGACGATGTCGAAGAAGAAAGGATCCCCACCATCCTTGATAGTTATGGAAACACGGCATCCGCGGGATCAATCGTAGCTTTTCATCTTTACAATGCTGATTTGAAAAAAGGTGACATCGGCGTGATCTGTTCTTTCGGCGCCGGATATTCCGTTGGCAGTCTGGTGCTGCGAAAGCGGTAAGCGCAAGCGGGATAATGTTTTAACTGAATATCAAGCCTGGAAAAACGTTATCATATGCGCCGCAATCGGCGCCATCATCGGAAAGGTCACCGGTTATGGTGTAATACGCGGACTTACTGCTGGCATGTTGATAGGGGCTCTGCCCATATTGCTTCTTATGACATGGTATTTTTATTCGCCTCCATCATCTCAATAAATCCCTCTATTCTGGTTTTGATCTGTCCTTCGGAATAGGCCCGGGGATCGTTCATGTCACACTGAAGGATCAGCACCGGAATGCCCTTGTCCCTCATGATGGCCTCCGTCAGATCGACCATTCCGGCGCTCGAAGGCCTGCACGACATGTTCTCGTGCAGAATGACGCCGTCCAGTTTATATTCGTCAATCCATTTTTCAAAATTCTCGATTCGCCTTTCGAGGTTATAGGCGTAGGGCGTGTCCATGATCAGTCTGGCGACATCGCGCAAAGTCTCTTCCATGGTGAGACACTTTTTCTTCACGGGAGCGAATGAATAAGTGTAGGGCTCGAAGGCAATGACAGCGCCGTATTGCGCAAGGTCATACATGAATCTCATCCGGTACCAGAACGGGATGCCCTCCCACATGATCCGGTATTTTTCATTACCTTTGGGCATGGTTCCCTCGCCCTTGGCGGTGAGGCTTTTTATATCAGCAAGAATTTTTTTGAAAAAATTTATTCCGACCTGCACACCCGGCAGAACGACAAGAGGGAAAAATGCCGCGGATGTCTCGGCTCCGCTGTAAGGCGACGGCACCGCCTTTCTGTGTTCAAAAATCTCGCGCCACAGGTCGGACAGTTCCATCGACCTGTTCAGGACTTTGTAAAGTCTCTTCTCATTCATCTTTTTGCCTGTGTGTTTTTCAACAAAGGCCATCAAGTCGTAAAACTGATCGACCACGTAATCAATATTTCCCTCAAGGGTTTTCTCATCGGTACCGCTTACCCACTTGGGAATATCAAACATAAAAAACGGGACGTTCATTTTATCGGCCATGATCTGAAACCACTTCCAGTGCGTATCGCAGATGGCATTTGTGCAAACCACGATATCGGGCTTGCTGATCCCTCCGAGCGTCTTTTTGATTTTGGTGTCGTAAGCGCCGATGTTTGTCTTGCAGTAGGAACACAGATCCCGCGAGAACCCCATGCTCTCGGCATGCTCAATCAGGCGCTGAGACTGTTTGCGGGCGGCGGCCACGGTCGCCATATTTTCAGGATGATCAGGGAAAATATCATAGATCCACATGAGTTCTATCGGGAAAGCGGCGCAGGTCCAAGCCGTCTTTTTCCAGGGCAGCGTCCTGTATAATTTTTCCATGCCGATCCACCACAGCATCGGCCACTTGAGATCTTTCGAGTGAGGCAGGGTGTTCAGCACAACCTTCCCGGCATTATCAGTGGAATTTTTTGCTTTATCCATTATTCCCTTCCTCCATCATTTCCACAAAGGCCGCAAGGCGGTTCGCGAGCTGCTGGTCGGCAGCCGGAGAAAAGTCCCTTTCCAGGTGGATCACCTTGTAGCCCCTGGCTTTCAGAGCATTATTAACCGGCACGGAATCATAGGCATACGGCTCGCAGAATTTCAGGTTTTGCGAAAAGATTCCATCAACCTTTGTCTCCTGAAGGGCCTGATACAGATAATCCAGCCGCTTCTGAAGGGTCGGTCTTGTCGCAGGTTTGGGTATGCCTGTGTAATATTCAATGAGAGATTCAAGCGGATCGTTTGCGTCGGGAATCAGTGTCGCAAAAAATCTTTCTCCTACGGAAAGATCATCACGAACGATCCTGATTCCGCAATCATCGAGCGTATCCATCCACTCCACATAAGTGATGTCACTGCCGGTTAAGAGAAATCGTTTTTTGCCGGATGGAAAAGCCGGCCTTGCATTCCAGAGTGTTATCTCCGAATCGAGCCAGGCGGAGACTTCATCCACGGGGCAGGTCAAACATTTTATCATCGCGGTAAGATAATCACGGTTGGGAATGTCTTTCTCCGATCTGAGCCCGGAAAGTTGTTTGAGCTTTTTCTTTATCTCATTGGATTTACCGATCGCCTCCCTGATTTTTTCCGGTGTAATTTTTATATCAAATTGTTTTTCGAGGTGGCTGATCAGCCTTTGCAGTTCAACCCTGTAATATTTCCTGGCGGCATCGCCGTCCAGCAGGGGAGCGCCAAACCAGTGCAGGAAAGGCGTTTCCACATGAACCTTCCATATGTCGTAATGTCTGTTGGTATTGTTGCACCCCTGCGCGAAAATAATCCCAGCCCATTCTTTTGCGTGAGCCAGCGCTTCCGTGAGCCAGCTTCTCGCGGCACCACAAAAAAAGCTGGATAAATATTTATCCGCAGGATCATTGGATTGGTGGACATCGCCCATAATTTTATACGGGCTGAATCCGGCCGCCATGATAATTTCCAGCGGCATTTCATGAGACGTGTCAAAATAGGCAAGCTTTTTCATTTTTTACAATTTTTACTCCAAAGAACGAGGCATTTTTTTATCCGAATGAAGGCATTAAACCAGATTATCACGGCAAAAATCAATCAATATCTTATGCTTTTGCCTAAACGATTGAGTCTAATTATCAAAACGCGGGAATACATTATCTGGCGCGCTACGCTGAAAAATGATACTTAATTAACAAAGCAAATTCATACAAAGGCAAGGCAAGTGGAAAAAATCAAACTGGGCATCAGTTCCTGTTTACTGGGCGAAAAGGTCCGTTATGACGGCGGACATAAGCTCGACAGGTTTCTAACGGATACTCTGGGAAAATATGTGGAATATGTTCCTGTTTGTCCTGAAGTGGAATGCGGCCTGGGTGTTCCCAGAAAATCCATGCGTCTGGAAGGCAATCCTGACTCTCCCCGGTTAATCGTAACCAGCACCAGAGAAGATATGACGGAAAGGATGGAAAGTTTCGCGCGAAATAAAGTGGCTAAACTGGAAAAAGAAGATATTTGCGGTTTTATCTTTAAGAGCGATTCGCCCAGCAGCGGGATGGAGCGGGTCAAGGTTTACAACGAAAACTCCATGCCTGTAAAAGCAGGCAAGGGAATGTTCGCCGGAATTTTCATGGACCATTTTCCTCTGCTGCCGGTGGAAGATGAAGGTCGTCTTCACGATCCCGGCCTGCGTGAAAATTTTATTGAAAGAATATTCGCGTTAAAAAGATGGCGGGAAGCGTTTAGCGGCAAAAATATTAAAAAGAGCCTGATAGATTTTCACACAAAACATAAATTATTAATCCTCGCGCACAGTCCCCGGCATTATCAAGCGATGGGGAAACTCGTTGCCGCGCAAAAGAGTTTAGTTGGTCAGGATGTCTATAAGCAATATGAGGATTTACTGCTGGAATCGCTTAAAATTAAGGCGACACCGAAGAAACATGTCAATGTTCTTCAGCATATGACGGGATATTTTAAGAAACAATTATCCGTTGATGAAAAGAAAGAATTACTCGAACACATCAATAATTATCGAGATGGATATATTCCTTTAATTGTGCCGGTAACATTAATCAGCCATTACGTTCGCAAATATAATGAACCTTATCTAACGCAACAGTTATACCTGAATCCACACCCATCAGAGCTTCAACTGAGAAATCATGTCTGAAATTTCATCTTGACATGTAATTATTTGCTGTGCTACGAGTTTTCAAAATTGAAAGCGTCAATGGAAAAAATGTTAAAAGTTATTTCTAAAAATTACTGGTGGTGGTGGCAGATTTTAAATGTCTGCCCTTAAGCTCGGATAAAAAAACGAGTATGGGCAGGGAAGCTCCTTCCCATGACTCCGGAATAATATTAATGCCATGGGAATAATCAGAACCCATGGCTTTTTTTTTAGACTTATTAGTGAAATATTTATTATAAGGAGATAAAATATGGAACAGGTAAAAGTAGTACTGCAAGACCGCGAAATACCTAAAAAGTGGTATAATATCATGGCGGATTTGCCAACCCCGATGAAACCGCCTCTGCATCCCGGTACCGGCCAACCGGTAACCCCCAATGATCTGGCGGCAATTTTCCCGATGAACATTATCGAACATGAAACTTCAAATAAACGCTGGATAAAAATTCCCGATGAAGTTTTGCAAAAATATTTGCTGTGGCGGCCGTCTCCTCTTTACCGCGCTTATAATTTTGAAAAACTGCTCAATTGCCCGGTAAAAATTTATTACAAAAATGAAGGCGTCAGTCCGGCCGGTTCACACAAACCCAACGCCGCCATCCCGATGGCCTATTATAATAAAGTAGCCGGAACCAAGCGCATCACCACGGAAACCGGCGCCGGCCAGTGGGGCAGCGCCCTTTCCATGGCCTGCCAGATGTTCGGTTTGATATGCCGTGTGTACATGGTTAAAATCAGCTATGAACAAAAACCCTACCGTCGCATGATGATGAATACCTGGGGCGCGGAATGCATCCCCAGTCCCAGCAATTTAACGCAGGCCGGCCGCAATGTTCTCGCGGAGCATCCGGATTCTCCCGGTTCACTGGGTATCGCGATCAGCGAAGCCATTGAAGATTGCGTAACCAGCAAAGATACGAAATACTCATTGGGCAGTGTGTTGAACCATGTATTGCTTTATCAGTCGATTATCGGTCTGGAAGCGCAAAAACAAATGCAGAAACTCGGCATCTATCCGGACGTGGTAATGGGATGCTGCGGTGGCGGCAGTAATTTTGCAGGCATCGCATCGCCGTTCGTCTGCGACAAGATTCACGGAAAAGACGTGAAGATCGTCGGCGCAGAACCTTCATCCTGCCCCAGTATGACCAAGGGGCCATTTGCCTATGATTTCGGCGATCTGGCCAAAACAACGCCTCTACTTCCCATGTACACACTGGGTCATGATTATGTACCCGCGCCGATTCATGCAGGCGGCTTGCGCTACCACGGCATGGCGCCAATCGTCAGCCATATGGTCCGGGAAAAGCTCGTTGAACCCAGAGCCTATGACCAGTTAAAAACTTTTGACGCCGGTGTCAAATGGGCTCGTTCCGAAGGCTTCATTCCCGCGCCGGAAACCAATCACGTTCTGGCGGCAGTTGTGGATGAAGCCATGCGCGCCAAAGAGGAAGGCAAGGAAAAAGTGATCCTCTTTAACTGGAGCGGTCATGGCCTGGTCGATCTTGCCGCTTATGATGCTTATTTAGCAGGCAAGCTGCAAGCTTATGAATTGCCTGATCATGAAGTAGAAAGGGCGCTCAACGCCATTAAGGATTTCCCGAAACCTTAATAAATTTAAATATATTAAACTGGAAAAACCGTCAGGAAATAAAAAACTTGACGGTTTTTCTTTTTTTCGTCAACCTATCAGGCAATGAAAACGGAGCACGACCATAAACTAATCCGTTGCCCGAAACTGGGCGACGAAATGACCTTTGCTTACTGTCTACAGGAAGCAGGTGATCTGCCCTGTTCGCGGATTGTCAATTGCTGGTCGTCTTGCTTTGATATCGCCGCTTTTTTAAAAGAAATCCTGACACCCGAACAATGGAGCAAATTTATCAATTTTCAGCCAAACGATAAAGTTATAAGCCTTTTCGAACTCATTCAAGCGGCAAAGGCAAAAAAATGAAGAATTTAGATCTATTCAATCAGGACGGGACGGGTGACGCAAAAGATTCGGCGCCTCTTGCCGAAAGAATGAGGCCGCAAAACATTTCCGAATATATCGGCCAACAGCATCTTTTGAAAGAGGGCTCTTTACTCAAACGCGCCATCGAAGAAGATAAACTTTTTTCCATGATTTTCTGGGGACCGCCGGGTTCGGGGAAGACCACTCTGGCCAGAATTTTAGCCAATGAAACCAAATCAAAATTTGTCAGTTTTTCCGCTGTTCTTTCCGGCGTGAAAGAAATTCGCGCGGTCATTGATGAAGCCAGAGAACTGCTGGAAAGAAAAAAGACAAAGATGATTCTCTTTGTCGATGAAATTCACCGTTTCAACAAAGCTCAGCAGGACGCTTTTTTGCCGCATGTGGAAAGCGGTCTGATAACGCTGATCGGCGCGACGACGGAAAATCCTTCTTTTGAGGTCATTGCTCCTCTTCTGTCACGAACACGAGTGTTGGTTTTAAGACCTTTTTCTGAAGATGACCTGCTGGCGATCCTCGATGGCGCCCTGAAAGATAAACAAAAAGGGTTTGGGAAAATTTCGATTAAAATTGATCCTGATGTGCTTCGTTACCTTGTCAGCCTGGCCGACGGAGATGCCCGCAGCGCCCTGAACAATCTGGAAGCTATCGTATCCATGGTGCAGAACCTGCCTGCGGAGAAAAGAGTTATTTCCCTGAAATTCGCTCAGGATACCCTGCTTAAGAAATCGCTTTTATATGATAAAAACGGCGAAGAGCATTATAATTTAATTTCCGCTTTGCATAAGAGTTTGCGCGGCAGCGATCCTGACGCGGCTCTGTATTGGCTGGGCAGGATGATTGCCGCGGGAGAAGACCCTCTTTACATTGCCAGGCGCATGGTGCGTTTCGCGTCGGAAGACATCGGCAACGCCGATCCGCAAGCGCTGGTTGTCGCTATGGCCGCTCAACAGGCTTTTCATTTTATCGGTCTGCCGGAAGGAGAACTGGCTTTAGCGCAGGCGGCCGTTTATCTGGCAACAGCGCCCAAGAGTAATTCGCTTTATGTTGGTTACGGCAAAGTGAAAGAAGTAATCAATACAAAAGGGTATTTGCCCGTCCCCCTGCATATTCGCAACGCGCCGACAAAATTAATGAAAGAACTTGATTACGGCAAAGATTACAAATATGCTCATGATTACGCCGATGCTTATGTCCCGCAGGAATATCTGCCGGAAGAAATTAAAGGGCAAATATTTTATCAGCCCAGGGAGACCGGCTTCGAAAAGACCATCAAAGAAAGAATGAATTACTGGCGGAAGAAGAAAAATAATGCCAAAGATGAATAGATTTATACCATTTCGATTTCAAAGGATAACGCGGCGGCAAGGAGGAGACTCCGCAGGCGTATTTTACATACGTTGAGGAAGCCGACGACGCAGCCAACAAAGTTAGCCAAAGAAAGCGAAAGGGTATTGCAAAAAAGGAAAGGGAGGCTTGGTTAGGGCCTCCCAATGAAGAGAGAAGGTATTATCCTTCTGGTTGTTTTGTTGCCGGCCAATCATACCCGTTATTTTTAGTCGACAATTAACTTGAACTCATTTAAAGCATTTATCATACCATAAAAAAATTTTAATTTTAAATTATTGAAATAATTGATAAATAATTAAAATGAATCGTTAACCACCTGATAATACTTTTTTATTGTCGGCAATAAATGTCGAAAAGAATCTTGGCTTATTTTTAAAAGTATCATAAATACAATAGCATATCTTTAAATTGTCACATTTACCCCCTTTTCGACAATAATGTCGAACTTTTTGGTATTAGCCGTTGACTTTTCCCTTAAATAGCTTAAAATGACGGGCAAAATGATGCTCTGAGGAGAAAAATGCATTTTTTCAGAAAAAAAGAGCTGATCGTTCGCCGAAAAGCTAAAAATTACAACGATCCTTTTCTTCAGCCTTTAGCTGTTGCCATTGTCAGCGCCATTTTTGTGGCCCTGATTCTGGTGACAGGATTCCTGGAAATCCAGAGAAATGAAAACAACCTCATAGCCTTTATGGAAGATCAGGCCTTGAGTACCATCGGCGTGCTGCAGCGATTGACCGAAGAAAACCTGAAAAGCATCATTTCGGTACCCGACAAAAAGGCTCCTAATTTAAAAACAGCCGCCCATGATGAAGCTTCTTATTCCAAGCAATGGGTTATTGAAGCGATAACGGCATTGGCCAAGGATCTGGATGAGAAATGGAAAAAAGGTAAAATAAACAATGATTTTCTGCGCAAATTCGCGGCGGATAATAATTTTTCATATGTGGGTTTATTAAACGCTCAGGGAAACTCAGTCTATCAAAGCAGTCCTTTGCAAATAAGCATCCTGAATAAAAAAGACCTGGTTCAAAACAACCGGAAATTAACGACGCTGGAGCTAATCGCAAAAATCGGAGAAAGACAAAAGATAGGATTCATTGCTTTAAGACGTAAGGATAACAGCGGCACAGTCGTCATAAGTCTGGATAAAACGGGATCGGTTTACTGGATTTTAAAAGTCGCCGGAGAGAAGGGAATGAATAAAATCGGCGAAGGCCATGGCATCATTTACATGCAGATTGTCAATAATCAGAATAAAATTCTCAGCAGTGTCGGCCAGCCGGCTCCCGGGTTGAACAATAAAGATTTCAATTTTAAAGAAATTTTAGACGGGAAAGTAAAAATTGCCAGCAGAAGAGTTGACTATGCTGAAAATAAAATTTTGGATCTGGCGGCTCCTTTACTTCTGGACAAAAAAATTGTCGGTGTTGTGAGAATCGGTCTCGACCGCCGCTCAATGGATAAAAGTCTTGTCGAAAACAGACAACATATCTTTGTTTTTATGTTTTTTATTGTCGTCATCGCTTTATTATCCATGTGGCTCCTTTATCATGACCAGAATCTCCATTTAGCCGGTATTGTGGAAATGGAAAGGCAACTGGAAAAAGCGGAAAGACTTTCTTCTCTCGGGCAACTGGCGGCCGGAGTGGCGCATGAAATCCGCAATCCTTTAAACGCGATCAGTATGGCCACGCAGAGACTGAAAAGAGATTTTATTCCTGCCGATCCCCAAAAAGCGGAAGATTTTCAGAATCTGTCCGGAATCATCAGAGACGAAATCAAGCGCCTCAACGGAATCATTGAAGAGTTTCTGAATTTTTCCAAGAGCCGCCGATTGGATTTTTGTAACTTTTCCATCACGGAAGTATTACAGAAAATTGTCAATCTGATCCGGGAGGAGGCATCAACCCGCGGAATTACTATTGAGACAACATGGCGGCAGTCTCCCGCTTTAATTTCCATGGACATCAACAAACTCCAGCAGGCGTTTATCAACCTGATCAAAAATGCCATGGAATCCATAACAGAAGAAGGCAGGATTTTTATCACGGTGGATAAGGAAGGTAAAAATTATATCGTCGTAAAAATTTCGGATACCGGCTGCGGCATGACCGAGGAAGAAATCAAAAAGATTTTCAACCCCGAATATACAACGAAAGAAAAGGGCGTCGGCCTGGGAATACCTCTGGCTTTTGAAATCATCCGGGGTCACGGAGGGGATATCCGGGTAACCAGCAGGAAAGGTAAAGGAACAACCTTTGAAGTTATTTTGCCTCGTGAAAATGTCAACAAAATATCTTGAAATGATAAGGAATAAAATTTCATGCAAAAATTGAGCATTCTTGTTGTTGACGACGAAAAGTCACAAAGAGAACTGTTACGGGATTTTCTTCGTTCCGAAGGCCATACGGTAACGGAAGCGGAGAACGGCGAAAAAGCGATCAAAACCGTTTTAAGCGGTCATTTTGATTTAATCCTTCTGGATTATAAAATGCCCGGGATGAATGGTCTGGAAGTACTCAAAGAAGTAAAACGTATCAACCCGGAAATAGACGTGGTTATCATCACCGCTTACGGAACAGTTGAAACAGCGGTTGACGCCCTGAAAGCCGGCGCAATCGACTACATCACCAAGCCGATCGTGGAATTGGATGAATTAATCATTCTTGTCAACCGGGTCGCGGAACGAAGGCAGCTGATTCAGGAAAACAAGCTCTTGAAAGAAGACCTGAGCAAACATGGCGTCACGGCGGATAAAATTATTTACAACAGCCCGCGCATGGCGGAACTGATCAATCTGGCAGGGCGTGTCGCCGCAAGTAAAGCATCCATCCTGATTCAGGGTGAAAGCGGAACGGGCAAAGAATTACTGGCGCGACTGATCCACCAATTGAGTCCCCGGGCGCACAAATCAATCGTTGTCGTTAATTGCGGAGCGCTGCATGAAAATTTACTGGAGAGCGAATTATTCGGCCATGAAAAGGGCGCCTTTACCGGCGCAGCTTCCCGTCGGATCGGCCGGTTTGAAGAAGCCGACGGCGGCACGCTTTTTCTGGATGAAATAGGAGAATTAAGCCCGACCATCCAGGTTAAACTTTTGCGTTTTCTGCAGGAACGGGAATTTCAACGCCTGGGCAGTAATGTTAATCTCCAAGTTGACGTCAGGATTATCAGCGCAACAAACCGGGATCTGGAAGAACAGGTTAAAGAAGGATCTTTCCGCGAAGATCTTTTTTACCGGCTGAAAGTTGTTACCATGGTTCTGCCGCCATTAAGAGAAAGAAAAGAAGACTTAGGCCTTTTAATCGATCATTTTATTGAAAAATTCGCCGCTGAAAATGGCAAAAGCATTAATGGTTTGACCTCCGAGGCGCGCGATATGCTTTTAAAATACGATTATCCGGGCAATGTGCGCGAGCTGGTTAATATTATGGAACGGGCCGTTGTCATCGCGCGCGACCAATATATATCCACCGACGATTTACCATTCAAAGCCATTTCCCTTTCTGACGATTCAGATAATAAATCTTCCGGCGCTTTACGTGAATCAGTGGACGAATTAGAAAAAAAATTAATTATTGAAGCGATGGAAAAAACGCAGGATAACCAGACAAAAGCCGCCGATATTCTGGGAATATCGGAAAGGATGCTACGGTACAAACTCAAGAAATACGGCCTGAAAGGATGATACCGTTTCTCTTTCTTCGGCTAACTTTGTTGGCTGCGTCGTCGGCTTCCTCAACGTATTTTCATATACGCCTGCGGAGCCTCCTCCTTGCCGCCTCGTTATCCTTTGAAATAAAAACGGTATAACCGAATGCTGCGGCATCTGCAAAGTGAATCCGGCGAATGCCGGAGGCGCGCTTTTTAAAAGTTAGTTGATGTGTTCTTCCTGTTATCGTCAATCCGTCAGTCTTGATATTTATACACTCTTTCAAATAAAAATGAACAATATTTGCGAGAGAAAATGGTCAAAATGAGGAGACATTTTTATTTTGATTTTTCATTAAAATAAGATTATTAAGAAAAATAGTTATATGTTTCCTCCCATTCCTTCTGTACGTTTCTCCATGTAAAGAGAAAACAAAGTATTTTTTTCGTAAATATTAACCTATTAACCTAATCTTCAACTTCTGGGGTCAGCCGTGAAAATTATTTATCAGAAGTTGCCTGCTAATGGCCTCTAAAAGGTTTGGATGCTTGTTGAACAGCTTTGCTGATACAATGGCAACTTGTTCCACTTAACCAAAAGAAAGGAGGTTAAAATGCCAAATATAACTATCAATGGTATTCAAATTGAGTATGAAACATTCGGAAACCCGTCAGACCGTCCGTTGCTTCTGGTCTGGGGAATATGGGGACAAATGATCATGTGGGATGAAGGTCTCTGTAGGGATCTCGCTTCACGTGGTCACTATGTCATCAGATATGACAACCGTGATGTTGGACTATCCTCCAAATTCGATAAGGGAGGCATTACGGATATCATGGGTATAATGGGTAAAATTCTTAGTGGCGACAAAAGCAGTGTACCTTATACCATAGAAGACATGGCTGATGACGGAGCAGGACTTCTGGACGCTCTGGGAATCCCGTGCGCCCATATCTGCGGCATATCCATGGGCGGCATTATTGCTCAAACGATAGCTCTGCGACATCCTTCACAGGTACTGAGTTTGACCTCCATTTTTTCCACGACGAGTAATCCGAAACTTCCGCAACCGAAGCCTGAAATATTGTCGGCTTTTTTCACTCCGCTTCCCGCCGACCGCTCGGCCTTTATCGAGGGTACCGTTGGCAAATTCAAAATGGTTGTTGGCAGCCGCTTTCCTTTTGATGAAGAATGGTTTCGTGGGAAAGTAGCCGCAAGTTACGATCGTTGCTTTTATCAACAGGGCATGGGGCGTCATGTGCTCGCTCTCCTGGCGCAAAACGACAGAAAGGAAGCTCTTGCTTCCATAAAAGTACCTGCACTGGTCATTCACGGAACCGAGGATCCTTTATTTTCGGTAGAAGCGGGTAAGGAAACCGCTGCTGTGATACCGGGTGCTCAACTTTTATTGCTTGAGGGAGTGGGGCATGATGTTGTCACTTACGGAGGTGCATGGCCGCAGATTGTTGAGGCAATCACAGCCCATACGCTGAAGGCGACCAATAATAAATGATTCAGAAAAATAATTTGACAAGGCAGGGTCAGAAATGGCCTTGCCTCTTTTTATGCATCTTTTAAACGGTAATTATCACATTGGCCAGACAACAAAAACTAAACCTTCGTAGGTAAAATAGAGAAGAGAGAATCAATTGGATAACCATAAAAAAGCCGCCTCAGAGGGCGGCTTTTTTTACAATCGGTTAAGTTGAATCATTAACAAGCTAAACCTTTTTTCATTGCGGTCAGCGACAGGAAATGTTTTCTTTCTTCTTCGATAATCTTTTCAATCTCCTCATGCTGCGCCGCCGGAACCAGTTTCTTGATTTCATGATAATAAAGAATGGAATCCAGTTCTCTTTGAATGGCAAAATTCAAAGCGTCAACGGTGTCCTTAACTTTGGACAATTCCTTGTCCATGACTTCTTTGGTAAAAATCAAATTATTATCCACATAAGAACGTAGATAAGCGCCGTATTCTCCCTCATAACTCTCGGTCGGACTGTTTTTCTCCATCCCGGCAAACAGTTTTTCAAAAGTTTTTTTATGAGCGGCTTCCGCCTGTGCCAGTTGGGCAAAAAGATTTTTTTCATCTTCCTTTTTGGCAATCTGTTCGGCAAATTTATAAAAATTAATTCCATTTTCTTCAATTCTAATAGCGACTTCCACTATATCGCTTGCTGCAAAAACTCCCATATTACGTGCCTCCTGATTTTAAATAATTTCGTGATAAATTGTACATGTTTTTTTATCTAATGCAATCAATTTAACACATCTGAAATCGTCTCGTTTTTATCTTTTCCGCAACGTGAAACGCATGCTTGCGTTACGGCGAAGCGGCTTTATTTTTCACCTTGATTAATACACTGACGGTATTCGCTTTCCCCTCCGGTAAAGAGACACTGGCGGGAAGCATCATCTTCACATCAAGCGTTGTCGTAAAAAATATTTTTTGCAGGTCGATGGGTTCCGTCTCGATTTTAATTTGTTCCGGCTTCGCCTGGGCGCCGATTAATACGCGAACTTTGGATGGCGTAACACTGATTTTTTGCAGAGAAAGATTTCCAGGCAAAGAGTTTTGCGTGTTGACATTCACAGGAAGAGTCCAGGGAATAGATTTAGATGCATAAACGCGAATTTTCGCGGGAACAATATCGGCAACCGATAAATTGGACGGCGCATTCACCATATTACCGGTTAACGTAAATTCACGCTTCTTATCCGCGACAGAAGCTAAATCAAGAGATAATTTCAGTGAACGTTCGTCAAGCAAACGAAACGCCTGCTGCGGTCCCTGCAGCATGACCTTTGTTTCGTTGACCTGCGGTTCATCAATCTGCCAGCTTTGTGGAATATTTTTATATTCAATGGGAATAATGAAATCGCGGCGGATAATATCTCTCTGATAGCCAAAGGCAATCCATAAAAGACATGCCAGAAATAGGGCAATAATTTTTTCCATGGTGTTTTCTTTAAGCCAGTTCAACGCGGGGTGTGATGTTTCCGTTGGCGTGTTGCGAATATAAAATTTCTCCAGTGTTTCATGCAGGGAAGCCGCATTAGGAACCGATGTGAGATTTTCCAGATAGGCAAGAGACAGGGTCCCTTTTTCTTCGGAAACGACAATACATATAGCGTCGGATCGCTCGGAAAGACCGAGCGCCGCCGTATGGCGTAATCCGATATTCCCATATTGCGATGTATTGACGGAAAGCGGCAGATGGCAGCCAAACATCGTGACCCTGTTGCCGTTGATTATCACGGCGCCGTCATGACCGATGGAATGAGGATCGAACAGGCTTTCCAACAGAGGTTCACTGACAAGTCCATCCAGACGTGTGCCTCCGTTGATGTGTCTATCCAGAGGATCGGTACCCTGCAGAACAATCAAAGCGCCAACCTTTTTTTTAGCTAAATTCGCCGCCGTTTGCGAAATGATTTCGGCGGTCCCTTTCAAACCGGACAGCGACGGAAATTTCTTCCCGATGGTCCCCAGGATGGCCAGTCTTTCAAAAAAACCGCGCAAATCTTCCTGAAAAATGACGACTAAAACAAAAAGCGAAATGGCGAAAAAACCCTGCAGAACAATCGTGGTAAGATAAAGCTGAAAGAAACGGGCGGCCAGATAAACTCCGCCCAAAAGTGTTATGCCGATAAGAACAAAACGGGAGGCTCTTGTTTTAAACCAGGTCAGCAGGGCGAAAATCATCAGAGCGATGATCGTCACATCCAGTATATCCTGAACCCGGATGCTCTTAAGCACAGTTAAAGCGGAGTTGAAAAATTCCATAAACGTCTTCCCGATACGCCAAAATTAACAAGGTTTTAAGAACTTATATAAAAATATGTCAACAAGTGTCAAGCAGGATTAATCTTATATTGACATTTACATCCATTGTCACATATCTTTCTTTGCATGAAAAAAATATCTCACAATCATCTTGATACCGTGGATGATTTATCCGCCAAAGAGAAGCCCTGCAGGGAAAATGTCTGGTGCGCAAAGTACGGGTATTTCATTGATCTGGATGCCTGCCGTGCCCGTTCACGGCAGCAAAAGAGCTGTCGCCGCTGTTATGCGTCTTTAATACAAATGCCGCTGCCTTTTTGATTTTTCATAAAAATATTCATACAATAGAGGAAATTTTTACAGCAGCAAAAAAATATTGACAGGCATTTTTATTGTTGTTATAAGCATAGCCAATTAATGTTTGGAAAGAATGACATGAAAACAGCGATTAAAATATTAACTCTTAATAACTGGTGGTGGTGGAACCTCACAGGGAGGCTTATCCGCCGCTAATCTTTTTATAATAAAAGTCAAAGCCGTGGAGACCCTCCTGGGACTCCACGGCTTTTTTGTTTTTAACACACAAGGCCGTGAAAGTATCACGGCCTTTTTTATTTTTAGGAGAAAATTATGTATCAACCAAGTTTCGCAGAATTTGAAAAGTTAGCAAAAAAAGGGAATCTTATTCCGGTCTACCGAGAAATACTGGCCGACGTGGAAACGCCGGTTTCCGTTTTAATGAAGCTCCAGAATAAGGATCATGTTTATCTGCTCGAAAGCGTTGAAGGCGGGGAAAAATGGGGACGTTATTCTTTTTTAGGAACGGACGCCGGAGTCGTTTTTAAAGTTCGCGGCGATCAAGTTATTATTGAAGAGAAGGGAAGAATCACCCCCCTCGAGCATAAGGGCAATCCGCTGAATTTTCTGCGCGAATTGCTCAATCGCTATAAGCCGGTAACGATTTCCGGTCTTCCCCGTTTTTACGGAGGAGCGGTCGGTTTTTTAGGTTATGAAATGGTGCGCTATTTTGAAAAACTGCCTCCAAGCCCGCCGGATGATTTGAATCTCGATGAAGCTGTTTTTGTCATTAGCGATTCCCTGATGATTTTTGATAATGTACGCCACACGATTAAAGTCGTCGCGTGCGCCTTCACGGAAGACACGGATTCGCTGGACGAAAGCTATAAAGCCTCGTGCCAAAAGATTGAAGCGATGATCGAAACGATTGCCGCTGCGGCGTCTCATAAAACATCAGAAGCAACCGGAAGCGAAGTGAACTTTGAATCCAATATGACCCCCGAACAATACAAAGCCGCCATTGAAAAAGCCAAGGAATACATAGGCGCCGGAGACATCATTCAGGTTGTTCTGTCGCAGCGCTTTGAAACCGATTGCCGCTGCAATCCTATTGATCTTTACCGAGCGCTGCGCTTCGTCAATCCTTCTCCCTATCTTTTCTTTCTGAAGATGGACGATCTGACACTCATCGGTTCCTCGCCGGAAGTCATGGTGCGCAAGGAAGAAGATACCATGGAACTGCGCCCGATTGCCGGAACAAGAAGACGGGGCAAAACAGAACAGGAAGACCGCGCTCTTTCCGATGAATTGCTCTCCGATGAAAAAGAACGCGCGGAGCATGTGATGCTTGTTGATCTGGGGCGCAACGACCTGGGACGCGTGGCGGAAACCGGCAGCGTTCAGGTCAATCAATATATGATGGTGGAAAAATATTCACATGTCATGCACCTGGTGTCCAATGTCCGCGCTCAACTGGCCAGGGGAAAAGACGTGTTTGATGTTCTGGCGGCCACTTTTCCGGCGGGCACTTTAACGGGCGCACCGAAAGTGCGGGCGATGGAAATTATCAATGAACTGGAAATCGTTAAGCGAGGGCCTTACGGCGGAGCGGTAGGTTATTTCAGTTTTAGCGGCAATATGGATTTGTGCATTACCATCCGGACAATGGTTATAAAAAATGGCAAGGTTTATGTTCAGGCCGGAGCGGGCATTGTGTACGACTCTGTTCCCGAATCGGAGCATCAGGAGTCTTTAAACAAATCCCGCGGCATGCTGCAGGCCGTACGTCTGGCATCCGGCGGTTTTGAAATCAGAAACGGTTATTAATTTTACACATCTCTACCTAGAGGGACTGTATTACAATTAGAAAAATGTCGTTTCGTGTCCTCCGCTGGCGGAGGTGTCCCGATGCGAAATCGGGACGGAGGTGGATAAAGGACTTATTTGTATGGCTATATTAACACATCCACCCCCTTAATCCCCCGCCAGCGGGGGACACGCAAGTACAGAATGACGGAAAAGTTAATTGCGAAAAGTCTCAAGGGGCGGGGAATTTATTGAGGAGAAAAAAATGATTCTAATGATCGATAATTACGATTCTTTTACATTCAACATTGTCCAGTATCTGGAGCAGATGGGCGAGAATGTCGAAGTGTATCGCAATGACAAGATAACGATGGAAGACATAAAGCGCCTTAAACCACGGGCTATTTTTCTTTCGCCGGGTCCGCGCACACCCCGCGAGGCCGGGATAACGGTGGATGTGGTTCGTGAGTTTTACAAAGATGTTCCTATCATGGGAATTTGTCTGGGGCATCAATCCATCGGTCACTCCTTTGGAGCACAAGTCGTGCGTGCCTCGCGCATCATGCACGGGAAAATATCCCCCATAAAACATGACGGCAAAACGATATTTGCCGGGCTGCCCAATCCTTTTCCCGCGGGACGGTACCATTCGCTCATTGTCGAAAGAGAAACTTTACCCGCCTGTTTCGAAATCAGCGCGGAAACTGAAGAGGGCGAAATAATGGGATTGCGGCACAGGGAATATCCTGTGGAGGGAATTCAGTTTCATCCGGAATCGGTTCTGACGCCGCAGGGGAAACGCATCATTAAAAACTTCTTGAAATACACAAAATAAAAGGAGCATTTATCATGATTAAAGAAGCAATTGAAAAAGCCGTCAACAAGACCGATCTGCCGGAAGCGGAAATGATGGCGGCTATGGACGAAATCATGGAAGGCGTTGCCACTCCGGCGCAAATCGCCGCGTTCATTACGGCGCTGCGCATGAAAGGCGAAACGGTTGCGGAAGTCACCGGCGCAGCGCGCATCATGCGCCAAAAAGCCACACGCGTCAACGCCTGCTCTTCGACCATCGTGGATACCTGCGGAACGGGAGGCGACAAACTGAATACTTTTAATATATCAACGACAGCCGCCTTTGTCGCGGCGGCCGCGGGACTCACTGTAGCCAAACACGGCAACCGCGCTGTTTCCAGCGGATGCGGCAGCGCTGACGTTCTGGAAGCGCTTGGCGTCAATATCAGCGCCGATCAGGATATCGTGGAGGAATGCGTTCAGCAAATCGGCATCGGATTTCTCTTCGCGCCTAAACTTCACGGCGCGATGAAATACGCGATCGGCCCGCGGCGGGAAATCGGCATCCGCACAATATTTAATATGCTGGGGCCGCTGACCAATCCGGCGGGAGCAACCGCGCAGCTGCTGGGCGTTTATGATACGAAACTGACGGAGATGTTCGCCGATGTATTAAAAAACATGGGCACAAAAAGAGCCTTTGTTGTTCATGGTCTGGATGGCCTGGACGAAGTCACCATCACCGGCGAAACACGCGTCGCTGAATTAAAAGACGGAATTGTCCGGACATACAACATCAATCCGGCGGATTATTTCGGAAAGCTTGATCCCTTGGAATCCATTCGCGGAGGCGATCCCGCGGTGAATGCACAAATTACCCGGGATGTTCTTTCCGGAAAAAACGGAGCACGCCGCAACGTCGTTTTAATTAACGCGGCGCTGGCGATTGTTGCCGGAGAAAAAGCGGAAAATATCAAAGACGGATTAAAAGTCGCTGCCGATTGCATTGACAGCGGCGCGGCGGTAAAGAAACTGCAATCATTGATTGAAATGAGCAACAGTTGAAAGACTTTTGTCTTTCCCCGGCTTGACCGGGGAATCCAGAAAAAGAAAGGTGTTCCATTAAACATCCCCCGTTTGTAAAGGGGGAATGAGGGGGATTTTGAAGAGTATCGTAAAATCCTCCCTAACCCTCCTTTAAAAAGGAGGGAATCCTATGAGGATGACATTTAATATTATATGATTCTCGACAAAATTATTGAAACGAAAAAAGAAGAAGTAGCGCAACTGAAAAGGCAGACAACTATATCCGCTTTGCAGAAAATAATCACACAACTTGAACCCTGCCGGAATTTCCATCAGGCTCTCCGCGCTGACGCCTGCAACATTATCGCGGAAGTAAAGTGCGCGTCTCCTTCCCGCGGCAGACTTATCGCTGATTTCGATCCGGTTTCAATTGCCGGTCTCTACGAAAAAAACGGAGCGGCCGCGATTTCCGTGCTCACCGATGAAAAATATTTTTCGGGACATAAAAATTATCTCACACAAATCAGGCAAAATGTAATGTTGCCGCTCTTGCGCAAAGATTTTATTATCGACGAAATCCAGATTTACGAAACGCGTGCAATCGCTGCGGATGCCGTCTTGCTTATTGTGCGCGTTTTAGGGCAAAAGCTCACTGAATTCATCTTACTATCCAAGGAACTGGGTTTGAATCCTTTGGTGGAAGTGCACACGGAAGAAGAACTGGATTTGGCGCTGGCCGCCAACGCCAACATCATCGGAATCAATAACCGGAATTTGGACACCTTTGTTACGGATATCGAAACCAGCCGCAAGCTCAGCGCGCGAATTCCCAGGGATAAAATCGTTGTGGCGGAAAGCGGCATTAAGGAAAGAAAAGACATAACATCATTGATGCGGGCGGGCATGAATGCTTTTTTAATCGGTGAGGGATTAATCACCGCGCCGGATATCGGCAAGAAGCTGCGCGAAGTCAGAGGAGAGTTGAAGTGACTGAAGTAAAAATCTGCGGGATAACCAATAAAGAAGATGCACTGTTTGCGGCGTCGTGCGGCGCCGCGGCGCTGGGCTTTATCTTTTATCCGTCATCTCCACGCTATATAAAACCTGAAAACGCCATAAAAATAATCAGAGCTTTGCCGGATGAAGTGATAAAGGTCGGCGTGTTTGTCAATGAAACACCGACCGAGATAAAAAGAGTGATGAAACATTGCGCGCTGGATATGCTTCAATTGCATGGTGACGAATCACCGGCGTTTTGTTGTCAGTTTCCGGCATCCATCATGATTAAAGCTGTCGAATTAAAAAACGATGATGATTTGAGCCAGGCTTTAAGTTACGATGTCGCAGCCATACTCGTGGACAGCCGTCAGGCCGGACTTTACGGCGGCACAGGTAAAAAAGCCAACTGGGAATTGGCCCGCCGCGTTAAAAATGAAAAACCGCTGATCCTTTCCGGCGGACTGAATGAAGAAAACATTGCACAAGCTCTGAAAATCGTGGCTCCGGCTGCGTTGGACATCAACAGCGGCGTGGAAGAATCACCCGGCAAAAAAGATCACACAAAACTTACACGTTTATTTGATATTATCCGGACGGCGGATACCGGGCCGGGAAACTCACAATTAATATTTAAAAAGAGGGACCTATGAAACAAACACTGCCTGACAAAAACGGACATTTCGGGATTTTCGGCGGACGATATGCTGCCGAAACTTTAATGCCCGCTTTAATCGAATTGGAAAAAGCGTATGAAGCAGCTCGGCAAGATAAAAACTTTCAAAAGGAATTCGCCTGGTATCAGCGGGAATATGCCGGGCGCGCGACACCCCTTTATTACGCGCGGCGGATGACCGAATCTTTACACGGAGCTAAAATTTATCTTAAACGCGAAGATTTGAATCATACCGGCTCACACAAAATAAACAACACGCTGGGACAAGCGCTCCTGGCGCGTGAGATGGGCAAGAAAAAAGTCATCGCGGAAACAGGAGCGGGACAGCACGGCGTTGCCACGGCGACGGTTGCCGCGCTTTTCGGCATGGAATGCAAAATATTCATGGGAGAAGAAGATATTCGCCGTCAGGCGCCTAATGTTTTCCGCATGAAAATATTGGGCGCGGAAGTCGTGCCCGTGAAAAGCGGCACGGCGACCCTTAAGGACGCGATGAACGAGGCTATGCGCTACTGGGTGGGGAGCGTTCGCGACACTTTTTACATCATCGGCACAACCGCCGGGCCGCATCCCTATCCGCGGATGGTGCGCGATTTTCAATCGGTCATCGGACGCGAAACAAAAAAACAAATCATGAAAATGGAAGGCAGAAATCCCGATGTGATGATTGCCTGCGTAGGCGGAGGCAGCAACGCCATGGGAACCTTCTATCCCTTCCGTGATGAAAAAAATGTGGCCATGTACGGCGTGGAAGCGGCTGGCTTGGGAATGAATACTTCCGAACATTCGGCCAGCATCAACGGCGGCAAAGTCGGAGTTCTGCATGGAAATAAAACTTATCTTCTGCAGGATGCCTTCGGGCAGGTGCGCGACGCCTATTCCATTGCCGCGGGTCTGGATTATCCGGGAGTGGGCCCGGAGCATGCTTATTTTCACGCAACGAAAAAAGTAAAGTATGTCACCGTAACGGATAAAGAAGCAGTCGCGGCTTTTTCCTTTTTATCCCGCAAGGAGGGCATCATTCCCGCGCTGGAGAGCGCGCACGCTGTCGCCTACGCCATGAAGATGGCGCCCAAAATGGCTAAAAATAAAATCATCGTGGTTTGCCTGTCGGGACGCGGCGACAAAGACGCCCAGACGATTATTGAAACAGGTGCGCTTTAAGCACCATTTTCTTCCCTCGCCCTTGAGGGGAGAGGGCTAGGGTGAGGGTGAAAAGGGTGGGGAAGTATTAGTCGAAAACAAATGAGTGAGGATAAATATATGAAACGCATAGAAGAAAAGTTTGCAGCATTGCGCGCTAAAAAAGAAAAGGCGCTGATCGTTTATTTAACGGCCGGCGATCCTTCGCTGGACATGACCAAGAAATTAATTTTCGGTTTGGAAAAGGCCGGCGTTGATATTCTGGAAATCGGCGTTCCTTTTTCCGATCCCACTGCCGACGGGCCGGTGATTCAGGCCGCTTCACAGCGCGCCCTGAAGGCCGGAACTACGCTCGCGGGCGTACTGAAGATGGTGTCCGACGTACGCAAAGTCTCCGAAATTCCCATCGTTCTTTTCGGCTATTTTAATCCCATTTTCGCTTATGGCGTGAAAAAATTCGCGCTGGACGCCCGCAAAGCAGGAGTCGATGGGGTTCTGGTGGTTGATTTGCCCTACGAGGAAGCGGGGGAACTTAGAATTTACACAGATGCCTCTCAAATAGATTTTATTTCCCTGATCGCTCCCACAACCGATAAAGAAAGATTAAGCAAGATTGCCGCCTCAGCTGCGGGATTTCTTTATTACATTTCCATCACCGGCATTACAGGCACTGCCACGCCGAAAATTGACAATATCAAAACAGAAGTCGGGAAAATCCGCAAGATAACGAAATTACCGATAGCCGTTGGATTCGGCATATCGAAACCGCAGCAGGCAAAAGAAATTGCGCGCTTTGCCGACGGCGTTGTGATCGGCAGCGCGGTTGTGCGTCTGATTGACGAAAACAAAAATAATCGCGATTTGGTAGAAATAATTTCCGGTTACGTAAGCGAAATTAAGCAAGCCTTGTAACAGGATGATGATCGTTCGCGCGGAACAGAAATGCGTTCGCAGCCGAATTCATAATGTGAATAACGTCCCTCTGCTGAAACGTACATCCAATGTTGATACCTGCTTCAACCCGCAGGATTCCGCGACTTTTACTATATGATTATAACGGGACAGAATAACGTGAAACTTTGGTTCAACAACGGCATAATATGCTCCAGGCTTTAAAGTGTTCATCACCTGCTTAAAAAGCAGATCGGGATTACCGACTTCATGCACCATCCAGAAGGAGAGGGCAAAATCCACTTTCTGGTCAACAAGAATGTCATCCTTCCGTGCCTTGATAATGTTGACTCTATTCCGGAGATCGTTTTTTTCAAGATTTCTTTTAAGCTTTTCAATCATTCTATCCTGAATATCGACGGCGATAACCTTTCCGTTTTCGCCGACCATTTTGGCAAGGGGAATGGTAAAATATCCCGGTCCGCAACCGATGTCGAGAACAGTGTCGCCTTTTTTGATCCAGGGACTGAAAATTTTTTCCGGATCGTGAAACATTTTTCTGATTCCATTATTAAGAGAAAAAGATAGCCATGAAGGACAGACGTGGGAATCCATTAACAACATGTCTCTGATTTTTTGCAGCATAGAATCTCCTACTGAATGATTTGATATATTATTAATAGTCTCATAATAGTATTCATATTCGGGCCCTTATTGTCTTTAGTTGTCTTCCCGGCGAAGGCCGGGAACCCGTTTCAACAATTCCTGGATGCCGGCCTTCGCCGGCATGACAAATGTGCATTTAATGATGAGACTGTTAATAATTGTTTAGCAAAATAAATATCAAGAATCACAGGATATCAACCACAGCAACCGCTTTTGCTTTTCGTGGTTGTGTCACTAATATCAACAGGTCCGCAACAGCACTCTCCATTGTTGCGTCCCAGCATGGAGTTAATCACGGCAGCAGCACAGCCGACCCCGGATTCCACGGCAATGGCATTGGCGGGGCAATTCAGAGAGCATGCGCCGCATTCCATGCAGGCATCACGATTTTGTATCACCACATGTTTGCTGTTCATTTTAAACACTTCATGGGGACAAACATCCAGACACATACCGCAGCCCGTGCATTTGTTTTCGTCCAACTGCAGCGTAACAACATTTTTAAGATAAACCGAATTTTTCATTTTAATTTTCCCCTCTGTCATTCCTGCATGGTCCTGGCCTGCATTCAATCCCACGCATGTGGGATGGGAATGACAAAAATATTAAACTCCTAATAAATCAATATCGCGCCCATCCACATGAGCACACCGGCAGCGCCGCAAGCGATCTCCAGAGGCAGCGCCCAGCGCATTTCCTTTTTTACTCCCGATAAGGAAGTATAGGTAGACGCACCAGTAAAATTCATTGCCAGATAACCCGACACGGCAGGAATGATAAGGAACCAGGCCAGAGCTTCCATTCTGCCCGCCCATGCCGATAAATTGATACCCCGCAGGTAAAGGATAATCAGGGCGATAACCATACCGATCGAAAACCCCTTTATGGAAAACGCCCGCCCCGGAAGATACGGGAGCAGCAGCGGATTGAGCACAGCGCCGCCGATGATAGCGCAAAGGAATGCCCAGACGGCAAACAAACCGAAGCTCGCAGCGTTTGTCCAAAACGCTGAAGGGCCTGCTATAGCGGCGAAAAGAAACAATAGCGGAGCAATCATCAGAAAAGGCTTTATCGTTTCTACAAGCTCAATGGGAATCAGCACGGCTCTTTCTTTTAAGGGAAAAGTAATTATCCGCATTTGCGCGGTTGTCTGGAAACCGCCATCGAGATAAGCAGGCAAATCCTCCGCGCGAACCGGCCCGTACTGAACCTTAAAGCCGGACATTTGTTTCACCTTGTGAGCGGCGACTCCCGGAGCGCCCAATTGAGGAAGGATCAATTTCCTGTGGCTGACGATATTTTTCAGGCTGCTTGATTCTATTCTTCTCACCAGTTCATCCGTGCCGAAAGTTCCCTTGCCCGCGGCGCACCAGACATTAATTCCTTTTGTGTCCAGCACCAAAATCCATCCGGAGCGTTCCGCCAGAGCCTGTCTTAAACGGTCAAAGCTCATCTTGTAATTGGCGGAAACGAAAACCGGCGAGCTATTATCCGGCGTTCCCAGCGCGTAAATCCCGGGGTTTACGCTGTAATCCATTCTGCCTACGCCCCAGCGCGCCTTGATTGAACCCCAGCGATCCTGCCAAACAAGCGCTGAAGATACCTGCGGCAGTCTGCCTGCCGGTGTATCAACAAAACCGCTGACAAAAGATTGATCCAAATCCGGTACAGTTTTTTCAGATGCCGCAACCGCGACACCGCAACCGCAATCCGATTGCTCCTGAATGATAGGAAATTCAAATTTATCCATTACAATTCCTCATAAAAAAATCACTGATAATCCCCCTCTTTCCCCAAGAGGGGCCAGGGGAGATTTTTGCTTCAGTAAAAACTCCCTCCTTTTCTAAAGGAGGAGCGGGGTGGATTTTACCGATAACTAAAGAATCCCTCTTCATCTCCCTTTAGCAAAGGAAGAAAATTAATTTTCGAAAGATCGCTCACTCCATTGCTACCATCATACGCAACACTCAGATTGTTGCTTCACACTAATAGCAACTGCAACTATCCGCTGAATTTTTTATAGCCGTAATAAAAATTTTGACCGATTCCAATACATCGGTTCTTTTTTTAGAAGGTATATTGCCCAGCGCCCTTTCGAAAAAATCTGTCAGGCACACCAGAACCTTTTTGTGAGTTTCCCGGCCTTCCTTAGTTAAGGAAAGCTTGACCGCGCGGGAATCATGAGCCGCCTTCTCCCGTTTTATCAGCCCTTTTTTTATCAGAGGATTGACCAGTCGCGTGGTTGTGCTTTTCTCGACGGAAAGAAGCTTGTGCAGATCGGCCATATGCAGTTCTTTTTCCTTCGCCACCGCATCGAGAATCAGAAACTGATGAAAGGTGACGCCTTCGCAAAAAGCCCCATCCTGACAGCAACATCGCATGACCTGCGAAAGGCCGCCAAACACTTCCATTAACTCTCGACTGTTTTCTTTTATCTGTATCAACATGGTTGTATAATACAACTAAATTTGAATTTGTCAAGGGGAAAAATAATGGCACTCGCTGAGAACAAACGAATTGAAGCTCAAAACGTATTAAGAGTCCAATAATAATAACGACATTGGACCTATGGACACTACAGTCGTCACTCCGGCTCCAAGACCGGCGAATGCAAGGGGGCCCCGTTTAAATAATTCTGGATTCCGGCAAGCCCCCTGCCGGAATGATCAATGTATCGGCTATTATGGGATAATTAATAATAAATTGAGAATTGCCATTTGCCCTGCTTCATCAGACATTGCCGGTAAGCGATAAGTCCTCTTTTTTGCCATACGGCCGCAAGGGATATAATTGTAATAATATGTAGTAATTGGTAATATTTTGTTGACAAATGGATGTTGGTAGAATAACAAAACGTCCCATAACCCTATGGATAACAAAGCTTATGTCGTTACATAAAAAAAAACGGAATCAGTTCATTCAGGACTGTTCGATTTAATGATGGAGGGAATATGAGCAACCAAAAAAATATCTACCGGATAATGGGGTGCATTGTCCTGGCTCTGATGATGCTGGCACTGGCGGGGTGCAGCAGCAGTACGGAAACACCAACAGCGGCAGCGACAAAGCAAACAGAGACAGGGAGCGTGACTGCCGACGGTTCGGGCATTGTTTCGGCAACGGAAAAAACGTCGGTGGCGACGCCGCTGGGCAACACCGTAACTATCCAGGCAGGCACAGTTCTGACCACGGATGCCGCAGAGACCATCCCTGTGACAGGCGCTATACCGACAACCGTAAGCTATTCGACAACCGTAGCTGACCTGCCCGCCGCGGCCCAGACCCTGCCCAGCGGTTGCACACTTGCTGCCTTTTTGGATATTTCCCTGGGCACGGTAAAATACTTCTCCAATCCCCTGAAGTTGACCATGAATGTCGTCTCCGGCGGCGCCAGCGTGGGGGATACAGTAGCCTTTTATACCTTCAATGCCGTTACGAATACATGGGAACCTGTTGATGATGCAGTGGTTGCCGCAGACGGAACAGCGGCTCTCTCCATCCATCACCTCTCTATTTGGGCTGCATTCAAAACAGCGACGCCGCCGCCGGGCAAACCCAGCGGCATTTCCGCCGCCGCCGGCAACGCGAAGGTAACGCTTTCCTGGTCGGCCCCGCAAGCGGGACCCGCCCCGGCATCATACAATGTTTATTACTCAACAACTCCGGGAGTAACCATAGCGACTGGAACCAAAGTTACAGGCGCCGTCAGCCCTTGTGAGATTACACCGCTGCCTAACACCACGGAGCACTTTTTTATTGTGACGGCAGTCAACGCCGACGGTGAAGGCGGTCCTTCCAAGGAAGTATCGGCAACACCCGATATAAGTTTACAAGTTCCGGCAAGTCCCACAGGTGTTTCCGCCACTGCCGGTTCGCAGAAGGTTACCGTTTCATGGGCGACCAAACTGTACGCGACATCCTACAATATTTACTACTCGTCTACCCTAACCACCACCGCCGACCTTTTGGCCAGTGGAATAAAGTATAATGTGTCAGCGGTTGATCCACAGCCGGCAACGCAATCGCAGGAAATAAGTCCGCTTACGGCGGGTACGAAATACTACTTCGCTGTGACATCTCAGAATAGTGTAGGCGAAAGCGGGGGACAGACTACCCCCAAAAATGCGACTCCAACTCCGTAACCAGTTGTATGACCAGCCCTTACAAAAGGAAGGCGTCCCGTGCAGATGCCTTCCTTTGCGGCTGGGGAGTAAAATATGTTTCTGCTTACAACACGGGCCTTATCCGGACGTGACCGGAGCGATAAATATTAATTTTATTTGAAGGTTAAATAATGACGTTTTGCCCTTTCAACCGTTTTTTCCTGTTTTCTCTCGGCGTACTCTTTGCAATTTCCGGAATAGCATCGCCAGTTTCTGCAAATGATGAAAACGAAATTTACACGCTCGGTGAAGTTGTTGTAACCGCTAAGAGCGGCGGCGGCGAGGCGACCCAAACGGTCCAACTGGTGACCGCCGAGGAGATCAAAAGCAAAAACGCCAAGACGCTTGATGAAGCAATCAATCTTTTGCCGGGAGTCAACATCCGATACGGCGGCGAAGGCGTTCCCAGAATCGATATCAGAGGGTTCAAAACCAGGCATGTCATTTTGCTGTTGGACGGCGTTCCTCTTAACTCCGCTTTCGACCAGCAATTTGATCCTTCCGTCATTCCTACCGAAAATATCGCCATGATTAAAATGACGGCGGGTCCGAGTTCCGTTCTTTACGGCCAGGGAGGCCTGGGCGGTGTCATTAACATTATCACAAAGAAGGGAACGAAAGGAATCCATGGGATGATCGCGGGAGAAACCGGCGACCATGAACCATACATGGGTAGGGCAAGCGTATCCGGCGGTACGGGCAAGTTTGACTTTTTCCTCAGCGGCAGTGCATTCAAGCAGAACAGTTTTCCCCTTTCCGGCGATTTTGATGTCACGCCCCTGGAAAAAGGAAAATATCGCAGCAACAGCGACGACGAGAAGAACAACGGTTTTGCCAACATCGGTTATCGGGCAAGTAACGAATTGACATTGGGGTTGACCGTTGATTACCATCAGGGAGAATTCGGCAAGCCCCCCAGTGTTATTCTGAATCCTTCAGATCCTTTCGCCTCCAAGGCGAAGTACGAACGGATAGACGATTATCGCGGATTTTCCGCTCAACTGGCGGGCGAATATGCTCCTTCCGGACCCTTCAGTCTGAAGGGCTGGTTTTTTACAAATCAGTTGGAAGAACACGACAATTATTACGACAACGGCAACTTCAACTCCTTTAGCAAAAGCGGTTCCGCCATGCTTAAGAACCATTCCAGTGTTAGCGGCTTCTCCCTTCATCCTAAATGTGATTTAGGGCGGACAGGGGTCGTGACCGGGGCTTTTTCGTATGAGCAAGACAGCTTTAACCAGGACGGCTTCCAGATGAGCGGCGGGGGCAGCGGTTCCGGCGGTGGCGGAGGTGGTGGTGGCGGCGGCGGAGGTACGGCAACCAGGTCTGACGTCAACGTTGAAAAAAACCTGAATATTTATTCGATCTCCATGGAATATGAGGTCTCTCCAATCGACCAATTAGGTTTTGTGCTCGGCTATGGCTATTACTTTCAAAACAGAAGCGAAAAAGATGACAATGATTTCAGCGTACTGGTCGGCGCCCATTATGATGTTTTGCAAAATACGAGGCTGAAAGCGGCCTTCAACAGAAACATACGTTTCCCCTCGCTCAGCCAGCTCTACGATACGAAAAGCGGGAACCTGAATCTCAAAACCGAAGTGGCGTATCTTTATCAACTCGGGCTGGAACAGAAATTTCCCTGGCAAACCAAGGCGGGTATTACCGGTTTCTACACAGATGCAACAAATTTTATTGAAAAGAATGATCTGACTAACCTGTACGAAAACAATGAAAAGGATCGCTTCATCGGCTTTGAGGCTACTTTGGAAACCCTCTTCATGAAGAATCTCTTGCTGCGGGCGTCATACACCTATCTTTATTCGGAGGACATGTCGGATTCCGGAAAGGATGAATTGCAGTATCGTCCCAAAGATAAACTGGTGCTTGAAGGGAAATATGATTTCGACTTCGGTCTCACGCCCTCTTTCTCCTATACCTATGTTGCCAACCAGTTTTTTTACTCGAAGCCGAGCGCAGGTACACTGCAAAAAGGCAAACTTAACGATTATAGTCTGGTTGATGTCAAACTCAGCCAGAAGTTCTGGAAGGGCAAGATCAATATCTATTGCGGCGTAAATAATATATTCGATGTTAATTATGAGACAAGCTATGGATTTCCACAGGCCGGACGATTTGTCTATGGCGGAATTGAATTTGCCTCATCAATCTTTTAAAGTGAGATTGCATTAAATGCTTAATGTAAGCTCTTTGACATATAGCTATCCGGGGGAGACAAAACCTGCCCTGTCCGATGTATCGCTTCATGCCGGGCCGGGAGAGTGCCTGTGCATTACGGGACGTTCCGGTTGCGGGAAAACAACTCTTTTGCTGGCCATTAAGGGTTTACTCCCGGAAGGGGTGATGACGGGAGACATCCAAATCAAGACTACGAATTTTGAGGCGGAACTCTTTCGCAATGAGATCGGATTTGTTTTTCAGAACGCCGATTCGCAGATCCTGTGCTCAACGGTGGCTGAAGAAGTGGCCTTCGGCCCTGAAAATTTGTGTATTCCTCCCGATGAAATCAATACCCGGATCAACTCATCTTTGCGCAATGTCGGGTTGGCTGGTTTCGGTAGCAGGAATGTCGAGCGATTGTCGTCCGGGCAAAAACACCGCTTGGCGATTGCTTCTGTTTTGTCCATGAACCCGAAGATCCTGTTGCTTGACGAGCCAACCTCTCAGTTGGATGCGGAGGGCAAATCAGAACTGGTTCAGACCTTAAAAGATCTTAAAGGACAGGGATATACGCTGCTCATCGTCGAGCATCAATTGGAGCCTTTCAAGGATTTGGTTGACCGCTACGTCTTAATGGCTAATGGACGCCTGATCGAAACATCCAATGCCATGCCTGCGGCATTTGCCGGTTCACAGAGAATCGACCCTGAATATCCTGCGGAAAGAAACAGACTTCACGCGGGGACGCCAATGGTTTCAATTAATGGACTTTGCCTTTCTTATCCCGGCGTCGGTGAAATCCTGAAAGACATTGACCTCGCTATTTTCAAGGGTGAACGCGTGCACATCTTCGGCCGGAACGGTTCAGGGAAATCAAGTCTTTTAGCGGCTATTGCCGGCGCTGTGAAACCTGATGCGGGAACGATACAGGTAGCTAACACAAAAATAACCGGCAAAACAAATATGTTCGGAAGGGTCGGGTATATGCTGCAAAATCCGCAACGGCAGCTTTTTGAAAATACCGTATTTGAGGAAGTCGCCTTTTCGTTAAAGAGACTGCGGCTGCCCACGCCGGAAATTAAACGGTGTGTTAACGAAGCGCTGGAGATTTGTGAAGCGGACCTCTTGATCGACAAGTTGCCTCTAACCCTGAGTTTCGGAGAGCAGCACCGGGTTGCGCTGGCGTCGGTTCTGGCGCCGAAACCGGATGTCCTGTTGCTGGATGAACCTTTTTCGGGTCTGGACTTCAATCAGAGACGCAGGCTGCTGATGATCCTGTCCAATTTAATGGAAAAATGCGCGACAACTATTGTCATTGCATCTCATGATTCTCTTCCGGATCAAAGCTGGCCGGATTGCGTTATTAAAATTGAAAACGGCGCTGTGGCGTCATCTTAAGGATTGCAGGCTAAACACATGCAAAGGCCAATGAGCAATTATGGTTGTCAGTTCAGATCGGTCGATTCCCCCGTGCACCGGCTGGGTGCGGGAATGAAGCTCCTGATTGGGATGCTGCTGAGCGCTGCCGCCGTCCTGTCGCAGGGACCCTGGTCGCTGGGCATCGTGCTGGCCCTCAATTTATTATATTATTTCAGTGCGCGACTGACGCTTGCCGATTTTTGGCAGGATACCCGTTATCTTCTTGTGCAGATGTTGATCATTATCGGGCTCTACGCTATACGCTATGGCTTTCCGGAAGGTTTGGGGCCGAGTTTGCGGGTTTCCCTGCAAATAGCTCTTTTTTTCATTCCGGGAGTTGTCTTCCTGCGGACAACCCAGGCATCACAGATGATGAGCGGATTACGCAAAATTCTTCCGTACCGTATCGCCTTTCTGGTATTTACCAGTTTCCGGTTTGTGCCGCTCTTTGCGCGGGAGATTCGGGAGATCGTAATGGCGCAGAAGCTCCGGGGCGCACGACTTTCCTTCCGCGATTTGCTCAATCCGGGAAATTGGAAAGATACATTTCACTGCCTGATGATTCCGCTGCTTGTTCGCGCTTTGAAAACGGCTGATGAAGCGGCTCTTTCGGCGAAGTCCAGGGGCTTTGGCATAAGGCCTGAGCGAACCTACTACGATGAGCATTTATTCCCTGAAGTTCCAGCGGATGGCATAAGAGGCAACAAATAAATTGGGACGAGTTAACATAATGGAGGCAATTCTATGAAGTCTGATATTCACTTTCTTTGGTGGCGTTTTACACTGCGTGAAGCTCTTTTATTGGCATTCTTTGCCACGTTTATCGTCCTGACACGCGCTGCCCTCCGGCTCCACTTTTCTCTGCCCGGTCACTCCATGTTTTTTTTAATGTTTTTTCTCCTCATGTCACGGGCATGCGTCCCCAAGGTTGGAACAACGACCATGGTTGGTCTGATCTCCGGCCTCCTGTGTATGATGCTGGGAATGGCGAAAATGGGACCGCTGATTCTGGCCAATTTCGTGTTGCCGGCAATCATTGTTGATATCGCCGGCGCTCTTTACCCCAACATGGTTAGAAGTTACGTGGCTTGCCTGATCGTGGGAATTGTCGCCTCCGTCAGTAAAAATATTTCCGGCATCGGAATAGATTTTCTCATGGGAATGGAATCCGAGATTATCATCCAGCATATATTTA
Organism: Deltaproteobacteria bacterium HGW-Deltaproteobacteria-13; assembly: GCA_002840555.1. Lineage (GTDB taxonomy): Bacteria > Desulfobacterota > Syntrophia > Syntrophales > Smithellaceae > Smithella. Next base: position 57,914 of record PHBJ01000014.1, read on the forward strand.
TAACCACCATTTCCGGTGTTCTTTTTGGAGGCGCGGGCTCACTGCTTGTGCCGCCGGTTGTAAGGAAACTGCAAGCGAATAAATTAATCCCCGCGCCGCCGTCTAAAAATAATAATTGACGGCGGGTTCAAGAAAACAAAACTGAAAAGCCAACATCAAATTAAGGAGTTTGACCAGTGAAGATTTTTGTATGCATTGACGACACGGATAATATCGACAGCAGAGGCACCGGTGAGCTGGCTTCACTGCTTGCCGCCGATATCGATAAAAAAGGATGGGGCCGGAGCCATTACATCACGCGCCACCAATTACTGGTCCATCCCGACGTACCTTATACATCGCATAACAGCTCCATGTGTTTTGCCGCGGATATCCATGAGTCGCAGCTGAATGCGGTAATTTCCCATGCCGGTAACTTCCTGAAAAAAGAGAGCGCCGAGGGGTCTGATCCGGGATTGTGTATTGCAGTTTCCGATCGACTGACACGACCGGAGACAGTAATCGAGTTCGGACAAAAGGCGAAACGGATGGTCCTTACAAAGCAGGAATCCTACGGATTAGCTGAGGATTTGGGAATACACCTTTCCGAGCATGGCGGAACGGGCGATGGTATCATCGGCGCACTGGCCGGTGTCGGCTTGCGGATGAGCGGCAATGACGGCAGGCTGCGCGGTAAAATCAAAATCGATTCTCCAAATCAGACAATTAAAGTTGGCGAGATTTGTGCTCATCCCTCGGTGGATGAGGTCCGAAATCTGGATGGAAAGGTCATTCCTGATGATCAGATCATTGAATTGGGTGAGAAGATCAAGACGGTATTGCTGGGTGGAAAATTGATTCTTCTTGTAATGCCGGTTGAAGGTGAAACAGGCAGCGCTTCCTGGAGAACGTGCCCCAAGAACATTTTAAAAACTTATTGATATCTTGAGCATGACATGTGGTTTGTGAATCGAAAAGAAGGCAGGGTATTCCTTCATGGAAAAGACGATCCGGTTGCGGCGGCCGATGCGGCGGCCGCCTGTGCTGGTTTTCGTCCCGATGCCGAAGAAGAGATTGTCGCGGATGAACCGGTGTCCTGTTATAATTGCCGCTACCGGCGATGGAGCGCCGATTCCCTGACCTGTCAAAAACATGCTTAATCAAGACATCAGACTTTAGACAATAGCGTTTCCAGTGCCTACTTGCAAAAGTTCCTGATATGTCATTGCGACTCGGGATTCCTTCGCAATGGCATGGTTAAGGTTGAAAAATCGGAACTTACGATTTTAAAGACGCCGTGCAAGGGTTGACTTGCTTCGTCAGTTTTATTATCATGCCCTGCCTTTAAAATTTCCAGCCGATGCCCCCTTTGAATGTAGAATATCCAAGCCGGATATCCCGCTCATCTTCGTTGATAGTTAATTTTGCCGGGAAAAAATATTTATAAGAGTATTCGGCGCGAATAAAAAGATTTTTAAAAAGGGTCACGTCCAGACCTATGCCGGGAGTGAGGCCCCAGCATTCGCTGTAACTGTTATATGCTTCGTTCGTGGTTAAAGACTTAACTTCCATATTCACACCGGACCATACCAGACCTACCGCGACATAGGGCAAAAAAGGACCTATGGCATAACCGACCCGCCCGCGCAGTGAAACGTCCCATTCAACGTATGTATGACAGGAATAATCATCGTTGGGACATGACGATCGTGCACCGGCTTCGCCTAAACTCCCTTCCAATTCAAGACCGTACACTATTTTGTATGGCGTCTCGGAATAGGCTCCAATAAATAATCCTCCCAAGCCTCCACTGATATTCTGTTCAAAGCTCTCTCCATTATACAATTTACTGGTTCCCTCATTATAGCTTCCCTGAAAACCAACGTACACATGTTCCCTGACATTGGAGCCATTCGATAGGACTTGATCATCATTCTGGGCCAATACGTTTACCGAAAACATCATGATTGCAATGAAAATAACTGAAAATAATATTCGTTTCATCTTCTTATTCTCCTTTTTATTCATACCGCGCAAATAGTCGTTGCCACCCCTTGCAGATGTTTATGATAATATGTTTTGCTGATATGGAACTCTCGGCAGACGCGCCAGACTTGCGTAAGTCACTTCACTCAGGATACCGGTATTGATCACTCGCTTGCCGATCTTGGTAAGAACTTTATTTAACGCGCAGGAATATAATAGCCGTTCGCTTGCAAGTCAAGGAAATCTTGGAGGAGTGAAGGGGGAAGAGAAGTTTTAAGTTTTAAGTAATTAAGTAGTTAAGAAAAAAACTGTGAATTGTGAAAAAATTAATCTTCTTTGTCGGGCCAGGAATACACGGGCGGACGATTTTCAAAGCATGATCCGTCAGGCATCACTTCAACATCCTTGCCGTCGATCCGTTTGATTTTGGTCAGCGTGGCAGGCACGTGGCGTTTGCAGGCGGTATCCATAACCTCCGCAATGGTCTTGAAACATTTTATATCCTCAAGGGTCATGATCTGGGGCAAAATCATGTCCAGGCTTCCCTGCTCATATTGCCTGATCGCTTCCGCCGGACGAATCCAGATGTGGCCGGTCAGTTCAACGCCGTCATGTATCGCGGTTTGACCAAGCGGCATCTGCGTCACAAAGAACCGAACATCGTAGCGTATCGGAAAAGGTTCGGGCGTAATCCAGTGTGAAAAATAATTAAGCCGGTCGAGCGGCAGAAAAAGCTGCTCCGCCGCGAGCACCTCGGAAAAAAGCATCTTCCCTTCGATGAGTGATTTCCGATAATTGCCGAAGCGCCTGCTCTCCTCTTCCGTCCTGATCGTCACAGGCGCGCCGTCTTTCTTCTGCGCCAGGAGAATCCCCACCTCCTCAAACGTTTCACGAATTGCCGCGACCCAAACTCCCAGAGCCTGGTCGGGGTGCCGCATATCGGAAAGCATTCGTGAGGCGCCCGCGCGATCGACTCCCCGGATAAAGCATTCCATCCCGGCCGCAAAATCGGTGTTTTCCACCCCACCGCCCGGAAACACATAATAGCCCGGAACAAAACTGCTCTTGCGGTTTCTCCGGACCATCAGAACTTCAATGTCCTTGATGGAGGCATCCGGACAAGCGCGTAAAAGCATTACAGTCGCGGCATCGGCGGGAATAACATTCATATAAAACACTCTCGTATCTTCTTTCTATTTACCCGATTGAATGGGATCCCAGTCGGACCCCCAAACGGCGCTGCCCATGGGCATTTTGTATTTGCGCCGATCTGAGTAGGACGGATAACGTCTGTTGCCGCCTTCTTCCGGCAGGAAATTCGCGGGGAATTTCGGGGGAAGGAGACCATGCTCGTGTGCTTCCTTTTCCAGCCAGGCGCGGTCGTCGGGATGCGCAATCGAAATGAGCGCGCTGGCCCGTTCATAGCCGTTGAGTCCCCGCAGATTGACAATACCGTATTCCGTGCAGACATAATTTGCAAATTGCGCGGGCACGTCCACCACCGATCCGGGAGGAAGGAATGGGACGATGCGCGACGTGTTGTGTTTACTGCGCGACGTCATCGCGGCAACTCCGCGGCCGCCTTTGGCCTGCGCGGCAAAAATGATGAACTGGAAAAATCCGCCCGTCCCGGAAATGGGTCGCTTGTCATAAAACGAACAGGACATCTGACCCAGTAAATCAACGGCCACCGTGTTGTTGATGGCTACCATGTTATCGATGCGGCGCAGGATGTCGAGATTATTGGTGTAATCTATATCGTAAGCCGCGAGCGCCTGGTTGCGGTGTACGGTTTCATAATACCACTTCACATCCACGGGAAAGGCAAATGTCCAGACACTTTTGCCCTGATCCAGATTTTTGTAAGCATTTGTTACTTGTCCCGACTCGATCATTTTGATGAGGCCGTAATTGAGCATTTCAGTATGAATGCCCAGGTCCTTGAACCCGGCGTCCGCCATGGCGGCCACGCAAGCCGAAGGCAGGGAACCGATGCCCAATTGCACGACGTCGCGGTCGCGCATGATGGTCATGATATGCCGGGCGATTTCCTGTTCCACAGGCCGCGGGACAATGGCCTTTTCATTCATCTGCGGCCATTTGTACTTTTCACAGTCCACTTCCACCCAGTAATCGATATCGTCGATATGGATGGTATTGAAACGTCCGCCTTCGGCCCAGGGGTAATCGGCTCTTACTTCAAAGACAATTTTTTTCGCCGTCTGACTGAAGATTTTGGAACTGTTGGTCCCGTAGGACATATTAAAGTAACCGTGATTGTCCGGCGCGGTGGCCGCGTTGAACCACCAGTCGATGCCGCGCTTTTCCCGCTCGCCACTGGCAAACCGGTAATGATGCGCCCATACGCCGCCCGCCCAGCCCCAGGGCGTCCAACTGGTCACGCCGTTTTCTTCTCTGGCTTTGCGGTTCCAGGGGAAAAAGAAATGTTCATGAACGCAGTGATACTGCTGTTGAGGATCGATCTGCTGCAATTCCGGGTGGGGATAAAAGTTGCCCGCGAGCCAAAACTCGATGTCTTGAAGCTGGCCGGGCCCTCCGCCCAGGCGTTGCGCAACCGCTTCGGTGCAAACGGTGGAATCGCCGCCGACCGTTCCGTGATTAATCCAGTCGCCGGACTTTACCATGTCGGCGATCTGACTTGCCGTTCTTTTCTTGTCGCGAATTTTCTGCTGTATAGGTGTCGTCATAGTATTCTCTCTTAATTTAGATTTAAGGCCGCCATATTACTTTTCAACACTTAGTGCGCGAGGCACAGGGAACAAACACATAAAAAGAATTTTTTTCTCTCTAGTTATATGTTGGTGGGCTTTCATACACGATCAAAAAGATTTTTTCAAGACGATTAGATGGACTGTTGTCTGAAAGCGGAAACTTGACTCCGTGTCGTTTTCAAATATTTTTCATAGATAACAAAAAACAAAAAGGGGTAATTAGAAACAATCTGCTCTAATTACCCCTTTTGTTTTCTACAGAATATATTAAATTCTATTCCTTATACATCTCCTCGATGGCGTTGTTGAAATGGGCCAGAACGATCTTGCGCTTGATTTTGAGCGTGGGAGTCAATTCGCCGGTTTCCTGGCTGAAAACGCGGTCGATGAGGGAAAAACGTTTGATCTGTTCCACGCGTCCCAGCGGTTTATTCAACTCGTCGACTATTTCGTTGTATTTTTTGACCACTTCCGGATTGGAGATCAGTTTCTTCGGATCGGTCTCGTCGATGTTTTTTGACTTAGCCCATTTAAGCAGTTCGGGGAAGCAGGGCACGATAAGGGCCACGAGATATTTCTTCTGGTCGCCTACAATAGCGATCTGCTCGATGAACGGGTTCATGGCAAATTGCCCTTCTATGACCTGTGGTGAAACATTTTTCCCGCCGGCGGTGATCAGGATGTCTTTCTTGCGGTCTGTTATCGTCAGATAACCGTCGGCGTCGATGGTGCCGATGTCGCCGGTATAAAACCATCCGTCCTTTGTGAGAACCTGCTCCGTATCTTCCGGCCTGTTGTAATATCCTTTCATAACCTGCGGTCCGCGGATCATGATCTCGCCATCGTCCGCGATTTTACATTCTGTGCGCGGAAAGATCGGGCCGCAGGTGCCGAGTTTGATCGGCTTGAGACGTCTGTATGTGTGCAGGTGCGTTATCGGAGTGGTTTCGGTGAGTCCGTAACCCAAGTGTATTGGAACGCCGATGATCTGGAAAAATGAGTTGATCTCATTGGATAAGGGCGCGCCGCCGACTCCCAGGGCCTTCATGTTATCAAGTCCCAGGGCCTTGCGCAGTTTTGAATAAATAAGCTTTTCGAAAATATTGTATGCCACATTCAGGGGAAAGGGTATCGGCTTGTTGGCCAGGATATAGGGCAATGACTTGTTGCCGATGTACATGGACGCGTTGAATAATTTCTTCTTGCTTTCGGGGGCATTTCGCAGCTGGCCCATGACCCCTTCATAAATTTTCTCCAGGACACGCGGCACGTATACGGCCAGAGAGGGTCTGACATCTTTGAGGTCCGCAAGCAGGGTATCGGCCCCTTTCGTGTAAGAGATGGTGCATCCTTCATGCAGCGCGGAATTGTAGCCGACCGTACGCTCCAGCGCATGAGACAGGGGAAGGAGAGACACGCAAGTCCCCCTCGGAGGAAACGGGTGATGCTCGACAAACTGTTTCACGTTGGACACCAGGTTGCTGTGGGTCAGCATGGCCCCTTTGGGATTGCCCGTTGTACCCGAAGTATAAATCAGGGTGGCTGTTTCCTGGGCGTCTATATTTCTCAGGCGCTTGTCGATCTCTCCGAAATTAAGGTTTCCCTTGCCGGTCTGCAGGGCGTCGGATAGCTTCACCACCATCGGATCTCTGAAATCTATATCGTCGAAAACGATGATTTCCTGCAGATAAACGAGTTTTTCTTTTTCCTTCAACAGATTGTCAACTTGAAACTTCCCGGCGCACATGCATATCTTTGCCCGGGAATCGTTCAGTATATATTCCGCTTCCGGGCCGGAGTTTGTCGGATATACGGTGACATCGGCCGCTCCGATGGCCAGTGCGGCGATGTCCGATACGACCCATTCGGGCCGGTTGTCGGAATAGATGGCGATCTTATCTTTCGGTTGAATGCCTTTTTTCAAAAAGTACGAAGCCAGTGCGTCGACCTGCCCGCTAATATCGCCGTAAGAATACTCTTTCCATTGTTTGTTCTCGTCGCGGATTCTAAGAAAAATTATGTCGCGGGATTTCTCAACCTGATTTCTGAAAATACCTGGAATTGTCGTGTCATTGTAAGGTTTAAATGCGCTCATGATATCACTCCTGTTTTTATTATGTATGTCCGGGCTATAGATCCGGACGATCCGAATATCTACAAACGGGGACAAGTAAATTTTTGCTTATATTTGACAACTGAGAAACACACAAAATAGGATTAGATCTTGGATAGGGATAAGGTCAGGTCTTGAAATATAAGTATTCTGTCATATTTAACTTTCATGATCATCAAATGATCGTGTCGAATAATACTTATTTCTGAAAATAATGCAAGAAGAAATAGTAAACAGTCTGTGGTTAACAGTCAGCAGCGAACAGTAAATTATTAATAATATTATCCATTTAACGCTGGAGAGAGAAAATGCCCCGATGCTGTAACCTGGAATAAAAAAATATCACTTCGGAAACCCCATATAAATCTGAATCCGGCCCCGCCAGGGGACGGGGACTTCATGATACTCCCAGTGATATGTGCCGGCTGAAAAAGCCGTCATGCCGGTCAGTTCTTCCTTTGTGTATATTCGCAGCAGACTGATCAGAGAATCCCAAAAAAACACACAGGGAATAATTGGAATAAAAAAAGTGAAAATGATTTTTAACAAACGATGCCGTTGAGCCATCCATGGATTGCATAAAATGGCCATGAAGACGAAGAAAAAAAGTTTATAGGAGGAAGACAAGCTCCGGGTAATCGGCTCGAGAATAAAAATCGCGCTCCTTTTTTCGACGCAGCCGCCCAGCATCCTGGCGGCACGTTCCGGCGGGAAATGGTGAAACGCGGTGATAATTAATCGGGCATCATGATCAAGCTCATCGGGTATGTCTGTGGCATCCAGAGATTTTTCGATAAACGACACATGATCCGGATGACGCCGGGCCATTTGCGACATCAGGGGGATATTGGGATACAAATCCGAAAGAATGATGCGAAGAGATTTTTTTTCCTCCTTCTTTAAGGATTCCAGTAAAACGGAAACCGGTTCGCCTGAACCGCTGGCAAGATCAAGAATCCTCCCGGCCTTTGTCCGTTTTAAGAACGTAATAAAATATGGAGCCGCCGCTTTGTATACTTTACTCCAGCGCAGGCCCATTCCCAGTGTTTCGGGCATCGACTCCCGAATAAATTCCGGAACTATTTTGTAATCATTGAATTCAAAGGCATGACAGCGTTTCATGATTCTAATGTAGCATAAAACATAAGAATGAAAAACAGGACTTTCGCGAAGTCAGAGCGGCTGTAAATGTCGATTGTGTTCAGCGCCGTTCAGGTATTTATTTTTTTGCTGCGGATTTTGGGGCGGCTTTTTTTACTGTTCTTTTTACCGGCGGCCTGGATGTCTTTTTCGGCTGCGCTTTTGTTTTAGCCGCAGGCTTCGGGGCTGAAGCTGTTTTGATGATCCTTTGCCCTTCGAGTTTGCTTAACTGCCATTCCAGCTTTTTGATTTTGGCAAACGCGGCTTTTATTTTTTTGTCTTCATCAACGCTTTTCATGCCGTCAAGAGCGGCATAGGTCATGTCGCCCAGTTCTTTTATCCGGTCTTGTATCTTCAATGTCAGATTAAGCATTTTATATTGCCGTTTTCCTTCATCTGAAAGTTCATTCATTCTCACGGATACAACATTGGCCCCTTCTTTTAAGACAGCAAGTCCTTCTTCCATCCCCTTCTTCAGATTTATTTTGATTTTGTCAAAAAGGTTTTCCATGACTTAACTCCTTTGATTGTTATTTGCCATCTCATGGCTTGGGAATATGGAATCGGCTGATCATCAGCGAACCCGAAAGCGCAAACATGAGCACGAGTGGATGAAGTTTGAACCCGGCAAGCGTGATCTCGCCGAACCATAAATCCTGGTTGACGGCGCCGGACCATGCCGCCAGCGCGAGGATAAAGACGAGCACGATTGAAGTCGGTATGGGTGTTCCCTCGAAATACTTCACCTTGTCGGATCCCTGGGACAGCGCTTCCGCGGTGACGTTGTACCGGGCAAGGCGTGAGACCCCGCAGGCAACGAAGCCCGCCAGGATGATTCGATCGTATAAACCTTGCATACCGCAACCATACCCGATGATTGCGGGCGCCACACCGAAAGAGATGACATCGGCCAGGGAGTCGAGTTCGCGGCCCAGGGTTGAAGTCTTCTTCCGCCATCGGGCGATGCGGCCGTCCAGGAAGTCGAATATCATTGCGAAGAAGACGAGACCGCACGCAAAATAGACGTGCAGGATATCATTCTGTTCGAGGTACGTTATGATGGAGAAAATGGCGCCTACGCCGCAGACAGCATTCCCGAGAGTAAACCAGTCTGCCAGGTGAAACTCCCGAATCATCGAAAACGGTTTTTTCCGGTCACTTGTAGTCATTTAATATACCTTCCTCATCACCAAGTTGAAACACTTCAACGATTATGGGTTATCTTTCCCCATGTCTTGCTTCAATTTCAAATTTATTATTTTTATATCCATGCTTAACAGTTTCCCATAAATATTGAATCACGAATTGGAAACATCCTAATTCTACAAATTGTTTCTTATGAGTTTCTTCATGTTTTCGCCATGCTGCCGACACAAAATCTTCAGAGCAGGAATATCGACAGCAACTTTTACCGGTTGTGATGGCATATTCCCCCGCGCCTGTAATCCTTTTTAATAATTTTGCCAATTTACTGTTATATACATCACTCATTGGATAATCTCCGGACCGGCCCCGACTCAACATGCACTGCATGCTCAGTTAGAGTTCAGTCTTTTTTACGCGTGACAAGATTATATCCGCAGCAAAAGCCGCGCGCAGGCTATTGGATGTTCTTAACCGCTCTTGGAATAAGAAAGTAAAAATATCTATTTCTTATGGCCTACAAAGTAATATACAATGGCAGTGATTATACTGAAAAATACTGCGCAGATTATCCATACAATTTTCACGCCCGTGCTCAACCCCTTGTTGTTCACAAGCACGTCGTATATAACCCAGACGGCACATATTAATGCAACAAGTCCTATTATTGTTCCCATTTTAATACCCCCTCGATTATATTTTTTCGGCATGAATTATAGGAGACACCGTCTTGTGTGTCAAGAATATCTTGGCCGCACAGCGTGCTGCAATAAGGATTTCAGAAAAAAAATAATTTACGATTTGAAAAGTATCATTTAATCAGCTAAAAGGATGCAGGAGGGTAAAATGAAAATTACATTCCTGGGAACTAACGGCTGGTTCGATACGGATTGCGGCAATACGATTTGTACGCTGATAGAGACAAAAACGGCGTACATTATTCTCGATGCCGGAAACGGTATTTATAAAGCGGGCAAATATATTAAAAAGAATTTGCCGGTTTATTTATTCCTCAGTCACTTCCACATTGATCATATTGAAGGTCTGCACACGCTGGCCCAATTCAAGTTTAAGTCGCTTACGATTATCGGCCAAACGGGAACGAGGGCGACCCTCAAAGAATTTCTCGCTCCTAAATATTCTATTCCTGTCGATAAGCTGCCTTTCCCCTGCAAGGTGATGGACATGAAAGAAGGCTGGCACAAAACCCCCGTGAAATTCAGGGCGCTGCCGCTTGTGCACGCTTCAAAGTGTTTAGGCTACCGGCTGGAAATTGACGGCAAAATTATAAGTTATTGCACCGACACCGGTTACTGCCGGAACTCCGAAGACCTTTCCGCCAATGCCGATCTGCTGATCTCCGAATGCGCCCTGCTCGGCGGGCAAGAATCCGATTACTGGCCTCACATGAATCCGCAGCTTGCGGCAAAGCTTGCTGCTGCATCAAAAGCGAAAAAACTTGCTCTCACTCATTTTGACGCGGCATTATATACCACAATGGCAAAAAGAGAAAAGGCACAGGCACAGGCGCGACTGATATTTCCTGAAACGGTTTGCGCTTATGACGGGCTGCGCATCGTGGTTTAACCTGACCATTCGAGGTTCAGAACCGGTTAGCGGCCGTGGCCGCCGCCGTGACCTCCACCATGACCACCGCCGGGTCCGAATTGAGGTATTTCTCCGCCGTTATCATTGTGCTCATTTCCCAGCCAGGTAATCTGTACTTTATATTTGCAGGTTTCGTCTTTTTCGTTTTCCCAGAGCGTGGCCTGATACTCTACCGGTATGGAGACAAAGCCATAGGTCTTGCCGCCGGCGGCTATCTTGTAATTGCTGAAGTAGCGGTACGAATTCTTTTCCATCATGGTCAACTCGTCAAGGCTTTTAATGATTTCTTCACGCGGATAATCCGTGCAGACGCTCGCGCCTTTTTTAACAAAGACTAAGCCTGCAAATGTTTTATCAGGAGCGGCTGAGAAATTATTCAATTTTATAATACGAGCATACTGGCCCGCCGGCACATCTTTAATTGCCGGCATCTTGACGATGGTACCAAAGCCGCCGCAGCTGATCAAGGTCAACGCACAAAACCCAAGCGTTATATTTTTTATGGAGTTGATAATTCTATTTTTCTTCATGACGGCACCTCCTTGATTAAACATGATTTTTTTAATTAATGTGTTTAGGAATTTAATCTCTACGTCCTTCAACCGGTGATGAACCGGGCAAATACTTCAGTGAATCCGGGGAATAATTATTGGCGTCTTTTCCTTATATTCAGAGTAATCCTTGCCGAAACGTTTTGTCAGTTCCGGTTCTTCAATATATTTAAATTCAAGAATGCTCATCAAAACAAACAGCGGCGTCATGATGAAGGTGAGCGTTACGGATCCGTACAAAATACCTATCCCGGCCATGACCATAAACAGACCCGTCATCATCGGGTTTCGGGAATAAGCATAAGGGCCGTCGGTGACCAGTTGCGGCGGAGGATTGATCGGCACAGGCGTTCCCTTTGTTTTAAAGAATTTTACTGCACACCACAACCATAAAGCGGACCCGATAATCAGAAAGGGCAGGGAAAACGCCATATTGAAAGGCCTGGCAATAAATTCGGGAAATCCGAAATGCCGGTCCAGAAAAAAAGAGGTGAATATCAGCAGTAATACAATGCAGAAAAAAATAGAACCGACCAGCGGGGTAAGAAGCATTCGAATTTTTTTAGTGTTCGTTGCTCCCTTATAGATAAGATTTATGATCCATTCCCGTAATGCTTTCATATGCTCATGACCCCGTGACTCGGGAAAATATAGCACATTATAAGAAATAAATCCGACCTATCATCAGAAATTTCTTCCGTGCCGGCAAGAACTTTAGCCGTGACTATTTTACTTTTCGATCTTCAGTTCGAAATCGTCCCTTTCTTTTTCCAGTTCCTGGAATAATTCCAATACCTGATCAAAATCATCGCCCAGTACTTTCCTGGATTTGTCGGCGTGATTCCAGACGATCTCGAACGGACCTTCGACGTCCGTGGCAAGAACATCCCAGAGCGCGTCAAGATTGCGGCCGAAGTACTTGGGCAAAGAGAGACCGACTGCAAGTTGATCATAGAGATCATCAAGCGACCGTATCGCTTTCCCGTTCAAAGTGCATCGTTTTATCTGCATGACGGCACCTCCACAAAGGTTTTATAATGGTCTACAGTCACCCACCGCTCTCCATCCGAAGAAAATATCAGGCGCTTGCCGCCCCGGTGTCTGCCCTTGTAATCAAGATCGGCCTCACGCCATAGATTGCGGGGCAGCCTTCCCTCGCGGTTATTGAATCGGTCGCCGCCAATGCTTGAGCCCCTGAGTGCGTTCACGGACCAAAGATCCTTTCCGGGTTTCCATCCCAGCGCCTGAGCCTCCCTTTTCGTTACAAACTTTGAAGGAAGTTTTTTGTTGTTCGTGCTGTTGAGGCTATGGAGTATCCGGATGAGTTCCCGCTCGTCGATTTTGAGCGAAAGTTTCACATTGACTGCCTGCACAGCCTTATCGCAGGATTCTGCATGCGCCTGCAGATCCAGGAAGGGACTTATTAAAAGCAGGAGCATGGCTGAAAAGACAACGATTCTTTGCTTCATGGAAATCTCTCTGTTTGATTTCGTGCAACTCCTGTTGAGTTTTGGTGCCGGGCGGCTCGTTTCGCGAATTCGCTGGAACAAGCCATATTGAGATTGATTCTATTGGTTATACCGGTCAGCTGATTTTTCTTCGGCCGGCCTCTTTTATCTGTTACATCCTTGCCGTTTCCTGCATGACGATGGCGTCCAGCTGGCTTATCGCATCCTCTTCTGAGCCGGTATTTAATACATAGGCATCCGCCATGGCAATGGGAATGGCCGTGCCGTAAGCAATTTCACGCAGATCCCGGTCATCAAAAGCCTGAGGAGAATCATCGGCCCTGCCTCTGGAAACAATGCGTTCCCGCCGCACGTTTCTCGGCGTTACGAAAGCAACGACCAGGCTGTCGGCTTTCTCACGAATAAGTTCAATTTCCGGCCAGGAACGCATGCCTTCCAGAAATCCTACATCCGCGCCTGATTTAAGAACTTCTTCCAGGGCTAACCGGGTAACGCCCATGCCGTCTTCGCCCCGCAGTTCATCGGAAACTTCTGAAGAATTAACGGCGTCTGCTTCCAGACCGCGCCCCTTGACCTCAGCCCGTACAATGTCGCCGGTGGCGTAATAGACCATATCCTGAGATTCCGCATAAAGCCGGGCGATGTTCTTGCCCGCCGCCGGCATACCCACGATAACAAATATTTTCATTGAGCCTCCCGTGAAACATATAGTTATGTATTTATAATTCAGATCGCCATGAATCGTCCAGCGTTTTTTTATCCGGTATCAATTCTGTTTTATTTCCTTTGCCGGATTTTTGTGCCCTCACCGATGGAATCGTCGGGATAGGCAATAACCTTTTCGTTTTCTTTTAATCCGGAAAGAATTTCCGCCGTCAATCCGTTTCTTTGACCGACGCTGACAACGCGCCTTCGCGCCTTTCCCCGCTCTTCAACAAACACAGCCCAGTCCTTTCCTAAACGGAAAAGAGCGCTGGCGGGAATCTGAAGAATGTTTTTCCCTTCCCAGATAATAAAGTGCGTCTCCATTCGATAACCATCTCCGAGGACCTGCCATTTTTCCGGCGGTGACGTAATATCAACAATGACCAGAACTCTCTGCTCCTCCACGCCCAGGCTGGATATCTTTGTGAATCCCGCCGGCTCAACCAGCCGCACGATTCCCGCGAGCGGTTCATCATTGCCCCAGCGTTTGAATAACACGGGTGTTCCTTTTTTAATTTTAACCGCGTCTGAGGAAAGGACTTCCACGCGGACCTCAAGATCTCCGGTATTCCCGACATCCATCAGCGGATCGCCGACATTGACCGCTCCTTCACTTTCACGATAAACTCTATAGACAACGCCGTTCAAAGGGGATGTCACTTTCACCGCGTCATTTTTGCCGCTTCTTTTAACGGCGGTAAAATTCTGCAAAGCTATTTTCGCCCGATCCAGTTCGGATTTGGCCACGTTGACAGCCGCTCCGGCTGAACGCTGAACAGCCCGCGCCTTTCTGGCCTCGGAATCGATCTGGTCAAACTGATCTTTGGCAATAGACCCTTTGGCATACAGGGCTTTTAATCTTTCCAGTCTCTGCTGGGTATAATCGGCATCAGCCGTTGCCGCGCGTTCTCTTTCTATCGCGGCCTTGAGTGACGCATCCGCTGCGAACACGGAAGCTTCCCCTGTCGCTCGGCTCCTGGGATCAAGGGCCTGTGACTGCAAAGGCTCAAGCGTGGCGACGACCTGGCCCTTTTTCACCGGATCTCCCACCTTCGCATGAATGCGCCGCATATATCCGGCTGTGGGCGCGGAGATCACAAAACGTTCCTTCAATCGGGTGCGTCCTTCTTCTTCAATTGTAATCTGGAGAGGGCCGCGCGTGACCGGAACAAGATCAACCTTTTGGGTCTTGGGAAGAAAACCGTAAACAAGCAAAACGGCAACGATCAGGACAATGCCGATGATCAATAATTTTCTGCGTAACGAATGATTCATAAATCTACTCTCAATACTGATGAAGTATATTTTTAATATAGCATTTCATGGAATTGCTGCAAATCCTCTTTTTTGATTTCTGTGCGGGGCTGTTCAAAAATGCTCAGATGCAAGGCACGCAAAAACTGAACCGCGAGACGTATATAAATCATACGTTGAGCGGTGCGGTTTGCAGCGTAACGCAGCAGATGAGTGTTTTGTAAAAGCCTTCGGCTTTTACCGGCAAGGAATATTGCCATTTATTATTGCACTCCCTTATCGGGATGCGCACCCGGTCAACAGCCCCATCATTATTCTCTGGTTTTCAATACCTCCACAAGATCAAGATGATCAAGTTTCCGCCGCACAATCAATCCCGATATCACAGCCGAAACAAGCACGACCGCCGCCGCCTGGGCGTACGTGCTTGCCTCTATAATCAGCGGCACGCGAAAAAGATCGGACGCCAGGGACTGCGCAATATAAGCGCAGATCCAGTATCCGATGACAAATCCCGGAGGAATGGCGGCCAAGGTGATCAGCCCCAATTCTCCCAGAAGAATATACGCAATTTCACCCCGTGTATATCCCAAAACGCGGAGGCTGGAAAGCTCCCTGCTGCGTTCCGACAAGGAAATTCTGGCGCTGTTATAAACAACGCCGAAAGCGATCGAACACGCCATGATTGTAGCAATAAAAGTAAAAAAAAGCATCCCCTTGGCCATCACGTCGTACATATTACTTATTTCATTTTGTCTGACGACAATTTCGGAAACGCGCGGCATATCCACGAATGATCCGAAGAGTTTTTCTCTGTCGTTGGGATCCGTGACAAGATAGGCGCCGGATATGGCATCGCCCTCATTCATCAGGCGGTTAAGCGCGCTTAAATCCATGTACCCCATGACGCCAAGATATTGCTTGGCCAGAGCGGCAACAGGAACCTGGCGAACCGCTTTCGACCCTTCCAGGGCTTCAACCGTCAGCATATCGCCGGCTTTCACGCCAAGGAACTCACCCAAATAATCCGTCAGCAGAATGCCCGATGAAGGCAGGGGAATGGCCTTAAGATTTTTGTCCAATAAAAGACTTAAATGGCTGCCTGGTTGTATTCCATTGATGACGGTTTTATAGCTGCGGTGCCCGAATTTGAGTTTTACCGGAACACTGCGAAAGGCCTCGCCGTCATTAATTCCGGGCATTCTTTTGAGTTCATAGATGGCCTTATAGGACGTGGGTTCGGCAAACGTTACGGTCATATCCTCTTTCTGCGAAAGAACAAATTGAATGTGCACCATATAATCAATGGAGTCTTTAAAAAATCCGCTGGAGATCATTGTGGCGCAGGCAACGGCGATGCCGATAACGGAGAGAAAAGTTCTAACAGGTTTTCGTTCTATATTGCGGGCGATTATTCTCGTCGGCTGTGTGAGCCAGCGGCCCAGGCCTGTTTTTTCAATCAGCGCGACTTTGTATTTTGCAGGCGCTTCCGGTCTCATCGCTTCAGCCGGGGGCTGTTTGGAGGCATTCCAGAGCGAGTGCATGGTTCCGGCAAGAGCCGCGGCAACGCTGACCAATACAGCCGCGATAATAACTTCGGGATTTAATTTATAAAGAAAAAACGGAAACCGGTAGGTTTCCATGTAAATGCCGCCCAGCATTTTTCCAAACCAGATGCCTGCAGCGATACCGGCCAACACACCGGCAGAAATAATCAGGATAACCAGATTAGCATAATGGATGGCCACATCCAGATTTCTGTAGCCGAACGCTTTGAGTGTGCCGATCTGTTCGCGCTGGGTATTAATGGTTCTGCTCATAACAATATTGAGCAGGAAAGCGGCAACACAGGCAAAAATTGTGGGAAATATTTTCGAACTCGTTTGCAGCTGTTTGAATTCTTCGCTCAGCAGCCGGTGTGAGATCTGATCCTTTCGCCCGTAAGCGCCGAATCCGCCGTATTGTCCCAAAATATTATCCAGATCCCGGATAACATCGCTCAAATGGGCATCGGGATACAGCGTCAAAACAACATCGTTAAACGCGCCATCCATATCGTAAGCTTTGCTGATGGCTTTGCGGCTCATCCACAAAGCGCCGTAGCGCTTGAAATCGGGACTCATCGCTCCGTTTTTCATCAACAAAACGAATTCCGGAGAAAGCGCGATGCCGGTAATCGTCAACTGCTTCCATTTGCCGTTAATGACCGCCGCGAACTGATCGCCCAGCTTAAAGCCATGCGCCTGGGCAAAGGTTTCGTTGATCACCACTTCATTGTCTTTGGTGGGATCGGGGAGCCTGCCCTTTCTGATATAAAGACGATTCAGCAAAGGATTGCCGTCATCGGGAATGGACGTTATCCTGCCGGTAACCGATTCGGAAAATCCTTTGATATCCAGTTTGGCCTGAGCCGAAACCCGGGTTTCCAGCTGATTGACGCCGTGAATATTCTTGATCTTATCTTTCAGGCTTTCCGGCGCCCGCTTCAAATTGACAAAGACATCGGCAAAGTTATAATCCTGATAAAACTTGTTTCTGGTGTAATTCAGAGAATTCACCGTGCTGACAAACATGATAAAGGTTGCCACACCGCTTAGCACCACCAGCGTAATGGCAAAGACCTGGCCTTTCATCAGCCACAGTTCCCGCCAGAGTTTTCGGTTCAGCGCCTTCATAATGTTCGCTTTCGCTCACCGGTTTTGAGTTCTACGTTCTATGTCCATGCTGGTTCAATCATTCTGATTGAACCGTCTATTTACTCTTAAATTTTCTGATTCAATCTACAAGATTGAACCAGCCTAAGAAATAATTGTCATTCCCGCGCAGGCGGGAATCCAGTTTTTTTCCTGGATGCCGGATCAAGTCCGGCATGACATGGGTAATATTTTCGCCTTTTATAATCGTCATACCGGCGAAGGCCGGTATCCAGTTTGTTTTTATTTTCTGGATTCCCGCCTGCGCGGGAATGACAACTTTCTTACTGCTTCACTCCTTGCGCCTTGTCCTCCGGCATATGCCGGACTTCAACTTTGAACCTTGAACTTAGAACATTGAACTTTGTTTTTTTACCACGCCAGATCGCTTGCCGATTTCTTCACCTTGTTGACTTCAACATTGGCGATGTGGCCGTTGCTCAAATGAATGACGCGGTCGGCCATGCCGGCAATGTCCACGTTGTGCGTGATGATGGCCGTTGCCGTTCCCAGCTCGCGATTGATTCGCTCCAGCGCCTGGAGCACCACGATGCCCGTTTGGGAATCAAGAGCTCCCGTCGGTTCGTCGCACAAAAGAACCGATGGATTTTTGGAAATGGCCCTGGCAATGGCCACACGCTGCTGCTCGCCGCCGGAAAGCTGGGCGGGAAAATGATTCATTCTTGCGGTTAATCCGACAAGATCAAGCGCTTGCTCCGGAGTCATGGGTTTTTCGGCAATTTCGGTGACAACCGCCACATTCTCTCTGGCGGTGAGACTGGAAATAAGATTGTAGAATTGAAAAACAAAACCGACATAGAAACGGCGGTATTCCGTCAGTTCTTTTTCACTGGCTTGCGTTAAATCTTTGCCCCGGTAAGAGACATGTCCGCCGGTCGCCGTATCCAGGCCGCCCATAATATTCAGCAGCGTGGATTTACCGCTTCCTGACGGTCCGAGCAAAACGACCAGCTCTCCCGCATACAGTTCCATATTCACGCCGCGCAGGGCGTGCACCTCAACTTCTCCCATCTTGTAAATTTTAGTGAGGTCGCGAACCTGAAAAAAGTTTTCTTTTAATTCGGTCATCTGCCTTGCGGACTTTTTTTTATTTTTTTCTGCCGCATGGCCTGTTTTCAGCGGCGAAAAGGCATAAAATCAATACGTGAAGCTTATGGCGGCGCCTGCGGAAAATCTGTCTGAATATTGTCCTTCAAGGTTCAGATGAAATCCTTTGATCAGCGGTATATCCGCCCCGGCAAATCCGCCTGCTATTGTTTTGTTATGAAACGAAACATTTCCCGCGGCGTATTCAAGGCCGGGAATATTGGAGGCCAAAGACATCTTTGCTTCGGAATAATAAACATAGGGACCGGCGTATAACTTAACGCCGCGGGGGATGGTGATTTGAATCCCGGCGCCGCAATTCACGTCCCAGAGATTTTGCACCTTCAGGTCGGTTGTAAAGGGTGTGCCCCCGGTAGTTCCCACGATATCGTCGGTGAAGTTGCTGAAATAATAGGTTCCCTGCACAAAGGCGCCGACCCCGATTATTTTATTGATCGGGTAAAAAGCCTTGGCTCCCAAAGTGCCGAAAAATTTCCAGTTTTC
Source organism: Deltaproteobacteria bacterium HGW-Deltaproteobacteria-13 (assembly GCA_002840555.1). Lineage (GTDB taxonomy): Bacteria > Desulfobacterota > Syntrophia > Syntrophales > Smithellaceae > Smithella. The sequence goes on from PHBJ01000014.1 coordinate 76,898, forward strand.
TTCAAAATCGTTTTTATTCGTCGTCGTGGAAGCATCCGTGGAACTGAAAACGTCAAAAATTTTCAGATCCGATATTCCGATGCGCGCGTATGCTTCCCAGATCCCGCTTGCGCCGTAAGCGGCCTGCGAGTAAATTTGATTCTGCCGGATGACCCGCTCCGCTCCGTTTTTGAAGGTATCTTCATGATACCAGTAACCGATGGCGGTGTTTAATCCGCCGTCTTGTTTGGAAATGGTTTGCAGGGGACCGAACAATCCGGATGCCGCGGCCGTCCGATCCATCGCGCAAAGGAAAAATGCCGCAAGCGCGATCAACGGAAAAATTTTTGTAAGAAGTTTCCTTTTCATTTAATTTCCCTTTGCCGGCAAAACAGGATTAGCCGATCCGGACTCCTCCACGGACGGCATGGATGACGCCACTTTTGCTTTTCTGGCTTTTACCCTCTTCAACCGGTATTGGATGTAGGCGTCGCGAAACGCCACGTAGGGATCAATCGCCGCATCCTTGAGCGCTTCATAATCGCCAATCCTTAAAGAGGTGGCATTAATTTTTTCATATCCCCAGACGCCTAACCAGGCATACCAGGGATTAATGTAAGATACGGGATACAGCAAATTATCACCGGCGATGTCAATGGAATCGCGCGGACTGGAAGGTCCATAGACGGGCCAGACGATGTAAAAGCCCTGGCCCACGCCCCAGACTCCGAGTGTCTGCCCCAGATCCGTATCCTGCATCTGGAGATCCAACGCTTTGCCGGAAGCAGGATCCATCAGTCCCCCGATGCCCCAGACGGTATTGATGGTAAACCGGCCCGCCTCGGTGGCCGCCCCGCTGAAATCCGACTGCAACAGGCAGCTAAGAAACCGGGAGGGAAATCTAAGATTGGAAAAGAAATTGCGGGCGCTGATTCGCAAGACCTCGGGAGTGACTGCTTTATAGCCCTGCGCAGCCGGTTTGAGCGCCCATAAATAAAGCTTATCATTAAACAGATGCATAACTCTGTTTACGGGCTCCAGGGGATCGGCAATTTCCACTTTTTCTTCTTTAAATTTATCGTCGGCGTAATCGATGTTTTCTTCGTCTTTATATTCATCATTGATGGCGTCGGCTGATTTGCCTGACGCTTTGACCGGAATTTCACCGGAGGTGGAAGCCAGTAAAATTTGCGGCGCAGATTGCGCTGAAGGCAAAACAGAAGAAGACTGTCGCGGGCTGTGAGCGCAACCCGTCATTAAAAAGATCAATAATACGCTTAAAGCAAGGTAGCCTTTCATTCAACAAAACCAGCCTTTATGCCAAACATTACAAGTCGGGCGCATTCCCCGAATACGCCGCGCCGGACGATCCGGGGAGCCGCCCCCGCAGTATCTGTCCGCCAGCCAGGAATGCACAATGGCGATTTTCTATTGCTTGCTTACCTTCTTTCGCAGGGTCTCCAGCAGTTGTTCCGGCGTATCCTTTGACAGGATATCATTAAACTGTGTGCGGTAGTTCTGAACAAGGCTTACATTCTCCACAACAACGTCATACACTTTCCATTTACCGTCCTTCAGGATCATTCGGTAAAAAATGGGGATTTCTTTGGAGGATGTTACAATCTTGGACTGAATCTCCGCCTGATTATCGGAAATCATGTTTTCTTTATAGAAATTAACCTTTTCGTTTGAGTAATCCAGAATTTTGTCAATATATGCTTTTTCCAGTACCTGCTCAAAAAGCTTCACAAATTCCGTGCGCTGAGCGGGAGTGAACTTGTTCCAGTTGCGTACCAGTGTGCGCTTGGAAAATTCAATTTCATCAAACATGTCTTCGTAGATGACCCGGAGCTTTTCCTTCTTGATTTCCTTGGCTGACGGATTTTTCAGTTTGGGATCCTTCAGCACGTCGAGCACCTTCCTGACGGCGGTTTCAGCCGTAGTCATCGGCACTCCCGCATATACCGGAACGGATGATGCAAAAATAATCAATATACTTAATACTGCAAATTGTTTTATCATGAGTTTCATATGGAAGCCTCCTACAGCTCTATTTCTGATCTTTTTTTACGTCTTTCTGATCTTTTTTCACGTCTCCAAAGGCATATTTGCTGATGAGTTCCTCAACATCCACTGCCGCCTGTGTATCGGTGATGACGCCTTTGTTGGCCAGCAGGCTGCCGCCGCCGCCCGGATCAATACTGAGATACTTATCGCCGATAAGTCCTTCCGTTTTAATGGAGGCAATGGCATCATCATAGATTTTGATGTCTTTTTTAATTTTTATTTCCACAACGGCCTTCAGGTTTTCCTGATCTATGGTGATTCGTTCCACACGTCCGACATCAATACCTAAAATATGCACGGGACTGCCAATGCGCAAGCCGGCAACGGTTGTAAACTTGGCAATGAGCGTGTAGGACTTGTCGCCAAAAATATCAACTTTACCCAATTTTACAGTCATATATCCGACGCAGATCAGTCCGAAAATGACAAAGATGCCGACAATTGTTTCCATGGTGTACTTTTTCATTTATTCACTCCCCGGCGGCGCAACTGAGCCGCCCAATTTCTTTTTGTTGAGATTTGGCTAAAACAACAACAGAATCTATGTCGACCGTTGACCGGCCCTGAGCAATTCCAGCCATGATCATCAATTCGACCATCTCTCCCGCGGCTAATTTGCAGGCGCTCTCCTGAACGGACTGAAGGAACTGTTCCTTAAAATCATGAACAAAATCATTCATAATGCTTTCCGTTTCGTCAAGATTCGAATAGGGCAGCATCGTGATAATTTCATTGGTATTACGGCGGGTGGAAAAGCCGCCGATAGCGCCGAAGTGTTTATCAATATATAATCCCATCCCGCGCACAGCCTCCTGCGCCGCATCGTGTCCGACGCTGGTAATGATGGCGTTGAGCCCTACCAGACTAAAAACCACAAGACAATAAGATTCTTCAACCGTGCGTCTTTTCAACTGAAGATGATTGAGCATTTCAAACTGGCGCTTGGAGTAGAGACCGGTTAATTCTTTTTGCAGCACTTCAAGACTATGAATGACCTCGTCCTTAAACGGATGGTCGAATTCCTCCAGTTCCTCCGGCGTCCCCTGAAATACAATCCGATGATTGTAAAGGGAAAGAATCCGATTGGAAATGAAATAGACATCGGGAATTTCGTGGCTGACGAGGATGGCGGTAAAGTTAAATTTTTTCTGATACTGGGCGATCATGCTTAAAATAGCATTTTTCCGGACGGGGTCCTGGCCGGAAGTCGGTTCGTCAAAAAGGACGATTTGGGGATCGGTGATCAGGGCCCGGGCAAGCGCGGCTCTTTTTTGCATGCCTCCGGAGAGTTCCGACGGATACCGGTGAGCTGATTCAGTCAGTTCCGTCTGCTCGATTCTGGCCATCACCCGGCGGTCAATTTCCGCTTTCTTCAAATGGGTGGTTTCCCTGAGCGGCAGGGCAATATTATCATAGATGGTCATGGAATCAAAAAGAGCATTGCCCTGAAACATGTAGCTTATCTGCGCGAAGGATGCGGCGATTTCCGACCTTTTCATGCCGGTAACCGGTTTGCCGCGGAAGAGAATAGTCCCTTCGTCCGGTTTGAGGAGCCCGATGATGTGTTTGAGCATTACGCTTTTACCCGAACCGGAGAGACCGATAATCGTCGTAACCTCTCCCTCGTAGATCTGTAAATTAACACGATCCAATACGGTTCGTCTGCCGAAACGCTTGGTAACATCTTTGAATTCAATCAGTGGAGTATCCATGAGCCTCTCTATATCAGCAATGATGTAACCACATAATCCGAAACCAGAATCAGCACGCAGGAAAGCACGACCGCCGACGTTGTGGCCAGGCCGACAGCCTGGGCGCCGTGGCTATCCTTGCGCATATGCGCAAAATAGCCCTGGTAACAGCAAACAGTGGAAACGATCACCGCAAAAACAATCGATTTAATAAAGCCGTTATTGATATCACTCATGACCACGTAGGCCTGAATGCTGTGCACGTAGACGCCGGCATTTAAACCCAGCAAGGCAACCCCGGAAATGTAGCCGCCGAAGATTCCGATAAGATCAAACATGGCTGTCAGCAGGGGAAAGCTGATGATGGCCGCCGTAATTTTGGGACTTACCAGATACTGCAGCGGATTGATTTGCATGGTGTGCAGCGCGTCGATCTGCTCGCTGATGCGCTGAATGCCTATTTCCGCCGTTATAGCCGAACCGGCACGGGCCGTAATCATGATGGCCGTGAGCACCGGCCCCAATTCCATGATCAGTGAAAGAGACACCAGGGAACCGACTGCGCCCTGCGCTCCGAACTGAACCAAAGCGTGATAAGATTGCAGCCCCAGAACCATACCGGTGAACAAACTCACCAGCATGATGATGGTCATGGATCTTGCGCCGATATAATAAACCTGCTTAACCACTTTGGAAAACTGTCTGGGTCGTAAAGAAACCCAAAGCGCCTTGACAAGGAAAACCGTTGCCGCGCCTAAAATGTTAATCCAGCCCATGACCGTTTCACCGGTAAAGGTGAATGGCCGTGCCAGAAACATGACCGGCCGGAATTTTTCTCCGGCTTCCGGGCTGTTCTGATTATCTTCGTTTAAAGCCATTAACAGTGCTCCCTTGTCGCTTGTTCCTGGAATACTTTGAAATGGAAAGTTTACATATTTATTGAAATTCGTCAACTCTATCTTAGCTGACTTCCACCAGAAATTCTTTTATGATTTGAGCAACTTCTTTAGGTTTTTGCATGGGGATTAAGTGCCCGGCATCCGGAACGGACAGGTATCGTCCGTCTTTCAACAAAGATACCGCTTTGGGCAAATCAATGAATGCTTTGTTGGCGCTTTTTTCCCCTTCCACGATGAGAACCGGACAGGTCAGTTTTTTGAGCAGCGGCCAGGGATTGGTGCTGTTGCCGCCCATAAACAGCGCAGCTTCATTTCTCGGAGAACAGGAGAGCTTCAAATCACCGGCCTGTTGTTTTTCCATGCCGTATTGAAGATAAAACGCAAGCATTTGTTCATCCCAGCCGGCAAATAGCGATTTTGACTTGAGATATTCCAGGGCTGATTTTTCATCCTTCCAGCTGCTTTTTCTTTTGATCGATTGCGAAGCCAGCGGATGCTCTTTGATCTTCATATTGATGGAATAAATTTCTTCCGGCAGAAAAATGGGCTCAATCAGAATCATGGCGCGCGGCTGCATGCCGAACAAAGCCGAGGCAATGGCCAGCACCGTGGCGCCCATGGAATGCCCGACGGCCAGATGATTGACGATATTTTGTGAAACACAGAGACTGATGATATCTTTGGCGATAACATCCCACCCCAGACCGCTTTCAGGATCGCAATCCCGGTAATTGCACATATACGGCACCCAGGCCTCATGGTGCGGCGTTAAATGTTCTATGATCGGGTGCCATAGCCAGGGAAGAAAACCTGTGGCGTGAGCAAAAAGAATTTGCGGGTCTTCGCCTTCATAATAAAGGTAAGGCAACTCGGCGCCGCCAACGTTCTGTCTCTTTAACGGCGGTATTTTCTTTGCGCTAATCGTTTTATTCTCATCCCGCGACATCATGGAAAAATCACACCCTTGGGAATAATCAGCCTGTCGATCTCTCTGTAAATACTAATTTTTGCGGTAAAAGACGGCATTTTAAAAAACAAACACCGCCAAAGCGATAACCGTGGTGTATTTATTATCTTTACAAATTGTGGATTGAGTAACATTCAGCGTCCGGACGATCTTGCCGCTGATTTTAAAAATTTCCTTTTTCTCATCCCAGCTTTCATCAACATCGAAATCAATGCCCAACGTGGAGGCCAGCATAGCTGCGGCCAGATCCTCCGAGTAATCGCCGGCCTGCTTTTCGTTCTGACCGAAAGCGTGGTGTTCACTGATGTAACCATAAGATGCTTTATCGGCGGGAATGGCACAGCCCACTGACGCGGACATCAGTCTTTTCGGTTCGTTTGTGCAGCAACGGCTCATAACGCAATAGGTAATCGCGCCGGGCGTCAGATCTTTAAGGCCTTGAGTCTTGGAAATCATTTTGCATCGCGGAGGAAAGATGCTGGAAACCTGAACTAAATTGCATTTTTCTATTCCGGCATCACGCAAGGCACGTTCAAAGGAATGCAATTCATCTTTGTGCGTGCCCACTCCTTTTGTAAAAAATATTTTTTTAGGCACAAAACTATCCATTTTTCATCTCCTTACTTTTCTCGTGAAGAGCAAAAGATTTTATTTCTTGAAACCGGTCTCCGGCCGGTTATGACATTCCCGGGAAAGCTCCAGCTCCGATAGATACTTTTCGTTTTCGGCTTTCGCCCGGCGTCCGCCGCGTCCCGCCGGAAACATTTTTGTAACTTATATCAGTGTTCAACTTCTTATGCCACAAAATTATTTATAAAATACCGGATCAATATTCATCGTTTAATCTTGCCCTAAATATAAAAAAAGATTATAAAAGGCTGTAAATTTAAAATAGGGCTTATACATGAAAATAAAATATTTTTGTTTTATTTTAATATTCTTCTTATCATCCTGTTGTGTGCGACAGCCGGAAACCATCAAAGACGTGACGGACTTGCCTCAGGATCATACCTCCTACGTCAAAGAAACTCCCCGGGAAAAGCTTCTGCTTCCGGCAGACATTCAGATAAAAATGAACGAAGATTACAATAAAACTTATTTTTCTGTCTGGCATATTCTTCAACCCGCCCATTCGTCACCCGAAAGATTGTCCTGGATCTTTAAAAAATTCTCCGGAAGCCCCGGTTACGGCGAAAACAAAAAAAAGCATTCAGCGGCCTGGTTAAAGAAGCTTCAGCAAAACGCTTTTTTAGAGAATTATCCCAACACCCTGCAACCCGCGATTACAACAAGAAGCACCAGCCTGCGCATGCTTCCTACGCAAGGCCCTCACTTTTACAGTTCTGACGGAGATATCGCCGCCTGGCCTTTTGATAATCTGCAAATATCTTCCGTACCCGCAAACACGCCTATCGTTGCATTTCACCTCAGTGCGGACAAATCATGGGCGCTGGTGGAAACCAGTTTCGCTTTCGGATGGATGCCCGTTGAAGATTACGCGCGTGTGGATGACAATTTTATCAAAACGTGGGAATCCGGCAATTACGCCGTCATCATCAAGGACAAAACTTCTATTTTGGACGCCAATGGCAATTTCAGCATCAGAACATCCATCGGACAAATTTTTCCCTTAGTCAATGAAACGGCGGATAAACTGGAAATCCTTATCGCCACGGCGGATAAAAACAGCACCGCGGTCATTAAACGCGGCTTCGTCTCCCCTCAAATTGTCGCGAAAAAGCCGCTGCCTTTCACGTACGTCAATGCGGTAAAAATCGCCAACGAATTAATCGACGAACCCTATGGCTGGGGCGGACTTTATGGAAACCGTGATTGTTCCGCGATGACCAGAGATTTTGTTGCTCCCTTTGGCATATGGCTGCCCAGACACTCCGCGGATCAGGCGAAAAAAGTTGGAACTTATATCAATTTGGAGAATCTCGATCCCGACCAGAAAGAAAAAATCATTCTGGAGCAGGGAATCCCCTATTTGAGCCTGCTGTGGCGCAAAGGACATGTCATGCTTTACATCGGCCAGCAGGATGGACGGGCGCTTATTTTTCACAATGTCTGGGGTCTGAGAACCATCGACTGTAAAGGCAGGGAAGCGAGAAAAATCATCGGAAAGGCTGTGATCACGACTCTGCGCCCCGGCGTTGAATTATCCAATCTTGATCCGGAGGGTTTATTAATGAAAAACATTGCCGGGATGACTATCCTGACGCCGGAGAAACAAATCCGGCCGACACCGCAAATGGAGAGCCTTCCGCCAAACCCTCAGCCCGCAGCGCAATACCGGTAAACTCATAAGCATTCAACCCATAGACATTCTCACACAGCGTTAGTCATAGAGGTTTATAAAAAATGCATAAATATAAAATTGTTCTGGAATATGATGGAACCCAATACCGCGGATGGCAATCGCAAAAAAACGCCAAAAGTGTTCAGGACACTTTCATTGCCGCGGCGCAGAATTTTTTAGGCGTGCCGGTTAAAGTCCAGGGAGCGGGAAGAACCGACGCAGGCGTGCATGCTCTGGCGCAGACAGCCCATCTGGAATCTTCCCGGAATGTTCATCCGGAGACGCTCCGCGTCGGGATCAATGATCAATTGCCGGCAAGCATTAATGTATTGCGGGTGGAAAACGCACAGCCGCTTTTTCACGCGCGCCATCACGCCGTGAGCCGAAGTTATCTCTATCTTATTTCCAGAAGGCGTTCCGCTTTCGGCAAACGGTATGTCTGGTGGGTAAAAGACAAACTTGATTGCCACAAAATGAAGCAGACGCTTGACGTTTTTCAGGGATTCCACGATTTTGCTTCTTTTGCCGATAAAAGAATGGACAAAGATACTTCGACAAAAGTAAACATCGAAGGATTATGGTTACAGGAATTTGACGACATCATCGCTGTGCGCGTTGCCGGCTCTCATTTTCTTTGGAAAATGGTGCGCCGCCTTGTGGGAGTGACTGCCGAAGTCGGCCGCGGCAACTTCACAAAACAGGATGTTGAAAAAATGCTCCAATCTTATTCGGAAATACCGGCAAGATTCACAGCCCCGCCCTCCGGCCTTTTTCTGGAAAAGGTATTGTATGAAGGCGACAATCTGCCGCCTATCAAACCGCCGATTTGTTTGTTTTAACAAAAAGTGAAAGGAGGGCAGGTTCTCCATTTTCCCCTCAAAGCGGAGGGTGTAATACCCCACAGCTTGTTTAGGGATTTCACACCCGTGATTGACAATAGGCCTGCTCTATGCAATAAAAATAACGATCATATCGAAGGATCTCTCGAACCTGATCCATTAATTTGAGCTTGGGGCTTGGGTGAAACTTCGGTGCATTTTCAAGATTCATATTTAAAGCAGCAAAATACAATTAAATACTGATTAGTCAATTTCCACCAAAAGTGGCATTCATGGCGATGGGCTTGATACCCGCTATTTTCCATGTTTGGCAGTTTAATATCATAATAAGTGGAAAATCTTTCCATCTATATGGGTTAATATGACGGAACATTTTCTCTTATTGCACGGTTATACGCGGATATAGATTATATATATTAAGCACATTTTATATATGGCAAGTTAATGATTGATCCTAAACATTTTATTGATGATTTTTCAGCGCATAGTCCATTTGAAGTATTCTATAAGAGCGGTATCAAACCAGAAGATATAAAACACTGCATAATTGAAACATTAACTCCTCACTTTCAAAACCATGACAGACTAGCTGAATACGCCATGACTTGGCTTATAACAGGTTGGGTAAATTTTCTAAAATTACAACAAAGTAAATGGCATATTGATAATTTTGAGAAAGTTTTGCAATTATTTAATAATGCAAAATCACGTGATAAACAACGCTGTTTATCTATTTTTGTAGATTGGCTTCCTGAGATAAACCAAAGTCTATCAAGATTTTGGAGTTTTAAAAATATGGAACGAAACTCTAGTGGTGAGCTCATTCTAGATGATTATCTTCAGGAAAATATGAGATTAATCGGACAGCTATTAGAGGGCATAATCAAGACTTACTTAAAGCTGCTATTAGAATTAAATAGATTTGTCAGAGGGAAAATAAACTCAACGGGCGAAACAAGCAACATGGATTTGGGTGCTGTGATGGATGAACTAGTCGCTACCACAAACTTCCCAGATCTTTTTTGCCCTCCTCCATGGCATTTAAAACTCAATCAATGGAGAAATATCGCCTATCATCATAACGCAAAAGTAGAGAAGGAAAGAATATTATGCTGGTATGGAAAGAAACCTAATATTAATACGATTATATTGACAAGGAGTGAACTACTAGATGTCGTCAAGTGCATTTTCAATATCTATAATATTTTTAAAAATGTTGAATTTATATTTGTTTTCGACAATCTTCCCGAGTATCAAAAAGAATGTAAAAATAAGGGCATTGATTTTAATCTGAGGGATGAGGCAGAAATACTAGAATTATTTACGGGAATAAATTCTCAAGGTTTCAAAATTATAGATTTCTCAAAAGAAGAAAATATTTCAAAGATAGTAATAGAAGATCTAACTGATGAAGATGCAAAAAGAAGAGCTATTCATTCATCACAATTCTTGTATCAATTATGGTTTTATACACATGCTGCAAACTTATGCATTGAATATCGATTAAAAGATGGAACACCATACATAATTTCAAAAACAAATGAAGAAATTTGTAGGAAAATTGCAACTCATGAGGAAGATATTGTATACCTTGCTGAAAATGTAGAATTTGTGTTCTTGCGCGATGATAGAGTTAAATGAATAAAACAAAAAAGCTTATAATAAGGACAATGCACCCAGTCGCTTCCCACCGGCTGATTTTTTCGTTATAATATGAGAAGAAAATGAGAACGATATCTTCATCGATGACCTTTTTTCATAAATACATATTTACTGTTACTTGGATTGTTGGTTTTGGCGTTGGGACTTTGTCGATGTTCATATCAAATTCTAATAATGCTATGTTCAAAATTATAGTTCTATTTGCTTGGATATTCGGGACTATTTTCACTTATTTGTTTTCGGGTAGAATAAAAAAAGTTGAATTCGATGGTTATAATTTTTATGTTTCAAATTATTTGAGATCTGAAACTATTAATGTCTCCAATGTAAAATCAGTATCAGGTTATACATTACTCAAACCTGAATTAGTTTGTTTTGAACTTAAAGAAAATACGAGTTTCGGTAAAACCATTATCTTTATGCCCAAAATTCGTTTCTATACTGGATTAAGTCCAAACCCAATAGTGAATGAGCTAAAACAAAAGTGTGGCTTATAAAATATTGCAAAATCACAACCAGTCAATACAGCCGATCGCTTCGCTCCGGCTTAGCTTTTCGTTAAACTCATGATAGAAAGGAAGAATCGTTGCCAACATTCATCGGACATGCTGTAACAGGAGTAGCGTTGAGTTCGACAATTTCTCAAAAGCAGCAATGGCTGAAAGTCGGAATCCTAACCGTCTTTTGCTCAATTGCACCTGACATAGATGTAATCAGTTTTCGTCTCGGGATACCTTATCAACATTGGCTAGGCCATCGTGGTCTATCTCACAGCATTATTTTTGCCGCTTTGCTTGGCCTAATAGCTTTATTATTCATTTCTGAGAAGTCCGTAAAGAGAAAGTGTCTATATTTTTGTGTGTTTTTTGCAAGCGGCTTTTTACATGATATTTTGGATGCCATGACTAACGGCGGTCTCGGAGTCGCATTCTTTTCTCCCTTTAGCGATACGAGGTACTTTCTACCATGGCAGCCAATTGTTGTGTCACCGCTTAGCATAAGGCGTTTTCTTACTCTCAGGGGTTGGGGTGTCATCAAGAGTGAATTGATTTGGGTCATCCTACCATCGCTATGTTTTATGGCTATGGTGGCATTGTATAGAAGCAAGAAAATACTTTATAGAAAATATAGAGGTTTAATAAATCGCTAGAGCCGATTGCTACACTCCGGGTGAGCTTTTCGTTATGTGAAAACTAAAAGTGAAAATTGGTGAAATCAGGGCAGACAACCCTGATAATAATGGAGAATTTCTATGAAAAAGGTATGCATTATAACAATCGCAGTTCTTCTTTTTGTATGTTTCTCTCACGCTTCAGCACAAATAAAAACAGAAAGGATAACATTTTCTAACCTGATTGGTGAGAAAACATATCGTCAAGAAGCCATGCTTTACATTCCTCTGGATGGGAAAGATCGGCATCCTTTGATAATAATGACACATGGAAGGAATGGCCCATTCCCTAAAGTGAACGAGCGAGAAGTGTTTGGATATCGAAACTTGAATCAAGCGTTGGCCAACAAAGGTTTTTTTGTAATGATGCTCGTAAGGCGTGGTTATGGAAACTCAGAAGGCCCTGACAGTGAATTTTTCGATACAGCAGAAGAATCAGGCTTAGCCGGTGCGCAAGATATTAAAGGCGCGATAAATTATATGTGTACGAGGCCGGACATCTTAAATGACCATATTGTCATTATAGGACAGTCGCAAGGCGGTTGGGTTTCACTTGCTTCATCCACACTTGATATTAAAGGTGTCCTTGGCACTGTAAATATTTCAGGTGCCGTAAATTTTCGACAAGGAATGGGTAAACCAATTCGTGATCCTATAGTTGAAAATTATCTGCGGAAATCGGCACAGGTTTATGGCAGATCATCCCATGTGCCTACGCTTTGGTTATATGCGGAAAATGATAATCATTTACCTGGGACCGTTAAGGAATGGTTTAATTCATATAAAGAGGCTGGTGGTAAGGGACGACTCGTAATAAAGCCGCCATATAAAGACAAGGGTCATTCTTTTGTTGCAGAACCAGAATTTTACATCGAAGATATATGGAGCTTTTTTAGAGAAATCGGATTTAGCAACTAAATTAAGCGCCTTGATTTAACACTTTGATAAAAAGCAAGGCCACAAGGGCTGCTCCGGGTGATTTTTTCGTTGGGCGATATGAAAGGAAAATTTATATGAGCTCCGTGATCAGAAAAAAAATACAAGAGATGGTTGATCTCGAAACCAAAGGCTGGGATACGAAGAACCCGGACCTTTTCCTATCCATGATCCACCCGGATATGGCTTGGCCGTTTCCTCCAACAGCCGACGCCCACGACCCTATCGACTGGATCTTTGTGATGGGGAGATTTGACAGGGAACGATGGCGTAAGAACTGGCAGGACCTCTTTGATACCCATGATCTGGTCCATAATCGCCGCAATACCGTCAAGATAGAAATCTCCAATGAACAAGATGCGGCATTCGCAGTGGTCGATATAGATACTCTCTGGCGTCATAAAGTCACCAAGGAGGATTCTCATTGGAAGGGCCGAGTCTGTAAGATATACACTAAACTATTGACGGGCGAATGGAAATTTTATTATCAAACAGGGGCCCTCAATTTTCCACCCCAAAAGAGCGCCTAACCATAAGATGATAATTGAGAACAGCCACACACTTACGGTAAAACTAATCGGCGTCTGACCCGTTGGTCATAAAATAATTTGACAGGGGTAGAACAATGACGTACTATATTCCGTACGCTTAGGAGGTAAGAAACATGACAACACTTACGGCATCGGAAGCAAGAAAGCGTCTTTTCAATCTTGTGGACGAAGTAAAAGATTCACATATTCCGGTACAAATTGTCGGGAAAAGAAATTCTGCTGTTTTAATATCGGAAGATGATTGGCGTGCAATAGAAGAAACTTTGTATCTCACATCAATTCCCGGTATGCGAGAATCTATCAAAAAAGGGTTAATGACGCCTGTTGAAAAGTGCAAGGAGGAGCCGGGCTGGTGAGTTGGCGATTGGTCTTCACTAAACAAGCACAAAAAGATGCAAAGGATATTTCACAATCCGGTTTAAAACCTCAGGCCAGTCGGTTGCTGGATGTCCTCAGAGAAGATCCATTCCAAAATCCGCCACCCTATGAAAAACTTATGGGCGATCTTTCGGGTGCATACTCTCGAAGAATAAATATACAACATCGCTTAATCTATCAAGTATTAAAAGATATCCATACTGTAAAGATTATCAGAATGTGGACTCATTACGAATAAGTTACAGAGCATAAATAAAAAGGCCAACAAAAAATCAATCCACCTGATCGCTGCGCTCCGGCGCTCTTATCATTGGGCTCACGACAAATAAGGAGAACATTATGAACGGAGAAGACGAGATTTTAGTGCTAATTGAGAGGATGTCAGAGCTTGCCAATTTGCGAGATGTAGACGGTCTCATGGCGCTCCACCATTTTGAAGAGACAGTATTTTTGTTCGGAGAAAAGGCAACACACGAAGGAAATCGCCGGTATTGCGCCCAAGGCTATGCTGCCTTGCGTGGCGAATTCAGTTATGAATTTATA
>PHBJ01000015.1:0-83608 GCA_002840555.1 Deltaproteobacteria bacterium HGW-Deltaproteobacteria-13
CTGGAGCGGGAAACGGGATTCGAACCCGCGACCCTCAGCTTGGAAGGCTGACGCTCTAGCCACTGAGCTACTCCCGCTTATTTCAATTTCAAAAAATCCCTGGTGGAGGGGGGAGGATTCGAACCTCCGTAGGCTCCGCCGGCAGATTTACAGTCTGCTCCCTTTGGCCACTCGGGAACCCCTCCAGCATATATTTTAACAGCCAAACTGGAGCTGGCGATGGGACTCGAACCCGCAACCTGCTGATTACAAATCAGCTGCTCTACCGATTGAGCTACGCCAGCAAATCCCACCTAAATATCTTTTAATATCATAACATTACGCTTTAAAATGCAAAAACGCGCACAACTACGCCCTTAAGCGAATTGTGGAATCTAATTTTTATAGACGTTTTTGTCAAGTAAATTTTTTAAAAATCTTATAGATAAGCTTTAAATCCTGACAGAGAGCTTGAATAGACAAAAACCTTTTCCTCGATAATTATGAATTATAATCCCCATCCAAAATCGTGCCAACATAAAAACAAATGCTTTTATGCTTCCGTCTAATTTAGTTAGTTATTAATATTATTTCTATTTTATCTATTGAGCATCAATTTTTTTGTCTGAGCTATTTGCCGCTGCAAATTAATTACCCTTTATCTTAACTTCAACCAGAAAGATATTTGTATCTCTGGCTGCAAGGTAATGAAGACTATCCAATGAGTCAAAAACGATGCTTCCTCTCATCACATTATCGTAGTGCTTTCCCTCTCTCTCATCAACAATGACCAATCGCTTATTCCCTGATTGAGCTCCATAGGCCACGTGTCTACTGTCCGGGCTGAAAACAAAAGTACCATTTCCTATATTTTCGTATTGTTTTCCTTCTTTTCCATCAGCAACGATAAACCAATTATTCCCTGATTGAGCCACATACGCCATCCGCTTACTGTCCGGACTGAAAACAAGAGTAGACCCGATACTGTCATATGACTTCCCCTCTTGCCCGCCGGCCACCACAAAACGCTTTTTTTCTGATTGAGCCGCATAGGCAATACGCTTACTATCAGGACTAAAAATGAGAGTGGCACCGATGCCGTCATAAGACTTTCCCTCTTGTCCATCAAGTATAACGATCATCTTTTTGCCTTCATGAACCACATAAGCCAAATGTCTGCTATCCGGGCTGAAAATGAAACCAGGGCGAATGACATCATATTGTTTTTCTTCTTTTTCATTAATAACCGCAAACCGTTTTTTCCCTGACAGAGCCCAGTAGGCCATGCTCTTGCTGTCGGGGCTAAAAACAAGATCAGACCCGATACCGTCATAATATTTTCCCTCTTTATCATCAACAACGACAAATTGTTTATTTCCTGATTGAGCTCCATAGGCCACATGCCTGCTGTCGGGACTGAAAACCAGATTAGATCCGATGCCGTCATAACTTTTTCCTTCTTTTCCATCAACAATCACAAAACTCTTATTTTCTTTCTTTGCGCTATAAACCAGCCGCCTGCTGTCCGAACTGAAAATGAAAGCAGTGCCGACAGCATCGTATTGTTTTTCTTCTTTTCCATCAATCACGATAACCTGCTTATTTCCAGCCTGAGCCCGATACGCCAAATGTCTGCTGTCGGGACTGAAAATCAGATTTGTTCCGATACCATCGTAATATTTCCCTTCTTTTCCATCAATGATTACAAAACCCTTGTTTCCCATCCTGACGCTATAAGCCACTCGCTTGCTGTCTGGGCTGAAAGTAAGCGTAGACCCAACACCATCATAAGGCTTTCCCTCTTTTCCATCAATGACGACAAATTGTTTACCCTCAGCCTGGGCCACATAGGCAATACGCCTGCCGTCAGGGCTGGCCACGAATAACAGTGGAGTAAATTTAACATTAACAATGCTACTCTCGGAAATATCAACACCGGAAGCTTTCTCTTCGGCAAAGGACGCCATACTGTTCATCATAAGAAAAACGGCAGCCAATAAGCATATAAATTTCTTCAGCATCTAAAAGTTCTCCTCATACCATTACTGTAAATTGACATTTGCCCGGCAACTTACTGATAATTTATTTTGATCGAATTTATCTTTAAAATATATCGTAGTAAGTTTTCTTATTCAAGCCAATAATTATTTGAACCATCGCGACAAATACATTCTTTATTTTGGTGACATTAAAAACGATGCGGTCATCGCCTGATGGACTGTTCTCATTTAAATTTTTATTTTCCAAGCATAGGTCTTTAACATTGTGAAGATTTTTTACGGAACCGAAAAAATATTTTGACAATAATTATTTTTTGCAATAGACTATATAGAATTTCAAAATTAAGGTTATAAAAACGATGCCGGATAGAGCGAAAAAACAGATTTTAGCGATCAACCTTCTCCCCCTGATTCTGGGACTCGCCCTGTTGCGCCTTTTACTAAAGGCCGCCCGCCCATCGTTTTTAGGTCATCACTAACGCTATAAATAACTGATTACCTGAAAGGCCGTGGGCGAAAACCCCACGGCCTTTTTTATTATTTATAAAATGGAGGCACCTATCCCGACAGCCTCTGGCTGCGGGATCAATTCGACTGACAAATATTATTGCGCTGCACTGGCAATATTCGAGTCTCATGGAAAGGAGATAAATTATGAAGAAAGACAAAAATCGCGTTTATATTTTCGACACCACTTTGAGAGACGGCGAGCAATCACCCGGCTACAGCATGAACACGGAAGAAAAGTTGATTCTTGCCCGGCAGCTCGAAAGGCTGGGCGTTGATATCATCGAAGCGGGATTCCCCATCGCCTCCGAAGGAGATTTTGACGCTGTGCGGCAAATCGCCAGGGAGGTCAAGAAATCCCAGGTGGCGGGCTTGGCCCGTGCCAACAAAACTGACATTGACCGTGCCTGGCAGGCAATAAAAGGTGCGGCTCATCCCCGCATTCATACTTTCATCTCTTCTTCGGATATTCATTTGAAGTATCAGCTCAAAAAGAGCCGCGAGCAGGTGCTCAAAGAAGCTGTCGCGGCCGTCAAGCTGGCCAGATCTTACACCGAAAACGTCGAATTCTCGCCGATGGACGCCACGCGCTCCGACAAGGATTATCTGGTCGAAATGGTTTCCGCTGTCATTGACGCCGGAGCCTCTACCGTCAACATTCCCGATACCGTAGGATACGCTATTCCCGAAGAATTCGGCAACCTGATTGCTTATCTTTTCGCCCATGTTAAAAATATGGGGGATACGATTATAGCCACTCACTGCCACAACGATTTAGGTCTGGCTGTGGCCAATTCACTGGCCGGAATAAAAAATGGCGCGCGTCAGGTGGAATGCACGATCAACGGCATCGGCGAGCGCGCGGGCAACACGGCGATGGAAGAAATTGTCATGGCGCTGCAAACGCGCAAAGACCTTTATGGTCTCCATACAAAAATCAATACCGACCAGATTTACAAGACATCGCGCCTGCTGACACAGATTACCGGCATATCGGTACAACCCAATAAAGCCATTGTGGGAGCAAATGCTTTCGCTCATGAATCCGGCATTCATCAGGACGGATTGATTAAGGAAAAAATCACTTACGAGATTATGACGCCGCAGTCCGTCGGCATCAGCGATACGCATATTGTGCTGGGCAAGCATTCCGGCCGTAACGCCATTTCGCACCATTTGAAAAAAATGGGCTATGCGCTTAATGACGAACAGATCAGCAAGGTCGCGGCAAGGGTCAAAGAACTGGCCGATGTCAAAAAAGATATTTATGATGAAGATCTGGAAGCGATTCTTGCCGAAGAAATTTACCGGGGAGAGGATAAATACAATCTGGTTTATTTAAATGTGG
This sequence comes from Deltaproteobacteria bacterium HGW-Deltaproteobacteria-13, assembly GCA_002840555.1. Lineage (GTDB taxonomy): Bacteria > Desulfobacterota > Syntrophia > Syntrophales > Smithellaceae > Smithella. The sequence continues at coordinate 3,835 of PHBJ01000015.1, forward strand.
TCAGCGGTAATGTGGCCATTCCCACGGCAACCATGGAAATGCAGGTCGGCAAAGATGTTGTGCGGGAAGCGGGATTCGGCAATGGCCCCGTGGACGCTACATTCGCGGCAATCCGCAACATTACCAGAACCAATTATCCGCTGATGAAATATGTCGTCAATGCCATAACCGGCGGTTCGGACGCTCAGGGCGAAGTAACCGTCCAACTCAAATATAACGGCCATTCTGTTGTGGGACGCGGCGCGCATCCGGATGTCATTGTCGCTTCCGCCAAGGCCTATATCAACGCGCTGAATCGTCTGGAATTTTTAAAGGACAGCGCCAAAAAGGTTAAAGTTGAATAAACTCTAAAAATAAGCTAAAAAGTTGATTCACTTTTCATAAGGAGCATAAATCGTGGGCAACACTATTACGGAAAAAATTTTAATGGCTCATACGGGACTAAAAAAAATATCCGCCGGGCAGTTGATTAACGCCCGGGTGGATATCGCTTTGGGCAACGATGTCACCGCGCCCATAGCGATTAATGAATTCAAAAAAGCAGGCGGGAAAAAAGTATTTAATAAAAACAAAGTGGCTTTGGTTTTAGATCACTTCACACCGAACAAGGATATTAATTCCGCCCAGCAATGCAAGGCTGTGCGCGAATTTGCCCTGCAGCAGAAAATAACTCATTTTTATGAAGGCGGCCGGGTGGGGGTTGAACACGCTTTATTGCCGGAACAGGGCATTGTCCTGCCCGGAGATTTAGTCATCGGCGCGGACAGCCATACCTGCACTTACGGCGCCCTGGGCGCGTTTGCCACGGGCGTGGGCAGCACCGATCTCGCGGCGGCCATGCTCACGGGTGAACTCTGGTTGAAGGTGCCCCAATCGATCAAATTTGTTGTTTACGGCAAACTGCAAAAATGGGTTTCCGGCAAGGATTTAATTTTGCATATCATCGGACGCATCGGTGTTGACGGAGCTTTATATCAGGCGATGGAATTCACCGGGGAAACCATCGGCAAACTGCCGATGGCCGACAGATTTTCCATGGCCAACATGGCCATCGAAGCCGGCGCAAAAAACGGCATTTTCGCTCCAGATAAAATTACCGCGGATTTCATCAAAAAAAGAGCGAAGCGCAAATATAAATTTTATGCTTCGGATGCCGACGCCGTCTATTCCGATATTATCGAAATCAACGCTGCGAAAATCGAACCCCAGGTGGCCTTCCCCCATTTGCCTTCCCACGTTAAAGGGATAAGCAAAGCGGGCAGGGTAAAAATTGACCAGGCGCTTATCGGCTCCTGCACCAATGGCCGGATTGAAGATTTGAGAATCGCCGCGGGGATTTTGAAAAACCGCCGGGCCGCGTCCCATGTAAGATTGATCATTGTTCCGGCAACCCCGGAAATTTACAAGCAGGCATTGAAAGAGGGGCTGCTGGACATTTTTATGAAAGCCGATGCCATCATCAGTCCGCCTTCCTGCGGCGCCTGCTTAGGCGGGCACATGGGAATCCTGGCGGAAGGTGAAAGAGCAGTCGCCACCACGAACCGCAATTTCGTCGGCCGCATGGGGCATACCAAAAGCGAAGTCTATCTGGCCAGCCCCGCCGTTGCGGCAGCCTCTGCCGTATTAGGGAAAATCGCTTCACCTGAAGAACTGTAAAATAAATCAAAGAGGATTTCTGGCAATGATATTTAAAGGGAAAGTTTGGAAATTTGGAGATAATATAGATACCGACGCGATTATTCCCGCACGCTATCTGACAACATCGGATCCCCTGGAGCTTGCCGCTCACTGCATGGAAGATGCCGATCCGGATTTTGTTAAAAAGATGCAAGCGGGCGATATTATTCTGGGCGGAGAAAATTTCGGCTGCGGCTCTTCGCGCGAACACGCGCCTATCGCGATTAAGGCTGCCGGTGTTTCCTGCGTCATCGCTAAAAGTTTCGCCCGTATTTTTTATCGCAACGCCTTCAACATGGGCCTTCCCATTTTCGAATCAGCAGAGCTTGCCGATGCGATTAAGGAAGGTGAAGAAGTAACCGTGGACAGTGCGAAAGGAACTATTATCATAACCGATTCAAATAAGTCTTTCACCATTAATCCTATTCCGCCTTTCATGGAAGAACTCATTAACGATGGCGGATTAATGAAGCATATAGCCAAGACAAGGGGCAAGAATGAAACAAAATAATTATAATATAGCCGTATTTGCCGGTGACGGCATCGGACCGGAAATAATAAAAGAAGCTTTAAAGATTTTAAAGATTATAGCGGAGAAAAAGAAGCTTAACCTGCAACTCCACGAAGGACTTGCAGGGGGATGCGCCTATGATCGTTTTGGAGTCCCCCTGCCGGATGCGAGTCTGGAACTTGCGCTGCAAAGCGACGCGGTTTTGCTGGGAGCCGTTGGCGGGCCCCAATGGGAGTCTCTGGATTACAAAGTGAGACCGGAAAGAGCGCTTCTGGCTTTACGGGAGAAATTGGGTATTTTTGCCAATTTGCGGCCGGTTGTTGTCTTTGAAGAACTTCTGGAAGCCTCACCGCTCAAGAAGAATATCGTGCAGGGCATTGATATCATGATTGTCCGCGAATTGACCGGCGACGTTTATTTCGGCAAACCGCGCGGTGTAAAAAAAGGAAAAGACGGGAAACGCTATGGCGTCAACACAATGGTTTACTCTGAAGATGAAATCCGCAGAATTGCCGTTCGCGCCTTTGAAATTGCCCGGACGCGCAAAAAGAATCTACTTTCGGTAGACAAAGCGAATGTTCTCGAATGCACCGAACTCTGGCGCAATGTAGTGACGGAAGTCGGACAAAATTATCCCGACATCACTCTGAAACACATGTATGTCGATAACTGCGCTATGCAGCTTATCCGCAATCCGGCTCAATTCGACGTCATTGTTACATCCAATTTATTCGGAGACATATTAAGCGATGAAGCCGCCATGCTGACCGGTTCCATCGGTATGCTTCCTTCAGCCAGTCTGGGAGAAAAAAAGGCTTTATATGAACCCATTCATGGTTCGGCACCGGATATCGCCGGGAAAAATATCGCTAATCCGCTGGCCACCATTCTTTCGGCAGCGTTGATGCTGCGTTACTCTTTTTCCATGCAGCCGGAAGCCGAATTAATCGAAAAAGCGGTTGCTGAGACATTAAAAGAAGGATTCCGGACTCAGGATATTCATCAGCCCGGCACAAAACTCATCAGCACCGAAGCCATGGGCGATGCTGTTGCAAAAAACGTACGTAACCTCTTAAACTAATGAACCCTTAAGAAAGCCTGGGATAAAGAATTCCCGTGAGGCAGGAAAAGATGGCATCCCTTGTTTTTCTGGAAAAGATATCGATTGATCCTCCCCGCGAAAAAATATACCAGCGGCTCGGCTACAAAAAAAGAACGACCGAAATCTCGGCAAAACAGCTGGAGGAAACCGATTGTTTTATCCATGAAGCTTCCCGCCTTATTTCACTCAAGGGATCGTTGCTGCGCCTTTCTATTCTTCAAAATGATGGCGAAAAAATAATCCTGTCTAAAAACTTAACTTTCAAAAGCAAAAAACTATCCGCTTTCCTGCGCGACTGCGGGGAAACCGTTCTGATGGGCGCAACAGCGGGCAGTGTCATTATGGAAGCTATTAAGGAAAAAACCCGGCAGGATGATTTAGCCGCCGCCGTCGTTTATGACGCCACCGCCAGTGAAATGACGGACGCCGCCCTGGATTGGATGACGGATTATTTTAATCAGCTTATCCGCCGCGAAGGAAAAACTCTTTTGCCCCGGCGCTTTTCGGCGGGCTATGCCGATTTTCATCTGGAAAATCAGAAATCAATTTATGAAATGCTGCAAATGGAAAAATTTGGCGTGGCCATCACTTCAGAATTTATCCTTCTTCCGGAAAAATCAGTTACCGCCGTCAGCGGCATTTGTGGATAGCAGGCAAAGCAATTCACCGCTCTGTAAAAAGGAGAATAACGCTATGAAGCGCAAAATCATCAAAATCGACGAAGAAAAATGCACCGGCTGCGGTTTGTGCGTGCCGGGATGCCAGGAAGAGGCCATCAAAATAATTGACGGCAAGGCCAGGTTGGTCAAAGATGTTTTTTGCGACGGACTGGGAGCGTGTCTGGGAGAATGTCCCGAAGGAGCGCTTTCCATCGAAGAACGTGAAGCTGAACCTTTTGATGAAAGATTGGTTCAGGAAACCATCGCCCAAAGGAAGGAGAAAGAAACCTCTTCTCACGGCGGTCAATCAGATCGGCAAAATCTTCATATCATAAATCCCGCGGGTTCCTGCCCCGGCTCGGCTCACACGGTATTGCAAAGAAAACCGCAGGCCGCCGTGAATGCGCTTCCGTCGGAAGCGCAGCCATCGGAGCTTACCCACTGGCCGGTTCAACTGCACCTGATCAATCCCGCGGCTGATTTTTTTAAAGGAAAAGATGTGGTGCTGGCCGCCGATTGCGTGGCCTTTGCGCTTGGTGATTTTCATGCAAGATTCCTGAAAGGCAAAAGTCTGGCCATTGCCTGTCCGAAACTGGACGAAGGACAGGAAGAATATGTAGAAAAAATCCGGCGGCTGGCAGATGAGGCTAAAATCAATACCCTGACTGTTATGATCATGCAGGTCCCCTGCTGCCGCAGCCTGATCCAGATTGCCCGGACAGGCCTTAATCAGGCCACAAGAAAAGTGCCGCTCAAAACGGTTGTTATCGGCATCAATGGAGATGTTCTTTCTGAAGAATGGGTTTGAAAGGAATATCCGCATCCGTAAACATTTTTGCATTCTTTCGAGAATAACAACATTTCTTGCTTTTAAAATTGTATATGTGTATGCTTAAAAAGCTTGTCGGTATTATATGAAAATTCAACGATTTTATATCTATTCTCATTTCTCCTTACCGTTATAAAAAGCACAAAAGGATAATAAATACATGGGGGAAAACACCTCAGCGAAAATTATCCATCGGCAACCGTTGCGGGCATTAATTGTCGATGATTCGGAAAATGATGCATTGCTGATCATCCGTGAACTTAAAAAAGGCGGATACAATCCGGTATATGAGCGGGTGGAAACCGCCGCCGTAATGGAAAAATCCTTAAAAGATGGAACATGGGATATTATCCTTTGCGATTATAATATGCCAAAGTTCAATGCGCCATCGGCTCTGGCGATCTTGAAGAAAGCAAATATCGACACCCCTGTCATCATTGTATCCGGAACGATTGGTGAAGAAACTGCCGTTGAGTGCATGCGTTTGGGTGCACAGGATTATATCATGAAAGACAGGTTTTCCCGTTTATGCCCGGCCATTGCCCGAGAATTAGAAGAAGCCAGAGTCAGAAAAAGCAAAAAACAGACGGAAGAATCGCTCTGGAAAAGCGAGGAACGATATCGTAAAATCACCAAATGTATTCCAGACCTGATATGGACGATGGATTTGTCAGGCCGTTTCATTTATGCCAACGAAGCCGTGGAGCGCACCCACGGCTGGACGGTTGATGAATATCTGAAACTCACCTTGCAAGATTTGGTTTCACCGCAACAAGCTGCCAAGAATGCTGCACTACTTGAAGAAAAACTTGCGGAAATGAATGACCCCTCTTATGACCGCAATTCTACTCTCACTTATGAATCGGAGGAAATACGCAAGGACGGCTCTACTTTCTGGGCAGAGGTTACCGCCACCTTCCTATGGTCGGATGATGACAAACCTATTGGCGTTATCGGCATTACGCGCGACATCACGGAACAAAAGAGGGCGCGTGATATCCTGCAGGAAAGCGAAAAAAAATACAAGATGCTCGCCGAAAAAATGAACGACATCGTATGGATTGCGGATATGGATTTACGGACGCTCTATATCACTCCTTCCGTCAAGACAGTGCTCGGATTCAGCCTGGAAGAACTCCCTAAAACCGTTGAAAAACAAATGACTCCCGAATCGTTGGCTGTTGCCATGGAGACATTGGCTAAGGAACTCGCCATCGAAAAACGGGGTGACGGGGATCCCAACAGGGCAGTAGCCCTTCTATTGGAATATTACCACCAGGACGGATCAACCCGTTGGCTGGAGACGATTATCAGCGGGCTTCGCAATGAACAAGGCGTTTTAACCGGCATTCATGGTGTATCCAGAGATATCACTCAGCGCCGGCAAGCCGAGCTGACAAGAGAGGGCGCTCTGGAGAAACTGCGGAAAAGTGAGGAATTATACACAAAATTGGTCGATACGATCCCGGATAGTATTGTCCGCACGGACCTTACAGGGACAATCCTCTTTGTGAATAATTACACCCTTCAACTCAGCGGTTACAGCCGGGAGGATATGCAGGGTCAGAACATTCTCAAATTCGTTGCTCCTGAAGATCATGAGGCTGTGATCAAAAATATACAACTCATGATGGAAAACAGACTGGGTCCCAGAGAATATAACCTGATCATAAAAGATGGGAGTAAAGTTCCCTTCGAAGTGAACGGAGATATCTTGCGGAACGAGGATGGAACACCTTTTGCCATTGTGAATGTATGTCGGGACATCCGTGAACGCAAGCGGACGGAAAAGACTCTGAGGGAAAACGAGGAACGTTTGCGCGGCATCACCCAAAACTTGCCGGGAATTATTTTTCAATTCTACGCAAAAGACAGTGACGAATACGGAATGAGCTACGCCAATGAACGTCTGTTGGAATTTCTGGGAATAAAGACCCCCATAGAGGATCTGTTCCCCTCATTTCTTGCTCACGTCCATGAGGAGGACAGGGAAAGACTTCTGGCTTCCATTAAAACAGCAACGGGAACAGGAACCCCCTGGAATTTTGAAGGTCGCGTCGCCATCCAGTCCGGCGAGATGATCTGGTTTCAGGGACTGGCCACGCCGACACGCCATGAAGATCAACTGATCTTTGACGGAATTTTACTGGATATTACGGAGCGCAAGCTGGCGGAAGAGAAATTTCATAAAGTTTTCATGACGACACCGGACTGTATCGCAATTACGCGTAGGAAAGACGGGCTTTTGATTGATGTCAACAAGGGATTCGAAGATATGATCGGATTGAAAAGGGAACAGGTGATTGGAACAAACTCTACCGACCCGCCCATGAATTTCTGGCCTAATCAATCAGATCGGGATCAGATGGTGTCGGACTTGAAAGCGGGAAGGGATATTCTGCATCGCGAATTTGAATTCCGGCGCGGCGATGGTGCTATCCGCAACGGTATATATTCCGCCCGTCCCCTCATCATCGACGAAGAGGAATGCCTTATTTTCATCCTGCAGGACATCACCGAGCATAAACGGATGGATGCAGAGCTTCAACGTACCCTGGACAGTCTTAGAAAAGCATTCGGCACGACCATGCAGGTCATGATATCCGCCATAGAGATGAGAGACCCCTATACGGCCGGTCATCAGAAAAGGTGTGCGGACGTTGCCAGAGCCATTGCCTCGGAAATGGGGCTGGATCAGGAAAAAATTGACGGCATCCGCATGGCCGGAACGATCCACGACATCGGAAAATTATCCATACCCGCGGAGATTCTGACCAAGTCTACCAAACTGACAAAAATCGAGTTTTCCCTGATTCAAGAACACTCTCTGAGCGGATACGAAATGTTGAAGGATGTGGAGTCTCCCTGGCCGCTGGCGGAGATTGTCTACCAGCATCATGAACGGATTGACGGATCAGGCTATCCCAGAAAGTTGAAAGGCGATGAAATTCTCATCGAGGCCCGCATTATGGCCGTGGCGGACGTCGTGGAGGCCATGGCTTCCCACCGTCCTTATCGCGCGTCATTGGGTGTTGAAGCAGCCCTTGAAGAGATCGAGAAAAACAAGGGAATTATTTATGACCATGCTGTCGCCGATGCCTGCCTGAGATTATTCCGGGAGAAAGGCTACCAACTTCCCTGAGCCGAAAATTGCCAAAACATGGGACTCGATAAAAACAAGCGAGGCTCAATCCTGACTAAAATATTTTACCGAAACGAAAGAACAGGTAAAAAGAATAAACCTGTTTTTCCTGTCTGTCCTAAAATAAATCACACTTTCCTTTTTAAAAATGGTATAAGTGCTTCGTCATGTTGTCGATATTATACTAAAATTTAACTGTTTTATATCTATTGTCATTTGTAATTATCGTTATAAAAAGCACAAAGGATAGATATATGGGGGAAAATACCGCATCTAAAACGAGCAATCAGCAATCACTTCGGGCATTAATTGTTGAAGATTCGGAAGATGATGTATTGCTTATTATTCGTGAGCTTAAAAAAGGCGGATACGATCCGGTATATGAACGGGTAGAAACCGCCGCCGCAATGAAAAAAGCCCTAAAAGAAAGGCCATGGGATATTATTCTTTGCGATTATAATATGCCGAATTTCAGCGCTCCCTCAGCTATCGCCCTGTTAAAGAAAGCAAATATCGATATCCCTCTTATCATTATATCCGGCGCTATCGGCGAAGAAACAGCTGTGGAATGTATGCATTCAGGCGCCCGGGATTATATCATGAAGGGCAACTTTTCCCGTCTTTGCCCGGCCATTACCAGAGAATTAAAGGAAGCGGACGCCAGAAGCAGGCAAAAGCGAGCGGAAGAAGAGATGTATAAGCTTGCTCTCATCATCCATAATTCCGGCGAACTGATCAACCTGTCCACCCTCGACGGGAATATGGTATTTTTAAATGAAGCAGGCTCCAGAATACTGGGCATCTCTCCCGATAAGATCAACCAGATTAACATCATGCAGATCATTCCCACCCATTTAAAGGATATGGTTAGAAAAAAGGTTCTGCCTGCCCTGTTGAATAAAGAGAAATGGTCCGGTGACCTGCAGTACATGAACATCAAGACCGGACAGATTACCGATTTCCACTCTACATGCTTTGTCATTAAAGATCTGAAAACGAACAAACCGATCTATATGGCCAATGTTTCCCTCGACATCACCGAGCGCAAGAAAGCTGAAGAAAAGTTACGGGAGAGTGAGGAAAAATATCGAACCATTCTGGAAAACATGCAGGAAGCCTATTTTGAAGTTGATCTTTCCGGCAATTTTACTTTTTTCAATGATGCCGTGTGCCGTGACTTCGGCTATTCCAGAGATGAATTGATGGGCATGAATTTCCGGCATTATATGGACCCGGATACCGCAAAAAAACTTTTTCAGGCCTATCATAAAGTTTATACCTCCGGAGAACCTATCAAAGACATCTCCTGGCAGATAACCAGAAAAGACGGAGCTAAAAAATATATTGAAGGTTCTGTATCGCTAAAAAAAGATTCATCGGGAAACCCCATCGGATTTAAAGGAATCGATCGCGACATTACCGAGCGTAAGCAGTCCGAAGAAGCCCTGAGCGAAAGCGAAAGACAACTCAGAGAAGCTCAGGAAATGGCTCACTTGGGCCATTGGATATGGGATGTGAGGACAGGCAAGGTGGAATGGTCAGAAGAGGTATTCAAAATATTTCAACTTGATCCGAATTCCTTCACTCCCCAAATAGATTCAATCCAAGATTTATCTCCGTGGCCCGATGACCATGAGCGTGATAAGGAATTGATCCGGAAGACCATAGAATCTCATGAGGGCGGCAGATATGAGCAACGGTTTCTTCGTCCGGACAAAAGTATCGGATACTATTTTTCGAGCTACCAGGGTAAATACGACGATCACGGCAATCTCATTTCCATTGTCGGGACCGTGCAGGACATCACAGAGAGCAAGCTGGCGGAAAATAAATTACGACAGAGCGAGGAAAAATATCGAACCATTCTTGGAAATATTCGTGAAGCCTATTTTGAAGTTGACCTCGCCGGCAACCTTATTTTTTTCAACGATTCATTATGTCGAATAACGGGATTCACCAGAGAAGAACTGGATGGTGAGAATTACAGCAAACTCTCCGATAAAGAAACTGTATTAAATGTTTTTCAAATATTTAATAAAGTTTATAAAACAGGAGAACCCACCGAAGGCTTCGATTGGCCGATTACAAGAAAAGATGGCTCTAAAGGATATGTCGAAGCGTCGATATTACTGGAAAAAGATTCTGCAGGCAAGCCGACCGGTTTTAAAGGAATGTTGCGCGACATCAGCGGACGCAAGCTCTCCGATGATGCCTTGCGGGCGAGCGAGGAATTATACACCAGACTTGTAGATACCATCCCTGATATCATTGTCCGCAACGACCTTGCGGGAAAGATTCTCTTTGTAAATGATTATGCCCTCAGGATCAGCGGTTACAAACGGGAAGAAATAGAGGGAAAGAACCTTCTTTCTTTTTTCCCCCCTGAAGAGCATGAGAGATTGACACAAGACATCCTGCTCATGTTGGAAAGCAAGCAGGATCCCAGAGAATACAATTTAATCATAAAAGACGGACGGGAAATTCCTCTGGAAATAAACGGAGACGTCTTGCGGAATGAAGACGGAACGCCTTTTGGCATTGTTACGGTAAGCCGGGACATCAGTGAACGCAAACGGACGGAAAGAGCGCTGCGGGAGAAGGAAGAGAGTTTACGCGGCATCACCCAAAACTTGCCGGGAATCATTTATCAGTTCTATGCGAAAGACAGCGGTGAATACGGGATGAGCTACGCCAGTGAACGCCTGAAGGAAATCTTTGGAATAGAGGCAAGCGCGGATGCGCTGTTCCCCTTATTCCTTTCTCATGTCCATGAGGAAGACAGGGAAAGCTTTCTGATATCCATTAAAAAAGCGGTGGAAGCAGAATCTACCTGGAATTTCGAAGCGCGAGTCTTCACAAGAGACGACAAGATGATCTGGTTTCAGGGAATAGCCACACCAACGCGTCATGAAGATCAACAGGTCTTTAACGGGATCTTATTGGACATCACCGAACGCAAACAGGCGGAAGTAAAACTTCAAGAGCTTCTCGAGAGCCTCAGAAAAGCGTTTGCCGCTACCATTCAGGTTATGGTCTCCGCTGTTGAGATGAGAGACCCTTATACGGCCGGACATCAGGCAAGGACAGCGGACATAGCGAGGGCCATTGCCACGGAGATGGGATTAGATCAGGACAAAATTGATGGAATTCGCATGGCCGGAACTATCCATGACATCGGGAAATTATCCATACCCGCGGAAATATTATCTAAACCGACAAAACTGACAAACCTTGAATTTTCTCTGATCAAAGAACATCCCAAGATCGGTTATGAGATATTGAAGGATATCGAATCTCCCTGGCCGCTGGCAGAAATTGTCTACCAGCACCATGAACGGATGGACGGATCAGGCTATCCAAGAAAATTGAAAGGTGACGCCATTATCATGGAGGCCCGGATTATGGCCGTGGCGGATGTGGTGGAGGCCATGGCTTCCCACCGTCCCTATCGTGCGGCATTGGGTATTGAAGTAGCTCTTGAAGAAATCGAAAAAAATAAAGGAACTTTTTACGACAATACGGTCGCCGAGGCTTGTCTGAGATTATTTCGCAATAAAGGCTACAAACTTCCAAACTAAATAAATTACCGGACCGTTGGTAAAGGCCGTAAGAGTCAATCAGCCTTTCGTGTTAATTTCCTATCAAATCAGAACACTTAAGTAAACCGGATGAATATGTTTTTTGTCTGTTTGTTCTAAAAAAAATCACACTTCTTGCGTCAAAGGTGGTATAAGGACGCCGTAAAATAACAACTTGGATCTCAGGGAGGATCTTGTGATTGAAATCAGCAGAATAAAAAGCCTTTTAACGAAAAAAATTGTTGTTCTGGACGGCGCCTTCGGTACGGAACTGCAAAAGAAAGGCATGCCCGGCGGTGTTTGTCCCGAACAATGGTGTATCGATCATCCGCAAATTATCGGTGATTTGTATACAGCCTATCAAAAAGCGGGATCGCAGATAGTTTATACCTGCACTTTCGGCGCTAACCGCTTTAAGCTGAAACAATACGGCGTTAGGAAAAATTCTTATCAAATGAATTATGAACTAGCCCGTCTGGCAAAACAGGTTTGCGGCAAAAAAACTCTGGTGGCCGGAGATATAGGTCCCACCGGTTTATTTATCGAACCCTTCGGTCCGCTGGCCTTTGAAGAAGCAGTGGATGCCTTTAAGGAACAGGTGCGCGGCCTGATTGATGGCGGGTGCGATCTCATCGTCATCGAAACCATGATTGACATTCAGGAAGCGCGCGCGGCGCTGCTTGCCGTCAAAGAGATTAAAGATATTTTTACGATCGTCTCCATGACCTATGAAAAAGACGGTCATACACTGGGCGGCACCGATCCGGTCACCGCGCTTATCACACTGCAGAGCCTCGGAGCGAATGCCGTGGGCTGTAATTGTTCCACGGGTCCTGAAAAGATGGTGGAATTTGTCACCGCGATGAAACCGTACGCTGCGGTGCCGCTGGTGGCCAAACCCAACGCAGGGGTTCCCCGCCTCGAAGGCGGAAAAACAATCTTTGAGATGGACGCAAAAACATTTGCGTCTTACGGACGCAATCTGGCCAAAGCGGGAGCGAACATGCTGGGCGGATGCTGCGGAACAACACCGGCGCATATTCAGGAACTTGCGAAGAGCGTCGCGGTCATCAAACCCAAAATGCCTGTTAGACAATCCATCAGCGCGTTGAGTTCGGCGCGCGGGTTTCTCCACATCACCGAAAATCAGCCTCTTTTCATCGTGGGCGAAAGAATAAATCCCACCGGTAAAAAAGCACTTCAGCAGGAACTTGTTGAAGGGAAATTGTCCATCATACGCCGGATGGCTGCCGAGCAGGAAACACAAGGCGCGAATTTGCTGGATATTAATGTCGGCCAGCCCGGCATCGACGAAGAAAAAACCATTAAAGACGTCATTTCACTTCTCGCCACAACGACCAAACTGCCGCTGGTGGTGGATTCTTCCAACATAAAAACCATTGAGGCCGCATTGCGGATTTATCCGGGCCGAATGCTGATTAATTCCATCTCCGGTGAAAAAGAAAAATTGACCAAACTTCTGCCCCTGGCCGCCAAATACGGCGCCATGTTCATTCTCCTTCCCCTGACCGGCGGCGAAGTACCGCAAACAGCGCAGAAGCGGCAGATCATTGTAAAAAATATTTTTCAGGCGGCAAAAAAATACGGTTTTACCCAGGATGATTTTATTGTGGATTGCCTGGTGATGGCCGTGGCCTCCAATCCCGCCGCCGCTTGTGAAACACTCAAAACCCTTCATTGGTGCGCGCAGACTTTTAAAAGCAAAACCATCCTGGGACTTTCCAATGTTTCTTTCGGCATGCCCGGACGCCCGTGGCTCAACGCGACTTTTCTGGCCATGGCGCAATTTTGCGGATTGACCATGGCTATCGCCAATCCCGGAAGCTCCGAAATGATGAATGCAACAAAAGCGGGAGATGTTCTTCTGGCCAAAGACAAAGACGCCCTGCGTTTCATTAAACATTTTTCCGCTCAGACTGATGTGAATGCCGTCGCTGCCGCCGGCAAAATTCTTACACCCCAGGAAAAGATCGCTGAAGCGATCATGAATGGCGACCGGGAGAATATTATCCCTTTGATTGAAACCGCGCTTTCTGCCGGCAGTCCGGCTCAAGAGCTTGTGGACAAGATCATGATTCCTTCCATCGTTCGCGTCGGCGATTTATACGAAAAGAAAATTTATTTTTTACCGCAGCTGATGGCTGCCGCCGAAGCCATGAAAAAGGCGCTGGGTTTTTTGGAACCCCTCTTAAAGAAGGGGTCTGCCGGAAACAAGGGCAAAATAATTCTGGCAACCGTGAAAGGCGATATTCACGATATCGGGAAAAACATCGTTGCCCTGCTTTTGAGAAATTATGGTTATCATGTTATTGATCTGGGCAAAGACGTCACCGCGGAAGCTATTATTGAAACAGCGAAAAAGGAGAAGCCGGACGTTATCGGCCTTTCCGCATTGATGACCACAACAATGATCAATATGAAAGATGTGATCACACTGGCGCGGACAAGAGGAATTCAAGAGCCGTTTATGATCGGCGGCGCGGTAGTGACCGACGCTTATGCCAAATCGATCGGAGCGTCTTTTGCACGAGATGGTGTGGAAGCTGTTAAAGTAGTAGAAAATTTAATTAAAAAATAAAAACTTTTTCCCAAAATGAAACCTGTAAAACCGGAAAATAAAAATCAGGCCTTCATCGCGGCCGTCTGCATCTCCCTGCTGATTCACTTCGCTGTGGGAGCAGTTCTGATATGGGGTTTATCCAACAACGGGATTTCCCCTCCAAAATTAAACGGTATCAATCTGGTCTGGGTCTCTCTGGATGGTAAAAGCAAAAGCGGCGTTGAAATAAAAAATGTACCGGCTCGTCAACCATTGCCGGCCATGGAAAGAATAACTGAAAAGCAGGCAAATATTGAAAAACCGGTTTCAGGACCTCAAACCACACAAATATTTTCAGCGGCAGTGAAGGAATCGGCCGGCGCCATCACCCTGGTCAAATACGACGGCTCAGGAACAAAAGCGAAAGGCCTGCAGGATAATATAACCGGATACGGCGAGAACAAATCAGCCGGGAAAACATCCAATGCAAACACCGTCATTGCTTACCCTTTATATAAAGAAAACGCGCCGCCTGTGTATCCGGAAATAGCGCGTGTTCGCGGCTATGAGGGTATCGTTTTAGTCTTCGCGGAAATTTTACCGGACGGCCGCGTGGGAGAAATTAAAATACGAAAATCATCCGGATACGCGATCCTGGATCAATCGGCCATCCAGGCGGTAAAACCATGGAAGTTCGAACCGGCAAAAAAATCGGGCAATCCCTTTGCGGCCTGGGTGGAATTGCCTATTAAATTTATTTTGCATCATGATGGTTCGCAATCATAAGTTTGATTTAATTGGAGGAGAATACAATGACCACGAACACGTTAAAGGAAAGATTGGGCGAAATCATTCTCGAGCGGTCTTTCAAATACAGCGAAGATCCACCCTTCACCCTCGCATCCGGAAAGAAAAGCAATTTTTATTTCAATTGCAAGCCGACCACGCTTGACCCCGAAGGCATGAATCTTATCGGAGCCATTATTTTCGACATGATCAAAGACACCGGAATTACCGCGGCCGGAGGACTTACTCTGGGGGCAGATCCGATAGCCAACGCGCTGGCGGTCATATCCTACCAGAAAGGGAAACCGATAAAGTCTTTCATTGTTCGAAAAGACATTAAAGATCACGGCACGAAAAGCGCCATTGAAGGCAATGTCAGGGCCGGGGAAAAGGTTGCTATTATTGACGATGTTATTACAACCGGCGGCTCCACGATTACCGCTATCGAGCAGGCGCGCAAAGCGGGGCTCAGCGTCGAAATGGTTATCACGCTTATTGACCGAGAAGAAGGGGGCAGAGAAAACATCCTTCAGCACATTGATAATATAAAAAGCATTCTGACCCGGACCGAGGTCATGGAGATGCGGGCAAGAAAATAAGCACTCCACCGAGAGACAAAGACTGCAAAAGACTTTTTACAAACATGACGGATGGAAATTACTTTGCAGCCCGGCGGCAGCTTCCAAACAAATTGACAGATTATTCGTATTATCCTATGTTGCTGAATAATTATTAAATCTTTCATCATGTCAATCGATGCATGAGGTAAAAATATGACCAAAAAAACAGTGCCTTTTTTGTTTCTAATTTTTCTGCTTCTGGCGGGGTGCAATGCGGCTATAAACATGAATGGCAAAATTGCCAGCATTAATTCCGGAAAATTCCTTTACCAGGATGGAAATCTTGTCAGCAACTATCAGGCAAATATTGATCGGGTCTGGAATGCCTGTGAAAAATCAGTTGCTGACTTAAAAGCGACGGATGTTCAGAAAGAACGGAAAATTTCCACGGGGATGATTAAAGCTGTTATTGAAGATGAAAAAGTCATCATCAAAGTTGAATACATAGACAGGGACTTAACCTCCGTTTCCGTGTTCGTCGGAACGGTAGGCAACAATATGGCCTCCCGCCTGATCCATGACAAGATTATCGGCTATTTAGCAAAAAATTAACATCCGTTCATCATGGAAAAATCTGACATGCACGCACCTTATTTACTTATCGCTGGCCCTGCTTCAGCCAAAGTGCTTATATGTGTCATTGCTAATACTGCAAATGACGCAAAAATTATATCCTAATTTAATGAAGAATGATTTTCTAGTGATTACAGGTTGTAACCTAGCATAAAATTAAAAATTTATGAAATAAGACCTTTCATTACATCTTATGTCAAGAAAACTTAATCCTGTGACAATTAATAATTACCGGCTGATAAAACCATTTTATACTATTCTAAAAGGAGATGGAGGCTGTTCAAAAATGCTTAGATGCAAGGCGCGCGAGTATCGCGGAGTGAGGCCTACTTTTTCGTAGGTCGCAGCGACGCGCTCCCGGTCAACAGTCTTATTTAATTTTTTTTGACCAGTAACAACCCTTTAAGATACCGCCCCTCCGGATGTCCTAACAAAGTGGGATGATCCGGCCCGGCTTCCAATCTTGTTAAAAGCTGTAAATCAGCGCCGGCATCCCGCGCCGCGGCAAGGACAATTTTATAAAAAAGATCTTCCTCGATAAAATTAGAACAGGAAAAAGTAGCCAATATACCGCCTCTCGTAAGATGCTTGATCGCCTGTAAATTAATTTCCTTATAACCCCGTGTCGCTTTCGCCACATCTCTTTTTGTTTTGGCAAAAGCCGGAGGGTCGAGAATGATCATACTGAAAGTTTCCTGCATATTGCGCAAATAGGCAAAAACATCGGCTTCGATTACCGGATAATTTTCTACGGAAAACCAATTAAGATGTAAATTTTTTCTGGCGGCGATGCAGGCAGGCTTGGATATGTCCAGCGAAACAACCCGTTTTGCTCCGCCTTCGGCGCAATAAACGGAAAAAGCCCCTGTGTAAGAAAAGCAATTCAATACATTCGCGTCGCGGCTCAGGCTCCCGATCCTTTCTCTGTTGACGCGCTGGTCAAGAAAAAATCCCGTTTTTTGGCCGGCAATAACATCGACTTCAAATTTCAGACCGTTTTCCATTATTTCTACAGTGTCACTTTTGTTTTCCCCGAAGACAACACCCTTCTTATTTTCCAATCCTTCCAACTTGCGAGAACGGCTTTCGCTTTGTTCATAAATCCATACCGGCTTTAATTGGGAAATAAGAGCATTTAAAATATGATTTTTTTGTTTTTCCATACCGGCGGTGGCAATCGAAAAAACAAGAGCCGTATTATAGACATCGGCAATCAATCCCGGAAATCCGTCACCTTCGGCATTAATCAAACGATAGGCGTTTGTTTGTTCGCCAATAATATTCTGCCGCAATTTATACGCGGCCTGCAGACGGGACTGCCAGAAATATTGAGAAATATTTTCTTCACATCTTCTGGTCAATACACGAAAAGCTATATCCGTTGAAGGATTGAAAAATCCTAACGCCAGAGGCCTGCCGGCCGAATCTTTGGCTAAAACAATGTCCCCCGCGCCGGGATCTCCTTTCATTGCGGCTATTGCACCGGAGAAGACCCAGGGATGTCCGCGCAGAAGAGCGGCTTCCCGTCCCTTTTTAAAAGTTATTTCCGGATATATCGTCGTTGACATGATGGTTTTAAATATATTTTCCAGCTGGAAATTGCAAGACACATTATACAATGCCATTTCTGAAGGACGTTTTCGCCATGCCGGTAAAAACTTACGGCAAGGCAAGGTTCCTTTTATTATGCGCGTCCTCTGGGGTTGCACACCCGGATTTATATTTGTTGAGAAAACCGGCAAACCCGGCGAATCGGGGGCCCTTCAATTAAATCTTCATACCCGGCATGTTGAGTGATGCCGTATTGCCGCCGTCCACCGGCAAAGCCTGTCCCGTGATAAAGCTTGCATCATCGCTGGCCAGAAAGCATATAGCCAGGGCAACTTCTTCAGGACGGCCATAGCGTCTCAATTCGCAGCGGTTGCCTAGCTTATCCATCTTTCCTTTTTCACGGGCCAGATCAAAAAAAGGACGGGTCATTCCCGTTTCGATCAATCCCGGGCATACGGCGTTGACCCGGATATTATAACCACCCAGATCGCAGGCCGCCGTCTTTGTAAAATTAATCACCGCGGCCTTACTGGAGCTGTAGGCGTTTAATCCCGCGCCGGCTCGTATTCCGGCAACGGAAGCCGTGTTAACGATGGCGCCGGATTTTTGCTCCCGCATATACTTTGCCGCATGTTTAACGCCGTAGACGGCACCGAGAACATTCACCGCGTAAACCTTCTGCCAATCGTCGCCATTCTCCTGATCAAGTCCCAGAAACTGCCCGGTAATGCCGGCATTATTGCAAAGGATATCAATCCTGCCGTATGTTTTTACCGCAAGGTTGATCAGTTCTTCCACATCGTTTTCCAGGGAAACATCCGCCTGTTTGCCGACTACAGATCCCCCTTCATCCTTCACCAGCGTTATGGTTTCTTCCAGACCTTTTTCATTGATATCGGCGATAACCAGTTTCGCGCCTTCACGGGCAAAAAGCACGGCTGTCGCCCGGCCTATCCCGTCTGCAGCTCCGGTTATTACGGCAACTTTACTTTCCAAACGTCCATCTCTGTTTTTTTTCATGACTCGGTAATCTCCTGTCTTTAATTTCTATGCACTATTTTTTCTTAAGCGGGAAGGCCGCCATCTATCGCGAAGATTGCTCCGTTGGTAAAGGATGCGGCGTCCTAATCCAAACCGGCGGCATCCGCAAAACTTCCTCCCAGAAGCTTTTCTCTGATCTTCAAATCAACAAACAGGCCTTCGATCCTGCGCTTGATAAAGCCGTAGTCGTATTGATGATCAGGTCCGTGAAAACCGAAGGGTCCGTCCGTGCCGAAGAAAAGTCTGTCCGCGCCGAAATATTCAACAGCCTTCCGGGTCATCTTCTCACTGGTATATGTCGTCTGGGAAAGATCAAGGTAAATATTTTTTTGAGATTTGATTTTCGCCCATGTTTCCGCATAATATGGGAAACCGGCATGAGCGAGGATGAGTTTAAGGTCCGGTACTTTTTTCAGCAGGGCTTCAAAATTGCCTTCTTCGCCGAATCCGGCATGAATCAGAAGAGGCTTACCGGTCGCGGCCAGCCTCTCGGCCACGGGAGCAAGTTCCACCGGTGTGAAGTGATGCCAGAACGGATGCGCCTTGACGCCGATAAAGCCTTTTGCATCTTTATATTTTTCAAACTCCGCTACCTGGTTTTTCTTGCCTCTGGGGTTTACAAATATCCAACCGAGGAACTTATCCGGATATTTTTTTACGGCATTGAATACCTTTTCGTTATCCGGGTCCGTTTCAATGGGATACGGCTTCCCCATGATCTTGAGTTCGCCCTGATCAGTGTATTTCGTTATAAATGCCTTACCCAGGCCTCTCGAGAGGGAATGCTCCAGAAGATTCTGAAGTACAGTGACAAGAAACCGGGGCGGCTCTTCGAAAGGCCCGATAATGCTGCCCATGAGTGCTATTTTGTCAACACCGGATTTCTGCATCTCGCTGATCAGACGGTCAACCGGATAAACCCTCTCTTCCAGATGATAATGACAATCAATGATCATATTCTTCCCTCCCTATATACAATCGAGAACGGTGCTGTTTTTTATTTATTGTACATTTCCTCAATTTCTTTTTGATATTTTTCATTTACCACACGGCGTTTGATTTTCATAGTCGGCGTGAGTTCGCCGGAGGCAACATCAAAGGCGCGATCCAGAATAGTAAAATATTTTATCTGCTCATACCGTGCCAGCGCGGCGTTGACATGATCGACTTCCTTCGTAATGAGCGCCTTGATTTCAGGATGCCCGACCATTTCCTCCTGAGAGGAGCAGGGAATGCCCTTGTCTTTGGCAAAGCGCTTCAGGCTTTCAAAATCGGGAATAATAAAAGCGGTCAGATATTTGCGTCCGTCGCCGATCAGACAGGCCTGATCGATGCAGGGTCTTTCTATCAAAGCGATTTCTATCGGATGCGGCGCGACGTTCTTGCCGCCCGAAGTCACGAAGAGTTCCTTTTTGCGATCTGTTATTTGCAGGAAGCCTTCCGCATCAGCCGCACCGATATCGCCGGTCATGAAAAATCCATCCGGCGTGAAAGCCTCGGCGGTATCTTTTTCGCGCTTCCAATATCCTTTGAATACCTGCGGGCCTTTAATCAGTATTTCGCCGTCTTCGGCAATGCGCATTTCCGTATCAGGAACAGCCCGCCCGACAAAACCCGGTTTGACCCTCAATTTGTAAACAAGGGTATTATAGCAAAGAGAAAGGAGCAGTGACATAATCGGATTGGCATAGGGCGACTTGCCCTGTGATTGCCTGACCACCATTAAATGAAGTGTCAAGGCCATGATTTTATCATAGAGGACTTTGAAAAAACCCGTGGGAGGTTTCTCCATCATTATTTCCGGAGCGTTCAAGTTGTTAATGGCGGTCGTCTCCGTCAGTCCGTACCCTTCGATCAACTGGATGCCCAGTGCGCGGTAGAAAACGCATATATCTTTGGAAAGTTTTCCTCCGCCCGAACAGGCCATGACCAGATGGTCCATGCACATTTGTTTTTTCAGACGGTCGAAAACAAGACTGTTGGCCAGGCCGAAAAGCATGAGTTGATGAGGCGGCATGCGTTTGCCCGTTGCCATGCACTCCACGTAAATTTTGCCCTTGCTCATCGCCCAGTTATATATGGACTGATAAGGTTTCTTTGTTCTGGAGAGCGTGGATTGCACTATTTCATAAGTCTTTTCATAGAGCCTTGGAATGCTGTTGATGATATGAGGCCGGACGTCGCGCAGGTCACGGGCGATGGTATTATAACTCTCGGCAAAAACGAGTTCGCCGCCCATCTTTAAGCCTGCGGTGTGATAATCGCCCATCCTCCCGTAGACATGGCAAAGCGGCAGATGAACCAGGGCCTTGAGATGCAGATCTTTCTTGGCGGTCAGTGCCATTATTTCGGAGGCGGAACACTGATGCATGGAGTTACTCCAGTTGGACTGGGTAAGAATCACGCCTTTCTGCTTGCCGGTTGTACCGGATGTGTAAATAATCGAAGCGACATCTTCCGGAACAACACTCTTTACGCCCTTCTCGATTACATCCGGGCTTATTTTTGGATCGCCCAGCGCGAAAACTTCCGGGAATGTGTATACCCCTTCGGGCTTCTTATCGTTTCCATCCCACGGGCTCATCATAATTACAGGAATTTTATTTTTGCCCGCTGATACCTTGAGCACAAACCGGGCCTTCTCCGGCGTGGAAACAATTGCCAAACACGATTCGCTGTCCTCCAGCATGTAATCCAGTTCTTCTTCCGAAACAGTGGGATAAAGAGGGACACCGATGGCGCGACAGGCCTGAACAGCCTGATCGGCAATGATCCAGCGCGGACGGCTCTCGGAATAAATGACAACCTTGTCGCCTTTTTTTATCCCGATCGCTGTCAGCCCTCTGGCCAGAGCAATGGCCTCGTCACGTGTCTGCTTCCAGGTGCGTGAACTGAAGTTTTGGCTCTGTCGCCCCTCGGCATCGAACCTGCCTGTTAAGAATACAAAATCATCTCCGTAACGTTCGGCCTGATTGTGGAACAAGCCACACATGGTATCATTTCTATAACCCATCGCGTCCCCTCCTTAAGTGATATTAGTATTTCAATGGCGTTCGTTGCTAAAATCCTGTTTATGCGAAATCTTATATTTTCGTAATGCGGCTATAGTCAAGTTTTTCTATACCCGCGGCGGCATTAATCAAGTGTTCCCGTAATTTTGTATCGTACTGCATGGTGATGGCAATCTGCTCCATGATGGGTGATCCGCCACCATGATAAGAGCCGTAACACATGAAGCCGGTGTTGGAAGAACAGGTGACTTCCGCGAACAACAGCCAGAATTTTATCTGATCGGCTATCGGAATTTTAGGATTGCGCTTCAGATATTTTTCCAGAAGCGTTTTCAGTTCGGGATTGGCCAAATCTGCTTCGTAGGGGAATGTTGAAGGCAGACCGCCTGCTATGTTGCAGAGCATTTCCTGTTCATCGAATACAGCCTCACCGGTAAGACATCTGCCCACGTTGGCATAGATGGAATGCGGAATATAACTTCCCGGACCATAAGGCATCTGGCCTATGCCCGGCACATATATTTCGGGTTTGCTCTTTGCCGAGGCGGTAAATCCGGCCGCATAGCCCAGTTCGGTAATCATAATAATTTTTGATAATATTTCCCTGACATGATGAGCCTTGGATATACCATTCATTTTTGCCGCCATCGATGCAAGCCCCAGCAACATGTCGCCAATGGCCGGTTTACAGCCGGAGTAACTGTGGCGATGGAACAGGGCAAAAAGCATCGCCAGAGCGCCGCCGTGCAGATACTCACCGCAGAGAAACACTCTTTCCCAGGGAACAAAAACGTCATCGAAAATAACATAGGCATCGGTATATCCGATTTCAGGATTTCCCGTTTTGAAGTGGGTTCTTTTGCGCACTTTATGAATATGCACAACCTGTTTTACTCCGTCGTAATCCGCCGGTACCGCAAATGATACGGCGTACTGCTGTTCATCCGGTCCCATAATTCTGGTAGGAACGACGATAATCTCATCAGCAATAGACGCCTGGGAAATATGCAGTTTGCAGCCCCTGACGACGATACCATCACTTTTTTTCTCCACCATTCTTAAATACATATCGGGATCGGTCTGCTCGGCAGGCCTTTTAAGACGCTCCCCTTTTACATCGGTTTGAGCGCAGCAGCCGACCAGATCGTTGCGCTGGTAATTTTCCAGCCATTTTAAGAAGTTTTTGTGATAGGAAGTGCTCCCGTTGTTTTGCTTGTCCGCCTCAAAACTTGCCGCGTTAACGGCGTTGATCGCATCCGCACCCATGCAGCGCTGAATGCACATTCTGCCGGTCCGGCACAGGGCGCGTGTCATATCCTGTTTGTTATGCAGATCCTGCGCGTTTTGATGAATATGACAGAAGCGATTGATGGTTTCTCCTGTAAGATGTGATTTAGCGGTGCACAGATCCCTGAATTCGGGAATATGCGGAGCATCGAAAGTAAACCCCATAACATTCAAGGCGGGAAGCTGCTCTTCGTCATCCCGGTCAATTTTGTTGCCGTTAAAATATAAATTGCGACGCATCTTTTTGAGTCCATCAACATACTGCTCTTTTGTTCTCATTTTCTTCTCCTTTCAATCATATGTCAAATTACAACGATTATTAATGACGATAATTATAATTGCATAAATATTAATTAACATTAAATAAAAGTCAAGTTTTTTTTATTGACAGTAATTTATATATGGATATAAGACAACTTACATGAAGATATATTGACAAATATATGGTATTGAACAGGCGAGCTTTTCGCGTCGTTTCAGATGAATATGCTTGCCTTTTGACATCTCCTGATTTAAAACAAATCAAACCGCTAAGGAGGCTCTATGGCTCGAAACGACATCATGGTCGCAAGAAAAGATAACATCATCGATTCCGCATTACAGGTATTTGCCGAAAAGGGCTATGCGGATGCCACAATGACTGACATTGCCAAAAAGGCCGGTGTTTCCACTCCGGCTCTGTATGAATATTTCAAAACCAAAGAGGACTTGCTTTTTGCCATTCCTGAAAAATTTATGGAAGAACCGATTCGTATACTGGAATATGTGGCTCCCTATCTCCGGGGAGCGGAGGCAAAAATCAGAGGAATTGTTCAAGGGTATCTAACTGTCTATGACACCAATCCCCTCTATACCTCTCTGGTTATGCTGGAGTTGAAAACAAACAGAAAATTTCTAAAAACCAAAGCATACGGCATGGTCAGGAAAGTGTCCGGAGGAATTCTGGGTGTCATTCAGGAAGGAATAAAAGACGGAACATTTAAAGATAACACCGATGCCTTTCTTATTCGCTCCATGATTTTAGGAACCATTGAACATCTGTGTATTCGTAAGCTGCTGCTCGGTGAGCCTAGAAATCTTCCACAATATACGGATGCGATTGTCGACACCATTCTTAACAGCATCAGAAAGGAATCAAAGCATTTTTCCATCAACCTGAACATAAACGATCTGGTCACGCAAAAGATCGAAGCGACAGACAATGCGGAGAAAAAAGAGTCTCCCGAGTCAAAGAGAAAAAAACGATAAAATATTCTTCGCTAAAAAAGCTTTTATCGGCAGGCGCGCCTTTGTTTATTGCAGGATTAAAGGTAAGTCGGCCGATAGGAATTGAATTAAAAAGATAGCCCTTTGGTTTAGAATTCGTATCATAAGCATTGGGCGTAATATAAAGGCAGGGAGTTCAAATAATGTACGCAGTCATCATGGCCGGTGGGAAGGGCGCAAGGTTCTGGCCCCGCAGCAGAGAAAAAAAGCCCAAACACTTGCTGGATATAACCAGCGAAAAAACGATCATCCAGGAAACGGTTGACCGGATAAAACAGCTTATTCCTCAGGACAATATCCTGGTGGTGACGGGAAAAAAACATGCCCGGACTTTAATCAGGCAGCTCCCCGAAATTCCATCCCGAAACATTCTTATTGAACCGGAAGGGAAAAACACCGCGGCCTGCATCGGTCTGGCCGCCTTGCATATTCGGAAAATGGTTCCCGACGATGTCATGGTCGTCCTTCCTTCCGATCACGCCATTCATGATTCTCAAAGATTCATAGACGTTATCGGCGCAGCAGCAAAAGTTGCCGCGCAGGAAGATGCGCTGGTAACCATCGGCATCAAACCTACAAGCATTCAAACGGGGTTTGGATATATTGAACAGGCGGATTCCTTTCAACGCATAGGCCATGAAGAAATATTTCGCGTGAAATCTATCCGCGAAAAACCTGATTTTCAGCAGGCAAAAGAATTCATTGAAAGCGGTAAATTTTATTGGAACAGCGGCATGTTTATCTGGAAGGCCTCAACCATATTGAAAGAGATCGGCCGCTGGCTGCCGGCTCTGGATGGGGGACTGATGAAGATCAATGAGGCAATCGGCTCGCCCCGGGAAGCGGTCATTGTACCCCGTGTTTACAGAAAGCTTGCGTCCATTTCCATTGACTACGGTGTTATGGAAAAAGCGGATAACGTTTTTATGATTCAGGGAGATTTCGGCTGGAGTGATGTCGGAAGCTGGGATGCGCTTTGGGAAATATCACCCAAGGATATTCAAGGCAATGCGGCGCTTGGCGGCAGTGAGACCATTTTTGAAGATTCGGAAGGATCTCTTATTTACAGCCCGCGAAAGCTTGTCGCTCTTGTCGGAATAAAAGATTTAATAATCGTCGAAACAAAAGACGCTCTACTGATCTGCAAAAAAGGTTCCTCTCAAAATGTAAAAAAAGTAGTTGATATTCTGGAAGGGAAAAAGCTTAAAAAATACTTATAAGACCAATTCTAAATTAAAGATGAGATTGAGGCGGCCAAGAGAAGGCGAGGAGACTTATTAATAATACGTTGAGGAAGCCGATAACGCCAACAGAAATAGCGTTTTGACCTAGAATTTGTAAGATTATAAAGAAAGATGTTTGCACGGCAAAGGTTATCATTATGGCCGGAGTACAACAAATAATCAATAAAACGGACAAATATTTTATCAAAATCACCCTGTTTACAGTTGAATGCTGTAGATCTTCCTGAAGAGTCTGTGAATATTATTTTTGATACCTTTCTCTCTGATAATATTTTTGTAGATTCGAAATCTGCAATATATCAGGTAAATCTGCAAAGCTCCCGCAAAACGGGAAAAGGCCAGATCATATAGTAATTTTTCCCGGGGCCATAAGAAGCGGATATTCCCGAACTCCCGGCAAAAAGCGGCATATCTTTGTCGCAGCCCGGCACAGGCTTGGTCATTGCCTGAATTGATATTGGACATATAATTATTACGCAGGGCCGTAAGATAAACGTAAGCGGCCCGACGGAAAAAGCGTTTCTTGCCCTTGGCGAAAAAATAACGGATTCTTTCATAATGTGCCGCATGACAATCCCCGTTTAGAAAACCCTCTACGCTGCCGCTGATACTGGCGCTTCGCTGCAGATAATGATATTGGGGGACATTATGCAAAACGACACGCCTCGCTTTTTCAAAGATGAGATGCTGGGTGAAAATATCTTCGAATGTTTTCCCTTCCGGCATTCTGAACCCGTTGGATAAATCCCTTTTATAAAGCTTGCTCCAAAAGTGACTCTGGATTATTCCGTCCTGCAGCAGCAGCTCCAGAGCCTCATCCCGTTCCAGAACGCTGTGGGTGTATGATTTATCATTGGGTTCTTCGATATGATTAAAAGTTAGGAAAAATCCGCAGCAAGCAATATCCGCTTGGGCGCTCAAGAGATCGTTTTGCAGAAATTTATACATATCGCTCTCCAGCCAGTCATCGCTGTCGGCAAAGCCCAAATACTCCCCGGTGGCGACATTCAACCCCGAATTACGGGCAGCCGAAACGCCACCATTTTCCCGGTGGATGACCTTTATTCTACCGTCTCTTGACGCATACCGGTCGCAGATTTCTCCGCTGCCGTCCCTGGAGCCGTCGTCGACAAGAATGATCTCCAGATTCCGGTAGCTCTGACCGACGATCGAATCCAGGCATTTCTCCAGATAGTGTTCGACATTATAAATTGGAATAATCACGCTGATCAGCTTTTCCTTTTCCATAAGCAGACCTTCCACTAAAAATTTTATTCCTAAGTATTTCTTGGCCTTCAGACGACATGGAAGCAGAGCTTTTAAACGCTGCTGCGGACAACAATCCGGTAGGGGGAAATGCTTCGTCGAATTGACTCCATGACGTCGAGGAATATAGGGAAATTCTGTTTTAATGTCAAAGGTTAAAATTTATTGCCGGAGTACAGCAGAAAATGATCAAGGGGGAAAATAAAAAATTCGGAATTTATCAATATCCTTAGAGTGATTGGTTAGAAACAGAGGGGGCCTGTTAACTCATAAACTTTCGCCTTGATGAAGGCGAAAGGGCAAGCCTTCTTTGGGCATATGTAGGTAGCATGAAGAACGGCATCCAGATGAAATAAGAAAACTGGATTCCCGATTGAGTCGGGAATGACAGTCGGAAAAGATATCTCTGATTTTATTTTGTATAAACAGGTTTCCCTATTATTTTATTTCCTCCTTTTTCCAGATTGTTGGTAATGATATCAAGGGTCGTGATGTTGTCATCAAAAGTTACGATCAAAATATCCTTGTCCTCGAACTGATATTTTTTTACACCTTTCATTTCTTTCAGGATAGCCCCTATCCTGTGTGAAGCGCCTCAAGCGGCACAACCCGGTACTGTTAACTGAACGACCCTTTCTTCAGCTGAGGCAACGTTCCCCAAAGCCGCTAAGAAAATCAGAGCCAGAAATACGGTAAATTTTTTTTTCATCATCAACTCCCTGAGTGCTTTTTATTTTATAATAACGCCAATCGCCATCGGAATGCAATGACAATTTACAATTGACAGGCTCCGTTAAATTTGTGATAGACATAAGCATAACAGGTCTGAAGAAATATAAAATATTATGTCTATTACTTCCAATTATTTATTTATTCTGGCATCCGAGTCGCCGCGCAGGCGGGAAATTCTTAAATCAGTCGGTTTGAAATTCAAAACCATTCCGGCCCACGTTAATGAGGATTATCTTGCCGGAGAAAGTCCGCGGGAGCATGTCAAAAGACTCTCCCGTGACAAGGCGCTGGTCATTGCCCGGAAAAATCCGGAATCGTGGGTGCTGGGCGCCGATACGATTGTCGTAATCGATGGAATGATCCTGGGAAAACCCAAAAACAAAGCGCAGGCAAAAATAATGCTCGAAAGGCTCAGCGGACGTGAACATAAGGTTTTCACAGGTTTTACCATTGCTCATATGGCTTCGGGAATTTGTCAGACGAAAGTCATTCAGTCCGCTGTGCGCTTTAAATTGATAAGCCCTGAAGAATTAAACTGGTACATCGCTTGCGATGAACCCTATGATAAGGCCGGCGGATATGCCATACAGGGAAAAGGCGCCTATTTTATCCAATCAATTCGGGGATCTTATACGAACGTGATCGGTCTGCCGCTTTGCGAAGTTCTGGAGACGTTAAAAGAATTCAAAGCAATCCATTTTCGGTAATCCCCGCTAAAAGATCGTTGATCTTTTAACGGGACGGCTCAAACGGAGCTTTTAAACGGGGTAAACCTTATGGGAACAGACATTGCCGCCAATATAAAAACAATTCAACAAAGGATTGTTGCCGCTGCCGCAGGATGCGGCCGTGATCCCGATTCCGTCAAACTTTTAGCGGTAACAAAAACTGTTTCGCCTCCCGTTATCGAACAGGCAATCAACGCGGGCCTGACGGCTTTCGGAGAAAATTATGTTCAGGAAGCAAAAGAAAAAATTGCTTTGATGGAGAAAAGCGTTCAGTGGCACATGATCGGACACCTTCAAACCAACAAAGCAAAATATGCGGTCAATCTGTTCGATTACATTCACTCCGTCGACCGCCTGGAACTGGCCGGCGAAATAAACAAAAGGGCCGGTCTGATCAACCGTAAAATTAATATTCTGATTGAAGTCAATGTCAGCGGTGAAAAAACAAAAAACGGCATACCGGCGGCTCATGCTGCTGACCTGATTAAAGATGTCTCCCGACTGGAAAACATTTTGGTGAAGGGATTAATGACGATGGCGCCTTATTCCACCCATCCCGAAGATTCCCGCCCGTATTTTTCCGCACTCAGAAACCTTCGCGACAATATCATCATCGAGGGAATTACCGGCATTCAAATGGAGGAGCTTTCCATGGGCATGACCGATGACTTTGAAATCGCCATTGAAGAGGGTGCGACTATTGTGCGTATCGGCAGAGCAATTTTTGGAGAAAGGAAATAAGAAAAGCTATTAAACCTGAAAGTAAGCATCCTGTTTATATACTTTTAAGCAGGCGTCCACAACGGAGGAGTCATAGGTGACACCTCTGAATTTAACGATCTCTTCAATCGCCGCATCAACTCCCAATGCCGGCCGGTAAGGCCGATAGGAAGCCATCGCGTCAATAACATCCGCAACCCCGATAATACGCGCTTCCAGCGCAATATCTTCTCCCTTTAACCCCCGGGGATAACCTGAACCGTCCATTCTTTCATGGTGTTGATAAATAATCTCCGCCACCGGATAAGGGAACTCAATATTGACCAGAATATCATTGGCAACCTTACAATGCGTCTTGATGATTTCCCTTTCCAGATTGCTCAAAATGCTGGGTTTGGTCAGGATTTCCGAAGGGACGGATATCTTTCCGATATCATGGAGAGTCGCGGCAATATGAATGGAGGAGACTTGATCTTCCGTCAATTTCATTTCCTTGGCAATCCGGCAGGCAATCTTCGCGACCTGATCCTCATGTCCTGATGTATAAGGATCTCTTGTTTCCACGATCTTAGACAACGTCTTGACAATGCCGTCTAAAATGAGTTGAGATCTTTTATAGCTGTCCTTGAGTTTTTCAGTTTGAGCTAAAAGATCATTCGTTCGATCATGGGCTTTTTTCTCAAGAGTTTTATTTAACTCCATCAATTCCTTATTTTTAGTCTTTATTAATTCTATGAGACGTTTATTTTCCGCTAATATTTCAACCTTGGAAAGCGATTGCTTGATATGAAGCAGCACCTCTTCTTCCCGCCACGGTTTTGTGAAATAAAGATGAACACCGCCTTTATTAATAGCGTCAATGATAGCTCCGGAATCGGCATAGCCCGTCAAAAGGATGCGGACGGCGTCCGGGAAGAGATCCTTGGCTTGAGCAAAAAATTGAACACCGCTCATCTCCGGCATTCTTTGATCGGAAATAATAAGGGAATAAGGATTTTTAGTCGTGCGAAGATTATATAACCCTTCTAAACCGTTGTTCACCGTGTGAACATCATATTCTTCATCGGCCAACATGCGTTTAAAAGCATTGAGGATGGAGTCCTCATCATCTACAATTAATATGGAATGCTTATATTTTAAAGATTTAGACAGTTCAATATCCTTTCCGGCCACATGCATAAAAAAACTTTTATACTATTTAAAACATAAAACTATTTTGATAATTATGTCAAGATATCATTTTTTGCCGGATCATCATTATGCAAATTTATTTTTTATAATTTAAGCAATCGCCCTGCAAAAATATTGGCTGTACCGAAAAAAAGAAAAACTTTATCCTGAAATCATTTTCCGCAAAAATTGACCTGTTGAAGATTTTTCTTCCCCGGCCACTTTTTCCACCGTGCCGGAAGCAACAATTCTGCCGCCTCCGGAACCGCCTTCCGGTCCCAGATCAATAACATAATCAGCGCACTTGATGATATCCAGATTATGCTCAATGACGACCATTGTATTGCCCATATCCACCAGGCGCATCAAAACATCCAGCAATTTTTGAATATCCGCGAAATGCAATCCGATGGTGGGTTCATCCAGAATATAAAGCGTATTGCTGTTTGTTTTCTTGCCCAGCTCCCGCGCCAGTTTTATCCTTTGCGCTTCGCCGCCGGAGAGAGTCGTCGCCGACTGCCCGAGATGAATATAGCCCAAGCCGACATCGCTCAGCATTTGCAGATGCGATTTAATCGACGGGATATTGGAAAAAAATATCAGCGCCTGATTAACCGTCATGTCTAAAACATCCGCAATATTCTTATCCTTATATCTGATATCGAGCGTGTCGGCATTGAATCGTTTGCCGTGGCAAACATCGCAAGTCACGTAAATATCCGGCAAAAAATGCATCTCAATTTTAATCAGGCCATTGCCTTCGCAAGCCTCGCAGCGTCCGCCTTTCACGTTAAAGCTGAAACGCCCGGGCTTATATCCGCGCATCCTTGATTCTGGAAGATTGGTGAATAAATCGCGGATAAAGGAAAAAATTCCGGTATAAGTTACCGGGTTGGACCGCGGGGTGCGGCCGATGGGATGCTGATTAATCATGATGACGCGTTCAATATCTCCCAAATCGACAACTTTTTTAATTTTGCCCATTGATCCGGTATGCTGGTTCAAACGGCGCGCCATCACTTTATACAAAGTTTCAATGATCATGGTACTTTTACCGGAACCGGATACGCCGGTTACCGCCGTAAAGACTCCCACCGGTATTTTAATATCTATGTTTTTGAGGTTATTTTCACTGGCCCCCTCCAGAATAATATATCGTCCGCCGACGGACCGTCTCTTGGACGGCATGGCTATGGACTCTTTCCCCGATAAATATCTGCCGGTCAGCGAAACATCGCTTTGCAAAATTTCTGCGGGAGTTCCCTGGAAAATAATTTCTCCGCCCTGTGTTCCGGCGCCCGGACCGATATCCACAATATGATCGCAGGCCAGCATCATATCAGCGTCGTGTTCCACAACCAGCACGGTATTGCCCATATCGCGCAGTTTTTTTAAAGTATCAATCAGGCGCATATTATCTTTCTGATGCAGTCCGACCGTGGGTTCATCCAGCACATACAGAACCCCCATTAATCCGGAACCGATTTGCGTGGCCAGCCGGATGCGCTGGCTTTCCCCCCCCGATAACGTTGAGGTCGATCTCGCCAGCGTTAAATAATCCATGCCGACGTTCAGTAAAAATTGAAGCCGGTTTTTAATTTCCCTGATAATTCTTTCGGTGATGTTTTTTTCCTGCGGCGACAGTTGCAGTTCTTCGAAAAAATGATAACAGTCGCGGATGGACATCAGGCAGAGTTCGTAAATATTCTTGCCCATCACGGTGACGGCAAGTGTTTCTTTTTTTAAGCGCGCGCCATGACAAGTATCGCAGGCGCTCAAATCAATGTAACGCATCAGATCATTGCGCACCCCTGTCGAAGCCGTTTCTTTCCAGCGGCGATCCAGTTGTTTGATCGCGCCTTCAAACGGGCGGTTGGCAAAATATCTTTTATTCCCGCGATCATGATAAAATTTAATATCTTCATCGCCAGACCCGTAAAGAAGAACCTTTTGGATTTTGCCGGGCAGCTTATTAAACGGAGTGTTCAAATCAAAACCGTAATGGGTGCTGAGCGCATCCAGAACATTATAATAGTAAAGAGAGCTCCGTCCGGCCCAGGGCGCGATGGCCCCTTCCCTCAAAGACAATCCCGCGTCCGGCACAACCAGATATTCCATGAAGCGCATGGAAGAACCGAGACCGTTGCAATCAGGACAGGCGCCGTAAGGGTTATTGAAGGAAAACATGCGGGGAGTCAGGACGGGAAGACTGATGCCGCAATCGGGACAGGCGTATTTTTCGCTGAAAAGCATTTCTTCGCCATTGACGGGAACAATGCGCACAAGTCCTTCCGCGCGGCCGGCGGCAATTTCCAGGGAATCACGCAATCTCTTTCTCACGCCTTCTTTCAACACCAGACGGTCAACAACCAGATCAATATCATGGCGCTTATTCTTTTCCAGAATAATATCTTCAGCCAGATCACGGATTTTCCCGTCAATCCGGACGCGCGCGAATCCTTCCTTTTGAAGCTTTTTTAATTCTTTCTGGAACTCACCTTTTTTCCCGCGCACGAGCGGCGCCAGAACACTGAATGACGTATTATCCGGTAGAGAAAGGATGCGCTCCAGGATACTGTCTATGGTTTGCGATTGAATAACGCGTCCGCAGCGGTAACAATGACAAACCCCTATGGCGGCGAAAAGCAGACGGAAATAATCGTAAATTTCCGTGACCGTACCCACTGTGGAGCGCGGATTATGGCTGGCCGTGCGCTGCTCAATAGCGATAGCAGGCGATAAGCCTTCTATGGATTCCACATTCGGCTTATCCATCTGTCCGATAAACTGACGGGCGTAAGTGGACAAGGATTCCACATACCGTCTTTGACCTTCGGCATAGATGGTGTCAAAAGCAAGCGATGACTTACCAGAACCGCTCACACCGGTAATTATGACAAATTTGTCCCGAGGTATATTCAGACTTATATTTTTTAAATTATGCTGAGAAGCCCCTCTGATTCTTATCTCGTCCATATTTTTACTTCTATTACTTTGTTACAATCTTGTTTCAATGTGCGACTTGCTCCGGACGGAAGAAATCCATTCATCAAATTTCTTATCTAATTTTTCATCTTCAATTTTTGCCTTAATTTCTTCCCGCACCATGGCAATCGGTTTCAACCCGGCGCCTCTCTTATCCACCACTTTAATGATATGAAAACCCAGGCTGGATTCAATGACTTCACTGACCTGCTCCAACGGAAGGCTGAAAGCCGCTGCTTCGACTTCCGGGATAATGGTTCCTTTTTCGATGAAACCGACATCACCGCCCTGAGCCGCCGCCGGTCCCTTGGAGTATTTCGCGGCCAGCAAATCAAAGGATTCCCCGCTCATAATAAGCGCGCGCAAACGCAAAGCTTCATTTTTCAATTTCGCTTTTGCCGTTTTATCCGCGCCGGGAGGCAGCACCAACATAAGTTGTTTCATTCTGACGCTTTCTTTACCTTCGTATTCATCGCGGTGGCTGTTGTAATATTCGCCGATTTCCTGATCACTGACAATTATTTTATCTTTTATTTCCCGTCTTAACAGCCGCATGCGAACCAGTTGCGACCTTATCTCTTTTTTAACCGCTTCAACGGAGTTGCCGTCCTTCTCAAGATTTTTTGCAAAATCCTGCATGCTTATTTTTTGTTTCATCAGCACATCCTGGAGCACATTCATAACATCAGTATCCTTGACGCTGGCGCTAATGCCCGTTTTTTTGGCTTCCTGCTCAATCAGGATATTATCAATCGTTCGTTGAAACAAAGTCTCTCTTGTCTGTTTTATTAAGGTTTCTTTATCATTTCCTTTATAAGTATTTTCGATATTCCTCCGGTACGGTTCAAATGACGCGTTAAATTCATACAGGGTGATGATCTCATCATTGACCACAGCGATAATTCTATCGACCACCTCCGCGCGAGCCGGCACGCACATAAGCATTACACTCCACAAAACCAGAATAATCTTTTTGTAAAACTTCACAACGATTCCTCCCCGTTTAATTTCACTTGGTTAATTTCTTTATTTTGATATTGGTTTGTTTTTTAATCACCGCTTTTTTCTTTAATGCTTCCAGCCAGGCGATAAAAGCCGCATCTTCCTTCTGCCTCCGGATATCGGCAATCACATCTTCTCTGACATCCGAAAAAGTTGCGGTTTTTGCCGGTTTACTCTCCAGGACTTTGAAAATATGAAATCCGTAAGAACTTTGCACGATCGGACTTATTTTATTAACCGGCATTTTGAAAATCGTTTTATCCAGCGGTTCCGGCATGACCCATTTGGTAACAAATCCCAGATCTCCGCCGCGGCGGGCTTCGGGGCCGATAGAGACCTCGGCGGCCACTTTGGCGAAATCTTCTCCGGCGTTTAATCTCTCCACTACTTTTTGAGCTGTTGCCGAATCCCGAACAACGATCTGTGCAACTCTTACGCGGGCTTCCTTTTTGTAATGATCACCGTGTTCTTTAAAATAATCTGCGGCTTCACCATCCGATATTTTAATTCCGGCATTGACATCGGCCGCGATAAGCTTCTGGAAAAGCATCTCTTTTCCGAAGTTATTTTTCCATGTCTCATAATTTACATTTTCCTGCGCAAACAGGCCGGTGAAATCCTGTCCATAATCTTTTTTGATTTCTTTAATTTTATTCTCCAACTCGGTGTCGCTCACGGAAATATTGAGTTCCCGTGCGCGCAGCAACATTATTTTTTCCGTAATCATGTCATCCAGCACTTCGTCTTCAAATCGTTTTACATAATCCGGCTGATCCAAAAACTCTTTGGGCATGATATACATTTTTTGATCCAACTGCAGCTGATACTCGTTGAGATAAATTTTGGAACCGTTAACCGTGGCAACATAGGGACGGGAGAACATGTCAATCTGGTCGCAGGCGGCAATAAAACCCGGCAGGAGCAAAAATAATAAACCGCAACGAATCAATAAAATCCCCGGGGATTTCCTGGCGGCAGAAAAAATATCAGAATGCAGTTTCGCATTAATCATAATATTTCTTTATACCCTGCTTGCGTCTATTGGGCAAGCATCTTTAATAACAGCGCGGCTTGCTCCAATATTTCCTTTTCGCCTAGCCCTGGCGCCGGCACATACAATTTATAATCCGGCGTGAAACGTAATCCCTTAATTTTCTTGTGATAAAGCGCGATAATCTTTGCGGGATCAACCGGAGATGAATCTCTGAAGAAAATATACAGATATTTGCCGTCATAACCCATCTTTTTACCCCGGAGCGGTTTGAGAGAATTTCTGATGCTGATGACCTGCAATAAATTCTCCGCAGAGTGGGGTAAATCCCCATAACAATCCTGTAGTTCGTTTTTAATCTGATGAAGGTCTTCATCATTTCCGGCCAGGGATATCCTTTTATACAAGATCAGGCGCTGATGGACATCCTGAACATACTCTTCCGGAATAAAAGCGGAAATTCCCAATTGAATTTCGGGCAATACTTCCTCTTCGCCGGTTTTTTCTCCCTTGATTTCCCGAACGGTTGTTTCCATTAATTCGGTATAAAGTTCATAGCCCACGGCGGAAATGTGGCCGGACTGCGAAATGCCCAGCAGATTTCCTCCACCGCGGATTTCCAGATCGTTGTAGGCGATCCGGAAGCCCGAACCCGGTTCGGAAAATTCTTTAATGACCTGCAATCTTTTCATGGCTTCGCGGGAAAGCATCGCCCCCTTGGGCAGCAACAGATAAGCAAAGGCTTCCTGATTGGAACGGCCCACGCGGCCGCGTATCTGGTAGAGCTGCGCCAGTCCGAATCTTTCGGCGCGATTAATAATTATGGTATTGGCCGCGGGGATGTCCAGACCGGAGCCGATGATGGTCGTGCAAACAAGGACATCACATTCGTGGCGGATAAATCCGGTCATCGCTTTTTCGATTTCCGCCGGTTTCATTTGACCATGGACAACCCCGACTCTCGCCTGCGGCACCAGACGCTGCACCAGACGGGCCATCGAATAAATTGAGCGGACACGGTCATGGACAAAAAACACCTGCCCCTGCCGCGCCAGCTCTTTCTCTATCGCCGCTTTAATCGCGTCCTCATCAAATTCCAGCACATAGGTCTTTATGGACACACGATCTTCCGGCGGCGTATTAATAATGGATAAATCCCTGATACCGACAAGCGACAGATGAAGCGTGCGCGGAATCGGCGTTGCCGAGAGCGTCAGCACATCTACGAGTGTGCGCATTTTTTTCAATTTTTCCTTGTGCGCCACGCCGAAGCGCTGTTCTTCATCAATGATGGCCAGCCCCAGATCTTTAAACTCAATATCCTTTTGGAGCAGGCGATGCGTCCCCACAACGATATCCACTTTTTGATTCTTCATCTCTTCAATAATTTTCTTTTGTTCGGTGGTGCTTTTAAAACGATTCAGCACCTCCACACGGACCGGGAAATCACGGAAACGGCGGGAAAAAGTCCGATAATGCTGTTCCGCTAAAATAGTTGTGGGCACCAAAACGGCAACCTGTTTGCCGTCCATCACAGCCCGGAAGGCCGATCGAACGGCGACTTCCGTTTTACCGAAACCGGCGTCGCCGCATATCAGTCTGTCCATCGGTTTGGAATCATCCATGTCCAGATGAATATCTTCAATGGCTTTGTTCTGATCCGGGGTTTCTTCGAATTCAAAGGTGGAGCAGAATTCCTCGTAAATCCGGTCCGGCGGGGCAAATGATTTTCGCTCCAGAGCTTCGCGGGCGGCATAAATAGCGACCAGTTCCTCGGCATATTCCCGCACTGATTTTTTAACCTTTTCTTTTACCGCTTCCCAGGAAGTCCCGCCCATCTTGTCAATTTTCGGCACATAACCGTCGGGCCCGAGATAGCGCTGAATTTTTTCCAGAGAATTAACGGGAAGGTAGAGTTTATCGCCGTCTGAATATTCAATGATTAAAAAATCGTTTTCGATTTTACCAACGGTAATTTTTTTCAATCCGCGATAAATGCCAATCCCGAAATCCGTATGGACGATGAAATCATCTTCTTTTAAATCACCGAAGGATTTAATAAAGTAACCTTCCCGCGCGGGCCGCACGCGGCGGCGGGTAGCTTTTTTGACAAATATTTCCTCTTCGCTCAAAAATACCAGCTTCATGGCCGGTATGATAAAACTGGTGGAAATTTCCCCTTCCAGCAAAATAAGCTGAAAATGGCCGTCCCAGCGGTCAATAACTTCCGGGACTGAATCCTCGGGAGATAAAATCTGTACCGGCAAATCATAGGACAAAAGCAGATGCTTCATCCGTTGAAGTGCTTCCGGAGCCGGGCAAAAGAAAAAAATCGACATGTCTTCGGACAGCCATAATCTAATCTTTTCCGCCGTCCACCGCAAACAGGCATCTTCCTTAATCTCGCCGGGGAGTAATTCTCCCGTGCAAAGATACTGATAAGTTTCAAAAGAAACCGTGATGGGCGCTTTGTCTTGTTCCTGATCCAGGTTGAGGCCTTCCAGCGTAACTTGTCCAAACCTGTCGAGGTCGGCCATGATCTCAGCCGAACCCATGGACGTATTTTCTTTCTCCAGATAAAATTTGCCGCTGTTCTTCGTTTTAAACAAAAGCTTGTCTATGCTCAGTTCGGCATTGAGGATAGCCTGATTTACGGCCAGCGGATTATCCAGAATCACTAAAGTATTTTTTGCCAGATAATCAAAAAGACCGGATAACTTATCGCGCGAAAGACCATCGCCGTTATCGTAGGATTCATAAAACAGCGGTAAAAATATCGGATTGATGGAGTTGGTCAAACCGTTCTTCAGAGAATCTACCAAACGGTTACGAATCTCGCGGGGGAGGGAAAGATCGTCGGCACGCCGTCTGATATTGCGAACAGCCAGATCCAAAGTTGACGGATTCATAATAACTTCACTGGCCGGCGGAATAATAAAGGCGGATGCCGTCCCTATCGAACGTTGAGAGGAACCGTCAAACGTCCGGATAGATTCAATATCATCGCCGAACATTTCCAGTCTAAGCGGGTTTTTTTCAGCGGGAGGAAATATGTCTATAATGTTCCCGCGAATACTGAATTCCCCTTTTTCTTCCACCAGACTTTCTCTTTTATAACCTCCGGACAGAAGGCGGGCGCAAAAGTCGTCTCGGCTGAGAGCGTCGCCGGAGGAAATGATTTGCAGATAATTATTAAACTCGGGAAAAGGCGTCACTTTTTGCATCAAGGCGATTACGGAAGCAACCACTATTGTTTTGGTTTTAATCTGCAGATGGGTAAGCACTTCCAGGCGGGTTAATTCTTCCTCCTTCTGAAGAGCAAACATGTCAATGGTCAAAAAATCCAGCGACGGATAATGAAACACGTGCTCTTCTCCCAGGAAAAGGGATAAATTCCGCGCGAAGGCCGCCGCTTCTTTTTCTTCCGGACAAACAATAAGCAGCGGTCTCTCCAGACGTTCAAAAAGAAGAGAGACTAAAAAGGGACGGGACGATCCGTTAAGGCCCCTGACATCAACCTTTGCAGCACCCTCCATAATTTGCCGGATGAGATTACGGAGCGGCTCAATATCTTCTTTAATTTTTTTTGTGATAAGTTTTCGCACTGATTGCAACCAAACTTTCCTAAATTATGCAACACCAAAACCCATTCTGAATGAAAAATGACAATTCAATCCAGAATGGGTAAGTTGCAATGTTATCTAACCTTCTTCCGCTGATAATTCAATTGAAAATTTCAGTAGTGGGTCAGTTTGAATATTAAAATAAATAAGGCCTCTAATTTTAGAGGCCTTTCTAATAGAATTGTTATTTCCCTTTACGCATGGGCATTAAGCCTTTCATGATATCTATATTTCCTTTGAATTTTTTATCTTGGCGAATGACGAGGCCAAGATTTTCAAGCTCGGAAACATCACGCACCTGCATCGCATTTGATCGCCCTGAATACATCTTTGCGAGTGACCCTTTTTCATTTGTCAAATCATCAAGAGATATCCATCTATCAACAGGAAAAGCTAAAGCCAAAGTACGCCGTCTTTTTACAACAGCCCTAGTCTTTCCCTTCGCCACATTACTATCCAGTTTGTCGTAAATATAATTTTGCCAAGATGTTGTTAAAGCATTTTTTTGAACAACATCTAATACTTCATTAAGTCCATCACGGAAACCAAGAATGGCATAATTAATAAATCCAGTCAAATCTCGACTTTTAACGCAAATGTCAAGTTGCCGGTAATACTCATTTCTCGTATTGTTATAATGATTTGATAAAATATGAGACGCTATATCTGGAAGTCCTACTCGTAATAGTAAATAAAATTCGACAAGTCTGGCCGTCCTTCCATTTCCATCTCCAAATGGGTGAATCATAGCGAGA
Source organism: Deltaproteobacteria bacterium HGW-Deltaproteobacteria-13 (assembly GCA_002840555.1). Lineage (GTDB taxonomy): Bacteria > Desulfobacterota > Syntrophia > Syntrophales > Smithellaceae > Smithella. The sequence goes on from PHBJ01000015.1 coordinate 43,244, forward strand.
TAAATGTGTACAACAATCGCTTGCACTATTTGATCTCTAAATAATTGCTCTCCATCCTCATATTTAAACTCACGGCGTATCCATTCACAAAACTGTTTAACTAAACTCAATACATCTTCCCCTAAAGGCGCACGATATTGACCAACAACAACGTTTTGTCCAGATATGCGCAACTTTCCAGGAACTGCTTGAAAGTAATCTCCAAGGTTCTGTCCAACTAACCTGTTGAAATTTTCAATCAGTTCTGGAGATAAAATGGCGCTTTTCTCCTCTTCAATAACCTCATCGCGTATTTTGTTAAGAGCGTCTATAATATTTTGTACCTCAATCTGAAGATACTCTTTACTAGGTGGAAGTTTTTCCCCTGCCTCCATTTTCTCGATATCCTCCTCGGATAACGTATTCCCCTCTATAGCTGTTGTGGCTCTAGCTCCTTTCCTTAATGATACCTTTAAAAGACGCTGCCTATTTTCTGGCATAAGAGGCATGGAAGCAATTGATTGAATAATGCATTCAGATTGTCCTAATCTGTAAATTGTTTCATCATTTAAAGCCCATTTTTTTTGGAATGTTATATGTGGATATTCTCCCATAATATCACCTCGTTATAAATATAGTTATTGATTGTTTACAAATACCATATATTATTTGTAAATCTATTTGTCAAGTTATTTGTAGAGATATTTGTCGATTACTGGGACGAATTCCGGGGACACCCTGAACCTACCCCATCATTTTTTCCGGCGCAAACCCTGATTAAGTTACCCGGAGAGATCATCATGATAATCTCCCCGGATATTTTTCTGTGATCGGTGCCGCGTTTATTTATAAACCGTCAAAACGAAATGGTCATTCCGGTTTTTCGCCCATGCAGCTTCGTCATGACCCGGATCAACCGGACGATCCTTGCCGTAGCTGATTGTTGAAATCCTCTTTTTATTTACACCCATTTTAACGAGATAATTTTTAGCCGCGTCGGCCCTTCTTTGACCAAGCGCCATATTGTATTTCTCGCTTCCCCGTTCATCGCAATTGCCTTCGATCCTGATGCGGTAAGCCTCGTTTTTCATCAGCCAATCCGCGTGCTCTTTTAACATTTTTTTATCTTCATCGCGCAAGTTATATTTATCAAAATCAAAGTAAATATTGCTCATGGGTGTTTCTTCCTGCGCCACGACTTCCCTGTTTTCAGGCATTATTGCCTTTTGCTGAATCGCTGGCGGCGCCTGTGCTTCCGGCTGTCCGGCCGCGCATCCTCCCGGCTGATCGCTGCATCCCGATCCAGCCGAACATCCTCTTACCAGGCCATTCTGCACGCACCCCGATAGAACCAATAAATTGAAAAAACAAACAATCAATACAACGAACGGAATGTATAATGATCTTTTCATGATGATTTCCTCCTTTGTCCCTTTTTGAAAAAAGTAGTGTTTTTTATATCTTATGAACATAGATTAGGATGATTTGTACTAAATACAATGGTAGTTTTTTTATAGCATAGTGGTAGGGGAATGATACCTATCCCGGGAAATCCGGGAACGACATGCCGGTTTGTCTTGACAAAACAATCAACATTCGGGATGGTCCATTCGACAGGCGAAATGATGAGGAGGAATTCATGGATTTATCGGACAAACAAATGATGGAAATCGCGCAACATGCTTTTACGCGGATGGACGGGGCCTGGTTTCTGGCGCTGGCAAAAAAGTTTGGCATTGAGGTTGCCTGGGAGATGGATGTGGAAGCCTGGAAACAGTTCTCTTATGTTTTCGGCAAAAACCTCCGGAAACATTATATTCCAAATCCGACATGGCCGGATAGTTTTCTTCAGGCGATGGATATTTTCTGCAAGGTCTTAAAGATCGAAGGACGAGAAATGTCCATGAAGGATGATCAGATTATTTTCCGCATTACGGATTGTGAGACGCAGAAGGCCATTGCCAAAGCCGGCGTCGCCGATTGCGGTATCGTCACCGTTCAATCGTATGAAGGGATGATCGGCGGACTTTTTAACAGGAGCATCCAGGTTAAGGTGGCCCATACAAAGAATTTAAATCATGGAGATGAATGTTGTGAAGTTATTATTACGCGGAAGTAAATGAATAACAAAATCTGAAGGGAGAGATGTTATAAAGTGGAATCCGGCGGCTTAATCAATGCTTCCAATATTTGTTGACATAGGTCCTGTCTTTGATAAACTACGCATATAATTTAAATGGAGATTAAACATGATTTCTGTGGAAAAGGCCTTAAAGACCATTCTTGCCAATTTTCAGCCGTTAGGCCTGGAAAAGATAAACATTCTGGAAGCAAGGGAACGGCTAATAGGCGAAAATATTTTATCTTCCCGCAATATTCCTTCCGCCGATAATTCAGCGATGGACGGCTATGCCGTGCGCTGGGCGGACACCAAAGGGACAACCCAGGACCATCCTCTAAAGCTGAAAGTCATCGAAGACATTCCCGCGGGCAAAGTCGCCCGAAAGAAAATTAAGAAAGGCGAGGCCGCCCGGATCATGACGGGGGCGGTAATTCCCAATGGCGCTGATGCTGTTGTCCGTCAGGAAGACACCGAAAAAAACGGCACGACAGTCACCATCTATATATCGGCCAAAAGAGCGGACCATATCCGTTTTACCGGCGAAGATGTTAAAAAAGGGGAACTGGTTGTCAGGAAAAACAGCTCTTTGCGTCCGGCGGATATCGGCATGCTGGCCGCCTTGGGAAAATCCGTTATCAACGTTTATAGAAAACCCCGTGTGGCGATAATATCCACCGGCGATGAACTTGTCGACATCAAGACAACCCCCGGACCGGGCAAGATAGTCAACAGCAACAGTTATTCTCTGGCGGCGCAGGTGCTGGAGTGCGGCGCCGAGCCGATCATGCTGGGTATTGTCAGAGATAGAAAAACGGACCTGGAGAAAAAATTCAAAAAAGCCCTGGATGCCGATGTGATTATTTCTTCCGGCGGCGTCTCCGTGGGCGACTACGATTTTGTTAAAAACGTAATGGGCGAAATCGGCAACGCCATGCATTTCTGGCAGGTTGCCATGCGGCCGGGCAAACCGCTGGCTTTCGGCGCCATCGGAGGAGTTCCTTTATTCGGCCTGCCGGGAAATCCCGTATCCGCGATGGTTTCTTTTGAACAATTCGTGCGCCCTTCCCTTTTAAAGATGCAGGGACATACAAAAATTTTCCGTCAGACCATAAAAGCCGTCTGTGTTGAAGATTTCCAAAAAAAGACGGGTTTCAGGCATTTTATCCGGGCCATCATTAGAAGGAAAGGAGACAAATATCTTGCCATGACAACCGGCGACCAGGGTTCCGGCATTCTGAAATCGATGGTCACAGCCAACGGTCTGATTGTCATGGGAGAAAACGAAACCCGCATTAAAAAGGGAACCGAGGTAACCGTTCAATTACTGGATAACTCTCTGTCCTTGTCAGAGTCCCTGCAATTGTAGAAAATCTTTCCCGGACTTCCCGTCCGGTGTGGGGCGCCAAAACTAAACTTTTACGCCACAGGTTTTCTGCTGATCAGCACAGCAACAGCCAAGCCGAAGATCACACACCAAACATTGATAAACACGTTTAATGCCAGATCAAGTGTTGAGGTCTTATAGATGTCGTTTTGGATATTGAAGCTGAAATCGAGAAGACCCAAAAACATTAGTCCGCCCGCACAGACCAGAGATAGCGTTCTCCCCGCTTCCCTGTTTTTTAACAGGAGGATGCCTGAAACAAGCAGAGCGACGGCCAGGATAATATCGGGCAGGGGGAAGGAATGCTCATAGGCAAAATAGCATGGCGGAGGATTTTCCGGCGCAAGGCCGATGGTAAAAAAGCCTATCCAGAACAGAATTAATCCGATGCCTGTCAGCAACTCAAGGGCGGCAATTGTTTTCAGTCGTTTTATTTCAATCATTTCAGCACCTCACCCCTGCCTTTGCTGTGCTTTATTGATGGCCGCCCCCATCACCCTATCAATGATAAAAGGCAGATGCCTCTTTACGAAATAGGTCAGTTTGCCGTCAAATCCCGGAATGATCATAAAGGTGTTTTTCCTGATACCGGCAATAAGCTCTTTGGCAACAGCATCGCTGCTCATGACCCTGGCGCTGGCCGAGATGGCCCTGGTTTCCGCGGGTTTGGTGAGGTTTTCAGTGGCAAAACCCGGCGTATCGGTATCGGGCGGGCAAAGCACCGAAACGGTGATATTGTATTTTTTAAGCTCGCTTTTGAGACTTTCCGAAAATCCCACAATGGCGAATTTCGAAGCCGCATAATCGCAGTAGCCGAAAACACCCAGAAAGCCCACCATGGAGGAAACATTGACAATCGCGCCGCCTTTCAACTTCATATGCGGCACAAGAACCGAACACGCATTCCATATACCATAGAAGTTTGTCTTCATGGTATCATCCAACTGCTGATAGGTGATCTCCTCGAAATATCGGGGATAGGCCCTGCCAGCGCAATTGATCAGCACATCCGGTGCTCCGAATTCAGCCAGCGCCGAAGAAAGCACGCTCTCGACGCTTTCCCTTTTGGAAACATCCATGGATCTTCCGGCAAACTTCTGTCCCGCAGATATGCCGCAGGACTGTATTTGCCTTAAGGCTTCATCCAGCACCTGTTGCCGCCGGCCGAAGATAATGACACTGGCTCCCCCGGCCGCCATTAACCTGGCGGTTGCCAGGCCGATACCGGAGGAACCGCCGGTTATGTAAACCAACTTATCCCTGAAATCTTTCATCCCCTCTCCCCTTTATTTCTTTTTGAGCGAATCGATATCGACCGTTTTGAGCCATTCCATGGTTTTCTGGAATCCTTCCCGGTAAGTAATGCGTGGCTTCCAGCCCAATTCGCGCTCTGCTTTCTCGATGGAGAATCGGAATCTCGAACCCAGATTGGTAACGGTATAGGTCGTGAGCAAAGGACGATTTTTGATACCCAAAAACTTCCAGATGAATTCCATCACTCTGGCCGCGGCCATGGCTGACCAGTAGGGGATGTGCGTTTTGATGGGCTGGACACCCAGCGCCCGAGCTATTCCCGCGCAGAATTCCTGCAGGGTTGTCGACTCGCCGTCGTGCACGAGATAGCCGTTGCCGACAGCCCTTTCATCCTCGGAGATCAGCATCAGGAGATCGACAAGGTTATCGATATAGGTGGGCCAAACGATGGCGTTCTTACGCCAGAAGATCAGTTCCCTTTTGATAATCGCGTCAGCAAGCAGCGGCACAAAGGTCTGGTCGCCCTCGCCGAATACCCAAAGGGGATAGACCATGGTCAGCGGCAATCCCTGCTCCTCGTGGTATTTGCGCATGACCTTTTCGGCATCTATCTTGGAATCAGCGTAGGGTTCGCCCCAATATTGCAGCGGCATGCTTTCATCCATCACCTTCGATTCGTCCGTGCCGAACACGTCGCAGGTGCTGACATCCACCAGGCGGGAAACTTTCGCGTCAACAGCCGCCCGGCAAATATTTTCGGCGCCGCCCACCGTAACCTCCCAGAACAGCTTTTTGGGTGCCCAGTCGGTAACAATCGCCGCCGTATGGAATATGATATCGACGTTTCCGACCGCACGCCTGACCGCGTCATAATCGCGGATGTCGCCGCTGACAACTTCCACACCCAGCTCTTTTAGCCAGGCCTCGCCGGCATCACCCGGCAATACCAGCGCGCGCACCTTGTTGCCTTTGGCCAGATTAGCTTTGACGACATGGCGGCCGATGAATCCTGTAGCTCCGGTGATTAAAACATTTTTCATATCTCAACCCCTCTCCGCGCTGAGTGCGCACATTTTATACAAAGGTGATGCGAGAAACAAATAATGCTTATTAATGTAAATATATTTAAAAGTATAGGGAGGCTGTTTTTGCTTGTCAAGTCATATTAGGCGCCGCGAAAAAAGGACTTGGCTGTATCCCCGTCATTGAGAAAAATCGGCAACGCCATGCGTTGGGGGCCCGTAGTCATGCAGCCGGGCAAGACGCTGGCGTTCGGCGCCATCGGAAGAGTTCCTTTCTTCAGTCATTAACTCTCCTCTTCTAAAACATCCAACCAGATGTAAAAAAATGCCGCTGACATTTTTGTATGTTGACACAACGCTATTTTGCAGTTAAGTTTATAAATGGAAGTGCCAAGGTCACTGGTGGGCCTCCCGGACTTCAAATCCGGTGTGGGGCGCTAAAACCGTCCTAGGTGGGTTCGATTCCCATGCACTTCCGCCAATTAATCCTTTAATTCCAAACTATTAACTTTTAAAAAGCGTGCCGATGCCGTGCCGATAAAGCGTGATCCATCTTCAGTGATGACTTATTAAAGTTCTTTTAAATTGAGAATCTCTTTAATTTCTTGTTTCATTTCAACTTCCGTAAGAGGAGCTATCGCAATAGAGGATAATTTTATCAGGGCAAAATGAAATGCTCTACTCCCCATATCTTGCGTTACTCTAAAATAATACGTTTGCCCCGCCATTACTTCAACTGGTGTTGTTGGTTTTTCTTTAACATCTTTGTAAGCATAAGCTCCGACAGGATGCTTCCCTGCTTCAATATCAAAAAAAGCAAATCCAACATAATTATCTTGATTCAACTTTTTGCTGTGATTTCCAACGGTAACTGTTATGTAATCCCATAGACCAGTGCCAACAAAAAACAATCTAGCGTTACCCTCTTTAGGTACCCATAAATTAGCCCCAGCCTTTATCAACTCATCTACAATATATCCCTGAGAACAAGAGAGGGCTGTGTCTAGAACGTTTTCACCATCTGCATTTTTCGCATTTATATCAGCCCCACTTTTAATAAGTAGTTTTATAACATCAACCGTTTGAGCTAAATCTGGATTCATTGCTTTCATATCAGTGCCTTTAACTAGTCGTTTAGCCATTTCAACTTTGGATAAACTAGAAGCATAAGGTAATTTAGAGGCGGCAAGAACTAAAGGTGTTATGCCTGACAAATCTTTCGTTTCTAAATTGGCACCTTTTCCTATTAAGGTTTTTATAAGTTCAATGTCCCTATAGTCTACTGCATAAAATAATGCGTCATATCCTTTCTTATCCTTGGTTCTAATATCTGCCCCTGATTCAATTAGTTTTTTTACCAAGTCAATTTTGCCTTTACATATTGAATTCATGAGTGGTGTTCGACCTTCACCATCTTGTGCATTCACATCCACATCCATAAGAAGTTTAGTTATTTCGTAATTGACATCGTAATTAATTGCATAATGGAAAGCCGTATAGCCGTACTTGTCTTTAACTTTTACATCAGCACCTTTATCAATAAGCATTTTCACTAATTTATAATTCCCGTTTGAAACTGCATACATTAAAGGGGTAACGCCAGCACTATCTTGTTCATTGATATTAGCACCTTCATTTATAAGCTTTTGGGCAGCCAAAGAATCACCACTTGCTGACGCTTTGATTAGTGGTGTTGTTGAGGCGCAACCGGTGAGAAAAAATGCAAAAATTATAAAAGCTAAAAGAGCATGATCATACTTCATATGCTACCCCCTAAATTATTTAGAATTATTGCTATTTCTTTTTAGATTGTGGTTTCGATTCGTATTTTTTAAGCGCTTCTTCAATAACTTTCCGACGTTAGCACCCCACACTGGATTTGAATTACAGCCGCTTCACTTTTTTCCGGTCTTGATGGGCATAGTCCTCGAAAGCAATACAATACCATATCCAGACAAGAGCAATGCATACAATGGCCAAAAAATAAACCACCAAAGAATTCTATAGCCGAGATTTTCTGATCTGACCTTTAAATTGATGGGTGACTCGATAATTAAGGTAACTCTTTCCCCAACCAAACTCTTTCCAACTTCAAGAATGGAAACATTAAGAACTGTTCTCCCTGAAGGTAGTTTTGTAGACAATTCCCACAGCGGTGGCCAACGAAAACGCTTGGGATCATTATCATCGAAAAAAGGAACTAAATCACGATTCATTGAAGTACCATTATAACCACTCATTGGTAACGCCTCGTAAATAACCTCTTTGTCTCTACAGCGTACGACTAGCTTTATAGGCTCACCTGGTTCGTCAAATTCAAGATTGCCATATTCTTTGGTACGCCATTTCCCAAGTTCAGATCTATCTTGATGCCAGCCAGATCGCTTGAATTCCAGTGTCATGCCTAGATTGCATGGAAAAGCACGGAATACGGAGATATTGATTGTTTCTCCAGGATTCAACTGAATAGGAACAATAACAACTGACGAAAAATGAGCAATGGCAGACCCAACTGTAACTACAATTACCAGTATGAACCAGATGGCCCAATTAATTTTCAGTTTAAGAGTCATAATGTGGCATAACCTTTAGCTGCTAAAGACTTATGTACAGTTCTTTTTAAGCAATCCATTCCATGTTTTTTCGGCATCGAAATCCTTTTTGATCGCATTTTGATACGGGCTGTCATGAAATGCTTTAATGCCGTGTAAAATCATGTAGGACGGATAATAGGCAGGATATCCCAATGATCTGATATCAGAACATAATTTTGTTCTCGCACTTCCTCCTTTTTTGAGATCGACCGACAGAGTTTTATTTATCTTATTAATTTTTTGTTTATCGATATTAGAGAAAGCCTCCATCTGAAGGACTATAATTCCTTGAGCCGCTGTCCTATCGGCCACTCTTTCAGCATCAAATAATCCATACATATTTCCCAACATATACATTTCCGCTCCGACTGTATATTGTCCCAAGGCGATACATTGAACCACCCCCCTGTATAGATCTGCCGGTGTGTATGTGTTTTTTAATTCCGAGACGGGATGACAGCCTACATCCTGTTTGGATTCCAAACTACCCTCAGTTCTCATACTGGTGATTTTTCCTTTTTTCTCCGTAATTATATTCGGTCTGCCGGTAACCGCGTCTGAAGAATTGCAGGGATAAATTGCAGCCAGACGTTCAATGGTTGGCTGATCACCATATGTAACATCAGGTAAATTTTGAGACTGACTGTAATTTACCAGTGATTGCGAAATTTCTTTTATGGTTTTTTCCGATGGAACACAGAAATATTTTCCATTATTCTTTTTTAGAAGATTGACAAACCATATAGCATCTTTTTTCGCGGAGTTACGTATAAATTGTTTCTTGGTATTTAAAGAGGAAAGCGGTGAGGTTTCTTTATTTGAGTCAAGCAATTCACATTTTTTCATCTCGTCCTGAGGATGATCGGTAATGATTTCGATCTTGTCTTTGTCAATACATTTATACAACGGACCTGCATTGGCTGATGCTATAAAAGATAAAAACATACATAATATCAAAAACAGTCGTTTCATCTCGTCTCCTTTTTAATAGAGTGGAATCTGAGCAATTTAATCTTTTTAATTAAGATGGATTTTTAACGATTATGGGTTGTAACCTAGCATAAAATTAGAAAATTGAAAATTATGGATAATGGGAAGGAAGAAATTATCTGAATACATGAACTTTAATTTTCAGGTAAAAGTTAAAATTTGTTTTGGAGAGATTAAGAATATTTTGATTGTTTCTTTTTTCTCATCATTTTTTTATATAAAAAGACGATGCCAATGATGACAGCAAATGCCACCCATCCGAAGTCATACATATTTATTTCAAAGCCTAAGAAGCTCAAGATGTTGATGCCAAAAAATACATTGAGAATCAAAATAAGTGGAAAAATTAAAGCACTAAACAGTGGTATAAAAATAATGAATCCAATATCTCGGGCTTCTTCTAACGCGCTGTCAACCTTCGCGTAAAACAAAGTTTGCTTTATAATGTTAGTTGGTATCTTGAGTTTGACAGGCATAATTTAGTATTTAGTCGAATTTTTTTAACGATTACAGATTGCAAATTAGCATAAAATTGTAAAAACGCAAATTAAGGATTTTAGGACGAAAGAAATATCTTTTAACCTTCTTTAACTTTCCAACGTTAGCGCCCCACACCGGATTTGAATTAATCCCTCTTTAGGGTGATTGCCAGTTTTTAGGCGCATGTATATTTACGTTTTAGCATTATGTATTTCTTGACATACAAATTAAATTTGTTATATTGCACATCACTAAAAAAAATGCCTTGCCAAGTTTAAGAATCACAGAACAATAAGTTACAAATAATAAAATATTTTCATGAGGTGTTATACCGCAAATTAGCGGTGTTTGAAGTATTAGCAAAAATACACATAAACGTTTTTATGTTTAATGGAGGATGAAGTAATGAAAAGGTTTTCTACATTTATATTATCACTGTTGTTATTGATCAGCTTCATTTTACAGGGTTGTACTTCATTACCCAATCAACCTTACCTTTTAAAACAGACCTCTGAAGCGACCCCTCTGAAAATGGCCCGTTATGAAACGCCGAGACTTAGAGTCTATACGAATGGCGGCTTGGTGGCATCAGTCGTTACTGGCGCTGTAGTCGTTGGAGTGCTTGGAGCCGGATTAGGGTATTTGATTCATGATGCAATATCGATACAATCGGCAAATCCTGATGTCCTTGATTATGGTAAATTAATAACGGATAAATTTGTTGAACGGTCAAAGAAAGAAATCCCCAATTGGCCTGCCATGGCAATGCAGGAGGCATTCGCCATAGAAAACGCTTCTATTGATAACACATCATATACCCTGACGCTAAAAGTAGGTAATGTTAAAATAAACGCTAATTCCGGGTTATCGGTTGATGCGACTATCACCATGCAAGATAAGGAAGGAAAGACCGTTTGGGAGAAAGGCTATTGGTATGATCCGGTATTGTTCAACCGTTTGACCACCTTTGATGCTTTAAAAGCAGATAAATACAAGAAGCTCAATGAAGAACTTGCATTTGCCGCGGATGCAACGGTGACGGACTTCATTAACCATTTTAATAATTCAAAACATCCGTCACCATAATCATGGGAGCAAGTCTTTGCCTGGCTCATCAGCTATGCAGGACACCGTGATTCAAAGGGGAGGTCTCTGTTTATACCGCTTCCGCCAGATATCCCCGCCTGTCCAGATCATCTTCAAAATCCATGGTGCGGTCAATCGCGCCGCCTTCCGAAGTGATCTCGATAATCCTGTTGGCAACGGTTGAAACAAATTCCTGGTCATGCGAGGCAAACAGAACCACCTCGGGAAACGCGATGAGCCCGTCATTAAGGGCCGTGATCGATTCCATATCCAGATGGTTGGTCGGTTCATCAAGGATAAGCACATTCGCTCCGGTCAGCATCATGCGCGACAACATGCAGCGAACTCTTTCGCCACCGGAAAGGACGCATGTTTTTTTCAAGGCTTCTTCGCCTGAAAAAAGCATTCTGCCTAAGAAGCCGCGGGCAAAGGTTTCTCCTTCCGCAGGCGGTGAATACTGCCCCAGCCAATCAACCAGAGTCATCTCCTGCTCAAAGAACCCGCTATTTTCCTGAGGGAAATAGGCGCTGGTAATGGTAATGCCCCAACGGAAACTGCCGCCATCCGGTTTCATTTCACCGGCCAGAATCTGGAATAGGGTTGTTCGGGCAAGGGAGTTATCTGCGATAAAAGCGATTTTGTCGCCCTTGCGCACGGACAGGTCAAAATTATTCAAGACCTTGACGCCGTCAATTTCTTTGGTCAGTCCCTTAATGGTCAGGATGATATCGCCGCAGGCTCTCTCCGGCTTGAACACCACGTGCGGATATCTTCTCGAGGAGACCGGCATATCCTCCAGCGTGAGTTTCTCAAGCAGTTTCTTGCGCGATGTAGCCTGTTTGGATTTGGAAGCATTGGCGCTGAAGCGCTGGATAAAAGCTTTCAGTTCATCGGCTTTTTCAGAGGCTCTGCGGTTATCGTTCTGTTTCTGCTTTAAGTTTAACTGGCTGGCCCGGTACCAGAAATCATAATTGCCGACATAAATCTGAATCCGCCCGAAATCAATATCCGCGGTATGCGTGCATACCTGATTGAGAAAGTGGCGGTCATGCGACACCACGATAACCGTATTGGGAAACCGGGACAGAAAATCTTCGAGCCATCGGATTGATTTCAGATCAAGGTTATTGGTCGGTTCGTCCAGCAACAGCACATCCGGATTGCCGAACAGTGCCTGGGCCAAAAGTACGCGCACCTTGTCGCCCGCCTCCAGTTCCTTCATTTTCTTCATTCGCAAATCTTCGGATATGCCCAACCCGCTGAGCAGCACGGCCGCTTCGGATTCCGCTTCATAGCCGTTCATTTCAGCGAACAGACTCTCCAATTCCGCGGAACGGATACCGTCTTCTTCGGTAAATTCCGCCTTGGCATAAATCTCCTCACGCAGCATCATGACTTCATACAACCGTTTATGTCCCATGATAACCGTATTGAAAACTATTTCCTCGTCGAAGGCGAACTGATCCTGACGCAGAACAGCTATTCTCTCCCGGGAGCCAACTGATATTTCCCCCTTATCGGCATCCAGTTCACCGGCGAGAATTTTGAGAAAGGTAGACTTCCCCGACCCGTTTGCGCCGATCAGCCCATAGCAGTTGCCGGGGGTGAACTTGATGTTAACATTCTTGAAAAGCACTCGTTTCCCGTAAGAAAGAGTTATATTTGATGCCGCAATCATACTTTTTGTACTCCTATAAAGAAATAAAAAACCACAGGGCATTGTTAGCCCTGTGGTTAACTAAGGCGGGAGTACTAGCACACTTTTTGACCGCTTGGCAATACATTTAAAAAATATTTCTGCCATGAGAACAAGAGACCGTTGCCTGACTCATTAACGATTATTCTGCGAAATGGTGGATAAGTAGATGACGTGAATAAGCGGGACAACGAAGGGAAACATCATGCGAAACTTACTGTAAAATCAACCAGGGGTTAGGACATTTGAAGGTTAAAAAGAAAGAAGAGAGCTGCAATGCTTTTTTATTTATGAGCTGTAGTCAGCTCATTTAAATACCGCTCTTAAAGCAGTTTGCATTACCTCTAATACCCAAAAGATGGTTTTCTCTGATTACCTCCAGTGAAATTGTGTAACTTTTTACTCACATCGTCTCGGGCATTGCAGCATCTCTTGGATGTTATTGTACGGCTGCTGATTGTTAATGTCAAGCAGTGTATCCGAATATAAAGCTTTTATTTTGATCAAGTTTCAAGTGGGACATTTTACCCCTGCGGTTGATATCTTTTGGCGTCATTAGAAAAATCGTCGAGATTATTGAAGCTTACACGTAACTCATTTATATTATTAGATATATTATTAAGCACAAGGTTTGAGCATTCTGCTAAAAAACACTGTCTTTCTATAGGTTAGCTGATTTATCAACAGAGATATCCACAATCATTTCCACTCCGCTGTTGATAGGATACATATGGCGGGCAAGACGAGGAAGACACGCGGTTATCAGCACTGACAGACATCATTTTCACTGCTTAAAAACCGGCTATGTGCCAGTACAAAAAGTTGACACCGGCAATATAAAGATATAATCTTAACTCTCATTTCCGGTTATTAAGGAGATTGTGATGAAGAAGATTTTATGTATCATCCTGATATTTGTCTTTTCACTGACGGTGTTTTTAACGGCAGCCCTCTGCGGGGATACGACCGGTTCAGGCAAAACCGAGCATGATAAATATCTGGAAAACGGGCGATTCAAAGTAGATATGCCAGGCTGCGATAAGAGCGACAAAAGCTGCAATGATACCTCTGCCTACCGGAAATTCCAGAAGCAACAAAAGCTCCGGGACGAGTCGAAAGTTAAAAACTGTCCATCCTGCGCTCCGGTGAAGAACAGTTTGTCCAAGTAAATGCCCAAATAATAATCGGGACGTTTGTATTTATTTTAGAACGGATGATTTTAATATAATAACGCAACAGGAGGCGCCATAAAATGAAAAAGAATATTATTGGGATCGGTCTAATCATTGGTTTTATTTCGATGCTCATGGTTTCATCGGCCATAGCCGCGGACGCACCCGACTTGAGCCTGGAAAAGAATATGGTGTTGCCGTCACCCATTACTCAAGGGCAGACGGCCACATTGACAATAGAAGTGAAAAACATCGGCAAGGCTAAAAGCCGGGCGGTAACCTTGTTTCTTCATGGGAATGAAAATGCCCTACAGGCTTTCGGTGTCCCCATGTATAATTCGGCGGAGCACGGGGTTCCCATGCCGGAATTGGCGGTCGGCCAGGTTTTCACTTATTCCACCTCAAAGATAATAAAACTGCCTGCAGGAAATTACGCTATCCGGGCCATCATCTGGCCGGGCAATAAACCGATGACGGCACAGCCCACGCCCAATGCCGAAAGCAATTTGACCAATAACGAAAAGGAAGTTCAATTCACCGTTAAACCCGGAATCTTAAGACCGTCTAATCTGGGACCGAAGCATAAGATACCGATGACTCCGTCCGGTCAGGGAGTCCTGAATTAAAGAAAAACTGAAATGTTCTTAAAAACGCCGTCCAGGTGTCTGGTCCTTGCCTGGCTGCTCTCAGAATTTGAACGAAAAAAATACTGGATTAACCGGGACCTTCGCCGGAGAGACAAAAATATAGATTGCGCCCCGGATTAGAAGTCCGGGGCACGCTCTGCCCTATGGGCGGCCCGCAATGATATCTGTCTTGTCATGCCGTTGTATATTTTCACGTAAAAAAATATCCGCTTCACATCGTGCGTTCCACATTTCAATTGACACGGGTTCGTTCTTTATATAATTTTATTTGCCCCAAATCATCATCCAATGAAAATATATTATTTATTTGTTTTAATTTTCGTGAGGAGTTTGACGGATATTATTAAAGTAAGCAAAGACCGGTTATGTTAAATAAGGCAAATTTTAGTTCCCATAAACAAATACTGATCGTTTATATTGTTTTGGCCGTTGTTACGCTTGCTGTTTTCTGGCAGGTGCATCAATACGGCTTCATCGACTTCGATGATGATGTTTACGTAACACAAAACAGCCATGTCCGGTCGGGAATCACTCCGGAAGGACTTCATTGGGCATTCAGCACAACGTATGCTGAATTCTGGCATCCTCTGACGTGGATTTCCCTGATGCTCGATTATCAACTTTACGGTTTGAATGCCGGCGATTTTCATCTGACCAATCTTATCCTGCACATCCTGAGTGCTTTGATGCTTTTCTGGCTTTTTAACCGCATGACCGGGTCCATCTGGCGCAGTGCCTTCGTTGCCGGACTTTTTGCTCTTCATCCATTGCGCGTGGAATCGGTGGCCTGGATAGCTGAACGAAAAGATGTCTTAAGCGCTTTTTTCTGGATGCTTACGCTCTGCCTTTATGTTTATTACACGGAAAAACCTGCCATAAAAAGGTATCTGCTTGTTCTTTTTTTCTTTGCCTGCGGGCTGATGAGCAAATCCATGGTTGTCACCCTGCCGGTGGTCATGATTCTTCTCGATTACTGGCCGCTCGGCCGTCTTCAGTCGCAGAAAATCGGGACCAATTCAAAGGAAGCCGCGTCTGTTTCCGCAAATCAGGAAAAAAAGAAAACCAAATCAAAAAAGGAAGGTCTAAAGAAAAATATATCTCCGTCTCATGAACGGAAACTATCGGAAACTACGATCGCGGGAATAATTCCGCTATGGCAGTTGCGGGAAAAAATACCTTTTTTCATCTTTTCCATCGTTTTTTCTGTCCTTACCATTTACGCTCAGCGCTCACAGCCCATAAAAGATTATCCCTTTTCTCTGGGGTCCCGGATCGCCAATGCGCCTGTTTCTTTCATGACTTATCTGGAGAAAACATTCTGGCCCCATGATCTGGCTGTTATTTATCCTTTCTCAGAACAGCTTCCTCTCTGGCAAGTCGCGGGCGCAACTTTGCTGATTTTAGTTATCAGCGCTGCCGTTATTGTTGCCGTGAAACGTCTGCCGTATTTATTTACCGGATGGCTATGGTATTTTGTAACTATTTTACCGGTTATCGGGATTATTCAGGTTGGAGACCCCATGGCCGACCGTTATATTTATCTGCCCTCGATCGGTATTTACATGATGCTGGCCTGGGGGGTTCCATCTCTCATTAAAAATGAAGAAATTCGCAAAAAGATTTTATTCCCGGCAGCCATAGCCATTCTGGCCATTCTGGCAGTTTCAACCTGGCGGCAATGCGGTTACTGGGAGAACAGCGCCTCTCTCTTTAATCACGCTCTGCAGGTGACGAAGGATAATTATCTGGCGTATAATGCCCGGGGAGTTATTTATGCTAAATCAGGTCGGTATCAAAGCGCCATTGAGGATTTCGGCGAAACAATCAGGCTTCAGCCGGCCTATGCCAATGCCTACTATAACAGGGGGCTTGCTTACGCTAACTCCGGCCAGTATGAGCATGCCATCAGGGACTATAACGAAACAAGCAAACTTCAACCGGGTTTTGCCGATATCTATTTCTTCAGAGGAACTGCCTATGGTGAACTCGGTCAGTATCAGCCGGCCATCGAAAGCTATAATGAAGCCATACGCCTGAGACCGGATTACATCTTTGCTTACTACAATAGGGGAGTGGCTTACGGGAAACTCCATCAATTTCAACGGTCCGTCAATGACTTCAATGAGACAATCCGGCTGAAACAGGATTACGCCGATGCTTATAACGGCAGGGGGATTGCTTATTTATCGCTGGGCGACAAAAAGCTTGGCTGCCCGGATGCGCGAAAAGCATGTGAATTAGGAAATTGCAGGGCATTAGAACTGGCGATAGGAAAGGGAGACTGCCGCTGACTCTTTTGGGATCAAGTTTTTGCCCGGACCCTCTCACATCACTTTGGGAATATAATTCTTAATTGAGGATTAAAATACTGAATTCTCCGGGTATGCGCCGGGAGGCTCTCCATGCGGAAAAGATAAGGGAAACGGCAACCTGCCTTCCTGTTTCATTTTGCGGTTTATATTGTATTGACATATAAACCGAACCTGCCTATAGTCCCCCGGCGTAAAAGCAAGTTCTTATCAATGGATATCATACCGGGATATCATACCGGGAATACTGCTTGTGCGTAATGATTTTATGTAGGAATATGTTATGCACAAGACCGTTTTTGATACCCCCGTCATCAAGACTCTATTCCGTCTGCTTTCGCTCTTCTTGTTGAAGATACTCGGGTGGGAAAAAGAGGGATCGCTTCCTCTGGAGAAAAAATACGTGATGATCGCCGCTCC
This sequence comes from Deltaproteobacteria bacterium HGW-Deltaproteobacteria-13, assembly GCA_002840555.1. Taxonomy (GTDB): domain Bacteria; phylum Desulfobacterota; class Syntrophia; order Syntrophales; family Smithellaceae; genus Smithella. Next base: position 60,399 of record PHBJ01000015.1, read on the forward strand.
GCACACGTCGAACTGGGATTTTTTTTATACGATACTTATAGCGTTTGCTTTCAAACTGAAGATATTCTGGATGGGAAAAAACACTATCTTTAAAAAACCGTTTGGTTCTCTCATGAAATGGATGGGCGGCATTCCGGTAAACAGGAGCAAATCGAATAATCTTGTGGATGAGACCATCGCCTGGTTCAACAACAACGAGCGGCTGATTATTGTCATCCCCCCCGAGGGAACCCGCAAGAAAACCACTTACTGGAAAACCGGTTTTTACCATATTGCTTATGGAGCCGGCGTACCGATTCTCCTGGGTTACATGGATTATAAAAGAAAGGCCGGCGGTCTGGGGCCTCTGTTTCATCCGACCGGTTCAATCGATGACGACATGGCGAGAATCCGTAATTTTTACTCGAATGTGACCGGCAAAAACCCTGATATGTTCAATCAAAAAGCTGATGTCGCTGAATACAAAAAAGAAAAATATGTAGCATGAAAAATTGGAATTTCGGAAACAGTATATCGGGGTACTAAAATCCCCCCCGGCATTTCCGGGCAGATAAAAACAGATTGTCACAGTTCCTGAGAGTCGCCTCGCAATAACATTTTATTTTTATGTCGTCTTGATCAGGACGCCGATCTGCCCTCCCCGCCGCCGCTGTTTCCTTTTCTCTTGACAGAATCTCCTGGCATCTCTATCTTTAATAAGGGCATGCCTTATCATGCCCGGCAAATACAATGGACAGCCGTGTCCGAATGCGGCGGAAAGAACAGAGAACATGAGCGATCCCAATATCAAAAATCTCTCCGGAAATATCACCGGGGATAATCAACCCAGCCGCAAAACGGCCTTGGGAAGCAAGGACGGTTTCCTTTCATACTTCCGGAAGCTTCTGCTGATTGGGTTTCTGGTTCTGCTATTGCCCGTTTCCTCCGTGGCTCAAAACAATGCCTGCCACCGCATGCCCATGCTGATGGAAAGGTTTCTGGACAATCACTACGCCATGAAGAGTATGACCGATGAGCTCAAAACGCACGCCGTCGATCAGATGATCAAAAGTCTGGACCCTTCTAAAACGCTGTTGTATGAGTCCGATTTGGAAAATCTAAGGCCGGTTCTGCAAAACGCGTTTACCCGCATGCAATCGGGTGACTGTACCCCGCTCCAGCAGGTTTACGACATGCTCGTCGCACGCGCGCGGGAGAATGAGACTATTATCAAAAAGATTCTGGGACCGGACTACCGTCTCGACGATACTGTTGAACTGAACATCGACATCGACAAGCGTCCGTATGTGAAGACGGCGGCCCAAAAGTATGAACTCCTGAAAAAAGTCGTGCAATTCCAGATCGAAAATGCCCTGCTGTCGGGTACGGATTTAGCGGAGGCCAAAAAACAGCAGATTCACCGCTATGAGTTGCAGACCAGGCGGATCGTTGAGCGCACCCCGGAAGAGCTCATTACGAACGTCGCCAAGTCTTTCGCGCTGGCTCTCGATCCACACACGAGCTACCTTTCCCCCGAAAACCTTGAGGACATCCGGATCCAGATGCAGCTTTCTCTGGAAGGGATCGGCGCCCTCCTCAAAAATGATAACGGCTTTACCATCATTGAAGAGTTGATTCCCGGAGGAGGCGCGGAGAAATCGGGGCTGCTGCATCCAAATGATAAAATCATCGCCGTAGCTCAGGACCGGGGAAAGCCCGTTGACGTCATCGACATGGACCTGCGCGACGTCGTCAGTATGATCCGCGGAAAGAAAGGCTCCCGGGTAACACTGACGATCCTGCGTCAAACCCCGCACAAGGATCGTTTCGACGTCACCATCATGCGCGATAAGATCGACATGAAAGAGCAGGAGGCTAAAATTACATACGAGATGCGAAAAAGCGGCGGCAAAACCTACCGCTTCGGCATCATCGATCTTCCTTCTTTCTACGGCGGAGAGACGGGAGGCAAGTCCAGCTACAAAGATGTAAAAAGACTTCTCGCCAGGGCCAGGCAGCAGCATGTTGACGGGATCGTGCTGGACTTGTCGCGCAACGGCGGGGGACTGCTCGATGAGGCGGTGCGCATTGCCGGCCTTTTCATTGGAAAGGGAGGAATCGTAGCAACGAAGGACAGCCGCGGTCAGGTGACGATTCTTACGAATGGTTCGAATGCATCGGAAGGCGACCGGCGCAAAGTGATTGAGTTCCCGGCGGAAGATCCTCGATCAATCTATACCGGCCCCCTCGTTGTATTGACAAGCCGCATGAGCGCGTCGGCCAGCGAAATCGTCGCGGGCGCCCTGAAAGACTATCATCGCGCGGTGATCATCGGATCGGACCGCACCTTCGGCAAGGGGTCCGTGCAGACCTTGAAACCGCTTCCGGGAGATATGGGCGGCATGAAGGTCACGACAGCGTTGTACTTTCTGCCCGGCGGCAAATCCACGCAGAAGACGGGTGTGGAAGCGGATGTGCGGCTGCCAATCTGGTTTGCTCTCGAAGAGGTTGGTGAAACGGCGCTGGATTATCCGCTCCCGGCCCAGACGATCGCGCCCTTCCTTGACATGCAGGCCAATGCCGGCCCGCCGACATGGAAACCCGTGGAGCAGTCGTTGATCACAAAGCTGGCCGCAAAATCCAGGGCCCGCGTTGACAAAGATGTGAAGTTCGCCGAGATCATCAGGAACAACAAAGAGGCCGCCGGAAAGAAGGGGATCATCCGGCTCGCCGACTTGCGCAAAGAGATGAAGAAGGAAAACGGCGGCAAGAAAAATGAAACATCGGCGGAACTTAGGAAGAAAGCCCGGGATCAGTATGCCCCCTTTGTGAACGAAAGCGTCAACGTTTTACTCGATATGGCAGCGGCGGACTCAGCTCAGCGCATTTAACCCCTGTCCGCTGTAAACCGTTATCTCGCCGGATCTCCCGCAAACGGAACATATGATGATCATCTAGCCCGCAAGTTTGGGATAAGTGGAAGAGGAAAGAATCTGTTTCAACTTCGGAAAATTTTTCAATACGCTTATGATGGCCTTAAATATTTTTTGAGGGGGCAAACCTCTTGATATGCCGCCACGCTGCTCATAGGCAACCGGGACATAGCCTGCCCTGGCGCCGCTGAATAGTGTTCTCAACGTCAGCTCCGATCCGATCAAATAGGTGCCGACCCAGTCTTCATTGCCAAGCTTACGAATAAGCTCTCTGCTGTAAATTCTAAAACCGCTGTCGGCGTCTTCCAGATAAACATTAAAATATTTTTTCAAAAGAAAATTATAGGCGAGTGTCAGGAAGCGGCGATATAACTGGTCGGATCTTTTTGATCTGACGCCGATGACCAGTGAATATTTATCGCGGACATCATATAACTTCCAGAAATCATCATAATCAAATTTACCGCCTGTATCGCTGAAGAAAATATACGGATTTTTAGCGATCTTCATCGCGTCTTTTAATGCCTTGGCGTAACCTTTTCTTCGGGGGCCGGTTGAATGAATGACTCCGAAATCACGAACATATTTTGAAATAATTTCTTTTGTGCCGTCGGTACTGCCGTCTTCGGCGATGATCAACTCTGATCCGTGTAATTTGGATAGAATCTTCCCATGGATACTTAAGATTTCATCCTCAATAGTACCCGCCTCGTTGAATACGGTTATGATGATGGAGACAGGGTCATTATTAGAGGGCTTGATCATTTTTTACCTTTATTCTTCGCACTGATTCGGGACAGACTACTTGATTGCTTTTATATAGAGGTGCGCGTCCGCCGGGTTTTTAAAACGGCCTCTGGAAATTCCACGGGAAAGAAAGATTTGAGGGCTCTCATCGAGAATTTCGCTGAATCCGATTTCCTTGAGGTGCCGGAACAAATCATCTTTGAGCCAGGCGCAATGGTGCTCGTCTCCCGGCCATCGCTGCCAACCCCAAAAAGTCGCTAAGACATGTTCTTTGGAAAATGGAATTTCTCCTTGCCTTCCCTGCGTAATTTTATACAGGTACTCGCTCCATATTTTAATATCCGGGAGATCAAAAAGGAACACGCCCCGGGGCGCGAGGATTTTATAAATATGTTTCAGCGCTCTGGTAAAATCGGCAAAGCGCAGATGCTCCATTAATGCCAGGGCAATGATCTCGGATAATGAATTTTCTTTTAAAGGGATCTCCCATATCTGACAGTGAAAGTCCAACGCCACATTCGGCTGACTGGTGATATCCTGATGCAGATATCCCGGCGTCGGTCTTTGTCCGGAACCTAATTCCAGTTTGTCGTGCTTGATCATTGAAGATTTATTATTCATGTCATCTTTTGGTCTTCAAAGAGTGATCTTTGCTGAATCTATTTTGAAGATCATTTATTTTTCCGTTTCGTAAATTCCGCACTCAGCGCTTTCATCATCATATGGCTGATAATGGAGTGAATATCTTCGGCCACTTTCATATCATTGACTTTTACATGGATAGAATATTTTGCTGTTTTCTTCAACCGGCCGCCGTCAAAACCGCAAAATCCTATGGTCGTGCCGCCATTGCGGTTGGCATATTCAATGGCCCGGATAATATTTCCGGAATTACCGCTGACTGAAATCCCCATGACGACATCTCCGGGTTGCAAAAAGTTTTTCAACTGTTCTTCAAAAATCGCGTCGTAACTGACATCGTTGGCTATGGCTGACAGGGAAGGGATATTATCATTCAGACACACGACCTTGAATTTCTTGGCTAAATTCAAAGAGGCACCTCTATTGAAATCGCAAACGATATGAGATGCCGTCGTCCCGCTGCCGCCATTCCCCATTGTGAATATGGTATTTCCATGATCATAAGCGGATTTAATTATATTCACTATTTGATTTATCTGCCCGGTATTCAAGGCGCTCAATTTTTTTTCCAAAAGCTGTAAATATTTTTTTATATCTGATGTAAAATCAATCATATCAACACACCTCATCTTCCCGGGCATAGATAACCTTTGTTCCCAAAAGGTCAAATTTAAATTTAAATTCTTTCAGGTCTTTGAGAGATTGTCTTAGTTTGTCCTGATATATCGGTTCGCAATAGAACATCAGAAAACCTCCTCCTCCGGCCCCAAGCAATTTTCCGCCGCCGGCGCCATTTTTTCTGGCCACATTATAATAATAATCTATCTTATCATCAGAAATCTTCAAGCAAAGTTTTTTCTTCAACCCCCAACCTTCATCCAGTATCAGTCCGACATCCTGTAAATTACCGGCCCCAAGACTATTTCGCATATTTACTGCCAGTTCGGTCATTCTTTTAATATGACTAAAAACCTTTTTGTCGGACATGGTGTTATTTTTCTGCTGGGCGAGGATGTCCCGCGCCGGCCTCGCTCCTCCTATATAAAAGAACAGGAGGTTATTTTCAAATTCCCGATATTTTTCGGGAGACATCATAACGGGCTCGACGCTAACAGTATCATCAGAATGAAAGGTTATAAAGTTGAGTCCGCCATACGCCGCGGAGTATTGATCCTGCTTTCCAATGGGTTCTCTTAAAATATCAATTTCTATTTCACAAGCTTCCCGGGCCAGCATTTCTTTTGTGGGATTTTTACCAGAGTAAGCATGTAAAGCGTGCAGCAAACCGACCGTAAAAGAAGATGATGAACCCAGTCCGGTTCCTGCCGGGATGTCCGCTATGGAATTAATATCTATTCCGTGAATGCCGAACTTTTTCAGCGCTTCTCTTACGATAGGATGTTGAATATCATCGATATTGTTTACTAATTCTGTTCTGGAATATTTTACCTGGATTTTTTCATCAAAATACGGGTGAACAAATATGAACATGTATTTGTCGATGGCCGTACTTAAAACACAGCCGGGATGTCTTTGATAAAACGCTTTCAAATCGCTTCCTCCGCCGGCGAAGCTGACTCTGAAAGGAGTCCTTGTCCCTATCATTTGATGCCTCTCTCTGAACCTCAAATATATGGTCAGCGACTTTTCTGCGCTGAACAATAATCCGTACTAAAGCTTCTCATCATCCTCTATAATGAAATGCACGGCCTCTTTCAGATTTTCAAAAATAAAATCGGGCCGGCAATCAAATTTCCCGTCCTTTCCGGCATGGCCTGTTTTGACAAGTATCGTTTTGACGTCGGCATGAATGCCCGTCATAATATCGGCAGTGGTATCGCCGATGATGAAAGAATTTTTCATATCAATATTGAAATCGTGTTGAGCTTGCAAAAGCATTCCTGTTTTTGGTTTCCTGCATTGGCATTCTATTTTGTATTCTTTGTTCTCTTCTTCAAATCCCCGGTCGGGATGATGGGGACAATAATAGATTCCATCCAGAAAAGCACCCCGCTCGCCTAAAACGACACCCAATTTTTTATGTACTTGAGCAACATCTTTTTCCGAGCAAAGTCCTCTGGCCACGACAGACTGGTTAGTCACAACGATTGCCAGGTAGTCTGAATCATTTAATTTCTTCACAGCCTCCGCCGAACCATCTATCAGCTCCAACTGTTCGGGCTTGTAGAGATAATTTACTTCCTTATTAATAACACCATCTCTGTCCAGAAACACAGCCCTTTGCTTATTGGCCAAGTTTCTACGATAGACTTTGCCTTTCAGAATATCTTTTTCAACCTCTTGATATCTTTGGGGTGATCCGACGTCCTTAACATACTCTGATGATCTGTAGGCATGGAGGTTTTTGCCGTCATCAACTAACGCCGGAAAAACATCTTTTCCAAAATCCAGTTTTTGTCCGCCTTCCATCAAAGAAGTAATCTCAGGTTTAAGAACATAGATGCCGGCGTTCACTAAATTCTGAAACACCTGATCAACCGGATGCGGTTTGGGGATAAGTTTAATTATTTTGTTGGCGCTGTCTACTTCCAGCAGATCACTGTCATCAGGATGGTCATTGGGATGAACCAGCAGCGTGCCCAGGCGATTACAGGAATTATGGGAATTGATCAATCTTGGGAGATCAATGTCGAAGATGATATCTCCATAGAGAACAAGAATGTCTCTTGCATCGCGAAATAATTTTTCAGCATACTTAAAAGCGCCGGCCGTGCCCAGCGGTTCGGGTTCCTCTGAATATTTTATCGCAAGACCGAATTTTGTGCCATCTCCGAAATAGCTTTTAATTGCTTTTGCGCCGTAACCGACGCTAATGATGACCTCATGCACATTATTTTTCGCGAGAAACTCTATCTGATATTGCAGGATGGGTTTCCCGGCAATAGGAACCATCGGCTTAGGCAGGTTGCCTGGAGTAATTTCTTTTAGTCTCGTGCCTTCCCCGCCGGCAAGAATAAATGCTATCATTTGCTAAGAATGCTCCTAACAGCCAGTCGTACAGCTTCCGTCGATGAATATCGGGCTTTCCAGCCCAAAGAATTTATTTTATTCAAACTATATTTGAAGTGCGGAACATCTCCCCTCCAGCCTGTTTTTCCACCCGTATAATTTAATTTTACATGGCTTAACTGCATTTCCTCGCATACGATTTTTGCGATCCGGGTCACAGTCGTTTGATCTTCCGCACCGACATTATAATAATTCAGCCTTTCTTGAGCGGTTTGATATACAAAGAACACCGCCTCCACCAGGTCTTTAACATATAAATAAGGTTTTTTCTGGCGGCCATCACCTAATATTGTAAGTTGTTTCGGGTTGCTCTTCAGTTTTTTAATGAAATCATGGATCACTCCATGCGTTGCCCTTTCACCCACGACATTAGGAAATCTTACAATCCACGCCTGGATATCGTTCATGGACGAGTAAGCGCAGATAAAACCTTCCGAAGCAAGCTTGCCTGCGCCGTAATAAGATACCGGGGAAAGGGGACCTGACGCTTCTGATAATTTACGCGTCGTGCCTCCGTAAACGGCGGATGAAGAGGCAAAGACAAACTTATTGACACAAAACAACCGGCAGCACTCCAATAGGTTCCACGTTGCCAGGAAAGTATTTTCCAAATCGATTTCCGGATTACCCGCGCTGTTTTGTATGTCCGAATTCGCCGCTAAATGAAAAACCGTATCAAATTTATTTTTCCGGAAAATATTTTTCAATGGATCAAGACGCAGCAAATCCTCTTTAATGAACCTGAACTTTTTATGATTTGCCAGATGATTAATATTCTTTATTGTTCCCAGGGAAAGATTATCAACCACAACCATATCATAATTTTTGGACACCAGCAGATCCGCCAAATGACTCCCGATAAAACCGGCGCCGCCGGTAATTAACATTTTCATCATGATGCCTTCTAAAACTATTCTCGATTATTAAAATTCCCGTAGAACAATTTGGTCAGAGCCCTCCCTCTGCTTCCATCGTGCCTTATACCATTTCTAAATTAAAGATGATAGCAGGCCGACAAAGATAGCGCTTTGATTCAGCATGGGAGGTTCTTTCCTATTTCTTCACTCAAATCTTTTGCATGCCTGATCACAGCATCCATATTTAAATATTCAAATTCTCCAAATCTGCCGCATAGCCTGATGCCCTGGCCGGCAAAATAATTCCTGATCAAATTCATATTGCTGCGATGATTTAAATCGCAAAGAACATACGCATATTCAAATCTTCTTGTTTCTATAAAATTAATCTGCTCACGATGGTCAATAAATTGAACATCCTCCAATCCTTCGATTATTTTTCTCTCCACCTCTTTGCTGCTCATTTTATCAATCGGACTGCCTTTTGAGTATGTTATTTCGGCCATTAAAGTAGTGGATCCATCTTCTTTACGGTAGCTCTCGCCCAGAAAATCGAGTTTCGATATCCTGTGAAAAATAACTTTTTTATCCGGGACCATGACGGCAAAATTGTCACCGAGATTATCCTTCCGGACATTGATGATGGCGATGATGATGGAATTATATTTTAAATCGTTAACCGACTCAATAATTTCTTTCGGCATATCCGTCTGATAAATTTCAGCTAATGATTGAACCGGTATTGTCGAAATAATCAAATCATATTCCCTGAGACATCCTTGATCTGTTTTTATCTTCCACTTATTATGAATCCGCCGCAAGTCAATAACATGACTGTTCGGAATAACGCTGACCCTGTCGTCGAATTGATTTGTAAATGCTTTGATTAAAGATTTTATCCCGCCTTTCCGGGGATAATAAAAATATAATTGGTGAAGATAACCTTCGGTAGGGATCCCGGCGGCGCTGTTGATAATGTCCTCTCTCGGCGGTTTAGGAATTCTGTCAACCATTTGCGTATCCATGAATGAAAGATCGAATTTCCATATTTTTTCGTTATAAGGTTTCAGGTAAGTATTCGTTATCCCTTCTCCAAAGGTTTTCAGAAAAAACTTAAGCAGGTTATCCGCGTCAATATTTTCGTAAGGATTGTGAAGAAAGGTGTTCAGGCAGTATTTTTTATCATCTTCGGGCAGCGCCGAAAGTTCATTTTCGAAAGGATATTTTATAAATGATTTTTTATAATATATTTTGTTCGATCTTTTAAGTTTGTTTTTATTCTCACCGAGAATATTGATCATTAAATCCAATATCTCGTTGTCTTTTGAAAAGATTATATGCGGACCAATGTCATAAGACAACCCGTTTAAATTAAAAGAGCGGCATAATCCTCCCGGCTCGCTCTCCCTCTCCAGTATTTCAATGCTGTTGATTCTATCATTTTTTTGCAGAAAGTATGCGGTCGCAATACCGCTGAGCCCTCCGCCCAAAATTCCTATGTTCATAATATTATCCTGATTTTTTCATGCGTTTCCAACAACACCTTTCAGCAGCAATAATAATATGCCCGCTGGAGCTCCCTGAAATCACAATAACCGCGGGGAAGGATTTTATTTTGATTCCCCTCTGCATGGCATTCAATAATTTTGATTAAGCAGTGTAGGGAAATTGCCACTACATGTCAATGCAATATTCGCCGCGAAAAACAAGGTAAAACAATGATGTTCATTCCTGAAGCACATCGCCGTCCCCTTTCCGAACGGGAATAATCGCCGATATACGATTCAGCCGGTCCGGACGGTACATGAAGGCAGGCGGATCGTGCATTTCCGGCAAAAAATAATTCGCCCCTGAATTTATAAAAACAGCAAGACGATTTGATGATGATTTAACTTGCAATACCTTTGGAAAGCCTTTTGAAATATTCAGGAATGTACAGGGGAAGTCTTCGCTTCTGGGGGAAATCCCTTATAATTCTGAAAATTCTGGATGGATTCATATAAAAATCCCGGTTAGCTTTTCTCTGGTAATAAAACAATGTTTCATCTGGAACATCCGTCATGTTGAACCGAATATGGGAATATTCTTTATCGTCATAATTGATGCTTCTCAGTTTCTCGGGATTTTTTTTCAGGGCAAGATCATATACCTTGGTGTTGGGAAACGGCGTGAGGGTATAAAATGAAGCGGCGTGAAGTTTTGATATGCAGGTGGTTTCTAATGTTTGTTTCAGATCTTCTTCGGTCTCGGATGGAAATCCCATCATCACAAACCCGAACGTAAAGATTTTTTTCGACGTCGCATATTTCACGTTCTCAAGGTATTTCCGGATATTGAGATTCTTCCCGATCAGCTTTTGAATTCGCGGCGAACCTGATTCCAGAGGAAAGGCGCTGTAGTAAGTGCCTGCGTCAGCCAGAGCGTCAATAGAACTTTCGTTGAGTTCGTCGACCCGCAGCCCGTTGGGGAAAGACAGGCCGGCCTTTATTCCGAGTTTTCCGATGAGCTCGCAGATTTCAAACAACCGCTTCTGATCATGATTGAAAATATCGTCGTAGAACTCAAAATCATTAACCCCGTAATTTTTTATATAGAACTTCATCTCTTCAACAACTCTCCGGGCCGAATGGAGACGAAGCTTGTCTCCAAAAATCCTGTGGCAGTAAATACATCCGAAGGGACAGCCCCTGCTGCTGAAAAGGGAAACATATTTCCTGCGCATGAGAAGAGCCATGGCCTGAACTTTCCAGTAGGGCCTGAGATCGATAAGATCATAAGCCGCGAACGGAAGTGAATCAATATTCTCCACTAGTGGAATCATTCCGGGATTGGTCATGATTCCTTCCCCTGTGCGCCTGAATATTCCGGGCACAGCGGTCATGTTCCCACCCCCGAAATATGCTTTGATGACTTCCTCGAAAGCAAGTTCGCCCTCGTAAGGCACCGCCACATCGGCTAGGTTGCCTTCCAGCGAGTTCGCTCCATACGCGGAAACATGAGGCCCGCCGATAACGATCAGCGCGGCAGGAAGCGCCGCTTTAAGTTTGCCCGTAACATAAGGAAGGCTGTACGCATTCGTAGTCAGCGTACTCAATCCGATGACGTCAGCCCCGAAGGCTTTAGCCTGTTTCACGAGCTCAGCATTCGGCATGTTATTTATTTTTTGATTAACAATCCGTATCTCGACGTTGAATTTTGTCCTAAGATAAGCCGCGATACACATAATCCCGAGAGGGGGGGTCACGCCCAAAGGCAATCGTCTGAATCCGAGGTTGACGAGAAATATTTTTAACGGCCGCATAGCATACCTGTTTTTGATAAGAATATTTTTCAAAAAAGGAGTCTAGGGAAATTGCAATTCTATGTCAATTAAATATAACCCTCTTTGTGTTTCTTTTCCATGTCGCGATGCCATTTATTCCATTGCCGGGAAGGGGATAAAAACCTCACAAAGTTTTCAGCCGGGGGTTATTATCGATCGGCAGACATTCGGCGATAAGCGTTTAATTTATATTCCCGCAAAAGTCGCAGTGAAGCACGAACCTGTTCGGGACGCTCTGTAAATTTAGCAAGTTCCTCGGACGTGGCTGTATCAACCCGCATGGCAATATCGGGAAGCTGCGCAAAATAAGCCTTTCTTTCGGGCTGAACATGCCAGACGATTATGGAAGTCAGGAGAAGTCCGGTAAAAATAATCACGAAGCCCGTAAAAATGGTTCCCTTCAGCAACAGGTGCGGTTTAACGGGCCGGGTAAGGATGAATATGAATATCCAAACCATCGCCGCAAGCCCAACGATGCTGATGTATGTGTAACGGGACGCCATACCATAATCTAAACCTAATCCGAATCGGACAATTGTCATGAACCCTAAATAGAAGAATGTCTGCGTAATCAGATAAAACGGCAGATAGGTTTTCTCATACATGTGTGATCTGAAAAAGAGAAACAGCGCCAGGGCGTAAAGAAGCACGATGACCAGCCCGAGGATGACCATGAAATGGAATGATAGAAAAGTGCAGGCAAAGAAGGCGTCGATTCCGACAACACTGGCGCCGAAAGCGGCAAGGAGAAACTGCAATGCGTCGATGGGATCGGCCAAAACCTCCGCAGCGAAAAATGCGGGCTTTGATGAATAGCTGTAGTCGTTATGACCCAGTTGATACATATAGAGAAACGCGATCACGGCAAGAAAGATAATGATCAGCAGTGCTCGCAGCCAGAAATCTCTCGTCAGACCGGAACGGCGGGTCAAAAGATAACACAGAAAAGTTGAAGCCAGCACCGGCGCAAAAACGATGTACAGCTTTCCACTGAAAACCAGAATAGCCAGAACGGTTACTATGAAGGCTGTCGGTAAGTATTGATAGTCACCCTTCAGGAGAAATAACTCAAGACTTAAAAAGCTGGCGATAAAGAACGGCATCGATGACTGGTAAGCCAATGCATATCCGAAGATCAGCCCTTCCCATTGGATAACATTGAAAATAATCAAGGTCAGAACAAGAAATGTTGCCGCGATAAACTCCGGCGAACGATCCGGCCCCAGGCTTTTCCTGTACTCCCGGTAAATCAGGAGAACGGAAGCCATGATAAAGAAGGGGATCATCAGAGTAAAAATCCGGCAATTCAGGGAGAACAACTTGATATTGGCCAGCATCAGGAGATTGTAGCCGAGAAATCTCTGTAAATCCGAGGGCCGCCAGAGATCGGCAAAAGTAAGTGTTCCTTTTAAGTAGCTCTCAATCGGTCCGCCTTTAATGATATACATATCATCGCGGAAAACCAGGTCCGTGGCGGTAGTCCACACATAGATCAAGATCAAGGCAAAGGGCAGCAGTAAGGATAGAGAAAAAATGATCTTGGATTTCATAGGCGTTTTTTCTTTAATTCTTTGATAAGATATTGTTTGTTCACAGCCGAACTATAAGAAACCGGGTCTTGTCTGTCAATACAATATTGCCGCCGCAGATAGCGCAGATTGGCGGGTGAAGAACAGTGCGTTCGAATCTTATTTAGTGCGGTAATTTTACAAAGGCGGGGTCAGCGACAGCGCCCAGCGTCTGCGCGATTTGAACATTTCGCCTTGCTTCGGCAGCCCGCCCCAATTGATGATAAACGGCAGCTCTGTTCATATAGTATAAAGGATTGCCGCCATTGAGCAGAATAGCTCTGTTGAAATCATCCAGGGCTGAGTTAAAATCACCCGAACGCAGATAACAGACGCCTCTGTTGTTGAGGATATCCGGATTCGCCGGATCGTACTGATGACTGAGATTGAAATCACGGATGGCATTGCTGTATTCACATAGTTGCATATAGGCTAATGCTCTTTTTACATAATTGCTGACGTTGAGCGGATTCAGTTTGATGGCCAGGTTAAAGTCCATCAGGGCTTTTTCGTAGGATCCGGCCTGGGAATAAATGACTCCCCTGTTGCTCAAAACGTCCGACATGGGCGGATTTAAAACATCTCCGCTGGCATCGAAAGGAGGCAGAAGATCGATATAACGATTGTAATCCCGAAGAGCTTTTTCCGTATCGTTGGCTTCAAGATATATAAGGCTTCTGTTCATGTAGGCGCGGGGAAAGGTCGGATTAATCTCGATCGCCGTGCTGACGTCTTCAAGGGCTTTGCCGGATTGGTTATTTTTGTACCAATAGTGTCCTCTGTTGAGATAGGCTACCGTAATATGGCGGGGATATTTCTCAATGACGTATGTCCAAAGGGTTTCACTGTTTTTCCATACCGGAATATATTTTATCGTCATTACGCCGTATGAGATCAGCAGAGCGGCGGCAAGAAATACCATCGGTGCGCGGAAAGACGGCGCCCTTTCTGATAACTGCTGCATGCTCATGGCCATCACGAAGAAAAGACCCATATAGGAAACATAGGTGTAATGGTCAAGAAGGTAAGCCGTTTCATTCATCAAAAAAGGCATGAGGAGAAAAAAGATGTTAAAGGTAAAAAAAAGCAGACCGAAAGTAAGGAACCTACGCTTACGCCAGGAGACCAGAGCAATCACGAAAATGCAAACCGCCATCGCTCCGCCAATCCAGTGCTCCGGCCGGAGGGACGCGGGCATCGGATATAAAGGTGACATTTCATAGGGGATAATGGATTTCAGAATATATACGGTGTAAGCGTACCCCCCCAGGATCATCTGCTCAAAACGGTTGAAGACATAGATAATAGTTTTTTTATCCGCAGCAGCGTAAACACTTTTTACGAAAAAGGTTATGGTCAAAAGGGCGGTCATCAAAGACATCGCCAAAAATATTACTTTTTCCAGGACAACTTTCAGAGTAATCTTTCTTTTGAAATACCAATCCAGTAAAATCAGCATGAAAGGCAGCGCCACCGCCTGACCCTTGGAAAGCAGCGCAAGCATAAAGAAGAGAAAAGTTAAGGCCAGTTGTCCGTTTTTCTCACAAGCAATGTAACGGATATAGGCAAGTAACGCCGCCAGATAAAAGAGAGCGTAGAGCACGTCCTTCCGTTCCGTGATCCAAGCCACGGATTCCACCCGCAGGGGATGAATGCCGAAAAGCAACGCTCCAAAACCGCTCCACCATATCGAGAGGCCTAATTTACGAAAAAAAAACCAGATCAGCGCCGTACATAGAAGATGCAGAAGAAGATTATCGAAGTGATAGAGAAACGGCCTGTCCTTAACCAGTTTCCATTCCAGGGCGAAGGAGGAAATGACCAGAGGGTTAAAGGTGTTGTATTCAGCGGGTTTGGTGAAAATATCTTTGAACCTTGCTCCGCTGACCATGGGATTTTCATACACTAATAAATTGTCATCCCAATTGGTCCAATCCAGTTTCAGGCTGCCGGAAAATATAACAGCCGTAATGATCAGCACCAAAAATAACACAAGGCCATTGTGTTTTCCCGTAAACAGGCTTCCCCCTTTTTCTCCGGCAAGAACTTCGTTTTTCACCGTAAAAGTATATGAAGAATGATCTTATGTGTCAAAGGAATATTTACCGGAAAATATGCGGATGTTATTGAAAATTATCGAAAGATTTATCTGCGCGGCGGACAATCCGTATGATCAGTTATCACCGGCATGTTGTGTTGGCGCATAAATGAATAAACACCCCCCGCCCAGCCACGGTATTTCATCCGGCCAGATCTTTTTAAAAATTTTCGTATAGCCGGGCAAGTCCAATGGCTTGTAAGACAGGATGACTGCCTTATGCTCATCTATTAATTTTGCCTGTTTGACGGGATCATCCAGCCAGGGAAAATTTACCGCCGCAATCTGTATGCGGGGCAGATCATTCATAATCAACGCTACGCAATCCCGTGTATAATTAATAATGTAACATGACTTCTTGTAAGGTTCGATAGCGTCAAAAGCTTCCTGATAGAAATTATTGTATTCCGGAGTTAAAATTTTATTTTTAAATATTCCGATTGTATGATTGGTCACTCCACTGTGCAGCAGAACGTCCATTCTCCAGGGATAATAAGATGACGAGGTTACTTTAAAAAAAAGACTGGACGACAAAAATAAGAATAACAGAACCATCAAAAAGGTCATAAAATATTTTAACGGTCTTCCCGCCTTGATGAAAATATTATAGAAAACAAGCACGCACAATCCGACGCCCAGGGACGCGCCGTTAACCAGCCTGAATGTTTCATAGACGTGTACGGAATTTAAATATCCGAAAATAGTGACCAGGCATACCGCCATGATTTCATAGCGGGCATACGCGGATTGTACGACGCTGCCGGATATTCTTCTGACGGCTTCCCTGACTATGATAAACAGACAGACGATCAGTATTAACGTGAAAAGCCTGCCCCGGAAGTCGGAAGCGGAACTGGGCACAACTTGAAATATGGAAGCCAGAAAATTAAGATAAGTTTCAACACTGCCGACTCTTCCCATGATGTTGATCAGCATCTTATTCTGATAAAGGAAATCATCAAGCGCGGAATTCATGACGAGATACATAACAAACAATGCTAAAGGAATAAAAAAACCGCAACTCACTATCCCGATTTTTTTTATCACTCCTTTTCTCTCGCCCGCAGCGGTAAAGAAGTCCCAACACAGCAGAATTATAAATGGCGGAAGAATCGCGATGACCGAAGAATATCGGGAAAGCACCGACAGACACAAGAAAAAGCCCGCCGCAAAACCATTATAATGATTTTGTGAATATCGCATAAAAAAAATCAACGCCAGCAGTTGGAAAGTATAAGCAAAGTAATTAGGAAAGGGATAAATAATGTAAGGATGAATTAAAAAGATTAACAGCACAGAAATAAAAGCGAGGTGTTTTTGCATGAATCTGAGGAAAACACGAAAAGAAAGGAACAACGTCAGGGAATAAAACATCCCCGTAATAATTCCCACGCTCATTAATTTTTCGCCAAACAGGATTAACGCGACACTCTGAATCCAGACCTGGATATATCCATAGAATATCAGCACCTCGGAATGAGGTATCGCTCCTCTTTTTAAATCCAATGCGGCAATGTACTGCCAGCCCCAATGTAAATTATCAATATTAACGATGGATTCAATTAAGCTGCAGCCGAAGCTGGCCAGACAGATAAATATAACCAGCAGATCAAACACCCGGCCTCCACCGAAAAAGCGATAAACGCTTTGAGGATATCCTGCCCGGGATGATTTTTCAGATGGTAATTCCGGCAAACCCATAGATTTTTTTATTAATCCTTTTTAAAAATCTTTCACCGCAGCCGTCAACATTATTGTTTTCGGGCAAAGCTCATCTATTAGAGCTTGACAAAAGACCTTATTTTGTGGCTGCTTGGCGATACACTGTGAAAAATGAATTATTTAGTTTTTTGATAACTAATGCAACATTTTTTTCTGAGATATTTTTAAATCAGTAATTGCATTGCATATTCGTTCCAGTATAATGTCATCCGAATGCTTGCCGACGGAGGCTGAAATAAAATTCAAAAGACGATAGCCGATCAGGACAAAATTAAATATTCATTATTATTATTATCAGAGCGCTATAACTATAACCATTGGATATATGACAATATTCAACATTTTATAGGATGTAATATTCTGGAAGTCGGCGCCGGAATCGGGAATATTACCGATTTCATTATTTTCAGGAAAAACTTAACGGTTATTGACATTGATCAATATTACGTAAATTATTTAAATGCCAAATATTCATTCCGCGATAAATCAAATTTCAGCGCTCTGAATGTTGACATTCAGGATATTCAATCATCCTCTCTTGCGGAAAAGACATTTGACACTATTATTTGCCTGAACATTCTTGAACATTTAAAAAACGACAGGGCGGCGGTGGAAAATATGAGCGCCCTTCTGCAGCCGGGAGGCATGTTAATAATTCTTGTCCCCGCTTTGAAAAAAATTTACGGGTCCATGGACATCTCTTTCGAACATTACCGCCGCTATGAGAAAAAAGAATTAAAATCGCTTATCCAGGGACACAATCTGGAGATACTGAATTTTTATTATATGAATTTCCTGGGTTTATTGGGCTGGTTTTTCAACGGCCGGATATTAAATAAAAAGGACCTGCCGGAAAATCAGACAAAATTATTCGACAAGTTGGTGCCTTTTCTGAGACTTGCGGAAAAAATAATCAGACCGCCCTTAGGACAGTCACTCATTCTTATTGCTCAAAAGAAAGCAAAATAGAAAAATAAATTTGAGTTTCTAAAACAAAATCGATGAACTTTATTTTTATTAATCCGCCGCGCGAAATTAAAAGCAGCAATATATGGAACATTATCAATTCCGAAAACCCTCCTTTGGGCATAGCCCTGCTGGCGGCAATATGGGATCAGCAGGGACATACTTCGCAAATCATAGACGCGGCAACCCTGCGGCTGAGCATCCAAGAAATTATTACCGGGATCAGTCCCGCTGCGGACTTTGTAGGCATTACATCGACTACTCCGGGAATATCCAGCGCCGGAATGATCGCGCGGGCGATCCGCGAAAAATTACCTCGTATGAAAATAATAATGGGCGGTGTTCATCCCACGGTATTTCATGAAGAACTTGTCCGGGATAATATTTGCGATATGGTTGTCAGAAATGAAGGCGAGATCCCGATTACGGAACTGGCCAAAGGCACGCCCTTAAATCTCATCCCCAATCTCACCTGGCGGAATTCACAAAACGAAGTCATCATCAATCCTGATTCCTCAAAACCTGTGGATCTGGATAGCTTGCCTTTTCCCGCCTATCACAAACTGCCGATGCATTTATATCATTCCGCATTGGGTGCGGTAAAAAAGAAACCGTCCATCGGCATGATAACTTCCCGAGGCTGTCCCGGAAAATGCACATTTTGTTTTTCGGCAATGTTCGGTTCACAAATAAGATTGATGTCTCCGGCAAGAATTATAGACCATATTGAGCATCTACAGAAGAACTACAACATCAGGGAAATATCCTTCTACGACGACACTTTTACGGTCAGCCGCAAGAATGTCGCTCAATTGTGTCATTTAATCCTGTCGAAAAAAATCAAACTGAGCTGGTCATGTTTTGCCCGCGTGGATACCGTCACACCGGAGTTGTTGCTGTTAATGAAAAAAGCCGGATGCCATCAAATAATGTACGGCTTTGAAACCACAGACGAAAACATTTTAAAGAATATTAATAAGAGAACCGATTTAGACCAATTTCATAAAGTTCTGAACTGGACAAGGGCGGCGAAAATTAATATCCGCGGGGCCTTTATGCTGGGGAATCCCGGAGAAACAATAGCCAGTATGGCAAGAACGATTGATTATGCAAAACATGCGGGAATTCAACTCGCTGTTTTCAATATTACGACCCCTTATCCCGGAACGGAAATGTATAAAGAATTTTCCGGTAAAAATTTAATCCTGCATCGGAACTGGGATTTGTATAATCTGGCCCAGCCGGTCTTAAAACTGGACACCGTATCCAGTGAAGCCGTCCAGCAATATTATTATAAAAGTTACCGCGATTTTTATCTTCGTCCCGCTTTTATTCTTAGATATATTCTTGCCATACGCACTTTTCCGGAATTTCTAACGTATACTGAAGCGGCTTTAAAAATGATAAATCTGTTATTCAGAAATATTTTTCAAAAAAAGTGATTTCACAGCATTAATTCGGCAATTTTTTCTTTCTTCAGCAAAGCTGTCAGAACCGCCAAAAATGAAGCTGCAATCTGGATGATAAACGGATACGCCGGGATTAAACAGCGGTCTATATCATCCAGCCCTCCGATTAATATTGAAAAAAATTGCCCCAGCACAAATAAGATACAAAATGACTGCGCCCATGCTATTTTTTTGTATTTTACGAACGCAACGATAATAATCACTGACTGTAATACAAATAAAATAAACAGATTCCCGTATGCTGAAATAATATCCACTGCTCGGTTCATCATGTATCGGAAATAAATCATTGTGCATTGAGATTTCTTTAAAAACTGACTAACCCTGGCAGGTGAATAATGCACGGTGTTGGGTATACTTAAACAAAAAAGTATATCATCCGTCGGCGGCAGATATTGAGGAAATTTTTTATAATATTTTAAATAATTATCCAGGGAATAATTGTTTAAAATAAAAGGCGCCGTATAATAACCTTTATGTCTTGTGGCGTCGATGATGGCTATGAATTCCTCATCTCCACCCTGCCTGTAGGCGCCGCTGGCGCTAATATGAGCCAACGAATTGATTACATAAATGTTGCTCAAAGCAAATTGTCCGTTATGCCTGTTATTCATTTCGCAATAGCCAAAAACTCCTGCAACGGAAATAAAAAAACCAAACAATCCCCAATAGAGTATTTTTCTCTCTTCCCGAAAAAGAACAAATCGAAAGATGATAAAGACCAAAACCACACATAGCAGAATTAGATAAGTCGGTTTCAGCATGACCAAAACAAAAGGGAACAGGCCCATGGATACGGCGATATATTTTTTCGGTTTCTCAAGATATTTTACAAGGATGAATAACATCAACGTGGATCCGGCAAAACACAGACTTTCCGGATTAAGATAAACGTTCTGAATGAGAATAGGATGCCAGCAGCCGTAAAAAATAGTTGCGATAATAATCAGGTATTTATTTTTGATGATATTCTTAGAAACGAAATAAAAAGGTATTATGGACAAAAATGATATTATCTGCTGAAAAAGAATAAGATTTTGCACCAGATGATCTTTTGATATATATTCGAAAAACTTCAATACATATGGATACAGTGGCGTTCGGTATAAATCTACAATGCCTCTGAATAGATCAACAGTGGCAAAGTACGACACGCTGTCCGAATTGTACAAAACCATCCCCGGATGCAAAATACCGAAATAAAATAACCGGTAAAAAAGGCAAACGACAAGAATTACGCCTAAAAAGACATGATCAGGAATTGAGTTGATTTTATTCTGAAACCGATTATTTTGTTTCATCATGATGTATTCCGTGTTGAGATTTGAATATCTATTTTTTTACCAACGATTGCAATATATTTTTAATGGATAGCGGCATTACCGCCTCCATGAGTATACCGGGAATAAAGATATAATACAATTAATAACAAT
The DNA here is from genome assembly GCA_002840555.1 of Deltaproteobacteria bacterium HGW-Deltaproteobacteria-13. Lineage (GTDB taxonomy): Bacteria > Desulfobacterota > Syntrophia > Syntrophales > Smithellaceae > Smithella. The sequence goes on from PHBJ01000015.1 coordinate 81,165, forward strand.
ATCAATAACTTAATTCGCCGGAACAAGTGTTACTTGTCCTGCCCCAGCAGGAAAAATTACCGGTTGATATAAACAATCAAAATTATAAGACAATCTGCATTAAAATCTTGACTTTGCCCCTTAAGGTAAGCTACATGTGAACAACTTTTTAAAGCAGATGTTCTTTGTAGTATGTATTGATGTGAACCCGACAGAATCAAGGTTTAGAAGCAAACCGCATATTTCTTTATTGTGTATCACTTCCTGAAACTTTTATAATCTTTAATTTCTGTAATTCAATTATTCAATTCATCAATTCCAATGCGCTTCTCTGGGCACTCGCCGGAGTGTGTTTTTTAGCATTGGAAGTTAAAAGATAAACCCGTTTAATATGGAGAGAACATGTCCAAAAGGATATTTCTGAGTTTTGCACTTGCTGCGATCTTTGGTTTATCATGTCTGATATCTCCGGCAACGGCCGCGGAAAAACAAAAAGACGAACCATCGGGAATAAAGGCTTCTACCCGTCAACCGGCGGCTTCCCATGTAAACAATATCACGCAAACCGCGGTTACCGCCGGCGCTCTTTCCTGTGCCAGCCGGATTAACCAGGTCGCGAATTTCCTCACCGCCGGCTCTCAAAATGTCGGCGTTTTGATGTTCCTGACACCCAATCATCCTGATAAACAACTGTTTTCCGTATCGATGGAAATCCCGCTGGCGGATGCTTCCGCCTATGCCAGCGCCAGTTTTGCTCCCAATCAAGCCAACGGCTGCGGGGGAATGTATGAAACAGTCTCTTACTGGCCGCAGAAATGCACGGAACTGGCCGGAAATAATTTCGGCACATTAAAAATAATCGGCACATTATCAAAAGATATCACCGTGCTAAACGGCGGCGAATTAACGAAAATATTTCTGATGCCGGCGGGGAAAGGGTGTGTCTCTATTAAAAAAGAAATGATTCGGTAGTATTTAAATATATTAAACCAGCAAGGAATATTTTAAGGAGGTAGAATGAATGAGAAAAAAAATTAAATTTAAGGAAGGGGTTTTCAATGGGGCCATCATGTTTTTATTGGCCGTAGTCCTGGTCCTATGCGGCATGAGCAATGCGGCAATGGCAGCGGCTAATGACATACTGGTAGACGACGGCTCAGGAAGTTATATTGATAATGCAGGGGGGATCTATATCGGACCTGCCGGCAACCTGAATATGAATAACCACGATATCAATAATGTCCGTGATATCAATCATGCAAGGGATATTTCAACAGACCGTTACACTATTCTTGGCAATGATGTTACTGATACGACTACGGTAAACGGCTCTTTATTCGTAGACAGCAACAGCACATCCACAGCAGGCGGCAACACCTTTTCTGTTAATGACACGACCGGCATATCGGCACTTTCCAATAGCGGTTCCGTGGGTTTGAATATTAACGACACTAACGCGCAAATCGGCTACAATGATGGTTCAACGATCAATGGTCTTCAAGCGGATAGCAGCAGATTGGTTGCAACTTCGACTGATTCCGCTAACTATTCCTCAACTTTAAGTCTGGGCGGCACTTCAGCATATATCAGCTACTACGACGATGTGAACAACATAGAAAATGGCCTGACGGCAGATGCGGGCAGTTTAAATGTCGGTTCCACTAATTATGTTACCGGCACAACCTCCGGACTCTCAACCAATGGCACGGATTTAATTGTCGGTTATACTGATCCTTCAATCGGCACTGTTGGCGGAGCATATGGCCTCCACGCCAATAACGTCGAGGTCAATGTCGGATATGTTGAATATAGTGTTACCGGACCTGATAATTTTCATGGCCTCACCGTAACGAATTCGCAAACCACATTGTCCGGCGGGACGGCTTCCACGACTGAGACACTGAGCGATTCCGGCGTAACGTTCACGGACAGCACCAATGGAACGACCTTCAGTGTTGATAATACCGGCAATGCAATGATCGCCGGCAATCTGGACATGACGGGCGGCGACATTACCAATGTCAATAGTATTACCGCCACAACTATTTCTGACGGTGCAGGCACGACAATCACCGGCGGCGGAATAAACACTAACACGCTGAGAACCACCGGTGACGTAACGGTAGGAGGCGATTTAGCTGTTACAGGTAATACAACTTTGACCGGCAATCTTGATGTAACCGGTCTTACATCGACAAACGGCATATCCAACACCGGAGACATCACCAATACAGGAGACATCAGCACGGCCACGCTGCAAACCAGCGGTCTGGCAACCCTTAACTCCGCTCAGGTCAATACAACACTGAATGTTGACGGAGCCACGACTCTCAACAGCACGCTCGATGTAACCGGTCTTACATCAACAAACGGCATATCCAACACCGGAGACATCAGCACAGCCACGCTGCAAACCAGCGGCCTGGCAACCCTTAACTCCGCTCAGGTGAATACAACACTTAATG
>PHBJ01000015.1:83622-232445 GCA_002840555.1 Deltaproteobacteria bacterium HGW-Deltaproteobacteria-13
CGCTGCAAACCAGCGGCCTGGCAACCCTTAACTCCGCTCAGGTGAATACAACACTTAATGTTGACGGAGCCACAACGCTCAACAGCACCCTGGACGTTGACGGAGCCACTCAGATTAACAATACGCTGCATGTTACCGGCGCAACGACTTTGGACAGCACACTGGATGTAGCCGGGAATCTTACGGCCACCGGCACAACAAACCGTATTGGCACAGCCGGCGTATCAACGAATACCATCACCGGCGCCAACAACAATATTACCGCTACCGGAACCAACGCCGTTACCGGCGATATCAACACGATTACCGCTGCAACGCGCAACACCATAGGTGTAACGGGCGGCTCTACCATCACAACGACAGCTAATCAGATAACAGCTCTGGCTGCTGACGGCGTGAGTGGACTTACAGTAAATAACAGCGCCGGTACAACCCCCGGCGTTGTTTCTCTGGTGAACAGCACGGGACATGGATTGACCATTAACCCGGCAGAGACGGTTCTGACAGGCGGAACAACATCCACTTCACTGACTGTGAACAATTGGGGAGCTACCTTTAGCAACAACGGCAGCCCGGCCCGTGTAACGGGAGTTGCCGACGGCGAAAATCAGTATGATGCCGTTAACTTCGGCCAGTTACAAAAAGCCAATATGGGTATTGCTTCCGTGTCGGCTTTGGCCGCAATTCCCGGCACAATGCCTGGAAAAAGATTTGCTATTGGCGCCGGCTACGGTTATTTCGAAAATGAAAGCGCTGTCGCCATTGGCCTGAAGGCAAGTATATTGGATAGCATCAGCGTAACGGCAGGCGTAGGTATCGGCGTAGGACACAGCGACTCAACCTATACGGCGAATGCGGGAGTTTCCTATAGCTTTTAATCCGGCAATAACAACAAGGCCGAATCGAAGAAAGAGCCGGCCTCATTAATACAAAAGAGGGGACAGCGATAATTCACTGTCCCCTCTTTCATTTACTATTTCCGTTTAGGGAATTGATATCCAGAACAACTTGTGTTGTTCCCTGTTATTTCTAATGACTATTTAAGCCTTTCTTTAAGCGCTGCGAATTGTTTTTTAAGTCTCTCGGGCAAACGATCCCCAAACTTGGCAAAGTGTTTTTCAATATCGGGAATTTCCGCTCTCCATGCTTCCAAATCAACATTGAGCAATTCTTTAACATCCTCAGCGCTGATGTTAAGCCCCTGCATATCGAGACCGTCGGCTTTGGGCTGCAATCCGATCGGCGTTTTGACCGCTTCGGCCTTTCCTTCCACTCTTTCGCACATCCATTTCAAAACCCGGCTGTTTTCTCCGAAACCGGGCCAGAGCCACCGGCCATCGGGTGTTTTGCGGAACCAGTTTACGTAAAAGATTCGGGGCGCTTTATCGCCGAGTTTATCGCCCATATCCAGCCAGTGCTGGAAATAATCACCCATATTGTAACCGCAGAAGGGCTGCATCGCGAAAGGATCGCGTCTTAAATTTCCCACCGCGCCGATATTGGCGGCTGTGGTTTCCGAGGAGGCCGTTGCGCCCAGGAATACGCCGTGATCAAAACTGTAGGCTTCATTGACCAGAGGCACAACACCCGCGCGCCGTCCGCCGAAAACAAAAATATCAATGGGAACGCCTTCCGGCTTTTCCCAGTCCGGGCAGATAACGGGGCACTGGAAAGCGGGCGCGGTAAAACGGGAATTGGCGTGAGCCGCAACTTCCTTTTTCTCATTGGGCCAGTCCTGACCTTTCCAGTCAATGGCGTGCTTCGGAGGTTTGCCGTCCATCCCTTCCCACCAGATATCGCCCTTGTCGGTCAAAGCGCAATTGGTGAAAATGACATTTTTCTTGATGGTGTCCATCGCCATGGGATTGGAATCGTAGGACGTGCCCGGCGCGACGCCGAAAAATCCGGCTTCCGGGTTGATCGCATAGAGCCGGCCGTCGGGGCCGATCTTCATCCAGGCGATATCGTCACCGACGCATTCGCACTTCCAGCCTTCGATTGTCGGCTGCAGCATGGCCAGATTGGTCTTGCCGCAGGCGGAAGGAAACGCGGCGGCGATATGGTACTGTTTGCCTTCAGGGTTGGTCAGCCTCAGAATCAGCATATGCTCGGCCATCCAGCCTTCCCTTCTGGCCATCGCCGAGGCGATACGCAGGGCCAGGCATTTTTTGCCCAGAAGCGCGTTGCCGCCGTAGCCTGAACCGTAAGACCAGATCAGATTTTCATCAGGAAAATGACTGATATATTTTTTCTCAATAGGCGCGCAGGGCCAGGAAACATCTTTTTGGCCCGGGGCCAGCGGAGCGCCGATGGAATGCAGGCAGGGAATGAATTCGCCTTTCTTTCCAAGCTTCCGGAGAACTTTTTTCCCCACGCGGGTCATGATGTGCATATTGCAGACGACGTAGGGGCTGTCGGTTATCTCGATGCCGATTTTGGCAATCGGTGAATCAATCGGTCCCATGGAAAAAGGAATCACGTACATGGTGCGTCCCTTCATGCATCCATTATAAAGGCCTTTCATTGTCGCCTTGAGTTCATCGGGCGCGACCCAGTTATTGGTCGGCCCCGCTTCCACCTGCAGGGGAGTGCTGATATAGGTCCGGTTCTCCACTCGCGCAACATCGGAAGGATCGGAACGGAACAAAAAACTGTTTCTTCTTTTCTTCAGCTTGGTCGCCATGCCGCTTTCTACCATCTGCGACATCAGTTCATTATATTCCTTTTTGGAACCGTCGCACCAATAGACTTCATCGGGCGTGCACATCCCGGCAATTTCTTCCACCCATTTTTTCAATTTCTCGTTTTTTACAGCGATTTCCATAAAATGATATTTCCTTATTTGTTGAATTAATCCGAGCGCCGGATCTCACGATCCGGCGTTCTGAGGTTAATTATTTTCGTGACTTTTTCGCTTTTACCTTCGCTTTTGTTTTTACTTTTGCCTTGGGCTTTGCCGCTACCTTTGCTTTTGCTTTCGGTTTGGCCACAGGTTTCGGCGCACTCTTTTTCTCGTTGACAACGGCCTGAGCGGCAGCCAGACGCGCTATCGGTATACGATAGGGCGAACAACTGACGTAATTCATGCCCACACCGTGGCAGAACATAACGCTGGAAGGTTCCCCTCCATGCTCGCCGCAAATGCCGACCTTTAAATCTTTCCGTGTCCGGCGTCCTCTTTCCACACCCATCTGGATCAGCTGGCCGACGCCGGACTGATCAAGAATCTGGAAGGGATCAACGGGAATAATTTTCTTGGCCAGATATCCGGGCACAAAAGCGCCGACATCGTCACGGCTGAAGCCGTAAGTCATCTGGGTCAGATCGTTCGTTCCAAAGCTGAAGAATTCGGCTTCTTCAGCAATCTTATCGGCCAGCAATGCCGCGCGCGGAATCTCGATCATGGTTCCCACCATGTACGGAATTTTCTTCAATCCGTATTTGGCCAGCACTTCGGGATAAATCTTTTTCACGATAGCCGCCTGATTCCTGAATTCGGCCACATCACAAACAACCGGAATCATGATTTCGGGGAATGCCTTTTGGCCTTCCTTGATCAGCTCCGCCGCTCCTTCCAGAATGGCGCGGATCTGCATTTCGCTGATTTCGGGATAGGTAATGCCCAGACGCACGCCACGATGTCCCATCATCGGATTGGTCTCATGCAGTTTTTCCGCGCGGGAGTTGAGACTGTCTATCGAAATATTAAGACTCTCCGCGAGACGCGCGCGTTCTTCGATATTCTCCGGAACGAATTCATGCAGGGGCGGATCCAGAAGGCGGATGGTGACCGGTCTTCCGCCCATGGCTTCAATGGTCTTTTTAATAAAGCCTTTGACAAACGGGAACAATTCGTCCAGGGCAGCGCGGCGCTGTTCCTCATTGTCTGAAATAATCATCTTGCGCAGATAAAACAGCGGTTGTTCACTGTTCTCGCCATAAAACATGTGCTCGGTGCGAAACAGTCCGATGCCTTCGGCGCCGAACTGTACAGCTTTAGCGGCGTCTTTCGGCGTTTCAGCGTTGGTGCGGATTTTCAGACGCCGGATAGAATCGCAGAGTTTCATGAAAGTCGCAAAATTAACATCATCTTCCGCGCCGCTGATCATCGGCAGAGCGCCAATATAAGCGCGTCCTTTTGTTCCGTTGAGTGTTACGAAGTCACCTTCACGCACTGTTTTTCCGTCAACCATCATTACCTTTTGGGCAATATCAACGTGCAGAGTGCCGGCGCCGACAATACAGCACTTGCCCCAGCCGCGGGCCACCAGTGCCGCGTGCGAGGTCATACCGCCGCGAGCCGTCAGAATACCTTCGGCCGCGCGCATACCTTCCACATCTTCGGGATTGGTTTCCTCACGAACGAGGATAACTTTCTTGCCTTCCTTCTTCCATTCCATCGCAACTTCCGACGTAAAGGCAACCACTCCTACAGCGCCGCCGGGACCGGCCGGCAGGCCCTTGACCAGAAAATCAGCTGTCACTTCAGCTTTCGGATCAACCATCGGATGAAGCATTTCATCAAGCTGTGCCGGCGTCACGCGCGAGACAGCTTCTTCGGCGCTGATCATTTTCTTTTTATACATTTCCACGGCCATGCGCACCGCGGCGGGACCGTTACGTTTGCCGTTGCGTGTCTGCAACATCCAAACGCGGCCGTCCTGAATGGTGAATTCCAGATCCTGCATATCCTTGAAGTGTGCTTCCAGCTTATTGCGAATAGCATTAATCTGGACGTAGGCTTTGGGCATGGCCTTCTCCAGAGATGGATGTCCTTCGACATCGTCTACCTGGCGGGTTTCTTCATTGATCGGATTGGGTGTGCGGATACCCGCGACAACATCTTCGCCCTGCGCGTTGGGCAGCCACTCGCCATAGAACTTGTTTTCGCCGGTTGCCGGATTACGGGTAAAGGCAACGCCGGTGGCGGAATTATCGCCCATGTTGCCGAACACCATCGCCTGCACATTGACCGCCGTGCCCCACTCATCGGGAATGCCTTCAATCCGGCGGTAGGAGACAGCACGTTTTCCATTCCAGCTTTTAAAAACAGCGCCGATCGCGCCCCATAACTGCTCCATAGCGTCATCGGGGAAGGGTTTGCCGAGAACCTCCCGCACCTTGGCTTTGTAAATTTCAGCCAGTTCGGCAAGGTCCTGATCCGTAAGATCAACATCCAGTTTGGCGTTGCGGCGTACTTTCATTGCCGCCAGCTCTCTTTCCAGTTGCTGGCGCACGCCCATGCCTTCGGCCGGCTCGATGCCTTCGGCTTTTTCCATCACAACGTCCGAATACATCTGAATCAAGCGGCGGTAAGAATCCCAAACGAAGCGGGGATTTTTTGTTTTTTCAATCATACCGGCAATGGTCTTCGAGGTCAGACCGATATTCAAAACGGTTTCCATCATGCCTGGCATACTGCTGCGCGCGCCTGATCGGGCGGAAAACAACAAAGGGTTCTTCGGATCGCCGAACTTCATACCGGCATCTTTTTCCGTTTTCTGCAGCGCTTTTAAAACCTGTTCTTTTAATCCTTGAGGATAACGGCCTTTATTTTCATAGAAAGCCGTGCACACTTCCGTTGTAATCGTAAAACCCGGAGGAATAGGAATATCAAGATGTGCCATTTCCGCAAGTCCAACTCCCTTGCCTCCCAAAAGATTCTTGCTTTTTCCATATCCTTCCGAGAAAGAGTAAACATATTTAGTGCCCATAACTTCGCTTTTAAACCTCCTTGATTAATTCCAAGATATTTATATTTTCATGCCGTAATATCGACACAAGATCATACTTATTGTCAAGATAAAATTGTATTTTTAGAAAGCGTATAACCGCTTTTATTTTAACCCCTTAAGAAGTCCCTGGAAATTAATATCATTAAACATCTCCAACAGAAATCATTAATCATTTCAGTGTATTTACGCTATTTTTCATGCAGCAGCCGCCCTTAACAATGGTAAACGCATGATAATATTTATGAATTGTGTACTGCAAAAACCGGCGGTACAATTACTTTTGAATAAATGCAACATGTTATCTATATCGTCGGCCTGGCGCAAAATTGTTTGATTCTGGAAGATATTTTTACAATGAGAAAAGAAACCGGAGACAGAGGAACATTATTTTTTTTAAAGGCTTTATAAATCCAAAAATTTTGCCTGATAATATTAACAACGGAATTATTTGAGATTCCGCCAAGCCTCATTCTGATAAATATTCGGGGAATATAAACCGCTTGAATCTGAAACCGCTCCAGAAATCTTGCCAGCAATTCAACATCCGCCGCCAGAGCATAATTTAAATCAAACAGACCATAGTTTTCGTATACCCGCCGGCGGGCAAAAAAGGTCGGGTGGGGCGGCATCCATCCTTTGGAAAATAATCCTTTTTTAAAAGCGCATGACTTCCAATATCTGATAATATTCTTAATGTTATCCTTATCAACATAAATCAAATCCGCATAACATGCGTCAATCGCAGGATTGCTCATCACCGCAGACACATTCTCTAAAATATGAGAATCGTAATACACATCGTCAGAATTAAGAATTCCAATGACATCGCCGGTTGCCAACCGGATGCCCTTATTCATCGCATCATATATGCCGTTATCCGGCTCACTGACAAGATGAACCCGATGTTTTTTCCATTCATGAATAACAGCCAGTGTCCCATCTGTCGAACCGCCGTCAATAATAATATGTTCAAAGTTCTTATGGGATTGCGAGGCGATGGATTCAAGAGTATCTCTGATTGTCGCCGCGCTGTTGCGGCACACGGTTACTATCGTTATTTTTATCATGACCGATTAATATCCCGCTTAACGCAGATCCTATGGCTTCAATCTGCCTATCATTTTTATAAAATCAATTTTTTCAGGCGATAATCGCCAACCGTTTTTCAACTGCCCGTAATCTCGCAAATCTATAAATTTTAAATAAAGCTTTGGATATACCCGGATGATGTCCAGGATAAATATTTTGATAAAATACTTGAATGCCGTCATATAATATTTATTGCGGGAATGAAGGATTCCTTCCCGCTTCAGCTCCTTTAACGTTTGCCAGTGCGCCCTGTTGGTATCAATTGCTTTTCTCAAATTAATATCTCTTTCTTCCTGATAAATCGTCAGCGCATCTTCAAACCATAAGCCTTTATACTTTAACGAAAGCATCCATATCACTCTGGCATCTTCAGCAGGTCCGCCTCTTCCCCTGGTTATTTTATACCTGATTTTTTCCGCAATATCTTTTTTAAGAGCAAGTGTGGGATGAACAAATTCTCTGGGCAGACAGCCGGATGGATCGAGGAATCCTCTGGTGCCCTTTATTCTCATGCTGTTATTTACCACAACGGCGTAAGAGCAGAAAAAATCATAATTCTTCAGCCTTGCCTTTTCAATAGTTTCCAGACGCTCCGGAAAATTAAGATCATCAACATCCCAGATAACAATCCAATCTCCTCTGGATTCCCCGATGGCCAGATTCCGCGCATATCCCCGTCCTTTATTCTGTTTGTATGAAAATAAACGAACCCGGGCGTCTTCGATTTTTCGAACAATTCCCGCCGTGCCATCGGTTGAACCGTCGTCGACAACGACCCATTCCCAACTTGTATAGGACTGCTTGAGGAGATTTTTATAACATCGCTCCACAAAATCAGCGCCATTATAAATAGGAGTGATAACTGAATATTTCGGTCTTTTATCCATATTTTATTTCTAAATTGTTCCCGGCGGATTTATATTGTCTTCAGTGTGAAATATTTAAGGATTTGTCTGCATGCAGCGTTTCCCTGTCAACCCTTATAGAAAACAGCGCCTTTCCCCCTTTTTTCCAAGTTAATTTTAAGAGAAATCCTCTCTTTTAAGCTGAAAATTCCGGGGAGAAAAATTAAGATCACGGGTTGCCTCGGCGTGATCAAAGACAAGATCCTGATTCATCCTTTCCGCCATGGCAGCCGACCAGTGACGAAAAGGGGGAAATATGCGGAGTATAAAAATGGCCAGCCGGAAAAGCCAGAGGGGAAATACGACAAATCGCGGTTTTCTGCCAAGAGCCGAAAAAACACGGCAGACCATTTCCCGGTAATCGATTGTCTCTCCTCCTGATATGTTATAGCAATGATTAGCCGCCTGTTCCGCCTTTAATGCGGCAACACAGGCAAAAGCCACATCCTGTGCATATATCGGCTGCCGGAGTCCGCGCGCTTCCCCGAATACGCAGAAGAAAGAAAAACGCCTGATAAAAGCGGCAATCACACTGACATTCTTGTCACGTCCCGGACTGTAAATAAGAGTGGGTCTCAGAATGGTAAAAGTTAATTTCTCTTTTTTTGCCCAAGCGGACAAATTCTTCTCATTTTCAGCCAACTTCTCCGCCAGCTTTTTTTCAGCCCGATCAGAAGATTCTTTCTTGGTAAATCTGCTTGTTGATGAAACCGCCACGATCTGTCTGGCGCCGTAAGTCAAAAGCAGGTGAAAGTATTCCGGCAAAACCGCAATAGGCGCCAGACTAATCCAACACGTTATCTGTTTTTCTTTTTGATGAAGATCCCTGATCGCGGTTGATCCGGACTGAGCAAGCAATTGCCAGGTCAGCAGGCCGTTTCCCGATGGCTTGATGTTTTGTTCCCGGCGGGAAAACGCAACGACATCCCAGCCTTCTTCAACTAATAAGGGCAAAAGATATTCGCCAACGATACTGGAGGCGCCCAGGACGCCGACGCGGCCTTTACAAGACATGATGATCCGCCCATTCTTTTAAATTTCGCACACCAAGGTAAAAAGTTATAACCGCAAATCTAAGCCAGACACCAAATCCAATAATCCATAATAATATTGCCGGATATCGAAACCGGAAGAACTTATTGTAGAAACGGATCATCCCCTTGTGTTTGTGCCATTCCACAAAAATCGGCCGCGTTTTGCTGCAAACACCTTTGTAATGAATGACGCGAGCATCAGGCACAAACATAATTTGCCACCCCTTCCGGCGGAAACGCATGCACCAGTCCAGATCTTCGCAATGCAAAAAATAACCGGCGTCAAGGAATCCCACATCCAGAAGAGCTTCATGCTTTATCAACATGCAGGAACCGGAAATGGCTTCAATTTCAACGGGACGCTGGGGCAGAGGTTCTTTATGCAAAAGAAAATCAGAGAAAATCCCGGGGAAGCGTTTACTGAATCTCGACAGTCCAAAGGCGCGGATAAAAGACCGCCATGGTGTCGGCACTGAGCGCCGCCCGCCTGCCTGTTCTGTTCCATCCGGATTGAGAAGATGCGGCCCGACCATCCCAATCCGCGGTGATGATTTAATGCAGGATAATAATTTCTCCAAGGCGTTTTTATCAAGAATACAATCCGGATTCAGAAAAAGTAAATAATCGCTTCCTCCGTCAACGGCAATACCTATATTACAGCCTTTGGCAAAACCTAAATTTTTACTGTTGCGAATGCAAACCAGACGGGACTGACCATCAGCGATATTTTTAATATCTCTCATGCTGTTATCTTTAGAGTCATTATCAATAACAATTATTCTGTTAACGGAAGCACAACGCAATAGTGAATTTACAGCCTCATTCAATATTGAACCGGCGTTATAGTTGACAATAATTGCGGATAACTTAGACATATAGAACCTAATTCCAAGGATTTGCGTTAAACCAACCTAAAACCTTTTTAAGCTCCATCCCATTTTCAGATTAGGAAAAATTCCTATAACTTTTGATTATGATGATAACAATACTTTTTTACTAAAAGATATTTGATTTATCGTTCATTACTAATCCACAACGAGCTGCCCTGAATGATATGAGGCCTTTTACTCTTTTTCGTTTTTTACTTTCCGTGCATCAGTTTCGATCAACAGACGACGGACCATAAACATTCAAATGACAATCCCGAAGAATCATTAGTGACTGACGAACCAGCGTGGGTTTCTCCTGAAATTTTGAAAGTTCCTCGACCGTGGCCGTGTCCACTCGAAGCGCGATATCCTTGATATTTTGATAATAGGCTTTTCTATAAGGCTGAATACGCCACTCTACAATTGCCGTAAGGAAAATCCCTGAAAAGATCATGACAATTGGCACGTAAAGCAGCACGCGCCACCTCGGCTTCAAATCTTCTGAATTCGCCAGAAAAAAAATGATCACCCAGATAATACCTGCAAGCCCATAGACACTGACACAAGTATAGCGCGACGCCATTCCATAATCTATTCCATAATCGAATCGCGCTATCATCATGAATATCAAATAAAAGAGTGTTTGCATCATCAGATAAAAGGGCAGGTAAGTACGTTCATACAATTTAGACGCAAAAAATAAATATCCGCACAAACAATAAATAATTATAACGCAAAAACCGAGAACCACCATGCTGTGAAACGAGAAATATATATTTGCGGCATTCACACCAACGACGCTCGCCCCGAATGCCGCCAGCAGAAATTGCACAACTCCGGAAGGATTATCCAGCGCTTTATCCAGATGATGACCGGAAGAATTCGGGAAATAATCATTATAATGTATCCTATACATATATAAAAACGCAAGCATCGCCAAGAACAGGCCTATTATTACAACACGCAACCAGAATTCTTTTGAAAGAGAATTACGACGGGTTAAAATATAACAGATCAGAGTGGCGCTTAGCGCCGGCGCGAAAGAAAAAGAATGCGTTCCGCCAAAAATAAGAATTGCAAGCACAGGCAATATGAAGGCCGCAGGCCAATACTTTGCTTCACCCTTTGCAAGAAATAGTTGCATACTGATAAAGCCTGCAATAAAAAAAGGCATGGGCGACTGAAACACAAAACCATATGAAAAGGTCAGACCTTCCCACAGGACTAGATTGAAGATTGTCAGGCTCAAGAGAACAAACGTTGCCGCAATAAACTGCGGAGACAACCGGCCCAACAGACTTTTTCTGTAGTCCAGGTAAATAAGCACGGCCGATCCCAACATCAGAAGAGGAATCAGCATAACTATCATCCGCGATTTCATTCCAAACAATTTTATATTGGCCAGTTGAATGAGAGCATAGCCGAGAATCCTAGCAGAAGCGCTTGGCCGCCATAAATCAGCGAAGGTGAGTGTCCCCTTGCAGTAGCTTTCAATAAATCCGCCCTTGATCAGGTACATATCATCGCGAAAGGGAACTTCTGCAGATGTATACCAGACATAAATAAATATCATCGCGAAGGGGAGCAATAGTGATAAAGAAAAAATGGATTTGACTTTCATAATTTTTTCCAAATATGAAAATAACGTAAGGACAAGAGATAACTTTTTCACATAAAGGAATCTTTGCTTTAATCCATGAACCGAAACCGGATTATCTGAATAATTGCCGATACGGCATCTTTCCAGCCGATTTTCTTGCCTTCTTCATAGGTGCGTCCGGAATAGGAAATACCTGTCTCGTATATGCGTAACCGCCTGCCGCTTAAACGCATGCGGGCGATCTTGGCCGTGATCTCCGGCTCAACCCCGAATCGCGGGCTTTTTATTTTAATTTTATCGCTCACTTCGCGCACGAAAACTTTATAACATACCTCCATGTCTGTAAGGTTCAGATTCGTCAGCATATTGGAAAAAAGATTCAGTGCGTTATTGGCAACCTGATGCCAGAAATACATCACCCGATGCGGCTCGCCGATAAAACGGCTGCCGAACACGACATCGGCTTTATCGTCCAGAATTGGCTGCAACAGCTTCGGGTAATCCGCCGGATCATATTCAAAATCGGCATCCTGAATAATGACAATCTCTCCCCTGACTCTGGCAAAACCGTCGCGCACGGCTGCGCCCTTGCCTTCATTTTCCGGTTTATTGACCAGTTGGAATTTAATTCCCGGAAATTTATCAGGCAGTTTCTGCATAATCCGCCAGCTTAAGTCACTTGATCCGTCATTAACAAGAATCAACTCCCGTTCCATTCCGGCAGGAAGCGGTTGGGTGATCACTCTGGCAACAACATCTTCAAGATACTTATCTTCATTGTAAACGGGCATAACAATCGACAATGTCTGAAACTTCCGTTTTCCCATCGCATTGACCTCTTTATTTTTAATCAAGTCTTTCGTTGTCTTTATTGCCGGCAGACTTTGTTTTCACAGCCCGTTGCGAGAAGTTCCGCAAAAGCTTTGTCAATTATTTCCCGGGTTGCCTTGATGGAAAATCTTTCCTCACAAAAGGAGAGTCCCGACTGAGAAAGTTTTTCCCATAATCGCTGATCGTTACAAAGCTGCCGTATCATTCCGGCCATTTTAGTGGCGTCATCGGCCACAAGAATGTTTTTGTTATGAACAAGTCCCGATCCTTCGGCGGCTATTTGCGTAGCCACGCAGGGAACGCCGTAACTGAGACTGGTGACCACCTTGCCCTTCATTCCAGCGCCGTACCTGAGCGGCGCAACCGAGAGACGGCATTTGCCGAAGATGTCCGATAAATCTTCAACAAACCCGCGTACAACAATATCATCCGCAGCCAATTCCGCAATTTCATCGGGCATATTACTGCCGGCAATAATAAAACGTTCCGAGAAACCGGAATCGCGCAGAATCGGCCATACTTCGGAAACAAAATATTTAACCGCATCTGCATTTGGAGGATGAGCAAACCCTCCTATAAAAACTACATCCCTGCGATCTTTCCATGCAACCGGGGAAGGACCGTGAACCTTCCGCACAATTGGAAAATTTAACAGTCGGGCATCCGGAACAATTTCTTTTAATAATTCCATTTCATAAGTGCTGCGCAGGGCTGTCGCATCCGCCTGCCTGATGACTCCCAGCTCAACTTTACGGGTCCCGGCGGCTTTATCGGCCAAGCTGCAAGAATTGAAAAGTTCGGCTTCACGAGTCTCGCGCAAAAAGTGTAAATCAACGGTATCGAAAAGTATCTTTGCCCGCGGAGCGCACCGCCGCACAAGGTCAATGAGAGGCGCGGCCACATTGACTCTGCAGAGCATCACAATATCAGCTTCCGGCGCATAACGTTCAACGGCTTTTCTCAATGAACTAACGCAGGGGAGATAAACGCATTCCACGCCTTTTCTCTGCAGATCCTTTGTGTATTCATCAAAGAAAACCATATTCTCCGGTATGAAAGTGACATGATACCCGAGATTCTTGATGATCATCATGTAATTGTACGCATCCATCGACCCGGAATCTTTATCCGGCATCGGTGTTATGGCATCTATCACAAGCACACGTCTCTTGACGGTACGATCCACGGGCAAGGCTTCCGGATAACAGGCGCCGTATGTTTTCAGGACGTCTTTCCATTTGGAACAAAACTTTTGCTGATTTTTCATCTGATATTTTTTTATGCCCGAATGTACCGATTTACCATTGCTGATACCTTCAAAATGAACCACTTCGGAAAGAGGTTGATAAACAACCCGATAGCCGGCTTCACGTACCCGAAAAGCAAGGTCGGTATCTTCGTAGTACGCCGGAGAAAACCTCGTATCGAATCCGCCTAATTGTCTCCATAGTTTCGCGGGAATCGCCACAGAGGCTCCGGAACAATAATCCGCATCCCTCAGATAATTAAATTGCGGCAACGAGGCATCGCAAAAACGTCCGTAATTCCATCCGTCGCCGTTTTCAAAGACAATGCCTCCCGCCTCCTGAAGCATCCCCTCGGGATAAATGAGTTTAGAGCCGACAAGACCTATGGAAGCATCCTGATCCATCGTTCTAACAAGCTCATCCAACCAGCCCGGATATACGAGGGTGTCATTATTCAAAAGAACTATATACTGCCCAAGAGCGTGTTGTGCGGCACTGTTGCAGTTGAGTAGGAATCCAACGTTTTTTTTGCTGCGGAAATAGCTTACCCGCGGGAAATCATTTTTAAAGACCTCCGGTGTCATGTCTGTGGAATTGTCATCGGCTATGATTATTTCATAATTGCTGTCGCCCGTATTAGCATAAATCGAATGCAGACAGGCCACTGTAAACCTTATCTGATTATGTACGGGAATAACAACGGAAACCTTGATTGTGTTGCTCTCCCCCGGAAGACCCTTTGCCAACATTCTTAAATCTTTTGTCCATATATCCATTTCTGCACTGCCGGGCGAAACAGAAAGATTCTCCCCCGATGATTGCGGCAAATGATAGCGCGAAATCAGCGAAAGAATAACCTCCGATAAATTTTCCTTCGGTTTCCGTGCCTGCGGGAAATACAATTCTTCACTTCTCCTGATGAACTTTTGAAAATTCCACGAATTATTTACCAGAAACATCCAGGCTTTTTTCATCATGTGCAGTCGCATAAGATTGAAAACCGTACGGGGATTGAAAAGAGCAAAATATGCAAAGTTCCTGAACATCGCCGCTTTATCCGTATTTTGTGCATGCCGGTCCGCCGGGTAAAGACTTTTTTCCCGAGGAAATTCGGAGGCGACTTTAGCCATAATACTTTTGTGAGTCATTTTCGTCTTTTTGCCTGGGTTAATCCGTGGATAAAATTTGCGACCTGTTTCCAAAATAATTTGAGCATATTTTTGAAACTGCACCCGGGGATACGTAAGCCAGCGTCTTATTTCCCGAAATGGTAAAGTAATCCTCCATGAATTACTGGTTTTGATTTTCGCCGCGAGATTTTCTGCATCCTTGAGTTCCCGATCAATCCTCAGCGCCCACTCACCGCGAAGAAAATTATCCTTCTTCAAGTGTTCTATTTGTGCATCACGTCCGGCCATGGCTTCGTTGAGATTGGCTATCCGGGCGTCGCGTTCGGCCATGGCTCTGTTGAGATTGGTTATCCGGACATCACGTTCGGCCACGGCTTCTTTGAGATGGGCTATCCGGGCATCACGTTCGGCTATGGCTTCTTTGAGATGGGCAACATGGATGTTCGTCTGAACAAGCTCAAAATATTCCAGCTGTTTCCTGCCCAATACAGAGAAGTAATCTTTTAACGGTTGCTGTTCAGCAGAATGGGGATCAAGCCAAACCATTTTTTTTGTATCCGCCGCACCATCGAGTTGTAAAACCCCCAGTCCATGCGAGTGCAAAAATTCTATATTTTTCGGATAACGTGCCTGCAGCTCTTCCCATAGTTTCCAAACGCCAAAGCCCCGCTCACGCACATTGGTGTCATGAAAAAGTACAATGGCGCCAGGCGCAAGCTTCGGCAGCCATGTTTCAAAATCATGTTTTACCGCTTCATACGTATGAAGCCCGTCAATGTGTAACAAATCAATCGATCCGCCGGAAAAACAACGCACGCCATCATCAAACGTCATCCTCAACAAACATGAAAAGCCGGCATAGTGATCTTCATTATATCGATTAACTTTGAAGAAAATCTCGTCGTCATAAAAGCCGGCATGTTCATCACCTTGCCAGGTATCCACGGCATAACATTTCGTGCCGAGGTTGGCTTCCTGGACCGACTGGCAGAATGAAAAATAGGAATTGCCCGAATGTGTACCCAATTCGACAAATATTCCGGGATCGAAAACACGTATCAGCCATGAAGCGAAAGGGATATGTCCACACCATGCCCCGGGAGTTTCCAGAGAGGCGGGAGTGAAATTTGCAGCTTCCAGTAGAAGGTTCTTTTTCATCCGTTAACAATCTTTAAATTATTGGCAATTTATTATATGGACCCATACGCTAACTTATGAATAAGATTCAAAAATACGCCGGATATCTTCTCTCGTATGGATCTCCTCGATTTTTTGAACACACCTACGCAATCACCCCAGGGGCTGCTGCCTGGATCAGGATGAGGCTCCCAATCTGCGCTTACTTCAAGCAACTCGCATTTACCTAATTTTGCCAGAGCCCGATAGGCATCCGGATAAAACCGCCAGCAATCTTGAGGATAACGGTGCTCCGGTCCGCGCGACGGCGCTATTAAAAAAATCATACCATTAGGTTTTAGAACTCTAACCATCTCGGCCCAGGTAATCCAAAAGAACTCAATATGTTCAAAGGCCTGCCCTGAAATAACAATATCTACCGAGTTTGATTGCATAGGAAATTTATAAGGTGAATCTAATACAATATCAACTCCCGGACCATCTGAGATATCAATGCCTCTATAAGAAAACTGACTTTTTGAAAAGAGAGTGCGATATGAGCCGTTGACATCGTAAGAACCGACGTCAAGAATAGACATTTTTTTATTCAGATTGAGATACTTATCTACAAGATCTCTCATATGTTCATATGAACTTTGATGCACTTGCAATCCACCTCTTTACTTATCGGACAGCAGCACGATATATAAGAATCAACTGAAAATTATTTTCTCCGCAAAAAGCCTTTAGGATTCCAAGTCACGATAAATGATTCTTTTTCGCGGTCAATTTCAAATTCAGAATTTTGATCAATGAAATGTTCTATAGCTTCATATGGCCCTGGATTTGGGCCAACATCAAGCCCATGATGACAAATACCGTCTTCCACTATGAAATAATCACCGGATTTTATAAATCCGCAATACGCATTTAAAACATTTAAAGTGTTTTCATAGGTATGTGAACTATCTTCAATAATCATCACTCTATCATTGATAGATATTAGCTTTCGCACGTCTTCAACTAAAGAACATGCATCTCCTTCTAACAGGGTGATGCGCGGATGACTCCGCGCCTGCGGATAGATATCATCATGAGAAATGTCGATCGCAATAATATTGCCATCGCCTATTAAATCACAAAGATGTGCCAGAGCAAGTGTGCTTCCGCCAAAACGATTACCTATCTCAACAATGACGTTTGGCTTTGCTGCAAAGATAATTTCTTGATACACCCAAAAATCCAATGGATTTTTTAGCGTGGGAACACCAAAATATGATGTCCGGAACACGATCCTGTCCTGCATTACATCAAGCACCTTTGCAAGCGGAACATCTATACTATTCTCAATATAAAATGCCATTTTTACATTCTTGCCTGTAGTTTACCTTCTCGAAACATTATAAATCATTGCTGATTCACAAGCGGCACCTAACGTATCGCCTGAATAATGGCTCTCTCGAAATAGTCTCCAGCCGATTGTAAATAGCCGCTGTTCTTGCCTACCATAGAGACTTGACGAAACCCCAGTTTTTTCAAGAGGGAAATATGGCAGGATAAATTGGGCCACCACCATGATAGATCATCCTCGCCTTGAACCTCTCCGCCCATATAAACCATCATGGGTAAATTATCGGGTGCATCCGGCAATGCCTGAGACAGTATCAATGTGCCGTCGCAAACGGAGGCGGCACTCGCCAGGGCTTTTAAAGGATGAATCGTATGAAGCAATATGTCTCCTAAGAAAACAAGGTCATAAGTGCGTCCCAGTCTCTCGGGGCAAATATCGTAAACAGTGCAGTAATGCCGGTCAACCTTGGATTTGAGCATCCGCTGACAAAATTTGAAAGGACCATCAATGAAATAATTGTAGAGTTTCTCCGCTCCCTCCAGACAAAAAAGCTTATCTTGCTGTTCCCTGGAAAAGGCAGAATGAGACGGCATCATTTTTTTAAGTTTATTAATGGTTTGTCCAAGAGTTTCTCCGGGAAAACAATCCAAGCCAGATAAAGCAGGAATCTCAACCGAAGTAACAGCGGCTCCTCTTCTTTCAAACTCAAAAGAGAAGAAACCTGAGGCAGAACCTACATCCAGTACATTCATCCCACGCATTTCTTCCGGGAAAGGGAAAACCGAGAGCTTGTCCCGGTAATCATAAGTGCCTGGCGTAATGAGTCCTTCACCCAAATCAACAGTGTGATACCAGTAATAATTTTCCAGATTGCGTATCCCCATTGCGGCCGTCCGCCTGAAAAATTCTTCTACCCGGCACCTGTATTTTTCAACAATATCCTTATTTAATTGTGATGATTCCATTACAAACGGCATCTCCTAAAGACATAAGAACACAATTGCTCGAAAGAAGGCTTTCAATAAATCTTATTATTGAATTGTCAGGGCATTCACCATACATTCTCAGAGGACTTTTATAAAAATATTCTTTAGACAAAAAGTGTATTCGTTTTTTTCGCAGTGACTGAAGCAATATCTTTACTTCGCTGTTTTATGAGACATTTGCAAAATCAATGCGCAATTCAATTTATCCATCCTTTATTATGCTGCCGTGTTCCATGATGATAATCCGGTTACAGATCTTGTTTACCTGTTCCACGGAGTGTGACGCCAAAACCAGGATGGAAGATTTCTTGATAAATTCCATCAGCCTGTTTTCCGCTTTTTTGCTGAAATCAGCATCTCCGACGGCAAGCCATTCGTCCATCAGGACAATATCCGCGGGAAACGCGGTGCAAACGGAAAAGGACAGACGCAGATGCATCCCCGACGAATAGGTGCGCATCGGCATTTTTATATAATCGCCGAGTTCAGAAAATTCGATGATCTCATCAATATGTTTTTTTATGACGGACCTCGGGATTCCCATGAGAACGCAACGGATGAAAATATTCTCATAACCGGTGAATTCCCCATCCATGCCTAATGACAGATCCAGCAGTGAAGCAACGGAGCCATTGATTTGCAAACTCCCGCCTGTCGGAGCGTATACTCCGGCAAGGGCCCGAAGCAGTGTGGATTTGCCGGCGCCGTTATTTCCCATTAATCCCACTCTTTCACCATGTTCGATAGAAAAGGAAATGCCGTCAATGGCGCGGACGCTGATCCCGCGCGAGTCATTGGCTATGCGCCCGCCCGTTGCCGCTCTGATAAGCGCTTTTTTTAATGAACGGCTTGAAGAATCGAATATCGGATAATCGATTGTCAGTTTTTCAGCTTTGAGCAGAGACATAATTTTACCTATAACCAGTACGACACGCGGTGTCTGAATTTTTTCAGAAAAAACAGGGCCATGGCAGCCGCTATGGCAATATATGCCAGCATATAAACCCAGAGAATCCACGCGGGAGCCTCGCCCAGCAGGGGCGCGCGGACAATTTCAATAATGTGATAAAACGGGTTAAAATCGGAAACCCATGAATTCCTGCCGGCCAAAACTTTTTTCATCCATAAAATGGGCGTGAAGAAAAAAATCAGCTGCATAAAAACCGCGACAATCTGCGTTATATCCCTGAATCTGGTGCAGACAATGCCAAGCATAATGGACACCAGAAAAAGCAGAATCAAAATAAGAATAAATGCGGGAATCGCCAATAAGATCATCCAGGACATTTTATGAAAGATAATCAAAACAATAATAATGATAAGAAAATTATGTCCAAACAAAATAAGATTATTCCACAACTTGCGCATGATATGAACGGACAAAGGGACAGACATCTGCTTGATGATGGATTGATACTGAACAAATGTCGTGCAGGAGTCGTTTATCTGAGTCGAAAAAAAGAGCCAGACAATCTGTCCTACCGCAAAGTACGGCAGGAATTCTTCAATCGCCGATTTAAAAATAGTTGAAAACATAAATCCGATAGCGGCTACCATAACCCCGGTGCTCAGCGTGATCCAGAAAGGCCCGATAACCGACCGGCGATACCGCTGTTTAATATCGTACCATCCCAACAGAAACCACATATTAAAATAGGTGACGATTGCGGGTATTTCACCGATGATTTTTTTGGGGGGAACATTCATCTTCTACTGTCCGTCTTTTCTAAAATCACTTATTAATAGTGATCTTCTTATTGCTCCGGTTTTCGGATTACAATAAAAATGTTAAATTTTACCGGATCGGGAATTCCTCAACATTGTTTCTACGGCATCCTGTACTTTGGCAACAGGCAAATTATCCAGACAAATACTTCGGCCTTTCCCTTCACAACCTTTTTTCCGGCAGGGGACGCAATCCATATCCGGCAGAACGGCCAAATTTTTATCACCGGTCGGCGCCCAATCTCGCCAATCGGAAGGGCCATAAATTGTAATGGTCGGAGTGCCCACTGCCGCGGCAATATGCGGCGCCGCGCTGTCTACGCCGACATGCAGGCGGCTCATTTGCAGAAGAGCCGCCATTTCGCGAAGCGTGGTTTTGCCGGCCAGATTATGGATCGGTGAATTATGCTGGGCGGCCAGCGCATCGGCCCGATCTCTCTCCGCCGCCGAACCGGTAATGATCACCGGCATTTTATACGTTTGCCAGATAAAAAAAGCAAGCTGTCTCCATTTATCAATATCCCATTCTTTATAAGCCCAACGCGAAAAAGGATTGATGCTGACCCACCCGTTCTTTGTCTCGACTTTTTCTCCGGTTAACACTTGTGATATTTTATCTCTCAATGTTTCAGAAACAAATATTTGCGGGGTGGAGGTCGTTTCTTTTATTCCGAACCCGCGAATAATTTTAAGAGATTGTTCCGCCGCTCCCAGTATTCTTTCTCCGGAGGAAGGCGGATCAACGAGATGAGTAAATGCCCTGTTGCGCCAGAACAAACCGGAATAATACTGAGCCGCTCTCAGTTTCGCGCCGCTGAAGAATGAGATGAAAGCCCCGCGATCATCGGCACGCAGATCAAAGACCAGATCAAATTTTTCCCGGCGCAAATCTCTTAATAACTGAATGCCGCTCCATACACTTTCTGTGCTGACGGTAAATATTTTATCGATGTGAGAATCGTCCAGCAGAAAATCTCCATGGTGATTCCTCACGAGCACCGACAGGCCGGCTTGCGGAAACGCCGCCTTCAAAGCCCAATAGGCAGGAATAGCCCAGACGACATCACCGATATCGCCCAACTGAATAACCAGTATTTTCCTGATAGGAATATTTATTTTATGCTGAGAGGAAATAAACATTTTTATTTATGTCTTATTAAAACCTTTAAAATTTGTAAAATACGTCGCCCGGTATGCCCCAATAAAATCGATGGCCCTTGAACGGTTGAAGCAAATTCATCCTAATGAACAACGCCTTCTTTTTTAAGAACTTTGAAAAAAGTATGCCATAAAATTTTCAGATCAAAAATGAAAGATTGATGCTGAAGATAATATTCTTCATACGATACTTTAACAGGAATTGTGATATCATCTCTGCCGTTTATCTGCGCCCAGCCGGTAATGCCGGGCGTCAGGCTGCAAACTCCTTTTTCCGTTCTCAATTTTATCAGATCATCCTGGTTGAAAAGAGCAGGCCTCGGACCTACAAAACTCATATCCCCTTTAAGCACACTCCAAAGTTGAGGCAACTCATCAAGACTGGTTCTGCGCAAAAACGACCCGAACGGCGTTAAATAACATTCGACATTCTGCAAAAGATGCGTTGCCACCTCCGGAGAGCCTTTGCGCATTGTGCGAAATTTAGGCATGAGAAAATTTTTATTATTCTTACCTACACGTTCCGACCAGTAAAGGGCAGGACCCGGCGAAGTCAATTTTACCAGAATCGCTATGAGAGCAACCGGTAACGCCGCTATAATTATTAAAATCAGCGCGGTTATAAAGTCAAAATAACGCTTCATTTATTTTTATAATTATTTCAACCGGTACCATAACTGAGCAATAATTTCTCTAAAAGCAATGGACGTTTTATAAAGCTCGTCCGATTGCGGAATATACCGGATAACGATATTCCCCCGGGGTGACTCATATAAATAATGGGCGGGCAGCGGCACCACATTATTAAAATACTTTTTGAAAACCCGTTCGCTGCGCTTCATATGGAACGCTGACGTGACCAGGCCGATACTGATATTTTTGTTGCCGAACATCTTACTGACTCCCGCGGCATTCTCGCTTGTGTTTTGGGAATCAGCTTCCATTCTTATTTTTTCCCCGGGAACGCCTAGCTTCTCCGCCAATTTTGCCATGACTTCCGCCTCAGAAATTTTGCTCTTTCCCTTGCCGGAACAAACAAAATACCGGGCGCCGGTTTTATTATAAACCTCGACCGCGTGAAGGAGCCTCAGATATCCTATTTCCGAACTGAAAGTCTCTTTTAAAGTTTTTATTTCTTTTGTCCCGTTGCCTAACACGACAATCGCATCGATGTTATTTCTTGTTCCGGTATTCGGGCTGTGAATATAGTCCTTTTCCAGATAGTAGCAAAGATAATTGGCCACGGGAGCGATACCGGCGCCATAAATCAAAACAATGCACAGGAAAAGAAGCAGGGCATCGCTTTTTTTCTTAAAGTTAAGCAGGAAAACGACAAAAGATATCAGGAGCAAAACAAACACCATAAAAAGAGGGTCAAGAAATCCCTTCAAAACAGTATAAACTTCATCCATAAATATGTTCGCCTCCCCGGTTCCTTATATTTTCTTTTAAATAATTATTTTATCCGATTTATATAATTTACTTACAGCTCCGCCCTCTGGATCACATCAGTAAAAAGAATGTAACCTATCGAAGAAATTATTGATTACTACTAAAATCATATTATAGTGTCAACGTATTAGTTAGACTGTTTTTGCCTTGCCGGTATTACTTTTTTTGAAAATGCCAGTGGATTAATTCAGAATAGGTGATCAATTTCTGGCGCACTTTTTTGTTCAACCCTAAAGTCAGGAAAGTAAACACGAGGTTGGCAACATAATTAATCAACAAACGTAAAAAAATTAGTCCTTTAGCAAAATAAAAATATAGAGGGTTGTTCCATTTTCTTAAAAACTGGTACCGTGAACGGTAAAATTCAACGCGCGATTTTGTATTTTGCCCGATGCTTTGTCCCTGCAAATGATAGATGAAAGCATCCGGCACCTGGTAAATTTTCCAGCCATGACGCCGCATGGTGTATGCCAGATCAGTTTCTTCGAAAAAGAAAAAGTAACGCTCATCAAAAGCGCCTCCTTCCTCCAGCGCTTTTTTTCTTATCATCATGCAGGCACCGACTGCCGAATCAACTTCGATGGGCGCTGTGTGTTTGTATCGTTTGCTGGGATAAAGGCAGGGAAGCAAATATTCCAGCATTGAAGTATTAACGGCAAGTGTGATTAAAGAGGGAAAAGACGCGATGGAGTTCTGCCTGCTGCCGTCGGCGTTTAAAAGCTGGCCGCAAACAATGGCAGCCTTTTTATTTGTTTCACCAAAATCCCATATTTTTTTCACCGCTCCGGACGTTAAAACAGCATCGCTGTTCAAAAGAAGGGCGTATTTCCCTTTCATGATCGCCAGAGCCTGATTATTAGCCGCGCCAAAACCTTTATTCTCTTTATTCGCTATTCTGATGACGGAAGGAAATTCCTTCTCCAGCATGGCCACAGAACCATCGGATGAAGAATTATCAACGACAAAAATTTCAAAGACAAGATTTTGGACAGTTTGATATACCGAATTCAGACAATTTCTCAGGAGGTCTTTTGTATTCCAGTTGACGATAATTACCGATATATCTATTTTATCAGCCGGATGCTCACCACAGCGCTCATTCATTGATCATTTACCGTCACGGTTTATTTTTACAAGTTGGCTCAATTTCGCGTATTTAAAAAATTTATTAACGGAATCCGTAACCGCCAGTGTCAGCCCCGGCATGCCGTCAAGAATCCCGAGGCGGAGAAAATAATCCTGAACAAACGTAAAAAAAGCGCGCAGGAATGCGCCGCCTGTTGAAGATTTCTTCCCTTCTTTAAAAGCTGTTTCGGCGCCCAGGGTTGAATACCTGTCAATTTTCTGAATGATTTTGCTCAAACGGCTTTCCGTATAATGCTCAAGAGCAGCGTCTAACGCCCCGATCATTCCCTGAACTTCCACGGATTCATGGACCACGGCCGTGCTCATCCGTCCTGCTTCCTTGCGGAACAAGCGGACAATTCGATCCGGCCACCAGCCGGCATGCTTAATCCACCGCCCTTGAAAATAATTCTTGCGGGGGAAACTGAATCCGGCTTCCCTGACATGGGCATCCGTCACGATGTTTTTAATAACAGCCGCCGTATCCGCGGGAATGCGCTCATCGGCATCCAGGACCAATATCCAGGGCTCGCGGCATTTATCAATCGCTAATTGTTTCTGCGGGCCGAACCCGCGCCATGCTTCATTGTAAATTTCACAATGAAACCCGGCGGCAATCTGCAAAGTCGCGTCCGTGCTTCCGGAATCCACAAGAACAACTTGCCCCGCAAACGCAACGCTTTCCAGGCACTGACGAATATTTTCTTCCTCGTTTTTTGTAATGATCGCTACCGAGAGGGGAATCTTTTCCAAAAGCTTCTCCTTAAATATTGGACTTGGTTGACCACTTTTCTATCAGCAGCCTGGCCGCCGCCGCGTGTCCCGCGGCAGACCAATGGTCGTCATAATCCAGAAAAAATTTCCGGCCGTCAGGCGTATTTCTTACATAACTTTCAAAATCAATAAAAGTCACTCCGGTGTTCGCCTCGCCGAACTGGCGGATAACCCATCTTCTGTTATCGGCCGCGTCTTTTTTGTATAAAATAGATTTGTCCGATGTATCCAGGATATAAAGATTGCTGCCGCCGGCATCAGCGCGGAGACGTTTAAGGCAATACAACAGGAACTCCTTATGCTCATCATCAAGGGTGCTTTGAGCCGGCACGGCGATCGGCGGGAAGAAATCAAATCCGGCCGGGGCTTTGTCTTCGCTTAGAGAAGCGCGAATTCTTTTATCGAATACACGCCTGAGGACGCGGGCGTGATAAGCCTTAGCATAAGTGCTGCGGAAAAATTTGTCCCACGACCAGTAACCCGGCTGTTGGCGGGCAAGCATCGCCCGGTAATTTTTTTCATCATCCGGCCCCGGATGATATTCCAGGTCATATTCCGTGGCGGAAATCTTATGAATGCCACACAACGTATCATTGGGACAAAAAATGTAAACGACGGCAACCGGCTTCAGGACATCTTTATATAATTCAAAAGCGCTGATAATCTTATCAAGATCCCATCCCGGCATAGCCAGGTTGACCACCTGATAAGACGGATCTGTTTTCTGCAGCTCCTTTTCCAGAATTTTTCCCAGGGTTTGCTCCCACTGAACGCCCCAGCCGAAGGCAAACGAGTCTCCCAGAATAACGACATTTTTCCGGCGGGAAGACATATCCCAATCGGGACCGCGGAAACCTTGCCCGTTTGTATCCACGACGTAGTCGAGCTGTCCCGGATAGAATTGTCGGACATTGCGCAGATTTTTTTGCAGTGTATAATAAAGCTTAGGATGATAGGCGCCGTAGGTTCCCTGAATGGTAGGCCTTCTGACCTGGTAAACAGCTTCCTCAATATTGCGGATTTTAAAAAGCGGCAAAGTTATTTCTACGATGACAACCGCAAGGCAAAGAGAAACGGCTAAGATCAGGATGTTGATCAAATAATTTATTATTTTTTTCTTAACGGATGATTTTTCCTGATTCGACACATTCACGCTCCCTGGAAACCATAAAAATTAAAACAATGTATAGATAAAAGGCGCCACGGCCGTTCCTTCCACCATAATCAGCATTACGCCAATCAGCAGCAGGAAAAAAATTATAGGAACAAGCCACCATTTCTTTCTGACTTTCAGATAGTCCCACAACTCTGTCATGATTGATAATTTACTCATAATTGCCCGCACCTCGCTTATATTAATATTAATTAAAACTGCTTTTCATAATCAGATTTTTCTTTTCGCAACGTCTCCCGGACTATCCAATAACTTTTTGCTTTCTTGTCCATCTCCATATCCAGAAACTTTTTACCGGTCAGGGAAGCAACAAGGCCAACCGGAGTAACAATCAGGTAGAAGATAATCACCATGATTACTTTGGTCATTATAAAACCCATGATCACCGACAGAGCCATCCATGCCTGATAAACCCGTTTGAGCGCCATGGGAATAATCAAACCCAAAATAAAAAAAACCGACGCCAGGATCAAAACGTACTCAAAGCAATTATTTTTCTTCCACAACAGATAAAACCCGATCACCGCAAGGATGATACCCATCATCATTCCGAATTTTTTCCAGTCGGATTTATCGCCTTTGATATTTTTAATTTCTTCAATAATCGGCATTTTGCTAGTCATTCTCGAATTTTTTCATCCAGTTGATATCCCGGCTCAGTGGTTTTTGTTGTTCTTTGTTCAACAAATAATTCCCCATGATCAGGTAATCCATGTTTGTTCTCATAAAGCACATGTAGGCGTCTTCCGGTGAACACACGATCGGTTCTCCCCGGACATTGAAAGAGGTATTGATAATCACCGGGGTGCCATATTTTTCATCAAATATTTTAATCATTTTATAGTAAAGCGAATGGTCTTCCTCTGTCACGGTTTGAACTCTGGCCGAATAGTCCACGTGAGTGACGGCCGGAATCACGGAACGGGACACATGGAGCTTGTCCAAACCAAAATAGGCCTGCTCCTGCGGCGTCATTTCCCGGCGGATATTTTCTTTAACCGGCGCAACAAGCATCATATAAGGACTTTCCCGGTCCAGGTCAAAATAGCCGGCGACTTTTTCCCGCAGCACGCTGGGCGCAAAAGGCCGGAAACTTTCCCGGAATTTTATTTTTAAATTCATAATTTCCTGCATCCCGGGTGACCGGGCGTCGCCGATGATCGAACGGGCGCCCAGGGCCCGCGGCCCGAATTCCATCCGTCCCTGAAACCATCCGATGGTCTTTTGCGCGTCTATCAGATCCGCAATTCTTTCAGGAATCTGCTCCGGGGTCAACTCTTCGTAAGGAATATTATTGGCCATGAGATAATCAAGAAACTGAGGGGTGCTATATTCAGGACCAAGGCAGGACGCTTTCATAAAATCTTTTTGCCCTTCAACCTTACGCTGGTTATCCAGAT
This sequence comes from Deltaproteobacteria bacterium HGW-Deltaproteobacteria-13, assembly GCA_002840555.1. Taxonomy (GTDB): domain Bacteria; phylum Desulfobacterota; class Syntrophia; order Syntrophales; family Smithellaceae; genus Smithella. Next base: position 110,324 of record PHBJ01000015.1, read on the forward strand.
ACTGATACCACACAAAAAGGGCTGCGCCCAGGGCCCCTCCGGCATCACCGGCAGCCGGCTGAATCCATATATGATCGAAAGGGCCTTCCCGGAGAATCTTACCGTTGCCCACACAATTGAGAGCAACCCCGCCCGCCAGACAAAGATTTTTCTGTTTTGTTTCACGGTGAATATGACAAGCCATGCGCAACATGACTTCTTCCGTCACATCCTGGACGGAACGCGCCAGATCCATATCTCTCTGGGTAACCTCGGATTCCGGTTTACGGGGCGGCCCGCCGAACAGTTTATCAAATTTTCTGTTGGTCATGGTCAGACCGGCGCAATAGTTAAAATATTTCATGTTTAACTTAAACGAACCGTCCTCTTTTAAATCGATCAGCTCCGATAATATCAATTCCCGATACACAGGCCTGCCGTATGGCGCCAGCCCCATAACTTTATATTCACCGGAATTGACTTTAAACCCGGTGTAATAAGTAAAGGCTGAATAAAGAAGCCCCAGAGAGTGAGGAAACTTCATTTCGGATAAAATGTCGATTCGATTATTTCTTCCGATGCCGTAACTGGTGGTTGTCCATTCGCCAACGCCGTCTACGGTAAGAAATGCCGCCTCCTCAAAGGGAGAAGCAAAAAACGCCGACGCGGCGTGGGATTCATGATGTTCCGGAAAAATTATTTTCCCTTCATAGTTCAACTGCTTTTTGATGAATTCCTTCATCCACAGTTTCTGTTTTATCCAGAGGGGAAGCGCCATGATAAACGATTGAATGCCGAAGGGAGCAAAAGCCAGATACGTCTCCAGAATGCGTTCGAATTTAATAAAAGGCTTGTCATAGAAGGCAATAAAATCTAATGAATCGCTCTTTATTTTCCCTGCCTCCAGACAGTAATCTATCGCCTTGAGCGGAAAGGAAAAATCGTGTTTCTTCCGGGTAAACCGCTCCTCCTGCGCGGCGGCGACAATATCGCCGTCGCGTACAAGACAGGCCGCGCTGTCGTGGTAAAATGCGGATATTCCTAAAATATTCATTATTTTTTCGCTACCGGTTCATTGCTTATTTTAGAAGTATCGTATATAATTAATAATACTTCATGTAAAGTCAAATTCATAGATTTATTAGAACATGCTTTTTCTGTTTTTCTATGTTAGGTGTGTTTTCCAAAAAATAATTTAAGCAAAGAACATTTTATGCGGAAGATTGCTGTGGTTATACCCAAATATGGTTTGGTCGGCGGAGCGGAACAATTCGCATCCGAATTAACCGGCAGGCTCGTTTCTTCTACAGGATACAATTTTCATGTGTATGCCAACCGCTGGGAAAAATCAGCCACGCCTGTAACTTTTCATCGGGCGCCGATTATTACTTTTCCTAAATTTCTGACGACTCCGAGCTTTGCCTATTTTGCGGGACGGGATATCCGTCGCAATAATTTTTCTCTCGTTCACAGCCATGAAAGAATTTTTGCCGCTGATATCTTCACGCTGCACGGCATTCCCCACAGATACTGGATTCATAATATACGCCGCAAGCAGATGAGCCTCTACGATTTAGCCACCGCCCGGGTGGAAAAAAAACTTGTCTACGAAGGCAATTGCAAAAAATTTGTCGCCGTCTCCAGCCTGACAAAGGATATTTTCTTACAGGAATACCGGATTGACCCTGATCAAGTTGCCGTGATTCATCCCGGCGTGGACCTAAATGATTACGCTTCGCAGGATCAAGATTCCGTTCGTAACAGCATCCGCCGTGAATGGGGAATCAACCTCACGGATCCGGTCATTTTATTTGCGTCAATGAATTTTGAAATCAAAGGCCTTGATGACGTTTTGTTTTCTCTGGGCAGATTAAAGGCTCAAAACCGGAAATTTAAGCTCATTGTCGCCGGCAAGGGAAATATCAGTAAATATAAAAAACTGGCACAGGAGGCTCAAATCCTCTCCGATGTCATTTTTACCGGCCCGGTCAGTAAAGAAAAAATGATCAAAATGTATCTGGCCGGCGATCTTTATATTATGCTTTCCAAATTTGACACCTTCGGCATGGTTGTTCCGGAAGCGATGGCGGCCGGGTTACCTGTGATCATCAGCGGCAATGTCGGCGCTAAAGATATCGTGCAGGAAAATAAAAACGGATTTATTGTCCGTGATACATCCGACAGCGATTACATCGCGGCCAAGATAGCTCTGTTGCTTGATGAAAATATCCGCAGGCCGTTTTCCGCCGCTGCCCGGCAAACCGCGGCACAAAATACCTGGGACGACGTAACCCGAAAATACGCAGCCCTGTACGAAGAGATCCTGGCGGGAAATCGCCGTTAATATTGGAAATAAGAAACGGGAGCAGGTCATACAAAAAGATAAAAAAATGGATATCTCTATTATCATTGTCTCTTATAATTCCGCCGCTTTTCTGTCGAGTTGTCTTGCCTCAGTGCAATTGTCATGCGGCATAGAAAAAGAAGTGTTTGTTGTCGATAATTGCTCAACGGATAACAGCGCTCAAATCGTGGCGGAAAGTTTTCCCGAGGTCAGGCTTATCGTCAATCGTGAAAACAGGGGCTTTGGCGCTGCCAACAATCAGGCGTTAAAAGATTGCCGCGGGCGCTATATTATTTTTCTTAATCCTGACACAAAGATCAAGCCGAATACACTGAAAAACGCCGTAACCTTCATGGACGCAAATCAGCATATCGGCCTGGCCGGAGCGAAAATCCTCAATCCGGATGGAACCCTTCAGGAATCGGTATCCTATAAATACCCGGGCGAAAAATTTACATCCGGCGAAACAGACCATCTCCAGGGAAATATCGCCTGCGTTCTGGGCGCTTTTATGATTGCCCGTAAACCGCTTTTGGACGAGTTGCAGGGCTTCGATGAAGATTTTTTCCTTTACGGAGAAGATGAGAATTTATGTTGGAGAATCCGCAGGAAGGGCTTCTATATCGGGTATATTGAAGATGCCATGATTTTGCACTGGGGCGGACAAAGTGAAATCGGCACGCCCTATGCGGCTCTTTTTGAGAAAAAACTTCGGGCCGAATATCTTTTTTACTCAAAACACTACAAACCGCAGACCATCAGCCGCATTAAACGCGCAGAAAGATTAAAGGCCATTTATAGATTGATCACTCTGAAAATGACCATGCCGTTTGTTAAAGATAAAATAAAACTTCAGAACAAAGTTGATCGGTACCGGCTTATTTACGATGTAACCAAATCGTGATATTGCACTTTGTAAAATTTCTCTATATTATTTCCTTGATGGTATGGATTGTGGCACATGATTTATAATAAAGATGATAAATCCATTATTGCCCCTCTGCTGATCCTTGTTCTTTCAGCCTTTTTGATTCGTTTTTTTGCCTTTACGAATACACTGATGATCAATAACGATGGTCCCGTTTACATCCATCAGGCCAGAGCTCTCTGGCACGGTCTTGGGCAGGCTATCAATACCTGCTCGATGGATTATCCAACTTTATACACGATCCTCATTGCAGCGGCTTATCCTGTTACCGGTGATTGGGTATACGGGGCCATGGCCGTCAATCTTATATTCGGAACCCTCATGATCATCCCCCTTTATCTTTTTCTGCGCCGCTTTCTGGATGAAAAAACAAACTTCCTTACAACATTCATTTTCGTTATGCTGCCGCTTTTTGTCATTCAAAGCGTCAATATCATCCGGGATCCGTCGTACTGGTTTTTTTCCATTCTGGGATTATACTTTCTGGTCTACGATGACAAAAGCAAAACACCCTTCGTTCTTATTCTCAGCAGCCTTTCTTTTCTTGTGGCAACGGCAACTCGCGTCGAGGGCATCATCTTTATCATGGGTGGCTGTATTTACACGCTCATGGTCTTTAAAGGCAGAAGACTCAAAGCCATAGCGCTCTTTCTTGCGCCGGTCATTCTGGCCATAGCATGTTTTGTCGTCGTTCAGCTTATCAGACATCCCGAAAATTTTTACTGGTACCGGTTCCAGGAAATTCCCCTGGCCATCATCAATGCATTTAAACAGTATCAAAACATAGAAACCATCATGACGTCATTCATCAGTCATGCTCCTCCCGGCGGGGTGAGAGAATTCATGATAAATTCCAGAACGCTTATATGGTTTATCGCCATGGGAGTTATCTTCCTCAGCGCCCTTGAGGCCCTTTTTTACTTTTTTTTCCTTCTGCTGCTTTCGGGTCTGGCAGGGTTGAGGGACCGGATGCGAAAGGACAGCAGAATATTTCCTCTGATCATGATCGCGGTAATAAGCCTGATTGTTCTTTATTGTTATTGCCTGAGCACCTGGTCCATGGAAAACCGCAGACTGGCCATGGTTATCCTGCCCCTTACCGTTATTATCGGTTTCGGCGTTGAAAACCTGATCCGCTGGCTGCATAATAAATTCGGTTTGTCCAATTTTACCAGTATCGTTTTGCTCTGCATCCTTGTCCTGATATTGACATTGCCCAAAAATTTAAGAACCCAGGAAGCGGACAAGCTGGTATACAAGGACATCGGAGAAACAATTGCCCGCGTCGACGGTGGTTCCGGAGAAATCGAATTGATTACACTGGGGAGCGCCGGCCGCTGGATAGACTATTACGCGAATCTGCATGTTGCCGGAGCCCCGTGCCCGAATAAATATACCAATTGGCGCCGGGACAAAAGTATTATCGCCGGCAGTTATGAAGATTTCATCCACAATATGAAGATGCGGAAAATCCGTTACATCATTTGGGAAGAGAATAATTGGCCCGGAGATCAGTTCGACTTTTTAAAAGCCGTGCGGACGGATGATTTGAAAGAATTAAAAGAATGGACTCATCATGACACGGGCAGGATTATACTTTACCGTGTTTTGTATTAGACAAAAAATACAAGCCCATCAATAAAGCGATATGAAGAGAAAGTATTTTAATCTTAAAAATCAAAAATGGTAACAAAATATTAAATCACTACTTCTTGGCTCCGGGTAAGATATGATGGCAAAACATGAAAAAATAGGAATCGTTATTTCCATATATAAACCGGATTTATCGGAGAAGGAAAAAATATCCATTGCACAGGCGTTTCAAGTATTAAAAAAATACAGAATCATTTTTGTTGCGCCGCAAAGTCTGGATATCAGAAACTATAAAAAATGTTTTGAAGCGCACGATGATCAATTCATTAGATTTAATGATAGATATTTTTATCAGGGACTGGAGGGTTATAACGAGCTGCTGCTCAGTGAAGATTTCTATAAAATTTTTTCAGAATTTAGTTATGTTCTTATTTATCAGCCTGATGCATATGTTTTCAGAGATGAATTGGCGGAATGGTGCGAAGAGGGATATGATTACATCGGCGCGCCATGGTTGGAAGATAAAAATGAACAAATCAAATTAAATGGCGTGGGGAACGGCGGATTTTCTCTAAGAAATATTGAAAAATTTCTTTATGTTTTAAGCAAATGTAAAATACAAACGGTTAGTGAAGAATCAAAAATAAAAAAAAGATTTTATAAGATTCAAAATAAAACCATAGCGTTGAGATTAAAGTTATTAAATTTAATCGGTAGTAAGAAAGCTGTTTATTATAGAGATAAAAATCTCAACGAGGACGGTTTCTGGGGGGAAGCAGCGCCTAAGATCACACGAAAGTTTAAAACAGCGCCCGTGGAGAAGGCTGTTAAATTCGCCTTTGATCGATATCCCGATGTTTTATATAAGATGAACAATGACAAGCTGCCGTTCGGATGCCATGCGTGGGAAAAAAGAAATCCGGAATTCTGGAAGGAACACATTCCAGAAGGATAAAGCGAGCCGGCAGGAAAAGCGTACGCTAGAAAATCTTTCTTATTTTATCGAAAAATATCTTTAATAAATGATCGAATGCCCACCGCAGGGACTCGGGAGGATGTAAATTTTTTGCTAAAAAATCAACATTGACCAATATTTTTTTGGCCATAATTCGCCTGGTATTTTCCTCAGATTTCCCGCTGTCGGTTACCCGGTCGCCACTGTTCAAGTCGTTATAGTCCAATACAATGGCATCGACAAAATAAGGTTTGTGTATGGCGGTGTAGCGAATAGCCTGATCCCAGTCTTCCAAACCTGTCAGATTGGTGTCCGGCCCGCCGAGTTCGCGATTCAGGGCCTTTGAATGAACAAAAGTCCCAATATCAATAAAATTTGCCTGTAACAAATCGAAGAAGGAGAAGGGTTTCCCCACCACCTCTCCGGAAGTGCGCATGCGCAGTTTGGCGTAAAAGCATTGGTACCCGGGATTTTCCAGTATACATCGGTTAAATATTTCAAAATAAGACGGACTCATTTGGTTATCGGTATCGAGGTAGCAAATCCAATCATATTTTGCGTCGTTCAAACCAATGCTTCTGGCGCCGGAACACCCCACTTTGCCGACGGAAATCAAACGGATCTTGCCTTTCGCGATTTCTTCAGGATAGGCCGCTTTGAGATGGTCGAGCGTTCCATCCGTGGAGGCGTCATCCACAATCACTAATTCAAAATCGCCGTAGTTTTGAGATAAAACCGATTGAATAGCCTGGTCGATGCAATATTTTCGATTGTAAGTCGGCATGATGACTGAAAAGGGAACATGCGCACGGTCGGCAAGAATGCCGGAAGACGGGTTGCTCGTCGAATTATCCATGTGAACAATCATCCTTTAAGGCCGATGTAACAGACGGCCCGAAAATCGAAAATTATTAATTCTGATATTTCTACTGATTTGTGTTTATTCTATTTTTAATCAATCCATTTTCACAATAGACGGGAATATTTTTTCTAAAAAAATATTCCGTATTTGCGCCTTCTTTCCAGTGTTTATCGCCTATTTCCTTCGGATGCCAGAGATGTATAATCCGCGCCGTTTTAATAACGGATGTACCGCGAAAGCCTGCCATGACTAATCGCAGAGCCATATCCTGATCCTCTCCGCCCCAACCGACATAGTTCTCATCATAGCCATTGACCGATTCTATATCCTTTTTATAAATGGAAAAATGTCCGCCAAAAGTCTGCTTCCGGACAGAGGCTAATCTCAGCTTTCGTAAAAATCCATAACGAATGAATTCTTTATGCTCTTTTAAAATGGGTTCTTCCGGCAATTCCGTATATATTTTTTCCAGTAGGGCCGCTGAGATGCCTTCCGAAAATATATGCCTGGTTTGCTCTTCCGTTGAATATTTACAGCGCCCCGCGGCAAACCACCCGGGTTTTGCCGCGTCGATATGACTTTGTACGGCGCCGGGCAGAACGGCAAAATCAGCATCGAAAAAAATAAGATAATCGCCGTGGGCATGTCTTATCCCGTTATTGCGGCAGGCTGCGCGGCGCGGGGCTCCCCGCGGATGCCAGGCATGAACGATCGGAAAAGGATAAGTCTCCATATATTTTTTTACCTGATTCACAACCCTTTCACTGGAACCATCATCCGCAACAACGACTTCATCGAAAGCATGATCGGAGGACCGAAGTGAATCGAGGCAACATTTCAGGTAGTCTGTTTTTTCATAGAAACAAATGATAATACTCGTCTTCATTTACTCTTCACCGGTTCCTTCAACCTGAAATCGCATTCCCTGGCGCCCTGTCATTTGCCAAGCATCATCCTCATTCCCATTCTTATCTTAAACAGCCTTCGATTTAAATGAGTTTTTATACTTTTTTTATAGGGTGGAATTAAGTTCGTTGTTTTATTTTCACAATTTGCCTGATGAGATTCGATCTGCTTTACGACATGAGGGAAAAACTGATATTTATTTAATATCAATTCTCTTGCCGTTTTCAACGCCGGCAGCCTCTTTTCCCATTCATTGTTTTGAATGGCCGATTGAATTTGATCCACGGCAATTTCAGGATGATCTATATTGATTCGAATAAAAGATTCTTCGGGGAAATATTCTTCCAGATTTGTGCAGCCATAGTAAAATGGAACGGTCCACGATAAAAAACAATCCGCCAGCTTTTCGGTCCAGTAATCCGGGCTACAACTGTTTTCTACGGCCAGAGAATATTTATACGGGGCCAGGCCATCCCATTTATCCTCTATGACCCGTACCGCACGGCCAAACAGATCAATATCCACAGACGATTTGTTTTGTATGAATTGCAGGAAGGACAATCTTTTAAAATGTCCCGGAATGCTCAGGGCATTGCCCACAATCCAGGAAAGTGTTTTGGGCTTGGCGGGAACATCCATCCCGGATAATTGATCGAAGGATTTGTTAATGTGCCAGGGAAGAGCCGGTTGTGAAACGATATATCTGGAATGATTCGACGGCATATGATGAGTATATACATGAAAAAAATGTTCGTGTCCCTCAGCCATCCAATCCGTAAATCCTTTGACATAGGGTTCCTGCATCAGAGCCCAAATATTTTCTTTGGGACACCTGACCATGCTCCCGACTTTCATAGTGTTATTGAGCATTATGACAAAATCGCATTCTTCAACAGGATCAACCGTGAACTGAACATTGTCCCAAATACCACGCTGACCGGGTGTTTGGCGCATGAGATCGGGCCAATCCCAATTTTTTATGATGCGGACAAGAGTCATAATATTATTTTTGATTTTACAGGTTCATTTTCGCGGCGTCGAGTGTATTTTTCATCAGCATGGCGATGGTCATCGGCCCTACGCCGCCGGGCACAGGCGTGATAAAGGATGCTTTGGCGGCAACTTCGTCGAAAGCGACGTCACCGGCCAGCTTGCCGTTTTCCAAACGGTTAACGCCCACGTCAATCACAACAGCTCCTTCTTTCACCATATTCGCCTTAATCATTTGAGGTTTGCCGATGGCGGCAATCAACACATCAGCGCGTCCGGTTACCGCCGGCAGGTCTTTCGTTCTGGAATGGCACATGGTGACCGTCGCGTTTTGCGCCAGAAGCAGGAGCGCGACAGGCTTGCCGACAATATTGCTTCGTCCCACCACCACCGCTTCTTTGCCGGAAAGGGCAATGCCGGTGCGGGCAATTAATTCCATGATGCCCCGGGGTGTGCAGGGGATAAACAAAGGCGAGCCGGTCACAAGCCCGCCGACATTGTAAGGATGAAAGCCGTCTACATCTTTGTGCGGATCAATGGCGGCAATGATTTTATCCGTGGATATCTGTTTCGGAAGCGGAAGCTGAACTAAGATTCCGTGAATAAGAGGATCCTTGTTGAGGTCTTCAATCAGACGCAGCAGATTCGCTTCGCTCGTCTCCGCGGGCAGCTTATACTCGCGGGAAAGAAAACCAACTTCGGCGCAGGCCTTGGCTTTTTTTCCCACATACACCTGAGAGGCTGGGTCTTCGCCGACAAGCACAACAGCGAGACCGGGAACGATTCCTGTTTTTTCTTTGAATTCGAGCGCGCTTTGTCGCACTTCGTTGCGAATCTTCTGCGCTATTTTATTTCCATCTATAATACTAGCCATGAGCGTTATCACCACCGGAGTTTTACAATAAAATATCCCCCTCGAATCCTGTTTGAGGGAATCGAGGGGGCATTGCTCAAATGATAAACAATTTATTCTGCGTATTTCTTTATTAATTCTACAATTTTGGGAATATTTTCCGCCGGAGTTTTACCTGAATAAATGTAACGGATCACTCTATTCTTATCCACGAGAACTGATACAGCGCCTTTGTTCGGAGACGCCAATCCCAAAGCATTGCCTATGGTGAAATTGGGATCGAGCAGAATGATGGATGCGCTCTGTTTCTGTTTGCGTTTGGCGATCTGCTTAATGATGAAATTAGGCACCGGACTGTCCTGCTGATTTCCTATGCCCAATCCAACATATTTATTTTCACTTTTAAGACGCATGACATCTTTATTGCCGTTCAACGCATTCGTTACATGATCATTATCATCTGATGAACTCGAACTGGCATATACGATATAAACAACTTTACCGGCGAATTCCGGTGAATTGAGGCTATAAGCTTTATTATCAAGCGCATCGTTAAGTTTGAAAGAACCTAATTTGTCACCGACTTTCAATTCTGCCGCGTAAGATACAAAAGCACTGCACAATAAAACCATTAAAACGCCGAAAATAATTTTTTTCATTTTTTTCCTCCTTTTAAGTCTCCACACATCACCTTACCGATGTTGCCTGAACAATGATAAGTGCAAGTCATGGAGCTTTTATAAATGTGGCGGAATTATAGAGTAAAAAAATAGCTCAGGCAAGCAAAATAACTTTTCCTGCGATAAGTAGTTATCATTACAAGAATTAAATCTTTTATCTAACCGGCGATTCGTAAAACCGCCGGGCAGCCTTCATAACATCTATCCTCAAAAAGTTTTGTGTTCAGGCATTGTCCTGGAAATACTCTTTTTTCATCGACGTCGTCAAACCATCGGCGTTCATCAGCCGCTTAAAGAGGCCTTCTATTTTGGGCAGTTCATAGCCAAAGAAATAGCGCAGGGCATAAAGCTTGCCTTCGTAGAAATTTACCTCGTTGGAATTCAATCCTTTTTTCACGGCATCCCGCAGAACCAGACCTTGCTTGAGCCACTGCCAGGCAACTGTTATGACACTGAAGGCTTCCAGGTACAGGGTTGCATCCGCCAGGAACAGGTCCTGCGCACCCTTGACGGCGATGCCGGTCAGCCGCGCGGTTACTTTCTGAAGGGCTTCGAGCGCCTGCGTCAGTTCAGCGGCCAACGGCGCCAGTTCGGAATCTTTTTCGGCGGCGGCAATGGTCTTATGGACCTCTTCCAGGAAACAGGTGAAGGCCTTGCCCTTGTGCATGGTGACCTTGCGTCCGAGCAGATCCATGCCCTGAATGCCTGTGGTGCCTTCGTGAATGGGGTGAATGCGGACATCACGATAGAATTGCTCCAGCGGAAATTCATCACAATAGCCGTAACCTCCCAGGCATTGCAGCCCCTGGCTCACGGACAGGATCCCCATCTCCGATGGATAGCTTTTGGCCACCGGGGTGAGAAGTTCCAGAAGAAGGTTGTAGCGCTCTTTTTCTTCGCCTTCGCAAACGAGTTCCATATCGGAGTAGACGCTGCACTGCATCAGTAACGAGAGGGAACCTTCCACGACGGCGCGCTGAAAGAGGAGCATTCGCTTGATGTCGGCATGTTCAATGATCGGGATCTGGGGCGCGGCGGGATCCTTGGCCGCAATCGGTCTGCCCTGAGGCCTCTCCCGGGTATATTCCAGTGACGCGTAATAAGCTGCCGACGCAATAGCCGCCGCTCCCAGGCCCACTTCGATACGGGCTTCATTCATCATCTGGAACATGGCAAACAGTCCCTTGCCCGGTTCGCCGATGAGGTATCCGCGGCAATCGTCATTCTCGCCGAAACTGAGTTGGGTAATGGGCGCCCCGCGATAGCCCAATTTATGGTAGATGCCGGCGCAGTTGACATCGTTAAAAACCAGTTGGCCTTTGTCATCGGCCCGGTACTTGGGAACGATAAAGAGCGATATGCCTTTAACACCGGCCGGCGCATCCTTGATGCGCCCCAGGGCGAGATGGATCACATTTTCAACGCCGTCGTGGTCTCCGGCTGAGATAAAGAGCTTCTGGCCGCGGATATTGTAATAACCTTTATCCGTGGGCTCGGCCGTTGTGGCGATATCGGCCAATGACGAGCCTGCCTGTGGTTCGGTCAGCGCCATGGTCCCCTGCCAAAGTCCCGCGAACATACTGGGAAGGTAGTAGTCAATTTGTTCTTTGGCGCCGAAACTTTCGATCAGATGCGCAGCCCCCATGGTCAGCATGGGATAGACGCTCCCCGAGTAATTAGCAGCCCCGAAAACAAACAAGGGAATGAGACCGATGACGTGCGGCAACTGCTGACCGCCCAATTCATAAGGAGCCTGCGCCGCGATCCAGCCGCCCTCGCCGCATTCTTTCATGATGGTTTTAACCGCGGGATTAACCTTGACCGTACCGTTGATATATTCCGGTTGAATCTTGTCCATTTCCGACAGACACGGTTTGAAGAGGTTTTTGCCCAGTTTCATCGCCATATCGAGGATCATGTCAAAGACTTCACGGCTGTGCTCCGCATAGCGCGGATATTGCAGAAGCTCTTCTACTTTGAAGACGTCATATAAAAGGAATTTTAAATTTCGTTCGCTTAAGAATTGTTCAGCCATTTGTATGGTTCTCCTTTAAATTATCAAACAGAGAATGATTCCTCCGCCATTTCGACGGGGGTCTTATCGGTCAGACCGATGCACGCGCAGCGTCCGTCAATTGTGGGCAGGACATTGGATGCGAAATAACGCGCATTGGCCAGTTTACCCTGATAGAAAGCAACTTCGCTGTTGTCTTTAGCAAGCGCGCGGCCTTGTGCTTCATTCACACCCAACCGGGCATACAAGGCGGCAAGCTTTTCCTGCGCGATGATTGCGGCTTCAAAGAGCTTCCAGCCAATGACGACATCTCCCACAATCATCAGCAAGGGCCTGGCGTTCATAACAGGAATGATGTAATCGAGGCTTTTGGCCCACTGGCCCAGACGCATCGTCAGAGCAATGGTTGAATTCATCGCGTTTTCCAAATGAACGGCGTAGCTGCTCAAGGCTTCAACGGATTTGGCGCTCTGTATTATTTTGGTTATTTCTCCGAAAAGGTTCATTATATTTTTTCCCTTGTTCTGACCGAGTTTGCGGCCCACGAAGTCCAGAGACTGAATATAGTTGGTTCCTTCGTAAATGGTGGCGATCTTGACGTCTCTTACATACTGCTCCATGGGATATTCGCTGCAATATCCGTAACCGCCGAAGACATCCATGCCCAGGGAGCAAATTTCGACCCCTCTGTCCGTACAGTAGGCCTTGCAGATGGGAGTGAGCAGATCAACGAAACCCTTCGCGCGCTCTTTTTCTTCTTCCGTCGCGGCGCAGTGTTCCTGATCAATGCAGTAAGCGATGAAATAATTCATGGCGCGCATTCCTTCCACATGCGCCTTCATCCACAAAAGCGAACGCCTGATATCGGCGTGGTTGATGATGGCGACACTCTCGGCCGCAGGATTGGTAAAATCCTCTATTTTCTTGGACTGGATTCGTTCTTTGGCGTATTGTACCGCGTGTTCAAAGGCCGCACTGGCGAAATCCAGCCCCTGCATGCCTGTGCCGAATCTGGCCTCGTTCATCATCTGGAACATGATCTTGATCCCCTCACGTTCATTGCCCAGCAATTCACCGGTACAGGCGCCGTTTTCTCCGAAATTCAGGGTGCAGGTCGCCGATCCCTTGATGCCCATCTTGTGCTCGATATTGCTGGCAACAACATCATTGGCCTTGCCGAGGGAGCCGTCGGCCTCCACTCTGTATTTGGGCACGATGAAGATGGAGATGCCTTTGGTGCCCGGAGGATCTCCTTCGATTCTCGCCAGAACGGGATGTACAATCTGCCGGGTGAGGTCATGATCGCCCGATGAAATGAAACACTTCGTGCCCGTAATGCTGTAGGTTCCGTCGGGCAGTTTACGCGCCGAAGTGCGACTGGCGCCCACATCGCTGCCCGCACCGGGTTCGGTCAGGCACATGGTACCGGACCACTCGCCGGAAAACATTTTTAACGCGTACTTTTGCACCTGCTCAGGCGTTCCATGGGTCGCAATCATCGAAGCGGCGCCCAGCGTCAGGCCGGGATACATCTGAAAGGCGTAATTGGCTGCGCCGAAGAGTTCCAGGCAGGCGGCAAAGACCGACATCGGCAAGCCCTGCCCGCCCAATTCCACGGGCACTGCCGGGCCGATCCAACCCGCCTCGCAATACCTGCGATACGGCTCCTGGAAACAAACCGGAGCATGGACTTTACCGTCCTTGAAGGTCGCGGGGTCCTGCTTATCGGCGATATCGTAAGCCGGCAGAAGCATCTCCACGGCAAATTTTTCCGCCTCGGTTAAAACCATATCAACCATATCGCGGGAAAAACCGGAATATTTATCGGTGGTAAACAGTTTGTCGATGCCAATTTGCTCGTAGAGCACGAACCGTTGATCTCTGGTGTTAACTATTGAATTGCCCATACATTTTCTCCATTTTTATTTTATTGCCGACGGTCGAATGATATCGAACGTTCGTTATCATTGATATTTTCACTATATTTTTTATGCTTCTTTGTCAAATATAAAAATGCATTATTAGAGTTGTTTTTTCCCGCACAAATGTGTAAATGAATGCTCATCATGGCAAGCGGTATTGAAGATAGAGAGGGACCGGAGGAGACAAAAAAAAATGAAGGGGAAAATCGTATCTCAGATCAAAGATCCTGATCTCATTCGCAAAAGACATCTTCAGATCGCCCGGAAAACCAGCAGGCTTTTCCTCAAAAAAGGCTATTCCGCCACCGGCATGCGCGAAATATCGAAGACCACCGGCATCACCATCGGGAATCTTTACGACTATATCACCAAAAAGGAAGATGTGCTGTGTCTCGTGTTTGACGTTCACCACCGCCTGTGGACAGAACATCTGGAAAAAAACGGGGTGCACGCTATTGCCGACCCGCTCGAACAATTAGAAACGGCCGTGCGCAGGATGCTGGAACTTGCGCATGAAAACGCCGACTTTGTCCTGCTCATGTACCGGGAGAGCAAGCATCTTCCCAAGCGCTTCATGAAGGATGTGCTTGCCAAGGAAATCGAGTTGATAGAATTCTTCGAGGGAATTCTGCGCAGGGGCATTAAAAAGAACGTTTTTCATATTGATGACACCTTTTATTCCGCCAGCATGATCGTTTATGAGCTCTCCTTCGAACCGCTGCGCGGCTGGAGCCTGAAGGGGAAAAAGACCAATCGAGATCTTATTGATTTAACGGTCAGACATATCATGAAGGCCGTGTTGTAGAGAAATTCAGCGTTATCATAAGAGAAAATATGGAAAAACAAACAGATCCCGTCAATACCGGCAAAGAAATCCATCGATTGTGTCCTCTGTGCGGCGCGGACAACGCCAAGGAAAAGCCTTCCGTGTACTCGAAGGATCAATGGATTATCAAAAAGTGCGCCCGGTGCGGTTTAGTTTATCTGGAGAATCCTGCTTCTTATGAAGAACTGGAGGAAATTTACGCCTGGGAAAAGACATCTCTGCAGGTGACCGAAGAAAAAAAGAAAAAGGAATCCGCTTTGCGGAGGGGCGTGCGGGTGATAGAACGTTACAAGGACAGGCTGGTTCGCAGAGACAAACTGATAGACCTGGCCGAAAAATACTTTCCCGCTGGGCCGGTTATCGACGTGGGATGCGGAGGAGGAGAGGTTCTTGACCGTCTGGATAAAAGATACATTCCTTCCGGCATCGAGGTATCAAAACAGCTCTCCCGCAGGGCCCAAAAAATCGCCGAATCCAGGGGAGGCCGCGTTTTTTGCGGCAACGCTCTTCTCGGATTGGACTCTTTTGAAAAAGATTTTTTTACCGCGGCAATCATGTCGGCCTACTTTGAACATGAAACAGCGCCGCGCGAGGTACTGCAAAAAATCATACGGATATTGCGTCCGGGCGCTCCCCTGGTTATTAAGGTGCCTAATTATGGTTGTCTTAATCGCATCGTCATGGGACAAAAATGGTGCGGGTTCCGGTATCCTGACCATGTCAACTACTGGACACCAAAAACCCTCAACAAAATAATCAAGGAAACCGGTTTTGAGATTGTCCGGTTCAACTTCGGGGATCGTTTCCCCACAAGTGACAACATGTGGCTTATCGCCCGTAAACCGGCCTGAACAAATCCATAGGGGCTTTTCAGCCCGGTTATGGAAAAGAATTATTACGATAATATTAATTAGTGTCAGGAATTATTGAATAATGTGAGGCATGCCCGTGAAGCATGAAAAACATTCAATCGTTTCAATGATTTTGTTACTTGTTTTTATTTTTCTGGCCACCGATATCATTGGTAAAAATATTCATAAATATTATTTCAAATCGCTGTTCAGAAAGAATGATCGCGAAAAAGAATATCGAATTCCATCGAATTATTATCACCATGGTCTTAAACCCAATATCAATATTACGAAAACGTTGTGGGGCAATGTCTTCTATCCGATTGCCACAAATTCTCTTGGCTTCAAGGATAAACGGCCTCGTGAAATTTTACTGTCGTCCGGCAGCTACCGCATTTTATTCATAGGCGATTCCTTCACGGAAGGGGTCGGAATCGCCTATGAAAATACTTTTGTCGGAATTATTGATAATGTCCTGCAGAAAAAAGGCATAGAAGTACTAAACGCTGCCGTTTGCACATACTCACCTTCATCATACTATGCAAAGGTCAAATATCTTATCGATGTCGCGGGACTAAAATTTAATGAACTTGTTGTTTTTATTGATATATCAGATATTAGAGACGAAGCGGTCCTCTATCGTCTCGATGGCGACAAGGTTGTTGATAGAAAAGAGGAGCTTAAGATAAATGCCGCTCTTAATGAAAAATATAAAGCTGATTTAAAAAAGAAACGGGGTTGTTATCAAAAGATTGAAGAAATTCTCAGGCGCGACACGATCATGACATATCTTATGGTAAAAAATGTTCATGATTTATTTTTCTCCAGAGATTTTAGTTATGATTATGATTCTATCAATTTCAGAGAGGCTTCATGGACATTCAATAAAGGGATCTACGACGAATTCGGCAGGGCCGGGCTTGAAAAATGTGCCGGCAGCATGGACCGGCTGGCAAATCTCTGCCGGGATAAAAAGATCATTCTGACCATTGCAGTCTATCCATGGCCGGACCAGATTGTCCATCATGACTTAAATTCTCTTCAATCCCAATTTTGGACAAACTGGGCAAAAAAATCCGGCGTCAAGATTATAAATTATTTTCCACACTTTATTCAGCCAAATGACGATACGGCCAGGATTCGTGCCATTCTGGATTCTTATTTTATTCCCGGGGATGTGCATTGGAACAATGAAGGTCATCGCAAGGTTGCCAATATTTTCCTGAGTGACTTTAGTATTCAGACCATTAAATGATAAAATAATTCTATTTTAATCGTCGTTTGAATGTGTTATCAAAACATCAGTTTAAAAGTGGCATATAGGCCATGATGAGCGAATGATCAATCATTACGGAGTTTATGTCGAATCAGAAAAATCATGAGTTAAACAGAAGGAAACAAATATTTAATCAATGTCCTGTTAAGAAACAGACCAAAGATTAAAAGGGTGAGACGGGTGATTTTTTAAAAATATTTTTGATATTGGAAAGGAGTTTAAAAGATGAAAGAAGTTGTAATTGTAAGCGGCGCCCGAACCGCTGTGGGAAAATTTGGCGGAGCGCTCAAGGGCGTTAAGACCGTTGACCTCGGAGCACTGGTGATAAAGGAAGCCTTGAAGCGCGCCGGCTTAAGACCGGCAATTAATGATTTATTAAAGAGCTGCCGTCCGGACGCCCTGGGCGATTTTGAAATGACAGACATTAACAAAAAATTTTACGACTATGATGCGTCTCTGAAGCCGGTTTATGTTGATGAAGTAATCATGGGCAATGTTTTGCAGGCGGGACAAGGGCAAAACATCGGCAGGCAGTCATGTATTACGGCCGGCCTTCCGGAAGAAACTCCTGCCTATACAGTCAATAAGGTTTGCGCTTCGGGCATGAGGGCAATCGCTACGGCTGCTCAATCCATTATGGCCGGAGATGCCGAAATCGTTGTCGCCGGCGGTATGGAGAACATGAGCAACGTGCCTTTTGCGGTGCCGAATGCCCGCTGGGGCTATCGCATGAGTATGCCCTATGGCCAAATCACCGACCTGATGGTTTATGATGGCCTTTTTGAAATTTTCAACGGCTATCATATGGGTATGACGGCGGAAAATTTAGCGGCACTCTACAAGATCTCCCGTACGGAACAGGATGAATTTTCTTTGAGAAGTCATCAAAGAGCCCTGGCAGCCATTGCCAACGAAAGTTTTAAAGAGGAAATTGTCCCGGTACTTATCCCGCAGAAGAAGGGTGATCCGACGGTGTTTGCTGTCGATGAAGGCCCCATGAATACAACCTTGGAAAAGATGGCCAAACTGCCGACTATTTTTAAAAAAGATGGAACGGTAACGGCGGCCAACTCCTCCGGGATTAACGATGCCGCGGCGGCGGTGTTGGTTATGAGTGCGGAAAAAGCCAAAGAACTGGGGTTGGAACCTCTGGCAAAAATCAAAGGATATGCCACAGGCGGCGTTGATCCTGCATATATGGGTTTAGGACCTATCCCATCCACCAGAAAACTCTTCAAGAAACTGGGCATAACCATGAAGGACATTGACCTGGTAGAACTCAATGAAGCCTTCTCCGTTCAGGCGCTGGCTTGCATGAGAGAGCTCGGCATTGACGGCGACAAATGCAATCTCTTAGGCGGCGGTGTTTCTCTGGGACATCCGATCGGCTGCACCGGCGCCCGTATCACCTATTCACTGGCAATGCAGATGAAAAAGAAGAATCTGAAAATGGGTCTGGCTTCCCTTTGCATCGGCGGCGGCATGGGCATGTCCATAGTTCTGGAGAGCGTGTAAAGTAATTTATTTTGTACAAAAAAAGGGGGTGGGCAAATTCCATCCCCTTTTTTTATTTGATTTTTGCGGTTGAGACGTCTTCCTGCCTGGGAGATGCCGAATCTCTCATGCGGCAAAGTTTTTCCCCGCATCCCGCGCAGCGCAGACTCAAATTGAATCGTTCGCTGAATCTCTCGGGATGGCGGTTAAACACGATTTCCCAGCGAATAAGCACGATCAAAGCCAGCGAGCATAAAGTCAATGAAAACCAGCTCGGAATGAACAGAAGCGGCGTGCATAACATCATACTGTCCCAGTTGAAAATCCGGCAGGTCACGCAGCAGCGATTTTTCATAAATAGTTTTTGGAAGGGACAATACATCAGCACACAAATCATGTCGGATGCAAAATAAAACATACTGATGAGGACCAGCATGCTCTGATTGATCACTCCTTTGAAATAAAGCGCTCCGATAAACAAGTTCAGAATAATCCACGCCAGCAGCACCAGTAAAGCTCCCCTGTTTAGCGCGCGTTTCTCCTCAAGTAAAATTTCATAATTTTTACTGCCCCGGAAAAACTCGGTGTTCAACACCTCATCGCTTAATTGCGCCAGATCCTTCCCCAAAAACTTTTCGACAGGCGGCAGGTGAAAGAGTTCCTTGAAATGCTTGCGACTGCCGATACTCGTGACGGCCTGGGGAAAAAATTTCTGCATTATGCTCAGAAAAACGAGCAGCCACATAATATTGATCAGGCTTAATCCGGATCGAAGACCGAACTGAGTGTGTACGTTTAGTTTATCAGGCGCCCAGACATACGCGGCGATCCCCGCGGCAAATAATGCCGATTTCAGCGCGAGCTCCAGAACGTACACATTGAAAACGTGGAAGAAGTTTTGTGAACGGCCCCTGCCGGATAATTTTTTTTCCTGATTATTGATCAACAATCGTCGCCTTTTCAAGAGCCTTTGCGTTTACCTTTTCTGCAATATTGCCGTCTTAACCGTAGGAATGGTCAGTCTTTATATTGGTATAAAAATAGCGGTGACTTAACCGTTACATCTCTTTTCTTGACTGGATATTAACTTTTATCTATAAAGAAATCTATGAGAAATTCAAGAGGAGTATTTCAATGTCATTGCATCTTAATAAATTAAAATCTTTTCACGGGAGAAAAGGTCCCGTGTTGCTGATTATCATGGACGGCGTGGGCTTGGGAAAAGCGGATGAGACGAACGCAGCCTACCTTGCGGACACACCCAACCTTGATAAATTATTCAAATCTGATTTATACACGCAACTGAGAGCACACGGCACGGCAGTCGGCCTGCCGTCAGATGACGATATGGGCAACAGCGAGGTGGGACACAATGCCATGGGGGCAGGCCGTGTCTTCGATCAGGGCGCCCGTCTTGTCAATGCGGCGCTGAAAACCGGGAGGATCTTTCAATCCGAGGCCTGGGACAATATAATACAGCGCTCCCAAAAGGGCGGTACAGTCCATTTTATCGGTTTATTATCCGACGGGAATGTTCATTCACACATCGAACAGTTGTTCATCATGATCGACAAGTGTGCCGAGCTTAATTTCAAAAAGGTCAGAATCCATCCCCTTCTCGATGGCCGGGATGTGGGAGAGAGGACGGCGCTTGATTATATTATTCCGACAGAGGAAAAACTTAAGAATATCTCCGAGTCAAAAGGGCTTGATTACGCCATCGCCTCAGGCGGCGGACGCATGAAGGTAACCATGGACCGGTACAATTCCGACTGGAACATTGTGAAGCGGGGATGGGAGGCCCATGTCCTGGGAGAGGGCCGAAAGTTTCCATCCGCTTCCGAAGCAGTAAAAACTTTTTACGCGGAAGATCCAAAAGCAACGGATCAGTATCTACCCGCGTTTGTCATCACCGATGATTCGGGAAAACCCGTTGGCGCCATTCATGATGGGGATGCTGTGATCTTTTTTAACTTCCGGGGAGACCGCGCCATTGAGATATCCAGGGCATTTACCGAAAAGGATTTCACCGAGTTCGACCGGGGACCTCTTCCGGATATTTTCTATGCAGGAATGATGGAGTATGACGGAGACGCCCACATACCTCCCCATTTTCTGGTGCAGCCTCCGGCTATCGATCGCGTCATCAGCGAGTACCTTTGCGCTGAAAAGGTAAAAACCTTTGCCGTGTCCGAGACTCAGAAGTTTGGCCACGTTACTTATTTCTGGAACGGCAACCGCTCCGGTTATATTGATGAATCACTGGAAAAATATGTGGAGATACCTTCCGACAGGATTGAGTTTGACCGCGCCCCGCAGATGAAAGCCAAAGAAATCACGGAGGCGGTGATAGATCTGCTCAAGAGCGGCAATTACAAATTCGGCAGGACGAATTTCCCGAACGGCGACATGGTCGGGCATACGGGAATGATGGAGGCAGCCATTATCGCAGTTCAGACCGTGGATAAATGCGTTGGTGAGCTTCTGGATGTCATCAGGGAAACAGGGGGGATTGCCGTTATCACCGCGGATCATGGCAATGCGGATGAAATGTTCACAATCGACAAAAAGGGCGCAAAATCAGTCAAGACGGCGCATTCCCTGAATCTAGTGCCCTTTATTATCTATGATCCCCTGTATCAGGGAGAATACCGGATGGCGGATCTCAAAGAAAAAGGGCTGTCCAATATTGCGGCAACGCTCCTAAATCTTCTGGGGTACGAGAAACCAAAAGACTATGATCCGTCATTGATAGAAATGATCAAATAAATGTTCTATGTTATTTTAATGTTGAACGTAGAACCTTGAACTTTTACCGAGGGAAGGATTGACAATCATCTGTATTTCCATATATAGTGCCGGCAAACAAACTTCCCCAAGACTACGGAGGTAAAACGCATGGCTGAAGAAATAAAACAGGAACAGCCGTCCGCTGAACAAAAGGACGGGCCGATGACTCTGACGGAAAAAATAGTCACAGCAATCCTGATCGCTTATGTGATTTCATTGATCTGGCTGGCGGGAAGTTCGCACTGGTATAATATCTGGTAAACATAAAAAAACGTTCTATGTTCTAGGTTTAAAACTTTGAACATAGAACGTTGAACTTTTATTTTCCTGTAAACGTCGGTTTCCTCTTTTCCAGAAACGCCTTCATGCCTTCTTTCTGATCTTCCGTGCTGAAACACTGAGCGATGCAGCTTATTTCCAGTTTGTTGGCGTTATCCAGCGACATATCATAACCGTAATTTATCGCGTTCTTCGCCATCTTCAGGGCAAATGGAGGGAGTTTGCTCAGCTTTAAAGCGAATTTTCTAGTCTCTTCCAAAAGCTTTTCCGGCGGAAAAACTTTATTGACGAGGCCTATTTCATAGGCCCGCTGGGCATTAATTTGACCGCCGCCTAAAATCAATTCTTTGGCAATGCCCATTCCGACAAGCCTGGGCAGGCGCTGCGTGCCTCCCCAACCGGGAATAATACCGATTAAAATCTCCGGCTGGCCGAACACAGCTTTTTCGGACGCGAATCTGATATCGCAAGCCAGGGTAATTTCCGTGCCGCCTCCCAAGGCAAAACCATTAACCGCGGCAATGGACGGTTTGGGCATGGTTTCGATGAGCCTTAAAGTCCGGTGCCCCAGTTCCATCATTTTCTGGCTTTCAATCGTGGTACTGTTTTGCATCTGCGAAATATCGGCTCCGGCGACAAATGCCTTGTCCCCAGCACCGGTTAAAACCAGCACTTTGATATTATCATCTTTTTCACAGATTGTTGCCGCATCCAGAATTTCCGTCAGTATTGCCGAATTCATGGCGTTTAAAACTTCGGGCCTGTTAAATGTAATTGTCGCAATTCCTTCTTCAACGTTAAAAAGAATGTTTTTGTATTCCATTGTCTCCTACCTTCTAAAAAAAAGGCGGAGATGCAAATTTAAGCATCTCCGCCTTTCTGATTAATTAACCTTTTCTTTTCTTTAATTCTTCAGCTCTTAATTCCTTGCGCAAAATTTTACCCACAGTGGTCTTGGGCAACTCTTTGCGGAATTCAACTTCCGTGGGCAGCTTGTAAGCCGCCAGATGAGACTTACCAAACTCTATCATTTCCTCGGGTGTAGCCGTCTGGCCTTCTTTGAGAACGACAAACAGTTTCACATTCTCTCCGCGTTTGGCATCGGGAACGCCGATGGAACAGCACTCTTCAACCTTGGGATTGGTGTAATAGATTTCATCGATGTCACGGGGGTAAACGTTATAGCCGCCGGAAATGATCATATCCTTCTTGCGGTCAACGATATAAAAATATCCGTCATCGTCCATTGTGGCGATGTCTCCCGTATACATCCAGCCATCCTTCAGAACGTTGGCCGTTTCTTCAGGCATTCCTTTATAACCTCTCATCACCTGCGGTCCTTTAATGATCAGTTCGCCGGGCTTGCCGATAGGCATGTCCGTTACACCATCATCAAGATCGACGATCCGGGACAGGGTATCGGACAAGGGAAGACCAATACTGCCGACTTTCTGTTTTCCGTTGAAAGGATTAGTATGAGTAACAGGACAGGTTTCCGTCATACCGAAACCTTCGGAAATGTAAGCCCCTGTCTGCTTCTGAAATTCCTGAATGACCTCGACAGGGAGAGGGGCGCTTCCGGAAAAAGCTCCTTTGATGCATTTCATATCCGTTTTCTTCAAATCGGGATGATTGAGCATGCCGATATACATGGTCGGAACCAGCGGTGTAAAGGTGGGCTTGTATTCCCGAATCGCTTCCAGCAGCGGTTGAGGCTGCGGTCTGGGGATCAGGATCTGATTCCATCCTGCAAAAACAGCAAGATTCATGGAACAGGACATTCCAAATACATGGAAATAAGGCAGCGCGCCCAGCATGGTTTCTCCTCCTCTGCCAAAGGTCGGGAACCACGCGTTGATCTGCTGAACCTGTTTACTGAGATTGGCATGGGTCAGGATAACCCCCTTGGAGACGCCTGTTGTTCCGCCGGTATACTGGTACATGGCAACATCATCAAAAGCGACTTTTACATTCGGCGGATTGGGCTGATATTTTTTAATGCAGTCCATCCAGCGATAAACATCCGGCGCCGCATTCACATCGGCGAACGGGAATTTCTTCAGTTTCTTACCGAGAAATCTTTTAATCGGGTTAAGGAAATCTCCAATGCCCATATATACGATCTGTTTGATCTTTGTCTTCGGCCGCAGATTAATCATGCGGTTGCCGAGGGCATCCAGGGTAATAAGTACTTTAGAACCGGAATCGTTAAACTGATGTTCCAGTTCGGGATCCGAATAGAGGGGATTATTCAGAACAACAATTGCGCCAATCTTGAGAATCGCGTAGTAGGCGATAACGCAGGGAATACTGTTCGGCAGGAGAATGGCGACAGCATCTCCTTTCTTGATTCCGAAATCAGTCAGACAAGTGGCAAATCGCTCCACCTGGTCCTTGAACTGACGGTATGTCATTTTGTAGCCGACAAACACCATGGCCGTATCGTTGGGAAATTCTTTTGCCGCTTTTTCCAGATAGTCCGGCATGGTCAGTTCTTCGTACTTAATGTATTCTGGAACCCCCTTTTCGTAGGATTTCAACCAAGGTTTGCTTTCATAAATACTTGCTGCCATTGTTTACTGCCCCCCCTATTAGTTTTTTGTTTGGCGGCATTATACTCTGCCGCTGCATAAATTCAAACACATTTTTATTTTTTTAAGAAAAAAAAAGCCCGGCCTTAAATTAAGGTCGGGCTTTTTAATAAATTTTATAAATATTTAGTTAAGTGGCGCAAGTATCAACGGGAGCTTTGACTTCCTCAATTCCCATTGCCTTGACAACGATTTCGGCGATATCCAAAGCAACCATTGTTTCCGACTTCTGTTTGTCTTTGATTCCGTCCGAAAGCATCGTCAGACAGAACGGACAGCCAACAGCGATGGTGCCGGCGTTTGTTGCAATCGCCTGATCGGTGCGCGCATTATTGATGCGATCACCCTCTTCTTCCATCCACATCCGGGCTCCGCCGGCGCCGCAGCAGAAGCTCTTGGACAAATTACGTTCCATTTCCGCAAGCTTCACGCCGGGAATGGCGTTCAGAATTGCACGCGGCTGATCGTAAACTTTATTGTAACGTCCGAGGAAACAGGAATCATGATACGTGAATGTTCCGTCCTGAGATTTGGTAAATTTAATCTTACCCTTCGCGACTAAATCGGCGATAATTTCCGTATGATGATAGACTTCATAATTGCCGCCGAAGTTGGGATAATCTTTCTTGATGCAGTTATAACCGTGCGGGCAAATGGCGATGATCTTCTTCACGCCGTAACCGTTCATGATCTCGATATTGGCCTGTGCCTGCGACTGGAACAGATATTCATTTCCACCGCGCATCGCTGAATCGCCGCAGCAGCCTTCTTCAGTTCCCAGGATGCCGAAGCTGACACCGGCGGACTGCAGAATCTTGGCAAAGGCAACCGATATTTTCTTGCCGCGGTCGTCAAACGATCCGGAACAACCGACGTAGAAGAGATATTCCACATTGGGATCTTCAGCCAGAGTTTTCACACCCAGTTCCTTGGCCCAGTCGGCGCGCAAATGAGCACCGATGCCCCAGGGGTTGGAGTTGTTTTCCATATTGCGGTAAGTCAACTGCAGTTCCGGAGCGAAATCCGCTTCCGTCAGAACTTTGTAGCGGCGCATATCAATAACCTTCTGTACATGTTCAATGGAAGAAGAGCAGTTTTCCACACAATACATACAGTTGGTGCAATCCCACAGTTCATGCATACTAATGACGTCGCCCAGCAATGCTTTTTCCGGAGCCGCGCCTTCAGCAGCTTCAACAGGAGCCGGCGCTTCCGCACCTTCAGCGCCTTCAGCGGCAGGAACGGCAGCAAGCTTAGCTTTAATGGCGGCCGGAGCTATTTCCAGCCAATGCGTCTTAATATCCTGAACCAGCTTCTTGGGAGACAAATGTTTGCCGGTCAGATACGCGGGGCATCCGTCCTGACAGCGTCCGCACTTGGTGCAGGCGTCGGAATCAAAAATCTGTTTCCAGGTAAATTCTTCCAGCTTGGATACGCCGAAAGATTCCTGATTTTCAATGTCACGAATCGGTTCTACATAGCCGGTCGGTTTCAGGGTAGCAAAGAAATGATTGGCCGGAGTCGTGATGATATGCAGCAGTCTGGAATAAGGGATGTAAGCAATAAAACCTAAAGCGATAAAGGTATGTGTCCACCACATTACCTTGTGAGCTGTTTTGGCGCTCTCAACATCCACAGCGGACATGATATTGGCCAGAGTCCAGCCGACAAATGAACAAGTTTCCCATGCCGGAGCGACTTTATCCGGACCGATACCTTCAATCATGGTAGCATGAATGCGCAGCGCTTCAATGAGGAAACCGGTAATGATAATACCACCGATGAGCAAAAGAGCAATGCCGTCGTCGGCTGTGGTATCCGGTGTGCCTTTGTACGTGAGGCGGTCAGGTTTTTGAATATACCGGCGATAAGCGGCCATCAAAACTCCGATGAGCACCAGCAGACCGAACAGATCCATCAGGAAGGAAAAGCCCAGATAAAAGCTGCCGCGTAAAAACGCCCAGCTGAACAAAGGTTCCGTGATATGAAATTCGCCGGCGTCGAAAGCTGCTCCGAAAATTAAGACAAAGAAACCAAAAAAGATACAGCCGTGCATGATTCCCGGGTAAGCATCTTTCCAGGTCTTGACCTGGAAAAATCCGTTCATGATGAGAGCTTTTATTCTTGCCGGAAGTTCATCTATGCGGATTTCATCCCTGCCCATCGCTTTCCACAGCTTCCAGCGCTGGTAGACACCGTAAGCAAATATTGCCATGGCTATGGCAGTAAAAAGAAAAAGGAACGGCTCAAAACTATGAGCGTTCCAAAAAACTTCACGACCTTGATTTGCCAGCCCTATCGGGCTAATATTCTGTTCCATTGATCCTCCGAAATATTGAGGGGTTTTTATTCCGTTGAGTTATTCCCCCAAGTCTTCTTTGTTACTTTTAATATTACTGTTCTTTCAGGTTCCGGTAACGGCAGGTTTGCAGGCCGTTACCGGAACCTGTTTTACTATAAAAAATTTTAGGCCAGCATTTTCTTGCAGGCGGCTGTTAATTCGGGAACAACCTTGAAAAGATCATCCACGACACCAAAATCTGCTTTGGTAAAGATGGGAGCTTCCGCATCCTTATTAATGGCCACGATGCATTTGGATGAGCTCATGCCCGCCAGATGCTGAATAGCGCCGGAAATACCACAGGCGATGTACAGATTGGGAGAGACAACTTTTCCTGTCTGTCCAACCTGATCTTTCTGCGGACGCCATCCGGCATCAACAGCCGCGCGGGAAGCGCCGACCGTGCCCTTGAGCACGTCAGCCAGTTCTTCCAGAATCTTGTATTCATCCGGACCCTTCATGCCGCGTCCGCCAGATACAATGATATTAGCTTCGGTCAAGTCAACCTTGCCGCTCGTGTCTTTCTGCACTTCCAGAATCTTGCTCTTCTGAGCATCAATAGCCACATCCACTTTAGTTACTGCAGCGGCTTTGGCGTTTTCCACTGCCGGAAACACGTTGGGACGAAGCGATGCCATTGCCGGGGTGGTGTTGAATGTCACATCGGCAAATACCTTGCCGGCGTACATCGGGCGAACAGCAACAAATTTGCCTCCGTCAATCTTTACATCCGTGCAATCCGTCGCCAGACCACCGGCCAGCTTGGCAGCCACGCGGGCGGAAAGGTCCTTGCCCTGAACGGAAGCGCCAAACAGTGCGATCGCTGCATCATTATCCTTTAATATTTTGGCGACGACCTGAGCATGCGCTTCGGTAACATAGGGTTCCAAAGCGGCGTTGTCGCCGACAAAAACTTTATCCACACCGAATTTTCCCAATTCGGCAGCCAAACTTTCTATGCCTGAACCGAGCAGAATAGCGCTGACTTCATCACTTGTCTGATCAGCCAGTTTTCTGGCCGCGGAAGCAAGCTCAAAACTTACTTTACGCAGAGCGCCGTCTCTCTGTTCTGCAATTACAAATATTCCTTTTGCCATTTTTCAATTCCTCCGCTTTTAAATTAAATTGCTTTAGCTTCTTCCCTGAGACACCGGGCCAATTCCGCCGCCTTCTGAGCCGCATCATCACCGCAAATGATCTTGCCGGCTGCACGGGCTGGGGGTGGAACAACTTTGGCTACCTTGGCTTTTACATCTGATGCGATGCCCAAAGCGGCCGCGTTTTTCACGTCCACTGGTTTCTTCTTGGCTTTCATAATGCCGGGAAGCGATGCGTAGCGGGGTTCGTTGAGACCTTTTTGCGCCGTTACCACGCAGGGTAAGCTGGTTTCGATGGAGAGCTGTGCTCCTTCAATCGGCCGAATGACTTTCACGGAAGATCCGGCGAAATCCAATTTGGTGACCAGAGTCAACTGGGGAATGCCCAGAAGCTCGGCCAGCATTGCTCCGACCTGTCCTGAATCATCGTCAATGGCGCGCTGGCCACAGAAGATAATGTCATGGGGCAGTCCTTTGATCGCGGCAGCCAATGCTGACGCCGTGACAAAAGCATCAGCGTTATCCAGAGCGGGATCACTGATATGAATGCCTTTATCCGCACCCATCGCCAGAGCGGTTCTGATGGTTTCCATTGCTCTTGCCGGGCCAACAGAAACGATGGTTACGTCTCCGCCGTTTTTCTCTTTCAGCTTCAGAGCTTCTTCTACGCCGAATTCGTCATAAGGATTCATGACCCATTTGATCTGGCCGTCTTCTATCCCTGATCCATCCGCTTTGACTTTGATCTGGGCTTCCGTATCCGGTACTTGTTTTACGCATGCGATAATATTCACTTTGTCCAACCTCCTTCTTCTGCGTGTAATTCCTTCGGGAGAAAACACGCATTTAATTTTTTTATCTTTTGTTTTACAAAAAAGTCCGATTCCCTTTTTCAGGGAACCGGACTTTAATTTTACAGCCTGTTTTTGACGATGTCGTCAACCACGGACGGATCGGCCAGCGTGCTGGTGTCACCCAGATTGCTGATGTCGTTCGCGGCGACTTTCTTCAAAATTCTTCTCATGATCTTGCCACTGCGTGTCTTGGGAAGACCATCCGCCCACTGAATCTTGTCGGGGGTCGCGATGGGTCCGATAACCACGCGGACATGAGCGATCAATTCTTTCTTCAAAGCGTCGGTTTTCTCAACGCCGGTTTTCAGGGTTACGTAAGCGTAAATACCCTGGCCTTTGATGTCGTGCGGCATGCCGACAACGGCGGCTTCAGCGACAGCCTTGTGAGCAACCAGTGCGCTTTCGACTTCGGCGGTGCCCATGCGGTGACCGGATACGTTGATAACGTCGTCGATACGGCCGGTAATCTGATAATAGCCGTCTTTATCGCGGCGGCAGCCGTCACCGGTTACATAGTAGCCGGGGAACTGTTCGAAATAGGTTTCCTGGAATCTCTTGGGATCGCCATAAACGCCTCTCATAATTCCGGGCCATGGTACTTTGATGCAAAGAGCGCCGCTGGCTACTGTGTCCGTGAATTCTTTGCCTTCATCATCAACCAGTACCGGCTGTACGCCGAAGAAAGGCATGGTAGCCATACCGGGTTTGATGTCAATTGCGCCGGGCAGCGGGGTAATCAGGATTCCGCCGGTTTCAGTCTGCCACCAGGTGTCCACGATGGGGCATTCGCCGCGGCCGATCAGATTATAATACCAGTTCCAGGCTTCGGGGTTGATCGGCTCGCCGACTGTACCCAGAGTTCGCAGACTGGAGATATCGCATTTCTTCACGAAATCGTCGCCTTCCTTGGCAATCGCGCGGATAGCGGTCGGAGCGGTGTAGAAAATATTGACTTTGTATTTCTCAACGACCTGCCAAAAACGGCTGTAGGTCGGATAATTGGGAACGCCTTCAAACATAACGGAAGTTGCGCCGTTGCAAAGAGGCCCGTAAAGGATGTAGGTGTGACCAGTGACCCAGCCCAGGTCGGCGGTGCACCAGTAAATATCGCCTTCATGATAATCGAAAACAATCTTCTGGGTGTAGGAACCGTATACCAGATAACCACCCGTGGTGTGCATAACGCCCTTGGGCTGTCCGGTGGAACCTGAGGTATAAAGGATGAACAGAGGATCTTCGGCATCCATCCATTCGGGTTCGCACTTAGCATCAGCTTTCGCTATTTCTTCATGATACCACTTGTCGCGGCCTGCAACCATATCGCACTTAATCTTGTCGCCGACTCTGTTGACAACGATAACCGACGTGATGGACGGGCATGATTTTAATGCTTCATCGGCAGTCGCTTTCTGCGGAACGGCTTTGTTACCGCGGAATGTTCCGTCACAGACAACCAGTACTTTAGCTTCGCCGTTGACAATTCTGTCTCTGAGTGCGTCGGCGCTGAATCCGCCGAAAACGATGCAATGAACTGCGCCGATGCGGGAGCAGGCCAGAGCGGCAATACCCAGTTCGGGAACCATCGGCATGTAAAGACAAACACGGTCGCCCTTCTTCACACCCTGGGCTTTCAGAACATTGGCGAACTTGCAGACTTCTTCATGAAGCTGCTTATAGGTAATTGCTCTTTCTTCGCCGGGTTCGTTGCCTTCCCACTGAATAGCAACCTGATTGCCGCGTTTCTCAAGATGCCTGTCCAGGCAGTTGTAAGAAACGTTGAGTTTTGCGCCTTCAAAGAATTTGACATAGATGGGACCTTTTTTAATGTCAAAATTGTAATCCATAACTTTATCCCACTTCTTGAACCAGGTGACCTGCTGTTCGGCGATCTCCGCCCAGAATTTTTCAGGCTCCTCAACTGAACGCTTCCAGAGCTTATCGTAAGCATCTCTGCCGCTTACCCAGGCTTTTTTCTTCGCCGCTTCCGGAATCGGATAAATTTCCTTTAATTGAACTTTTGCTGCATCCGCCATGATGTTTTATTCCTCCCTAATTTTTTTTATGATTTTAAACGTTTTTATAACGCCTTGATACTGGTAAAATAAATATCCTAACTGCTGGTAATACATGATGTTTTTGAACATAGGTCATAACTTGACCGCAAGTCATACCTGCCTTGCGATTCCCCTACCTTAAGATTACCCTGATGTCAAGAAATATTTAAAAATCTTATGCGTCTTATTCTTGATCATTTGAAGACAGTTTTTAATTATATTTTTCCTTTTATCGGCGAGGAATAGAAAAAACATTTTTTAATAAATATTAAAATTTAATTAGCTTTCTGCGGAAAAGCCAATTTGATTTCAGTCGAGGGCGGAAGACCGATGTACTCCGGAAAGAAGGCTCGATTTATAATAATTCAATATTTTGCGCCGGCTGTCAGCTGATCGGGCATAGCGGATTATCATTACACGCAGTCGCAAAGATCAATGCAACTGATTTTATGGTATTTCGGCGACGGAATTAATGCAAACGGCATAAAGCTGCTCATAGAAATATGTGCTTGACAAAATCTCTTATCCAATGCTATTTTTAACAGAGTTTATTTTGACCCGTGGTTTATGGAAACAAATTTCTGTAAACCGCAAAATACACTTGTGTAGTTGTGGAAGTCGTTTTTAGAAAATACCCGTTTTCTAAAAGCGGAATTTTTAACTCTCTTTAAATATTGAGGAGGATTTTAATGAAGAGATTTTGGTTAGTTTTGTTGTCACTGGGGCTGGTTATGGCCTTTAGTGTGTCAGCCTTCGCGGTTGACGTGATGGCTGGGGTACGGAAGCTAATGATAATGGCAGCACGGCCTTCTTTTTCCAGAGACTGCGCGTAGGTACGGACTTCATCGTATCTCCGGGCCTGAAACTGGTAACCCGCTTTGACGCCCTCGAAAGAATCTGGGGCGGCGCAAGATCGAATGTATGGCAGGTGAACGCTGTACAGCCTGAATTATCTGCTGGAACGAGAGCGGAATCCGAAAACATCGCTTTCGACTCGGCCTACATCGATTACACTTCTCCCATCGGTTCGTTCCAGGTTGGTTATATGCCTGACTCCACGTGGGGAACTGTTTTCGGAAATGACTCTATCGGATCTGACCGTGGCATGATTAAATGGTCTGCTCCCGCCGGACCGGTTATCCTGGTAGCCAATTACGCCAAGATAAAAGATAACAGTTCGAGCGCTGTCAGCACCCAGTCTTGGTACTGGAAAAACAATCTCAACGCGACAAGAACCGACAGAGATTCGGAATCTTACCGCGCGGGCTTCATTGTTCCTTTCAAAAATGAAAAGGCCAATGGACAGGCCGGTGTGCTGTTTATCTTTACCCGTGACGCCAGCAACAGAGGCGAAGCAAGTGGACCTTACATGACAAAAATCTACCAGGCAAATCCTTATTTCAAAGCCAATATCGGACCGGTAGCCCTTCAGGGTGAAGCAAAATACTCCTTTGGTAATGCCGTAGAGATGGAATATAATATTCCTGGTAATGATAAGAAAATAGATTCTCTGAGCGTATTTTTAGATGGCAATGCCAAATTTGGTATGGTTAACGTAGGCGGTTCTTTTGCTTACCTCCAGGGCGATGACAATGCCGGGGATGATGTAGTTCATGATGTAAATACCGGCGGTTTGGACTGGAATCCCTGCTTGATTATGTTTAACACGGATATAGTTCAATACTGGGTAGGCGGAATAGAGGGTCATACCGGATCACAGGTTGGCGGCCCGATGAAAAATGCCTGGTTCGGCCAGTTAAGAGCCGGCGTCAGCCCCACTCCTCAGTTTGATATCCTGGCGTCAGTTTCTTACGCAACAGCCGACAAGAAAAATGTCAATCCCTATCACACGAGTGGTGACAGGTATCCCGGCAGCGGCTATGGTACGGAAATTGATATTACCGGCACCTACAAAATCACCAATAACCTGTCCTATATGCTGGGCATCGGTTATCTGTTCACCGGTGATAACTTCAAGGGCCGCGATCTAGCCGACGAGGACTATAAAACTAATGATGACTTCATCGTCATCAACAAACTTACTCTTAGCTTCTAAGAGAATTTTTGTTTAACCTTTAAACTTTAACCCCCGGGAGGGCGGGTAACCTCCCCGGGGGGTTTTTAACGGGTTCTGCAAGTATTAGAAGCAAAACAGGATTCCGCACATTCAAAAACCACCTTTTTAATCATCATTTTCCTTCCAAACTATATGCTTGACAAAACGTTTTATATGGTGTTATTTTTACTAGGATTTACAAAGGGGATTTTTTGTAAATCATAAAATGTGTTTATGGAGTTATTGAAGTCGTTTTTAGAAAATACCCGCTTTCTAAGAACGGAAAGTATTGATTCTCTTTTATAAGGAGGAAAGCAATGAAGAGATTTTGGTTAGTTTTGTTGTCACTGGGGCTGGTTATGGCCTTTAGTGTGTCAGCCTTCGCGGTTGACGTGTTGTATTTAAATAAAGTAACTTTAAACGATTCTGATAATGAGAGAAAAGGAGATATTGACAATCCCAGCACGGCGTTCTTTTTCCAGAGACTGCGCGTGGGTACGGACTTTGTCGTATCCCCCTGCCTGAAACTGGTAACCCGTTTTGATGCCTTGGAAAGAATCTGGGGCGGCGCAAGATCAAATACCTGGCAGGCGAACGCTGTAGAGCCTGAATTATCCGCGGGAACCAGAGCGGAATCCGAAAACATCGCTTTCGACAATGCTTACATTGACTACGTCTCCGCCATCGGCCAGTTCGACGTTGGTTATATGCCGGACTCTACATGGGGAACCGTTTTCGGAAATGACTCTATGGGAGCTAACAATGGCATGATCAAGTGGATGGCTCCTGTTGGACCGGTTATCCTGTTAGCCAATTATGCCAAATTAGCGGACAACAGTTCGAGCGCTGTCAGCACCCAGTCCTGGTACTGGAAAAACAGGCTGAATGCGACAAGAGCGGACAGAGACACAGACTCTTACCGCGCAGGCTTCATTGTTCCTTTCAAAAACGAAAAGGCCAATGGCCAGGCCGGTGTTCTGTTTATCTTTAGCCGTGACGCCAGCACCAGAGGTTATGCCTCCGCACCTGCACCTTATTTAGATGGTTATATGGCAAAAATGTATCAGATCAATCCTTACTTCAAAGCCAATATCGGACCGGTAGCCCTTCAGGGTGAAGCAAAATACAGCTTTGGTAATGCGGCAACTTTCGAGAACGGGAGTACTCCCACCGGGCTTCCTGCTGGTTATCCTCAGACGATCGGTGGTTTTGATCAGAAAATAGATTCTCTGAGCCTCTTTTTAGATGCCAATGCCAAACTGGGTATGGTTACTTTAGGCGGTTCTTTTGCTTACCTGCAGGGTGATGACAATCCCACTGATGATGTAGTTCATGACGTCAATACCGGCGGTCTGGACTGGAATCCCTGTTTGATTATGTTTAACACGGACATCATTGACTATTGGGTTGGCGGTCTCGGCGGCCAATATGATTCCATCGGCGGCCCGATGAGCAACGCCTGGTTCTTCCAGGGCAGAGTGGGTGTAGCAGCGATGCCCCAGTTGGATATCATGGCTTCACTTTCTTACGCACAGGCCGACAAGAAACCTTCTGGCTATGCCAACGCCACCTACGGCTGGGAAGTCGATGTTACCGGTACCTACAAAATCACCAATAACCTGTCCTATATGCTGGGCGCAGGTTATCTCTTCACCGGTGATTACTTCAAGGGCACCGATAGCCCCAACTCCGGCTTAAAAACTGTTGATGACTTCATGATCATCAACAAACTTACTCTTAGCTTCTAAGAGAATTGCTCGCCCCGGCGCATGCCGGGTTGTGTAACGTTTAATTTAATCCCCGGGAGTGCGGGTAATCTCCCGGGGGTTTTTTAATCAGTCCCCGGTTTCATGTGCAGATCATCCACGGCCTGTTGAGTGAAACACATCCGACACAAATACAATCAGCGCCGCAATAAACTTCCGCCTTAATCTCCGGATAAAGATTCCCCTGTCCCATGACTTTTTGCTAGACACAGGAAGTCCAATGGTGGTAGCTCAACAGCACAAAGGAATGTACCCGGAGGGAAAATTATCAAAGAGAAAAGTTTTTCATCCGTTTTAACCGGAAACATTGGAGCCATTGTCCTGGTATGTTTTTTTTCATCGGGCATATCGGGCTTGATTTATCAAATCCTTTGGACACGGATGATTGTCAAGGTTATCGGCGGCGCACCCTTTGCCATCAGCATGATCCTGACCGTTTTTATGGGAGGACTTGGACTTGGCGCTTATCTGGCCGGCAGATATATCGCCCGGATAAAGGAAAGCGGTAAATTATTAAAAATGTACGGTCTTCTGGAGCTGGCCATCGGCATCTATGCCGGTGCAATCCCGCTTCTTCTGAAAGGCTTTCTGCCCCTTTACAGTATTCTTTATAATCAGCTTTATCATCATGATATCTTTTATAACCTGATTACATTCCTCGGCGTCTTTATCATTTTGTGTCTTCCTGCGATCTGCATGGGCGCCACCCTGCCCATTTTGTGTCAGTTTTACGTCAGCCGCTTATCTCACCTGGGCACACAGGCAGGAAGACTTTATGGTCTAAACACCATCGGCGCTGCTTTCGGCGCCCTGTTATGCGGGTTTTGGCTCATAGAATTGCTGGGAGTAACTTATACTCTCATTTTCGCCGTGCTGATCAACAGTGTGATCGGTCTGCTTTGCCTGTTCATCAGCTCAAAAACAGGGGCCGTCCCAAAGGAAAAAATGCCGGCTTTGCAAAAATCATTACAAGAGGATGGCAAGGCCGGTGTTGAACGGATGATTTCTTCCCTAACTATGAATGGAGCGCTGGCCATTTTTGCCGTGTCCGGTTTTTGTGCGATGGCCTATGAGGTCATATGGACAAAGCTGCTGGGCTTGATTGCCGGTCCGACGACGTATTCCTTCACCATCGTCCTGGTTACTTTCATTCTGGGCCTGGGGTTGGGCAGCATCATCTTCGGCCGGCTTGCCGACAAGGTCAAAGAACCCATCTGGCTTCTGATTGCCACCCAGGTCGCGGCAGCCTTATTTGCTTTGGCTGTAAGCCAGCTGCTCGGGAACAGCCAGTTCTTTTTTGCCAAATTGATTTTCAACTTTCAAAACCATTTCACACTGCTGAATTTTACCAAGGCCGTGGTTCTTTTCTTTTTTATGATTCTGCCGACCCTCTGTCTGGGCGCAACGTTTCCCCTGGTGGGGAAAATCTACACGCCATCGGTTTCGACGGTGGGAAGTTCGCTTGGTTTTGCATACATGGTTAATACCGTGGGAGCAGTCCTGGGATCATTCTGCGCCGGCTTTCTGCTCATTCCCTTTATCGGCAAAGAAAACGGATTGAGTCTCGTGATCGGGTTGCAGCTTCTTATTCCTCTTGCTGTCGCATCAATCATTCTTGTGAAAAACAGGGAAGGAATAGGGAAGAGATCTTTATTGATTGCGGCGGCGCTGGCCGGACTGGTTCTTTGTTTTTATCTGCCCGTTTGGAATCGTCACGGCCTGGCACAAGGGAAGTATCATCGCTTTGAGAGTTACAAAACCATCATCCTGAGCCATGGCTGGTGGGAATCCCTTTTCAGCGGTTCTGAAATAATGGATAAAATTTCTTCCGGCAAACTCGTATATTATGGCGACGGTATCGGCGGGTTCACCACCGTCATGAAATATACTGATGCGCTGGGAAGAGAAGATTATACCCTGAGCAACAGCGGAAAAGCAGATGCCTCTTCCTTTGGGGATATGCCGACACAAACCCTCTCGGCGCATTTTCCCATGTTGCTTCATCCCAACCCCAAAACGGTCATGGTGTTAGGCCTGGCCAGCGGCATAACCGCCGGTGAAATCCTGTATTATCCTGTAGAGAAACTGGATATCCTGGAAATCAGCCGGGAGGTCGTCACCGCCAGCGATTTTTTCCGTCCCTGGAATAACAATGTCCTGTCCGATCCCCACACAAAGCTGATTGTTCAGGACGGACGGGCGCATCTGCAATTGACGAAGCAGAAATACGATGTGATCATCTCAGAGCCGTCCAATCCATGGATGGCCGGCCTTTCCACCCTGTTTACCTGCGACTTTTTTTCACTCGCGAAAAACAGGTTGAATGACAACGGTGTCTTTGCTCAATTCATTCATGGCTATCAGATGGATTGGCCGACATTTGCCCTTGTCGGCAGAACCTTTGCGCAGGCCTTTCCCCACAATCTTCTCGTTACAACCAACCTGGGCACTGATTACTTGATGGTCGGGTTCAAAGACAAAAGTCATACACAGGATCTGGCGCGCGCGGACCATAAAATTGACCGGATCCGCAAATTTAAGAATGTCGACCTCCGTGATACTAAGCTGCTCTATATGTTCATCGTTTCCGAGGATATGCAAAAATTATTCGGCGGCGGAGAGATTAATTCGGATGGCTCACCCCGACTCGAATATATGGCGCCGAAAGTCATGTATGCCGATGACCCGATGATATACAAAAACATCCTGGCCAACGCGTGGGTCAGCCCTGAGACGGAAAAAATATTCGACCAGATCAGTAAAAGTATCGATCAGCAATTTAACTTTTTAGATTACGCAATTTCGGTCCATCTGGACATTCATAATATTGCCTGCCCCGCCGGAGCCACGCTTGCGCAGAAAGAACGTTTTTTAAGCCTTGTTGATAAATACTGCGCGGGGAATATTATTACCGAACCCTTTCGCAATGTTGAGGCAAACCAAAGATGCAGTTCTATCCAGATAGAAACGATTCAGAACAACATCGATCGCATACCGGACAAGTCGCGTTCCTACACGCTTCTGGCAGACCTCTACCAGGGAAAAGGAAAATGGGACAACGCGGCAGCATATTATTCCAAAGCATTGCAAATCAACCAGGAGAATGCTTTTGCGCATGAGGGATCGGCAATCGTCTTTTACCAGCAGGGTATGATCGAGAAGAGCATCGCTGAGTATCGTGAAGCCTTACGCTTAAATCCCGATTTAAACACATCACTGAATAATCTCAGCTGGGTGCTGGCAACAACCCGGGATCCAAAAAATAGAAACGGGGTTGAAGCCATAACGTTAGCCGAGCAGGCATGTAAAAAAACCGCTTATACCAACGCTCTTGCCCTGGATACTCTGGCGGCGGCATATGCGGCGGCAGGCAGATATTCCGACGCTGTAAGAACTTCTCAAAAAGCTCTTCTTTTATTACCTGAATCCTTACGCGGGAGTCATTTTGCAGGGGAAATGCAAAACAGACTGCTTTTATATCAATCGGGTAAGTTTTACGTAGCGCCATCATTTCATGATCATCAACGGCCGGATTTTTCGCTTGCAAGGTAATTTTATTTTGTTTAACCTTTAACCCCCAGGCAAGAGATAATGAAACTCCAGTGACGAGAACGCCATCCGCATCTTTTGACTAATCCCCGCAAAATGTGCTAGATAAAATCTGTCAATGCTATCAGCGCGGACGGATGATCCGCGCTGATAAAAATGCGTTAAAAAAGGAAGACCTCTCATCAATAAAATTTTTGGAAATACGACAGGCTTGCGCGCCGCGCAAATCAAGCAGATAGAGCGACTGGGCCACAGGGGCATCCCGCCGGAAAATATCATCAGCAATGATCTCGCAAGGCAATTATCCTTTCTCTCCCGGGAAATAAACCGGCAAATCGGTTTGCTGATCAACCGCAAAGGCGAGATCAGCATGATCATTATCGGAGATCATAAGGGCATTTTTATTCCCGGTCTCGACGCTTATCGCGCGGCATCCACCCGGTTTAAAGGTCTGAGGCTGATTCACACACATCTGGCCGGCGAAGAACTTTCTTCCGAAGACCTGACAGACTTATCCCATTTGCGGCTGGATATGATCGGCGCGCTCCACGTGCGCGAAGACGGCTCTCCCGGCAAACTATTCTGGGCGCAGCTGATTCCGGAAAATCCGCAGGGCGATTTCTGGCTGATCCATGAGCCGCAGGAACC
The DNA here is from genome assembly GCA_002840555.1 of Deltaproteobacteria bacterium HGW-Deltaproteobacteria-13. Classification (GTDB taxonomy): domain Bacteria; phylum Desulfobacterota; class Syntrophia; order Syntrophales; family Smithellaceae; genus Smithella. The sequence goes on from PHBJ01000015.1 coordinate 148,822, forward strand.
GCACAGGCTTGACCTGAATTTTTTGTCCTTCATCGCCGCACTGGAAGATGAATTCGCCAAAAAACAAAAATCGCGGAAGATAGACGCGGCGGAAAAAGCTATTCTTTTGCGCGTGGAAAAAAATCCGCTGGCCGGAGCCGAAACATCCCTTGAGGAACTGGCGCAACTGGCGCACACCTGCGGCGTGGAGGTTTTTGATTCCATCGTGCAGTACCGCCCGCAGCCCGATCCCAAATTCATGGTCGGCAGGGGGAAATTATCCGCCATTGACCTGCGGGCCTCGCAAATCGGCGCCAATATGCTTATTTTCGACCACGAACTGACGCCGGCACAGGCGCGTTCCATTAGTGATTTCACCGGCCTGAAAATTATCGACCGCACACAGGTTATTCTGGATATTTTCGCGAAACGCGCCCACAGCCGCGAAGGGAAAATTCAGGTGGAATTGGCTCAACTCAAATACTTGCTGCCCAGGCTGACCCATCTGGACACTTCCTTTTCCCGTCTGGCCGGCGGAATCGGCACACTCGGTCCCGGTGAAACAAAGCTGGAAATTGACCGCCGCCGCACCCGCGAACGCATCCATCGCCTGGAGAAAGATTTAAAAGCGATAAAAAAATCGCGGCTGCAGCGCTATGGCAGAAGAGAAAAAACGGGGCTGCCCATTATTTCCATCGTCGGCTACACGAATGCCGGCAAATCCACGCTTCTCAACACCCTGACCCAAAGCTCTGTATTAGTTGAAGACAAACTGTTTGCCACGCTGGATACGAAAAGCGCGAGACTGCGCTTTCCTCAGGACACGGAAGCTATTATTACCGACACCGTCGGCTTTATCCGCAACCTGCCGGAAGAATTATTCACCGCTTTCCGGGCAACACTCGACGAACTGCTCGATGCCGACATTCTTCTGCATGTGATTGACGCCAGCAGCCCGCAGTTCGAAGAACAGATTGCCGCGGTGGAAAAAATTCTGGAAGATCTGGAAATCAGCGACAAGCCGGCCATCAGGGTGTTAAACAAGTCCGACCGCGTCTCTGATAAGGAAATGCTTGCCAATCTGTGCCGCCGCCTGGATGCCGTTGCCGTTTCGGCGCTGGATAAGCGGACGCTCTTCGGATTAATGGAAAAAATAGAATCTTTACTGGCCATGAAACACAACTTTTCACCGCGCTGATTTTGTGCTATTGAAAGTAGATGAAGATGTAATTCCGAAACCCGATGTGCCGGGAGGAGGATTTTTGAATAATTTAATTTTTTTATTTGAGTATAGTGTATGGATGAAATTATCTGGCATCGCATAAAACGGCCAGAGCATGGTTGCAGCCTTCCAAATAATGCCCCAAATAGCTTATTTGCCAAGCGTTACAACAAGCGGGCAATTCCATTATAAACAGAAATACTCTCAAGGATGCGTGAATGAATAAGGATTTTATTGAAATCCGCTGGCACGGAAGAGGCGGTCAGGGCGCGATCACGGCGGCAAAAATTGTTGCCGGAGCCGCCTTTATCTCCGGTTACGAGGGAGTCGTCATGGCGCCGACATTCGGCACCGAGCGCAGAGGCGCTCCGGTTATGACCTCGCTGAAGATATCAAAGAAAAAAATTTATGATTTATCGCCCATCGAAATCCCGGATATCGTTGTCGTCCTGGACCACCTGCTCCTCAAGGAGGCGGATGTAACCCACGGCCTCAAACCGGGCGGAATCATTGTTTTGAACACTCCCAAGCCTTATGAATCTTACCACTTTAAAGATTACAGGCTGGCCACTGCAGATATTACAGCCATCTCCGTCGAGGCAGGGCTTCCTCACGGTATGGTCAACACGGGGATCATCGGATCGCTGGAGCGAGCCACGAACCTTCTGGGAATCGATATCCTGATCAAAGGCATTGAGGAGGAATTCAGCACCAGAAAACCCGGGAAGAACTCATTGGCTGCAAAGATTGCCTTTGAACGAACTGTGGCGGGAGGTTGAAAATGGGCACCAGAAATTACAGAAGGAAAACATCGCACAGTGAACATGGTCCGGGTGACGGCGGAAGGACCGGTTCATGGAGGGTGGAGCGGCCGGTCTTTGATCAAAGCCTCTGCATCCCCTGCAAAAGGAATAAAGAGACCTGCTTCATCTGCTGGCTGTTCTGCCCGGAAACAGTTATCTCCAGAACGATACCGCCGAAAGTAGATCTGGAATACTGCAAAGGATGCGGCATCTGCGCTGAAGAATGCCCCACCAAGGCCATCACCATGGTGGACGAAGCTAAATTTTCAGAAGAAGAGGACAAGGAGTAGACGCCATGCATATCATAGAAAATGGAAACGTTGCCGCAGCTTTGGGCGTCAAGCTTTGCCGTGCAAATGTCATCGCGGCTTACCCTATCACCCCCCAGACCCCGCTTACGGAAAGATTATCCGAGTATGTTGAATCCGGAGAAATGAAGGCCGAATACATTCCGGTCGAGAGCGAGCATTCCGCAATGGCCGTTTGCATCGCGGCTTCATCGGCAGGCGCGAGAGCGTTTACCGCCACCAGCGCCAACGGGCTTCTTTATATGCATGAACAGATCCAGTGGGCCTCAGGCGCGAGACTTCCGATCGTCATGTGCGTGGTCAACCGCGCGGTAGGCGCTCCATGGAATGTCTGGAATGACCAGCAGGATTCGATTTCACAGCGCGATATCGGCTGGATACAAATCTATTGCTCCGACCACCAGCAGATTATTGATACGGTTATTAAAGCCTTCTGGATTGCGGAGAAGGTGAGCATCCCCATTATGGTCTGCTATGACGGATATATCCTCTCTCACACTTACATGCCGTTTGATCTGCCCGGACAGGAAGAGGTCGACGCGTTTCTGCCGCCATTTAAACCGGAGTATGCACTGAACCCTGAAACACCGGCCAACCTCAATACCGTAACCCTGCCTGACGTCAGGCTCGATGTCCAGGGCGAGCTGGCTCACGGATATATGGAAATCCGGTATCTGCTTCAGGAAGAGTTGCGGACGACGCTGAACGTGGCTGCGGAGGCGGAAAAAAGATTTGCCGAAATATTCGGCAGAGGCAGCGATCCTTATATCGAGCCTTATCGATGCGATGATGCGGACTATGTTGCCGTAGGCCTGGGATCGATCACCTATCAACTGCGTGTCTGTGTTGATGCTTTAAGAAAAGAAGGCATCAAAGTGGGCGTCATGGGCGTTCGCTTTTACCGGCCTTTTCCGGACGCGGCTATCGCCAATGCATTAAAAGGGAAAAAAGGTGTTATCGTTTTTGAAAAGGCTCTAAGCTACGGTTATGAAGGGGCGCTGGCATCGGATTTGAAGTCCGCACTCTATGAACATCTTGCGGGCTCCGGCGTCCTGCCGTTTGTTCAGAATTTTATTTTGGGAATCGGCGGCCGCGAAATTCGAACGGATGATTTGACACAAGCCCTCAGGACGGCGACACAAGGCAGAGTTTCCACGGAACCCACGTGGATCGGGCTTAAGCTTTAGGAGAATCACATGCAGGTTAAAACAAACATATTAAGTTTACCGACAGAAGAATTTGTCCATCCGGGAACAAGGGCATGCACCGGCTGCGGTCTGGCCATCGCCTACAGAGTCGGCCTCAAAGCCCTGGGGAAAGACACAATCCTTGTTGTGCCTCCCAGTTGCCTGACGGTGCTTCAGGGGCTTTTCCCGGTTGCTTCGACGAAACTTCCGTGTCTGAATGTGACATTCGCTTCAACGGCGGCCGCGGCCACCGGAATTCTGGCAACTCTCAAAACTCAAGGGAATGAGCATACCACTGTGGCCGCCTGGGCGGGCGACGGCGGAACAAGCGATATCGGATTGCAGGCTTTATCGGGCGCGGCGGAGCGCGGTGACAACTTCATCTATTTTTGCTACGACAACGAAGGTTACATGAACACCGGTGTACAGCGCTCGGGCACGACCCCGATCGGCGCTATCACCGCCAATACGCCGTTCAAGGGAAAACTCCAGCAAAAAAAGGATGTCCCGGCCATCATGGCGGCGCATAACTTAAGCTATGTTGCCGCGTGTTCGGCGGCATACCCGCTGGATCTCTACGACAAAATAAAAAATTGCATGAACCTTCCGGGCACCAAATATTTTCATATCCATATTCCCTGCCCGCCGGGCTGGGGTTATGATCCGCGATATGGAATAAAGATCGGCAGGCTTGCCGTGGAAACCGGATATTATGATCTCTACGAAATCGTCAAAGGCGAGTTCAGGCTGACAGCGGCATCCGAAAAGATTGTTGAAAAACGCAAGCTGATACCGGTGCGTGAATACTTCCGGGCGCAATCACGGTTCAAGATCCTGACCGACGCGCAAATAGCTGACATCCAGAATCAGATTGACGCGAAGTGGGCCAAATATTATAAAAAAGACGAGTAGCGCCCCTCTGTCATGACCCGCGTGACCGGGTAATCCGGTCCAGACCCGATGCATCGTTTCATGACGGCCCGGTATCAACACATTTAAGTTTGTCGGCAAACATCGACAGCCCCGTCTCAAATTTTACGGCTAATTTCCTCTTGACTTACCACATCATTATTCATAGTATTTAGTTATCTAAAGGAAGTTTATTATCAATAAACAGGAACCGTTCTTTTGGACGCTATTCTTTGAATGAAACAAAATTTCCAGAACCGCAGTTGTCCGAAGCAGTGCCACTAAACGTTTACAATCGAAACTTAACCCATCACTCAGTAATTTTGTCGCAGCCGGTTTTTCAGTTAGTTTAATTCTACAGCTCTAGAAAAGTATGGAGGAGATTATGGCGATTTTTGAATATGGTGAGTACAGCAACGTATACGATCCCCCTGATAATTTGGTGGATATTTTTGAACACAGCGTCTCCAAATACCCCAATAATCAGTTAATCGGTGAAAAAGACGGCGATGGTGTTTATCAATGGGTGACTTACAGCCAAATCGGTGCTCGTGTAAATAATCTTCGGGCGGGATTATCCGCGATCGGGCTTAAAGCAGGAGACACCGTCGGTATTATAGCCAATAACCGGAAGGAATGGCTCATTGGAGAAATGGCCACACAGGGATTAGGCGCCGCCTACGTGCCGATGTATGAAAAAGAATTAGTATCGATGTGGAAGTACATTGTAAAAGACGCCGAAATCAAGATTTTGTTTGTATCCAAACCGGAAGTGCTGGAAAAAGTAAAAATTTTTCCTGCCGAAATTCCCACGCTCAAACAGATCTTTCTGATTGAGGGCACAGGCGAAAACTCGATGGCGGCATTGGAGAAAAAAGGCGCGGGGAAACCGGTACCGTCCATTAAACCAAAACCCACCGATGTCGCGGTGCTGATCTATACGTCGGGAACTACGGGCGAACCCAAGGGTGTCCTTCTTTCTCACGGTAATCTGGCAGAGAATGTTAAAGCAGGTTTGGCCTGGTTTACGAACCTGACCGAAAAGAGCCGCTGCATTTCCATGCTTCCCTGGGCGCATTCTTTCGGAATTACCGCCGATTTACATGCCTTTACGATGAGAGGAGGTTCCATTGGCATCATGGGAGCCGTCGAAACTTTGATTGACGATTTACCCAAAATCCAACCCACCTTTATGATCACCGTGCCCCGGATATTCAATAAAGTCTATAATGGGGTCTGGGCCAAAATGCGGGAAGAAGGCGGCTTAAAACTGAAACTCTTTGAAGCGGCGCTGGCGGCGGCAAAGCTCAAGCGGGAAACAGGCAAAGTGAGTTTGAAATATAAAATTCTGGATAAAATCGTCTTGAAAAAGATCAGAGCCCGCTTCGGAGGGTGCCTGGAAAACGCAGTCACGGGCAGTGCCCCCATGAACGTGGACATCGCCAAATTCTTTATCGATGTCGGAATCCCAACCTACGACGCCTATGGTTTGAGCGAAACGTCCCCGGCCATTACCATTAATTCTCCTTTAATGGGAAATCGCCTGGGTTCTGTAGGAAAACCCATCAATAAAACGAAGGTCGTGATTGATCGTTCGCGAACAGGTGAAGCGGGTGATGACGGGGAGATTATCTGCTTCGGCCCGCAATGCATGATCGGTTACCACAACAAACCTGAGAAAACAAAGGAAGTGATTGTGGAGATGAATGGAATGCGCGGTGTGCGCACAGGTGATCGGGGACGCCTGGATGACGACGGCTTTTTATTCATCACCGGCCGTTTCAAGGAGGAATATAAACTTGCCAACGGCAAATATATCCATCCGGAAAGCCTGGAACTGGAAATGAAGGTATTGCCCTGGATTTTAAACGCGGTCGTTACCGGGGCGGGACATGAATATAATGTGGCGTTAATTGTGCCTGACTTGAAATTATTGGAACACCTTGCCGCCGGGATGAAATTATCAGTTAACCCGAAGGATCTTTTCGGTTCTACTAATCCCGAATCTCAGAAATTTAAGGAACTGCTGACCGCCGAGGTCCAAAACCATCTGAAGAAAACATTTGGTTCCTACGAAATTCCGCAAAAGTTTGAATTTATTCTGGAGGATTTCACCGTGGACAACGGCATGCTCACGCAAACCATGAAACTCAAACGCCAGGTGGTCATGGACAAATACGGAGAAAAGCTGGAAAAGCTTTACAGCAAATAATCCGTATGGTTTAATTTTTTACGATCATGCCGACGGAATTCAGAAGTAATTGCCTCTGAATTCCGTCGGCAGAAAAAAGGCAAATTCGTATCAGCATCCAAGCGCTGTTTTCAGAGACTCCATATTCAGGTTGCCGCCGGACATGATCATAACCACTTTCTTTCCTGCAAGACGGTCCTTTATTTTATAGGCCGCCATCAAAGAAACGGCGCCTGCGCCCTCGGCCAGATTGTGTGTGGTGGTCAGCGCCATTCTAATACCTTCCAGTATCTCGTCTTCCGTCAGCAGCACCACATCATTGATGGTGTCTTTGAGAATGGCATAGGGCAGATGGAACACACTTCTGGAGGCCAAACCGTCCGCGACTGAATGGGCTTCATCGAGAATGACAATTTCTCCCTTTTTCCACGAATTATAAAATGACGGGACGTTTTGCGGCTCCACGCCGATAATTTCGATATCAGGCCTGAAGGCGCGCACGGTTTTCAAAAGCGACGCGCATCCTGCGCCGCCGCCGATAGGACAAATGATCGTATCGACCTGGGGCAGGTCTTCAAGGATCTCCAGTCCCATAGTGGCAATGCCGTTTAAGATTTCCGGTTCGTTGCCCTGCTGAACATAGTAGTAACCCGCGCTGTCCACAAGTTCTTCGCAGTAGGACTGCGCGTCGTAGAAATCTTCTCCGTGGACAATAACTTCCGCGCCGTAACTTTCTATAGTTCTGTTGATTTCAGGATTATTATTTTCCGGCACGACAACCGTGCAGGGCACCTGGAACCATTGTCCCGCCCAGGCCATCGCCAGGCCGTGGTTGCCTCGGGTCGCAACGAGGATGCCTGCGTCCAGTTCTTCCCGGGACATGTGATGAAAGAAATTAAGCGCTCCCCTGATCTTGAATGATCCTGTCGGATTGTGGTTTTCATGCTTGACGAAGGCTTCGCAGCCGATGAGCCTGGACAGTTCCGAATAGCAGATCAGGTTTGTCCTGTTCAGATATCTATCAATAACTGATTTTGCCATTAATGTTCTTGTCAGGTTGACCTGTTCGCTCAACACCTCATATTTTTTCAGCATAAAAATACCTCCCACTGTAAAAAGTCTTCTAAATATATTTACTGATTAAATCGGCATATCTGGCGGAAGCGCCTATATTGGCCAGGACAACCGCTTTGCCCCTTTCACCACGGCTTGCTAATTCTTCGGGAAGCGCAAGCATTTGAATAATTCCTCTCAGTAATTCATCTTCATTTTTTATGGTGATGCCGCAGCCCGCGTCTTCCAGAAGAGCTCTTTCCGCACTAAAATCTTCCATCGAAGGACCGTAGAAAATTACCTTGCCCCACGCCGCCGCTTCTAAAATATTCTGGCCTCCTTTCGGCACCAGGGAACCTCCGCAATAAACAATCGTCGCCAGTGAATAAGCCTTGAACAATTCTCCTATCACATCAACAACAATGATTCTCTGATTTTTTCTTTGCTCTCCCTTATTGATATCCGAAAGCTTAATAAAATCGTTTAAATTTGCCTGCTGTAAAAGGCCTTCAACATCATGGGTTCTTTCAATGTGCCGCGGCACGATAATCAATTTAAAATCGGAATAACGCTTTAAAAGTTCATTGTAAACATTAATGATAATTTTTTCCTCACCGTCATGCGTGCTGCCCGCGACAAAAAATCTTTCATTTTCCCGCACATTAAAACGGCGGGCAATCTCTTCATGCAGGACCGGCGAAACCATTGCCGCCAGACCGTCATATTTGGCGTTTCCCATAATTTTAATTTTTGTTGAATCCATGCCGATGTCTTTAAGCCGATCCGCGTCAACTTGGGAAATCATTCCCGCGAAATCGAGATGGGCAAGAACTCTTTTCCATAAAAAATTTGTCCGGTGGTACCGGCGATAGGAACGCGGTGAAATCCGGCCGTTAACCATCAATGTTTTTATCCGGTTCTCTTCGCAAGCCCTCAGAAAATTAGGCCAGAGTTCCGTCTCCACCAGCACAAAAACATCAGGGCCGGCCATTTTCAGGACCTTGCGCACAATCGGGGAAATATCCAGGGGGAAATATATGAACGCGTCGGCGTCCTTTATAAATCTTCGCGCCATTTCCTGACCAGTTTCCGTAGATGTGGAAAAAATAATTTGAACTTCCGGCCTTTTCGCTTTCAGGCAAGAGACAATCGGAGCGGCGGCGGTTACTTCGCCGACAGAAACGGCGTGAATCCAGACGCGCGGCCCATCTTTTAAATCAGCCAGTATTTTCGCCTGTCTGCCGCCAAGCTTCCGGATAAAACTTTTGCGATATTTACCGGTAAAAATTATTTTAAACAAAAAATAGGGCACAATCACCAGGGCCGCGACAGATAAAATAATATTGTACAAAATATACATGGGTATATCTTTAGATTTTTCTGCTTTAGTGTCAAGTGACTTTTAACGAGCCCTCTTTTTTAGAAGCTGCTAAAACATTTTTCCGGAATGACCCGGCATGACGGAAATGTCAATACCGGTGATTGACAATGGCGGTTCTTTAGTATATTTTACGTCCATCTTTATACAAAGGGGAGAAAACAAAAAAATGAAAATAATAGCCCCTTCCATTCTTTCCGCCGACGGCGGCAAACTGGGCGAGGAAATCCTTGCTGTGGAAAAAGCAGGCGCCGACTGGATTCACATTGATGTCATGGATGGTAATTTCGTCCCCAACATCACTATGGGCCCTTCAATAATATCTAATTTAAGAAAAATAACAAAACTTCCCTTTGATGTACATTTGATGATTCAAAATCCGGAAAGATATATTGAATCTTTTTTCCGGGCCGGAGCCGATGTTATTACCGTTCACGTGGAAGCCACCCATCATTTAAATCGAACGGTTGACTTGATTAAAAGCTCAGGTCTGAAGGCCGGCGTTTCATTAAATCCGGCAACATCATTAACTCAAATTGAAGAAATTATCAGTTACATTGATGTTTTGCTGATTATGAGTGTTAATCCCGGATTTGGCGGACAGCAGTTCATCGAAACATCTTTAACTAAAATCGCCAAGGCGAAAAAAATGCTGGAAGCCCTGCCGCAAAAACCGCTTCTGGAAGTTGACGGAGGGGTAAATCTGAAAAATATCGGAGGCATCTCCGGGGCTGGGGCCGATGTTTTGGTCGCCGGAGCAGCAGTTTTCGGCAGTGACGACTATCAAAAAACCATTGCATCATTGAAGCTTGCCGCCGACAGCCAGGCCGCGTAAGGGCGATAAACAGAAAAAAGTTCTATGTTCTACGTTCTATGTTCAGGGCTGAATAAGACGGTGAAAAAATTGTTTGCTCAAACGCTATTTGGTAGGCTGTTCGGCTAAGATTCCCCGCATTTGAACCATGCCTTCTCACCCGAACATCAGGATTCGAACCGACAAAGGTGTTATAAATAAATTGTCTTTTTAACGTTGAACTTTGAACGTAGAACCTAGAACAATCTTCTCTTTTCACTCTTCACTTTTCACTTCCTACTACTTACGTTTCCGGGAAAAGGTTGTTCTTGATCAATTTCATCTTCGCCAAGCGAAAGGTCAGCGCGGTGTTCAGGCAACCGAATCCATACTTAATACTCCGGCTGAAATTAATAGATGACGCTTCGGCAAAGTAACTTGTCGGACAACTTACTTCCGCGACGGTATAATCAAACCATACAATTTGAGCCAGCATCTGATTGTCAAATACAAAATCATCGGAATTATTCGCAAGCGGCAGCTTCAGCAGAAGTTCACGGGAAAAGGCGCGGTATCCGGTATGATATTCAGAAAGTTTGGCTCCGATTAAAATATTTTCCGTTAAAGTCAGAAAACGGTTGGCAATATATTTCCATGGCGGCATGCCGCCTTTGAGGGCATGTCCGCCGAGAATGCGCGAACCCAGCACACAATGATAAAGACCATTGCCGATCATGGAAGTCATCGCCGGAATGAGTTTGGGCGTATACTGATAATCGGGATGCACCATGATCACAATATCCGCGCCTTCTTCCAATGCCAGCCGGTAGCAGGTTTTCTGATTACCGCCGTAACCGAGATTGCGTTTGTGCACGATAACTTTCGTCAGAGGAAGTTTGGTTGCCACTTTCGCGGTATTGTCGGGACTGGCGTCATCGACAAGAATCACCTTGTCGACGACGCCTTGAGCCATGACTTCTTCATATGTTTTAAGCAGGGTTTTTTCGGCGTTATAAGCCGGCATCACCACTACTACTTTTTTATTCTGAAACATGCCTTATCCCGGCAGCCCATTTAAGAAAAATGAGCGTCAAGTTTCTGCTGCTGTTTCTGGGCTTCCGCGACCATTCTTTCCATGAGTTCCGCAACTGTCGGCTCATCATGAAGCAGGCCCATGACCTGTCCCACGGGAAGCACACCTTCTTTTGTATCACCGTCTTCCGTGGCGGTTTTTATCGCGTGGAAACCATTCGCCATGAAGGCCAGCTGTCGGGCGTTTTTCCAGCCCGATAACAGAACTCCCACGAACAGTTTAAAGAAAGGCATCTTTAACTGTTTGGCGATATCCTGCGCGTTGAAGAAAGCCGCCGGCAGATTCAAACCCTTCTTGATGGCTCTTTGGGCCGCGTCCGTCTTCATGATCCGGCAGAGCAGTCCGTCAAATCTATCCGAGTATAAAGTATCTTCCACGTCTTTTTCCATGGATAGTCTTTTATAAACATTATGCAGCGGGCTTTCCTTGGTCGTCATAAAACGCGTGCCCATCGCAATGCCTTCCGCTCCCAGCGCCAATGCCGCGGCAAGGCCGCGCCCGTCGCCGAAACCGCCGGTGGCAATCACGGGAACTTTCACAGCGTCCACCAGTGACGGAACCAGCACCAGCGACGTTACGTGTTCGCCGTGCGCCGCCGCTTCGTGTCCGGTGGCGATGACACCGTCGCAGCCGTAATCCTCCGCCCGCTTGGCGTGGCGCGCGTTGACTACCGTGGCGATGACCTTTCCGCCATAAGCGTGCGATTGCTTCACAATCCAGTCGCCCTTGCCCAAAGAGAAATTAATCACCGGTACTTTTTCTTCCAGAAGCACCTTGGCGTTTTCCGACGCGCCCGGGAACAAAAGCGTGGCGTTGGCGCCGAATGGTTTATCCGTGAGGGAGCGGATTTCTTTGATGGCTGCGCGCGTCTGTTCGGCATTGAACGGTCCTGTCGCCAGAATGCCCAACCCCCCCGCGTTGGAAACAGCCGCGACCATTTTAGGAACGCTGATCCAGCTCATGCCGGATAAAATAATGGGATGCTTGATGCCGAAAAGTTCTGTAATCTTGGTTTTCATAAATAAAAAATCTCCATAAAATTTGGTAATACTGATTATAAGCCGTAAACTCCACAGCTCTTACTTCTTGGTGTAATCGTAAACTCCCTTACCGGTCTTGCGCCCGAAACGGCCGGCGCGGACGAGTTTTCTCAACATAAGCGCGGGGCGGTACTTATCGCCCAGCTCTTTATATAAATCTTCCATGATGTGCAGCAGCGTATCCAGGCCGACCAGATCAGCCAGCGCCAGCGGCCCGATGGGATGATTGCATCCCAGCATCATGCCTTTATCGATATCTTCGGCGGATGCCAGACCTTCATCCAGCACATAGAAGGCTTCATTAAGCATCAGGCAGAGTATGCGGTTGACGACAAACGCCGGAGCTTCTTTTACCACGATGACTTCTTTGCCGATTTTTTTGCCCCACTCTTTCGCGACTTCCAGCGTTTCAGCAGAAGTCTGATAACAGCAGATTATTTCCAGAAGTCTCATCACGGGAACCGGATTAAAGAAATGCGTACCAATGACCTTGTCCGGTCTCTTGGTCACGGAAGCCATCTCCGTGATGCTCAGTCCTGAAGTGTTCGTAAAAAACAGGCAATGCGGAGGCACGATTCCCTCGAGTTCCTCATAGACCTTTTTCTTTACAGCCATAACTTCGATGACAACTTCGACCACCACATCCGCTCCGGTTGCCGCTTCTTTCATATCCAGCGTAGGCTTGATGCGTCCCAGGATCGCATCCATCTGTTCCTTGGTGATTTTGCCTTTTTCCGCGTCACGGCTGAGATTTTTCTTGATGGAGTTCATCCCGCCGTCAATAAAACGCTGTTCAATATCGCGCATGGATACTTCATATCCCGCCTGCGCGCAGACCTGAGCGATTCCGCTGCCCATTAAACCGGCGCCCAATACACAAACTTTCTTAATTTCCATTTTAACTTCCCCTTTTGTAAATATTATTTTATTCGGATAAAGTCATCTTATCCCATTTTCAGCTTTCGTAAAGGTAGAAGCTAACAAACTATTTACGCTAAAGTCAAGATAAAACCCCGCGCGGGAAAAACCGCAGAATTTCATTGAACAAGCGGCGCGGGTGTGTAATTATGAAACGTCGATTTTAAAGGTGCAAAAAAGTAGGGCGGGTCTTCAGGCCCGCCAAACAGACGAACCTGAAGGTTCGGACTACATTGTTTTCAAATGGTATCGCATTCATGTTTATTTTAATTGACGGTTACAATCTGATCCGGCAATCCGACATCTTTCGGCGATATGAACGCAGAAGCCTGGAAGCGGGGCGCAATGCATTGATCAATAAGCTGATCGAATACCAAAAGAAGAGGGCGCACGACATTACTGTTGTTTTTGACGGTGTCCAGAACGGCTGGGCGGATGAAGGAAGAGATAAAGAAGGAAAGATTAATATTATTTATTCCCGCCACGGCGAAAGAGCCGACGACGTCATCAAACGGATTGCGGTCCATACCATGGAAGACACTATCGTGGTTTCCTCGGATCGCGAAATATCCTCCTACGTCAAACAATTGGGGAAAACGACCCTGACTTCACCGGAATTTGAAGCGATCATGAATAAAGTCGTTTCGTCACCATCGACGGATCAGTTCGCGGCGGATAAGAAAAATGATGTTCGTGATGAGCGGCAATCAAAAAAGAAAGGTCCGGCAAAAAGATTGCCGCGATCCAAAAGAATCACGCAAACAAAAATAAAAAAACTTTGATCGGGAAACGGCAATCATCGCGTGGTAAAAAAATCAACGGAGCAAAAAAAGGTTGAAAAACACTGGCATTTCTGGTAAATCATCTAAAAGATAAATTGAATAAATATCATCTGTCCCTCATAAAAAGGAGATTAAAATGATAGAATCAACCAAGGCAAAATTCTCGCGGACATTATTACTGCTGATTTCTTTTGCCCTGTTTTGCTGCCTTACCGCCTGCGGCGGCAGCAAAGACGGAAATACAAGCACTGTTCCCGGGTCTAACACAACAACAACCGGTCAGGCCTCTCTTGTCTTAACCCTTTCTTCCAACACTGTATCGTTCGGAACCCCGGTTACAGCCGCTGCAACTCTCAGAGATGCCAGCGGGAATCTGGTATCAGGAGCGGTTGTAACGTTCGCGGCAACAAGTAATCTTGTGACGTTCGCCCCAGCATCCGCTTCAGCTATGACTACCGGGGGCGTTGCCACTATCAGTATAGATGCTGCAAGCATCGATTCCGCCGGTGCTACAAGCATTACCGCGTCAACAACGTTTACATCTGGTGGAACCACCACAACGGTAACAAGTTCACCGGTCGGAATATCAGTGGGCGCAGTGTCGTTAGCAATTCATTCACTTACTCTGGGGACGTCTTCGATATCCGCCTATGGTACCAGTACTGTAGCAGCGCAAATATATTTAGGTGGTTCTCTAGCCACAGTTCCCATCTCCGTGGCTTTCAGCTCTCCCTGTGTAAGCGCTGGTAAAGCAACGCTTGCCACACCAGTAACTACTATTGCGGGAACAGCAACATCCACGTACAAGGATAACGGATGTAGTTCCGGATCGGATATAATAACGGCAGTAGTAACGGGCGACAGCCAAGATGTGACGATAAATGTCGCTACTCCGGCTACCAATAACATACAATTTACATCGGCAACTCCGGCAATTATCGGGACATCGACCGCCAGCGCCGCGACATTACCCACGAGTTCTCTCGTGAAATTCAGGGTAGTAGATAACAATAATGCCGGCATATCGGGAATTGGCGTCACTTTCAGTATGCTGCCCATCAACTATGCATCTTTAGGGGTCTCGTTTAGCCCAGCCACGGCGACATCCGACTCCAGTGGATATGTTACCACTTCCGTTTCTTCTGGTACAGTACCGACGCCTGTCTGGGTTGTGGCAGCAGTAACCAGCAATCCTTCGCTTCGCAGTCAATCCAACACCCTGGTCATAACAACAGGGTTGCCCGCGCAGAATTCCTTCTCACTTAGCGCTCAATCTTACAATATCGAGGGGTGGGATTATGATGGTGTGACATCCGCTTTAACTATTATCGCATCGGATCGCATGGGTAATCCGGTGCCGGATGGAACAGCAATCAGCTTTACTTCCGAGGGAGCACAAATTGTTCCGGGAACCTGTGCAACTGCAAGTGGAACCTGCTCTGTTAACTTCAGAAGCGCCGACGCCAGGCCAACTGACGGCCGGGTAACTATTCTGGCCTATGCCCTGGGCGAAGAAAGTTTTGTTGATTTAAACGGCAACAACGTTCATGACCCTGGAGAAACATATGTCGATCTGGGTATTCCATTTGTTGACAATAACTTCAACGGCATATGGGACTCCGGCGAGGATTTTCTTGCCATCACATCCGGATCTGCGGCCTGTCCCGGTGGGTTCTGGAGTAAAACAAATACCTGCGACGGTGTTTGGGGTCAAAACTATGTGCGGCGCAGTACCGAAATAATTCTTTCCGGATCGTATGCTCAGATAGATGACGATGGAGACACATTCCCAGACGCAACGCCCACTGTCGGCATGGCTTCGACATGCACGCAATACTTTACCTTATACTTAATGGATTTACATCGCAACCCCATGCCGGCGGGAACCACAGTAGCCCCAGGTGAGAGCGAAGTGTATTATATCCCTTTCGGTGCTACCGCGGCTTCGGCAGCAACGATAACTGTTCCCGGTGGTTCGCCGATTTTCAGCAGCAACGCTTTAGGAGGCACGCCGATTGTTCTAAAAGTGAAAGCGGATTGCTCGGCAGGAACGCCTGTTGCTTATCCTTCGGGAACGGCATCCATAGTTGTTACGACCCCTAAAGGAAATATTTCATTACTTGGCATTACGGTAACTCCGTAATTTCAACTACGGGAAAAACGGATAAGACAATTTTAGAAAAGCCGGTCCAGAGCCGGCTTTTCTTCTACCAGCCGAATCAAAAACAAAATTTCTTCCCTGCATGCCTAAAAATCAATCACACGCCTAAGTAAATTACATTTATCCAGTTTTGTTTTTATGGAAACCCTATAGTGGAGTGAACCCGATGCATGTTTGGGGAAAAGGATAAGACGTATAGGGGCTCTTTTATTTCGAACAGGATTTAATCAGAAAAATTTCCAGCAGTAATTGCGGGTTGGAGGCGGACGATTTAAAGGAGCGCTCAAGCTCCAGCAGCTCATCGAGAAAACCGATTAAGCGTGGTTTGGTAAAACGGACGCAATTGCGCAAAGCGTTATAAATAACAAAAGGATGCTGGCTGAAAATCAGGCCTTCACGTTTTACCGCGGATGCATTCAATTCACTTAAAGCGGGATAGAGATTTTTTTGGAAGAAGCCATATTCCATACTTTGATTGAATTTCGGCAGTTTTCCTGAATCCACCAGAACCCTGGCCTGCAAAAGAAGCCTGATTTCCCGGACAATCATGGTCAGGATGATCAGATGATGTGTTCCCTGATCCAGAATGTTTTTCAAGGCATCAAGTGCCGCCAGTTGATTTTTCTCGCTCAAAGCATTCGTCAAAGCAAAAATATCATCTTCTTTTGTTCTGCCGACGGCTTCTTCAACATCCTCTTTTTCCACTGTTGTTCGATCGCCGATATAAGAAATTAGCTTTTCGATTTCCGACATGGAGCGTCTTAAATCAAATCCCGTTTTTTTCCCTAAAGCAATCCAAGCCGCGGGCGACAATTTCTTTTCATAACGATCAAGTAATTTTTGGGCTTCCTTCTGGAGCATTCCTTTTTGGGCGGCCTCGCCCTTGACCTCGCCGAAATAAATGACGACACCCATCCCTTCAATAATCTTGAATAGTTTTTTCCTCTTATCCACGGCCTCAGCCGTAAAAATCAGGCAATTCCCCGCGGGCAGACCGTTTTTTAATATTTCTTCCAAACGCCCGGTTCCATCAGCGCCGGATGCGTCCGTCAGTCCGGAGGCGGAACAAATTTCCAGAATACGGGGCAGCCATTTCTGGCGGTCTTCTCCCGCGTCTCCTCTTACAATTTTGCTCCACTCATCATCGGTTATCTTCTGCCAGCCGGCGTTCAGCAAATCCTCCAGAGAAAAACCGGCGATTTTCAAGAAAGTCAGAAAGTATTTTGCCGCTCTGGCCGGATTGTCATCAATGCTGCCGCGTATCTTACCAATGAGTTTGGCTAAATCGTCACGAGAAGTGAAAATCGTAGTGTTCTTCACCACGATTGCTTTTTTATCGCCGAAAAGGGACGGGGTCAGGATATTTTCAATCAGGCTGTCCATATCCGTGTTCTCGCCGTCAAGATAAAACAGGCCGAAATCCCGGTCGGAGGACGGCATCATGATATCTAAAATTTTATCGAGGTTTTCATTGACGAGATATTCTTCTTCCCCGTAAAGAAGGTAGCAAGGCGCAATAATACCTTTTTTTAAATTGGCGAAGGTTTTTTCCATGGCTTATAAAAAAACTACTTTTGGAGGATTAAACGATAACGTATTTTTTAATGAGCTTGACAACTTCTTCCGGCTCATCAACGATTTGAATCAATTCCAAATCGGAAGGATTAATTTTTCCTTCCTGCATCATGGTATTTTTCAACCAGTCTATCAAGCCGCTCCAGTATTCGCGCCCCATCAGAATCAAGGGGAAAGACTTGATTTTTCTGGTCTGAATTAAAGTAAGCGCTTCAAAAAGTTCATCCATCGTGCCAAAACCGCCCGGCAATATGACATACGCAACGGCATATTTGACAAACATTACCTTACGGACAAAGAAGTATTTGTAATCAATATGAATATTCGCGTAGGGATTAGGCTTTTGTTCAAAAGGCAGGCGAATGTTCAGTCCTACTGATTTTCCGCCGGCTTCACTGGCGCCTTTATTGGCCGCCTCCATAATTCCCGGGCCGCCGCCGGTAATCACATTAAATCCGTCTTTAACCAGAAGCCGGGCCAGATTTTCTGTTTTCTGATAATAAATGTCATCGGGTTTAACTCTGGCGGAACCGAAAATAGTGACCGCATTCTGGACTTGAGAGAGAGTTTCAATGCCCTCGACAAATTCAGCCATAATACGAAACACGCGCCACGATTCGTTAATGGATAGTGCATCAACTACGTATTGCTTTTCATCCATAAGGCGATACTCTCCCCCCTTAAGCGGCTATAAAAAATTACGGCGACAGACAGACGGTTCAATTAAAACTTGCGGCGTCTTTGAACTTTCGCCAGACGGCGCTGCGCTTCAATTGTCTTTCTTTTCTGCTTCACTGAAGGTTTTTCATAAGCGCGGCGGACCTTCAATTCCTTAAATAAACCGCTTTTCGAAAGCTTGTTCTTCAGGATTTTCAGAGCTTTTTCCACATCATTGTCAAATACCTTTACTTCCAAGTTAATTCCTCCTTCTTTTCTTTTTATTAATATAACTGTTCGTTTTATTCTGGAAAATTTTAAAAACAAAAACAGGGCAGTACGGCAAAGCAAAATAACTTTTCTGCCGTAAACTACCCCGCGATGTTCAATTAATTTTAAATCACGCTCCTTACTTTGGAGTAACGCTTTTTAATGCCTTCAGGAAGGTTTCGTTTTCTTTTTTATTTCCAACGGTGACCCTCATGCAATTAGGCATCAGCGGCGGACTATTCAAATTTTTTACAACAATACCTTCCGCAACAAGTTTGTTGTATATGCGATTGGAATCAAAAGCGCAACTAAAAAAAATGAAATTCGCCCGGGAGGGGTATGCCTTGATCCATTTTATTTCCTTTAACCCCCTGTAAAGTTCATCGCGCCTATTTGCTATCTCTATGATTTGTTTAGAGAATTCGTCTTCATGATCCAGAAAGAAATTGGCGGCTATTTGTGACAACGAATTGATATTATAAGGCAATCTAACCTTGTCCAATTGGGCGACTACGTCTTTATTGCCGATTAAGAACCCCAGGCGAATGGAAGCCATCCCCAATTTGGACAGCGTGTTTAAAAAAATTAAATTATCGTATCTTTTTAATAAGGAAAGCAGACTTCGGCCGGAAAAACTCGCATAAGCTTCATCCAGAACGACGATTCCGGGAGCTTTATTGATGATGGCTTCTATTTTTTTCCGGCTGAAAAGATTGCCCGTTGGACTGTTGGGAGAACTTAAAAAAATAATCGCGGGAAATTTATCTTTTATCCTGCCGGTCATCGCATCAACATCGAGATCAAAATTTTTATCCAACGGAACCTCGACAACCTTATTGCCGGTATTCACCGCGATAATTTTATACATGGAGAAGGTGGGAACGGGAATCAGCACACCATTTATTTTGCCCTTAAGGGTCAGGCAAAGGGTTTGAATCAGTTCATCGGAACCGTTACCCAGCATGATCATGTTTTTATTGACACCGTAATATTTGGCAAATCTCTCCCGTAATTGAGGAATGCCAGCCACGGGATAACGGTTCAAATCAACCCGGCCTATTTCTTCCAGCAGTTTTTTTCGTAAAGGTTCCTGAATGCTGTAGGGATTCTCGTTTGCATCCATTTTTATCGCGCCATTTGGCTCGGGCGCGATGTAGCCGCTTTGCTCAAAAATGCTTTTTGCCACCAAATCACGAATAACCATTTTAATATTTAACCTGTCTTAAAATATTTTTTCCGTTCTATATTCCAATTCACGTCCGTGTATTTTTTCATCAACTCTTTCTTCAGGGTTTCTTCCGCGGGCGTTAAAGTTCCGGAAACCAGTTCGATGCCCAGTTCTTCCATAAAACCCTTTTTCAATTTTGAGCAAATTTCCTGCTCATCAACCGCAGAGGGGAGCTGCTCGTTTATCGCCGTAATTGATTTCCTGAGGTCATCCACCTGTTCCGGTGTGCGTCCCGGCAGCAGGGAACCGGCCGTCTTTTCCGGATTAAAAGTTAAAAGCAATAATCCGTGTTGTAAAAATCCTCCCCGTCTCCTCACTTGAGCACTGCCGCAAATTTTGCGCCCGCCGACCAAAAGCTCATTTTTCGACGGAACCGCGAAGCAGCAGGAATTCATCTCTTCTTTGGTTTGAACGCGGATTCCTTCAGCCAGATCAGCCTTTATTCCCAATTCGCTTAAGCCCCGGGCAATACATTTGCTGATCACACTATATGTTCCTGAAATATCAGCAGGAAATATTTTTTCCTGCTCACCCGCCGCGACACAATAAGTAATTTCGTTACAGTGGAGAACCGCCCGCCCGCCTGTTATCCTTCTGGCGATATCAATCCCTTCCCTGCGGCATTTTTCAATATTTATTTCCTTCTTGGCGTCCTGAAAATAACCGATGGAAACTGCCGCCGGATTTGAGACGTAAAACCTGATCGTAGGATGTTTTTTGCTTTTTATGGTCTCGTGAAAAATCGCCTCATCGACGGCCATGTTTTCAAAAATATTACAATATTGAAAATCCAGTAATCTCCAGGCCATAAAACGGCTCAGTCGCTTTCTTCCTGCGTGACAAAATCATGATAATTGGACGCGGCAAGAAGATCTTCGAGCTGTTCCAGATTATCCATTTCAATGACAACCAGCCAGCCGGTATCATAAGGATCTCTATTGATGATGCTGACGTCTTCTATGATATCTTCGTTGATGACAACAACTGTGCCGCTGACAGGTGAAATCAAATCCACCACTTCTTTGACGGATTCGAGGGAGCCGAATGTTTCATCCCGTTCCACATAAGTATCGGTTTCGATAAACTCGACGGAAAGAATATCACCCAATCTTTCCTGAGCATAATCCGTAATGCCTATTGTGGCCATATATCCGTCAACCCGTAACCATATATGCTCGCAACTATAAATTATATCTTCCGGAAATACTTTCATAATAGAATAACCTCTTCTTTCATTCTATAATGGTCAGTTCTTTATTCATTTTTGTAAGCTTTTCGCAACTATTATTTTTAACCACTACCGTATCTTCTATTCTTATGCCCCAAAGCCCCGGAATGTATAATCCGGGCTCGACGGTAACCACCATCCAGGGTTTCAAAATATCATGGGAAAGCGAGGACAGACGCGGAGCCTCATGAACCTCCAAACCCACGCCGTGTCCCGTGCCATGCACAAAATACCGGCCATATTTTCTCCCAAAAACGCTCCTGGCACACCGGTCAATATCGGCGGCGGACATCCCGGCTTTAATCCCGGCTATGGCCCGGTCATGAGCATCTTGAACTATTTGATAAGCATTTTTTTGCCTGTCTGTCAATTTCCCAAAAGCAATCGTACAGGTTTCATCCGAACAATAGCCCTGGTACTTTACACCAAAATCAATGACGATAAAATCTCCCTTTTTTATTTTTCTCTCAGTAGGCCGGGCATGGGGAAGGCATGAATTTTCTCCTGCGGCGACAATCGTTTCAAAAGCAAGTCCATCGGCGCCGTATTCCCTCGCGTTAATCTCCAATCGCCAGGCCAATGCTTTTTCCGTGCTGCCGGGTTCGATTTGATTGATAAGCGACGCCATGGCGGAAGAAGAAATCTCCGCGGCCTTTTTCATAAGCTTGATTTCGCCTTCATCCTTGCACGCCCTGATTAATCTGAGTTCGTCAGTTAAATCAACAAACATCTCCCGGGGAACCCGGCTCGTTAATTTACTATACATCTCCAGCGTGATGGAATCCGCTTCCAAACCAATACGCTTTAATTTAAATTTTTTTATCGCCCCGACGATCTCTTCAATCTTATCCTTATATTCTATGATCTGAACATCGGTTGTCTCCAGGCCTGCCTGAGAGGTGTAGCGGCCGTCAACAAGCAAATTTGTCTGGCCGGGTCTCATGAAAAGAACGCCGTCGCTGCCGGTAAAACCGGTAAGGTAACGGAGGTTACTCATGTTAAAAAAAATCAAACCGTCAATTTTACAGGCGGAAAATATTTTTTGCAGGCGGGATCTCCTGACAGATATATTGTTATTTTTGCGCTGCATTTATTTTCAACCTTTCGATATTTTTCAGCCAGGAAGAAAGCGTTCTGATCAGATCATCGGTTTTGAGAACTTTCCCGTTTGCCGGCGGCGGTGAAACCATTGAAGCCCTAAGCCCATCGAGCATGGCCAAAGCCTGAACATTTTGGGGTTCTTTTTTTACTATTTCTTCAAGAATTATTTCCGCGTCCGGCAAATGTCCCTGTTCAATATAAAGCTGGGCTAATGTAATTGTAAAGAATTCCTGTTCGGGGATATTTTCATTGTGAATAATATCCGGCGGGGCCGCGGTTACAGGATTGTCCTCCTGTTCCAGTAGAAACATTTTCCCGATAACTTCTCTGGCTTTTTCGGCGCCGGGATGCAGGGAAATAACTTTTTCGTAACAGGCCGCCGCATCCTGATGAAAACCTTTTTCACGATAAGCATCTCCGACGCGTTCATAAACATGTGTCAACTCCGAAATAATTTCCTCCACTTCCTTCAAGGTTTCACGCACATCTTCAAGCCTTCCCATGCCAATCAGAGCTCTACACCTTACGGTATAGGCATCGGGATCCGCACAGAAAGCATGCAGCCTGTCCTCGGCAAGATGGAATGCTTTGAGCATATTATTTTGCCGTAAAAGCTCTTCCGCTTCGCAAAGAAAGTCGTTACGGTCTCCCTCAAAAGTATTATTTTTCATATTTTAAGGCTAACCCGTTCAATCAAAAGGAGTTGATTTTGCGCTAAGTAACACAGCCGGTATAGCGTGTCAAGGATGGAAAGAATTAAATAATACTGACAGATTATTTTATGGATTGCAGATCATTCCTGGCCCTTTGGCCGAAAGAAGAGTCCGGTGATAATTTAATAACCGCTTGAAATGCTTTCTTTGCGTTTACATTATCTTTAATTTTTAAATAACTCTGGCCCAGCAAAAAATATGCGTCAAAAAGTGATGAATCCAATTCAACGGATTTCTTAAAATGCCGTATGGCTTCCATGTTGTTGTCCTGATCAGAGTAAATCAGGCCCACGTTTTTCTCGATTTGCGGCCTTAACCTGGTTTGGGGATCACTATTGAGCGCTTCCTGATATTTGATCAGCGCTGTTTTATATTCCTTCTTAGAATAATAAGCCCATGCCGAATTATAAAGAGCAAGTGACGGCGTATCATATATGGGATTACTGAGAGCCTTGTCAAATTCCTCAATCGCCTGATCCCAGAGCTCCCGATCTGAATACAATGTTCCTAAATAATTATGCGCTTCGGAATAATCTTTATTCAAAGATATCGCCGCTTTAAATTCATCGATGGCTTTATCTTTCATGCCCTTACCATGATAAGACATCCCTAAATAATAATGAACTTTAGGATTATCGGGATAGTACTTTTCAGCTTCCAGCAAATCCTTTAAAGCATTGTTATATTGTCCCATTTCTATGTAAGAAATGCCTTTATTCAGAAAAAGTTCTGATTGCTTTCTGTGCCACGGAGTATAGGTACAGGAGGAACAAATAAATATTAACAAAAAGATAAATAGAAAAGCCGCTTTGCTTGTAATAAGTTTCATTTATTCAAAACCATTCTTCAACTGAAAAAAACCGGTCACTGATAAAAGTTTGCGTGCACAGATAAAATTATGGATTTATTGTTTTTTCCGAACTTTCAGTAAAATTAGAGCTTTTTAGTATTTTCGGTGTCACAAAAATCAATAACTGTTTCTTGTGAGTATCTAAGTTCTGTGTCTTAAATAACCATCCCAGGACTGGAATCTTCTGAAGAAAGGGCCAGCCGCTTTCACTTTTATCTTCCTGTGTAGACATAACTCCGCCAATAACGACCGTGTCTCCATCGCTAATAACAACCTTTGATGAAACTTCGCTTTTCTTGATGGGAGGATTGCCTTGCACTTCATTTTGATAATCGGGACTATCATTACTTGCGCTGATTTCCATGGAAATTTTTCCTTCATCGGTTATTTTCGGCGTTACTTCCAATTTCAACAAGGCTTCTTTAAAAGAAACAGTTGCCGGCGATGTGCCTGATGCCGGAGTTGTATACGGGACTTCAGCGCCCTGCTTAATAACAGCTTTGATGCCCTCCATCGTTACGACTTTGGGCGAAGAAATTAATTTCCCGGTACCATTCGTCTCCAAAGCGGCCAGTTGGGTTTCGAGAAAACCGGTTGCGCCGCCAAAGACCAGACCAATGGCCGGTGATGCGATAACCGCGGGGAAATTTACCGCAGCCATACTTAAGGCTTTCCCCGCACTGTCGGTAATGCCAATTTCAGAAGGATAAGCTTGTGTATGTGGATTTGTTGAAACCGAATTGCTGCCACCCGTAATGCCTAAACCATAAGTACCACCGCTGACCTTCTGCTGATTTCCAAAACCCCACTGTACTCCGATTTGTCTGACAAAGTCTTCGCTTGCCTCTACAATCTTTGCTTCAATTAATACCTGCTTTAATAAACCTTTTTCAGCCATTAACTTTTGTTGTCTGGCTTTCCGCTCATCGTCCGCTTTATTCTGATCATCGGTGGCTTTAACTCTGTCAGCCTCGTCTTTTTTCTTTCTCTCTAAAGTAGTTACGATAATAACATTGCCTTCTTGCTTTTTAGACAAACTATTGATGTCGAGTATCGTGTCCAAAGCTCTTGTCCAGGGAACATTTTTCATCGATAAAGTTATATTGCCTTTTACCTCATCACTCCAAACGATGCTGATATTGCCGTATTCAGCCATCAGGCGCAAAACGCTCTTTATATCCGCGTCCTGAAAATCAAGAGAAATTATTCGATCGGTATCTTTTTTGACTGCTTCTCTCTTAGCTGATACATCTCCTGCTTCATGCCTTCCGTCTTCCGCGCTGACCCTGGTGACCACTTTTTTCGTTGCAGCCGTTTTCGAAGCATCAACGGCTTTCTTTTCACCCAAACCGGAAACATTAAAATCAATAAACACATTGGCCCCTTCTTGCCTTATTGAATAAGGGACAACCTTATTAACAACGATATTCAAATAAACCCATTGCTTGCCGTTTATGAATTGCTGCGATGGAATGACACTAACAATATTATTTAACTCACCCTCTCCCAGAGGACGGCGAAGATTTTCCGGCACCAGCATATCTTCCAGCTTAATCAAATAACTGCCGTTAACTTTACTCTTGACATCAACTAACGGTTGCTTGGAAACAACAAGATTAACCCTTTCTTTACCGGGTAACTTTGCCAATAAAACATTTTCCAGATTACCGGTATTGGCAGTAACGGCCCCTGTCTTATTTTCCGGAGCTTTCGTGTTATCCGCCGCCCAGACAGCAAAAGAATCTCCCGAAACATATGTAAAAATCCATGCAATAATTACAAAGACCATAAATATTCTGGATAAATATTTTTTCATGATTTTACCTCATTCTAATTTTTGCGCAGTTTTAAAATTATCCTTTTTGCTTTGTTATTTTCATATTCTTCCACGATGACGCGATCAGCCATAATCTCAACCACCTTACCATTATTTAACCCGATTCTTGTTCCATTTAATAAAGGATAAAACTTTTTTGCGGCATCTTCAGCAATGGCAACTCGATGATCCTTATCGCCGGCAATTCCCACCACTCTGTATTTTTCAGTTTCGGCTCTCTGCAGGGGGAAGATGGACGTCGCTGCTTTTTTTACAATTTGTTTTTTCAAAGCAGCCGTATCTACAACGACAATATAAGGCTTGAAAGGATCAGGCTTCCCTGACGGGTTATAGCTATAATTATCCACCGGAGCCGGAGCCGGAACTGGAGCGGCCGCCGGTTGGGTTGGATTTTGAATTGGAGCCGGTTTCACAGCAGGCGCCACTTTTGAGGATGGCGCAGGTGAAGCCGGAGGTGGAACTGGAGCCGGTTTAACGGCAGGCGCCGGCTTAATAGCAGGAACTGCTTTTGCAGAAGCAGGAACAATTGCGGTCGAAGTATTTTTTACTTCAGCAGCAAAAGCAAGACCTGCCGCAATAAAAATAATTATAATGGTGTTCAAAAAAACGAATTTAATTTTTTTCATTTTGTTTTTTCACTTACTTTTTCATTTACTTTATCTTTTTTATCTATAAACATGTACGTCTTGATCGTGCAAGAGGCTGTAATAACTTGTCCCCTTCCTTTTACATCCTTCCTCTCTCCTATGGAAATATCAGAAACGTTGACAATTCGGGATAGTTTAGCCACCTTGTCAAAGAAGTAAAGAATGTTCTGGTAAGAGCCAACGACCGATACTCCCACCGGTATTTCTTCGTAAAAAGGCTCCGGAACCGGTTCGGGTGGAGCTTTCTTGCCGTCAGCAGCCTTATTAGCCGCCTTCGCGACAGGGGCCGCTTTCTGGTCACGTTGCTCAGAAGGTTTTAATAATGCCGTTGCCTTTGTTTCTCCCGTGGACTGTTTTTCCATCGTTTTAGGAACGGAAGGTTTGGGTTCAAACAATAAAAAATCAACCCCGGCATCTTTGCCCGCCAAAGCCACGGAATGAAAAAGATTGGGGATTTCCCGCTGGTCGGGAAGTTTTTGTAAAGCTATTTTATAACTTTCCTGCAAAGCAGCAACGTCTGCCATGTATTTGTTAATTTGATCGGCAATTTTTGTTTTTTCTTTAATTTTCCCCTGCATCTCTGTAAGTTTTACGCTAAGAGCGCTTTTCTTTTCCATCCCCGCAGACAAAAAGTAAAACCAATACATATAACCAATCAGGAAAAAAGCCAGAAAGACAACCAGCACCTTGACTTTAGCAGGCATCTTTTTAATGGTGTTTAAATCTATGGCCATATATTAGAATCCTTTTTTCAGAACACAGGAAAAATTAAACTGCTGTAAAGTAATACCGGAGAACTCCGTCTTTTTTGAAGATATCAGATCGACTGATTTTATCGGATCAAAACCTTCAATACGCTTCATAAAATCGGCCACAACTATATTATCTCTGCCCATCCCTTCAATATTAAGACTGCTTCCTTTCTGGTTTATCTTGACAAGCCAGATATCTTTTACGGGAACAAGCATGGCCAGATTGTCTAAAGTTTTTACCGGAGCCAGACGGTTTTCTTCCAAGGTTGTAATCACCCCTAATTTCTGTTCCAATTCTTGTTTTTGACTTTTATATTTATCGAGGTTACCTATTTTTTTATCTAAAGCAGCCAGTGAAGTTTCCGCTTCTTTTATCTGATTTTCCAGTTTACTGATTGAAGAAGTTATCCAAATTTGCAGCCAGGCAAGAACAAGAACAAACACAATAAATGAACCCGCAATAATAAATATTTGCTGAGCAAAATTTTCTTTTTTTTCTTTTTCGCGATAGGGTAAAAGATTAATTTTAATCATTTGTCGCCTATTTTCCTTAAGCCCAAACCTATAGCCGTCGCGGCAACCGGTTTAATGCTTTCTAAATTTTTTACATCAATGCTTCTCTTGTTATAACCGATTTTCAAAAACGGATTGATCAATTCAGTTTTCACATTGAGCGTTTCCGATAAATGTTTTGCCAAATTGTAGACTTTAGCCGAACCACCGGCAAGCAATATCTGCTTAATATCCTCGCCGCCGAAAGTTGAACGGAAATAATCAATGGATCGCTCAATTTCCAGGCAAATCGGCTGGGCAAATTCCAGAATGCTGTTTCTTAAATCCATGTTATCCCCTTCACTGCCATTAGGGATTCCTTCTATTTTGTTTTTTTCTGCTTCGTCAAAAGTTGTCTTATATTTCTCCTGTAAGCTTTCAGTGATTGAATTGCCGCCCAGGGCAAAATCTCTTGTAAAAATCGACATGCCGCCTTTAATGACATTGATGCCGGTGGTGCTCGCACCGATGTTTATAATGACGACAATTTCTTCATTATCAAATTCATAATTCGCTTCATACAAAGTTTCCAGAACAAAAGGAGCCACATCCATAATCACGACATTCTGACCGGCCGCGGAAACCGCTTCAAGATAACTATTAACAACTTCTTTCTTGGCCGCTACAATAATAATATCCATCTGATTGGGATTATAGCTGTTCTCACCCAAAATCTGAAAATCATAATTAACATCATCCATATTATCAAAGGGCAAATACTTACCGGCTTCATCATGGATTAATTCGCGAAATTCCGTTTCATTCATTTGCTGCAAGGTTACTTTTTTTATAATAACTGAATTGCCCGCAATAGAAGTCACGATTCCTTTTTTGCCCCAACCGGAACGCCGGAAAATTTCTTTGATTTTTAAAGATAAGGCGCTGGGATCCGCTAAAACACCGTCAACAATGATGCCTTTGGGCAGAGGAATCTCCGAGAAACGCTGAAGATAATGTCCTTTAGAACTGCTTATTATTTCAGCTAACTTTAAAGAACTTGAACCGATATCCAAACCAACAAGTTTCTTTTTCCCCGAAAACATTTCTTTAAAATTTAGCATTAAAGCACCATCATATTATTGCTGACTAAAAATAATTTTTTCATCATTTTGCCCATCGATAAACAATATCTCCTTTTTTAACCATGCCTAACTCGTTCCGGGCTATCATCTCAATATAGTTTATGTCACTGCGCAATAAAATTATTTTCTTTTTCAATTCGTTGTTTTCCGTTGTTATCTCCGCGGTCTGCGATTTTAACCGAGCCAGCCGTTTACTCATTAAGTAATTGTCAACAACCCCTCTGTTGCCAAAAGTTATTAACAGAGCCATTAACAGCAGAAAAAAAACCAAATATCTGCCTATCTTCATTTAGAGTCAATCCCTTAATGTTTAAAATATTGAATCGTTTAAAAATAATTCCGCTGCCTTTTCAAGGGAATACTTCTTCGTACGGTTTCTGTAATGCTTTAGCCACTTTCAATTCTGAATTTTTTCTTGTGGACAAGCCTTTCTCCATTTTGGAAAGTGTTTGCGGAGTTAATCCCGCCTTCCTCGCCAATTCAGATATGCTTAAAGGAATCGTTTCCCGAAATTTTTTTACGTGATTTTTCTTGGTATTATCTAACATAAACTAAAGCGATACCTCACATGATGGCTATAAAACACTAATTTTTTGAAAAAGTCAAGAGTATATTGTTTAAACTTCATTAATATTGCTTAATATTAATTAATATTAAAAAAATTTAATAATAATTTCAATAAAAATGAGACTTGCATCAATTGGAAGAAAAAAGAGAATAGAAGACAAAATAAAAAGTGATTTTAGCAAATCACCGGCAATAATTGCTCAAAAGCACTTAATGAAAAACTTACTCACACGGAAGGTAAAATTTGCTGCGGCTCTCCGAGTATAAACCGGCCGCCTTCAATCCATTCTTTTAGTGTATTGGCAATTTGCCTGGCCTTATAATAACTGGAGAGAGGCGCCGTGATAACTTTTTTCCCATCAACCGTAATTGTTCCGCTGCGTAAATCTTTATAACTGACCTCTGCCAGAGGTTTGGGACTGCCTTTGGGATAATCCATACTGTAATCGTAAATCTGGGTATAAATATTTTCATCTTTGACCGCTGTAAAAAGCGACATCTCTTCATCCAAAACAGGAATGGGAATGCCTATACCGACGAACAGAGAAACACCATAACCCAAAATGCTTGCTCCCGTGAGCCATTCGGGCGTCATTTCTTTTAGATTCCCCACAACGGCAATCGTACCGGCTCCCTGCTTGGGAACCCCGTTTGCTCCACGGGGCACATCAGGATTATGTTGAGTGCCCGGCCAGGCGACAAAACCCTGCGCTCCGCCTAAAAATATACGTGTGCCGATCCCTATTGTCCGGTAATAAGGATCATTAAACAAAGGACTCAATTGTCCGGACGTCGCGTATGCCGCGTTAGCCATTTGCGGACGAAGCATTCCCATGTAGGTATAGATTGTCCGATCAGACAAATTAACGGCACAATTATAATTCTGATAAGCATTGCGCGGATTAAACAGCATCGCGTTTTTTAAATCTTTTATGGTGATGTTTCTTTCATATTTGCGCGCTGGATAACAGTCCGTCCCATAACCCTCGGCGCGCAGTCTGACAACATTGCCGGCGACTAAATCTTCGATGACATGACCGCCGCCATAGTTAAATTCTCCCGGATAAACACTGTTGAGCGGATCGTTTTCGACTACTTCCGTCGCGCCGATGTAACAATCCACGGCGGCAATGCCGCCGTAAGCCGGCACATCATTTAACCAGACTTTCGACGCCCGGATTTTGGGCGAAGTATGACCAAAATTAAGAAAGGCTCCCGAAGAACACATCGCGCCGAAAGTTCCGGTAGTAACAACATCTATTTTACGAGCGGCTTCCACAGCGCCATGCCTTTCCACAACATCAATCATCTCTTCTGCTGTGACAACTACGGCCCGTCCTTCTTTTATCTTATCGTTGATTTCTTTAAATGTTTTTTTAACTTTTAATTTTTTCATATTTTAATTTCGGAGAGCGATATAATTTTATGTGTTTTTCATATCATTGTTTGATGCCAATTGCAAAAGCTAAGAAGCGGCATCAGGTGTGGCCGAATCCGCCGCTCCCCCTGGAAGTGTTGTTCAACTCTGACGTTTCTATCCAATCCGCCCGAAAAACTTTCTGTATTACCATTTGCGCCAAACGCATGCCTCTCTTAACAATAAAGGGCTCCTCGCCATGGTTAATAACAATTAAACCGATTTCTCCGCGATAATCGGCATCGATTGTGCCCGGCGAATTGAGCAGCGTTATTCCATTTTTCAGGGCCAGTCCGCTGCGCGGTCTTATCTGCGCCTCATAGCCTTCAGGCAAGGCTATCGCGATGCCGGTTGCAACCTTTTTTCTTTGGCCCGGTAATATAATCTCATCTTCAACCACTGCGGCAAATATATCCATTCCGGCAGCCTGATCAGTCATATATTGAGGCAGCGGGATATCTTCATTGCCCTGCATTTTTTGGATACAAACTTTTATTTTTTCCATTTTCCCAGAGAGGATAACATATGAATATATATTCTTACGATGAGAGCCGTTCTGCATTCACTTAATCCATGAATACGGAACGGCTCTTTTTAAATCATTATCGCTAATAAAAATTTATTTAACTTCCGCGTCCAGAGCCTCTTTCCGGCTAAGTCTGATCTTGCCCGACTTGTCCATTTCCAGAACCTTCACGACAACTTCATCGCCTTCCTGCAGAACGTCGGTAACTTTATTAATTCTTTCTTTGGCGATTTGCGATATATGAAGAAGGCCTTCCGTTCCCGGCAAAATTTCGACAAATGCGCCAAAATCGACAATCTTCTTGACTGTGCCGCGATAGATTTTTCCTACTTCAGCTTCCTCGGTAAGCCATTTGACCATATTCACGGCGCGTATCGCCGCTTCCGCATCGCTCGAGGCGATGGTTACGGTACCGTCATCTTCGACATCAATGGTAACGCCTGTTTCACTGATAATCTGACGAATATTTTTGCCGCCCGACCCGATAACATTTCTCACCTGGTCTACTTTTACCTTTACCGTTGTTATACGCGGAGCGTATAGTGATATATCCGCCCGCGGCGCCGCGATGGTTTCGCGCAGCTTGCCGATGATAAAAATGCGGCCCTCACGAGCCTGATCGAGAGCTTTCCTCAAAATATCTTCCGTCAGACCGTCAATTTTAATATCCATCTGCATGGCTGTAATTCCTTTTTCCGTGCCGCAGACTTTGAAATCCATATCACCGGCATGATCTTCATCGCCCAGGATATCGGTCAGAACGACAACATCATCCCCTTCTTTTAAAAGTCCCATCGCAATTCCGGCAACAAAGTCTTTCATCGGCACACCGGCATCCATCATGGATAAGGTTCCACCGCAAACGGTGGCCATGGACGATGAGCCGTTGGACGAAAGAATCTCGGAAACAATCCTGATGGTGTAGGGAAATGTTTCCGGTGACGGCAACACGGGCACTAAAGCTTTGCGTGCTAACGCGCCATGGCCGATTTCTCTTCTACCGGGACTGCGCTGACCTTTTGCTTCGCCCACGCTGTATGGCGGGAAATTGTAATGAAGCATGAAAGATCTCATCTCTTCACCGCCGATAAAATCGATCCGCTGTTCATCCGCTGAAGTCCCCAGAGTAACAACGGCCAGGGCCTGCGTCTCACCGCGGTTAAATAAAGCCGAACCATGCGTGCGGGGTAAAACACCGACTTCGGCGCTGATGGGCCGGATTTCCGTTGATGTTCTTCCGTCAATACGCTTTTTCTCATTGATAATCATGCCGCGTATAATTTTGCTTTCCAGTTCTTCGATAATTGCAGCAACTTTTTTACAAAGTGCGCCATCGTCCCCACGCTTTCACGCACTTCACCAAGTTTACTGTAGCGTTCCAGCTTGCGCGGCATGCTGTATCCTTCTTTAAGACCGGCTAATGCTTCACCGCTGACACGGGCTGTCAGTTCTTCATCCTTAACCACCTCGGCAACCGGCCTTTTGGCTTTGCCAATGGCCTCGCGCATTTTATCCTGGAGATCAATCAAAGGACGAATTGCTTCCAGGCCGAATTGAATAGCATCGACAATTACATTTTCGGCGACTTCTTTGGCATCGCCTTCCATCATGACCAGTTCAACGTCGTAGGCCTTTCCTGTTTTACCGGGCATTACTTTCCGCCCGACCATGAAAATGTTAATCTCACATTCCTGGATTTTTTCCGAAGACGGATTACAAATAAACTGGCCGTCAATCCGGCCTACGCGTACGCCGGCAATCGGTCCCTTAAAGGGGATATTGGATATTTCCAAAGCGGCCGAAGCTCCCAGCATTGCCGCAACAACTGAATCGTTTTCTTTATCCACGGAAAGAACCGTGGCGATCAACTGCGTTTCCGAATAATACCCCTTGGGGAACAAGGGTCGTATTGACCGGTCAATGATACGGGACGTTAAAATTTCCCGCTCGTTGGGACGGCCTTCGCGTTTAAAAAATCCGCCGGGAATTTTCCCCGCGGCAAAAGTCATTTCCTGATAATCCACCGTTAAAGGCAGAAAATCCACTCCTTCACGAATGCTTTTTAATGAAACCGCCGTAACTAAAACAACTGTATCACCGTAGTAAACCAGCATCGCCCCATCAGCCTGCGCGGCGACATAATCCGCTTTCAGGGTGATATTTCGCCCGGCAAAATCCGCACTGAATATCGTACTCATAATCTTTCCTCCATTTTATTTTTTAGGTGCTGTCATAGGAAATCCAAGGGCGAAACGCATAAAACAACAACCTTGAGACGTGCTTTGCGTCTCAATTACGGTCAAGTTACCTTATGCCTTCCGCCCTTGAATAATTTCTTTATTTTCTTAGGCCTAGACGCTTAATAACATTTCTGTATCTTTCTACATCATTACCTTTAATGTAATTGAGAAGCCTTCTTCTCTGACCAACCAGCTTGAGCAGGCCGCGGCGTGAATGATGATCTTTTTTATGCTCTTTAAAATGCTCCGTCAAATACTCTATTCTGGCGCTCAAAAGAGCAATCTGGACTTCGGGAGACCCCGTATCCTTTTCATTAAGCCGATAATCTGCAATGACTGCTTTCCTCTTTTCCAAAGTTAACACGCTTTTCCCTCCTTATAACCTAATTAAATTTTTATTGTAATTTTTCTCATTCACTAACTAATTGTTAAACACCCTGACAATTTTGGCTGCCTGCATCTTCCCATCGAATTCAGAAAACTTATTCACCGGCGCCAGCATTTCCGCAACCGCCAGAAGATATCCTTTGTTGATGAATTTTACCATATCTCCGGCTTTAAGCAAGGGGAGATCATGCTCTTTCATCATTTCCACTGAAGGCTGCCAACCATTGCGCAACTTCGCCGCGGAACGATCTTCCAGTTCAATTGAGCAAAGCAATGGTAATAATTCCGTCATCGGTAATATCTTCTTTGCAAGTTCTTCTTTTTTATTGCTGCAATCATAATCACTCAAACAAACAGCCATCTCCTCTGAAAAAATCCCGCTCTTCAAACGGCGAAGACTGTACAAACACGCTCCCGTTCCCAGCACATCTCCGATATCGGAACAAAGCGTTCTGATATAAGTGCCTTTGGAACAAACCACCCGGAAAGTGACACGGGGGAAAGAAATGTCCTCAATCACAAGACTATAAATCGTAACCTCCCGCGGCTCCATATCCAGAAAGACACCGCTTCTCGCATATTTATATAAAGGCTTGCCGCAGTATTTAACCGCAGAATATGCGGGGGGAATCTGTTTAATTTCTCCCACCATTTGCGACATGACCGCTCTTATTTCTTCTGTGGAGACAAAATTACCGGATTGGCTGATAATTTTACCTTCCATATCCAAAGTGTCCGTTTTCACGCCAAGCAGCATGGTCGCCAGGTATTCTTTGTTTTCGCCCATCAGAAGATTGGCTAACTTTGTCGCTTCATTCAAACATATCGGGAGCACTCCCGTAACCATAGGGTCAAGCGTCCCGGTGTGGCCCGCCTTTTTTACTCCCAGAATTTTTTTCACTTCACTGACAACATCGTGCGACGTTTTGCCCGCCGGCTTGTCAATGACGATAACGCCATCCATCATAACGACTAAAGTTCCCTTACCGCCTGAATAATCTGCGATTTGATTGAATCAATATCACCTTTCATCCAACAGGACGAGGCGTGGATATGACCTCCGCCGCCAAATTTTTTCGCCACCTTCTCCACATTAACCTGGGCTTTGGAACGCAGGCTCAGTTTGAAATTATCCTCTCCTCTTTGCGTGTAAAGCACGGACACCTCAATGCCGCTTACCGTGCGCGGAATATCAACAAACCCTTCCGTGTGTTCCCAGGCCGCGCCTGTATCCCGTAAATCTTTTTGCGTAACCACCATGGACCCGACCTTGCTTTCCAGATCCAGGGACAATGTTTCCAGCGCCTTAGCCAGCAATTTTAATCTTGCCGGAGAATCATTTTCATAAACATTTTCCGCTATCCATTGCGGATTGGCGCCGTTTTCCACCAAGTGCCCTGCCGCCAGAAATGTTTCCTCCGTCGTACTCGAGTAACGGAAACTGCCGGTATCCGTTATGATCGCCGCGTACAAATTGGTGCTGATATCTTTGGACATTTTAAAGCGCATTTCCCGCATCAAACGAAACA
The DNA here is from genome assembly GCA_002840555.1 of Deltaproteobacteria bacterium HGW-Deltaproteobacteria-13. GTDB lineage: Bacteria > Desulfobacterota > Syntrophia > Syntrophales > Smithellaceae > Smithella. The sequence continues at coordinate 183,797 of PHBJ01000015.1, forward strand.
GCAATTCGCCGGTGGAGCTGGCCTTGGCATCCAGTATTTTCAAAGCACTAAAACCGTTATTGGAAACATGGTGATCAATATTAATGAGTCTTTTAATCTTTTTGATATTTTCCGCTTCATCCCCGACTCTTGTCAAATCACTGCAATCAAGAATCATGCCGGTATCGTACTGCTCCACATCACTCAGATTATGAATTATATTCTGCGCCGCCGGCAAAAACCGGTAACGTTCGGGCGTACGATCCTGATTATAAATAACCGCCTTCTTCCCCAATTCTTTTAACATCAGATAAAGAGCCAGTTCCGAACCCAGAGCGTCTCCATCGAGCCTTACGTGAGCGGTGATTAAAAAGTTTTGCCCTTCATTGATCGCTTTAATAACTTTACTGATCATTCTTATTTTCCTGCCCGGCTATCTGGGCCAATAATTTTTCAATGCGGTTGCCGTATGCAAAAGATTGATCATGAACAAAAGTAAGTTCCGGCACGCAGCGCAACTGTATGCGTTTACCCAGTTCCCTGCGGATAAAACCGGCAGCCTGAGTCAAACCGGCTTTTATTTCGGGGGAACATTCATCTTTTCCCATTTCCACAAAATAAATTTTGGCGTTACGCAGATCGTCGGTCACTTTGACCGATGTGATCGTCACTGAATGCAACCGCGGATCTTTCACTTCTTTCATTATAATATCGAACATATCCGCCCTGATCAATTCGGCGACTCTGTCCGCTCTTTTAAAGTTCATCGTACTTACTTGTTTTCCAGTCAGCCGCTTCCAGAAAACTGGAAACAACCATAATCTCTGTTTTGCTGTCCAATATTTCCGCCACCTGCAAATTTTCAATAAACCGAAGCAAATGATCAAGAGCGCCTGTTTCCGCAATCGTTACATTAAATTCGTTTTGCGCGCGTTTCAAAATTTTGTTCAAAACGCTTCTTTTTTCTTTTAAAGAGCCGCTTTCCGGGATTCGTAAATTTATGATTCCATACCCGATAACCATAAAGTTTTTCTCCGAATCCAAACCATCATGGAGAATCAGAAATCATCAGCCGGGAACGCTAAGACTTTTCAACATTCTGTTCCAGTTTCTTTTCCATTTCCTCTACCACATAAGCTTCTATGACATCGCCCGAATGAATATCATTAAATCCGTCAATGCTGATGCCGCATTCGAAACCGGCCGCCACTTCCCTGGCATCATCTTTAAACCGTTTGAGTGATAGAATTTTTCCATCAAAAACCACCACGCTGTCGCGGACCAGTTTCACATTGTTACTGCGCATGATCTTCCCGTCGGTTACATAGCAACCGGCAATGGTCCCGACTTTGGGCACCTTGAAAAGTTCGCGGACTTCCGCGCGGCCCTGAACAACTTCCTTGTATTCCGGCTCCAGAAGTCCTTCCATGGCCGCCCGCACATCTGTAATAACATTATAAATAATGTCATAAAGCTTGATCTCCACGCCTTCCTGCTGAGCAATATCTACTACCCGCGCGTCAGGCCTTACGTTAAATCCGATAATAATTGCCTGTGAAGCGGAAGCAAGCATAACATCTGTCTCGGTGATGGCGCCGGTGGAACTATGAATAATCCTGAGTTTTATGTCATCGTTGGAGAGCTTGTTTAAAGCGTCGGAAATCGCCTCTATCGAGCCCTGTACATCGGCTTTGATAATGACATTACACTCCTTCACACCTTCTTTTATTCTCTGATAGAGCTGTTCCAGTGTAACTTTGGAGAAAGAAGAAAGCTCTTTTTCTCTCGCTTTTCTGGTCCAGTAATCGGCAATGCCGCGCGCTTTCTTTTCGTCTTCCACGCAGAAAAATTCCGCTCCGGTTTGAGGCACGCTGGAAAAACCGATAACCTCCACCGGCATTGAAGGCCCGGCTTCTTTAATGCGCCTGCCCTGATCATTAATCATAGCCCGTACACGGCCGAATTCAGTTTTGGAAACAAAGGAATCGCCTTCTTTCAGAGTGCCTTCCTGAATTAAAACCGTCGCAACAGGGCCACGGCCGCGATCCAACTTAGCCTCAATAATAATACCGCGGGCAGGGAGATCAGGATTGGCTTTCAGCTCCATAACATCCGCCTGCAGCAGAATCATTTCCAGCAATTCTTCAATATTGAGTTTCTTTTTAGCGGACACCTCGCAGAAAATCGTTTCACCGCCCCACTGTTCGGATAAAAGACCGTGTTCGGTAAGAGACTGTTTGATTTTTTCGGGATCAGCGCCGGGTTTATCAATTTTATTGATCGCCACGATAATAGGCACTCCGGCAACCTTGGAGTGATTGATGGCCTCTACGGTTTGATTCATCACGCCGTCGTCGGCGGCCACAACCAAAACAACTATATCGGTTACCTGCGCTCCACGCGCCCGCATCGCCGTAAATGCTTCGTGCCCGGGAGTATCTAGAAAAACTATGTCCCGGTCGTTGATGTGAACATGATAAGCGCCGATGGCCTGGGTAATTCCACCAGCTTCGCCATCAATAACATTGGACTGCCTTATTACATCTAAAAGTGAGGTTTTACCATGATCAACGTGCCCCATAATAGTTACAACCGGCGCCCGCGGTTTGAGATTTTCAGGAGTTGACGGAGTTTTCAATGCGGATTCTTCAAATTCCATTTCCGCCGGTTCCACCTGGAAACTGAATTCTGCGGCAACAAGGGTGGCCGTATCGTAATCTATGGCTTGATTGATGGTAGCCATAACATCCATGGACATCAATTTGTTGATTATTTCACTTGCCTTTACACCCATTCTTTTGGCGAAGTCGCCTACTGTAATTGTTTCTCCAACTTTGATGCGCCTCTTAATCGCCTTGGGAACGGTAATTTCCGTTTTCTTCATTTTGGCCGGAGTAGCTTTTTTGCCATCCCGCCACTTGGCAAAAATTATCTCCTGATCTTCCTGCTTTTTCAGTCTCTTTTCGATTTTTTTCTCTAAAATCTTGCGCTGCGGTATTTTCTTTTCTTCTTCTATAAATACCTCAACCTGGGGCTTGCCCTTCTTTTTCGGCTTTTCCGGCAGGGGAGTGGATATTCTTTCGCCCGGTTTCAGAGGCGCTTTGTGAGGAGCCGTTTTTTCAGTTTCCGGCCTGGTAATTCTATGTTTAACAATGATAGCCGGTTTTACGGAAGCGGGCGGAGGCTGTTTTGTTTTTTCCCCCACAGTTGCTTCTGCGGCAGGTACAGCACCGGATTCCTCTTTTGTTTCCGTTTTCGTCTCAGCTTTTATTTCAGCTTTTGTCTCTATCTTCGGTATTTTTTCTTTGGGCTGCTCAGGAACCGCTTCCTCTTTCCCGGGAACAGGAGCTTCAGAAGGCTTTTCTTTTTTGATGATATCAACTTTTGCCGCAGGTTGTGTTGGAGATACTTTCTGGGGCTTTTCTTCCGCCAAATCTTTTCCCGGATGCTCCACTTTCTTCGCCGGAATTTCTTCAACAGGAGCAGGAGCTTCTTCAACCGGTATCTCCACAGCGGTAACGACAGTTCTACGCCTGATTACCGTTGTTTTTATTCTTTGCTCCACAACTTCGCGAAGTTCACCGGCCGTCACTTCTTTTTTCGCTCTTTCCACCTCATCTTCATCCAGAGATGCGGAAGCTGACTTAACCGGAATGCCAATTTTTTCCAAACGAGCGATCAGGACCTTACTTTCCAGACCCAGCTCTTTGGCTAATTCATAAACTCGCTTTTTCGGCATGCGCAAATATCTCCATATTAAATTTCTTGGTTTTCAGGTTATGAATCCTTTTTATCTCCAGCGATTTCGTCGTTTAAAATTTTACCAGCGGTTTCAATCAATTGCTGGGCTGTCTTCTCACCTATTCCGGGAATTGCAGATAACATTTCGGGCTCGGTTGCGGCCATCATGGCAAGGCTTTTAATGCCTTTACTGAAGAGTTTCTCCGCCATAGCCGGACCCACTCCTGTAATCTTCGTCAGATCGTTTTGTCCTGGTTGTCCTTCTTCCTGAGCGGCAACCATTGTTTCGCTCTTCATATCAATATTCCATCCCGTGAGCTTAACCGCCAACCGGACATTTTGTCCGTTCTTGCCGATAGCCAGAGAAAGCTGATCATCGGGAACGATTACCGTCATGGTATGGTTTTCATCATCAACAAATACCCGGTTAACCTTGGCCGGAGACAGGGAGCTGCTCACATACTTGGCCGCATCATCGCTGTACGGAATAATGTCTATCTTTTCGCCGCGCAATTCCTGCACCACACTTTGAACCCGCGAGCCTCTCATCCCCACGCAGGCGCCCACGGGATCAATATCCTTATCCTTGGACCTGACGGCAATTTTCCCCCGCTTGCCCGGCTCCCGGGCCACATTGATAATATCGATAAGCCCTTCGGAAATTTCCGGAACTTCCACTTCAAAAAGCGCTTTTAAAAATGAAGGATGCGTGCGGGACAGGATGATCTGCAATCCTTTGGTATTCTTTTTTACTTCCACAATATAGGCGCGGATTCTTTCGCCGCGTTTATAAGTTTCGCGATGAATTTGTTCCGTCGGGGGCACGATGCCTTCCGCGCGTCCGAGATTGACGATAATGCTGCCGCCCTCAAACCTTTGAGCAAAGCCGTTTACCAATTCGCCTTTGCGGTCTTTGTACTCATCATAGATATTATCGCATTCCGCGTCTTTAACTCTTTGAATAATTATTTGTTTGGCCATTTGCACGGCAATCCGGCCGAATGCGCTTGTTTCAATCTTCATGCCCAGAGAGTCACCGGGCTCCGCGCCTTCATCAAGAGTTTTTCTCGCTTCTTCCTTGGAGATTTGTGTTTCATGATCCAGAACTTTATCAACAACAGTTTTGAACTGAAAAACTTCAACTTCTCCGGTCTCATCATTGTAATGGGCTTCGATCTCTACGTTTTGTCCGAATTTTTTACTTGCAGCCGTAAGCATTGCCGCTTCAAGGGCTTCGACAATAATTTCTTTATTAATACCTCTGTCCTTACCCATCTGTTCGATCAGACGTTTAAGTTCTGGCAACAACATTTATAAAGTCCTCCCTTTTCTTAGCTGATATATTACAGAATTTCAGCCTCCCGGCATTAATTCTCTTTTGAATACTTGCCATCCCCGTCATCGACAAGATTAGCTTTCACAACCTCCTGCCTGGGAATCCGGTAAATTTTTCCGGCTATTTCTATCAAAACCATTTTTCGGCCGGCTTCTTCAATAAAATCTGTGAGAATACCGCGAAAATTCTTAATTCCATCAATTTTTTCGTTTGTTTTTACGATTACATTGGAATTCTTATATTTTACAAAATCCTGATCGCGCGATATCGGCCTGTCCAGACCGGGCGAAGAGACCTCCAGCGTGTAAGCGCTGTTGATTACCTCACGAATATCAAAAATATCACCTAACTGGTTGCTTATATTGGCACAATCATCAAGCGTGATTCCACATTCCTTATCCAGAAACAACCGGATTATCCAGCGTGAATGCATTTTTATGCATTCCACATGAATCAATTCCATTCCTTCCGAAGCAACGACAGGCTCAGCCAGCTGCCTGATTTTTTCTTTTATCTCATTATCCATATTAGTCCAGAAAACAAAAAAGTGGGCATGAGCCCACTCATCAATACAACGTTATCGATGGTTTGATAATTTGCTAACACATCACAAAGGACAAAGCAAGCAAAAAGATTACGGCAAATAGCCGCCTGATGAGCGGAAAATGGAGCGGGCGACCGGGCTCGAACCGGCGACGTCCAGCTTGGGAAGCTGACATTCTACCACTGAATTACGCCCGCCGCCCGCTCATAAGGGCGCTAATGTTATTGAACAGAAGTGTTTTGTCAAGGTATTTTTACTTGTTGGGGTGACGACAAGCGGACGGGAAAAGACATTTTCAGGCGATAAAAACAGCTTGACCATGTTTGCCATGTTGATGTAATGTTTAATCATTCTGCTGTTATCCACATCCTTTTCAAAAGGAGGAACAGATGTTTATCGCACTGCTTGGTGTAACTTTTTTAGTTTCTCTTATCGTGTCGTTTATCGTAATCAAGTCCTTTTCCACCCCGCTGGACAATATTCTCAAACGAATCATCGCGGACGAAATAAGCGGCGCCTGGCTGAAATATCTTAAATTCGCCATTATTGTCGTCGGTGTTTCGTCCGGTGTGCGCATCCACCAGTTGGAGAAATATATCACGCCCTGGATCGGAGACGAAAAACAACGCGTGGTGGAACTTACCGGCAACCGCTGGATATTGGAACTTTACCGGACAGTAATCGAAACGCTTCAGGGTATCGCCTGGCTGCTGCTGGTTTTCTTTGTAATTGCCTTAATTGCTTACGTTATCGTTAGACTGGCTGAGACAAGGCGCACAAGCGACGCTGATAGCAAAAAATCTTAATAAATATTTTCATAAACAGGTGCTGGACCAGATTGAAAATGGTCCGGTGTAAACTGGCGTCAGGAATAACTATCATATTCATAAGGAGGCAAATATGAAAAAGTATTCCGCGGAATTCGTTGGAACATTTTGGCTGGTGCTGGGTGGATGCGGCAGTGCTGTACTGGCAGCCGCGTTCCCGAATGTGGGGATTGGCCTGCTCGGCGTCGCGCTGGCTTTTGGTTTGACCGTACTGACAATGGCCTATGCGATAGGACACATATCCGGTTGTCACCTTAATCCTGCTGTTTCCGTCGGCTTATGGGCCGGAGGCCGTTTCCCGGCCAATCAACTATTGCCTTATATCGTAGCACAGGTATTAGGCGCTATTGTCGCGGGCGGCGTTCTGTATTTTATTGCCAGTGGACAGGCCGGATTTAATGTCTCCGCCGGATTTGCATCCAACGGTTACGGCGCGCATTCACCAGGCGGTTATTCACTTCCGGCCGCTCTGATCTGTGAAATAGTCATGACCATGATGTTTATATTGGTCATTCTCGGCGCGACGGACGAACGAGCGCCAAAGGGCATGGCGCCTGTCGCTATCGGCCTTTGTCTTACCCTGATTCACCTGATCAGCATTCCGGTAACCAACACGTCCGTGAATCCGGCCCGCTCTACAGGTGTTGCCCTGTTTGCCGGCGGCTGGGCGTTGGCGCAACTGTGGCTATTCTGGCTGGCGCCGATTGTCGGCGGTGTTCTGGGGGCGGCAATTTACAGGTTCATTGGCAGTGAAGATAAATAAGATTCTTCACGCCTGACAATTACATCAAAGCAGACTGACGCGATAAGAACGTCTCAGTCTGCGTTAAGCTGGAGCATCCGGCCTATTGCCCAAATATCATTTTCGCTAGCCGGAAAGTGTTTTGAATAAATCTAAGGCTTGTGAAAAGCAATGGCAAAACTCGCCTTCGGCTCAAACAGTTGTCATTGCTGATCTTTCACTTCGCCAAGATTTATATGTCAAAACGCTTTTAACGGCCGCTCAAATAAATATGATTTGGGCAACAGTCCGATGTTGGTTGCTCCAAAATATTTCGGTTCAAGCTGCAAGCATGAAACAGCATCAAGTGGAGGGGATATCTATCCCCGTGACTCATCCGGCGCTATGGAGATTTCCAGAATCCGGTCCACGTTAAAGACCCGTTTTTGATTGCGCTCGAGGCAATAGGCGCTAAGCCCGACAAACGGATGACCGCTGTATTCCATTGCTCCGACAGAAAGCGGCCGGATGGTCCGGCGCGATTTTTCATCTTTTGCTTTCAAATACAGAATATCTAAATTTTTCTTTTCCCGGATGGCGGAATGAATCAATTCGATCTTATCCTCGTGCGAGCATTTTAGATTCGCCTTATCATATTGAATGCGCGTAAGAAATTTAACAACCTGCCAATCCATCAAAACATGGCTCTTCTTCAAGGGCTGTCTCAACACCATGCCTTCGAGCGTTGTACAGCGGGAAAGCGCCACATACATTTGCCCGTGGGCAAAAGTGCCGCGCCCCACATCAATCACAGCCTTTTCAAAAGTTTTGCCCTGACTTTTGTGGATGGTCACGGCAAAGGCCAGCCGCACCGGGTACTGAGTAAAAGAGCCGACGCTTTCCGACGCCAACTCGTCGTCTTTTAAAAAGAAGTGATAAATCTCCCAGGTATAGGGACTGATTTCCACGGTTTCGCCGTTATCCAGTTTGGCACAAATCAGCACTTCGCCTTCTTCATCTTTTTCGAATCCCAACACCTTGCCGATGGTGCCGTTTATCCAACGCCCGTAGGAATCGTTATTCAACAGCATGATCTGGGCGCCTTTTTTCAGCTTCAACTCTTCGGCTGTCGGCATCGACTCCTTGCCGAAATCTCCTTCAATTACGCCTTGCGCTTTCCAAAGTTTACCGGGCAGTTCAGCCAGCCGTTTCTCGTTGATGCTGTCGGCCATGTCGTTGGTGCTGGTGAGCGATATATAAAATTCATCGGTCGAAACGTCACAAGACGGATTACAGCGTTTGTTGAACAGCGCGATGTCGTCATCCGTGATGGAGTTGTTGCGGATAGCGTTGAGCAGGCGGACAAATTCGTCATCCTTCTGCCGGTAAACTTTTTCCAACTCGACAAATTCCATATCCAGTTCTTCCATGACTTTGGCGCTGAAAAAATAAGGACTGCTATAGAGAGATTTGAAAATTTCGCGTTCCGTGCCCGAGACAACAGGCGGCAATTGATAAAGATCGCCGATGAAGATCATCTGCACGCCGCCGAAGGGGCGTTTGGAATCGGGACCGTTCAGACGCAAAAACTTATCCACGCAATCCAGCAGATCAGCGCGCACCATGGAAACTTCATCAATAACGATGGTGGTCAGCTTTTTATAGATGGATTTTTTTTCTTTGCCGGAAGCCCTTTTTTTCTTGATGGCGGCAAGCGTGACCCCCGGTTTGAAATGAAAAAAGGAATGAATCGTCTGCCCGCCGACATTCACGGCGGCCACACCGGTCGGCGCCAGAATCACGACGTTCTTTTTCGTATGGTGATGAAAATAATTCAGCAGCGTTGATTTACCGGTGCCGGCCCGCCCCGTGATAAAGATATGCTTATCCGTATTCTCGATGAGAGACAGGGCGCCCTGGAATTCGGGATTGAAATCTATTTCGACCGGATTGGATTTTTTTGTCATTACTTTTCCCGCAATTTATTGTGCCAGACAGTAAACACTTATTACGTAATACTTCAATAATAATTCTTTGATTTTAAATAAATATTCGTGTAGAAATACACCATCCCCAAAGAACAGATTTTGTTTCAAACCGGTATATAAAGTATTACGTATATTAATTGTCCGGATAAGGATCACTACGATGAGTTCATTATATCATGAAGGGATTGAATTTATATTTCCAGGCATATGCAAGGCGTATCCTCGTGAGTGGGCCGAGAATTTTCTGCATACAGGCGAAATATATTTTACTAATTTAGAGACATTCAAAAAAGATGAGGATCAGCAGCGCGGCGATTCTTTGGAAGGCACAAGCATCGCAATACGCCAAGGAGTCAGGTGTACTGGCGGTTACGCATGTCCGATCTTTGTGTGGTGTAGTACGATGGAGACAGACCCCGCAGTGATATTGGACACGTGGAAGGACAGAAATGCTGTGGTTCAGATTACTGATACGCTTGGATTTGCTAGACGTATTCGCGATGTTGCTACTGGCTTAAAATTGTTATTGCAGGTCGGCCCTATAACATACGACAAAGACGAGGGTAATCATCGAGAATATGATTGGGCTGAGGGCATTTTCCAAAAGAACATTCGTTTTAATCCCCAAAAGGAATATCGATTCGCATTGGTTGGCGACGCTAATACAAAGAAGAGCGAGAAAATAATCTTAAAACTTGGAGATTGCAACGACCTTGCTCGTATATTGTAAAATAATTCATCCGAACCAGGCAATATACCCGATCGCTACGCTCCGGGTGATTTTTTCGTTATGCATGAGATGAATAATGAAAACTAAAATATATTTTATCTTACTTTTTCTTTTTCTATGTTCTTATAAGGCATTCGCTCAAGTAAATAATTTTGATGTATTTCCCAAAAATAATGGGACCAGCGTTAATGATTTTGCGTCACTTATAAATGCTCAAGATACGAAGAAAATAAAGGTGCTATGCGAAGAGATAAAAAAAGATGAGTTGGCTAACATTTTGATAGTCACCATATATTCAATACCAAATGTTAAAAAAGAATACGAAAAGCCAATCTTTTACGGAACAGATTTATTTAATCATTGGAAGATTGGGTGGGATGGAATCATTTTTTTAATAACCAAGAATGATAGAAAAACTGCAATTTGTACTGGCTATCTAACAGAACATTTTTTACCAGATTCAGAAGCAAAAAAGGTTATATATAAATATATGATCCCAAACTTTAAAAAGGGTGATTACGGAACAGGTATTATCACTGGTATCATCGAAGCAAGAAAGGTCATGGAAAAGAACAGAAGGTTAATGTATCCCGAAAAATATGGAAGAACAAAATAAGATTTGGGAATCTTGTTTCACAAAGTTACATAACAAGATCAATCCACCCGATCGCAGCCCTCTGGGCTGCTCCGGCTCAGCTTTTCGTCAAATGTGAATAAATGAAAACGATACTATTAAAAATCATTCAATGGATATTAATTATATTTGTAATAAATGTGATTATGTCTGCGTTATGGGCTTCCGTTAAAGGATTTATCTTAGTAGATGCTTCAACCGCAATTATACTTGGCATACTAGTGGGGTGTATCTTGAACGCTACAATATTCGTTCTAAATAAACATAAAAATACATTTAACATTTTATTAGTTCTTATTATGCTTGGAATGTCCTTCTGTTTACATTATTTATTAACAATGAAAATAATGAGTACTACAATTAAGAATGCAAATAATTTGTGGTGGTATGTATTTTAACCTTACCATAAGCATTAGTAAAAAATGCATTTAACCAGGCGCTGCACCCGATCGCTACGCTCCGGGTGGTTTTTCGTTAACGTGCAAAGGAGAAAAGTATGGAAACTAAAGATCGCTATCAAAGAGGATGGGATAAACTCAAAGAAATTGACGGAAAGGCTGGCGAGCGTGTCATAGAAAGCCTTAAGGATATTGCTCCGGATTTTGCGCGATTGTTGATTGAGTTTCCTTTCGGTGACATTTATTCTCGGCCAGGATTGGATCTGAAATCCAGAGAAATAGCTGTGGTTGCGGCTCTTACCGCATTAGGAAATGCTACCCCTCAATTAAAAGTTCATATTCACGGCGCTTTAAATGTTGGATGCACTGAGCAGGAAGTTGTGGAGGTAATAATGCAAATGGCTGTTTATGCCGGTTTTCCTGCGGCGCTTAATGGATTGTTTGCGGCCAAAGAAGTATTTGCTGAAAGAGACAAAGAAAAAAGCTAACAAAATAAATAAGCCGGTCGCTACGCTCCGGGTGACTTCGCCGTTGAGCATCAATATAATTGACAAAACCATATCGATCATGATATCGTAGCACAAAATATATCGATAGAGGTATCATCATGCAATCAGTAATTGTGTCACCCAAATATCAAGTCGTTATACCTAAAACCGTCAGGGAGACATTGAAGCTTCATCCGGGCCAAAGAATGCAAATTGTTGAATATGCCGGTCGGATTGAACTTATACCGGAACGCGACATCAAAGAACTTCGTGGATTCCTCAAAGGCATCAACACCGAATTCAAACGGGAGAAAGACAGGATATGAATATTGTAGATTCTTCCGGCTGGCTTGCATATTTTGCCGATGAGCCTAACGCGAAGCATTTCCTGGCCCCGCTGAGTGATTCGACTTTGCTTATTGTTCCAACGGTAACGATATACGAAGTTTTCAAGGTCATTGTGCGAGAGTCCAGTGAGAATGAAGCATTACAGGCGGTTGTTGCAATGCAAAAAGGCAGAGTTGTTGAGTTGAGTGCACCGTTGGCAATAGCAGCTTCAAGGCTGAGTCTGGAACACCAACTTCCAATGGCGGACAGCATCATTCTTGCAACAGCGCAAGAATTTAAGGCCATTATATGGACGCAGGATTCAGATTTTAAAAATATAAACAAGGTAAAATACTTTCCCAAAAAATAAAGCCAACAAGATCAACACAGACAATCACTACGCTCCGGCTGATTTTTTCGTTAGGCGAAAGAGAATATAAGGAGGTGCTTGCATGCGTATGTTGAATATCAGTAAAGCTTTTACGTTGATAGAGTCGGGGCCTGTCGTCCTTATCACAACAAATGATGGAAAGAAAAATAACATCATGACCATCTCATGGACAATGGTGGTGGACTTCACCCCGCAATTTGCCATCACTACCGGAGAGTGGAATTATTCCTTCGCTGCCCTTAGGAAAACAAAGGAGTGTGTTATTGCAATTCCCACGGTTGACATGCTTGATAAAGTCGTTGGCGTGGGAACATGTTCCGGTGCCGATACGGACAAATTTGAAAAGTTCATGCTGACCCCTGTGAAGGGAAAGCATGTCAAAGCGCCCCTGATAAAAGAATGTCTGGCGAATATCGAGTGCAAAGTTGTCGACATCGTCAAGGAACACAATATCGTCGTGCTCGAAGGCGTTGCGGCGTACTTTGATAATTCACGAAAGGAGAAGCGAACGGTTCACGCAGTCGGCGATGGAACTTTCATCGTGGATGGGCGCAAGCTGGACCGGAAGAAGATGATGGCCTCCAAACTCCCATCGGGCGCTTAGCGTTCATTGGCCAGCCGCGAGAGAGTCCCGGGATAACTTCGTGGTGTTAAACTAAATCCGTTCTTCCAACTTTTTCCCGACATACAGACAGGCAATGCCGAAAGTGCGGGGATATATCTTCACCCCGGAGATACCGGTTTCCTGCATGAAGGCGGCAAATTGTTCCGGCGACGGAAAGTTCATGATGGAGTCGGCCAGATAATAATAAGCCGCTGCGTTCCTGGAAAATATTTTCGCCAGCAAGGGGAGCAAAAAGTTTAAATAAATATAATAGGCCAGTTTGAAAAAACGGTTTTGAATAAACGTCATTTCCAGAATCATGATCTGCCCCCCCGGCGCCGTAACCCGCAGCATTTCCCGCAGCGCGTCCGCCCTTTTGGGAATATTTCTGATTCCGAAAGCCATTGCGGTAACATCAAAAGCATTATCGCTAAAAGGAAGATTCAAGGCATTCCCCTGAATAAAATTTATCCTGCCTAATAGGCCTTTTTTCTTTGCCTTTTGTTTTCCCGCCTGCACCATCGGTAAAACAAAATCAGCGGAGGTGACCGATATATTGGAGTGCTCAAGGCAGGCGCTGATTGATAAATCTCCCGTGCCGCAGGCAATATCCAGAAATCGGCCGGTTTTGAAATAAACCATTTTTTTAACCGCGAAACGACGCCAGGCAACATCGCGCCGCAGACTCAAAAAGTGATTTAAAAAATCATACCGGCCGGTAATGGTCGAAAATATTTCTTTCACCATGCCGACACGTTGTTCTTCACTGATTTTTTTTACGGAAGGATATTTATTGTTTTTTGTTTTTTGCATTTACAAGATTTTCCCTAAATGAGATCCCTTCTTGAAGATGAGACGCTTATCCTAAAAAACTTGAATAAGCGATCCCCCTCTTTCTTAAAGAGGGGCGAGGGGAGATTTTAAGGAATTTTCTCTCTTGAAAAATCCCCCTCAATTCCCCCTTTAAAAAAGGGGGAAGCAAAGAACCGGCACATACCATCGGATAAAATATTCAATGATATTTTTATTATTTTTTGCCGCGGATAAGAACCGAATTGGCATGAGCATCAAGTCCTTCCCTTTGAGCAAAGTGAGCCGTCTGTTTGCTCACTTTTTTAAATGCGGACAACGAAAAGGAAAGAACGCTCATGCGTTTATAGAAATCATAAACACCCAGCGGAGATGAAAAACGAGCTGTGCCTGCCGTGGGTAAAATATGGTTTGTGCCGGCCAGATAATCACCCAGGGCCTCCGGTGTAAATGAACCCAGAAAAACCGACCCGGCATTTCTGACCTTCCCTAAAATCTTCGTGGGATTTTTTACCATTAATTCTAAATGTTCGGGCGCGAAGAGATTGGCGATATCCAGAGCTTCATCAATGCTTTCCGTAATAATAATCGCGCCGTATTTGGCAAGCGATTGTTCTATGATTGTTTTACGGGATAAAGTTTTTATTTGCTGATCAATTTCCCGCGATACCTCGTTGGCAAAACTTTCAGACGTCGTCAAAAGAACGGCCGCCGCCATTTCATCGTGTTCAAGTTGAGCCAAAAGATCTGCCGCCGCAAAAGAAGCCTTTGCCGTTTTATCGGCAATGACGACGACTTCACTGGGTCCAGCAATCATATCTATATCCACTTGGCCGAAAACCAATTTCTTCGCCGCGGCGACATAAGCATTTCCCGGTCCCACTATTTTATCCACCTGGGGTATCGTTTGCGTTCCGTAAGCCAGCGCCGCTATCGCCTGCGCCCCGCCAATTTTGAATATGCGTTTCACACCGCTGACCTCGGCCGCCGCCGCCATAAGAGGATTCAGAAGACCTTCCCTGACCGGACTGACTAAAACAATTTCTTTTACTCCGGCAATGCGCGCCGGAATTGCCGCCATCAGCAATGTTGAAGGATAGGTGGCCTTGCCTCCGGGAGCATAAATGCCGACGCGCTGCAAGGGTAAAATACGCTGACCCAATTCCACGCCGCTTTCCTTTTTCACCATATAGCCCTTCGCGACCTGATGACGGTGATAATCTTCGATCCGCCGCGCCGCCAGTTTTATGACTTTGAGATCCTCCGGTTTTACCTGTGCGAGCGCTTTTTTCTTTTCCGCTAACGATACTTCGACGGTTTCCGCGGTTAAGGCATGGCCGTCAAATTTGGACGTATAGGCAAACAGCGCCTCATCACCTTTGGCGGCAACGTCGCTTACAATTTTAGCCACGGAGGATAAAAGCCCGGGCGAATGGGCGCCGCCCCTAAGACGCAAGTCACGGAAAAAATCTTTAAACTCAGCAGCGTTGGATTTAATGATTTTCATTATATTATTTCACCCTTTTTATATCCGCTCCGAGGGCGGAAAATTTCTTTTCTATGGTCTCATAACCGCGATCAATATGATAGACACGGGAAATTTCCGTTGTGCCTTCGGCCACCAGCGCCGCCAGAACAAGGGAGGCTGAAGCCCGTAAATCCGTCGCCATTGTTTGCGCGCCATGCAGTTTGGGCACACCCCGGACAATCGCATTGCCGCCCTGAATAACAATATCGGCGCCCATACGCAGCAATTCACTGACGTGCATAAAACGGTTTTCAAAAACCGTTTCGGAAATTACGCTCAACCCGCCGCCGATGGCCATATAGGCCATGATCTGCGCCTGCAAATCCGTCGGGAATCCCGGATAGGGAAGCGTCTTGACATCAACACTGGTAATTTTTTTTCCGGCGGATACTTTCAGGCCGTTTTTTATCGGCGTTATCTTCATGCCCGTATCCCGCAATTTGTTGATCAATGATTCCAGATGTTGGGGATTGCAGCCGATGATATTTATTTCACCGCGCGTCATACCGGCGGCGATCATGAAGGTTCCTGCTTCGATCCGGTCAGGAATAATTGAAGCTTCCGCAGGTTTGAGAGATGTGACACCGGTAATCGTGATGACATCCGTTCCCGCGCCGCTGATTTTAGCTCCCATACCTTTTAAAACTTCCGCCAGGTTGACCACTTCGGGCTCACGCGCGGCATTGTTCAGAACCGTGGTGCCGTGGGCAAGAGTCGCCGCCATCATGATATTTTCAGTGCCGGTGACCGTCTGCAGATCAAAATAAATATCCGCGCCTTTTAATTTTTTGGCCCTGGCTTCAATGTATCCGCTGTTGAGTTCGACATGAGCGCCCATATCTTCCAACGCTTTGAGGTGAAGATTAACCGGCCGCGCGCCGATAGCGCAACCGCCGGGAAGGGAAACCCGGGCCACGCCCATCCGGGCCACAAGCGGCCCCAGGACCAGGATGGAAGCACGCATGGTTTTGACTAAATCATAGGGCGCATCGCAATGGGTGATTTTATCGGCATTGATCCGACAGGTTTCATCGCCGTCAATTTGCACGCCCATATTTATCAAAAGTTTTTTTATCGTCTTAATATCAACGAGATCGGGAATATTATGGAATGTATTTGTCCCCTCAGTTAAGAGCGCCGATGCCATCACCGGCAGAGCGGCATTTTTTGCCCCGCTGATCCGAACATCCCCGTAAAGCGGTTTCCCGCCTTCAATAACTATTTTATCCACTTACTTTTCTCCTTGCTCTGATGACACGCGGCAGGCCTGCGTAATCACGCCGCATTTCAATATGATCATAAAAGCCGGAAGCTTCCATGATCCGGCAAACGTCCTTTTCCTGTCTAGCGCCAATTTCCAACAAAAGCCAACCATTTTTTTCTAAATGGCATTGTGCCTGATATATCAATTTTTCGTAAAATTCCAGGCCGCTTTCACCGGCAAACAGCGCTTCGCGCGGCTCAAATGATCTTACGCCATCCGACAGTTCTTGATATTCCTGTGCCCCTATATAGGGCGGATTGGAAGCTATGATATCAAAAACACCTTCCACCGGTTCAAATAAATCTCCCTGCCTAAAATCAATTTGATTTTGCAGCCCGAGACTTTCAGCATTCCGGCGGGCAACATTCAGCGCGGCGAAGGATATATCGGTAGCCGTTATGGAGGCGTGAGGTATTTCACTGGCGACGGCAATGGCTATCGCGCCGCTTCCCGTGCCTATTTCTAAAATTTTAATCCGGGCGGCGTCGGATTTTTTCGCAATTTGAAGCATCTCTTCGACAATGACTTCCGTATCCGGACGCGGGATCAAAACATCGTTGCTTACCTCCAGTGTAAAGGTCCAGAATGCCTTGCGCCCTGTAATATAGGCGACCGGCTCCCATCGCAATCTTCTACTGATGAGTTTATCAAACGCGGCCCGTTGCGCCGGGTCTAATCGCCTCTCCGGATTTTTAAGAAATTCGAGGCGGTCACACCCAAGACAAAAAGCCAGAAGAACTTCCGCGTCCAGCCGGGCGGATGGAATCTGCGCCGCTTCGAGGGCTTTTGTTGACTCATTGAGAATGTCGCGAACAATCATGGCGTAGCTTCCTGCAGGAATTAATGGAACGATATAAAGATGCTTGAAAATAAAATGTTGCAAAAAAAATGTCAAGTGTTTATAAATTTAAACCATTAATATTTTAAAAGAATTGACGTGAAGGCCCAGCGGGAAGTTTTAGAACAAGTTTTGGTGGAGGATATCATTATGAGACCAGGCGCAAGTCTCATGGAACGATTTAATGGCTGGTTTGTTGAGCCCATTGAAAAGCTGAAAGAACTGCCGGAAGGCGATGGCGGTTTTTTGGCTCTGTCCGCCGCGCTTTTTCTCTGCGAAAGGTATTACCGAGCCGCGACAGATACCCTTCACATGGGAAGAGACAATGAAAAATTTAAGATTGAAGCGGCGAAAGATTTCGGGCTTAGCCTGGATGATTTTAAGTGCTTCTGGATGGTCTATCGAAACGGGACTCAGCATCAGGGAATACCCCAAAAATACGTTGATCGACACAAAATGAAATACACCTGGCAAATTTGTGAAGACTTTGATGCGATTCCCGAAATTTACAAAATTAACGCTTACAGGCGGGAAATCAGATTAAACGTCTGGAAATTCGCCGATTTTATCATCGAGAAATTCAGGACGAATCCGGAAGTCTTTCAAAAAGCTATCTCACACACCTTCCCCGAGGTGAAGGACATAGGCAGTGATGAATCATGATTTTCATTCCTGACGGCAGGGCCTCAAAATAATTTCGGCAACATCGTCACGACCGGATTTCTTCACCGTATTCCGCACAAAAATCTTTTCTTCGCGTCATTATCCGGCCTATTTCAATAATTCGGCCTGGTGGTGCGATGATAACGCGTCCAGCATTGCGCTGATGTTGCCGTTGATGAAACTATCGAGGTCGTAGCGGGTCAGATTGATGCGATGATCGGTGATGCGACCCTGCGGAAAGTTGTAGGTGCGGATGCGCTCGGAGCGGTCGCCGGTGCCGACCTGATTTTTGCGGGACTGCGCCTGCTCGGCATTCTGCCTCTGCACCTCGGCATCCAAGAGCCTCGCCCGCAGTACCTTCATGGCCTTGTTCTTGTTTTTGAGCTGGGATTTTTCATCCTGACAGGTCACAACAAGTCCTGTGGGCAAGTGAGTAATGCGCACAGCGGAATCTGTTGTGTTGACGCTCTGTCCGCCGTGGCCGGTGGAACGATAAACGTCAACGCGTAATTCGTTGGGGTCAATCGTGATTTCCACATCTTCCGCCTCCGGCATAATGGCCACCGTCACGGCCGAGGTGTGAATACGTCCCTGCGCTTCGGTCACAGGAACACGCTGGACGCGATGAACACCGCTTTCATATTTCAGGCGGCTGTAAGCCCCTTTTCCATCGATTTGCGCGATAATTTCTTTAAAGCCGCCGACACCGCCGGAGGGCGAACTGCTGACCACTTCCACCCGCCATCCCTGGGATTCCGCGTAGCGGGCATACATCCGGAATAAATCGCCGGCAAAAAGCCCGGCTTCATCGCCGCCGGTACCGGCACGGATTTCCAGAAAAACGTTTTTGTCGTCGTTCGGATCTTTGGGCAGCAGTAAAACCCTGATTTTTTCTTCCAGGTCAATCTTTTCCTGCTGCAATTGCGGCATTTCTTCCTTGACCATTGCCTGCAATTCTTCGTCATTTTCCTGCAGCAATCCTGAATATTCATCAAGACGGGCTTTGATTTTCTCATACTGGCGGATGGTTTCCACCAATGGCGTCAGATCCGCATGTTCTTTGGCGAATTTCTGATACATGCCCTGTTTGGAAACCACCTGTGGATCGCTCAGCTGTCCTTCCAGTTCCCTGTACCGTATTTCAATGTCGCGAAGTTTATCGAGTATAATATCCATGTCATCTCTTTAAATTAAAAGTTGAAGTTTTTAAGGTAGTTTAAAAAAGACACTTTTATAAGTTCCTTCAAGTTGTGAAGGGCACCTACAAATAGTCATGCCGAGCGGCATTAAAAAAATTGTCTGGACGGCAAAAGGAAAGACTGTTGGCGATGTATATTTTTGATTTTAAACAACAAAGATAAATAAATAAAATCCGCTTAGCATAAAAAAGATGAATTTTTTTCATCATAAGGACATATTCCGATATCTTGTTTTCCCTATAAGGATATTAATTTAATTATTTTTTCGTTGCTTTCTTTTTGGCCTGCGGCGCTTCCGCTTTGGCTTCATATTTCTTCTTGAATTTCTCAACACGGCCCGCGGTATCTAAAACCCTTTGCTTACCCGTGATAAAAGGGTGGCAGTTGGAACAAATTTCCGTCTTGATATCTTTCTTTGTCGATCTTGTGTTAATCACATTACCGCAAACACAAGTAATGGTTGTTTCCTTATATTCCGGATGAATTCCTTCTTTCATGTCTTTTTATCTTCCTCCCTTGCATTTATCTGCAATTAATTATTAATGATTTTTGTTTTTTTCTCAAAGTGTTTGAGTGCCTTATAATATATGCGGCAAAAATTCAAGAAAAAACTAGAAAACCGGTTTTTATGTGGTTAGGCGTTCATTGAATCCAAAAATTCCTGATTCGTTTCAGTTTTCTTGATTTTGTTGATGATAAATTCCATGGCATCAACCGGATTCATTTCCTGGAGTAATCTGCGCAATATCCAGACGCGATTCAGATTTGCTTTAGGAATGAGCAATTCCTCTTTCCTGGTTCCTGAACGGATCAAGTCGAAAGCGGGGAATATTCTGCGATCGGCAATGCGGCGATCCAGATGCAATTCCATATTGCCTGTTCCCTTGAATTCTTCAAAAATAACTTCATCCATCCGACTTCCGGTATCAATCAGGGCCGTGGAAATGATCGTTAAACTGCCGCCATTTTCGATATTTCTGGCCGCGCCGAAGAAACGCTTGGGCTTGTGTAAAGCATTGGAATCAACGCCGCCGGAAAGAACTTTTCCGCTGGGCGGAACAACCGTGTTATACGCCCGCGCCAGACGGGTGATGCTGTCCAGTAAAATAACGACATCCTTTTTATGTTCGACAAGACGTTTTGCTTTTTCAATCACCATCTCCGCTACCTGAACGTGGCAGGAAGCCGGTTCGTCAAATGTGGAAGCGATAACTTCGCCGGAAACACTACGCTGCATATCGGTTACTTCTTCCGGTCGTTCGTCAATTAAAAGCACCATTAAAACCACTTCCGGGTGATTGGCGGAAATACTATGGGCAATGTCCTGCAACAAGACTGTTTTACCGGCGCGCGGCGGAGAAACAATCAATCCTCGTTGTCCCTTGCCGATTGGCGCGAACAAATCCAGAGTTCTGGTGGAATAATTTTTAGGATCATGTTCCAGATTTAATTTTTCCAGGGGATAAAGAGGCGTCAGATTGTCAAAAAGGATTTTATCACGGGCTTGTTCGGGACTTTCAAAGTTTACGGTATCAACTTTTAAAAGGGCAAAGTATTTTTCCCCTTCTTTCGGAGGACGAACTTCGCCGGAAATGGTGTCTCCTGTTTTTAAATTAAATCTTCTGATCTGCGAGGGCGAAATGTAAATGTCATCAGGACTGGGCAGATAGTTGTAATCAACGGCACGCAAAAAACCAAAACCGTCGGGTAAAATTTCCAGAACTCCCGAGCCGGAAATCACGCCGTTTTGTTCCGCCTGCGTCTGCAAAATAGCAAAAATCAACTCCTGACGCCGCATGGCGTTGGCTCCGGGAACTTTTAACTTTTTGCCCAGATCGTTGAGTTCGCTGATCGGCAATCGCTTAATATCTTCAATGTTCATAAATACTTCCTTACTTTAAATTATAATCGGATAACCTAAGAGTTATTCGGAAATTACATTTTGCCTTCGTTTTGACTGCATTATTTTAAAAGAAACACTATAAAGATAAATAAGATTTTAGCAGTTACGGATTAAATATCGGCTTGTTATTTGAATACTTGAAACGCTCCAAAGGGTAGGGCTTAAATAGCCTCTATTAAGTGCAAAAAACTGTATATTAATCTGGAGTAGCTGTCAAGATATTTTATTTTCCCCGTTAAAACACTTCACCTGCCGGATTTTTCCGTCATGACGGGCGGAGATTCATCTGTGCGCATCACGAAATCTTCTTGGCCTCTTCCACCAGCATGATGGGAATGTCGTCCTTTATTTCGTAGAGCAATTTACACTGATCGCAAATGATTCCGTTTAGCTTTTCATCAAAGCGAATCTTCCCATGGCATTGAGGACAGATTAAAATTTCTAAAAGTTGTTTATTTATCGGCATTCCTTCCTCCCTTGATCATTTTTTCCACTGTGGCAAACACCTGCCCGGCGGAAATATCTTCCATGCATTTTTTTGTCGGACATTTTTTCAAAAAACAGGGACTGCAGGGCAGTTGCGTCCTGATCACCCTATGGCCCGGACCATAGGGTCCTGTTCTTGCGGGATCGGTCGGTCCGAAAAGAGCGATAACCGGCGTTCCCACCGCAGCGGCCAGATGCATGGGGCCGGAATCGGTTGATATCACCAGTTGCGTTTTTTTGTACAGGCAGGCCAGCTCGGGCAATGACGTTTCTCCGCCTAAATTAATTTTTTCAGTCGTCATGAATGAAGTGATGTCCTCGATGGATTTTTTCTCGTTTCCGGTAAAGACCACTTTCATCTGTAATTGATCATGGATCAAATCGGCCAGGCGGGCAAACTTTTCATTATTCCAAAGTTTTGTCTCCCATAAGGCTACAGGGTTAATGGCGATAAATTTCTTATCTTCAAGATTATATTTGCGCAACAGATTTTGCACTTTTACTTCGGCTTCTTCATGGGAAGGCAGAACAAACTGCGCGTTATCTATTTTGGCGCCCAGATAACGCGGAAAATCCAGATAGCGGTCAACCGCGTGCTTGTTCATGTCTTCGGGAATTTTTTCATTAAGGAATAAGCCGCTTAATTCCTGCATCGAATCATAACCCAGTTTTCTCTTTCCGCGACTGAGCAACACGATTATTGAACTTTTAAACAGACCATGAAAATCAATCACCAGATCATAAGGCCGCTGCCGCAGAGTTTTCAAAAATGACCGGAACTCTCTCAGGGGACGTCTTAATTGGCCGCCGCGGAAGTCTTTGTTCCACCTTTTACGCCCGGATACTAAAACCTCATCAAGATGAGGATGATTTTTGATTAAGTCTGCCGCGGCTTCCTCTATAACCCAGGTTATATGCGCGTCCGGATAAAGCCGGCGCAATGCGGCAAGAGAGGGCAGCGTGTGAATCACATCGCCTATGGCGCTGAGTTTTACAATCAGTATGTTCACTTAATGCCTCTGTCCGGAAAAACAGCCGTATTTTTCTTCATGGATTTTTATCCTGGTTATTTTGAAATAAATCGCAAGCAACCCGCAAAACATCTTCCACAGAAATCAGCCTCATGCAACGAAAATCTGTCGGGCATGTTTTTTTCAAACAGGGGCTGCAGGATACTTCCTTACGAACGATGACGGATTGGTTGCCCACGGGGGCAGTGGTGACCGGGTTGGTGGAGCCAAAAACGGCAATCGTGGGAATGTTCAACGCGCCCGCGATATGCATTAATCCGGAATCATTGCTGAGAAACAAACGGCATTGGGAAATTAAATAAATGGCCTCCAGCAGATTTGTTTTGCCGGCAAGACTGATTAATTTCGTGCGCGCCGCTTTCTGGACTTCCTGCGCCGTCTCCGCATCGGCCCGCCCTCCCATGAGCATCACCTGCGCGGAAAACTTTTCACTTAACTGATCCGCCACTTCGGCAAACCGGTCGGGAAACCATTTTTTAGCAGGACCATAAGTGGCTCCGGGAGCAATGCCGATGAGAGGATCCTTTGTTTCGGGTATAAATTTTCGCAAAATATCCTGGGCGTCCAAAAGACTGATTTTTGTTTCCAGGTGCATTTCCCGATCAACGGAAACGCAGCCCAGCGCCTTGACCATTTCCAGATAATAATCAATCTGGTGAACCTTTTTTATTTCTTCCGTTCGCCGGACGCGATGAGTCAGCAGAAGGCCGCGGGCATCGGAGTCGTAACCGGCGCGCAGGGGGATCCTCGCGGCCACAGCAATAATGGCTGCTTCTATCGCGTTCTGTAAGAGTATCGCTGCGTCAAATTTCTTCGCTTTGAGCGTTTGAGCAAGCCGGAAAACGCCTGCCGGATTATCAAATTTACTTTCATAGATGATGATTTCATCAAGGCCGGAAAAAAGCTTATAAATATCGGCCACCCAGGGTTTTACCAACATGGCAATATGCGCCTTCGGATAAGTGGCGCGGATAGAAGCGACCGCCGGCAATGTCATAATTGCATCGCCGATCCAGTTGGTACCGCGAATCAAAATTTTATCGATACCCTTCCGCGGCAGTTTTTTTATTTCTTTAGAATTCAATTTATTATCCTTTTTGCTTTACCTGAGATAGTTTTGTTTTCCAGCGCTGATGCACCCAAAACCATTGCTCCGGATATTTACGAATATGATCTTCAATAATTTTAGCAAAATGCTGCGTATTGATTAACACATCCGCATCACGATTCCCGGATCTGACTATATCAACCTTCCTGCCAATTTCCAGTAAATATCTGCCATCGGATAAACGGCGGGTAAAAACAGGCAGTACCGGAGCTTTTGTATGTGAAGCCAATAAGGCCAGGCCGGGCGTCGAACAGGATTTTCGGCCAAAGAAGTCAACAAAAACACCTTCGTAAGAAGCGACGTTCTGATCAATGAGGAGATTAATCGTGGAACCTTTTTTCAACAGGCGAATCATCGGCCGCATGGCATTCTCCTTAGAAAGTGAAACGTTGCCGTAAGAAGCGCGGACACCGGTAATGGCCCGTTCTAAAAGAGGACTGTCGAAAAAGCGGTAAACGAAAACAAAGGGATGCGTCATGATCGCTAAAGCGGCATTGCCGATTTCCCAGTTGCCGAAATGAGCGCCAAAAAGCAGCACCCCCTTCCCTTCCTTCCGGGCCTCTTTGTAATTGTCCAGCCCTTCAATGCTGATCCATTGGTGTAAATTATCCTTGTTCAGGTAAGGAATATCGAAAAAATCGGCAACAACAAGAGCTGCGCTGACATAGGACTCTCTCGCCAGTCTCGTAATTTCTTTCAGCGGCTTATCGGGAAAGGCGCGTGTTAAATTATGAAGGGTGATCAACCGGTGTTTGACAGAAATGTAGAAAAAAATTTTGACTATACCAACAATGAAAATCCTTCTTAAGCGCAAAGGAATGTGTCTTATTAAATTTATGATTAATCTTTCGTTCACGCAGATATCCTTGTAATCGGCTTATTGATTGGCCGCCGCGAGCCGATCCAGTATAAATTTTTTGAAGGGTTCAGGGGTGGGAACAATCTCCAGTTCGATGCTCAACATGTAAATCATGGTTAAAAACTCGGGGAATTTTTGCAGGCGCACACCGTCTTTTTGAGTGGAAACAAGAAGATCGGCGCGGCAATCAATAAATCCGGATTTGATTTTTTCCAATTCGCTTTTACTGTAGCGGTGGTGATCCGGGAAAACATCAAATGATAAAACCTGCGCATCGGCTGCCAGTAAAGCCTTCTTAAACGAATCCGGATTAGCGATTCCGCAAAAGGCACAAACTTTTTTCCCCTGAAGTCCGGAAACAGGTTTTTGTGTACCGTCATTTCCGCTGATGATATTTTTCGGCTGATGAATACTCTTGAAAACGGGAATATGTTCAGACTGAATTAATGCGCCGATCTTGCTGTTCGCGGGTTGCGCTTCATTGGTGCGCGTAAAAACAATGGCGCTGGCCCGGCTGATTTCCTTTATCGGCTCCCGCAGCCTTCCCCTCGGAAGGATATGATGGCTTTCCTCTGAATTATGGCTATCTAATAAAACCAGGTTAATATCTCTGAATAGCTTCCGGTGCTGCATCGCATCGTCGCAAATGAGCACATTGACCCCGAACTGATCTATGGCCGCTTGTCCGGCAGCTACTCTTTGGGCTCCGGTAATCACCGGAATACCTTTCAGAACATGAGCCATCAGGGATGGCTCGTCTCCCGCCGTTTCATGGTCGAGTAAAATTTTATGACCATCCGATACGATATTAACGGGACTGGCTTTCTTGCCGCCGTAACCGCGGCTGATCACCGCCGGCTTAAAACCGTTTTCCTGAAGCATTCGAGTCAGCATGATGACGCAGGGGGTTTTCCCCGTGCCGCCGACAGTGATGTTGCCCACACTGATCACCGGACAGGGAAGGGCGGCCTCTTTAAGTATCTTGTGATCGTAAAGCCAATTGCGAAAATTGATAATCAAGAGATAGAAAAAAGACAGGATCGATGCGATTATTCGGACAGGGCGGTAACAGCACGTATTTCCGTCATCATCCCATATCCTCTGCCAATTGATCATTTTTTTCATCACTTCCTTCGTCTTTGAACTGCAAATTATACAGACGGAAATATTCGCCTTTTTTCTTAAGCAGCGTCTCGTGGTCTCCTTCTTCAATAATGACCCCGTTAACCAACGCAATAATCCTGTTGGCATTTCTGATGGTAGAGAGCCTGTGCGCTATGACTAAAGTCGTGCGGCCTTTCATGAGATTATCCAAAGCGTCCTGCACTTCAATTTCCGCTTCCGTGTCCAGCGATGAAGTGGCCTCGTCAAGAATTAAAATAGGAGCGTTTTTCAATAGCGCCCGCGCGATCGAAATGCGTTGTTTCTCGCCGCCGGAGAGTTTCGTTCCCAGTTCTCCGATATTGCTGTCGTATCCTTTCGGCAGGCGCATGATAAAATCATGAGCGTTCGCCGCCTTGGCGGCATTGATAACGTCTTCTTCCGTTCTTTGTATGTCGCCGTACGCGATATTGTTCCTGACGGTATCATTAAAAAGAATCGTCTGCTGAGTTACCATGGCGATTTGTTTGCGCAGAGACTGCAGAGAGACATCCCGGATATCATATCCGTCAATCGTAACGCGGCCTGCACTGACATCGTAAAATCTCGGTATCAGGTTGACCAGCGATGTCTTTCCGCCGCCGCTCATCCCGACAAACGCGACAACCTCACCCGCTTTAATGGAAAGATTTATATTTTTTAATACCGGTTTTTTTTCATAGCAAAACGTAACATTCTCAATATTAATGCCGCGATTAATGGGAGGAAGATTTAAGGGATTGTCCTTATCGATAATGTCCGGCACACGGTCAATAATACTGAAAATTCGGTCCGCGCCGGCAATACCCTGATTGATGGTATTATTGATATTGGTAAGCCGTTTAACCGGTTCATAAAGCATCAGGAGCGCGGCAATAAAAGAGAAGAAAGTGCCGGGAGTGGAATGGCCCTCCACGACATTGTATCCGCCGTAAAAAATGACGGCGGCAATCCCCAATCCACCCAGAAAATCCATGAGCGGGCTGGAAATGGCGTTTACGGAAACGGCTTTCAGGTTATATTTAAACAGCTTTTCGTTTTCCGCGGCGAATCTTTTGCTTTCGTATTTTTCCATGCCGAAGGCCTTGACAATGCGTGTTCCGGAAATGGTTTCCTGCAAAAGCGAATTCAAGGTTCCCATGGTGATTTGGGTGGAGGTTGTCAAGCCGCGTATTTTTCTGCCAAACCAGGCAATCGGGTAGATGGTCACGGGGAAAACGACCATCGCGATGAGCGCCAGTTTCCAATCGGTATAGAAAATAACGCCTACCAATGATATCAGCATAAAACTGTCTTTGACTAATGCCGTTATGGCCTCCGATGCAGCGGTTTGAACGGACCCAACATCATTGGTAATCCGCGACATCAGTAATCCTGTGGGATGATCGGCAAAAAAAGACAGGGATTGCTTCTGAATTTGTTCGTAGAGTTTATTGCGCAAATCCGTAACAATGCGCAAGCCGATGGAACTCATGATAATGTTCTGTCCGTAGTTGGCTAAACCTTTAAACAGGAAAATAGCGACCACCACAAAGGGGATCCATTTCAGCGCATCAAGATTTTTACTGACAAATATATCGTCAATAGCCGGTTTGGCAATCAGCGGCAGAGCGGATTGCAAACCTCCGGCAATAATCATGCAGATCGCAGCAAAGATAAAGCGCACATAATATTGCCTGGCCATGAATAACAATCTTTTAAAAGTTTCCATAGTTGTTCCTATATCATATCGCAGGCGATTTGCGCAGCCCTTCTTGCGGCTCCGGTTTCGCCCAATTTGGCACGAATGGCTTCCAGTTCTTTTATCATTTCCTGTTTTCTTTCTCCATTTTTTAGAATCGACAGGGCCTCCGCGGCAATACGCTTGCCGCCGGCGTCAGCCTGAATCAGTTCCGGGACAATGGTTTTCCCGGCAATAATATTAACCAGCCCGATGTTTTTTACGTCAACAAACAATCTGCCGATACAATAAGAAAGCAGGGAAATTTTATATACGATAACCATGGGAACTCCCAGCAAAGCCGTTTCCAGCGTCGCCGTCCCGGATGCCACCAAAGCCAAATCAGCACAGGCAATGGCATCGTAGGTATGGCCCGAAATTACTTTTACTTTTACATGAGAGCTGGAAATAATTTCCGTTACGCTTGCCGCCTCCAGTGTATCGGCCAGCGGCAGGACAAATTGTATGTCCGGCATGTCGCTTTTTAATATCCGGGCCGCCAGCATCAGCTCCGGCAATAATTTTGTTACTTCCGAGGGCCGGCTGCCGGGCAAAATGGCAATCGTGATTTTATCCGGAGCCAAATCGAATTTTTTTCTCGATTCCTGTTTTGAATAATTCAGTTTGACCATATCCAGTAAAGGATGGCCTACATAGTTTACTTCAAAACCCTTCTGGCGGTATATCTCGACTTCAAAAGGAAGGATAACCGCCATTTTGTTTACCGTTTTTTTAATTTGTCCGATCCGGCTTTTGCGCCAGGCCCAAACCTGGGGGCTGATATAGTAGAATACTTTAATCCCTCTTTTTTGGGCGGCCGCAGCGATGGGCAGATTAAAATCGGGGTAGTCGATCAGGATGACAAGATCCGGCCGGCGCTCATCCAGCGAACGCTTCATCATCCGCATAATTTTTAAAATACGGCCTAATTTGGAAACGACCTCGGTCAAACCGACAACCGCCATCTCCGAAGCGTTGGCTAAAAGTTCCACCCCTTCCTTCTGCAATCTGTTTCCGCCGATGCCGTAAAAGGTCAACGCCGGATCAATATTTAACATTTCCCTGACAAGATTGCCGCCATGCATATCACCGGAAGCTTCACCGGCAACAATCATGACCGTTTTACTTTTCTTCTTGATCTCTTTTATTGTCTGAATTGGACTTTTTTCTTCAAGAGACATGATTAATAATATCGGCAATAAGCCGTATCTCGTCCTGGCTCAATTCCGGAAACATCGGCAGAGAAAGGACTTCCTGTGCGCATTTTTCGCATACAGGCAGTTTTTCTGAAGCATTATATAATTTCACAAAAACATCCTGCCGGTGCAGCGGCACGGGATAATAAACAGCCGAAGAGATATCTTCCTTTTGAAGAGCTTCAGCCAGAATATCGCGATTCTTCGCACGAATGGTAAATTGATGATAAACATGCTCACAGCCGGGTGCAGCGGCAGGCAAAATTATTTCCTTAGGATTGATGGCTGCGCAATAAGCGGCCGCATTTTGACGGCGCGCTGCGTTAAACTGATCTATTTTTTTAAGTTTAACGCGAATAATAGCGGCCTGAATTTCATCAAGGCGGCTGTTATAACCGATTTCCTGATGGTAATAACGCTTCGAACTGCCGTGGTTGCGCAGCATTTTTACCTGTTTGGCTATGGTTTCACTCTTCGTGATGACCATGCCGCCGTCGCCGTAACCGGCCAGATTCTTACTGGGGAAGAAACTAAAGCAGCCGACATCGCCGATCGCGCCGACTTTCTTGTCCTGATATTTGGCCCCGAAGGCCTGCGCGCAATCCTCAATCACTTTGAGGTTGTACTTTCGCGCTATTTCCATAATGGGCGCCATATCCGCAGGATGGCCGAATAAATGCACCGGAATAATCGCCTTGGTTTTCGCGGTTATTTTATCGGCAATCCGGCTGTAATCCAGGTTATACGTATCGGGACAAATATCCACAAAAACCGGTTTGGCTTTTAACAGAGCGATGACTTCCGCCGTGGCAATAAACGTAAAAGGAGTCGTAATGACTTCGTCGCCGGCCTCAATACCGCAAGCCCGCAAGGCCAGAAGCAAAGCATCCGTGCCGTTGGCAACGCCGATCGCATAAGGCAGGCCATGATAGGCGGCAACTTCTTCTTCCAAAGCACTGACATTAGGCCCGAGAATAAAACGTGTTTGTTCTAAAACGTCGCTGACCGCGGCGTCAATTTCTGTTTTGAGATTGTGGTACTGTCTTTTCAGATCAACCATCGGAATCATTTCAACATATCCTCAGCAACTTTCATTTTTTTTATTATATCAATGGCCAGCTCCAGAGATTTGCGCGCGTCCTCACCGGAAATAAGCGGTTTAGAACGGTTGATTACAGAATTTACAAAGGAACGAATTTCTTCTTCCAGAGGATCATGGCTGCCCACTTCGATATTATTTTGCAGTATTTGCATTTGACCAGCCTCATTGATTCCTTTGTTCAGAGATAAAATTTCACGTTTCTGGCAATCCACGGAGTGATATCCTTCCACTCCGAAGAAACGGATCTTTTGCATGGTCTTGGCGCTGATACGGCTGGCTGTAATGTTGGCGATACAGCCCGAATCAAAAGAAATCCTCACATTGGAAATATCGATTTTATCGGAAAGAATGGGAACGCCGACAGCCTCGACGCTGGCAATCGGAGAATTTACAAATTTCAAAATAATGTCCAGATCGTGAATCATCAAATCCAGAATGACATCAACATCGGTGCCGCGTTCGAAAAACGGATGCAGCCGGTGTGCTTCAATAAACACGGGTCTCGTAATCACTTTTTCCAAAGCCATGATCACGGGGTTGAATCTTTCAACAAAACCGACTTGCAGAATCAAATTATTTTTCTTTGCCAGTCCGATTAATTCATCCGCTTCTTCCAAAGTCGCGCAGATGGGTTTTTCTATTAAAACATCCACGCCGGCTGCCAGAAAATCCCTGGCGACCTTACAGTGCTCTCCCGTAGGCACGGCAACACTTACGGCGTCAACCTTGCCCAGCATGTCCCGATGATCAGAGAAGGCCTTGCATTGATAAATACCGGCCGCTTTTTGCGCCCTTTCCAGAAGGGGATCGGCTACGGCAACAATTTCACAATGTTCCAGTTTCTGGTATTTTTGCAGATGATAATTCCCCAGATGCCCGATGCCGACAACGCCTATATGAAACTTCTTCTTTTTCATGATGAATTTCTTAACGGCAAACGCCTCGTTCCGATTCTTTAATAAATTTTACAAAATGATTTACTTCCGGTAAATCCTCCACTTCAGCTTCCACTTTTTTTATAGCGTCTTCCAGGAGCAGCTTGGAACGGAAGATGATGCGATAGGCGTCGCTGATCGCTTTAATGGTTTTTTCGGAAAAATTCCTTCTTTTCAGGCCGATCAGATTCAAACCGAAAAGTTTGGCATGGTTCCCCTGCGCAATAACATACGGAGGAATGTCTTTAACAACGGCGGACGCGCCGCCAATCATGCAGTGTTCACCAATGCGGCAGAATTGATGAATGCCTGTCAAACCGCTGATGATGGCATAATCTTCGATGCAAATGTGTCCGGCTAAAGTTGCCGCATTGGACATGATAATGTTATTCCCCAGCTTACAGTTATGGGCAACATGGGTATAAGCCATCAGCAGGTTGTGATCACCGATGATGGTCACTCCGATATCGGCCGTGGTGGAACGATGAATGGTCACAAATTCCCTGATCGTATTGAAGTTGCCGATAACCACTCTTGTCTTTTCTCCTCCGAATTTCAAATCCTGCGGTGGAGCGCCGATAGAACAAAACTGAAATATACGGTTGCCTTCGCCGATATGCGTGTAATCATCGATGACGGTGTGCGGCCCGATGACGGTGTTTTTACCGATCTTGACGTCGTTGCCGATGATGCTGTAGGGGCCGATTTCCACGCCTTCTTCTAAACAGGCGTCGGGCGAGATAATTGCTGTGGGATGAATTTTCATTTATCTAACCTTAATTTAAATATTTATTTTTTCTGGAGCTCGTCCATTTTTCTTACAAGTTGATTCAACGTGGCTCTCATCTCGGGAAGTTTTGACCGGCAAGCCTCGACTTGCAGCGCTTTTTTAAGGGGCATTTGCGGCGCGCCGCCGACCATTTCGCCGGCAGGAATGTCTTTATGAATTTTCGAACCGGCCGCTATCATCACATGATCGCCGATATTAATGTGCCCGACCATGCCTGTCTGTCCGCCAACCATGACGCCCCTGCCCAGTTTAGTGCTTCCGGAAATGCCAACCTGCGCGGCGATGGCTGAGTTTTCACCAATAACAACATTATGGGCAATCTGGACAAGATTATCAATTTTAACATTGCGCTGAATCCATGTTCTCCCCAGAGCGGCGCGATCAACCGTTGTATTGGCGCCGATTTCCACATCATCATCAATTTGCACAAAACCAACTTGCGGAACTTTAGTATTGTTCCTGCCCGGAGACGCAAAACCAAATCCATCACCGCCGATCACCACTCCGGAATGCAAAATGACACGGTTGCCAATCAAACAAGAGTGATAAACGGTAACATTGGCGTATAGTATTGAATTTTCACCAACAGAAGAATTCCTGCCTATAAAAACACCCGGGTAAATAACAGTTCCTTTACCGATTTTTGCTCCCTGCCCGATAAAAGCCCGGGGAAATATTGTCGCCTCGGGAGATACGATAGCGCCATCCTCAATGCAGGCCTCAGGACTTACGCCGCTGCGTCCATGCTCCAACGGATAAAAAAGCGCCAATAATTTACCCAAAGCGGCGTAAGGATCAGGCACAATAATCAAACTCCTGCCTTCGCCTTCTGCAGCCGTCTCTGGAGAAACAAGAACAGCCGATGCTTTTGCCGACTTCAGTTTCTTCAGATACTTCTTGTTGGCAATAAAAGTGATATCACCTTCATGGGCTTCTTCAATGGACCGGACACCGCTGATGATTGTATCATCCGCTCCGTTGACCGTACCGCCAAGAAACAAGGCTATCTCCGCAATCGTCATTTTCATTGAGAGAAGATTATCCTGTTACTTCGTTTTATTGAACTCGTCGATAACCTTCTTGCTGAAGTCATTTTCTTTCGCATAGTAAGGTATCGGCATGGTTGCCACATCAATAACCAGAGTATATTTTTCTTTTTCAGCGATCGAGCGGACAATTTTAATGATACCGGGCATCAGTTTCTGAGTCATCTCCTGATCGCGTTTTTTAAGCTCTTCGTTTGTATCGTTAACCAGTAATTGATAATCCCGTAATTTCTTTTGATATGCGGCTTCCTTCTCACTTCTTGAGCTTTGCGTCATGATCGAACTTTGTTTTTCCAGATCATCCTTGATTTTCTTTAATTCTGCTTCTGAAGCTTTAATTTCCTTTGTTTCTTTTTCATAAAACTTTTTAAAATCATCCGCAGCCTTTTTACCGGCAACGGAGGTCTGCATTATTTCCTGTAAATTGATAAAACCTATTTTATCCACAGCCAAAGAACTGGTGCTCCAGACAAAAACCAATAAGGTAATTAATGACATCAGATAAATACTTCTTTTCATATATAATCTCCTCTCCTAATTATTTGTGGTTTATATTTTTTGTTCAGCCTGTTTCCTGTTTACATGGGCATGCCGATGGTAAATTCCCAGCGGCCGGAGGAATCGTCGTTTAATCCTCTACGATCTATGATGTGGCCATATTCAAGCCTTAACGGGCCAATCGGTGAATACCAGCGAAGGCCTAATCCCACGGACTGCCGTAAATCATCAAGATAATAATTGTCATTCCAGGTGTTACCGGCATCATAAAAAGCAACGACCTTCATACCTGAATCTCTAACAAAAGGGAATACCAGTTCAAAGTTAAAGTTTAACATGCTTGTGCCGCCAATAACGTCACTCGTTCCCGGATTCGTCGGACCGATATAGCGGAATCCCCGCAGAGAATTAATTCCGCCTAAAACATATCTGTTGAAAATAGGAATCTCTACACCCTGATGGCCCTGAATATAACCGATTCTTCCCTTTGCTCCGAAAACGATATCCAACGGAAGAGGGAGATACGCATTCAAACTTGCTCCATATTGTGTATAATTGGCATCGCCTTGCAGCGGTCCTCCCGCATGGGTGACGGAGACACTGGCCCTTGTTCCTTTGGACGGGAAGATATAATCATTCGTCGTGTCGCGCATTAAAGATAAGGTCACGGCGCTGGTTATGGTCTGACCTTCCTGGTCTATGATTTGAAGAGGGGCTAAAGATGAAACATCCTGAATGTCATCGGCGGTCAGTTTATAACCTACGTAACCCACAAGCTTTTCCCAGATAGGGTAGCCTAAAGTAAGTCCTACGCCGCGTGAATCCAGAGTGTAGGAGTCATATTCCTTTTTGTATTTCCAGATGTCCGCTTTACACCAAAGCGGCAAATCAAAAAGCCACGGTTCCGTGAAAGACAAGTCATAATTATTGGTCGTGGAACCTAAAGATGCTTTTAAGCTTAAAATCTGGCCGTAGCCCAGAAAATTTTGCTGGGTAATCTGCGCCATAACAACGGCCTGATCAGCGGCGCTGTAACCGGCGCCCACCATAAACATACCCGTGCTTTTTTCCTTAACCCGAATATTGACGTCCATCTTGCCTTTATCGGGTCCCTTTTCCGTCTGAAAATCTACTTCTTCAAAGTATCGCAGCCGGTTTAAATTATTATAACTTTTTTTCAAATTGCTGCTGGAATAAAGATCGCCTTCAACGACTTCCAACTGACGCCGGATCACTTTGTCACGCGTAATGTTATTGCCGGAAATATTAATATGCTGAATATAGACCGGTTCGCCTTTGGTGATATGATAATCCACATCAACCAGCTGCTCATTTTCTCTGGTATTGATTCTGGGATTAACATCCGCATTGGCATACCCTTCATCATTGCTGGATTGAGTCAGGAAATCCAGGTCTTTCATAATGGCTTCGCGGCTATAATTATCGCCTTTTTTTGTTTTCAGAGACGGCAGCAACTCCGTTTTGGGGATCTTCAATAAATCGCCGGAAATGTCAACTTTATCGACTTTAAATCTTTTCCCTTCCTTGATTTTAATTTTTATGTACATTCCCTTTTTATCGGTAGTGATTTCCGGCTCGCCGATTTGAGCATTAATAAAACCATTATTAAAATAATAAGCCGTTATTTTCCCAATGTCCTGTTTTAGCTGATCACGCTTGAGTAAACCCGAATCGGTGAGGAGGTGAAAAATACTGTACTCGGAAGTACTCATCATATTTCTCAGTTCTTTGGAGCTGAAGGCTTCGTTGCCTTCGAAGGTAATGGACTTAATGAAGAGTTTATCATTTTCTTTGATATCTAAAATGACCCGGAAATCTTTTTCTCCGTCCCGCTCGACCCTATCTTTTATTTCGGCATTGTAATAACCTTTATTGTCATAAAGCGTTTTAATTTTTTCTATATCGGTTTTTATTTGCTCCTGATTCAGATTTTGCCTGGTCTTCGTTGTCATCACTTCCTGGATATCATCTTTACTCAAGGCTTTATTGCCGTTAAAACGAATTTCGGAAATAAGTCCCTTTTCCTGCACGACGAAGGTGATAATTTTCCCTTCCGGCGCGGACGTTTCCTCTGCCGCGACGTCCAGAAAGAAACCCATTTTAAAAATGGTTTTAATATCAGCGTTGACATCCGCCTCGGAAAAATTATCGCCCACCTTGCTTTTGATCTTCGCGGTGATGGTTGAAGAATTTATTTTGCGGTTTCCCTTGATTTCAATTTTAGCTATTTTTTGAATCACTCCGACGCGAACAAGAATTTCCGTCTTTAATTGCGCAACGATGGCGTCAAGATTCACCAGACCTTTTCCCTGAGCGGAAGCCGTGGATAAAACATTCTCCGCACTGACATCGATGATTCTGGCATCAATACTTATGGCTTCCCCTAATTGAGTCAGGCTGCCTGTAATAACGAAATCGGCCCCCATGGATTTTCCGTTACTAATCGCCTTTTTTTCATCCATTTTGACATAGTTTTTAAGAAGGTTGTCCGCCGGGATGATTTGAACGGATTTCTCTTTTTGAAATTCCTCCGACAAATTTTTATATAAAGATTCCCGGATCGCCGATTTATCGTAATTACTGTAAATTTCAAAAGGCATGATCACTATTTTTTTTGATTCCATACAACGCGCCTGCGGAACAAAAAGAATCATGAAAAATAGAAAGATTAAAAATGTCTGCTGCATTATTTTATTTATATTCATAAGTTTTCCCATCGCGAAGAACAATTCTGTCGGACATTCTTTCCGCCAGCAATTTGTTATGAGTTACGGTAACAAGAGTGATACCCTTTGCCGCATTTAAATTAACCAGTATGTCTTCTATCTTTTTTCCTGTTTCCGTGTCAAGATTTCCCGTCGGTTCATCAACCAGCAAGATTCCCGGCTCCATAATCAAAGCCCGGGCAATAGCCACCCGCTGTTGTTCACCCCCTGACAGCTCTCCAGGTTTGTGCTTGAGTCTATGCTCTAATCCAACTTCCGTGAGCAATTTGCAAGCTTTTTCTCCCGCTTGTTTCCGGGGTATTCCTCCTATTAAAGCCGGCATCATGGTGTTTTCCAAAGCATTGAATTCCGGCAGCAAATTATTAAATTGAAAAACAAAACCTATCGTCGAGTTGCGGAACGAAGCCCTCTTCTTTTCTTTCCATTCAAAAACGTTCATACCGTCAATGAAAAGACCGCCTCCCGTGGGATGATCCAGCATCCCCATGATATGAATGAGCGTACTTTTGCCGGCCCCGGAAATACCGAGGATTGCCAGGGATTCACCTTTTTTAATTTTCAGGTTCAGCCCGCGTAAAACCTCAATTTTATTTCCATTTTTTAAAAACGTTTTTGACAAATTTTCCAGGACAATCATAAATTCTTACATGCGCCGTCTTAAATTTTATTCATATCTTAAGGCTTCGGCAGGATCTGTCCTGGAAGCCCTGAGAGAGGGATAAATGGTCGATAAAAAGCAAATAAGCAAAGTTCCGATAACAATAATAACAACATCCCCGTAGTTCACCTTGGAAGGAAGTTCACTTAAATAATAAACATCCCCGGGCAGGATTTTGAAATGAAATATTTTCTCCACAAATACCGACACTTTTTGTAAATTTAAAGCGACAGCCAGGCCGGTAACACATCCCAGAGCGGTGCCGATTACGCCGATAATCAGCCCCTGATAAATGAATATCTTCATAATACTTTGCGACGTCGCTCCCATGGATTTCAGAATAGCGATATCCTTGTTTTTTTCCATGACGATCATAATCAGCGCGCTGATGATGTTAAACGTGGCAACCAGTACAATCAAACTCAGAATAATAAACATAACGGTTTTTTCCAGCTTTAAAGCGGAAAATAGATTTTTATTCATCTGCATCCAGTTTTGCGTCCAAAAAGGAAATCCCAATTTACTCTGAATTTTTTGGGCAATCACACCCGCCTGGTAAATATCATTCACCTTGATATCAATTCCCGTAACGGTGTCGCCCATTTGTAAAAAATCCTGACAGCTGTTCAATGATAAATAGGCCAGCGTCGAATCGTATTCGTAGAATCCGGACTCAAATATGCCGACAACAACAAAGTTTCTCATGCGGGGCACCATTCCCATCGGAGTGGAAATACTGACCGGTGAAATAATGGTTATTTTATCATAGAGAAAGATCCCCAGATTTCGGGCCATTTCTTTGCCGATAACAATCCCGTCGGACGGCCCGCCGTCTTTTTTATAATTGAGAGAAATTTCAGGAGGAATTTTGTTGAGATATTCAATGTTGCCCTCTTTGATTTTTCCCAGATTGATGACTTTAAAAGCGCTTTGAGTATCCAAAGCGCGGATGATCACTCCGGTAACCCCATTGCCGTTGCGGATCATCGCCTGGCTGTAAATAAACGGCGTGGAAGCAACAACGCCTTCTATACCGGCAATTTTATCGCGCACACTCTGATAATTTTTCATGGGACCGGTCATATCGGTTGTCAATTCAATATGAGATTTAATTCCCAGAATTTTTGTGCGCAAGTCCTCTTCGAATCCGTTCATAACCGCCAAAACAATAATCAGGGCCGCCACCCCCAGGAAAATGCCGAAGATGGAGATAAACGTAATGACCGAGACAAATACCTGTTTACGTTTTGCGCTTAAATAACGTCTGCTTATAAAAAGTTCATAGGGCATCAGAATATTACATCCTGTAGTTTAGGCTAATCAGTTTTTTTGAAAATATTTTTTATTTTATTCCTGTCTGGTTCTCAATAGCGGAAATAAAATGACATCTCTGATAGATGCCGAATCCGTAAAAAGCATGACCAGGCGATCAATACCTATGCCTTCACCGGCGGTAGGCGGCATGGCGTATTCCAATGTCCGGATGTAATCTTCGTCCATTTCGTGGGCTTCGTCGTCACCCGCTTCCCTTTCATGCAGTTGCTGCAGAAATCTTTCTTTCTGATCGGCAGGATCATTTAACTCCGAAAAGGCATTGGCAATTTCCCGGCCGGAAATGTAGAGTTCAAAGCGGTCAACCAGTTCCGGATCGGTATTGGATCTGCGGGACAGGGGAGACACCGCAACCGGATAATCGGTCACGAATGTGGGCTGGATAAGCTTCTTTTCGACCAGCTCGTCAAAAATGGCCATGTGAATTTTCCCCAGCGGGTCGTTTTCTTTGACATCGCAGCCGGCCTTCCGGGCAAAAGCAATGGCTCTGGCTGGATCGGTCAGGTCATCCGGTTCCATACCGGCCATCTGTAAAAGCGCATCCTTCACGGAGAGCCGCTTCCAGGGCGGAGTCAAGTCAATTTCCGTGCCCTGATAGGTGAACTTGAGCCCCTCGAAAATATCTTTAGCCATAAAAGCGAATAACTCTTCCGTATAAGTCATCAAGTCTTCGTAATCAGCGTAACCCCAGTAAAACTCCATCATGGTAAATTCCGGATTATGAAAGGAGTCAATGCCTTCGTTGCGGAAGCTGCGGTTGATTTCATAAACTCTTTCCAATCCGCCGGTGACCAGCCGTTTTAAATAAAGTTCGGGTGCGATCCGCAGGTACAAATCAATATCGAGAGCATTATGATGAGTTTTAAACGGACGGGCTACTGCGCCGCCTGCGCGCGGCTGCATCATGGGTGTTTCCACTTCCAGGAAATCATGCTTATCCATAAATTGACGAATAAGCTGAATAATGCGACTGCGCCGATAAAAAATTTCTTTCACCTTGGGATTGGCAATCAAATCCAGATACCTCTGGCGGTATCTTGTTTCGATATCGGTAAGCCCGTGCCACTTTTCCGGCAGCGGACGGATGGACTTGGAAAGCAGAATTAATTTCTCGGCTTCAATGGTCAGTTCGTCGGTTTTTGTACGAAACAATTTCCCTGAAATGTAAACAATATCGCCAATATCCAGTTTCTTAAAAACAAAGTAATCATCAGTACTTAGAACGTTTTTGGCAATGTAGCCTTGAATTTGGCCCTTATAATCCTGAATTTTGACAAACGCCGCCTTGCCGAAATTACGCACGAACATTAAGCGGCCGGCAATAGAGAATCTATTTGTCAACTTCGCAAGAGCTTCGCTGTCGGCATTGCCAAATTCGGCTATGATTTCCGCCGTTGTATTTTGGGGCTTTATATCGTTGGGGTATAGATCAATTCCGGCTGCTTTTAAATCCGAAATTTTTTCCCGGCGAATATTTAAAAGTTCATTATCTTCCATGATTTCTCCACTTTCATAAAGTTTGTTTAACTATATTTTTTTTGCCAAATAGTCAAGTATGATCATGATTGCGTAATTCTACGGGTGAATTGTTTTTTTATATTTTCTAAACAAATTTAGTTTGCCACGAACAGCAATGTTATGTATATAAGTGGGCATTCATCAACAGGAGGTGGGCGAAATGGTAAACAAGGTGATATTGATTGGAAGACTGGGTAAAGATCCGGATGTTCGTTATACGCCCGATGGCACGATGGTCACAAATTTTAATTTAGCCACGGATGAACAATGGAAAGATAAAAACGGGGAAAAAGTTCAGAAAACAGAGTGGCATAGAATAGTTACCTGGGGAAAGTTAGCTGAGATATGCGGCAACTACCTTGTTAAAGGCAAGCTTGTTTTCATCGAGGGGCGTATTCAAACACGTTCATGGGAAGATAAGGAAGGCGTTAAACGTTTCACTACGGAAATTATAGCGTCTAATATGCAAATGCTGGATTCCAAAGGACAGAACAAAACTGAAGACGCATCTTTTGACGCCGCAGCGACAAACAACGCGCCTTTAGATGACGTTCCATTTTAATCGCCTGCGTATACTGCGCTATTTGTTTTAACCGCATATTCAAATAAAGTTATCGGGAACAATTTATTGAATCTATCTAAGAATGGAAAAGTACAGGTTCGCGCAAAAATACAAAATCCTGGAATCGCTTTTATCGCACGGTAACAGTTACTTTTTTTCGTCTTCCTTCTTCGACTGATCGTTGATTTCTTTATTATCATTCATCGATTTTTTAAAGTTTTGAATTCCCCGGCCTAAAGCAGAACCGATTTCCGGCAATTTCCCGGCGCCAAAGATAATCAAAACAATTACTAATACTATGATTAATTCCTGCATGCCTATTCCAAACATAATGTTACCTCTTTAGTTTTATTCTTTTGATGGTAATCTCAAATGGACGACTTCTCCCGCCTTTCCCAAGTTTTCTATATCTTTACCTTTAAATTGTACCTTAATTCCGCCCGCATTGCCAATATCAATATCAAAGCTTGCCGCTCTGCGTTCAAATTTTTCTCCGGGTTTTAACACAACCTGAAATGACGGGTTTTCATCAGCTTTGACACGCATCCATGTTTCTTCAATCGCCCGGATAACCAAAAGACTGGTTTCTCCGCCGCTGGCCGCCGTCTTTATATTTTCAACCGGTGATGAAATTTGTTTTTTAAAAGCTTTGACGTCATTATTTTCATTATTGGCGGAGGCTGTTTGTTTCTCAGCCGGTAACGGTTTATTCATTTCGCTTAGCGCAGGCGCCGGACTTGCCTGTGTCTGCGGAGCTAAGGGGACAGTCACATTTGACGAAGGCAGTGCATTTTGCTCTTTATTCTCCCCGACGGCATTGGTTATTCTGCCCGGAGAGTTAATGATATCCGAAGAGGATTCGTATTGTTTAGAAATTAACCAGATCGAAACAATAACGACTGCCAAAACGAAAGCAATGATCCAATAAGTTTTATGAGCGGTGATTCTCGTAAAAAAAAGCTTTTTTTCCGGCACTTCTTCCGGCGGCAGCGCCCGTTCTTCTTCAAGGGAGTGAAGATAATCCTCGTAATTTTTTATGATCTGCTCACTATTAATTCCTAAAGCGCGAGCGTAAATTTTTATAAAATTCTTTGTGTAAACAGGAACGGGCAACAAATGGAATTCTTTATTTTCTATCGCTTGCAGATAGACAACGCTTATGCGTGTTCGCTTAAATACATCTTCGAGAGAAAGCCCCAAGGCTTCCCTTGCTGCTTTTAATTCCTGCAAATCATTACCTGGCGTTTTTTCTATAAACATATAAAAATCACAAATAACGACATTTACTTACATTTATTTAGCATTAATTTTATTGTAATACAACTCTTTAAAATAAGGCTAATTATTACTTTAATTATTTTAATTTTTGTTGTTATCATAGCTAAAATCATTATGGATGGGGTGTTTATATATGTTGCCATGGAAATCATTTGCCGTTGATTTGGCGCTGAAATCGGGCGCTTTATTAAAAGAAAAGTTCAGCCAGACCCATGAAATTAATTATAAAGGCGAAATTAACCTTGTTACGGAAGCGGATAAAATGTCTGAGGACTTGATCATCGAGGCCATCAGCCGGAACTTTCCCGATCACGGTGTTTTATCGGAAGAATCGCCGGCAATTAACGGCACGGGAAAACTGCGCTGGATCATTGATCCCCTGGACGGAACAAC
Source organism: Deltaproteobacteria bacterium HGW-Deltaproteobacteria-13 (assembly GCA_002840555.1). Taxonomy (GTDB): domain Bacteria; phylum Desulfobacterota; class Syntrophia; order Syntrophales; family Smithellaceae; genus Smithella. The sequence continues at coordinate 225,109 of PHBJ01000015.1, forward strand.
AAATTATGCTCACGGTTACCCCGTTTTTTGTGTTTCCATTGCCCTGGAAAATGACGGTGAAGTCATTCTGGGTGTCGTTTATGATCCGATGCGGGAGGAAATGTTTGTTGCCGAGCGCGGCGAAGGCGCTTACTTAAACGATAAAAAAATATCCGTTTCTTCAATAAAAAATATTTCCCGCAGTCTTTTGGCCACCGGGTTCCCTTATGATATCAGAGAAAGTAAAGACAATAACCTTGATTATTTTAATACGATGGCCGTAAATGTTCAGGCTATCCGGCGGGCGGGCGCCGCGGCTTTAGATCTTGCCCATCTTGCCGCGGGTCGATTTGACGGTTTCTGGGAACTGAAACTCAAACCCTGGGATACGGCCGCAGGATGTCTTCTGGTTACGGAAGCGGGTGGAACAGTTTCAGATATCGCGGGCAGTGAGTGGCATTTGCAATCGCCGAACCTTCTGGCCAGCAACGGTTTGATTCATGAACAGATGATTAAAGTTTTAAGATTTAAGTAATTAAGTAGTTAAGATTTAGAATGGAACCGCTTGAAAGGCGCAATGCATTTTAGCCAAAAACTAGTATGGTGCCCCCCCAGATTTCCCTTCAGGGATTTTTCATAATTCAGTCAGTCTAAAGCAATCCGAATAGGGAATAAATTGTCCCGCAGATTTTTCTTTCCACACAACTTCACGATGGGCTGCATCATAAACGCGCTTAGTGCTCGGAAATGCGCATGCCACTTTCTCAATTACGAGTTTCTCTTCTTCAGTCAGTGGCGCTGCTTGTTTCTCTTGCGCCTTAATAATTTCTGCCACCAAATCTTTATAGTTGTTTAACTGCGGCCCCATCGGCAACGCGGCATACGTTGCTCCCGTAATACTTTGACCGGTTTCTTTATAAGCTTGCATATCGATATACCACATATATTTCGCCGCATACAAAAGCCTGTCATTTTCTTTGAGGATTTTCATCGCCATGACTTTTTCAAGGTAGCGCAAGGCCAACTTGATTCTGGGAATGGATAATGCTCTATTGCCCGTTAAAAAATCGCCGCACGATTCCCCGGATAAAGCCTGCTGAAGAATTTTATTCATGGATTTGCTTTGGATGATACCGGTTTCCCAACGTTTAATGCTGGCAATTCCGACCTTCATCATATGAGCTAACTTTTCCTGGCTTAAACCCCTCTTTTTTCGTCCTTCAATAATTTCAGCGCCAGTCAACAGTCCGATTTTCTTTCGATAAGCGTCTGCTATACTTTTTTGTATATCGGTACCTTGACTTACTGTTGCGACTTCCAAACCGCAAGTTGGACAAACAAAACAATCCGCAGGGCAGTCAATATCCACACCTTTAAAGTTCATATGTTTCTTTTTATGGGTTAATTTCATTTCCCCATGACCTGCCGGACAGCTTAATTTTTTCTTTTCCATTATTATCTTCCTCTTTTTTCCGGTCGATCCCTGTGCAGGGATACCAACCATAAATAATTATCTTTTATTGTAAATTTAAAGTAAACCTTACACCCTATTGTCTTACTTTTTGTTCTAAAGGCAAACAACTCACAACCGGGGATATTCGCTTCGTAAGACCTTTGAGGAGGATGCGTACCCACATAATCATCAGGCCTTGTATTTTCCAGAAGCTCGCACAGGATTTGCGGTATTTCCTCCACACTGCGACCAAGTTCCATCAGATCTGCAACAATGATGTCAGGCGTCACCAGGAGAATATCGCCTTTCTTGCTGGCTTTCTGGGCAAACAAGACTTTTCCGATAAGTGTCTTACGAGAAGGTAGCATTGGAGGTATGGTATCAATTGATACTAATTATGTCAATCTTTTTTTATTACAAAGTCAAATGAAGGTGGCAATGTTAATGGACTGAATAGTACTTAGTTTTTAGGAAAGGAACAAACTCTTTTCTTAAATTGTTCAAAAGTTATCGCCGTGCCAGTTTTGCATGCGGTTACACATATATCATCCAAAGCTGAGGATGCAAAGCCAGGGTGGTTTGAGAGAACAGTGATACCCGTCATCGTAGCAACGCAATCACCAGAATAGTCTCGCGCTTGTTCGCAATCGGATCTAAGTTTTATGCATTCATTCATGGAATTCTCATAGAGCCAGTTACAATCTTCAAGCTCCATCGGCAGTACACCTACCATATCGTAGCGTACAACTATCTTGCCTGATGTTAGTATAGCGGTTTTTTTCTTTTTTTCCTCAAAACCTAAATCAAAAAGAACATCATTATTCTTTTGCTTAATAATCATCGTGCCATCGGCCGAATAAAAATCCTTATTTCTAATAACGATGGGCTTTTTGTTTGGTCTGAGCAAAAGGAAATAAAGAGTATCCACTGGTGTAGCAGATCCGCCAGCGTTCTCTCCAAAAAGCACAGCAATATAATTTGATGTTCGGAAGCTTTTATAAAGGAAAGCGTAATCACCTCCGCTCTGAAAAACCTCCTTTCCGTTAACCGTAACTATATTAGCTGGTAATTCAGGTATGCTTCGAATCACCCGAACATTGCCAAATTTTGTTTTTATCACATCGCATGTTTCATGTTCCCATGCATTGCAGATTTCTTTGGATACAATTAAAATTGAAATAGTAAACGTAATAAGCATAATGAATATTTTTTTATTCAACATAATAATGTACCTTCAACATTGTTTACATGGATCTTTGCTGATACTGCAAACTTTACTTATTAATACTTTTTAATGAGAAATGATTTTTTATCGATTTTATCTTGTAATACTAGCATAGAATCAGAAATTGTAAAACTGAGACTTACGGAAATAAGAAATAATCCGGTTGATCTTAATTTTTTTGGTAAAAAAATTAATTTTACCCGGCGATAATTGAGATTAAAACTTTTCTTGTACGCGGGCCGTCGAATTCGCAGAAAAATATGGATTGCCAGGTTCCTAAAACCAGACGGCCGTTTTCAATGATGACCAGTTCGGACGCGCCGACAAGAGATGATTTAACGTGTGCCGCGGAATTACCTTCCGCGTGCCGGTAATTAGCCGACAAGGGCACAGCCCTGTCCAGCGCGGCAAGAATATCGCGGGGCACATCCGGATCGGCGTTTTCATTGATGGTCACAGCGGCGGTGGTGTGCGGCGTGTAAACAAGACAAAACCCTTTTTCGATTTTTTCCTCGCGAACAGCTTTTTGAACAGCCGCGGTAATATCAATCATCTCGGCGCGGGAATGGGTTTGAACAGATATTTCTTTCATGGTTTTCCCGTCGCTGATTGAACTGATGCTTTGATCTTAGCATGAACATCTCTTGTGATCTGTTCCGAAATTATCCGCATTGCCTGACTTGCGGCTTCACAATATCCCCGGGGAGACGATTCTTGCAGGAGCTCTTCCCGAACATATTCTTTCTGAAACATCATTCTTTCGCCCGTTTCTTTTTCCCGCTCATCCCTTAATGAAATGGCGATGCTGATGACCGCTGTTTTATTTTTTTTATCCATACGCAGGAAAAATTCTTCCACATTGCCCGAAATGACAAATTGTCCTTCATCCGTTTCATAGCGGGAAAAAACCGCGCCAAAAAGGCCGCTGCCTCTCATATCGCGCAAAAGATTGTCGGCAATCATATCGGCGGGATTGACCGCCCATCGCGAATAATTGAAGGAATCAAGGCTGTAAGGATCATTGCGAAAGACCATGTTGGGGGAATTATAGGCGGCGGCAATGGAAAACCGGTCAAACTTGATGGAAGCATTAAGTTTGTCTAATTTATCAAAGGACGGCGCTGTATAATTCAACAGGTAGTTTTCTACTTCATATTGCGGTTTACCGCTGCCCGCGCATCCCATGATGATAAGCGATAAAGCAATCATCATCAAACAAAGGATTCTTATACTTTTCTTCTGGCATTGTATCTGCGTTGGGAACTTGATCATTGCTTATTCCTCTCATTACTCCATAGCTTTTCTCGGCGGCGCCGGTTTCGAGAAAATGAGATCTGATGGATTTCTTGTTAAACTATCGGAGAGCTTTTGCAGATTTTCCGAAGTAACCCGCAAATTCTCTGATGTATCCTGTAATTCATTGGTAATGATTTTTGTCTTTTTGTCCATATTATCAAGAAGAATATCCGTTCGGGATGATTTTTCTTTCAGGTTCAATGCTTCGATTTCATTTTTTGCCTGTCCGATCAACTGATGGGCATCTGATAGAACTTCCATTGTTTTATTGACGGCCTTATCTACTTTGCCTTCCGCAATCGTTTTGTTGATTTTGGAAATAGCCTGATTGAGATTGGCGGAGGTTGATTCGAGATTAGCCATGATATTTTTTGTTTGCTTGCCATCAACAAAATTTTCTATAGCCTTTGTCGTGTCTCTTAATTGATCGGAAATACCTTTGAGGTCTATGTCCTTGATGTGCTGCATAATAACATCCGTATCAGCCACAAAACGGCTGATTTGCGACCGGCGCGACGGGATAACGGGATAGCTGGATTTAAAATCTATTTTCGGCGAGAAGGCTAAATCGCCGGGCTTAAGCTGATCCAGTTCCACGAAAACAATCCCGGTAATTCCGGCTGTCTTGAGTGTGGCAATGGTGTTTTTCTGCAAATCGCCTTCCAGATCGATCTTCATCACAACTTCAATAAGACGGTAGTCCGGCGCCACTTCTATGCTCTGGACCTTGCCGATTTCCACGCCCCGGTATTTAATGGCTGAATCCACCTGCAAGCCCTGAACGGATTCATCAAAATATACCGCGTAGAGAGAGCCTTTCATAAAATATTTGGACGCGCCAACCCAGATGATAATGACCGCGCAGAACAGCGCGCCGAGTATGATAAAAAGACCGATTAAAAATTTTGAGCTGTTAGCTGACATAGAACCTCTTTTCATCATGCTGGTCGGGCAACTGGCGTAAAAAGAAACTTTTTACCCGGGGATCTGTCGCCCGTTCTTTTAACTCCAGGGGCTTCCCTTCGGCAATCATGCCTTTGGCCTCTTTATCTAACATTAACACTCTGTGGGCTATTTTGTAAATAGATTCCAGTTCGTGAGTCACGATCACCATCGTTGTGCCCAAAGCTTCATTTGTTTTGATGATCAAATCATCCAGCTCGGCGGCGGTCACCGGATCAAGTCCGGCAGATAATTCGTCAAAAAAAAGAACGCGTGGATCCAGCGCCATTGCCCGGGCGATGCCGGCTCTTTTTTTCATGCCGCCGGAAAGTTCGGACGGATTGTGATTTTCGTAGCCGGCCAGGTTGACCATGCCTAATTTCATTTTAATAATATTCTCAATAGCGTCCGGATCGAGATCCGTGTATTCCTGCAGAGGCAATGCAATATTTTCTTTGATTGTCATTGAACTGAACAGAGCACCGGACTGAAAAAGGACACCGATATTCTGGCGGTACCGGTTAAGGTCTTCTTCCCGGGCGTGGATAATATCGGTTCCCTGATACAAGACCTGGCCGGAAAAAGGTTTTTGCAGCCCGATCATGATCCTCAGCAACGTCGATTTGCCGCAGCCGCTGATGCCCACAATCACCAGAACTTCTCCTTTATATACTTTAAAACTTACATCTTCGAAAACAATATTGTCTCCGAAGCGGGCGGTCAGGTTTTTCACCTCAAGGACCGGTTCTTTTTCCAATCGTTCCAAAACGTTACTCCTTCCACTCTCTTTATATTGATAAAATATTACTTTTATTCATGTAATATAACATAATGGCAAAAATGGAATCGGCCACAACGATCAGAAATATCGCCGCGACTACAGCGGAAGTAGTGAATTTACCGACATCCTGGGCGCCCGAGCGCACCTGGAATCCCCGTTGGCAGCCAATGGCGGAAATCAGTCCGGCAAAGACAGCGGCTTTAATCAAACTGGTGACAATATCGAAGACATGAATCGTTTTTAACGACTGCGTTACGTATGTCGTTACTGTCAGGTCCAGGCTGGTGACTCCGATAATCATACCGCCGAGAATGCCGGATAAATCAGCATAAATAGTCAAAATCGGCACAACAATGACTGTGGCCAAAACCTTGGGAACGGCCAAAAAGCTGATCGGATCAAAACCCATTGTATGCAGCGCGTCTACCTCTTCGTTGACCACCATGGTGCCTATTTCCGCGGCAAAGGCGGAGCCGGATCGTCCCGCAACCAGAATAGCCGTCATAAGAGGTCCCAGCTCTTTGATCATGGCAAAGCTGACCAGGGCGGGAACATAAATATTCGCGCCGAATTGTTTGAACTGCAAATAAGACATGAAGGCCATGATCAGGCCCATGAGAAGGCCAATCAATGCAACGATGGGCAAACCATCAACGCCTGCCCTCTGAATATAAAAAAGAACGTCCTTCCACCTGAGTATCTTAGGATGCCTGATGATATAGAGTATCGCGACCACCAGTTCGCCGATGAAAGTGATAAAATTGACAAAATCATGGGCAAGATACGATGATGTTTGCCCGATTTTATGGATAAGCCCTTCATGGGTTTTTTCCGGTTTAAAGGGCAGATGGTCCAGCGCGTCTTCGTGGATGACACTGAAAATTCCTTTAGCTTCATCGTTTAAATTAACCAGCCGGCATGGAATGTTTTGAGCAAGAGTATCCTTTTCAATTTGCACCAGAGTCAGTGCCGCCGCGCTATCCAGATAACAGACTTCTGAAAAATCGATGGTCACGGAACTCAGCTTTTGTCTGGAGATTTCCCGCTTAATATCATTCCTGAAGGCTGTCAGATTTTTCAGGCCGAATTCACCGGAAAGATAAATTAAAAGATTTAAATCTTCTCTTTTGTAAGAAATTCTGTGGCTTTCCGGACATTCTTTTTGTGGTTGTGTTGTCATAATTTTCATCCGGCAGCAAGATTTATCGGGATAACAATCGAAATTCCGGAATTATTTAATACTCTTACCCGATACTTGTCAATGGAATTTCAGAACATCATCCTTTAAGCCATTTTTTACATTTCGTTCAATCGGCTTAAACATTTCATTGAAGAAAAGAGTTAAAATAAGTTTTCGGAAAAAATCCATGGCTCCAATATCATCTAATAATTATCTAATAATTCAAATAGTTACAATGATGTTTCTTTATTTTTAAAATCTGGCACGATAATTTCAATAGTATAAAGGCAAATAAACAAATTACCCTAAGGAGGTAACAGATCATGAGAAAAACATTGGCAACAACAATCGTAACGGCAGCGGTCATTCTTTTAACGGCAACTTTCAGCTTTGCCGAATACACGGCGGCAGGAGCATCCAATTTCCCGTTCTTCCAGCTGGGCTGCTTAATCATCGGCGGGTTGATTCTGGTTTCTTTAAA
>PHBJ01000016.1 GCA_002840555.1 Deltaproteobacteria bacterium HGW-Deltaproteobacteria-13
TTGAACACTCCTTTCTTTTGCATTGTATACCACTTTTCTGTATACTTTTTGAAGTGTCCGTTAAACTGGGGGAGGTTCAGTTAGACCCCTCTTTTCTAAAGAGGGGTAAGGGGAGATTTTGCGTAATTGACTCAACTGAAAAATCCCCCTTCATCCCCCTTTACAAAAGGGGGAAACTTGATATTTGGTAAAAATTTCTTACATGAATAACCAGTTCAAAGAACTGGTAAAATGCTCCCAAGTAAGTTCGGCTTTGACGCCTTGTAATCATTAATCTCGATTTTATCCATTCCCTGAAACCCGGGGCAGGAATTCGCCCCCTGCCCGCGGATTACTTTTCATTGATGAAAAACTTGAGCCACGCCAGCAGGCCTTTTTCGCCTACGGCATCATAATGACTTTTTTCCATGCAGTTTTCTTTCGCTACGCTCACAAGCGGAGTGTAGCCGGATTTGCCTTCGTGAACGCTCTTCCTGCTCAACAGGCTGTTCTTTTCGCCGCTTGTCGATGATAGCGCTACGATGGGGATGCCGACGTCTTTACCTTTGCTTTCGTATTCCTTCTTCAATCTTTTGATGACTTCCCAGCCGTCCATCACAGGCATGTTCAGATCGAGCACAATCAGGAGAGGATCACGGACATACTTGGTACGGATTAAATTAAGAGTCTCCAGCGCTTCCGCGCCGTTGTTGGCCTCAAAAACCACCATGGACGGATCAAACGCTTTGATTTCCCGGGCAACCATCATTCGGATACCCTTCTCATCATCCACCAGCAAGACCGTGTTGCTTGCCGGATCCATGTGCCGATTGATGGAATCCAGCAGCTGTAAATAATCGTCTTCTTCAGAAGACTCGATATCGACTTGTTCTTCTGTCATTGCGAACCTCCTTTGCGCTAAAGCGTAATCGTAAATCGGGTGCCTTTACTATTTGTATTACATTTTATCGTTCCACCGTGCACATCAATAATCTTTTTCGTGATGGCGAGTCCCAGTCCGATGCCGCCTTCCTTTTTCGTCTTGAACGCCATAAACAGGTTCCCTGCTATTTCCGGCGGAATGCCGGGACCATTGTCGCTGATGATCACAACAGCGCGGCCATTGCGCGCCGCCGATGAAATCCTGATCCGGGGCTCCGGCACTTTGTGCTCAACAAGCGCTTCCACGCCGTTTTTGCACAGGTTGAAAAACGCCATTTTCAGTTGCGACGCATCCATATTCTTTACACTGATTTCCTTGTCCAGGTCAAGCGTCACACTGAAATTCACTGCTTTTAGCCCGGTCGCCAGGACCTTCATGGATACGGCAGTCTCCGTCAGCACGTCGTTGATATTCACCGGCGCAAACACGGGGCTGTATATATTGGTAAACTGCATATACGTTGTGGCAAGATTGGCGCCTTCCCGGATCGCGGTTTCCGATAATTCAAAGTCCTGTTTGATGTTCTCATCGTTAAGGATCGCCGGGGTCTTTTGACGAAGGTCTTCCTTGAGATATCTGATCCATGATAATCCCGATATGAGTTTGTTCTTGAGCTCGTGTATGGTCTGGTGTGATGTCTGGCGCAGCCTCATGACTTCCATGCCGAACGCGACGATCGGCAAGAACCATAATATGTCCTTCAGCCGATCCATGAGGGGCCCGTTTTTATCAAATTCGGTCAGCAGAAATTCCTGAGCTCCCCGTTCCAAATTGATTTCCGGGAATACATTATTTTCGAACAGCAGTTGCAGGGCGCCGGAGTTCTTTGCCGCATGTTCCGAACCGGTGGATTTGTGGATGGATTGAATGGGAATGCTAAGAAGGTACTTTGTGTTATGGTTGATCTGTGTGTCCACGCCATTGAAGTGCCGTTTGTCGGCGGGCGCGTACGTGTAAACCACTTTATTTTCGCTTACGGTCACACCGGCGATGCTGTCGAAGGGTACCCGGACGCCGATGAGTTCGGTAACATCGGAGAACAGAAATTGCAGATGGACGCCTTCTTCGCCGAGAATCGAGCCGCCCGACGCGCCGGTAAGCTGAATGCAGGTTTCCAGCGAAGCCTTCAGCAACTCTTCGGGTGTGCTGCTAAAACTTAATTCTACTATGCGCCGCAGATGTTGTTCCATGAATACCTTTCCAGTTGATATTAGCACATGGCTTCCTGACCTGCCCGTAATATTTGTACCACATGTCAAATGAGAGTTCAGCCATTTTTTATTTCGCGGATGATGAAAGCCGTTCTGATGGGAATAAACGGGAAATGAAAACATATCAGGAAAGCCGTCACAAAAAATGACAATGTAATAACTTTACAAGCTTATTGCCTTGTGTTATTAGGAAAAACCATTGAAAAACCATTAAGGAGAAGGAACATGTCAGGCCATTCTAAATGGAGCACCATCAAAAGAAAAAAAGGCGCAATAGATGCCAAGCGCGGTAAGATATTTACCAAGATTATCAAGGAAATAACCCTGGCGGCAAGATTGGGCGGCGGTGATATTGAAGGAAATTCGCGTCTCAGGCAGGCGGTTGCTCTCGCTAAAGAAGAAAACATGCCCAAGGACAACATTGACCGGGCGATTAAAAAAGGCACCGGCGGCGAACAGGGCGCGGCGGCTTTTGAAGAAATCACTTACGAGGGTTATGGTCCCGGCGGCGCTGCCGTTCTGGTGGAAATTATGACCGACAATAAAAATAGAACCGTGGCGGAAATCAGACATATCTTTTCCAAGCATGGCGGCAATCTCGGCGAAAACGGATGCGTTGCGTGGATGTTCGCGAAAAAGGGAAGCATCGTTATCGATAAAAAAGTTGTTGATGAAGATGCCCTGATGGAACTGGCTCTGGAAGCAGGAGCGGAAGACGTAAAAAGTGAAGATGATGAATATGAAGTGATTACCGATCCCGCTTCCTTTGAATCAATCAAGAAAGTGCTTGATGCCAAGGGAATCAAACATCTGGAAGCCAGGATCAGCATGATCCCGTCCAATACCGTCAAACTGGGAGCGAACAAAGCGGAACAGATGCTCAAGATGATGGAAAAGCTCGAAGATAATGATGATGTGCAGAATGTTTACGCTAATTTCGATATAGATGAAGATGTCATGGAGAAATTAAGCTAACGAATATCGGGCCGCCTTCATTTCTTCTTTGTTTGAATGCCGCTTGGTAAAATATTTTTAATTATTTGCGGAATGAAATAAATTGCGAATCTTGGGAATTGATCCAGGCAGCCACATCACCGGTTACGGCATCATTGAAAAAAAGGGGAATTATTTTCGGCATATTCTGCATGGCGAAATCAAACCGAAAAAAGATTCGCCATTATCAGCAACGTTGATTTACGTTTATCAGCAGCTTTCCGCGGTGATCTCTGAGACCGCGCCTCAGGCTATCGCACTGGAAAATATTTTTTACGGAAAAAATGTCCGCAGCCTGATCAAACAGGCTCAGGTCAGGGGCGTGGTGATTTTTGCCGGCGCCGATAAAGGTTTAAATGTTTTTGAATACTCGCCGCTGGAAATAAAAAAAGCCGTGGTGGGTTACGGAAGAGCGGAAAAAAGACAGGTGCAGGTCATGGTTAAAGCTATTTTAAAACTCCCTGAACTGCCTCCGGCGGACGCCGCGGACGCGCTCGCGACGGCAATATGCCATGCTAATTTTTTAAAGGAAAACCCCATCTGATGATTGCCTTAATCAGCGGTAAAATTGCTTACAAAGGTATTTCTCACGTGATTATTGATGTTCAGGGCGTCGGTTACCGTGTTTTCATTCCTTTGACAACTTTCTATGAACTGCCGGAAACCGGAGAGCCTATAACGCTCCATATTCATACAAACGTTAAACAGGATGCCATAAATTTATTTGGTTTCTACACGATTCAGGAAAGAGATCTTTTCCAGTTGATGATTTCCGTAAGCGGCATCGGACCCAAAATGTCCATGAACATCCTTTCGGGTATTTCCGCGCAGGAACTGCTCGGCGCTATCTCCGGCGGCAACGTGGGGAAACTGGTCAAGATTCCGGGCGTGGGCAAAAAAATGGCCGAGCGCCTGGTTCTGGAGTTAAAAGAAAAAATTATCAAGAAAATGATGCTTGAGCAAACGCCCCAAACCGGTGTTTTGCCTGATGCCGGCGAGCTGATCATGGAAGATGTTCTTTCCGCTTTAGTGAATCTGGGTTATAAAAACAATGTGGCTCAGGATGCTTTGAATAAGGCTCTGCATTCGTCCGAAGAACAACTGGAAATGGATCAGCTCCTGAAAAAGACATTAAAATTTCTTGCCGGTTAACTTGAACCGATAAGGTATGCGATATGGATAAACCGATAAAAAATTCTTTAATCAGTCCTTCCTTTGCCGAAGAAGAAAGCGAACTCGAAGTTACTTTACGGCCGGCAAAATTAACCGATTATATAGGACAGGAAAAAGTTAAGAGCAATCTGGCTATCTTTATTGAAGCAGCGAAAAAACGCCGCGAAGCTCTCGATCATGTTCTTTTGTACGGCCCGCCGGGTTTGGGAAAAACGACGCTGGCCTATATTATTGCCAGGGAAATGGGTGTGGATATTAAGGTGACCTCCGGGCCGGTTATCGAAAGGCCGGGAGACCTGGCGGCGATTTTAACCAATATGCAGGAACATGAGGTTCTCTTTATCGACGAGATTCATCGGCTCTCCCATGTGGTGGAAGAAATTCTGTATCCGGCCATGGAGGATTTTCATATTGATATTTTAATCGGGCAGGGACCGTCGGCCAGATCCATGAAACTCGATATTCCCAAGTTCACGCTGGTCGGTGCGACGACACGAGCCGGATCGCTGACTTCTCCTCTGCGTGACCGTTTCGGCATGCATTTCCGTCTGGAGTTTTACACGCCGCAGGAACTCGCCGTTATTATCAAAAGATCGGCTTCCATTCTGGGAGTAAAACTTGCCGCCGAGGGAGCAAAAGAACTGGCCGGACGCGCGCGCGGCACGCCCAGGATCGCCAACCGCCTGCTCAAACGTGTCCGTGACTACGCCGAAGTTAAATCGGACGGAACCATTGACGGAAAAATTGCGCGTGAAGCGCTGGATGCCTTTGAAGTTGATCAAAAAGGTTTCGACCAGATGGATCGAAAACTGCTCCTGACGCTGATTGAAAAATTCAACGGCGGACCTGTTGGAGTGGAGAGTCTGGCCGCCGCTATCGGCGAAGAAAGGGTGACCATTGAAGATGTCTATGAACCCTATCTGATTCAGGAAGGCTATCTGCAAAGAACTGCCCGGGGAAGAATCGCCTCCGCCAGAGCTTACGAACATTTCGGGCTTAAAACCACTGGCAAACAAAGTGAAATATTTTAGCAGTCCCACAGGTGATTTTATAATATGAAAATACTTATGCACATTTGCTGCGGGCCTTGCACGATTTATCCCTTGAAGGAATTAAGAACTCAGGGACATGAGATCACCGGAGTTTTTTATAATCCCAACATTCATCCCTATCAGGAATACCAGAGGCGCCGCCAGACTCTCGGCGATTACGCCGATAAAACATTTCTAAATGTTGTCTGGCAGGAAGGTTATCCGCTGGAAGAATTTTTGCGGGCGGTTGCTGCATTTAATAAAGAGGAAAGATGCGCCTTCTGCATGAGGGATCGTTTGGCTTACACGGCCGAGTTAGCGATTAAGGAAAAATATGATGGTTTTACAACCACACTGCTCTACAGTAAATATCAACAACATGACCTGATTCGGGAAATAGGAAAAAGCTTAGGTCAGCAGTTGGGAATATTCTTTTATTATCAGGATTTCCGTATAGGATGGGCCGAAGGCGTTAAAATATCCAAGGAATTGGGCATGTACCGCCAGCCTTATTGCGGATGCATCTACAGCGAAAAGGAACGATTCTATAAATAAATCAGACATTAACAGAAAAAAGTTCCCCATCAAATATTAAGCGGTAGTACGGGTTTTCAGACCCGTTAAACAGGCGAACCTGAAGGTTCGGACTACATTGTTTAGTTATTCTGTGAATGAAATTTGCTATAAGACGGAAAACTGTGTCATTGTGGACACAGTTAAATGGAAAATTTCTATCCTGCAAATATATTCGTTTCTAATAACACAATAATTACAATAACTTATTTTTAAAGAAAATACTGCCGAACATGGTACAATCCTTGCTGTTAATAATTGATAAAATACATTTTTATTGTGACGGGATATTATGCATTTACAGCGTACACTAAAGAAAGAAATAAATTGTTTCAGCATCGGGTTACATACCGGCCGTAAGATTAATATGAAAATAAAACCGGCGCATGCCGATACGGGTATCGTTTTTATTCGCAAGGATTTGCCTGATTCAGGGCCGATTCATGCGCGTTACGACAATGTCTGTGATACGACATTGGCTACAACGCTGGGCTCCGATGGTGTTACTGTTTCTACCGTAGAGCATCTTTTGTCGGCATTCAGCGGTATGGGTGTCGATAACGCGATTATCGAACTGGACTCTTTCGAAGTTCCCGTTATGGACGGCAGCGCGCTTCCTTTTGTGAATATGCTCAAGGAAGTCGGAACGCATGTGCAGAAGAAAAGTAAAAAACTGCTGATCATTAAAAAACCGGTTTCCGTAACTGAAGGCGATGCCAGCGCTATGTTATTGCCGGCCGATGAATTTAAAATAACGTATGAAATAGATTTCAAACATCCTTTCATCGGCAAGCAATCATACAGCATGACTTTTTCGGATGAAAAATATGAAAAAGATATTTGTGCCGCTCAGACTTTTGGTTTTTTAAAAGATCTGGAATTTTTGCAGGCAAGAGGTCTGGCTCTGGGCGGATCACTGAAAAATGCTATTGTCCTCGATGATACTAAAATCATTAATAAAGAAGGATTGCGTATTGAGAAAGTATTTGTCAAACATAAGATTCTTGACGCGATCGGAGATCTGTTTTTGCTGGGGATGCCGATTATCGGTCATTTTGTAGCCCACAAATCAGGCCACCGTTTAAATAATCTGTTGCTCAGGGAGTTAATGAGTAAACAAGATTGTTGGGAAATAGTTAATTGTACCAATAAAGAAGAAGCCTATAAGCTTCATTCTTTTCGAATTCCTTCCTTTCGAACACTCGATGCCATTCCGGTTTAATCCAAATTAATCTTGATTTTTATCGCAGGGTTGCCTAGTATGTCACTTTAAATTTAATACTTGGCTGGATTTGGTCTTAGCGGAAATAGCGACAATTTCTTAAAGTATTAATACGACAGCAACTTTCAGGTAATTCTCATAATGGAACCTGACCACGGGAAAGATTAATTCTATTGCCCCCAGATCGGGAAATAACGCTTTATGATAAAAGTTAAAAATAATTTTTACGCTGTAATTTTAAGCTTCTTTTTAATTGTTCTCGGTTTGATGGGTTTCCCGGCACAAACCCATGCGATCGAACCGGAAATAAAGGATATTTTAATTACAAACGATATGGAAAACGTGCTTCTGTATGCGCGTCTGGTCAACGGCTTTAAACCGGATATGGAACTGGCCGTTTTGGCCGGGATCCCCGCAACTTTTACCATGCAGCTTGAAGTTTATCAGGATCGGTCTTTTTCCTGGGATAAAAGAATATCCAAGCAAGAGATTAAACGCACGATAAAATATGATAATCTTAAAAAGACATTTAGCGTTTCAAACGGCAATAAAAAGGAACCGATTATTTTTTCTGATTTTGAAAGCGCGCAGAAGGCCATGGCTGATTTTAATGGAATTATTGCCGCGCCCTTATCATCGCTTACAAAGGGGAGAAGTTATTACGTTCTGATCAAAGTTAAAATGGATAAGGTGCGCCTGCCGTTGCATATGGAATATGTCTTTTTCTTCGTTTCTTATTGGGATTTTGAAACAGCTTTGTACCGACAGAATTTTTCCTACTAGTGGATAAATTAATTTTTCCCGAATAATGATTGGAACCGCATTGACCAGCCCATGGAAGAAAAAAAGAAAAAAAGCAGCCTTGATGAAAAAGAGTTAAAAAAACGCCGCCGGGAGTTGATTATCATTGTCGTGGTGGGCATTTTAGCCATTACCTTTACCTTGATAGCCAGCCAGATTTTCAATAAAGATGATTTGCCCCTGACGACAAATATTTTCGTTTACGGCCTCACCAGCATTAATGTTATTTTAATCATACTTCTGCTCTTTTTGATTATCCGGAATGTGGTTAAACTTTTTTATGAGCATCGCCGCGGCATTATCGGCTCCAAATTAAGAACAAAGCTGGTGGCGACTTTTGTCGGATTATCCCTCATCCCGACCATCCTGCTTTTTTTATTTGCCATAAATTTTCTTTCTTACAGCATCGAGTTCTGGTTCAATATTAAGATTGGCGATTCCTTAAACAAGTCACTGGAAGTGGCTCAGGTTTATTATCAGCAACTGGAGGAACAGGCCAAGTTCAATGCCCGTCAAATCAGCGCGGATATTACCAAGAATCGTCTCTACGAACGGGAGCGGATAGGATACCTGAAGAGTTTTATCGGTCAGCGCCAGAAGAATTACAAAGTCGGGACGATTGAAACTTATTTCGATTTCCAAAAAGAAAAATTGATTTTTGCCGATGTCGAACATCCGGAACTGGTTCCGGTAACGCTCAGTCCGGAAATGATGGAAGATATTTATTCCGGCAAAGAGAAATCTTCCGTTATGCCGGCAAATATCGGAGACGCGGTGATTGGTGTTGCGCCTGTTTTTTCTTATGCGGTGCCCTCGGAAGTCATTGGCCGCGTGTCGGTCATTTATGTTGTCCCGAAAGGGTTTGTGGATAAGCTCAGAAGCATTGCCAACGCCTCAGAACAATACGGCCGGATCAAGCTACTGAAAAATCCGATTAAATCAAATTATATTGTTACATTATCCATTGTGACCCTGGTCATCATTTTTTTGGCGACATGGTTCGGACTGACTCTGGCCAAGGGAATTACCGGGCCCATTCAGGATCTCGTTTTGGCCACCAATAGAATTACAATGGGCGATCTGGACAGCCAGATTAATATTGAGGCGGATGATGAAATCGGACTTCTGGTTAAGTCATTTAACCAAATGACGAGGGATTTAAAGAAAAGCACAAGCAGTCTGGAAGATGCCAATATTCACCTGGAACAGCGGCGCAAATATATGGAGACGGTTTTGCGCAACGTCTCCGCGGGTATTATTTCCGTGGACAAAAATGAAACGATTACAACGATCAATCGCGCCGCGGAAACAATGTTCGATATCAAGGCGGAGACGGTTCTTTTCCAAAATTATCGGGATTTGATGATTCCGGAACATATTGCTCTTGTTGACGAATTTTTACAGGAAATGAAGGAAAAAAATGAGGGTTTCCTGGAAAAACAGCTGGAAATTATGTTGAAGGATAAGGCCCTCACGGTTCTGCTGACGATTACGACTATTCAGGATGAAGAAGGCAATGATTCCGGTATCGTTGTTGTTTTCGAGGATTTGACGCTGCTGCAAAAGGCGGAACGCGCTGCTGCCTGGCGTGAGGTGGCCCGCCGCATGGCGCATGAGATTAAAAATCCGCTGACGCCGGTTCAGCTTTCCGCGCAAAGGTTACAGAAGAAATATGGAGATAAACTGGGAGAGGAAGGATCGGTATTTAAAGAATGCACGCAAACGATTATTGATCAGGTGGAAGTATTGAAAAACCTGGTCAATGAATTTTCCCGTTATGCGCGGATGCCCGTTACAACGCTCGCGCCCAGTGATTTAAACGCCGTTGTTGCCGAGACCGTTTTGCTTTTTCAGGATGCTCACAAAGATATCACCTTTGAATTTACGCCCGCCGAAGGATTGCCGAAATTTGATCTGGATGCGGAACAGATCAACCGGGTTATGATCAATCTTCTTGATAATGCGGTTGCGGCTATTAGCAAGAAAACAGGCCGCGTTGAAATTACCATCACTTATGATGAACCGCATCGCCGGGTGACTGTAGCGGTAGCCGACGACGGCGCGGGAGTTCCTGCAAGTTACAAAAGGAAGGTTTTTGAGCCGTACTTTTCGACTAAGAAATCCGGAACGGGTTTAGGGCTGGCCATCGTCAGTTCAATCATCTCCGATCATCATGGTCTGGTCAGCGTTGCCGATAATAATCCGACAGGAACCATTGTTTCTTTTCAGTTGCCGGTTTCTCCGGTTTAAATTATAAGGTAAAAAAACAATGAACAAATACCATTCTAAATCAAAGATGATATTGCGGCGGCTAGGCGGAGGCGACGAGGCGTATTTTACATACGTTGAGGAAGCCGACAACGACGCAACAAAAATAGCGCTTTGATTTAGAACGGTATGAAAGAGTGAAAATGAAAGAAACAATCCTTGTAGTAGACGATGAAGAAAGCATTTGCCAGTCTTTAAAGGCCATCTTAAGCGATGAAGGCTATCAGGTTCTGGTGGCCGGCAGCGGTGAAGAAGCTGTTAAAATCGTCGAGGAAGAAATGCCGCAGCTTGTGCTGCTGGATGTCTGGCTGCCGGGAATGGATGGCCTGGAGACTCTGCAGGCCATTAAAAAAATAAATCCTCAGGTGCTGGTCATTATCATGTCGGGCCATGGCACCATTGAAACAGCCGTAAAAGCCACGAAACTCGGAGCGTTTGATTTTATAGAAAAGCCTTTATCGCTGGACAAGATTATCATCCTGGTGAACAATGCCCTCAATTTGGTTCGTCTGAATGAAGAAAACGTTTTATTAAAACAAAAAGTTTCTCATCAGTACGAACTGACCGGCCAAAGCCACGCGATAACCGAACTGAAAGAAATGATCAGCATTGTCGCGCCGACGAATGCCTGGATTTTGATTATGGGGGAAAACGGCACAGGCAAAGAACTGGTGGCACGGTCTATCCATCATTTGAGTTTGAGATCGCATAAAGATATTGTGGAAGTCAATTGCGCGGCGATACCGGAAGAGCTTATTGAAAGCGAATTGTTCGGTCACGAAAAAGGAGCTTTTACCGGAGCGACGGAGAAAAAGCGCGGCAAATTTGATCTGGCGCATGAGGGAACGATCTTTCTTGATGAAGTTGCCGATATGAGCCTGAAAGCGCAGGCGAAGATTCTTCGTATTCTGCAGGAAAAAAAATTTGAACGGGTCGGCGGCAATAAGTTAATTGACATGGATGTGCGGGTTTTGGCCGCGACCAATAAGGACCTGGAAGAGGAAATGAAGGAGGGACGTTTCCGGCAGGATCTTTATTACCGTTTGCATGTCATTCCCCTGACTGTGCCGACACTGCGCGAAAGAAAGGAAGATATTAAACCTCTGGCGGAGCGCTTTCTGCTGGATTTTACCATGAGAGAAGGCTTGGAACCAAAAGTCTTAACGGATGACGCGCTGGCTCTGCTGATGAAACACGATTGGCCGGGCAATGTCCGGGAATTAAAAAATATTATTGAAAGATTGATTATTCTGACGCCTTCCGATGAAATAACAGCCAAAGACATTCCCCCTTTGAATATCAAGGAGGAAAGAGATCTGGCGTACAGCGCTCAATCCGCCATTATTGATTCTCTGAAAGATGCGAAGATGGATTTCGAAAGACAATTTATTTTAAAGAAGCTGGAAGAAAACGAGGGGAATATTTCCAAAACAGCTGAAGCGATTGGTTTGGAACGCAGCCACCTGCACAAGAAATTAAAGAGTCTTAAAGTCACGATAAAAGGCGATTCTTAAAATCCTCAATGGTCATTCATTTGTTGCTTCATTTCGGAAACAGAGAATTTGTTGAATGGAAGGAAGGCAACGCCCAGTACAACCACCACGGCCATGGACAGGAAGTGGTAAACAACAGCAAAAGAAAGCGCGTCGGCTTTGGCCAGACTGAAAAAACTTAAGGCCAAAACACAGGCAAAATGCCAGTTGCCGATATAACCCGGTCCCGCGGGAATGGCGATACCCACAATAAGAATAATCATTAAAACAAATGACGCCATGACCGGAAGGGTAAAGCCGAAAGATAAAAGTAATATGTAAATCGCCAGAACATCCAGAAGCCAGATGACGATGGAAAGCAAAAACAAATACAAAAGCAATTTAATATTAGTTACAATTTGCAGACCATCGATAAAATGATGGATCAATTCATCGATCTTATTGGCGAGTTTCCCGGGAAGTTTGCTGAGGATGATATTGATGAATTGCAGCGCCGTGTCCCTGCGCAAAATTAAAAACAAAATAAAACAAAACATCGCCAATGCAAGCAGGAAAAAAATAATACTGGATTGAATCATCCAGGAGGGCAGATCCGTCAGCAGAAGAACGATGACAGCAATGGTCAATACGGTAAAGCTGTCCAATATTCTTTCAATGATGATCGTTCCCAACGCGGAAGACATTTTTATCGTGCTACGCCGGGATATGAGATAGGGCCTGGCCAGCTCGCCGATACGCGCCGGAATTGCCGCGATCGCCAGAAATCCCACCGAGGTTACCGAAAAAAGAGAGACCTGATCTATCTTTTCCATCGGCTGTAAAATAACACCCCACCGGTAGGACCGCAGATATTGCATTAAAATGACAAGGATAAGGAAAAATATAACGTAACTTAACTGGATCTGTTTCAGATCATTTAAAACATCCTGAAGATTAATTCCTCTTACGGACAAATAAACCAGGATGACGCTGATCAGGATACCCAGGATAACTTTTTTGTTCATCTGTTTACTTGGTCCATGTTATTTATCTTTTTTATTCCTTGACCAGGTAATCGGCAATTTTGTCATGCAGGAGTTGGGAAGAGAGTCTGTTGCCGATCAAGCCCACGCGAATGGCGACCGTGGTGGTATTCTTTGATTTATATATAATATCAAATTTAACCTTTTCTTCATTGATCAATGTTTTGATTGTGCCCTTGGCAATTTCCTTTTCCGGAACCACCTCAGTGCCGCGCATGCTGGCGACCGTCTTTTCGCAGGCACTCCAGACTTGATCAAAGGAGGCATGATAATCCGTTTTCAATTCTCCGTTGATAAAAAAGTAAGTTCCCGCCGTGCCCGCTCCGGCGGCAGCGCCTCCGACAATCAATGGCACGCAACCGGAAAAAAGAAAAAGAGCAAAAGATGATAAGATAAAAAATGCCAAACGGTTTCTTTTCATGTTTCTACCCCCGGAAATTTATTCTTGTGTTTAAGCACATGTTTTAAGGGATTGCAATTGCTATATTATAATTGCCGGAGGCTCCGTCAAGAAATCAGTGGGCAGTCTGATTAATCTTTTCAAACTCTGCTAAAAGTTCTTCCTGTCTTTTATTTAATGCTGTGGGGATTTGCACAAATACTTCAATGATCTGATCGCCGGACCCGAACCCGCGTATATGAGTGATTCCTTTCCCTCTGAGTCTGAAAGTTTTTCCGTTTTGCGTGCCTCTGGGAATTTTTAATTTTTCTTTACCCTGTAAAGTAGGCACTTCGATGGTGCCGCCCAGAGCGGCATTAACAAAAGAGATGGGGACGCGGCAAATAATATCATCGCCGGATCTGGCGAAAAATTCATGTTCTTCGACATGGATGAACACATACAAATCGCCGTCATGTCCGCCCATGCTTCCGGCTTCTCCCTCTCCGCGCAGGCGCAGTCGCGATCCTGTTTCCACTCCGGCGGGAATTTTAAGCTGCACGGTTTTGGATATTTGTTCTTTGCCCGTGCCGCGGCAATGGTCACAGGGCTTGGAGATGAATTTGCCATGTCCGTTGCAATGCGGACAGGTCGAACTAATGGTGAAAAAACCGCTGGATTGTATAACCTGGCCACGTCCTTTACAGGTGCGGCATGTTTCGGGTGAGGACCCCGGAGCGGCCCCTGTACCGCGGCATTTGCGGCAGGTGGCTAATTTTTCCAGTTCAATTTCTGTGGTAAGTCCGAAGGCGGCATCCAGGAAAGAAATTTTCAAATCATAACGCAAATCGGAGCCGGAGACAGCCGAGGAATGCGACTGCCCGCGTGCATTGCCGTATCCGAAAACATCATCAAAAATATTGCTGAAATGGGAAAAGACATCATCGAAACCATTGAAGCCTCTAAACCCCGTGCTGTTTAAGCCTTCATGGCCGTAGTTGTCGTAGATTTCCCTTTTTTGCTTGTCACTTAATACTTCGTAGGCTTCAGCCGCTTCCTTGAATTTTTCTTCCGCTTTTTTGTTGCCGGGGTTTTTATCCGGATGGCACTGCATCGCTATAGAACGATAGCTTTTCTTTATCTCTTCGTCTGAAGAAGATCTTGTGACATTCAAAATTTCATAATAATCTTTTTTCGTCATGCGCTTTTTGAATCAACCTCTTTCTGTATTATTTTCTTGAGGGAACTTAACAGCTCCTCATTATTTGCTTTCTCCAGGGCGTGTTGGGCAAAGAAATATTTTTTAAATTCAATGGCTTTCTTTCCGATAGCTTCCCAATCATCAGGTTTCAATTCCATATTCAGAGCTTTGGCCGCCTGGCTGAAGAGCATGGCATCGCCGCTGTTTAATGCGGCTTCTTTTATTTTTTGCAAGCCATCGTTATTATTTGCCTTTAGATAAAAATCAAGGGCGTCGGAAAGTTGACCTTCCTCTAAATACAAATCGCCGTAATTCTGCAGAGTGCCGGGATTAACTTTATCTATGTATAATAATTTTTGTTTTAAACGGTAATCAGGCAGTTTTAAATTGCTCAAAATATGAACATCTCCTTCTTCCAGGTGGAAATAATGATCTAAACAGGAATTTGACTGTAATTTAACAATGATTTGGTTATAGTCAATATATCAATATACAGGTATGTGCTACTCCACAAGGCGCCTCAAAGCTTCTTCATATTTCTTTCTTGTATTTTCTATAATTTCCTCAGGCAGTTCCGGCGCGGGCGGTTTTTGATTCCATTTAATGGAAAGAAGATAGTCTCTCAAAAACTGTTTGTCGAAACTTTTTTGCGCCCGGCCTTCTTCGTAATCATCGGCCGGCCAGAAACGTGAAGAATCGGGAGTCAGCAATTCATCAATCAGGATCAATTCTTTGCCCAGCAGGCCGAACTCCATTTTTGTATCGGCGATGATAATGCCCGCCTTGAGCGCTATTGCCGCAGCCCTTTCGTAAACGGCAAGAGACGTTTTTATAACTTTGTCGGTTAGTTCCTCGCCGATAAGATCCTCCATTTGTTTTCGATTAATGGGGGCATCATGTTCGCCTTCCGGCGCTTTGGTGGTCGGGGTGAAAATAGTCTGCGGCAATTTAGATGATTCTTTCAACCCATCCGGCAATTTAATGCCGGAAACCGTT
Source organism: Deltaproteobacteria bacterium HGW-Deltaproteobacteria-13 (assembly GCA_002840555.1). Lineage (GTDB taxonomy): Bacteria > Desulfobacterota > Syntrophia > Syntrophales > Smithellaceae > Smithella. Next base: position 15,286 of record PHBJ01000016.1, read on the forward strand.
TTATTTTTCTGATAATCCTTCCAGCCCGAGCCGCTCAAATAACCGCGGACGATGCACTCAACCGGCAGCGGAGAGGCTTTTTTAACCAGCATGCTTCTACCTTCCAGAATTTTACGATAGGGAGCGCATTCTTCAGGATAATCGGCGGGATTAATGGAAACAATATGATTGCCGATAATATCTTTCATTTTCTCAAACCAGAAGGCGGACATGCGATTCAAAATGACACCTTTGTCCGGCACCGGATTGGGCATGATCACATCAAACGCTGAAATCCGGTCGGTGGTCACGATGAGCAAATAATTTTTTACGGAATATATATCGCGAACCTTTCCGCGGCCAATCAGATTCAGATCCTTAAATTCTGTTGTCTGTATACTTTTTTTCATAAGAAACACGCTCCTTTAGTGGACATAGGGGTTATGATTTTTTTCATAGCCGATGGTGGAAGTCGGCGTGCGGCCGTAATTATGCCCGGGCATCACTTTGGTATCTTCCGGCAACACAAAAAGTTTTTCTTTTATGGATTGATACATGGTCTGCCAGGATCCGCCCGGTAAATCGCTCCTGCCCACCGCTTCCACAAATAAAGTATCGCCTGTAAAGACATAGCCCGGCGAATATAAACTGATTCCACCGGGAGAATGTCCCGGCGTGTGAATAACTTTGAGTTCAACATTACCCACGGTAATTACATCGCCGTCTTTTACCAGGATATCGGCGGGCGGAGACGCCTTGGCCCCGAACATTTTTAAAATCATGGCCGGCGTTGAAGTCAGCATCACAGCGTCATCTTCATGAACAATGATTTTCGCTCCCGTCGCTTTTTGCATTTCGACATTGCCGCTGGTGTGGTCGACATGGCCGTGGGTGTTAACGATATAATTAATACGTAAATTATTTTTTTTAGCCTCGGCGATGATTCCTTTGATATCATCCGCCGGATCGATAACCAGAGCATCTCCCGTGATGGGATCTCCGACCAGATAAGCGAATACGGCCATATGGCCGACCTGCATTTGTTTGATGAACATTATCTTTCTCCCTGGAAAATTCGTTGTGCAATAACATTTTTTCATGGAAAACGTCAACTGAAATCGATCATATAAGTTGCCAATATTATACCGTTTTAAATTAAAGATGATATCGGGGGAGAAGGTATTGAAGATTTTCCCGGCCCCGGTAGGCGGGAATAAAAGGGAGGAAAAAACAAGCATATGAATGACAGGAAAATTACTTACGACAAAATCTTTAGAATTACTGGCGCTTAAGGATTGCCCCGAAGAAGCCATCCATGTTGTGCTTGTGCGGATAGGTGTGAAAAAAGCCGCGGCTGTCAATCAGTTGTTTGTCGATTAACGCGGGAGGCAGGCAGATAGAAAAATTTGAGTTAAGTTTTAAAAAATCATCAATAATATTTTCATTTTCCCGGGGCAAAAGCGAACAGGTGCAATATATCAGACGGCCGCCTTTTTTGACAGCCGCGGAGGCGTTTTGCAGAATTATTTTTTGAGCAGCAGTAAAATTCCGCAGATCTTTTTCCGTTGTGCGCCACTTGATTTCCGGATTACGGCGCAGTGTTCCCAGACCGGAGCAGGGCGCATCCACGAGAACATGATCAAATTTTCCATTAAATGAATCCGGCAGACTAACACTTAAATCGCCTGTCTGCGTTTCGATAATGTTGATTCCCAGTCGCGCGGCTTCCTGTTTCAGCTCAGCAAGTCTTTCCGTGTTTCTATCAACAGCGATAATTTGCTCTTTGTTTTTGAGGATGGCCGCCAAATGCGTTGCCTTGCCCCCCGACCCCGCGCAGGCATCCAGCATGGATTCAGTCCCTTCCGGGTTAATCAGATAAGAAATAAGTTGCGCCGCTTCATCCTGAATGCGCAGAAAGCCATTTTCAAAGAAATCTGTTTTCTGAATAGGGTTTGCGGAAGTGTTGAGTATCATGCCATCGGGAGAATATTCAGTGTCCTCCGGCGTGAATTCGGCCAACACGAGTTTTTGTTTTATTTCTTCGCGGGATATTTTCAGGGTGTTGACGCGCAGAGTCAACGGCGGCAATTCGTTATTAGCTGAACATAGGAGCTTCGTTTCATCGGGTCCGAATATTTTTATCCATTCCTTGACAAGCCAGAGCGGATGCGAATGAAATGCCGCCATGTACTCGGCAGGATTTTTTTTCAAAGAAGGAAAGGCGATGTTTTGGCCGTGGCGCAGATAATTTCTTAAAACGGCGTTGACCAGCGCGCTTTTCTCCGGCTGAATTATTTTGGCTGTCTTGACCGCCTCATTGACGACGGCAAAAGCGGGCAGACGGTCACTGAATTTGAGCTGATAAAGACCCACGCGCAAAACATTTTTTATGCCTTCGTCCATCTTATCAAAATCACCGCGATACAGTTTTGATAATATCCAGTCCAGATGACCTCGGAGACGCAGTACGCCGTAAACAATATGGGTCAGAAGACGACCGTCCGGTGTCCCCGATAAATCGTTTTTATCCAGATAATCGTTGATCAGCGGACTGGCGAAAGCATCGCTTGCGCTTACCTTATTTAAAATTTCGACGGCCTGATGGCGAACTGATATTTTCATAATTTAGCATGCAGAACTACGGGGCTTGTGTTCTCCGGATGTCTGCCTTTGACGGTCAGATAAAAATTGCGTATTACACTCATGTCCTGCTCCAGATCACCGGTCGGGTATATCAGCGGGCCTGCTCCGCCGGTTTTGCTTGCATAATCAATAAACGCCAGCAGGATGGGAATATGGGCATCCAGAGCGATATGATAAAACCCGGATTTCCAGTAATCCTTTCTGTGACGGGTACCTTCGGGAGCCAGGGCAAGAACAAATTTTTCATGTTCGTTGAGTACAGATACCATCTGATCAACGATATGATGGGACGATGACCTGTCCACCGGAATGGCTCCCGACCATGTCATCAGCGGTGAAGAAAGCCCGCGGAACAATTCTTGTTTGGCAATATAACGGGCATCGAGTTTCAGGGCAAATGCCAGAATAATTCCATAGAATAAATCCCAGTTGGATGTATGCGGCGCCACAATAATGACATATTTCTTTTCTCTGGGCAGTTTCCCTGATGTTTTCCAGCCGAGAATTTTAAGAAGAACCAATGAAATACCCCGCAACAACGATTTTACAACAGGTGTGTTAAACATTGTGTAATGCATAAAAATCCACCTGATTTATTCAATCATTAATTATTTATTGCAAAACCGTTTCCGGCTTTAAATGATAGCCGCGCAGAAAATCGGCAATCAGCATTCTTTTCTTTCCGGCTAATTGGACATCTTTTAAAATTACGTAACCGTCGGATGCCGCCACAGATAAACCTTCGGTGTTTACAGCGCCGATTGTACCTGGAGATTGGTCAATCTTGCAAGGCTGAGCAACGGCGGAAAAAATTTTCAGAGCGAATCCGTCCAGTGATGTATACGCCGCAGGCGAAGGACTCAGACCCTGAATGAGATTTACAATAACGGAAGCTTTGTCATTCCAGTTGATTTTGCCTGTTTCTTTCTTCAGGAGCGGAGCGAAAGTCACACCTGATGTATCCTGTTGCTTTCTCTGCGCGGTTCCCGCAGTAATCTGCTCTATGGTTTTGATAAGCAATATAGCGCCCAGTTGCGCAAGACGGTCATGTAAATCGCCGAAGGTTTCCTTTGCACCGAGGTCTGTTTCTTCCTGCAGAAGAATATCGCCGGAATCCATCCCTTCATCCATCAGCATAATGGTGACACCGGTTTTTGTTTCTCCGTTGATAATCTGCCAGTTGAGCGGCGCCGCGCCCCGGTATTTCGGAAGAAGGGAAGGGTGGATATTCAGACATTTCAGCGGCGGATATTCAATAACAGCTTTGGGCAGAATCTGGCCGAAAGCGGCCACCACGATCATTTCCGGTTTGAGCAAATCCAGAAGCTCCATGAAAGACGGATCTTTCACTTTCTGGGGCTGATAAACAGGCAGGCCGAACTCCTGCGCCAGAATTTTAACCGGCGGAGCAACTTCTTTTAAGCCTCGGCCCTTCGGGCGGTCAGGCTGGGAGACAACACCGACTAGCGGATAATTCTGCTCGTGCAATACGCGCAAAGCGGGAAGCGCAAAAGCGGGTGTGCCCATAAAAAGAATGCGTGGCTTGGCCATGGGAAAATGTCCTTCATTTATTTTATGTCAAAACATATATGGAAATAAGGAAAATGTGTCAAGGATTACAAATAAAGAAGTATCGTCATACTGGCGGAGGTGGCCGCCGTCGCGGACAGAGGCGGATAAAATAGTAACGTAGTGCGCAGTTTTAGTTGCGCTTTAACGGGTTTGAAGACCCGTACTCCTTTTCTTCCGGTCATGATTAAAAAACACCATCAATGCTTCTATAAAATTATTGACATATTATCAATTCATGTGCTTTTATTACTGAAGTTCTTTCCATTTTTTCATACTCAAGCTTTATAGAAAATCCGAATTTGATGAAAAGGCGGACAAGATAGCGGAAACCGAATAAAAAACATCCTGAACAGAATTTTCTAAACAGTCAATCCAGCCGATCGCTTTGCTCCGTATGATTATTTCGTTGGGTACTTAAGAATATACATCAATGTGGTTATACTAAAATGGTAAGGAGGAAATGTTATGGATACGAAGCATTTTGTCACAAATTACCATAAGGCATGGACAAGCGGCGACATGGCCCAGGCGCGTCTTTACCTGGCAGATGATTTGGATTTTCAGGGAAGTATTGATACTTTCCGCCGGGCTGATGACTTTATTGTTGCACTTACGATGTTCCAAAAGATGCTGCGCGGAGTCAACCTGATCAGCAGCTTCTATTCTGAACACGGAGCTGCTTTGCTCTACGATTGCGACACGATGAGCCCAGCCGGCATGATTAGAACGGCAGAGTTCTTTACCGTAGGCAGTGGAAAGATTAAATCTATTCGGCTGGTCTTTGATGCAACGGAACTTCGAAAACTCATGGGTGGGTAACCTGGTGAAAGGAGCATAAGGAGTGATCCAATGACCATTGAAGAGCGATTCTCAGAAAGATACAAATCAGGGGACACGCCCTGGGATATCGGCCAGCCGGATTTCAATCTTATCGAGGTGGTGACCAAACATCCTGTTCACAGCTGCAAAGCTTTAGAAATCGGCTGTGGAACCGGAGACAATTCTATTTGGCTTGCTCAAAACAACTTTCAGGTGACCGGCACGGATACTTCGGATATTGCTATCCGGAAGGCAAAAGAAAAATCCGCTGATGCCAACATCAAGTGCGATTTTATTCTTGCTGATTTTTTAAGGAGCAAAGTTGAAGGAACTCCTTTTGGTTTTGTATTTGACAGAGGCTGTTTTCACGTCTTCAGTTCTGAAGATGACCGGAAAAAGTTTGCCGGGAATGTTGCTGCTCATTTGGAAGAAGATGGCCTGTGGCTGACAATTGCCGGCAACGCCGACGATCATCGCGAAGGTCCCGGTCCGCCTCAACGGACAGCGGCAGATATCGTCCTGGCCGTGGAACCTTATTTTATGATTCTTTCACTGACATCCGGCCATTTCGGTTCTAATCATCCGAATCCACCCAGAGCCTGGAGGTGTCTGATGCAGAAACGGCGTGGCCGGACAGATGCCGCCGGTTCAATAGCTAACCGGCCGATTCATCAGACTTGATCTCACGCTGATTTTAGCCACGGTAAACATTAAAGCAAAAAAACAACAGGCAGTCAGGAAGGAGGCCCCAATGACATTAGAGGAAATGGTTGCTGCAGTTCAAAAGACTTTAGGCGTAACGGTTGATGGTAAGGCCGGCCCTGAAACCTGGACGGCTATTTATCAAAAAATAGTAAAACCCAAAATAGCGGGCGACCAATCAGGTCCGGAACTTTCCAGGGTCGATCCAAGAAGCGAAAAGAATATTTTGACCCTTAACCCGGAAATCCAGCCGCTGGCGCGTGCGCTGGTGCAGAAGGCGGATGCTTCTGGAATTGGAATCAAAGTTATTAGCGGACTCAGGAGCTATGAGGAACAAGATGCGCTTTATGCCCAGGGAAGGACGACGCCCGGTAAGATAATCACAAACGCGCCGGCAGGATATTCGAATCATAATTTCGGCATAGCCTTTGATATCGGTGTATTCGAAAGTAACAAGTATCTTGGAGACTCTCCGAAGTACAAGGCGGTGGGAGCGCTGGGAATGGACATTGGCTTGGAATGGGGCGGCAGCTGGAAATCGATCGATGATCAGCCTCACTTCCAGCTTCGGCCGAAGTGGGCAAATGATTTGACCGAAAAGCAAATGCTTGCGGGGCTTCGCGATCGCGTTAAAAACGGTCTTCCCGTGTATGCATGAGAAAATAAAAACGGTTCTGTTTTGTAAAATTCAAGGAACAATATGGATTATGTCCTTCGATTAGAAACAATTTCTTTCGTTGACACGAAGAATCCCTTTGCCTATACTCCCGGCAAGAAAAGTATTTAAAAAGGAGTACCTGTTATGACGATCAATATTAAAACCGAAGGGCATATTATGCTCATTGAAATCGACAGGCCCAAGAAATACAACGCCATGACGCGCGAGATGTACACGCAGATGGCGCGGGCTTATTACAAACTGGATCGGGAAGACGATTTGTGGGTAGGCGTTGTTTACGCCAATGGTCCGCATTTTACATCGGGGCTGGAGTTGACTGACTGGTCGGACGTGTTTAGCAATGCAGTCGGTTTTCCTCTGGCCAAAGAAAATGAAATTGATCCTTTTTATATGATGAGCGAAGCGCGCTGCCGTAAACCGATTATTTTTGCCGTGCAGGGTTATTGCTTCACCTGGGGCGTGGAGACGATGCTCAACGCGGATATCCGTGTCGCCGCATCCGACACACGTTTCGGCCAACTGGAAGTGCGCCGCGGATTTTTTCCGTGCGGAGGCGGTACCTTCAGATTAGCCAGAGACATCGGCTGGTCCAACGCGATGCGCTATCTTTTAACCGGTGATCAGTGGAGCGCCGAGGACGCTTATCGCATGGGTCTCGTGCAGTATGTGACCGAGCCGGGAAAGCAACTGGAAAAAGCGATGGAATTGGCACGGAAAGTGGCGAGCGCCGCGCCGCTGGGTGTGCAAAACATTTTAAAAAGCGGCCGTCTGGCGGAAAAAGAGGGTGAGCTGGCCGTGAAGAAGACCATTCATCAGGATGTGGCCAAAGTCATGAAAAGCGAGGATATGAAGGAAGGCCTGCAATCTTTTATCGAGCGCCGCACCGCCGTATTCAAAGGCAAATAAACGAAGAATAAATTAACAGCAATAATATTTTTGTAAAGGAAGAGCGCAATGGACTGCAAGAAAGAGAAGAATCTTGATAAATGCAATTGCACTTATCAACCGTGCAGTAGAAAAGGCGTATGCTGTGACTGTCTGACGTATCATTTAAAGAACAGGGAACTGCCCGCATGCTGTTTTACGAAAGATGCGGAAAAAACGTATAATAGATCATTTGAACATTTTACCGAACTGGTATCAAAACATAGAATATAAAAATATTGTCATATTGTCGTCAGGGTCTTAAACAGGACAGATGCAGTTCCCGGCCGCCTGACGCCAATAATTTATTGACATACCATAGTGGGGTAAATATAATTATTACATGATTGAATTGAATGCCGCTACCAAACGATACGGTTCACTTGCCGCCGTAGACAATGTTTCGTTTTCCGTTAAGGCCGGTGAGTCTTTTGCCCTTCTCGGTCCCAATGGCGCGGGGAAGACGACCATCGTCAAGATGTTGCTTGATTTTACCAGGCCTTCATCGGGAAGCTTATTGTTAAACGGTCTTTCCAGCACCGATGCGGCAAGCCGTGCCGCCGTGGGCTATCTGGCTGAAAACCATCATATCCCTCCCTATCTTTCCGGATGGCAATATCTGGAACGCTGCGCACAACTATTGGATATCAACCCATCCGCTGTGCCGGAACAGTGCAGGCGCATTGTCGATCTGATCGGTATGCAGGGGAGGGAACACACAAAAACAGGCACCTATTCCAAGGGCATGATTCAACGGTTCGGACTAGGCGCCGCGCTCATGGGAAATCCGAAGCTGTTAATTCTTGATGAGCCCACATCCGGCCTTGATCCCATCGGAATCAGAGAAATACGCCAGCTGCTGGAATCGCTCAAAAAGCAGGGTATCACCATTTTTTTAAATTCACACTTGTTGTCGGAAGTTGAAAAAATATGCGATAATGCCGCAATCATCAATAACGGCAGGCTTTTGGTGAAGGATACCATTTCCTCTCTCATCAAGGACGGTGATTCACTGGAAGATGTGTTTGTCAGGCTGGTGAAAGGTTGAAATGAAAATGCAAAAAGCACTTCCGTCGATCATTAAAATTGCGAAATATACCATTACGGATGAGGTTCGTCAGAGGAGCTTTGCCGTTATGTTCATTGTCTGTGCCGTGTTTATATTTCTTGTTCGCGGTTGTTATCATGGTAATTACGTGGTGAACGGGCAGGACGTCGAAGCGGGAAAAATTGTCCAGATGGTGTCAACAATGACTTTTCATGTCATTGCCATCGGTGTGATGTTTCTGGCGGCTTTGCTGTCCATGCGCGTATTCAGACGCGACCGGGATGACGGAACGCAATCGTGTATTCTGTCAAAACCGATAACGCGCTGGCAGTATGTCGCGGGCAAGATTCTTGGATTGTGGGCTTTATTAATAATCTTCATGTTTGTTCTTCATGGCATTGTTTTCATCATGGCCTCCATCAATTTGAATGTTTTTTTGCCTGAATATCTCATGGCCTCTCTGCTATGCTCTTTGAATCTGCTTTTTGTGATTGTCACCGTGCTTCTTTTATCACTGATGATGCCCGACATCGCCGCTTTCCTTTGTGTGACGGGTATCGGCATCGTTGGTGTTGTGGCCGACGGCATTTACGCGGTCAGCCATAGTCCAATGGTACAGGCCGTGATACAGCAGCCGGGCCCGCAGCAGGACTTTACATTTTGGAAAGTTATTTACTACCTGTGGCCGAAACTTTCAGGTGCACAACATTTTGCATCATCGTTCATTGGTGGCAGCGGATTGAGCAATCTTGGCTCCTTATATCCGCTGATCAACGTTCTTCTTTATTGCGTCATTCTCGGTGCGCTGCTGTTTTGGCGTTTCAAGAGTGAAGACATCGTCTGACAGGCCGCGATAATATTTGCCATCAATGCAAATAGAAAATTGACTGATTTTGAAAAATATGCAATATATTCTTTAATTACTTGTTAAATTATTGTGACGCCGGTTTAAACCGGGTATTAAATTGAAAGATGATACCTCAATCTTAGAGTCAATGAGGTGTTCAAAATTCTGCAAATTACGGAGAAAGCATGGCGAGTAAATATGGCAAGGCTACCCTGGTAATTGTTCTGTGTTTTAGTGTATTGTTTCTTCCCGTTTCTACCGGATTCTCAAAATCTTCAAAGCACCTCTCTTCTCATCGTAAACATTTAATCGTTGAATCCGAACGGGTTCCCGGGAAACTCGTATTGCGATCCGCTGCGGTCCTGGTAGAAGACCAGCTGACCGGCGAGTGCCTGGTTCGTAAAAAAGCTGCGGTGGCATTGCCGATCGCTTCCATCACCAAGCTGATGACAGCCATGGTGGTGATTGATGCCAACATGGATCTTGAAGAGTCTATCAACATCGAAGCCACGGACGTGGACACCCTCCGTCATAGTCACTCCCGCATGTCCGTGGGTACCCAACTCACACGCAGAGAAGCTTTGCTGCTTGCCCTGATGTCCTCCGATAACCGTTCCGCTCATGCTCTGGGACGAACTTATCAGGGCGGTCTTGAAGCCTGCATTACCGCTATGAATGCCAAAGCCCGCTCTCTGGGACTTTTAGAAACGCGCTTCGATGATCCTACCGGACTCTCCAGCGGCAATGTTTCCTCCGCCCGGGATCTGGTACGGTTGGTTGATACCGCTTACCAATATTATCTTATCCGGGAATTCACCACCTGTAAGGAAACCGCTATCCAGTCAGGTGGACGCATGCTGGAATTTCGCAACACCAATAGATTGATTCAGAACCCTCATTGGCAGATTGGTCTATCCAAAACAGGCTTTATCGGTGAAGCCGGCCGATGCCTGGTGATGCAAGCTCATTTAGCCCAGCGTCCCGTACTTATTGTGCTGCTCGATTCTCAAGGCACGATGACCCGCATTGGCGACGCCAACCGGATAAAACGCTGGCTGGAAGCGCGATCGCCTTCCCAGCGGGCGCAAAAAGGATGACGATACCATTTTGAGTAATCAGTGACAGTGAGATTCCGGAAAGATAATTTTAAGTTTCAAATAAATTGATTATTTCATACTTATTGTGTTGACATTCTTGATTATTTTTTTTATCTTTGGTTCCAGAAGTTTGGTTAAAATAAAACAGGAGGTGATTAATGAACAAAACGCAATTGATTGATGAAGTGGCAAAAGTTACGTGTACCAAGAAAGAAGCAGGTGATGCTGTAGACGCAGCGCTTGCGGCAATTAAGAAAGCACTGAAAAAAGGTGACGCCGTCACACTGGTAGGCTTTGGAACATTTGGTGTTAAAAAAAGAAAAGCCCGCACAGGCAGAAACCCCCAGACAGGCAAGGCTCTTAAAATAGCCGCGAAGAAGGTTCCCGTATTTAAAGCCGGAAAAGGCCTGAAAGACGCTGTAAAGTAAATCAATAACGCGTAAGATCAATGAATGCAGAAGAGCCGCCTCTCTTTTTTAAGTCAGGCGGCTCTTTCGTATCGTAGCAACTGATGAACAAGTTGAACCTGCTCCATGACGGGCAATGATTGTGAATACGCAAGTCATTCAAAGGGGGATACCGTGAAAGTAAACTTTAATGTAAAATATAAATTCAAAGTGAACGGGAAGGAGTATGGCTCTCTGGAAGAAATGCCAGATAGCATACGTGAAGCCTATGAAAAGACGGTGGCTGGTCAGGAGGGTCTGGAACAGGGAAATATCTCATCCATAACGCCGGGGAAAATTACTTTTAACGATCAGGACTATGCCGGCGTTGATGCCATGCCGCCGGATGTCCGCCAGTTGTATGAAACCGTTATGAAGACGGTCGGTGAGGGGAAAATTTCCATGACGGGAAATGTTGATTTCAAATTCGGCAAGAAGGCAGAGAATATAATAAATGAAGGAGCCCTTGGGTCGTATGGCATGTCGAAGCCCATCGCTCCCCAATCATTTTTTTCTCCGGTTATGCTTGTTGTTTTAGGCATCATCATTATCCTGATTGCAGGGTTGTATTTTTATACTCATTAATGAACTATGAAAAAACTTTCATCAGGAAGCACTTTTTTCTATAAGCGAATATTTCCCGCCATTTGGTTCGGCTTTATAATATTTTTTATCATCACCACTTTATACGCCGATCGCAGCCATAGTAATGGCGGAGCGGATGTTATGCTTTTTATTGTTCCCGTATTTTTAGCAGTGGTCGGCTATTTTATAATGAAAAATTTAGTCTTTGATCTTATTGATGAAGTCTATGATGAAGGTTCATCGCTGCTTTTCAAAAACAAAGGGAAATCCGTTCGGGTGAATCTGGCCGATATAAAAAATATCAGTTATTCGGTCATGGTCAATCCTCCGAGAGTGACGATCAGTCTTCGTCATAAAACGGAATTTGGCGACGAACTCAGTTTCTCACCTCCGGCCAGCCTTATTCCGTTCAAAAAGAATAAGGATATTTCGGATCTGATTGACCGTATTGACCAGGCAAGGGGTTGATTAGACTATTACAGGATCATCGACATTCGGATTTTTACCGAAACTAATTTATTGAAAGGACGCATGATAAAGAAAAACAGCCGGAAAAATGAAAGAGCAGATTAAAAAACAAAATCTTCAGAAAGAATATTATACGGACGAAAAATGTTTCATCGCCGAATTGTCCAACACACCGGATGATCCGGACGTATCCATCGCGCGGGCGAGGGTGGAGCCCGGAGTGACAACGCGACGGCATCGCTTGAAAGGGATCACCGAGCGTTATTTTATCATCAGCGGCAGGGGACTTGCGGAGATTGGCGAGTTGCCACCGCAGGAAGTGACCGCCGGTGACATTGTGCTTATCCCGCCGATGTGCCGCCAGCGAATTACCAATACCGGTTCCGACGATTTAATCTTCCTCGCCATCTGCACCCCGCGTTTTACGCAGGATGCATATGAGACATTGATAGTTGAGAAATAAGGTTTAACTTTAGCTTGACCAAAGACTTTAGAGGTCTTTGATTAGCTGATTTATACACAAAGACACAGATTTATACAGATTGTATAAATATTGTTACGTGAGAGGTAATTATGAAAGATATTCTAATATTAGTTTTCGACATATTTTATTTGCTATTTGGGATAGTAATTCTAATTCATCCCAAATGGGGAGCAAAATTTATTGAGGCGCTTCCGATGGGTGACGCTGGCATTATTCCTGGCATTTTTAAATCCAAATCATTAACAAAAGAACAGAAAAAAGTGCGACCATCCATTATTCGTTTGTTAGGTATAACTTGTATAATAATTGGCTTATGGATTTTAGTATATAAAATATAAAAAAATAAATATCTTAATGCTTTAACATCATTTTAATTAGGGATGTTTGGGTTAAATTGTTAATAATACATACCAAGATTAATTTAGCCTATCGCTTACCCTCCGACTTATTTTTCCGTGAGGCTGTTCAAAAATGCTCAGATGCTAGGCGCGCGAAAACAGAACCGCGAGGCGTATATGATAATACGTTGAGCGGTGATGTTTGAAGCGCAACGCCGCAGATGAGCGTTTTTCAACAGCCTCACTACATGAAACTTTCCGGGTCCACGTCTGCCGTTATCTTAACCTGACTGTTTTTATTTGCCCCGATAATTTCCCGCGCGATTTGATGCAAGGCGTTGATGTCCGTTCCTTTGATCAGCATCTGCCAGCGGAAGCGTCCCCTGATTTTCGCCAGCGGCGATTCCGCCGGTCCGAGAATTTCCGCGATGTTCCCGTGCCGCGCGCTCAGCTTTTTCGCCGTTTTGCCCAACCGGTGCGCTTCTTCAACCAACGCGTCTTTTTTTATGGAGGATAAACGTAAGTTGATGATCCGGCCAAACGGCGGGTATTGCAGGGACTGGCGGAAATCAACTTCTTCGGCGTAAAATGATTGATAGTCATGATTTTGTGCGTGTCTTAACGCGTAATGTTCAGGATTGAAAGTCTGGATAATGACCCTACCCGGGGCATCTCCGCGCCCCCCGCGTCCGGCAACCTGTGTGATCAGTTGAAAAGTTTTTTCTCCGGCGCGAAAATCCGGCATATTCAATGACGTGTCGGCGGAGATGACGCCCACCAGGGTAATGAAGGGGAAATCATGCCCCTTGGTGATCATTTGCGTGCCGATGAGAATATCGATTTTTCTCTCGTCCAGCGCTCGAAGAATTTTTTCCTGCGCGCCTTTTTTCGATGTCGTATCTGAATCCATTCTCTGAATCCGCGCGTCCGGGAAAAGTTTTTCTATTTCTTTTTCCAGTTTTTGGGTGCCGGTTCCGTAACTTAAAATGCGGTTGCTTTTACAGGATGGACAAAGCGGCAGGGATTTTATGGTGTAATCACAGTAATGACATTTGACGACACCTTCCGCAGCGTGATTTTTCAGAGAAACAGCGCAATTGGGGCAACGGAAATTATAGCCGCAATCCGCGCAGACCAGAAATGTGTCAAATCCCCGCTTGTTGAGAAAAAGCAAGACCTGCTCTTTTTTATCGAGAGTCTTCTGAATTCCGGAAATCAAGGCGCCGGAAAGAATGGGGACCTTCCCTGACTCCTCCTGCTGCGCTTTCATATCAATGATTTCGACTACAGGCATGGGTCGGTCGTCTACGCGCTTGGATAATTCCAGATAACGGTATTTTTTTGTCCGCGCGTTAAAGTAGGTGCGAACGCTGGGCGTGGCGGAACCGGTAATGACAACAGCGGAAGCCATCTTGGCCTTTAAAACCGCCAGATCACGGGCATTGTAACAGAGCCGTTCATCCTGTTTGTAGGAAGCATCATGTTCCTCATCAACGATGATTAATTTTAAATTCGACAGTGGAGCAAAAAGAGCGGAGCGTGTGCCGATTACCAGATTGATCAGACCGCGTTTAATTTGCCGCCACTGGTCGTAGCGGACGGATTCGGCAATGCCGCTGTGCAGAACAGCCATTTGCCGCTCATCGAATCTTCCGGCAACGCGCGATATCAATTGCGGTGTCAGGGCGATCTCCGGAACAAGATAGATAGCGGAACCGCCATTTGCCAGCACTTCTTCAATGGCCTTCAGATAAATTTCCGTTTTGCCGCTTCCTGTAACACCGTGAAGCAGTATCGGCGTAAAGGCATTTTTTTTCAGGTAACCGGAAATTTCTTCCATCGCCCGATTTTGCTGATTATTGAGAATGATCGGGTTTTTGTTTTGACGGATTGCTGAATCGAAAGAGGCGGTGCGCATTTTTTCACCGGTTGTAAATTTAATAATTCCCTTCTCATGTAATTTATTGACAACAGCGCTGGAAATACCGGATTCTTCGGTTAAATCATTAAAGGACATCCGGCCTTTTGCCTGAATAAATTCGATGAGTTTTTTCTGCTTATCGGTTAATTTTGCGCCGGCAATTTTGCTTTCCTCAAGCCTCACGATTTTTTCATTAAGAGGGGAGAGCTGTTTGTTTTGTTTTTTCTCAATTTTAACAAGTTCTGCCAGATGGAGTTTTCGCAATGCAGAAGAAATATTTTTCAGGCCGCTGACTTTGGTAATGTTGTTTACGGCGATGCCTTGAGGATATTGCTGTAAAAATGTCAGCAGTTTTTGCTGCGCGGGCGGAAGATGAGTATCCATTTCTGCGGCCTGCGGAGTTATCCAGAAAAAATCTTTTTTCTCGGAACCGGATGGAATCAGTTCGGCCAGAGCCTTGCCCAGCGGATACATGAAGTAATTGGCAATCCATTGGTAAAATTCGAGGTCGCTTGAGCCAAAAAGCGGTTCATCATCCAGTATCTCGAAGATGGGTTTTATATTTTTCAGATCGCAGGATGGAATTATTCCGGCAATAAAACCGGTGCGTTTTCTGTTTCCAAAGGGAACAAAGACGCGTTTGCCGATTTCAATCTCCCGTTCCAGATTTTCGGGGACTTCATAGGTGAAAATATTATCCGATGGAATGTTTAGAGCAACGTCTACAAACATGAAATCTTATTATCATTTTTATTTTTAAAATGGAATGATTAAAGGTTTGGTCTTTTAAATAAAAAAAAGCCCCGATGGCGGGGCTTTGCAGCAAGTTTGTTTATAAACGTTATTCGCCTTTGAGTTTTTCGTCTTTTTCCTGTTTTGTTTTGCAATCGATACAAAGAGTGGTGACAGGCCGGGCCATCAGTCTTTTTTCGGAGATAGGCCCGCCGCAAACTTCGCAAATACCAAAGGTGCCGTCATCAATTCTTTTAATCGCTTCCTGCATTTTCAGGATAAGCTTACGTTCTCTATCCCGGATGCGTAATTCAAAATTTCTGTCGGATTCCAGGGACGCTCTGTCGTTGGGATCAGGATAGGTTTCTTTGCCGTTGGTCATTTCGGAAACAGTTTTACCAGCTTCGCTCAGCAACTCATTGATCTTTTGACTGAGCATTAATTTGTACGCTTTCATCTTATCTTGTTTCAAAGTTGTCTGTTTGTCCAAAATAGTCACTCCTTGCATGAAAAACTTGGTTGCCTTTATTACATAATGAGAATTTATTTGTAAAGAGAAATCTTTGTCAATAATATTTTTAAATCAAATTATTTGAAAGCGGAATAATTCAAGTAAAATCATAAGCTTTATTTATTGGCGCAATAAATATTTATTATCTTTTCCACAATGTTGGTTGTGGATTTTCCCGCCACTTCGGGAATTATCGCCACCCGGCCTCCCCATTTTTTTACTTCTTCACGGCCGACAACCTTTTCCTCGGCCCAGTCGCCTCCTTTGATGAGGATATCCGGTTTCAAGTAGGTGATGAGTTCCAGCGGTGTTAATTCCTCAAATATTGTAACAAAATCAACAAATTCGAGCGCGGCAAGAAGTTCCGCCCTTTCGTTTTCAGGCATCAGCGGTCTTTTTTCTCCCTTGATTGATCGGACGGAAGAATCGCTGTTGAGGGCAAGTACCAGCACGTCGGCGGTTTTTTTTGCTTCACGTAAATAACGCACGTGACCGACGTGCAGGATATCAAAACAACCATTGGTGAAAGCAATTTTTTTCCCTTTCTTCCGCAAGGTTTCCAGTTTGTTCCCCAGATCGTTTCTATCTAAAATTTTGTTCATTCCCGCTCCTTAATTTTAATTTGAATTTTAATGATGCACAACTCTGGCGAGCGTTAAAACAGCAACTTTCCCCGCTCCGGCCTTGACTAAGGTCTTCGCGCATTCGTTAATCGTTGCGCCGGTTGTATAAACGTCGTCAATGAGAATGATATTTTTACCGGCAGCCATTTTCTTGTCGCGGACTTCGAAGGCTCCCTGAATATTTTGTTTTCTTTCTTTTCTGTTCGAACCGGTTTGGGTTAAGGTGAATTTGCGTCTTTTAAGCAGGGAAAAGTTAACGGGGATTCGCCGTCTTTTTTTTAAAGCGTTGGCCAGAATGAGTGATTGATTAAATCCGCGTTCGCGCAGTCTTTTAATGTGCAGAGGCACCGGTATGATCAAAGAATAATCGGCGAAGTCAATATCAGGAAAAGAAAAATCAGCCATAAAGGAAGCCAGCGTTTCACCGATGGATATATTGCGTTTGTATTTGAATTGATGAATCGCGTTGAGCATAAAGGTTTCGTAACAAAACACGGCGCGGGCGTGAGAAAAATATTTCTTATTCTCCAGACAATCTCCGCATAAATGACTTTGGGCCGGGCTGTCGGAGAAAGTTGTGCCGCAGGTAAGGCAGAGACTGCCGGTTATGAATTTAATTTTATCGTTGCAGGCAGGACAAAATATCTGACGGTTAAACGGATGCAGAATTTCAGCGCAACCCAGACACCGGGGCGGGAAAAGCACTTCGCTAAGATCATTTAAAGCTTCGCTGAAGATCATGCCATTCCCTTATTTAACCTCGTTATTTCCTTCTTGTTTTCATCAATGTTCATCCGGGGGGCATCCCAGAGATTTTCTATATTATAAAAGGCGCGGACAGGTTCATAAAAAACAGAAATCACGACATCATCATAATCAAGCAAAATCCACTGGCCATTGGCTTCGCCTTCGATTCCCAGAGGTCTGATTTCCGCTTTCTTTAAAAAGAGTTGAACCGCGCCGGCAATAGCCTGAACTTCTCTCTCCGACGCGCCGCTGCAAATAATCATATAATCCGTGAAAGCGGAAACGTCTCTTAAGTTTAAAACAACGATTTCTTTTGCTTTTTTTTGTAAAATAGCGTTGATGCACAACAAAAGACGTTCTCTGGTTGTATTTTTTTTCGCTGGCAAATAAACCTCCTGTGAAAAATTGGATTTTGATAATATATGCCACAAATGATGGAAATTGACAACGCTACAATTTGCATTCATTGCGCTCAGTAACGACAGGAGTAATTTATCTAATACTATAAAATGACCAGATCAAAATCGTTTCCAATGACTGGTCGTATTTAGATCGCAAACTTGTTAGTGGCTATTTCTCTCTTGGGTATGGCCACGCCATAATGCCGCCTTCCATGACCTTGACGTTTTTCCAGCCGTTACCTTCCAAGGCCAGTGCTGCTTCATAACCGCGCAGCGATATCTTGCAGTAGCAAATGATTTCTTTGCTCTTGTCTTCGGGCAGTTCCTTCATTCGCTTGCGCAGCGCGCCAAGGGGGATCAGCGTTTCACCGATGCCGAGGCGCATCTGTTCAAATTCATCAGGTCCCCGCACGTCAATAATAAACGGTTTTTCGTTGGCGAGAACTTTTTCCCGAACTTCCCTGCAACTGATTCCTTTGAGCCTGCCTTTCATTTTGTTTTGCATTATCTGTGCTGTCGCGATGAAGTGATCGATGGCCAGCGAAAAAGGTGGCGCGTAAGGTAGATCAGCGTTGATGAGGTCTTCGACGGTCAGCTTGCCTTGAATGGCCATCGCCCACTGGGCTATTTGTTTTGCGACATTGCCCGGTCCGATGCACTGAGCACCCAAGACTTTGCCTGTCTTTTTATCGACAATGAGCTTGGTCACCAGAAGCTTTCCATCCATGAATCCCGGTTTGTCGGGACTGGCGTTGATCACCGTGATGATGTCTTTATATCCCAACCTTTTTGCTACGGTTTTGGAAAGGCCGGTGGAACCAGCCGTGTAGTCAAACACTTTACAAACGCCGGTCTGAATTGTTCCGGGAAATGTTACACAATTTTTCGAAGCGGCGTTTTCTCCCGCCACGCGTCCCTGAAGATTGGCTAGATCGCCGTAAGGCGCCAGCACCTTTTTGCCGGTAATTCTATTCACCGTTTCCACGCAATCGCCGATTGCATAGATGTCCGGATCGGAAGTCTGCATGTATTCGTTGACATCGATGCCGCCCAATTGACCGATTTTCAAATCCGACTCTTTGGCCAGTTTGACATTGGGCCGGACGCCGATGGCTAAAACCGCCAGTTCACAGGACAGTTCCGTGCCATTTTTCAGTTTTACTCCCGTCAGTTTGCCTTCTTCACCTAAGAATGCGGCAATGCCGTTGTCGGTAATGACGTTTGCGCCTTTGCTTTTGACATGGTTTTCGACGAGCTTGGCCAGTTCCCAATCCAGAAAGGTGAGCAGTTGAGGAAGCAGTTCAACCACGGTGATTTCTATGCCGGCAAGTTGAAGAGCTTCACAGGTCTCAATGCCGATTAATCCGCCGCCGATAACCACGGCTTTTTTGATTTTCTTTTCGTCCCGGACTTTGCGCAGAAAATCGGCGTCTTTCATGGATTTTAAGGTTGTAATACCTTCGAGTTCCAGACCGGGCAAGGGAGGCATCTGTGGAACAGAACCGGTGGCGATTATGAGCTTGTCGTAAGTCAGCGAACCGGTTTCGCCTGTCGCAATATTTTTGAACGAAACAGAATGGCTTTTCCGGTCAATAGCCGTGACTTCCGTGTTTACTTTTGCTTCGATGTCTTTGGCGTTGAGGTAGAACATCGGAGTTCTCACAACACCCGTGGGCGTACTCAAAAGCATATTACGGTCGTCGAAATATCCGCCTACGTAATAAGGATACCCGCAGGACGCCATGGAAAGATCGGCGTCTTTTTGCAGGATAACAACTTCGGCATTATTATCGATTCTTCTGGCTTTCGCCGCTGCCTTGGGACCTGCGGCTGAGCCGCCAATCACGATAATTCTTTTTCTTGTTGCCATAGTGTTCTCCTGTATTTAAAAAATTAAATGGGGAAGTTTCTTTAACATTCTCTTATGACAGATCACTTCCTGTTGTTTTATTTCTTAACAGTCTGTGGATGCGATTGCATTGATTTAAATCAATGCAAAGATAATTTCTTCATCGATTGATGTCCTAGTCAGTGCTTGAATGCGTCATTGATTCGTATTTTAGTCGTTATGGCATTCATGCTCATGTTGAGCACAGGCTATTCCCGAATCCGTAAGGTTACCTGAAAGCCAGTTTTCAGCAACGGCTTTCACGTCGCCTGAACATCCGCGCAGAACATCAATGCCATGGCTGTTCAATACATTAACGGCTCCTTGTCCCATGTTTCCGGCCAGCATCAGTTTTACGCCTTGCTCGGCAAGCGTCTGGGCGATATTCGATTTGCAGCCGCACCCGGCAGGGGAAGCAATCTTTTCTTCTGCTGTTATTTTTTTCTGGCCGTCAATAGTGAATACAGTAAAGTGTTCACAGTGTCCGAAGTGTTCGTCAATCTGGTTCATACGTGATGGTAATGCGATTTTCATAAATTTCTCCTTTTAAAATATTAGTTATTCTTTCCTGTCTTGCGCCTTTTTGCTTTGCAACAAGCCTTGGTTTCATTTAAATTAACTTCCCCGCCTTCAATTTTAAGAGCTTTCCCGTTCAGCAGAACGTCTGCTATTTTTTTGTGCGCCGCTTCGATGATCCTGCCGAACGTCTGGCGGGAAATGTTCATCTTGGCAGCTGCTTCTTCCTGATATAGCTGTTCGTAGTCTGCCAGACGAATTGCTTCAAATTCATCCAGGTTCAGAACAATCTCTTCCAAATCCACAATGGGTATTCCCCGTGGCTTGAAATAATTTTTATCAGGCATACCGCAGATGTTACGATAACATTTTGGACGGGGCATTTGTCTTGATCACTCCTTTTGCACGTTATAAGCATATGCCCATAACTTGTCAAGAGTTATTATTATTTTATTTTGCTGAAGATAACGATTTGCTGACTTACGGGAAGAGGTGCTTGTTTAGTTTACCTAAAAATAAATGATTTTGAAGAAAACACAGATAAAGGTATATGTAATAAAAATGCTTATAATTGTTTTAAAGTGCTTTATTCTTCTTTCCTCCGCATATATTAATTCCAATTTAGACATAAGAAATTTCACTGTAAACACGGAAAGAAGCCCCCAGGCCAGTGAAGAACGTAGACATATTCTTCCTTGAAAGTTGAGGAAGTCTTTACTGTAATCCCAATAAGTACGATGTAAAACATAATCGCAAAAATAGCTTGCCAACAACTCAAATAACGTCATCATAATCATTCCTGCAAAATAAAGAATGATGGGTTTGTTTTTCAGTTTTCTAAATAAAAAAGCAATTATAATTCCACCCAGACCATAGATTTCTATAATCGGCAATCCCCAAACAAGAGGAACATTTCTGATAAAAGGCACTGATTTTAAAAAAGGAAAATAATAACTGAAGTTCTTTTGAATAAATAATAAACCTCGGTCTGTTAAGTGACCCGTTTGTATCAATACGGCCATCGTCTCAAAAATCCATCCTATAAATGCGCAGATGATAAAGTAAGAAAATATACAATATATATCTATTTTTTTATAATCAGACTCCAAGTTTTTTAATTCAATCTTTTCCAAATTTTATTCCTCTTGCAAGTGTCGTCTACCGCTGCTTCCCACAATGAAAATATTTTATCTTCGTTTTAATTTCGCCATTTAGTTGTAAAGGGAGTTGATGATGACTTAATGAAAATATACACTCATAACAGATAACCTGTCAACCAGTGCTTAAAGGAGTAACTGCTTGTTGAGTTTACCTGCAATTGTTCAGAAGTGAGCATTTGTCAGAATTACGGATTTAAAAAATCAAGAGTTCTATCAGATTATATTTGTAAAGCTCGAATATTGATAATTATGAAATAAAAATGGCTGAACTCTAATCTAACATGTGGTACAAGTATTGAAGGTAGATCAATAGCCCGTTATCAAGACGGGCTATGCCAGATGATGAATAAGTTCAATATGTGATAGAAAACGGTTTCCTTCAACCTTAAATAAATGGGAGAGCATTGATATATGGGCTTCACTAATGCGTTTCTGTATATTTTTACCGGTTTGTTGGCCGGATTATTAAGTGGCCTCATCGGTATTGGCGGCGGAGTTATTATAATTCCGATTCTCGTAATATTTGCCGGTCTTTCCCAAAAAATGGCACAGGGAACAACCCTGGCTTTATTAGTTCCACCCATAGGCATACTTGCCGCGTGGACATACTATAAACAAGGATATGTTGATTTTCCGATTGCCGGGTTAATTTGCATTGGTTTTATCTTTGGCGGTCTGATTGGCGCAAAATTTGCCACTAGTTTATCTAATCAAACATTGGAAAGAATATTTGGGATAGCATTACTGATCATCGCTATAAAAATGATTTTCGCGAAGTAAGTATTGTTAAAAGAGCAAACTCATGGTTAAAGAGAAATCTGCAATACGTAGTATTCAGACAAGTTTACCCAATAAGGTGTCAGATGAAACTCGCAGCTAAGCTTATTTATATACTTGTTTTGGGAATAATCACTGTCTTAGCGTTTAATGGGTATTTTACTGTCCGGCACGACATTGAAATATTTAAAACAGATATGAAACAAAACGCTCACCTGTTAGGCCGTGCGATGAAGGGTTCTGTAACCAATGTATGGCTCACCAGTGGTCAGAAACGTGCCTTGAAGCTGATTTCGGAAGTAAATGAGAGCGCGCAAAGATTATACATCCGTTTTGTCTGGCTGAACGCATCGCCGGATGACCCATACAGCCCCCGTATACCCAGAGAAAAGCTCAATATAGTGATACAAGGACAGGAGGTATCTTTCAATAAACGATATAAGGATGGGACCGGATATCTTTACACGTATGTTCCCATTAAAATCGATCTTAACAGACCGGGCGCTCTTGAAATTTCCCAGTCCCTGTTTCGCCTGGACGAATATGCTCACAACGCTGTCGTTAGAATACTTGTAATGTCCGTTACTCTGTTGCTTTTAAGCGGTGTAGCTGTGCTGTTGCTTGGTTTTGGAATGATCGGGCGGCCGCTGCATAGTCTTGTCGGGAAAATACGGCGCATAGGTGAAGGCGACCTGTCGGAGCCGCTGCATCTTCAAGGAAGCGGAGAGTTTTCCGAACTCGCGACGGCTTTGAATACAATGTGCGAACAGATTAATGATGCCCAGGGAAAAGTTCGTAAAGAAACTACTGCCCGGATCGCTGCTATAGAACAACTGCGCCATGCAGACCGGCTAAAAACTGTCGGCGGACTGGCTTCCGGCATTGCCCATGAACTTGGCACCCCCTTGAATGTCGTTTCCGGCAGGGCAGCTCTTATTGCCTCAGGAAATTTGCCGGAAACAGAGGTCGTGGAAAGTGCAACTATCATTAAAACACAGTCTGAACGTATGACGGCGATCATACGGCACCTTCTCAACTTTGCACGACGCCACTCACCTAAAAAAACTATCGTTGATCTGCAGCAGGTAATGCTCCAAACCATAAATCTTATGGCTCCACTTGCCGAAAAGCAAAAAACCAGGTTGTGTTTTGCCGGTGAGGACATTACGGCCATGGTAAAAGTTGATTCAGGTCAGATTCAACAGGTTCTGACAAACCTTATCGTCAATGCCCTGCAATCTATGCCTGATGGGGGAAAAATAGAGGTGGGTATCCGTCCGGAAGGAAACAAAGATTCCGGGAAGGAGTATTTCTGTGTTTATATTTTGGATGAAGGAGTGGGCATTCAGGAAAAAAATATGCAGCATCTCTTCGAGCCTTTTTTTACGACAAAAGAAACCGGCAAGGGCACAGGACTCGGACTTTCAATTGCCTACGATATCATTCAAGAACATGGCGGTTGGATAGAGGTTAAGAGCACACTGGGGGCAGGCAGCTGTTTTTCCGTCTATTTACCGCGGGAGGTCGAACAATGAGTGGACGAATTCTGATTGTTGATGATGATCAAAGCATGTGTGAATTGATCGAGGCGGATTTAAGTCGACGCGGTTTTCAGATATCCTGGTACACATCCGCAGATGAGGCGTTTCAGGCATTTCAGAATAAGGCATTCGACGTAGTTTTAACCGATCTGCAAATGCCAGGTATTGATGGAATAGACTTTTGTAAGCGTATAGTATCAAATAGGCCCGATATACCTGTCATCGTAATTACAGCCTTTGGCAGCATGGAAACAGCAATCAGAGCGATGCGCGCAGGAGCTTACGACTTTGTTACAAAGCCTGTTGAAATGGATATACTGGCCATGGCTCTGGAACGCGCATTGAAACACCGCTCTCTGCAGGAACAGGTTAAAACCCTGAGCGAAGTCGTGGAGCACACTAAAAAGTATGATGAACTGATTGGGGCAAGCAATCCGATGCAGAATATCTACAATAAGCTTTCACGAATAGCAGATTCCGAATCCACAGTTTTGATTACTGGCGAAAGCGGCACGGGCAAAGAACTTGTTGCCAGGATTTTACATAAGCAAAGCAACCGGAATGCTGGCCCGTTTGTTGCGATCAATTGTGCCGCATTAACCGATACTCTTTTAGAAAGTGAACTTTTTGGGCATACACGCGGTGCGTTCACCGATGCCCGATCGGCTCGCAAGGGTCTTTTTCTTCAGGCTGACGGGGGAACGCTCCTTCTGGATGAAATCGGTGACATTCCATTGACCCTGCAACCCAAGCTTCTTCGTGCATTAGAAGAACGCTCTCTCCGTCCAGTTGGAGGGGACACGGAAGTTTCTTTTGATGTAAGAGTAATTTCAACGACGAATTGTGATCTTGAATCAGCCATAGAAGAAAAATTATTTCGCGAAGATCTCTTTTTTCGTATTAATGTTATCCAGATTGAACTTCCTCCGCTTCGTCAGCGGGGAACGGATATTCTTCTCCTGGCGCAGCATTTCATAGAACACTTTGCAATTCTTACAGGCAAACGCGTATCGGGGATATCCGATGCCGTGGCGGGAAAGCTGCTTGACTATGCATGGCCGGGGAACGTACGGGAACTGAGGAATGTCATTGAACGGGCTGTGGCATTGACACAATACGAAAAGCTCATCGTGGAAGATCTGCCGGAAAAAATTCGTTCTTACCATGGCACGGATATGATCATTAGCAGCAACGCCTCCGAACTAGTTTCTATGGAAGAGACAGAGCGGCGTTATATTCTCCATGTTCTGAAGGTCGTTGGCGGCAACAAAGCTCACGCTGCACGGTTGCTGGGTTTTGACCGGAAAACTTTGTATCGCAAATTGCAATTTTATAAAATAGCCGAAGACGATAAGGGATGATATTCACAAATCATCACACAAATCTGTCCTATCAATAAAGAAACATTCATTACTTACGAAAACAGTAATCATAATTTATACCAACACATCGGGGCGGACTGTATCAATGCCCCGCTTTATACATGGCATGAGTATTAGGAAAAAGAGTGGCATTTTTCTACAGTGTAGCATTATGCCCCTTAAAAGCCGTTCTGTTAGAAACAGTTATTCGAGTTGAATAAATCTTTATTTTATCTTTTCTGTCTCACATGTATTCTTCATCATTATAGATTTTAAAATTTAAATTATCTTTTCTTCAAGTTGGCATTCTCTTTGCGTTTCAATTCAAACAATTAAATTGGCACTAAAGAGCCGGTTAAAGAGATAAGTGAAACTCTCCGGCAGGAGCCAGAGGAATCCTGTAATAACGCCGCCCTCCGCGGGTTACGGCGCATTCCTCTCACAGCTCCAGCCGGGGGATTCACAAGTCGCATAATAGAGTGACGGAGATTAAATTTAAGGAAAAAAGTTATGGCGGAGAAAAAAGCCCATAAGAAAACAGGAAATCAATTATTGGGTAAAGTATCTATAAAAAAGAAAATTCCACATATTCTGTTGGCGGAAGATAACCATGATATGCGCACGCTATTGGCAATGTCACTTCGTAAAAACGGTTATGAAGTTACCGAATTTGCCGACGGCCACCTTATGCTCGACTTCTATTTTTCCGCCGATTCCATACAAAAAGAAGCTGCTTTTGATTTAATTATTTCGGACATCAGAATGCCCTTTCTTACCGGCGTGGAGATTCTTGAAGGTTTGCATGGTTGCGAAGGATTTCCTCCCATGATTTTGATTACTGCGTTCGGTGATGAAGAAACACATAAACAGGCGTATATGCTTGGTGCCGCAGCCATACTTGATAAACCTTTTGATATCGATGAACTGATAGCCAAGGTGCAAGAAATAGCACCATCTTACTAGTCAAACAGAATTGGATGTTTTTGAGGTGATGTTATGCAATTCAATAATTTAGAATACACTATTAATTTAAAGAGATTTTCAAAAAAGTATATTTTAGTCATATTTATTATTTCTTTTTTACTATTCGACTGTTCATGGGCTAGCGGACAAGAACTTATTCCTCCCTTAAAAGGGAAGTGGGGCGGAACAGTATTGCTTCAAGCAACCTCCACCGGCTTTACTTCATCAAAGGATTCCATAAAGTTTAATATTTTAGAACAGTCGAATTTTAATTTTAAAGGCAATGCGGAAAGTAAAAATAATGGGAAAAAGACATTATGGGTTTTTGAAGGATATTTAGGCAAAACAGGTAGAAATATTTGTTTTATCAATCAGAATAATAAAAAAATTCTTGTAGGCCACATAATGACTAACAATGTAATAAAACTTTATAGTTGGGACGATGAAAACAATAGGGCAATTGTTTATATACTATCAAGAAAAATCGAGTCCGCTGACAATGTAGAAAGCAATAAGCCGCCAGTACTTACTAACGTCATATCCTTAAAAACAGCAGATAATGAATCAAAAGCTCCATAGCTCTCATTAATCTCTGCAAATAATAAATTATAAAGGAGTCAAGTTATGAAAATGAGAAAATCGATTATTTTTTTGTGTCTGATTGTTTTTGTTTTGGCTTACGCGGGATGTGCCGAAAAACATTTAACAAAAAGTGACGGAACCGCTACTACTCAAAACGAATCAGCTATTAAACAAAATGGGCAGTCCAACGAAGCAGGAGAATCATCAAAGCAAAATGAGCATAGCGTAGCCGGGGAATCGGCAAAACGAAACAACAGCGAAGAACAAACAACAAGGGTACAGGCAGCGTCACAGATTACAGCTGATCTGACGGATATTCATTTTGATTTTGATAAATATAATCTCCGCCCTGAAGACAGGCAAATTCTTACCGGTAACGCCGATTATCTTTTGAAAAATAAAAATGTCAAAATTATTATTGAAGGAAATTGCGATGAGAGAGGCACTGCGGAATATAATTTAGCGCTTGGCGATAGACGGGCAAATGAAGCAATGAATTTTCTGGTTAATTCCGGCGTAAACCGAAAAAGAATAAAAACGATTAGCTATGGCATGGAGCGTCCTCTCGATCCTGCTCATAATGAGGAAGCTTGGGCTAAAAACAGAAGAGATCATTTTGTTGTTAGTAAATAAACTGGTCGTAAAATTGCAGTAAACAATTTCAACCAGAGCATAGCCCGTTACCGAAGATGGGCTATGTCGGCTGATAAGTAATGTTCGGTTTAAGATGGAGAAAATTGTAACGGAGCGAATGTTTTATCCTTCAATAAGCGGGAGGGCATTGATACATGGGCTTCACTAATGTGTTTCTGTACATATTCACCGGTTTGTTGGCCGGATTATTAAGTGGCCTCATCGGTATTGGCGGCGGAACCATTATAGTTCCGATTCTCGTAATCTTTGCCGGTCTTTCCCAAAAAATGGCCCAGGGAACAACCCTGGCTTTATTAGTTCCGCCAATAGGCATACTTGCCGCGTGGACATACTATAAAGAAGGATATGTTGATTTTCCAATTGCGGCATTAATCTGCGTCGGTTTTATCTTTGGCGGTCTGATTGGCGCAAAATTTGCCACTAATTTATCTAACCAAACATTGGAGAAAATATTCGGGACAGCATTACTGATCATCGCAATAAAAATGATTTTCGCGAAGTAAAGATGGATTAAAGAATTTTTGATTGACGATAGTTGGATAAGGAATTTGCATTTTAAAAGGGAGATAATATGGAATTGGGTTTTTCAGCTCTAGCCGAAGTGGCTGCCACGCTTTTTGGTCTTGTGATGGTATCGCTCGTCTTTGCCTATAATACAGCTATCTCAAGAATAGACAGTCTCGGTGATTTTTCGCATTTCGCTTCCTGGGTATGGGCCGCCGGGTTTTCTTGTTTCCTGTATTTTTCCTGTTGTTTTCTTATTTCTTTCCGATTAATGGAAGATGAAACTTGGATTCCCGCTATTGTGGGAATTGTCGCGGTGATTTCTCTTTTACTGATCGTTTCCCTCTACAAAGAGTTGCATTGGCTGCGCATCATGACCCTTGAGGACCGCTCAGAATTTAGAGGATTGTACTGGACACAGACAATATTACCCATCATTATTTTTATTTTCTTTCAGGTTACGATCTGGAGAGCAATCATGCGGCTATCAATAAAATCCTTTGAGTCGGCAATTTACACCGCATTGACGTATACTCTTTTCCTTGCTGCGATGAGGTCGGTGATTCTGGTAGGAGCATCATTTTCCGCAATTGTAATTCTCCACAACTGTAAAAATAAAAAGAATGAGTGAAATATGTGGAGGAATGGAATGGAAACAAAACAGGACGAGATGCTGAGCAAGGTGCCGGAAGTGACTCTTGTCTTCTGGATTATAAAGATTCTGGCAACGACCCTCGGTGAAACCGGCGGAGACGCGCTCTCCATGTCGATGCATCTCGGTTATCTCCTAAGTACCGGCATTTTTGCCGCCCTCTTTATCGCGGCGGTTATGGTGCAGGTGAAGGCAAAGCTGTTCCACCCGGTCGTCTACTGGGTAACCATTGTCGCCACCACCACATTGGGAACAACCCTCGCTGATTTTGCCGATCGTTCCCTCGGCATCGGCTATGCGGGCGGTTCGATGATGCTCCTTGTCCTGCTTCTGGGCTCCCTCTTCTTCTGGTACCACACCATGGGAACCGTAGCGGTCGATTCAGTGAATTCACCGAAATCAGAGGCGTTCTACTGGGTGACCATCATGTTCTCGCAGACCCTCGGAACCGCCCTTGGCGACTGGATTGCCACCGGTACCGGATTAGGGTACCTGTGGAGTGCCCTACTCTTCGGCACTCTGCTGGCGATTATTGCGATATGCCACTACCGCACCAAGATCTCCACCACAGCACTCTTCTGGGCCGCCTTTATTCTCACCCGCCCACTCGGTGCGGTGGTTGGTGATTTTCTGGATAAGCCGCTGATTGGAGGCGGCATGGCGCTGAGCCGTCGCGGTGCCTCGGTCACACTCATCGTGCTGATTGTCATCTGTATATTTGTTTTCCCCCACCGGGCAGCGACGAAGACTCATTGAGGAGAGAACGGCCCTGTCATTGATTGTAATTAAAGCTGATTGTGATAGAATTTAATAATCAGGAGATAGCCATGATCATAAACGTAGAAAATCTAATCAAAAGTTATGACGGTCATACGGCGCTGGATGGATTGAGTTTCAGCGTGGAAGAAGGCGACATCTTTGGTTTTCTAGGCCCAAACGGCGCGGGGAAGACAACAACTATTCGAATTCTGACCGCCATCATCAAGGCCGATTCAGGGAATGTTCTGATCAACGGGCATGATGTTTTCAAAGAACCGCTGGCAGTAAAAAAAATCGTTAATGCCCTTCCCGAATCCAACGGTTATTATGAATGGATGACGGCGCAAGAATACCTCGAATTCTTCTCCAACCTTTATGACGAGAAACAATCGAAACAAGAAAGCGGCAAACTCTTAGTTGATGTGGGACTTAGTGGAAAAGAAAATCATCTCATCCGCAGCTATTCCCGCGGCATGAAGCAACGGCTCGGTATCGCACGAGCGCTTATCAATAAGCCAAAGCTTCTTTTCCTTGACGAGCCTACCAACGGACTTGACCCAAAGGGCAGAAGGGATATCCACGACCTGTTGATAACCCTCAGCCGGAAACACGGTACAACCATACTTTTCTCCACGCATCTGCTGGATGACGTGGAAAGGCTTTGTAACAAGATAGCTATCATTAATTACGGAAAAATCGTCAGGACCGGTGAGCTTGATAAAATGAAGGGGCAAGGAACGATAGAGGATATGTTCTTCCTTTCAACAAAGGAGGGCGCGCTATGAAAAGTGCCTATATAATGCAGAAGGAGATAAGGGAAAGCATTTTAACCCCCAAAGGATTTTTATGGTATATCCTTACCTCGATTATCCTGAGCGTACTGAGTTACCTGTTTCTTACGAACAGCGAGTTGAGCCTTCTTGACCAGGGAGAAATGCTTTACCTGATCATGAATTTCATAACCGCTCTCGGGGTACTTATCGGCCTTGTATTCGGCGCTGATGCTTTTGCCGGAGAAATGGAGAGGGGGACACTTGAAGCTCTGCTGATAAGCCCGGTAAATAAGATGGAAATTGCCCTAGGTAAGCTTGGCGCGGCATTAACAAACTGGGGGATTATCCTCGCAATCTCTCTGCCTTACCTCTTTGTCGTAGGCAAGAGAGGACAGAACCTTTTCATCGGCATCGGTTACTTGGCCGTCCTCGGAACGCTCCTGACCATTATTTTTTCGGCTTTTTCTATGGGGCTTTCGGCAAGAATAAAATCCATGAAGAACTCCCTGATCATCTCCTTCTTTCTCTTTCTGCTGGTGGGGTCGCCTATCTTCCTTTCAACAGCTCTTAGAATGACGTGGTTCGGCAAGTTCCTCGATCTCATCAATCCCTTTGCCGATGCCATCAATACCTTTGATAGTGTTGTCATTGATAGCCAGAACTTCAGCTATCAGGCATGGAGGATCGCAATTATCTGCGGATACACCCTTCTGTCTTTATGGTTCTTAAAAAGAAGCGTATCCAAATTGGAAATGTGAGGTAATACCATGAAAAGGGCAACAGTTTTTTTATTAATGATTCTTCTTGCAATAGCGGTAAGTTATACATCAGCCTCCGCGATAAGTCGCATTACCGTTTCCATTAATCCACCGTCTATTCAGGCCAATATGGGAGACAAAATAATCTATGCGGGGACAATAACCAATAATTCTGACAAAGCCGCTGACAATGTCATCGCCTACATTTCACTCGCGAATGTTACACAGGGTAAAGAATCACCCATGGATCTTGAGGACTGGAGCGCCAACAAGGCGATCAAGGTGGATACCATCCCTCCGCACGGGACCTATGAGGGCAAATGGCCAATGCGCCTGATCGACTCTGGAAGTTATGTCGCATACATAACGGCTGTGGACAAGAATGACAATGCACCAATAAGCAGCACATTGTCACATCTTGAGATTCAAAGGGTAATCAGGCTCAATCCGAATAATGTGCTGCCAATAGCACTTGGAGAACCTATTCTCATCGGGACTGTTTTTCTATTTATCTCTATCAAGCGGAGAAGGAAAAATAAATAAATTATGAAATTTTTAATAAATGCCTGGCAACAATTACCCGCACACATAAGCCCTATCATCTTCAGTATTGGTCCATTTCAATTACGCTATTACAGTCTGATGTACATTGTCGCTTTCGCTATTGTTTATTTTTTAACTCTCTACCGAATAAAAAATGAAGGCTATGAATATACAACCGAAACGATACAGGACTATCTTGTCTGGGCGATGTTCGGAGTGATAATCGGCGGTAGATTGGGTTATGCATTATTTTATAATTTCGTCTATTACTTACATCATCCGCTCGAAATAATTTTGCCTTTTGATTTTTCACATGGCTTCAAATTTATCGGAATCAGTGGCATGTCTTACCACGGAGGACTTATCGGCATCGTTATTGTTTCTATTTTATTTTGCCGCATACATAAAATTAAACTATGGAATTTTGTCGATCTTATCTGTCCGGCAATACCACTAGGCTACACCTTTGGCCGAATCGGTAATTTTATCAACGGTGAACTATATGGCCGCGTAACAACCATGCCTTGGGGAATGTATTTCCCGCTTGATTCAACACGAAGCCTGCGCCACCCTTCTCAGCTTTATGAAGCGCTTTTTGAAGGAATTGTTTTGTTCATCCTGCTCTGGCTGATTAGAAAAAAGAAAATGTTTGACGGATTGCTAATCGGAATTTATATTGTCGGATACGGTTTTATGCGTTTCTTTATCGAATTTTTCCGCGAGCCCGACTATCAGCTTGGTTTTGTTCTGGGCTTTATGAGTATGGGACAAGTTCTTTGCCTATTAATGATGATGGCCGGTATAACTGTCATTGCGTGGCGCAAGCAAGTTGCTACCTAATTAAAATGATAATGAGGAGGTCCACATGGGTAAGAATTTAGTGATTATCGGCGGCGGCGCCGGCGGGGCTTCTACTGCAGCAGAAGCAAAAAGAAACAACCCTTCTTTAAACGTGACGATTTTGCAGACAGGAAAATTTGTTTCTTACGCATCCTGTCCCACGCCTTATTATATCGGTGACATTATCAAAGATGCGAACCGGCTCGTGGCGCGAACGCCGGAGAAATTCCGCGAAACCGGCATCGACGTACAGCTTAATACGCCGGTTATTAATGTAGATACGAAGACGGGTTTCGTTGAAACAAAAGATAGTCGTCGGTTCCCCTATGATTTTTTAATGATGAGCACCGGAACATCTGCGATTGTGCCCGATATAGCCGGAAAGGACCTGCCCGGTGTTTTTTCTCTAAGAAATCTGGAGGACGCGATTCAGATAAAAGCGTGGCTGCGCGACAAAAACGCAAAACGCGTCATTATCATCGGCGGAGGTTTTATCGGACTGGAAATGAGCGAAGCACTGCATGCTGCAAATATTAAAACAACTATCATTCATAAGGATTCTCTGCCAGCCAATCGCTGGGACGCATCCTTGTCGGCAACTATGCTCGAAGAACTACAGACTAACGGTGTGGAATTCGTAGGCAACGCACAAGCAAATACCATTGCAAAAGGAACGAGCGCTCCACTGAAAGTAACAACGGATAAAGGCTTTTGGGAAGGCGATCTGGTTTTATTGGCAGTCGGTGTTCGTCCGGACGCTCGATTGGCAAAATCCATCGGTCTCAATATTGGCAAAACCGGCGCGATCGCCGTTAATTTCGCCCAACAAACCTCTTTGGAAAATGTGTATGCTGCTGGTGACTGCTGTGAATCTTTTCACAAGGTCAGCCGCCGCTGGGTAAATATCCCGCTGGGTGACATAGCCAATAAACAAGGTAGGGTTGCCGGCCGCAATATAGGTGGGAAACACCTGACATTTGATGGTATTGTCGGCGCTCAGTCCTTTCGGCTGTTTAACCTGGAATGCGCGGCAACCGGCCTTTCGGAAAAAGAAGCCCTCGATGCCGGATACACTCCAGTCAGTAACATCACCTGGGGCAGCGCGATGGCGCCGGCATTGGGCATGAGAAAAATCGGCCTGAAACTTATTGCAGACAAATCATCGGGAAAACTGCTGGGAGCACAGGCTGTCGGAGTGGCCGGTGCTGTAGGCAGGATCAATGCGCTTTCTGTTGCGCTTTGGACGGGACTTGATATCGATCAGATCGGTTATCTCGATCTTGCTTACGCGCCACCCTTCAGTGCGGCGTGGGATATAATTCATAATGCCGCGCAGGCGCTACGCCGCATGTAAATAATTATTATCATGCAATCTTGGCGGTTCCCACGCTGGGATAGTGGAATGTTACTATAAACATCACGAATAAGGGAAAGAGGGTATCCACCAAGTTCAGGATAGATATGAACTAGTAGGTTTATCCTACTGCTATCCTCCAAATCATTTCTTATTGTAAAAATTGAAGTTATCCATAATATCGGGAAAAAATAAAATTAAGGAGGAAACTATCATGAAGTTTAAAATTGTTTTAGTAGTCTTATTGGTGTTTGGCTTATCTAGCGTTGGGATGGCCGATGTAAAAACAACGAATAAGGCTCTGCCGGTTTCAAAGCAGGCGCAGAGCATCAAAAAGCAGGATAAGAAAAAGGTCAGTAACGTCACACGTATGATGGCGCATCTTTCGTTTGCCTCTGAAGCAATTGATCTGAAGTTGAAAAAACCGGCGCTGAAAAATCTAGCGCAAGCTCAGAAGTTATGTGCTGTGCTCGAAAAATCCAGCCCCGAGTTCATTGATGAGGGTATATACAAATTTGGTAAAACGACGGATGTGATTGAAAACGTATCCCGGGACTATTACGTTCCCGTGTTCGATGATATTTCCTTGAATGGACAGTTCGATGAGCAGTCCATTTGGAAGAAAAATCCGAAAGTTGATGCACAGGGATTTGCAATTGTCCAGTCAACTCTGCAATTGAACCTGAAAAATGTCGCTTCTTCGATAGCTTCGGCTGAAAAACTTATTAAGGCTGATAAGTTTGCAGATGCCGGTAAAGCACTTGATGGCATCTTTAATGAAGCCCTGATTTCCCAGGAAGTAGTGACAGATCCTCTTTGGACCGTTAATGCCAATATAACGCTTGCCCGGGAATTCTTGGAGGGCGGAAAGTACGAGAGTGCGCATTTCGCATTAAAAGCAGCCAAGTCCGATTTGGAAAAAATAGAAAAGGATAACCTTCTGAAAAAGAACGGAAAGGATGCCAAGAAACTCAGCGGCGAAATTGATAAGATGGAAAAGAGTATCGATAAGGCAACACCATCCATGTTGACGAAGATTAAGACAGACCTTAAAGCATGGGCGAAAAAAGTAAAGAGTTGGGTGTGAGAATATAGCTTGACGATATTTTGACAGTCAGTTGCTGGTTTGCCCTGTGGCGGCTTGCGCGCAGGGCAAACCTTGCGGCTTTTCTGTCGGAAACTTTTTAATTCATAGTCAAGAATCAGAACACTACGCAGATAATATAATATTTTGTTTATTGGTTACTCGTCTTCGGCCAGTTGTTCCGGTGCTTTGCGATCCAGAATAGTGATGACGTGGCCTGCTGTGGAGAGGACACGTCATTGATTATCTCTTATTATTCAGATTAAAAACGATAACTGATGCCGACTAATCCCGCATGGTTATCGGAGTTACCAAGATCTCCGGCCATGGTCGAATAAATGTAAGATAAACTGGAAAAAATTGATGGAAATAGTTCCATCCCCATCGTGAAACCTACGCTATGGCGATTTACCTGATCTTTATAAACTTCGGTTGCAAATGTTGAAGAGTATCCATACCGATTCCCTCTGCCACTAACAGGGACGGTGCTTGATGATTCGAATGTTCTGAAAGAATCACCATGAGAATATTCATATCCTAGCTCAGTAAAAAAAGTATTTGTCCAGTTTACACCCAGAGAAATTCCCAGGGTATGATCAGTGGAAGAATA
Organism: Deltaproteobacteria bacterium HGW-Deltaproteobacteria-13; assembly: GCA_002840555.1. Classification (GTDB taxonomy): domain Bacteria; phylum Desulfobacterota; class Syntrophia; order Syntrophales; family Smithellaceae; genus Smithella. The sequence goes on from PHBJ01000016.1 coordinate 50,171, forward strand.
AACATCCTCTTGCGCCCTGCTGTCTGTATATACGTAATACTCACCAATGTAGATATATTTATTAATCGGCTGTTTAAGGTCAATTTTCGCGCCGAAGGAAAGGGCTGATTGTTCGTTATCCGAAACGACTTTTCCCTGGACAAAGGGAGAGATATTGATACTCCAAGATAAATAAGGAAAATAAATAATGCCCGGAGCAATCAACATACCGGCATTACTTAAATCTTTATTTTTAAGAAATGCGTTTTCTTCCAGAGATGCGGCAAGCGTCCAGTCGAATCTTGTTTCCCCGCTGGCGCCTCTGGAATACTGAAGATAAGCGCCAAGGGAAGTATCTCCCACGGCGCCGTCTATAGCGCGGTTTACGTTGGAATCATACCCTGCTTTTCCACCGATCTCCCATGCTGAATATGACGGCATGGCAATTACCAGAATTAAGCCTATGACAAAACAGTATAAACTTGGTTTATTTAACATAATTTATTCCTCGTCTGTTTCTCTGTAACAATATAATATTCCATTGTGATGCGCTTATCTTCGACCTTTTCCCATACTGCCGCCGCCGAATCTATGCTGAGGAGAACCAAACGCGCCGCCGGACCCTCTTGCCCCTGATCTGCCGCCTTTCCACAACGGATAACCATTATCGTCTCTAAAGGCATAGACCTTTTTTGTCGAAAGCACTTCCATCTCCTGACCGATTACGTAAAGCTTTCCGTCTTTTCCTAAAGATTTTGATCCGCGGACTTTAACTTCCGTACCATCGGGGATCTTAACGCCTAAATCTTTCCAGTACCACGAAGGAGACGCTATGACCGTGTAATTTTCCTTTTCCGAATCAATACGAAATCGAACAGGGCCGCTCTCCGGCTGTGAAAATTGATAAACCCTACCCTGAACAATGCCAACCGTATTTGCGTCAAAACCGCCGGGGTAATGAATTCCGCTCTCCGGTAATACAATGTCCTTGTCCTGCGCGTATGAAATCAGAGGATAAAACATCGATAACCCCGCGCACAGGAAAAGCAGCAGGATGGCTTTGGTCATCCTGCTGCCGCGAATCATGGCGCAATTTTTATTTGGCAGAAGGTGCGCCATATCCCGTTCCGTCCTGCGGGCCGACACCGCTGTTGCCTGTACCATCTCCCGGGCCATAAGTATTTCCTTTCGTTTGGGCTTTCATCTGACCTGTCTTATCGACATTTAGACAGGAACCGTCCCTTAAGCGCTGTTGATCTTTGATTTGCAATTTCGATTGTGTCCTGATCATCTGTGTTTGTCCGCCCATCTTTGCGCCTTGTCTGGCCATCGCAGTCAAGGGCAGCAATGTGGCAACAATAAAAGTTACAGCAATTATCAATGTTAATTTTTTCTTATTCATTTTTGGTTACCTCCGTTTTTGTTTTATACATTGCAAGGAAGGTACCAAAAGTAACACCTTTCTTTAAACTGTCGAAATCATATGAACAATCATTTATTTCAACCGAAGTGATAATCTGTTTTTATGCAAATACTGCATTTCTCCGCTGCAAATATTGCACTTTCATAGTCCATACTCCTTAATGCGGTATTGGAGTGTCCGCAGGGAAACGCCTAAAATCTGCGCGGCTTCTTTTCGGTTTCCGTCAACCCCGGCAAGGGTCTTTTGAATGGTTTCCCTTTCAAGTTTCTGCAACAATCCGTTGCCTGCTGGAACCGTTTCAGGGATGATTTCAATGTTTAAATGTTCCTCATCAATTTCTCCGGAGGCCAGAATTACGGCCCGCTCAATGACGTTTTGAAGCTCCCGAATGTTTCCGGGCCATGTATATTCCTTAAGCGCATGCTGCGCGGCAGAAGTAAAGCCGCTGATATGTTTGCCAAGAGGCAACGCAAACTTCCGGACAAAAAAATCCGCCAGCGGAAGAATGGCTTCACTGCGTTCCGAAAGCGGCGGAAGTTCAATAGGAAATACATTCAGCCGATAGAAGAGATCTTCTCGAAAGTTCCCTAAAGAAACTTCTTTTTTCAGATCTTTGTTCGTTGCGGATATAATTCGAACGTCCACACTTAATGTCTTTGTTCCGCCCACCCTTTCCAGTTCTTTCTCCTGTATAACCCGCAGTAGCTTTACTTGAATCGACTGCGGTATTTCTGAAATTTCATCAAGAAATATTGTGCCGCCGTCAGCCAGTTCGAATCGGCCTTTCCTGCTTGCCACTGCGCCGGTAAAGGCGCCCCGTTCATGGCCAAAGAGTTCACTCTCCAGAAGAGTTTCTGTTAGTGCCGCACAATGAACGGCGATAAAAGCTTTCTCCCGCCGTAGACTCATCTGATGGATAACCCTGGCGATCACTTCTTTTCCCGTCCCGCTGGCTCCACTGATTAAAACTGAAGCCGATGTCGGAGAAACTTCTTTTATCAGTTGAAATATCTTCTGCATCTTTTCCCCGAGAAAAATCATTTCCACCGGCGGAAATCTTTTTCCCAGTTCTTCGGATAAAAGAGAGATGGTCGTGTCGGCATCAGCTTCCCGCAAGACTCTGCGGACAATCAGGCGCAACTCATCAGGGTTACTGAGAGGTTTGGTCAGGTAATCGGATGCCCCTCCTTTCATCGCTTCTACAGCATTGTCTATGGAACCGAAAGCCGTTATAACGATCCAGCGGCTTTCCGGTTTTGCTTTCTTGGATTCCCTTAGAAGATCCATGCCGGACAGCAGCGGCATTTTCAGATCGGTAATCGCAAGATCAAAATCGCCGCCCAGGATTTTGGCAAGTCCTTCCTTCCCGTCGCGGGCTTCCTCCACGCGATATCCTTCCTCTTTCAATATGGTGGACAAAAAGGAACGAAATAAAGAGTCATCTTCCACGATTAAAATTGATTTACCCATCTGGTTATTCTCCTGCTTTCGGAATGTAAATGGTCAGGACAGCGCCTTGCGCCTGATTCCTGTTGTCTAGGTTGATTTTTCCCTTCATCCCCTCAATGACTTTTCTGGAATAAGCCAGCCCAAGTCCGGTACCATCTGTCTTCGTTGTATAAAAAGGAGTAAAAAGTAAAGACTTTTGCGCATCTGAAATTCCCGGTCCCGAATCTTCAATCTTTACCTGAATCCATCGACCATTTTGATGCACGGAAACAGTCAGAGCGCCGATACCGCCCATTGCTTGAACGGCGTTTTGAAGACCGTTGATAAATACCCGGCGTAGTTTTTCTTCATCCGCATTCGCAAAAGCCGGAAATGTTTCCTCGAATTTCCATGTCCCGTTCCATCCGGACACAACTGATTCAATCGTATCCTTTAACAAAGGAATGACGGCGATCCGCTCAATTTTAAAACTCTCGTCACGTGAGAATTGAAGAAGTTCCCCAACGAGAAATTCTATACGCCTCGTTCCCTGAAGAATAGATGACAACGCCGTTTTGTTAGGATCTGTGGAATTAAGCTTTTCGTCCATCAATTGGGCATATCCTTTGATGGATCCCAGGGCATTTCGAATCTCATGGGCCAGCAAGGATGTCATCTGTCCTATGATGGCCAACTGCTTTTTCCGATCCAGTTCCGTCCTGAGTTTAATGGAACGGGTCAATACTCGTTCAAAGAGAATTCCGACGATCCACAGCAACAATAGAACTGACGATCCAATCCACCACATGCTGCGTGCATCCGATACAATCCTGTCCGCCGGGGTTGTGTTAAGAATTATCCGCAGATATTCTGTGGCACCATTCGCCATATGAACGGGGTAATTGAGCTCATAGGCCGGAAGTCCTGTGCCGAGCATGATTCTGCGCCCCGATGCCTTCTTTGACACTCCGAGTGAACCCATTTCTTCAGCGGGAAGAACAGATCCCGCCAAGCGTGGATTTGTATGAAAAAGGATTTCCCCTTTTGGATTGACGATCAGAGCATAAGCCACTACACGGTCGGAGAAAATCTCCCTTATATCAGGGTCCGTTCCTTTTCCTTCGCGCCGCAGGGCAATTTCAGCAGAGGAGGATAAAGCCAGAGCTGTATTTTCCAATGATTGATCAGCCAGAAGCCGCGCTGACTGGAAATTACGGGCCGTCGAATAAAGAATCGCAGATGACGAAAGTATCAGAAAAAAAGCCAGACTGAACCGAATGACATTGAGAAAATTCGGGAATTTATTTTGGTCTCTTCTACTCAAAATAGTTTCCTTGGTTAAGGATAATAAATATTTCCCTGAAAAGTATAAGTAAAGCATGATAGCATGTCAATGAAAACATAGCATTGCTTGGCTATTGCCGCACATGGGAGTCTCCACTTGAGTAAGGCAGGCTTGTCCGGTGGATAAGGAAAACACTGAAGTGGAAGGTGATCAGAAAAGCAGCTAACATTATTTTCTCAAGCTGACAGAAGTCGAAGCATATGAAAGGGAACATGAGAACAATAGACCGGATTATTAGAATACTGCTGGCCATTGTCGTTTTTATCCTATATATAACCGGCAGCATTACAGGTGTTGCGGCGATTATTCTAGGTACCCTGGCCATTGTGTTTATATTAACAAGCCTGCTTGGTTTCTGCCCTTTATATTTGCTTTTAAAAATTTCCACGGCCGGCAAATCAAAGTAAAGCTGAAAGCACTATCAGTGTCTGGAGGAGACGAAATAGATACTAAAAAACGCAATTTCGATCGGGAAGCCGCTAACTGGGATCAGGTTCCCAGCCGTGTAAAGGTGGCTCAGGATATAGTCCGGAGCCTGATTCAAGAGATCACCTTTACGACCGGCATGGATGTTCTGGATTTCGGTTGCGGCACAGGATTGCTGACGCTTGCTTTGCAGCCTTTTGTCCGTTCCATAACCGGTTTGGACAGCTCCCGGGGGATGCTGGATGTTTTTCAAACTAAGATCAAAGAACAAAACCTGAACAATGTAAAAGCTGAATACATTGATCTGGACAAGGGTGACGTCCTGAGCGGCTCCTATCATCTTATTGTCAGCAGCATGACCTTGCATCATATAAAAAATATAAGTCCTCTGTTAAAACAATTTTATTCGATTTTACTTCCATCGGGTGTCATTGCTGCTGCTGATCTGGATTTAAACGATGGCCAGTTTCACGGCGATAATGATGGCGTATATCACTTGGGATTTGATCGGGAAGCTTTACGCCTTATATTTACGGAAGCAGGATTCCAAAATATTCAAACACGTCAGGCGGCTGGAATTGAAAAACCGGTTGGTGACAGTCAACGCCGGCTTTTTACAATATTCCTGATAACAGCCTGCAAATAAAAATTGATTCAATCCAAATTCGCTGTTTAGAATTCTCCAATTTTAATTGGGGAATAACTGGCAAAAAGTTTTTGACTGTTGTGAAATAAAGATAGCTGTGGTAACAATTTCTCATATTTAATTGATCAAATCAGGTAAAGGGATTTCGTAATGCAGGATATTTTAAGCAAAGTTCATGCACATATGCCCTATCATCTTCTGCCGGAATATCTGGAAATGATTTTGCAAAAGAAGCTCAATCTCGAAATATATTTTCATCACTGGGTTTTGCAGAGTCTGGATAAATCGCGATGTATGGAAACCGCGAAGATCCTTACCGATGCCGGTTTAAAAATAACTTTTCATGCGCCTTTTATGGATTTACGCCCGGGAGCGTTCGATGATAAGATCAGGCAGGCAAGCATTGACAGGATTAAACAGGTCTTTGATCTTGCTCCTTATTTTCATCCCTTGAAAATTGTCTGCCACGCGTCTTTTGACGAGCGTTATTATGTTTTCGGCGATGATTTATGGCTGGAGGCCAGCCTTAAAACCTGGACAGAATTAATCGCTCTGGCCAAAGATCATAAAACAATGATTGCCCTGGAAAATATTTATGAGAAAAAACCTGATATTTTGCGACGTCTTTTCGAAGCGCTGTCTTCCGAGAGCATTTGCTTTTGTTTTGATACGGGACACTTTAACGTGTTTTCTTACACCCCGCTGAATATCTGGCTCAAAGAACTGGGGAAATATTTAGGACACCTGCATTTACATGATAACCGCGGGCAGGCCGATGAGCATCTTCCGGTGGGATGCGGCACTTTCCCTTTTACTGATCTTTTTGAAAAACTTAAGACCATGAAAGCGAAACCGACGATAACACTGGAGGCTCACAATCAGGATAATCTGTGGCAGTCGATGAATAATATAAAAAGTATGGAACTTTTATATTTCTAAATGAAGATGGGTTAATCTATTTTCGGGGCGATGAAGTGTTAAAGTATATCGTAAAAAGAATATTGTTTATGATTCCGCTTTTGCTGGGCATTACGATTATTTGTTTTTTCGTCATGCGCCTGGCGCCCGGTTCCCCTACTGATTTACAGACGGAAATGAATCCGAAGGCTTCCGTGGAAATGAAGGAGCGCCTCAGAACTTTGTATGAACTGGATAAGCCGATTCACGTGCAATACTGGTCGTGGCTGAAAAAGATCAGCCATGGAGATCTCGGAATATCTTTTTCCACAGACCACCGTCCTGTTGCCGCCAAAATCATGGAAAGATTTCCCATTACGATTTTAATAAATTTTTTGTCGCTCATCATTATTATCGCTGTCGCCATACCCATCGGCGTGTTATCGGCTGTCCATCAGGATTCGCTTTTTGACAAGGTTACGGCCGTGCTGGTATTTATCGGTTTTGCAGTACCCACATTCTGGCTGGCTTTATTGCTGATGATTTTCTTCGGCATCAATTTAGGGTGGCTGCCGATTTCAGGGCTGCGTTCGTTGAATTATGAATACCTTGGCGCCGTCGACAAGTTTATCGATTTGGCCAAGCATCTGGTTTTGCCTGTTTTTGTTTCCGCTTTTGGCGGCCTGGCCGGACTTTCCCGCTATATGAGGGCGAACATGCTGGAAGTGATCAGGCAGGACTACATTATGACTGCCCGCGCCAAGGGATTAAGTGAAAGAGATGTCATCTACAGGCACGCGCTGCGCAACGCGCTTTTGCCGGCCATAACCATTTTGGGGCTTTCCATTCCCGGTCTTATCGGCGGAAGCGTCATCTTCGAAACAATTTTTGCTATTCCCGGCATGGGACAGCTTTTTTATATGGCCGTTATGGCCAGAGATTATCCGACCGTCATGGGTGTTTTGCTGATTGGGGCGATTTTAACACTTTTGGGCAATTTAATTGCGGATGTGTCGTATGCGTTTGCGGACCCGCGCATCCGCATTTCCTGAGGCCTAAATAAGCATGAACTTCTGGGAAACATTTTATAAAAATAAACTGATGCTCTCGGGCGGCGGACTTGTTTTGCTCCTTTTGATCGTTTCACTTCTGGCGCCGTGGCTGGCTCCTTACGATCCGGGACAAATAGATTTAACCCATGTATTGGCTTCCCCTTCCATGAATCATTTATTCGGAACCGATCAGCTGGGCCGGGATGTCCTTTCCCGGATGATCTGGGGCGCGAGGATTTCGTTAAAAGTCGGTTTTGCGGCAACCGGTGTCGCTGTTATTATCGGAGCTATTCTCGGGGCCGTCTCGGGATATTATGGTGGCTGGATTGATTCCGTGATCATGCGGTTTGTGGATATCATGCTTTGCTTTCCGACTTTTTTCCTGATTTTAGCCGTCATCGCCTTCCTGGAGCCGTCCATCTGGAATATTATGATCATTATCGGTTTGACCGGCTGGATGGGCGTGACAAGGCTGGTGCGGGCTGATTTTATTTCCTTGCGGGAAAGGGATTTTGTTCTGGCCGCCCGGGCCATAGGCGCGGGTGATATGCGGATCATTTTTCTGCATATACTCCCGAATTCCATGGCTTCGATTTTAGTCGCGGCGACATTGGGTATTGCCGGGGCGATACTGACCGAATCGGCGTTGAGTTTTTTGGGCATCGGCGTGCAGCCGCCCACGCCCAGTTGGGGCAATATCCTGACTGCCGGCAAAGACAATATTGATATTGCCTGGTGGCTTTCTTTTTATCCGGGACTGGCTATCTTGATAACGGTTGTCGGATACAATCTTCTGGGAGAGGGAATAAGGGATTTGCTTGATCCGCGTTTGAAAAAATAAAATCACCCGCTGCAAAAATTGTTCATTCTTGATTAAATCGCAAAAATAGAATAGTAATCATAAAGTTTAATTTATCTAAGGAGAATAAAAATAATATGTCCAATAAAGTTAACGCAGAATCAATCGGCCACGATAAACGCATTCTTTCGCGCAAGCTCGCAAAGGGTGAAATTTCCGAGAAAGATTTGCAGAGTTTATTGAAAAAACTTCCCGATGTTTCCGAAAATTCCGAGGAAGTCAGTCTGGAAGGAAACGAAAAATAGTTTCTTATGCTTATTGATTCCCATGCTCATCTGGAAATGAAAGAGTTCGATTCCGACCGTGAGGAAGTGATCAAACGCGCCGGAAGCGAGGGAGTTGATTTTATTGTCACTGTGGGTACAAATTTAAAACTGAGCCTCAAAGCGGTTGCCCTTGCCGATCAATATGAAAATATTTACGCGACAGTTGGCGTTCATCCGCATGACGCTGCAAAAACAGAAAAAAATACATTAGAAGCCCTTAAAGAGCTTGCGGGCGCACACAGGCAAAAAGTTGTCGCCTATGGCGAAATCGGACTGGATTTTTTCCGCGATATTTCACCCAGGGAAAAACAGCTGGAAATATTCGGCCGGCAACTGGAATTAGCCGGTGAGCTTAATCTGCCTGTTATTATTCATGATCGTGAAGCTCATAAGCAAACCCTGGAAACAGTAAAGGCGTCCGGTATACGGCGCGGCGTGTTTCACTGCTTTTCCGGAGATTATGAAATGGCAAAAGAATGTTTAGACCTCGGATTTTATATTTCCATTCCCGGAGTGGTAACCTTTGACAAAGCCAAAACAGTTCAGGATGTCGCGCAGCGTTTGCCTCTTTCTTCCATGCTGCTGGAAACGGACGCGCCTTATCTGACGCCTGTTCCGCACCGCGGCAAAAGAAACGAACCGTCTTTTATTATCCATACCGCAAAAAAAGTTGCCGAAATAAAAAAAATACCCTGGGAGGAAGTGGCGCAGGTAACCGCCCGCAATACCATGAACCTTTTCGGCATTAAAGTTTCTCCTGTCAATTAACGGTATTTTATTTTAAACGTAAAAATGATGAAAAATAACTTAAAAGCTGTTGTTCTCTTGAGCGGCGGAATAGATTCCGCAACGACCCTGGCGATTGCCCAAAACATGGGATTTGATATCTACGCGTTAAGCTTTCGTTACGGGCAGCGGCATGCCGTAGAACTGGAAGCGGCGCTCCGTGTTGCGGAGCGCTGCCGCGTTGTCCAACATCTGGTATTGGATATTGATTTGCGCAAGATTGGCGGTTCCGCACTGACCGCGGATATCAAGGTGCCCAAAAACAGAGCCGCGGAAGATTTGAAAAAAGATATTCCGGTAACTTATGTTCCCGCGCGCAACACCATATTTCTTTCTTATGCTTTGGCCTGGGCGGAAGTGATAGGAGCGAATGATATTTTTATCGGTGTGAACGTCCTGGACTACAGTGGTTACCCGGACTGCCGTCCCGAGTATATTGCCGCTTACGAACAGATGGCCAATCTGGCAACCAAAGCCGGTGTGCAGGAAGAACAGAAACTGAAAATTCACACGCCGCTCATCCAGATGAGTAAAACACAAATTATCCAAAAAGGCATTGAGCTGGGGGTGGATTATAGTCTGACGCACAGCTGTTATGATCCTTCGGTTTCCGGTGACGCCTGCGGCGAATGCGATTCCTGTCTCTTGCGCTTGAAAGGCTTCCGGGAAGCGGGCGTCAAGGATCCCGTAAAATATAAAATATAAAGGATGATCTTTGAGCTATTTCGTCAAGGAGATATTTTATTCTATTCAGGGGGAAGGTTTTTATACCGGCCGGCCGGCGGTGTTTTGCCGTTTTGCCGGATGTAATTTATGGTCGGGAAAAGAAGCTGATCGTGAAAAAGCCGTTTGTAAATTTTGCGATACGGATTTTGCGGGGTGCGACGGACCGGAAGGCGGCGTCTATCAAACCGGCGAGGAGTTGTCCGGGAAAATTCATAAACTATGGCCTGGCAAAAATGAAAAATTCGCAAGGCCTTTCGTTGTCTGCACGGGTGGAGAACCCTTGCTGCAGATCGATTGCGGCTTGATATCGGCTTTGCACGAAAAAGGCTTTGAAGTGGCTGTCGAAACCAACGGCACCATCCTGCCTCCGGAAGGCATTGATTGGATTTGCGTCAGTCCCAAAGCCGGCGCTCAATTATTGCTGCGTTCAGGGCATGAGTTAAAACTGGTGTTCCCGCAGCCGAGGGCAGAGCCGGAAAAATACGCGATGCTTGATTTTCAACATTTTTTCCTGCAGCCGATGGATTCACCTGACTGTGAAATGAACAGGCGTCTGGCATTGGAATATGTTCTTTCCCATCCGCAATGGCGGTTGGGCTTGCAGACGCATAAAATTCTGGGCATAAAATAGAGGATATTAAATGGAAATTTTTAAAGTATTTAAATTTGACGCGGCGCATCGTCTGCCCAATGTCAGGCAGGGACACAAATGTGCCGAATTGCATGGACATTCCTTTCTTGTGGAAATACATATCCGGGGGGCGGTTGATCCGCATACCGGCTGGGTAATGGATTTTGCCGATATTTCTGAAGCTTTTCAGCCTCTGTATGATCAATTAGACCATAAATATTTGAATGACATTGAAGGGCTGGATAATCCGACATCGGAGAATATTGCTCAGTGGATATGGCAGCGCATACAGATGAAATTGCCGCAGCTAAGCAAGATTGTTGTGCAGGAAAGTCCGGAATCAGGATGCGTCTATCGAGGTGAAAAATAGAAGGTTTGTTTCTCACTGACCTTACCGGTAGCCATATTAAGATGATTGATAGTGGGGAAAAGTTTTAATATGGATAAAAAATATAATTTCTTATTCGTCCTTGCGATCTTAACAGCGGGCGTTATCGCCTATTCCAATTCTTTTGACTGTTCAATCCATTTTGACGACAGAAATATTTTCAACAGCAGTATCACGACAGATTCCGCGACCCTTGGCGACTGGATTCGTCCTTTTCCCTCCCGCCCTTTAGGAATTTTGACATTCGCAGCCAATTACCATATCCATAAGCTTG
>PHBJ01000017.1 GCA_002840555.1 Deltaproteobacteria bacterium HGW-Deltaproteobacteria-13
TCCTCATGACAAAATTGAAGCCATCCGCATGGCCGGCGCCATTCATGATATCGGGAAAATTTCGGTGCCGTCGGAAATTCTATGTAAACCGGCGCTTCTGACCGACCTTGAGTTTTCCTTAATCAAGAATCATTCCGAATATAGTTACGAAATCATTAAAGACGTTGAATCGCCCTGGCCGCTGGCGGATATCGTCCGCCAGCACCATGAGCGTATGGACGGCTCAGGATATCCCCAGGGATTAAAGGATGGAAACATTCTTATCGAATCCCGCGTGCTGGCCGTTGCGGATGTGGTTGAGGCCATGATATCCTACCGTCCTTACAGACCCGCATTGGGACCTGAACATGCGCTTTCGGAAATTGAAAACAATGCGGGAATTCTTTATGATCCCAATGTCGTGAGCGCCTGCTCGAAATTGTTCCGGGAAAAAGGCTACCAGGTTACATGAGCCATTGATGCGGATCACTCCAAATGATCCGTTCATCGATGGCCCTTCTCTTCACAAGGAAGAGGACGGACAAAACTTGACATGGATATCATTTGAATTTATACTTCGCCATCTTTTAAATAAGGAGGCAGGCAGTGAAAAAATTAACGGCAACCCTTTTATTCATTCTTTTTCTTTTTCCGGCTTTTGTGTTCGCTAAAGATTTTCCCGTAGCGGAACAATTCAAAAAAAGTTTTCCCAAAAATAATTTTGAGAGCATTACGCCTACGGCGATTAAAGGCGTGTACGAAGTCTATACCGGTAATCAGCTCTATTATTACATGCCGAAAGATGATGTCATCATCGGCGGCCCTCTGATTTCCAAAAACGGGGTAAATATCACTCACGAAAGTTTATCCAAAAAGATGGCGCAAAAGATTGCTAAATTGCCTCTGGACAGCGCTCTGAAAATCGGCAAGGGAAAAACGGCTGTCGTGGAATTTATGGATCCCAACTGTTATCATTGCCGCCTGGCTTATAAATTCTTTTCCCAGCGCCAGGATGTAACGCTTTATGTTTTCTTTTTCCCGCTGTCTAAAGAATCGGGAGATAAGATTAAACATGTCTTATGCTCAAAGGATGTACTGAAAACATATGATGATGTGATGAACGGAAAGCTTGATAATAATGCTCCTCTTAATATCTGCACGGATAAAAAAGTGGATGACACCGTTAAGACGCACATGCAGCTTGCTTCACAAATCGGCGTCAGGGGAACACCATTATTTTATATCAAGGGCCAGACCGTTGACGGGTTTGATCAACCCGCGATTGAAAAGCTTCTCAAAGATTAGGTAAGACGTTTTTTTAAAAAAAGGTGGCCGCTTTTTATAAAGAAGAGCGGCTATCTTATTTTTGCTCCTGTTTTTGCTTCGCGGTCAAAGGCCAGGACGGTAAGTCCCGTATCCGTATCCGTAGCCAAAAGCATCCCGTGAGATTCTACTCCCATTAATTTCGTCGGTTTTAAATTGGCAACAACGACTATTTTCTTACCGATCAATTCCGCAGGTGTATAGTCCTTGCTGACACCGGCAACGATTGTGCGCTCCTCGCCGATATCAATTTTAAGTTTTAAAAGTTTATTGGCTTTAGGAACGGCTTCGGCCGCCAGAATTTTTGCCACGCGTAAATCCACCCTGGCAAACTCTTCATAGTCAATCTGCGGTTTCAAATCAATTGCCGGAGCTTTCTTTTCCAGGGGCTGGCTTTCCTTTTCCTGATTGATCCGCGGGAAAAGAGATTCGCCGCGGGTTAAGGGACTGCCCGCTTTTAAGTCGTCATCCTTCCTGATACCGGCCATATCCAGGTTTTGGGGTTCATCGACTCCGATTTGCCGCAGAATTTTTTCCGCGGTTTGCGGCATGAAAGGTGACAGCAAAATGGATATTGCCCGCAGGGCCGCAAGCAGATTATACATAATCGCCGTCAGTTTTTCCTTGTTCGCCGGATCTTTGCCTAAACTCCACGGCTCATTCTCAACAATGTATTTGTTGGTGATATTTATAAAATCCCAAATGGCAATCAGGGCTTTATGCAGGGACATATCCTTGAAGCTTGATTCGACTTCCGCGACGGCTTTCAGAGCGGCTTCATGAAGCGCCTTATTTTTATCTTTTTGCTGGATCTGCGGCACCTTGCCGTCACAATATTTGATGGCCATCGTAATGCTGCGGCTGACCAGGTTGCCCAGATCATTGGCCAGATCGGAATTCAACCGCTGCACAAATGCTTCTTCGGAAAAATTGGAATCGAGCCCGAAAACCATATCTCTCAAAAGAAAATAACGGAAAGCATCCAGGCCGTATTTATCTTTCAAATCAAGGGGACGAACGATGTTTCCGAGGCTTTTGGACATTTTGTTTTGATCTGAATTCCAGTAACCATGAACATTCAGGTGCCGGTAAGGTTCGATACCGGCGGCTTTGAGCATGGTCGGCCAGTAAATGCCATGCGGTTTCAAAATGTCTTTCGCGATCAGATGTTCCGCCACCGGCCAGAACGTTTTGAATTTTTCTCCATCGGGATAATCCAGGGCGGTAACGTAATTGATCAAAGCGTCAAACCAGACGTACGTTACATAATTTTCATCAAACGGCAGGGTAATGCCCCACTCCAGCCGGGATTTGGGACGCGAGATGCAAAGGTCCTCCAGAGGCTCGCGCAAAAACGCCAGCGCTTCATTTTTATATCTTTCCGGCCGGATAAAATCTGGATGGTCCGTAATGTGTTTAATCAGCCAATCCTGGTATTTGCTCATTTTGAAAAAATAATTTTTTTCTTCGATATACTGAGGTTCCCGTCCGTGTTCGGGACATTTATTATCGACGATTTCCTTTTCGGTCAGAAATCTCTCACAGCCGAAACAGTAATAACCGCCGTAACTGCCGAAATAAATATCACCGGCGTCATATACTTTTTGCAGAATGTAACGAACCGTTTCGATATGGTTGGGATCGGTTGTCCGGATAAAGTAATCATTGGTAATGGCAAGCTCGGGGCACAAGGCGCGAAACTGCGCGCTGATTTTGTCCGCGTATTCCTGAGGGGTTATTCCGGCTTTTTGCGCCGCTTCCGCGATTTTATCGCCGTGTTCATCCGTTCCGGTCACAAAAAAAGTATTATCGCCGATCATGCGGTGATATCTGGCCAGGACATCGGCGACAATGGTCGTATAAGCATGCCCGATGTGCGGTGAAGCATTAACGTAATAAATCGGTGTCGTTATATAAAATGATTTTGGCATATTCACAGCGTCTCCATACTCATTAATCATTATTGAAAAGGATCTTTTTCATCCATTTTTTCCAAAGCCAATGTCTGCTTTTCGCACTGTACGGCCGCGTTATCATCGCCGGCCTTAACGGCTTTAGGACATTTTTTCTTACCTGCGTATCCTTCATGTTCAAAAGCCAGACAGCACATCAGGCGGCCGCACAAGCCGGAAATTTTTTCCGGGTTCAGCGACATGCTCTGCTCTTTGGCCATCTTGACGGTGACTCTCTCCAGATTTTGCAGGATTCCCGCGCAGCAGACCATCCGGCCGCAAACAGCAAGGCCCTTGGTAATGCGTGTTTCCTGACGGGCTCCTATCTGTTTGAGTTCTATTCTTATCTTGAATTTTTGAACGAGGTCTTTGACCAGTTCACGGAAATCCACTCTGCTTTCGGAGGTAAAGTAAAAAATAATTTTACTCTTTTCAAAGAGGCAGTCCACATCGATTAATTTCATGGGAAGCTCTCTCTTCTGAATCCTTTCCACACAGAACTTCCGGGCTTCCTGCTCCAACTTGTCGTTTTCTTCTTTTATCTGCAAATCCTGGGCTGTTACTTTGCGAACGACTTTTTTCAGGTTCGGCGGCAGTTCAGACGGCTGACACCTTTTTACGTCATTCGCCACAACCCCCATCGCCAGACCATTATCGGTATTGACAATCACCTGGTCATTTTTATGCAAAATAAGATCGGCGGTATTGAAACTGTATATCCGGCCCTCTTTTTTAAATTTAACTCCAATAATATTTACCAGCAATTTTTCTCCACCCTCATTTTTCAATAATTTAACTTAAATGCCATTGTTTCCAAAGTCAATGATTTGTTAACATTCTGATCCAGAATCTCCCCCGCTTTTTCGACCTGTGCTATATTCTGAAGGATTTGTTCACCGGACAGACGCGAGGCACAGGCTGCGATAAATGAAGAATGATCCTGATTGATTAACATTTTATCGTGCCGGACCTCCTTGAAAACCAAAGCATCGCGAAAAAATGTCTTAAGAATATTCAATCCTTGTCTTATTTCTTTTTTTCCCTGTCCCAGAAAAGATGCGAAATTGATTAAACTGAAAGGATCCTCTGTGTGCGTCATTGAGAGCAGGCTTAACAATTCCGTGCGATAGGCAACAATATCTTCTTTATTTAATTCCAGTGCGTTCCCGATTGAACCGCCTGACAGGGCCGCCAGAAGCAAAGCCTGTTTGTTATCCATGCCCATCCGTTCGACAAGAAATTTTGCCACGGCTTCAGAACTCAGTGGATTGAAACGCATGTGCTGGCATCGCGAAACGATCGTTTGCGGCAGGGAATAAGGTCTGGCCGTGACCAGAATTAATATATTGGACGGAGAGGGTTCCTCCAGCATTTTTAAAAGCGCGTTTGCCGCCTGGTCGTTCATCTTATCGGCATTATCAATAATAAACGCCCGTATCCTCGCTTCCAGAGGTTTGCATTTAACTCGTTTCTGAATTTCACGAATGGCGTCAATGCGAATGAACTGGCCGTCGGCTTCAACGGAAAAGATATCGGGATGGCTTTCATGCCCGATTTTCCGGCAGGAAGCACATTCGCCGCAGGAATCGCCAAGATCATCAACCTTCTCACAGTTGAGAGCCTTGATCCATTCTCCGGCTAAAGTTCTTTTGCCGATAGCCTGACTGCCGCTGAAAAGATAGGCATGGCCTACGCGGTTTTGGGCCAGGGTTTTCCGGATAATTTCTATTTTTTTTTCATGACCGTAAATATCGCGAAAAGACATAATTCAAAGGATGTTCCGAAAAATTAATTCTGCAAATTTATAAAATCACTAACATGCTTTCGCACTTCTTCCTGAATGGCGCTCACCTCACGGTTCGCGTCAATTAAACGGAAACGTCCCGGGTCATTTCTTAAAATACTGAGATAAGCGTCCCGAATCCGCTGATGGAAATCTATTTTTTCTCTTTCAAACCGGTCGATGGAAGAAGGTTCTTTGAGGAGATTATTTCGATCCGTGGCTCTTTGCAGTCCGATTTCCACCGGCAAATCGAATAACAAAGTCAAGTCCGGTTTTAAACCCATCGCGGAATAGTCGTTGATTAACCTGATAAATTCAGGATCAAGACCGCGTCCCGCGCCCTGATAGGCATAAGTGGCATCGGAATACCGGTCGCACAAAACAACTTTGTTTAGCTCCAGGGCCGGCATAATGATCTCCCGAACATGTTGCGCCCGGGCCGCGCAAAACAAGAACATTTCCGTCTCCGCGCACATATCATGATGCTCACGGTTAAAAAGGATGCCGCCAATTTTGCGGCCGATATCCGTGCCGGATGGTTCCTGCGTAACAATAAACGGAATATTTTTCCCGGCGAGATATCCGGCAACAAGCTTAATCTGTGTTGACTTTCCCGAACCTTCAATCCCTTCAAAGGTAATGAATTTTTTCACTAACCAAACCTTTCAAACCTGATCTTTTATTAACGGCTTAATAAACGCCCAGCTTAATTTTCGTAAAAATAACAAGACGTTGCCTTGCGGCAAGTGAGGATGAGCTGTAATTAAAAAAGGGGAAACAGGGAATAGATCCAAATCAGGATCTATTCCCTGTTGTAATTTTGCCGCTGATAAATTATTTTCCATCCCCGGGTACGATTGCTTCCACCGGACATTGATCGGCGCAACTACCGCAATCGTTGCAAAGTTTAGCGTCGATTACATATTTATCTTCGCCTTCAGAAATTGCCTCAACCGGGCATTCGCTTTCACAAGAACCGCAAGCTATACATTCGTCAGTAATCACATAGGCCATAATTCTTTACGCTCCTTCTTCTTATAATTATTTCAATAAAATAAAATTTCCTCACAAATCGGCTGTCAGGAAATATTTGTTAATCAAAATCACGGATAATTGTCAATTCACAAAAAAAGTTTTTTTAAGGATATTTTTACCGGCCATTGCCGTAAAATAAACTTAAATGGCAACGACTTCCTTTATATCCGGTACTTGCTTCTTAATCACTTTTTCTATGCCCATCTTTAAAGTCATCTGGGACATGGGACAGCCATGGCAGGCACCGGTTAACTTCACCTTGACGATCCCGTCTTCGCTGACATCGACAAGCTCAACATCTCCGCCATCAGCCTGCAGGCTGGGTCTTATAAGATCGATGGCTTTTTGCACTTCTTCTTTCATATCATTTCTCCTTAATCGGTTGATATTTATCTGTTTCACCCGTTCAATGCGGCATATCGGCAATCATCTTCCGGGCAACATTCTGGGCAACCTGAGGCAAGTCTGGTTTCCTGATCACATAATCCTCCATGATCGTATGACCGGCTTTCCACATTAATTTACCGGAGGAGACATCATAACATTCCATCGTCAGGCCGACCTTAGCCAATTTTTTATCACTGACAACGGTATATTCCCAATCATCAACGGACACCAGTAAAAAGGCGTCAATATTGGCTAATTCGCCGATTTTTTTACTCAAATCAGGATCAGAAAAAGTAAGCAGCCGCAATTTGGAAAAATACTCCGTTATCGCCTTATTTAATTCATCGTTGGCCTGAATTTGTTTTTTCAGATCCTCAGTGTAAACGACACTGGTGAACCATTTCTTTTCAACTAATGAGCCCGCGACAATCTGCTCAACGGCTTCTCTGGAATCATTGAAATCTTTATGATTCCAGACTTCGACCGGAAAAACAGCCACTCTTTTGGGATGAAAATCCTTTGCCTCCGGCGCCAGTTGGGAAAAACGCAATCCGGTGCAACCCATTGTTGTTAAAATAAAAATAACTAATATATATTTTACGAACGATTTTCTTACCATAATTTTTTAAAACCTCCTTATTTCCGGAAGGACATCTCCATATCAAAAAATACGCCACAAGAAAACACAAAAACCAGCTATAACATAGCTGGTTTCCAGAAGACCTTCCTTAACAGCTCCGGAAAGCACGGCTTTTTTATCACAAAATTGAAAACAAATCCATATATATAATATGCAAATAAGCAGAAAAAGACTCAACGATGGCGTCCAGCCTGCCGGATAAGAAAAAAGCAGAAGAATGAATAAAATCAATGAAATAATTTTAAGGACGGTTAAGGTCTTTGTTTTTCCGAAAAAAACAGGAATCGTTTCCTGTCCGATCAATTTATCACTTTGTATCTCCAATATATCCGACATTGCCGAACGGATAAAAACGATTCCAAAAGTAAAGCAAAAAGCAACCATTAACCCGGGATGAATGGAATCATTTTTGTCCAGGGCCGGCAGAATCGCCGCTACGATTCCCCAGGCCGCGGACATAGATATATTTTTTGAACCGGGCAAATCTTTTAAACTCCGAAAATGCCAATGTGCCGGCAGAATATTCATATTATAAAGAACACCGGCCAGTGAAATAATAAATAAAACTGCAAAAACCGTTATCCCGTTATTCACCGCAAGCGCAAGGGCCGCGGCAATAGAAAGTAAAGCCGTGTATAAATATATTTTTTTATGCCGGTCGTAACTTTCTTCCCGAAAAGACCCGACAAGACCCGCAGGTTTTCGGGTGATCAAGCGATTTAAAACATGTATCGCATATACATAAAGAGAGGCAATCGCGATAAAAGACAGTTTCACCGTCATCCCCTGCAGCAGCATACAAACCAGGCAAAGACATCCGGCGCCGAAGGCGGAATAAAGATCAGTTTTAACGGCCGATATCCAGAGATTAAGCAGCTTACCCAGATTTTTCAACTTACGGCTTTGTCCTTCCATAATTTTGTCCATCACCCGATCGATAATCCAGTTCGGCGTGGAAGCGCCCGCCGAAACGCCGACACGATTGAATGGACCGAAATTGATATTTTCCATTTCCGCGGGAGTTTCGATGTGAAAAGTGGAAGATTGCCGCTTTTGCGCAAGATCAGCCAGCCTTCTGGTATTGGCGCTGTTTTTTCCGCCAACGATAAACATCGCGTCCATTTCGCCGGCCATGGCAATAACTTCCGCTTGTCTTTGTTCAGTGGAAGAGCAAATCGTATTAAACACGACCGCGTGCGGACATATTTTTTTTATTTTTTCAACAATCCTGTTGTAATTATCCCAATCCTGAGTTGTTTGAGCAACAACACAAATTTTATCAGGGCAGGACAATTTATCAATGTCTTCCAACGTGGATACAATGATGCCCCTGCCTCCGGTGTAACCTAAAAGACCGTCAACCTCCGGATGTTGCCTGTCGCCGACGATCACCACGGTATAATCAAGAGCGGTATGTTTTTTAATGATGGACTGCACGTAACCGACTTTCGGACAGGTCGCGTTGACTACTTTGATGCCGCTTTCTTTAATTTTCTTTCTTTCAGCCGGAGCAATGCCGTGGGCGCGAATAATCAGGATAGCGTTTTGCCTGTCTTTTATTTCTTCGATACTCTCGACAGGCTGGACGCCGCGGCTTTTGAGTAATTCAATGGTCTGCGGGTTATGAATCAGGGGACCGTAAGTATAAATACGGCGGCTGGTTTCATGCTGCGCTATATCCAGCACGATATCCACGGCCCTGCGCACGCCCATGCAAAAGCCGGCTGTTTCGGCAAGTTTAATTTCCATTTATTTTTTCTTCCGCGCTAAAATGAACACACCCTGTAAATATTTATGTTTCAGTTCATTGATGTCCTTCCTCCCCTGAGGGGAGGAAATCAAAAGGAGGGTGAAAAAATCTTTCTTTCCTTCCCTGTTTTGTCATTGCGAGACGCCTCTCAGGCGTCGCGGCAATCTTTCTTTCACTCTTCACACTTCACTCTTCACCCGTTACTTTTTAACTGATTGGACCGGCAGCCTAAGAATCCTGTAAGCGCCGCCAGCGAAAGAACGCCGCCGGTCATCAGCGCGACAAATATGATTCCCGTGTTCGCAAGAACCGCCCATGATTGAATGCATCCCACAGTGATAATCGAAGCGTAAATCAAACACGGCAGGAAAAATTCACGATCGCGGATGGCGAGGTGGGCCTTATTTCTAAAAAATATAATTCTGTATGGAACAAAGATAATGATCGTCGTAAGAAGCCATCCGAAATAGTTCTGCACGGGAATCCCATAGAAAACCGAACCGGCAGGCAGGGATTGCACGGCAGTCCATATCCATGTGCCCCGGGTCACCCATATAGGATCAATCAGCACATCCAGGGCGGTCATCGCCGCGGAATCGAGCATCGCAAAAAGAAACGGCGCGGCCCATCCCGCATAACGGCCGCCAAAAGCCGCATCCACTGTGACCGTCGAGACGTATATGAACATAAACCAGGAAAGCGGTATCAGCAGTGGAACGGTATCGAGAATTTTCATACCCAGCACATTCCCGTAATGGTACTCTCCGTAAATGAGTCCTGTTTTTACTCCCGCGTATTCCATGATAAAAGATATCACAAACGTAAGCGCCGCGAGGGAAAAGATACTTTTTCTTCCCATATACAGGCTGCCATGAAGAAGCGCAAAACAAGTGAAAATCGCGCCCATTACCATATTGTAATAATAGGGAGATGTCATTCCTGCCGCAGTCCAGGCAAGATCCATATAGGTCGAAATCAATACAACGGTTAAAAGAATATAAATTGTCTTTTTATTTTTCATCTTTCCCCTTTCCGTTTTTCCCTTTAACGCCGCAATTTTGGCGCCCATGAATGCTTGGGGGTCACGTCTTTTCCTTCCGCGCTAAAATAAAAAATTCCCTGTTGCCCGCCGGTCCCAAAACAGGAGAGGAGCAAGTTCCTTCAACCTCAAGATTCAGCGATTCGCAAAAATCGGAGATTTCCCGCACCACGCGATCATGAACGGAGGCATCCTTAACGACTCCCTTGTCGCCGACTTCTTCCCGCCTGGCCTCAAACTGCGGTTTAATCAGCGCCAGGATCCGCGCTCCACCTTCCAGAAATTTTAAAACGGACGGAATAACAATTTTCAGAGAAATAAAGGAGGCATCGATTGCAGCCAGATCAATCCGTTCGTCCAGAGCAGCGCCGTCATAATAACGGATATTTGTGCGTTCGATGACGACGACGCGTTTGTCTTCGCGCAACTTCCAGGCCAACTGGCCATAACCGACATCCAGAGCGTAAACTTTGCGGGCGCCTGCCTGCAAAAGGCAATCCGTAAATCCTCCGGTCGAAGCCCCGACATCAAGGGCGACAATATTTTCAGCATTGAATTTAAATTCGTCTAAAGCGGCTTTTAATTTTAGCCCGCCGCGGCTCACATACGGATTGTCCTCGCCCTTTATATGAATTTCTGAGTCAACTGCAACAGGCGTGCCCGCTTTATCCGGATAGGCTTCATTGATTTTTACCGCACGGGCCAAAATCAGCGCGCGGGCTCGCTCCAGCGAGGGCGCGATTCCGCGATCAACCAGCAACTTGTCCAGACGAATTTTTTGAGTGGCCATATTTATGCAATACCATTTTGCTTTTAAAAGAATGAAGAAAGCGAATTGCTGCAATCTAAAATTACTGGAGGCCGGATTGTCCCGCCAGCATATCTTTTATCGCCCGGATAATGCCTTCTTCATCAATGCCGTACTTATGGCGCTGCTGGGCCTGAGTGGCATGTTTGACAAATTCATCGGGTATGCCCAATCTTTTTACCCAAACGCCGGTGACGCCTCTTTCGGCCAATAATTCCAGAACAGCGCTCCCGAAACCGCCCTGAAGCATGTTTTCCTCGATGGTAATAATTTTTTTAATCGTTGCCGCCGTTTTCAAGATTAACTCGCTATCAAGGGGTTTTACAAAACGGGCATTGATCACTTTAATATTTAATCCCTCCCCGGAAAGCTTCTTTGCCGCAGCCAGCGCCGTATGGACTGTCGTACCGACAGCCACAACAGCCAGATCGGTACCATCGCGCAATACTTCGCCCTTGCCTATTTCCAGAGTTCCGGGTTCATCATCAAGCACGGCTCCCACCCCTTTGCCCCGCGGATAACGCAGCGACACCGGATGACCGCAGCCGACAGCCGTTTTGAGCATATGCTGCAGCTCGTTTTCGTCTTTGGGCGCCATGACGATAATATCCGGGATGGAACGCAAATAAGAATAATCCAGAAGCCCCTGATGGGTAGCGCCATCTTCACCGACCAATCCGCCGCGGTCAATCGCAAAAACAACAGGCAGCTTTTGCAGGCAGACATCATAGACGATCTGATCGTAAGCTCTTTGCAGAAAAGTTGAATAAATAGCGACGACGGGAATGAAGCCCTCCGCCGCCAGGCCCGCAGCGAAGCTCACCGCATGCTGCTCCGCGATACCCACGTCATAAAAGCGTTTCGGAAATTCCTTACTAAACTGATCAAGCCCCGTGCCGTCACACATGGCGGCGGTGATAGCCACAATACGGGAATCAGCCCGCGCCAGGTTCACTAACGTCCTGCCGAATACTTTCGTGTAGGTTGGAATATCGGACGGGAGAGCAAGAGACTTACCGGTTTCCACATTAAAGGGAGCGACGCCATGATACGTCAGCGGGTTTGCTTCAGCAAACCGGTAGCCCTTGCCTTTTTTTGTAATGACATGAACGAGCACAGGGCCGGTCAATTCCTTGATATTTTCAAAATTTTTAATCAGATAATTTAAGCGATGTCCCTCCAGCGGCCCGACATACGTGAAACCCATTTCTTCAAAAAGCGCGCCGGGAACCATCAGGGTTTTTAATATTTCTTCTATCTTTTGAGCAAACTTAATCATGCCGCCGCCAACACCGGGAATGCTGTTGAGAAAACTTTTAATATCCGCTTTCAATGTGGTTATTTTATGGCCGGTCATCACGCGACTGAGATAGGAGGACATCGCGCCGACATTCGAAGAAATAGACATTTCGTTGTCGTTTAACACGATGATCATATTTTTGTTACGGTCTCCGACCCAGTTCAATCCTTCAAAGGCCATGCCCGTGGTCATGGAGCCGTCGCCGATCACAGCGATTATTTTATTATGATCGCCTTTTAAACAACCGGCTTCGGTGAATCCGGCGGCGGCGGAAATAGAAGTTCCGCTGTGCCCGACATCAAAAACATCATAGGGGCTTTCTTCTCTGCGGGGAAATCCGCTGATGCCGTTTTGCTTGCGCAAATGGGCAAAAGCATTTTTGCGTCCGGTGATGATTTTATGAGCGTAGGACTGATGACCGACATCCCAGACAATTTTATCCTGCGGTGTATTGAAAACGTAATGAAGAGCCAGCGTTAATTCCACCGTTCCTAAAGAGGCGGCCAGATGGCCGCCGCAGGAAGAAACCGTGTGAATAATCAAATCTCTTACTTCTCCCGCCAGAGTATTGAGCTGGGCAATATTAAGTTTGCGGATATCCGCAGGAAAATCTATATGCTCCAGAACACCGTAATTTACTGTTTCGGGTTGCTTTACCAAAACCTAATCCTTTCTCATATCAAGTTTCATCTACGACTTTCTTTCCATAATATAGCGCGCGATGACTACAAGCGGCATAGCCCTCTCGTCAAAACCGGCGAGACTCGCCACGGCCGCGTCTATATATCTGGCTAATTTTTCTTTTGCCAGTTCCATGCCCAGCAAAGACGGATAAGTCAGTTTGTTACGGGCGGCATCGCTGCCGGTCTCCTTGCCCATCAACTCACGGTCTCCTTCAACATTTAAAATGTCATCCGCTATCTGAAAAGCCAGTCCCAAATTTATTCCGTATTCCGCCAGGGCTTGAATCTTATCTTTCCCGGCGTTAAAAATAAAGGCTCCTGATTTTACCGCGGCAACAATTAACGCTCCCGTTTTGCGCCGGTGAATTTCCCGGAGCGTGTTTTCGTCGGCCCCGGAATTTCCTGAAAGCACATCCAGAGCCTGGCCGCCAACCATACCGCCGATGCCCGCGGCATAAGAAATTTCCTGGATGATTGCCAGGCGCCTTTCCGCTGAGAATCCGGATAATCTGACTTTTTCCGCGCGGGATAAAAGGACAAAAGCTTCCGTCAGCAGCGCGTCACCGGCGAGAATTGCGATATCCTCTCCGAAAACCTTGTGGCACGTAGACTTGCCGCGCCGGAAATCATCGTCATCCATTGCCGGCAGGTCGTCATGAATCAGCGAGTAAGTATGAATCAATTCCAGAGCGCAGGCCACCGGCATCGCCGAAGCCAAATCGCCGCCAACCGCTTCTGCCGCCGCCATGCAGAGAATCGGCCGGATCCGCTTCCCTCCGTTAAAAACACTGTAGCGGACAGCCTCATAAATTTTCGGCGGAATATCATCCGCGGGAAGATAATGCTGCAGGGCTTCTTCCACAATTTTCTGCCTGTCCTCTAAGTAGGCCTTTAAGAATCCATCATCATTTTCAAACACTGTCGTCTCCCTCAAAGCGTTTTACCTGCAAGGAATCTTCTTTCCCCAAAAGCATTTCTACACGCCGCTCCGTTTCCTCTAATTTCGTCGAACAAAAGCGAATGATTTTTATTCCCTCTTCAAAAGATTTCAAGGCTTCATCCAAAGGCATATCTCCTGATTCCATCTTCCTGACGATATCTTCGAGTTTTTCCAACGCGTCTTCAAATTTTTCTTTTGCCATAATTACTCCCCGGATATTTTCTCTATCTTAGCGTTAAAATTACCTCTTGCCAATTGGATATTGACATCCTCTCCTATGCTTATGTCAGCCGTTTGCCGGACAATGATTCCGCCGGCAATACGGCGCGTAATGCTGTATCCTCTTTGCAGAACACTTAAAGGGCTGAGCGATTCCAAAACAGCGGAATCCTTTTGAAGCCTCTCTCTGAGCGCCGTCAGACGGAATGAAAAATTATTCAATAAATCCTTTTGAATATTACTTAATAAAATTTTCCTTTCACCGATCTTTCTTGCCGGACTCTGGTGCCCCAAACGCAATTCCAGCTGCCGCAATTCATTATTCAGGTTTTGTCTCTCATGATAAAAAGAGAATTTAAGTCTTTCCTTGAGGTCAGCCAGATTCATTTTCAAATTCATCAAAAACCGGCGAGGATCTTTGAGCCTCTCCTGTAATCCGGCAAGCCGCTCTCTGGTGTCTCTCAGGCGGCGGCAATAACCGCCGATCATTCTCTGCTTTAAAATATCAATCTTCGTTATTAATTCCACCCATTCCGGCACGATTAATTCCGCCGCGGCAGATGGCGTGGGAGCCCTCAAATCCGCCACAAAATCACAGATCGTGAAATCCGTTTCATGACCAACCGCGGAGACAACGGGTATCGGCGAATTAAAAATCTCCCGCGCCAGAGCCTCATCATTAAAAGGCGCCATATCCTCCAGAGAGCCGCCCCCCCGCGCGATAACGATAACATCAACGGTTCCGTGAAATTGCAAATTGCGCAGAGCCTGAATTATTTCGGGGACGGCATCATTCCCCTGTACCCGCACAGGAGCAATTAATATATCCGCCACGGGAAAACGTCTTTTCGTTATATTTAAGATATCCCTGATCACCGCGCCGGTCGGCGAAGTGATGACACCAATTCTTTTGGGCATAAAGGGGATTGCTTTTTTATAGCGTTCATCAAACAAGCCCTCCGCGAAAAGTTTGGCTTTGAGCTGTTCAAACGCTTTTTGCAAAGCGCCGACGCCGAGAGGTTCGACGGATTCGACAACAAGTTGATATTCTCCGCGCGGCAGATAGACGTTGACGCGCGCCCGGCACAAAACTTTTTGTCCCTCTTCCAGTTCAAAATCAGTCCGCCGTTGATACGTTCCGAACTTATGAAAAAAGACCGCCTTAATCTGGCTTTTATCATCCTTCAGCGTAAAATAAACATGTCCGGATTGCGGCCGCCGCAGATTGGAAACTTCGCCTTCCACCAGAACAATATCAAATGTCTCCTCCAGAAGAAATTTAATATTATTATTGAGTTGTGAAACTGTAAGAATTTCGTTCATCAATACAATCCTTTATTGAGAACTACCAGATATTGGAAAGTAAAACAAGATTGAATCTCTCCCCTGAAATGTGTGCTAATAACATATGATTGTATGGCGGACACATACAACTATAACTCCTCTTTTCACTCTTCACTCTTCACCCTTCAATCTTCACGGTTATTTTCTTAACTACTTAACCCTTAAAACTTAAAACTGTTTTATTCAACCTTGAACATAGAACTTAGAACGTAGAACATTCTTTTCTTCACTCTTAACCCTTAAAACTTAAACATTTTTCCTGGATTCCCGCCTGCGCGGGAATGACAGAGGAGGTTTTTTCCCTTCACCCTTCACCATTTTTCACTTAACTACTTAATTACTTAAATCTTAAAACTTCTTTTCAATCTTCATATAATCCAAATATATCTTTCAAAAGCCTTAATCTCGTAACGTCCCGCTTTATATAAGGATGCGCAATACATCTTCTCAAAACTGCTTACACAAAACGTTCTCTTTGCGAATAAAGATTGACTATTGCGCGCTATTGCTGTATCATACTTTTAACTTCGGATATTTAGAAATAAAGATGTGAAGTTAAGAGTTGGATTTAGACATTTTGAAGCACATAGGTTAGCCACTGAGTACTTTAGAGTCTTGGTGGTTTTTTTATTTCTGTCATCGTGCTGATTCGACTTTTAAAATTTATGAAAGGAGGATTAGATCTATGTCAGAAGGTAAAGTAAAATGGTTCAATGAAGGCAAAGGCTTCGGGTTCATCGCGAATGATGAAGGTGGCGACGTATTTGTTCACTTTAGTTCGATTCAGGCCAGCGGTTTCAAGACACTGCAGGAAGGCATGAGCGTCAGTTTCGATATCGAAAAGGGTGCCAAAGGCCCGTCGGCAGTCAACGTGAAAGCGCTTTAATAAAATCATGTTAATAGAAAAGGCGCTCCTTGAACTCAGTTTCCCGGAGCGCCTTTCTATTTTCAACCTGTTCAGTAAAACCTGAAAGGAAGGCAAACAGGTATTAAAACATGGGAAAGCCTATGTACAATTTTGGCAAGACCGCCAACTTAAAAAAGCAACAGCAGAAACAAATGGACAGAGATTTAAGACGCCGGGCAGCCAGGCAGAGTAAGGCTAATATAAAGACGAGCAAGCCGGACAAAGAATCAGCTACAGCCGAATCGAGCCGGGTTGCAGACATCACCGAGGGTACGGTATAATCGACCTGTTCCAAAATAAACGGAACAATAATTTTGATGAATTTATTCAAACTTAAGGAGGCATCATGAGCCAGCACAGTGGAGAACGGAGAAAGGAACTGGACCGCAAAAGAAGAAGGCGGAAGGAGAGTCTGACGCTCCGGGCAAAAGAGACGAAGCCTTTGCACAAGAAGAAATAGGCAAACGGCGGAAACAATAAAAGAGGAGTTTTAAAATGAAGGATGAGAACGGTCCGGCATTTCCCAATAGCGATTACCGGAGAAGTAATTGGTGCGACTCAAACCGTGACATCATAGAGGCTTTAATGGCCTCAAAGAATTGCTCAAGAAAACAAGAGAACTCATATATCAAGAAGAAAAGGAAGGCGAGTTAAAATGTGGGAAACCTTAATAACTGTTGGTAACGATATTAAAAGTGACAGACAAAAAGTCCTGGGAGGATGGATTGTCAGAACATTTAAAACAAATGAGTATGGCAAAGCGGTGGATCAATCTTTTGTGAGTGACCCGAATCACAGCTGGAAGGTGTATAAAGAGCCATCTAAAACAAAGAAAAAAAACCCTCTAGAAAATTAAACATTTTCTTTTTTTTCTTAACCCTTAATTACTTAAAACTTAAATCTGTCTTATTCAACCTTGAACATAGAACTTAGAACGTAGAACATTCTTTTCCTTATCTTTTCACCATTCACTTGTTTTTCTTCCTTAAAACTGTTTTTTCTATTCACCATTCACTATTCACTTGTTTTTAACATTGAACGTTGAACATAGAACAGTTTTTTTTCTTCACCCTTCCCGGTTATTTACTTAACTACTTAACCCTTAAAACTTAAAACTGTTTTTTAACCTAGAACATTGAACCTAGAACTTAGAACATTCTTTCTTTTCACCATTCTTCCATTGACATACCAGAGGCTTCTTTATATATTTTCACTATGAACAAGGAATTTCTTGTCAAAAAACGTAAGACCAAACTGGTAATCACCATGGGACCGGCCTTGCAAGACGATGGACTCCTGCGGGAGGCCCTGAAACTCGCCGACGCAGTCCGACTCAACGCCAGCCACAGCCGGCCTGCGGAACGAACACCGGTATTGAAACTCATAAGGAAAATTTCGGATGAACTGGGAAGGATGATACCTGTCTTTCTGGATCTACAGGGACCCAAGTGGCGTATCGGTCTGCTGGACGAGCCGGTACTTCTGGCGAAGGACAGCATCGGAGTTCTTTACGCAGTTGATACACCAGCACCCAAAGGTCATCCATGGGCGGCTCCTCTGCCGCACCCGGAATTGTTTAAGGGCGCTAAAGTAGGCCAAATATGGATGCTGGACGACGGGGCGCTGAAACTTGAGGTTACGGAAATACGCAATCAGCAAATCCTGCTGAAAGTACTGGTGGGCGGTCTATTGAAAGCTCGCAAGGGCGTCCATCCCATCGGATTGGATGTAGCCTTCGATCCCCTGACTCCCCAGGATCTGGAAGATGTCCGCTGGGGTGTCAAAGAGGGCGTGGATCTCTTCGCTCAGAGTTTCGTGCGCCGTGCTTCCGACGTGGAGGCGCTGAATCTGCATATCCGGGAACTGGGCGGTCCTCAAACCATTATCGCCAAGATCGAACATCCTCAGGCGCTGGATAATTTGGAAGAGATCCTGCGCGTGAGCTGGGGCGTAATGGTAGCAAGGGGCGATCTGGGAGTGGAATTTGGTGTGGAGAAGGTGCCCGCGCTCCAGAAGCAAATTATTATGAAGGCGCGTCGAGCCTTGAAGCCCGTCATCACCGCGACCCAAATGCTGGAGAGCATGATCGAGAACCCTCAACCTACCCGGGCCGAGGCGAGCGACGTCGCCAACGCCATCTGGGACGGCACCGATGCCGTGATGCTCTCTGCCGAGAGCGCCGTGGGCAAGCATCCAATCGAGGCCATTAACTTCCTGGACAGCATTGCCGCCGACGCGGACGCGCACTACAAGCCCCGCATCGGCTTGCTGTCTGAAACCCTGGAAGAAAATCTCTCCGGCCGCACGGACGTATCCGTTGCCTTCGCGGCCTGCCGCACCGCGGAGGAGATTGGCGCCAGGCTCATCGTCGTTTTCACCGAAGGCGGCGGCAGTGCCCGCCTGGTTTCGAGGTTGGCGGCGGATATTCCCGTTATCGGCGCTACCACGGACATCGCCAACGCCCGACGCATGGGTCTTCTGCGGGGCGTGGAGAGCCTGATCATTCCCCGGGCGAAACATTTCTCCGAAATGCTGGCCTCCATCCATCCGCTCTTGAAGACCATAAAAGGCCTTGAATCCGGTGATCGTGTCGTCATGACGCTCGGACACCCGCTGTGGACCACGGGAACAACGAACATGATGAGAGTGGAAACAATCTGATATAGTGACGCGCGAATTATTTTACCTTGAACATAGAACTTAGAACGTAGAACATTCTTTTCCTTTCACACCTAACCCTTCACCCTTCACGGTTATTTACTTAACTACTTAATTACTTAAATCTTAAATCTATCTTTTCAAACCTTGAACATTGAACCTAGAACATAGAACTGTTATTTTTTACCCTTCACCTTTCACTCTTCACCCTTCACTTTTTTGTGTTTTTTCTTGAAATGTTTTTTTAAAGGAGTATTATTCGTTTCGCATCATCTAAAAATAAGTAATGTTAACTGGATGCTGAAAACTGATATTTCACGACCGGACCATAATTGCTGCTGATTTCCTGTTACTTTTTATAGGCGCCTTGATTGATAGGGAGTGATGCATGTCGGAGCAACCATACTCGGTTACGCGGAAAACCCTGGGACTGATCCTGCTGGTGACGTTTTACACGGTAGGATATCTTGGCATCAACTGGATCAACGACCATCGGGACCATTACTATAATGTTTCCCTTTGGTTTGAAAAGACTATCCCCTTTGTTCCCTCCGCGATTATAGGTTACTCGTTTGTATTCGTTCTCGTCGCGATCCTGTTTCTGATCATCGATAATATGCCGGATTTCTGGGATATGTGCATTCGATTTTTCAACATGTCCCTTTTGTGTTTTATCATTTTTCTGATATTCCCCGTGCGGATGGATTTACGGCCGGAAGTGACCATGGCCAATGACTGGATAACGCAAGTCGTCTGTTTTTACTTCTGGATCGATCACCCGTATAATCTGTTCCCGTCCATGCACCTGTCGGCGTCTTTTTTTGCAGCGTTTTACTGCATGCGCAAGGGGCGAATCATCGGCTGGATCACGATGATCATGGCGATGATTGTCGGCGTATCCGTGGTGTTGCTCAAACAGCATTATATCATGGATGTCGTGGCCGGGTTTTCCGTGGCGTGCTTCTGCTCGTTTTTTTCATTGAAAAAAATCAAAGCCCGGCTCCTCGACGAAATAAGCGATTAGGCATAACCATTCACCATCCACATTTTTCTACTTAATTACTTAACCCTTAAATCTTAATTACTTCTTTTTTACTTAACTACTTAATTACTTAAATCTTAAAACTAATTTTCTCCTTTTTTCTTGCAATATGATTTTAGAGTAGTATTATTTGCCACGCATCACGTACCAAGCATCACCAAACAATTATAAAATGTTAACTAGGGACTGAAAACTCATATTTCAGACCCGACCATATTCCTTTTTATTTGGAGGCATGAAATTCGTGAAAGTCGAAAGGGAGAATATCAATAAACACCATGAAAAATTTGGTCCATATCAAATTTTTATGCTTGTCCTTTGTGTCTATGCCATTGCCGCTCTTGCATTGAATACAGTCTTATCCTTTGATGAACAAACGAGAAGAGTCATAGATATAGCTGATACTACAATCTGTGCGCTCTTCTTTATAGATTTCCTTCTCAATGTAATTAAGGCACCAAACAAATGGCAATATCTTTATACATGGGGATGGATCGATCTCTTGTCAAGCATTCCGAGTATAGATATATTAAGAGCCGGAAGAGCAGCACGAATCCTGAGAATCTTTCGAGTCCTTAGGGCTGTTCGTGCAACAAAAATAATAGCAACTTTTATTTTAGAAAGACGGAAAGAAAGCGCATTCATGGCCGCAACCCTTGTTTCCATTCTGATGATCATATTGGGAAGCCTTTCCGTTTTACATTTTGAGAAGGGAATACCGTCCGCCAATATTCAAACTGCCGAAGATGCTATATGGTGGGCTGTCGTAACGATGACAACTGTCGGCTTCGGAGATAAATATCCAGTTACTATGGAGGGCCGTACCATTGCTGCTATGCTGATGATATGCGGTGTCGGTTTATTCGGCATGTTTTCTGGATTTATCGCATCATGGTTTTTATCGCCGGAGAAGGTGAAAGAGGAAAATGATTTCGATATTATTCGTAAAGATATTGAAGAATTAAAAAGAATGATTGATTCAAAACAAAGAAATTCAGATAGTAATTAGAAGAATAGCAAAGAATAAATAAATGTTACGCTATTAATCCTATCTGTAATGGCGGGAGATAATATTGATAAATCGAATACTGGCGTGCGAGATATCATTAGAGACGGCATTATTTATCGTACTATTATTCATTATTTTATTCGGCTTTCTGCAAATTATATTCTATGTTTTTACTCTGTGGAAACAGGCAAAGCGGAAGGATGTACCGGAAGAAATGTCGATAAAGACACCGGAACAGCAACCAAAAGACAAAGACGTTTTTGCAAATTTGGAAAAAGATTTCTATGCCAAACCGTCAAACGGGCTAAGAGCCGTTGCGGCAGCTCTTTTCGGTATATCGCTGCTGCTTTTCATAGGCCTGTTTCCTGTTATGATGGGTAGTCATTCACGTTACCAGTCGTCTCATGAAATGCCTTCCGGGCTGAAATATTTTGCGGGGTTTATATTTTCCGCAACGGCTATTGTCTTTGCTTGTTTGTGGCGTAAGGAATACACTTTTACTGAAAACAGAAATATACGGACAGCCGAGAATGTTACGAGCAGATTACTGAGGTTTTTTCTTCATAACAGAACAGCAAGCTGTCTTTTAAGTTTAGTGCTGATTTTTACTGCTTATGATTTGATAATATTCAATATCACTGATAACGGCTTTATCATAACAGCTTTATTGATCTATGCCTTTATTTTCTTTCTGCTGGCCATTGTAAAGAAGAGCCCCTTTCATTCCTGAACATTGTATCAAGCGCCCAGCGCCGTGAGGCACCTATCTCGGAAACCCGGGGAGAAATCCGGGGACACCATACTAGTTTTCAAAAAACTTCTCTTATCTCTATTTATTAAAAACTTCCTTAATCGCTACTTTACTAACGAAACGATTGTTTATTCATTGACATGCGCGACTGAGTTTATTATAGCGCACCAATAAATAAAGCCTGATCAAAAAAATATTTCCAGAGAGAAGCATTATAAATAATAATGCCTGCCCGGAATTCAGGAGGATAAATTTTTATGTCGCTTGTACATAACCTTTCCGGAGAACACAATCCCTTCAGACGTTTCACGCTCTTTATCTTTGCCCGGTTTATCGAAGTTCCACTCCTGAAACTTTGCTTTCATATCTTAAGGGGCAGATACCGGCGATTCGGCAAAATGCGATGGGTGCGTGTTCTTGCCGGTTTCCTTCTCGCCCGGCCTTTCGGCTATCTCGGAGATACGGCCAAACCAATGCCCTACGACGAAGTGTTGTCCCTGATCGATACCCTGGATGGTCCGATTGCCGTGGGCGCCTGTCGCTGCCGGATCGGTCATAAATCATGCTCGCACCCGCTGGAGACGGACATCGTCATCCGCACCGGATATAAAGCCTGGATGAAAGCCTTCCCCCGGGAATACCGTCAGATTTCGAAGGAAGAGGCCAAGGCGATTGTCAAGCAAACCCATGAGCTCGGCATGTTCCACATGATCTTTGTTCATTGCCCGGTGAATTTATATAATGAATATGTCATCTGCAACTGCTGCACGTGCGGCTGTGTGCCCTACATCATCAACCGCGAACTCACGCAGGAAAATTATCCTCTGATTGACGGTTATTTTATGGCGCAGACCGATCGGAGCCGCTGCAAGGCCTGCGGAAAATGCATTGAGGTGTGCCCCTTCTCGGCCCGTCAGATTGTCGAAGGCAAAAGCAAGACTACCGGAAACTGTTTCGGCTGCGGATTGTGTTCGTATGCCTGTCCGGAAAAGGCCATAACGCTTCGGCGTCTGCGCGATCCGATTCTTCCGCGCGACGAACACGGCAACGCTCCGCCGCACCATCACGCGGGCCTGTATCATCAACACGCCCCTTTTAAGGAAGATTAATAAAATTCGAAAGCACCATGTTCTTTTTTAAAAATCTCCCCTCACCCCTCTTTACAAAAGAGGGGCTTATTGAATAACTGAACAGGACGGAGAGACGCCCTTAAAATTCTAAGTTACTTGGCAATCAAGAGACAGCATGCTAGTTTTTTATATCAAGAGACGTCTCAACAAGCGGCAACAATGGGTTGTATGTTAAGCCATTCCACGGTTTCGTGTGAAGCATGCCATAAGTCGTAATTATTCTGTAAGTTAAGCCAAAGTTCCGGTGTTGTATTGAAAGCTTTGGAAAAACGCAGCGCCATATCGGAAGTGATAGAACCGCGTTCGTTCACTATTTTAGATAAAGTTTTCCGCGACACCTTAAGACCCTTCGCGAGGTCTGTTAATGTTAAATTTAAAGGTTCGATATAATGAACTTTCAATATATGCCCCGGATGTGCCGGCGGTCGTTTTCTGTTTTTCATATTTTCCTCTCGACTCTCATTTTTTATATTCATTTAATGATAATCTTCATAATTTACTTCGTAGGCATCGCCATTTTTAAATTTAAATGTAACTCTCCAGTTGCCTGAGACCGATACCGCCCAGCGGGATTCGCTTTTCGGCTGCAGAGGGTGAAGACCTGAGCCGGGATATCCCATATCTTTTATTTCATTTGCCGCATCAAGATGGTCGAGTATATCCAGTAGCTTATCGGTATGTTTTGTTTGTATGCCTTTTTTAAGGCCATCCTCATAAAGAGTTTTCAGGCCTTTAGGGGCAAATGATTTTATCATGTTGTGTAGTGTAACCATATCGGTTACACATGTCAAGTATTTTTTCATGGTGGAGTGAGAGAGACGCCCTTAAAATTCTACGTTAAGACCTTTTTGCGCTGGTTCAATCGTCTTTCGATTGAACCAGAATATTCTGGAGCAATCAGCATGATTGCTCCAGCAATGAGAGCACGCATTTTCTACATGTCACCCCCATCAGAATAGTTATTGAACTCGCCTATCTTCAGTGATATCAATACGGCAATAGTTGACGCTCAGCAACTGGAGGTAAAATCATGAAAAATCCAATAACCTATAAAGGCTATTGTGCAAAGATTGAATACAGCGACGAACAGGGATGTCTGATTGGCCGTGTTTCCGACATTAGCCGCAGCATAACTTTTCAAGGTGATTCGGTGGAGAAAATCAGACAAGCCTTTGAGGAAGCCGTTGACTTGTATCTTACTGATTGCGCCGAAAGAAACGAAGAACCGGAAAAGCCTGCTGCCCGCAAAGTTGTACGCGTCAGTTCGGCACTGTATAGCGTGCTGGCCTTAGCCGCCAAACAGGAAAAAAAGAGTGTCAACGAATGGCTTGCCGAGACCCGCAAAAAGAAGAACGACACAGAGGATAAAGAGTAGCACCGGATTTTATTCTTTTACAACGCCGGAAATAAAAAATGTTGTCAAGAAAAGGAATGTTTGGAGAACTATTCATTTTTAAAATAACGACTGAATAATTGCGGCCTACAAGGAGGAAGCATGAAAAAGATTACGTTATGTTGTCTGGTATTGAGTTTAATATTTCTTGCCGGCTGTGCGTCAACGATTCAGACCGGCGCTGTTAAGCCTGACGGTCTGAAGATTTATACGGAGCATTATCCGCCGCTGAACTACATTGAAAACGGACGGCTCACCGGTCAGGCAACGGAGGTGGTTCAGGAACTGATTAAAAGAACCGGTACGGATGCCGATATTCAAATGGCAAAATGGGAAGAAGGTTATCAGGCGGTTATGGAGAAGCCGAACGTGGCCCTTTTCTCCGTGGCCATGACACCGGAACGCAAGCCCCTTCTCCAATGGGTGGGACCGATTACTTTTCATGACACTAATCTTTACGCCCGGAAAGGCTCGAAACTCGAAATAGCAAGTCTGGACGATGCAAAAAAAGTATCGAAGGTTGTCATCGTCAAGAATTATTATTCTGAGGAGCTCTTAAGAAAAGAGGGATTCCCGAACCTGGAAAGCGTGGCGACAGAAAAAATCGCCATGAGGAAACTGTTGACCGGTGATGCAAAACTGTTTCCCAGCAACAACCTCACCATACCGGAACTGCTGAAAGATGTCGGCACGACAACGGATATGAATGATGTGGAAAGCGTCTTGAACCTCGCCACGAACATGAGCTACATCACTTTTTCGAAAGGCACGTCGCCCGAACTGGTGGCCCGGTGGCAAAAGGCGCTCGATGAGATGAAGGCTGACGGAACCTTCAGGCGTATCTACGCGAAATGGCTTCCCGCCGAAAAAGCGCCGGAAATCATCCAGATGATGACCGAAGAATATCCGCCGGTAACCTTCATGAAGCATGGGAAGGTCTCCGGTTTCGTCACGGATATGGTGAGAGAGATCAGCGCCCGTCAGGGTATTCCCGATAACATCCGTTTGACCCGCTGGGATGAAGCGTACAAATTGGCGTTGAGCAACCCGAATGTGGTGCTCTTCAGCGCCGAGAGAACGGCAAAGCGGGAGAAGCTTTTTCAATGGGTAGGACCGGTCGGTAAAAACAGCTCGATCCTGTACGCCAGAAAAGGTTCCGGTATCAGAATGAACAGTCTGGAAGATGCCCGAAAGGCAGCCGCCATCGGCACGACCGCCAACTGGTTTAACGAACAGGATCTCAAGGACAGGGGGTTTACTAATCTGGTCAGCTCTCCGCTGCCCGCCGACAATGTCCGGAAGCTCATGCAGGGCGAAGTTCAGCTGGCCGTTTTCACGGATATTACGGTCGCGGATATTGTTAAAAATGCCGGATACACCATGGATGATCTGGAACCGGTCGCTGCCTTAAGCAATACTTACTTTTACATTGCGCTGTCGCTGGGAACTCCGCAGGAGATGGTTGAAAAATGGCAGTCTTCTCTGGACAGCATTAAGGCGGACGGCACCTTCGAAAAGATATATCGGAGCTATATTCCCAATGCGGATATTAAAGATCTGCTGAACACAAAAGAATCCGCCGGCTATTATCCCGGAGAGTGCAGCAATTTATCTTCCCTGCCCCCCAAAGAAAAGGAACTGGTCGAATTCGTCTGCAAGGCGAAGGCATTAACCTTAGCTAACATGAAAAATATGGGCGAGCAGAAGGGATTGGCCGCCACCTTCAAGGAATTCGACCGGCAGGCAGGAGACCCGGAATGCAAAGCCGGCCTTTGTCCTTTCCAGCGCGGAGAGCTTTATATGTTTGCTTATGAGAACGAGATGCAGAATGGCAAAACGGTGAAGATTAACTGCCGGGCGCACGGCGCCCAACCAGCTATGGTCGGTCAAGATTTTTTCAACACCGGTTTTGTAATGAAGGCCTATCCGCAATATGGGATCAAAAAGCAGCAGGACGCCAAATTTTTTCAAATGGTTTCCGACGCCGCCTACCGGAAAAGCGGTTATGCCGACGGTTTTGTTTTGTTCACCTGGCCCAATCCGATTGATGAAAACAAGATATGGCTGAAAAAAAGCTATTCCACGAAGATCACAGATACTGTCTGGATCGGCTCCGGAATTTACATTGAAAAGGTTAGCCGGTAAGTGACCGGGGCATGGCTTCCCATACATCTTGTATTTTATACATTTAACAAGTAGTATTGCGCCACAAAAAAACAACCGGACGCTAATGAGGAGATCTGCCCAATGAAAAAACTGTTTTCCTTAAGAAGAGATTTCGACCGGCTTGCCGGGTCGTTCATTTTCCTGATAGCCATCATCGCTCTGCCGGCTGTCTCATTCGGCAGTACAGTTGGAGACTGTTTCAAAACGGCTTCAGGATACAACGCCTTCACCACCGGTCTCACGGATGCCAAGGCGGCTGTCACTCTTGCCGTCGAGCATCCGGAATGCGTTCCGCCGATCATCTCGATGGATACCTCCTTTGAGGCCTTAACCGCCGGGATGATTCTCGCGAAAGAGGCCGGAGTATTCTCGAGCGAGGGACAATGCAAATCCGCGGTATCCGGACCGGCGAAAAAAGCTGTAGCCGGCTTCCTGAAACAGTCTATGGGGGCAATCCTGCCATCGGGCTCTCTCGCGACACTCCAGTCGATTGCGGACGGCAAATCGGATGAGGCCTTGAGCAGCATCCCGGTACTGGGACAACTTCTCTCACAACTGCCCTGCGCATGCACCGTCGCATATTCCGGGTTGAGCATTGCCGAACTCCGCGAGATCATCACGAAGGAAGCGAAGGGCATCAAAGCCTGCGGCAGCCTTATTTCCGGGGCGGTAGCAACCATGGAGGAAGGAATGGAGGCGCTGGGAGACGCCGTGGGCCTTAGCTGCGACCATCCGAAAATCAACGAGGTCGAGTACTACCAGAAGTATCTTGCGCCGGTTCTGGACAAGTATGCCGTGGCAACGGATTACGAACGCCATAAAGGCT
The DNA here is from genome assembly GCA_002840555.1 of Deltaproteobacteria bacterium HGW-Deltaproteobacteria-13. GTDB lineage: Bacteria > Desulfobacterota > Syntrophia > Syntrophales > Smithellaceae > Smithella. The sequence continues at coordinate 27,065 of PHBJ01000017.1, forward strand.
GCTATGAAAGCGCATGCGGCTCCGCCTGCATGAACTATTACACGAGCGGTTCCGGCGCCTGCCGCATGAAAAAAGGAAATGCGCAGCACCTCTGTTTTGATGTGATACTGCCGCAGTTCGACCAAAAGGTGATGGCGCGTCAGCCCGTGCTTGTTGCCCAGGCGCTGGCTGAATGTACCGCTATGGGCGACGGTTGTGTTATGAATAAGGACTATCCCAAGATGGTTATCGACGCCTACGGACAGGACACGCTTTCCTCCTGCCTCGGCCTGCTCAAGAACACATACAAGACGACCGGTTGCAAACCGTCGGAGCAGCCCTGCTGTTGGCGCGCACCCTGGCCGCCCGCGCTCAAGTGCAAAAAGGCCCGTGCCGATGCCGCCTCTAAATTGGGAAATCTCGGCAGTCAGATCGGACAGTCATTCAACAATCTCCCAACGACAAATGCTGACGCACAAACGATAGCGGACCGCCAGGCCTGTCAACAGAAGATCATAGGGAATGCTCTTTATTACTTGCAGGAAGCGGCGTGTGAAGCGGCAATGAAAACGCCGACCGACGACTATAGCGGTATCTGGCCGGCTGTGCTCAAAGCGGCAAAGGAGAGCGGACTGGGCGATGCATATACCAAGTGCGACGGCCCGTATAACAGACATGTCAAAATAATCGGTTGCAAGAACAAATGCGCCAATGCCGCCACTCTCCAGGCTGTTTACGGAAACAGCGGTCCGGGAGCGTCCAATCAGTGCTACAACGATTGCATATCCGGGGCGCTGGTAGGAAAGATGAGCAACCCCGGTCTACAACAGGCCCAGTCACAGCAACAGGCAAGCTGTGTTGCACAGTGTAAAATTACTTGTGATAACGCACCGACATCGGTGCCGTGTCAGAACTGCAAGAAACCAAACGCCTGCAGTACCTCAGGCTCTAGCTCAGGATCGGGTTCGGGTTCAGGATCTAGTTCCAGCGGGTCGGCCAAGCCAAAAGTTGGGTCAGGCTCAGGCGGAGTACTCCAATAGAGTCAACACAAACGTTTACCTGCTGACATGTATATTACAGAATTAAGGGGGCGGTTTTATTTCAATGAAATAAACCCGCCTCTTTAATTTCATGTCACCCCCACAAAAAGAAGAGTTTTTAAAAATTCCCTTTTATAGATTCCCGCCTTCACGGAAATGACAAAATATTACGTCACCTCAATATCCTGCAACCATTGAATATATAAAGCATATTTACATGTCCGTATTTAAAGCATAAATAATTGCTATTTTTTATGCTTTTTATATTGACAATAATAAAAGCAAGTATTATGTTAACTTCAACAAAACGCAAATGCCGGAGGAAATATGGCTATGACAATTTTAAAAAAAGAGCAGAAGAAGCAAATCGGAAACGTGATGTTAAGAGTAAGCATACCGGCGCCGCTGAGAGCCGAGATTAGAAAAACCAAAAAAATATGCGCCAATAACGGTTTCTATTTTGACATCAAGCCCGATGTTATCGGTGCCGTTGAAAAAGCGGTTGCAGAAGCAAAAGAGCGTGTAGCCGACGAAAAGAAGAACAGGGCTGATAACCCGGCCGAATCGGAGGCGCAAATACCGGCGCAGTCCGGTGATTGCCTTGTGGCCGCCGCGCCGCCAGAAGGATAAGACGTCTGATTTTCTGAGAGGAGAAGGTGATTGATATGAATGCAATAGTAGGAGCAATTCATCTGGGAGGATTCGTCTCTACCCCGAGAGATTACATCACGACCAAACTCGGTCTGGATAAGACAACCACCGCGTGGGAATTTTTACGATCAAAATACGCCAAGCATTTCGGCTTCGGCATTGAAGTCAGGGGACGTGCGCCCCATTTCGAAAGCACCCGGGAAATGCGCCATAGAGCGATGGAGGCTGTAGATCTCGCGCTTAAACATTACGGCGACATGCTGATCAAAGCGGATGTACAGGTCAAGGAAGGCCGTCTACGTAAGGAAGAAGATATGGTGACGGGTTATGATATCGATTTTTCACTGGATTGGGATTATTCCAAGCCGGTCCTGATTGAAATAACCTATGACAGAGAAAACCGGTCATACCGGATCATGAGTCTAGTCTATAATCACATCATCGACGGCGTGCCGCTTGCCCTGTATACGCATCTTATCCATAATCATCTGGTTCTGGGCAAGGCATCATTGTTAAGTCACAGCAAAAGGACTTTCCCGTTTTCCTACAAGTTCCATCTTTGGGACAGTGGAACACTGCCGGATAAAAAAAGCTGGCTGAGATTAAATTGCCTGGGTGAATCGGATCTCCTCCCGATAGGAAGCCAGATTGATGTCACCGGCAGCAATATCCTGAAGCTCAGGAATAAAATAGCGCTGGAGATCGGACAGAACGTTTCTAATTCATCCGTTGAAATAGCCCTATTGAGTCTGGAAATGGGAATCACCTGGGCCACGGATTATATCGCGCAGGGAGATCAAAATTCCAAGCGGCAGGTTGATGTTCAAAAAGGATACCGCGGCCTGGGAATGGTGCGAACACATCTGTCCGATGACATCAGCAATGCCGATCCGTCGACTCAGTACAGGTGGATTTGTAATGCCGTGAAGGACGCCGCCAAGGAAATGAATCTCGAAAGGACCGGAAATGGTCATGCCAGCAGGTTTTATACACAGTATAGAAAAATCAATCGTTTTTTTGTCAATCTCTTTGACCGGAGAATCAGCCACCAAGACGTGATGAGTGTTGCCGGCACACAGCTGATCGGATCAAATTTAAACGGAATCGATTACGGCGTGCCCCTCTTTGTGGACGGCATTACTCCGGACGACATGAAGTTTATTTTTATTCCATCTCATGGAGAGCACAATGATAAGACAAAGGATGAACGGTCTAAACGCTCGCTGACAACCCATGTCACGGAAGTTTCTTTTGCCTGCGGTCCCAAAATCAAGGAAAGCAACGGCCGCTCAACGGTGTACAAATCACTGAAAGTTTTACCGCAGAAGGCTGACAATATTCTTTTGGCCTGGGGCCACGCTCGCGATAAAATTAAATCTTTATCACAGGCCGAAAAAGTCAAGCAGGTTTTCATGGACGCCTACAGACCCGACAATCCAAACATGGGCAGAATTGAAAAACGCGCCGGGCTGTATCTGGAGTTATAGGAATAACCATTTAATGTCCTCCGCTGGCGGAGGTGTCCCATTAAAAAATTCCACCCCCTGCCCCCGCCAGCGGGGGACATTACTCATTACGCATAATAAACATTTGCAATTGCGACACAATCTCCTGCGAAGTATGACGGCTGGCTTCTGGATTCCCGCCTTCGCGGGAATGACAAAGGAGACTGTTGTCCCCTTAATTTCCCCGCAGATGCATTTCTCCCCATTGCGGGTAAATAATCCCCGACCTTCGATCTATTAAATAAAATAATTGTAGCCGTATTTCAAAAAAGATATTAATATCTTGCTTCAAATTTACCGATACCTATGATTCATGCTGGTATGCAAGTTGCAGATTTGTCAGATAATAATATGGAGGTAATTATTCATGAAAAAATCTTTATGGCTTCCGGTCCTGGTCATGTTGCTTTTGCCTGTTTTCGCTTTTGCCGCATCGGACCCCTATCCGTTGGTTCAAACCGATAAAGACATATATAATTACGGCGAAGAGATAAGAGTACATTTTAGTTATGCGCCTGGCTATTCATCCGATTGGATATGCATTGCGCCGCAAGGTTCGCCGGATACTTACGTCGGTGACTATAAATACATACCCCAAGGAGCCGGACAGGATGTGATGATTTTCCGTCCTCCACAACCGGGAAATTATGAGGCGCGCGCCTATTATAACTACAGTCCTTTTCAGTACCATGTATCGGCCCGCTGGCCTTTCACAGTAACACCGGACACAGCAGAGCCGGAAGAATACGGCGACATCGATGGCGGATATTATGACGCTCCGATTATGTATGGCGAGCCCTGTTATTATCCGCCGCCGTTCGCTGTCGCATTCGCGTTCGATTATTTTACGTATGAACTTTACGGTCAGTATGTGGATATAATGTTCTGGCGGGGCGGACATCCTCTCCATCGCAAGCCATGGCGTGACCATGGAAGACGGGTTACTTCCGATTATATTCATTCCGGCCAGTGGCATCACAAAATTTCCGGAGACGATTTATCGCGTCATCGCGATAAACTCAAGGAACGTAATAATATTTCTCACCCCGATTCTTATTATGGAATAAAACCGGGGCATCAGATCAAGACAGGCCAAAGTTATCAGGGTACGGGGGGGAAACCGCAGGCCGGGAATAAGCAAGTTAATAAGGTGTTTCCGCCCAGGCAGTGGGAACGTAAATCATCACAGGAAACTCCAAAAAGCCAAGTGTGGGGACAACCGTCCGGGCACAAATCATTACAACAAACCCCTAACAATCAGGTATTGGGACAGCCGTCTTCGCAGACAGTGCATAAAACCGGTTCGCACCGCGAACAGTCTTCGGATAAAGAAAAGCAGTCGGGAGATTCACCCGGCCGGACAGATAATAAAACAGATTCTAATCAGGAACCACCTCCGCAGACAGATAACCATTCGCAATCAGGATGGGGTGGACAGTCTCAGCAGTCAGATAATCATCCGCAATCGGGATGGGGGGGACAGTCTGATAATCATGGATGGGGAGGAAATTCAGGGGGCGGTTCATCCGGACATGAATCGTCGTGGGGAAAACGCAATGACAAAAAAGGGCGTTGATAAACCCTGAACGGAAAAACGATAAAGGGAGCGGTTCCTCCTCCCTTTTAATCCATCTGCCCTGAATACCCTGAAGGGCACCATGGGGGCAACACAGCTGCCATCGTGAAAGACAAATGATGGATACCGACCTCCGCCGGAATGGCGGAGTTATGCTGCGTTTAACTTCTTCGGTCTGAACCGTAAGAAAAGAAACGTGGTCAAAAGAAGTCCACCTATCACAAACGGCAGATAACCGGAAATCAGCAGGAAAGAAAAGCCAATCAGAGGATATAGTGAAACTCTGATTGCCGCCTTTACCAGAGGCTTGTCCTGAATGTAGTTTGCAACAGCGGGACTATTACGATAATACCAGGCAACAAACTTCTGTCCGGGATTATTGGTCAACAGATACCTGTCTCTAAACTGCCGAAGAATTTCCACCTGTCCCGCAAGAGGCGAACCGAATGCCGCCGTGGCAATGAAACAACCGGTTCTATTACCGGCGCCGGGCGGAGGTTGCGGTGCTGTGGTAAATGATGTCTGGGCGGAAGGTAAAGATTCGCTGCCCCGGTCATCCAGATAGATCACCTGCCAGTAATACTGTGCTCCGATTTGAAGAATACCGGAAGGAACCGTGAAAGATGTTTTGTTGTCCGCATCAAAGATACCGGAATAGACGCTGTCGCCGGAAGAATTCTTAATAATCCACTGACTTGCCGCATGGCTATCGCCGTCATCATCCGCGAACGCCGAGGCGACAAGCTTTACCGGCAACCGAACGGTCGCCCCATTGGATGGCCATCGATTTACCGGCTGATCCGGTCTTGTGTTTGTTTGAGCGGAAAGCGGACTTTTTCGAGTTATTCCCGCGGAAACCACACGCAGTTCTCCTGTGTCGGGGTATTTCCCTGCCCGGGCGGTATATGTTACCTGAACATCTGCCGAAGCGGCCGATTCTATTGTTGAGACGTTCGGGGGGATAACCGAAAACTGCGGATTTGTTACCGAGCAGGAGGTATTCGTTAACGGCAACGATCCGTTATTCGTGATGGTGAAAGGAATGGTTTTAGATGGTTCATCGGGAAGCACGAGCGTTCCGAAATCGGCGCTGGAAGGGCTCAGGACAAAGGAAAATCCGGGCACAGTGGCATAGTCTATGGAATAGACCTCACTCTCAATATTGGCCTCATTCGTGCCGGATTTAATTCTGAAAAACCCGTTTTCACCCCAATCCCGTCCCATGCTGTTTTTAACTATCCATGCCTGTTGAGCATCATCGTAACCGACTATAGTGACTGCATGCCCCGCCACTGCCGCACCGGTTACGTGACTGTAGACTCCCGATTGGTAATTGAGAAAATCCTGGTAGATGATAAGTCCCGCTACCAACGGCCCATACTGAATAAGGGCGCTTTTCATGGCCTCCACGGATGAGGAAACACCCTTATAACCTGTAATCCGATAAGTATTCTGTTGCCAGTCGCTGCATCCTCCGCACTCCCCGGTTATCCCGCTTTCGCCGGAAGTATATGGAAAGCAGGCTTCAGTGGGAATGCCGGTTGCCTTCAGGTAATCTAATGCGTAGTCGAGGAAGCCGCCGCCGCATCCCATATTATTTTCATCGCACGAGACCATTGTCTGTTCCGAAAGGTTCAGGTCCTTATCGGGCGTATGGCTTGTAATGAGTATTCGTGATTCGAGAGCCGCCGTGGCGGAAAAGGCCCAGCAGGCGCCGCATTTCTCTTGGTCTCTGATGCCTGTGACGTAATTGTGGCCGTTGTAGTTTCGCCAATCAAACCTGGCGGGGAGATCGACCACCTTTGCGGAATACCGATTGGATTTGGCCTTCAGTCCAGTCCTATTGAACGATAGCGGCATGAGGCGGCGCTTTAATTCCTCGGGTGAGAGTTTCGACATGGACGTTTCCCCGGCAACCCAGTTGGCGCCCTTGTCCTGAATTGCCTTATTTATCTCTGTTGCATCAAGAGCCAGTCCAGGTTTGGCGATAAGCATAAGCAACAGGCAGGCGATAAAATTAACAATCTTTTTCTTCATTTTTGTTCTCCAATATCTTGGGGATTGCTCTCCCGCACCGTCCAAAATCGCTGTCTCAGAATTATTTAGCGGACGCAGATGTTCTCGCCGGAACCGACCACTGTCCTGCCGCCATGTTCAATTGCCCAACCTGTTTTCCGTTCTCAAAAAAAAGCACCTTTTTATAATTGTGTTTGGGGATTCTGACGGCCAGGTAGATCTTCCCGTGCCAGTTTGCGTCAGACTCCTGCTTATTGAATCGATAGTGAAGCGCCAATTCCTGATTCCTTTCGGTGATCCGATCTACTTCAAAGACCGTGTCCATATTCTTTGGATTCAGCATCACCCGTGCAACAACAAGAATCTGTTCCCTGGCGTACAGGGATGCATCAGGGGAAAATGGACGCAGGGAGCCCATTGTGGCTGCGGGATGGAATAAGGCATTGTACTGGGCGGGTGTCGAAATCAGGGCATAGAGCACAGGATACTTCTGCTCATCCCAGTTCCCAAGGAAGTTCCGGTAATCGTTCATGTCCATTTTCTTATACGGCACGGACCGCTCTTTCGACATCGTTCCCATGCTGCCGGCAACCGTTGATATCGACAACATCAGTGTTATCATAATTATTCCTAACCCCACAGGGATTAACGTTCTTTTGATGATCATGCGTAAACCTCGCAATGGGTTGGCAATTATCAGTTAGAGAAAGAGGAGGTCAGGTCCGCCCTCGCCTTAAGGCAGGTCCTGAAATACCATTTCGATCGAGAAAAAACGGGAAAGCCGGGGATATTGTCTTTCGAAGCGGCAAAATTATTCTAAAGTTTCCGGATGATGATTTGTCGGATACCTTCAAGATACTTTTTATCCCAAAACGCCTCTTAATATTCTTATCTTTTTTGATAATAATTTCCTTTCACCTTAATGTAAGATAAGGCCGTCAAACTTGTATGTCAAGCACATTAGCCGGCAATATCTTGCTCAGAGCCGCCTGAAATGATATGCCTTCCCCCATGGAAAAAACCATTGTACAAATTTATGAAGTTCAAAATCCAAAGGAGGCTGTCGCCTTAGTCGATTTGGGAGTGGATCATATCGGCAGCGTGCTCACTGATTCGGCCAAGCTTAAAAATGAGATCATCCGTAAAACGGTCCGGGTCATACAGCAGTCAGGGGCTAAAAGTGGCCTGATCCCGCTGTTTAAAGATCCGGAAATAATTTTTCAGGCGCTTGATTACTATCAGCCGGACTTTGTTCATTTCTGCGACCTGCTTTCTCCCTTCCCGAATGATCAGGCAATCGCCGCGAACGATTTTGACACACTTCTTTCTTTGCAATCGGCTGTAAAAGACCGTTTCCCGCAGATTGCAATTATGCGCTCGCTTTCCGTGCCCCGAACCGGTGTTTCTCAGACCGGCGAAATTCAAAAAAATATCCTGCGTTTTGCCGGACTCTTCGTGCCATCTGCGGATTATTTTCTTATCGATACACTTATCGGCAGTCCGGCCGATCAGTCCAATCAACCTGTCGCGGGCTACGTCGGGATCACCGGTGAACTTTGTGATTGGAATATCGCCAAAGCAATCATTACGGCGAGCCCGATACCGGTTATTCTGGCGGGCGGCATTTCCGACGAAAATGTTTTCGACGCCATTACCGCCTTAAAACCGGCGGGCGTGGACAGCTGTACCAAAACCAACGCTGTGGACAAGAAAGGTCGGCCTATCCGTTTTAAAAAAGATATGCAAAAAGTGCGGCGGCTTGTTGAAGAAAGCCAGCGGGCCGATGAGTTTATAAGGGAAAGAGAAGATTTAAGATTTAGATTTAAGTAATTAAGTAGTTAAGAAAGTGGTGAAAGGTGAACGAAAAAGAATGTTCAACGTTCTACGTTCAAAGTTCTAGGTTAAGACAATGCGTTCTAATAAACCGCGGGATGAAAACAGCCACTGCCCCCGTTGTTATCAGCGTCGGGAAATCTGCATCTGCCCTATTCTGCCCACGGTAAATACACGAGTAGAATTTTTAATTCTGCGGCATATTTGGGAAGCTGAGCGCCCCAGCAACACAGGCCGGTTAGCGGCGCTGGCGATGCCGAACTCCCGAATTATCCCCTGCGGGGGTGGAACCCGCACCGGGCTTTCGCCCATTGATGATGAATATCTGCGGGCTCCCGGAACCTGGCTGTTATGGCCCGATGGGACCGGCACAGAGGCTAATATATCAGATCTGAAACCGCCGGCTCGCGTAGTGGTTATTGACGCAACATGGAGCCAGGCCCGGCGATTGTATCGCAGTATGCCTGTTCTGCAGGCCCTGCCCCGTTTGATTCTACCGGCGCCAAAACGATTGCGAGACCGGTTGCGGGAGCAGCATCGTTCAGACGGGATGTCAACACTCGAGGCGGTAGCGGCCGCAGTCGCGAAGCTTGAGGGAACCGAAACAGCCCGGCCGCTGGAAATACTTTACGATGAACTGGTGAAACGAACCACCTCCCTGCGATGGGGGCGGAGGTCATGTGAAAAGTGAAAGGTGAATAGAAAAGATTGTTCTATGTTCAAAGTTCTAAGTCACATAAGATAGTTTCAAGTTTTAAGTAATTAAGTAGTTAAGAAAGTGAATAAGGTCTTACTGTAACACCATGATGGCTGCCAAATTACGTAGTGTGGATCATCTGTTCTTTTACTGCAAATTCAAGAAATTCTTCAATCTTCTTTCGGGATTTTATATTTTCCTTTTCGCAGATATGCTGAAGTGTTTCGATACCCGTGAACGAGCGAAGCAGTCTGCTTAAAGTGCGGTCTATTATCATTGTTTTAACAGCGCCGCCGTAATTATAAACAACCAGGTATGTTTTCTTTCTGTGATGGTGATCAAGAAATTCTTCAAAGGTAAGCTCGCCGACCGTCATGAGTTCATCGAAGTCATATTTTAAGGAAAGTGAAATAGTTCCGGGTGATAAACAGAACACGGTTTCATCATTAAATGTGCCGCTTCCTGCCGTAACCAGCGGCCCTGCATAAAGCGAACTGTTCAGCGCACCGTGAATTGCTATGATATCCTCCATGACAGGGAAGAGATTTTTTTTGTTATGCCTGATGAACTGTTCTTTTACAAAAGAGGTCTGCATAGCAGTAATCTCCTCTTTTGTGAGCTTCAGCGGTTGTTCGCATGACGATAAATGCACTGCGAAATCTGAAAGGAAGTTCACCGGATCAATGCCGAGGGTCTCCAGCGCCATGAACATCCAGCCCGTAGCGCCCCCGCGGTTATAAAATATTTCACAGGCATTTTTCAGAGATTCGGCCCGCGCCATTTCTGATTCTGAAAAACCCGGCGAGGAGATCAGGGTGTAAGGCGCGTCTTTCAGACAGTTCAGGGAGAAGGATTCCGCCTGATCATAAAGCGCAGTCCCGGGTATCACAGCCAGCGGAAAAATATCGAGATGGTTCGGCTGAAGCCCCAGAGCATAATTCAGACTCTCTTTGAATCCGGCGGGCGTATCACCCGGAAGTCCGTAGATCAGGTCCAGCCCGAAGATGGCGCCGGCCTGGTTCAGCAGTGATATTTTTTCAGCGAATTTAACGGTGTCGATCTTTCTGTTTATATTAGCGAGCACGTCGGGATGAGCGCTCTGAAGTCCGACCTGGAGACCGCAGTGAAGCCCGGCAAACAGTCCGGCGAGTTCACGATCGATAAACTCTGTTCTTATTTCAAAAGTATAATGAATCAGCGGAGCCGTTTTATGAATCATGCGCAGAATTTTTTTGGCGCGTTTCATGTCACAGTTAAAAGTCGGGTCCAGCACAAAGATCTGGTTTACTTTTTTTTCTTCGAAGAGCTCCAGTTCTTTCTGAATGCGTTCCAGGGAGTATTGTCTCACGCCCGCCACGCCCCGTGATTCGAAACAGAAACCGCATTTAAAAGGACAACCGCGGGAGAGTTCCCACCAGAGGCCGGTATAGCGGCAGGGGTCCATTGTTCCGGAAAGATATGGCGAAGGCAGAACGTTAAGATCCATGACGGGCTGCTGGTCTTTTCCCGGATTAAGCTTTGCGCCTTTCAAAAAAACCCCGGGTATGTCTGCAAGCGGCTCACCATTGAGCAGCCGGTGCATGACTTCCGTCAGGACGATCTCACCTTCACCTTTAATGACATAGTCAAATGGCGCGCTGTTCAGCAGTATTAAAGGAAGCGCTGTTGCCTCCGCGCCGCCGGCGAAAAGTAAAATATCCGGGAATTTCCCTTTGATAAGCCGGCAGGTTTCACATACAAGGTTCTTGTTCCACAGGTATGTGGAGAAACCGATCATATCCGGAATATTTCTGCATAGATCCTCTGCTATAAAGTCCGCAGAGTTATCGATAGTGTAATCATGGAATGATACATCAAGCTTTTGGCTTATGGAATCAACCGAGTCAAGCTGCGCTTTGAGAGATGCCGCAGCAAGAGGAACGGCCCGGGGTGAATCCTTAATGTTTATGGATATAAGTTTAAGTGTTATTTTTTTCAAAAAGCAGTCCCCGGCATTTATTGTGAAACGCCCCTCATATCACACGATCAGGGCTTTCTTTTGGGCTGCTTATCAAACCTGTCTTTTGACTTTTGTTTCTGTTTCTCAGCGTTCTGCTTCTGCCCCTTCGCCTTATCTTTCTTGCCGCCTTTGTCGCCCATTGAGCCTCTCCTTTTCTGTTATCAAAAAACATCTTTTTGTGAGGTGTTTCTGTTAAACTTCAGTGAGTCCCTTATCTTAATCTCGCATAGTTTTTAAAATCAGTCAATCACCGCTTCCGGTTCCGGACACAAAAGACGGTTGTACTCGCTCACTAATGATCTAATGATAAATTTATTTTTCCCGATAATTTTGTTTCTCCTATTTCCCGAATTTACATCAGCATTTCAATTCAGCAGCGGCTATTCCACTTGACATAATATAAATATAAGCGCTATATTATTGCATAGATAAGTTCATGTAATCATGACGGAGAACCATCACCCGCTCATGGCAGTCACCGGTTAACTTCCCAACCCCACAGATCATTAAGACGTGCTGGGGACCCCCCCGTGAAAGATCAATCCAAGACAAAGCAGTTGCTGATTCAAGAACTGGTTTCTCTCCGGCAGAGAATTGCGGGGATGGAGCAATCGGAATCGGAGTGGAAGAAGGAGAAGGAAGAACTAAAAAATAGTGAGGCCCGCTTCCGCAATTACTTTGCTTTGCCTTTGCACGGTATTGCCATAACCTCTCCCGAGAAAGGATGGATTGAGGTTAATGACCGGATCTGCTTCATCATGGGCTATTCCCGGGATGAAATCGTCCGCATGACATGGTCGGAGATGACACATCCTGATGATCTTGCCGCAGACATGGAGCAATTTAATCGTATTCTATCCGGTAAAATTGAGAATTATAATATGGATAAGCGTTTTATCCGCAAGGATGGAACGGTTGTCTGGACCAATCTCTCTGTAGGGTGCGTTCGGAAATCCGACGGCAGTGTCGATCATATAATTGCTTTGGTTGACGACATCACCGACCGCAAGCGAATGGAGAGTATTATGCAGGCGCGACTTCATCTGCTGGAATTTGCCAATTCACACGCAATGGATGAATTACTGACTGCAGCCTTGGATGAAATTGAAGCCCTGACCGGAAGTACGATCGGTTTTTATCACTTTGTCGAATCAGATCAAAAAACGCTTTCTTTGCAGAATTGGTCAACGAATACAATAAAGAACATGTGCGCAGCTGAAGGAAAAGGCAGCCATTATGATGTTGACCAGGCAGGTGTATGGGTGGATTGTGTACATGAGCGTCGCCCCGTTATTCACAACGACTATGCTTCTTTACCTCATCGCAAAGGAATGCCTGAAGGCCATGCTCCGGTCATAAGAGAAATCGTTGTCCCGATTTTCAGAAGTAACCAAATAAAAGCGATCATCGGTGTCGGCAACAAATCTACGAACTATGATGACAGTGACATCGAGATCGTATCACAATTGGGTGACCTTTCGTGGGATATTGCCGAGCGCAAGCGGGCGGAGGAGGTGTTGCGAATCAACGAGGGACGCTATCGCAAGGCGGAGGCTATGGGGCACGTAGGCAACTGGGAGTACAACCTGCAAACCACAAAATTCTGGGGATCCGGCGAGGCCAAGCGCATCTATGGATTTGATCCCGAGACTTTGGATCTCTCCACGGACGAAGTTGAAAACTGTATTCCTGAACGGGAGCGGGTACATCAGGCATTGATCGACCTCATCCAAGCAGGCAAGCCGTACAATCTGGAATTCGATATCCACCCGAAAAACTCTTTGAAGCCAAGGATCATCTCCTCCGTCGCCGAGTTGAAGCGAGACGAACACGGCAAACCGCTGCTCGTCACGGGCGTCATTCAGGATATCACTGAGCGCAAACGGGCGGAAGCGGAGATTACCGGCATGAACCGCGCATTGCGAATGCTCAGCGCCACCAATCAGGCGCTGATCCACGTTGCGGATGAACCGACGTTGTTGACCGAGGTCTGCCGGATCATCGTTGAGGTGGGCGGATATTTGATGGCGTGGGTCGGGTTTGCGGAACAGGACGAGGCAAAGACTGTGCGCCCGGTAGCCCACGCAGGCTTCGGTTCGGGATACGTCGAATCAGCCGAGGTTACGTGGGCGGATAACGAACGAGGCCGCGGCCCGGGCGGCACCGCAATTCGCACCGGGCAGCCGTGCATCGCACGCAATATTCTGCTGGATCCGGCCTTCGCTCCCTGGCGCGAGGCAGCCATTGAGCGCGGATATAAATCCAACATTGCTTTGCCGCTCATCAATGAAGGCCGAACTTTGGGAGAGCTGGCAATCTATTCCGTTGAGACAGAGGCATTCGATACCGAGGAAGTTGAAGTTTTGAAAGAAATGGCGGACGATCTGGCATTCGGCATCACCGTATTACGGACACGAGTAAAGCGCGATCAAACAGTGGTTGCGTTGCACGAAAGCGAAGAGAGATACCGTCTCATTGCCGAAAACACAGCGGATACAATCGCCGTATTCGACCTGAACTTCAAAACGACCTATGTCAGTCCGTCAATGTTAAAGCTGCGCGGCTACACGGTTCAAGAAGCGATGACACAAACATTGAATCAAATACTGACACCCGATTCTCTGCTACAAGCAAGCAAGATGTTAGCCGATCAAATGGCCCTGGAATTCAGCGGAACCGCCGATCCGGCGAGAACGACTTTGATTGAGCTTGAAGAGTATTGTAAAGATGGTTCTACTATTTGGGTGGAGCTTTCGGCATCATTTTTAAGGGACGGCAATTTCAAGCCGACCGGAATATTAACGGTAACAAGGAATATCACCGAGCGCAAGCAGGCGGAGGAGGCGTTGCGCAATAGTGAAAGCCGCATGCGTACGCTGGTGCAGACTATCCCTGACCTGATCTGGCTGAAAGACCCCGCTGGCGTCTATCTCTCATGCAATACAATATTCGAGCGTTTATTCGGCACCAGTGAAGCGGCCATCGTCGGTAAAACCGATTACGACTTTGTAGACAGGGAACTCGCCGACGCCTTCCGCGAAAATGATCGTAAGGCCATATCAGCAGGGAAACCCACCAGTAACGAAGAATGGATCACCTTCGCAGACGACGGCCATCGCGTATTGCTGGAAACCATTAAAACGCCCATGTACGATGTCCAGGGAATACTCATCGGCGTTCTGGGTATCGGGCATGATATCACTGATCGCAAACAGGCCAGTGAGCGGATAAGAAGGGTTTTGGGAGCGACGGTTCAGGCCATGGCTGTGACCGTTGAGGCAAGGGATCCCTACACTGCGGGCCATCAACGGAGAGTGGCTGATCTGGCTCGTGCCATCGCTACGGAGATGAATCTTCCTCTCGATATTATCGAGGGTCTCCGCATGGCCGCGTCCATTCATGATCTCGGCAAGATATCCGTTCCGGCAGAGATTCTCAGCAAGCCGACAAAACTGACGGACATCGAATTTATGCTCATCAAAACCCATTCTCAATCCGATTACGATATATTAAAGGACATTGATTTTCCCTGGCCGTTGGCACAAATTGTTTACCAACACCATGAACGGATGAACGGATCCGGCTATCCGAGAAATCTGAAAGGGGATGAAATTATTATAGAGGCCCGCATTATGGCTGTAGCCGATACGGTGGAAGCCATGGCCTCCCATCGACCCTATCGTGCCGGCTTGGGCATTGAGTCGGCCCTTGAAGAGATCGCGAAAAATAAGGGAATTCTTTATGACGATGCTGTCGTAGATGCCTGCCTGAGATTATTTCGGGAGAAAGGGTATCAGCTTTCATAAGATAGGAAAACCAATCCCGCAGAAAACATTTTACAAATTTTAATCATCAATCTTAAGAAATAATAATGGGAATCATGAGGTTATCTGCAACCGGCATGACAAGGTGCGTTTTTTACTTTGATGTTCTGAATTAATTTGTTATAAAAATTTTAGTAAGGCGGACTCTTATAATTATATGAGTGCCGGCCCCCTATTGATTACAATTATAAATTAAAATAAGCGAGGTATGACGATGAGTGATACGGTTTTAAAGGAATTAAAAGACGGCGTTCTGTTATTGACATTAAATCGCCCCAACACAAAGAACTCTTTCAACCTGGAACAGTGGACGGCTTTTGCCGCGGAACTGGATACGGCACGTGTTGACGATGACGTTACGGTGGTCGTTATCACCGGCGCGGGCAATGATTTTTCGGCGGGCCAGGACTTGAGAGATTACGCAGTTTCCGGCGCGGCGCACAGTTATCAAATTACGGAACGCGCGGTGGTTGATTTTGATAAACCGCTCATTGGCGCGGCCAAGGGGGTCGCCGTCGGCGGAGGCGCGACCATGCTGTTCCATTGCGATGTGCTCTATGTCGGTGAAAGTCTGCGCATGCGTCTGCCCTTCAACAGCCTGGGCATGGCGCCGGAGTTCGCGAGCAGTTATATGCTGCAAATGCTCATCGGACCGCAGCGGGCGGCCGAGCTGCTTTTTACCACGGAATGGATTGACGCTGATAAAGCGCTGAATGCGGGCATCGCCTCCCTCAAGTTCAAGGATGACGAACTTTTGCAAAACGCGATGACGAAAGCCGCCGAAATAGCGCAGTTGCCTTTGAGCTCCCTGCTGGAAACGAAAAGGTGCCTGAAACTGGCGCATAAAGCGGGTATCGAAGCGGCTTTAAAAATTGAGCGGGAGGCCATGGACAGACTGGCGGGTGGACCGGCAAGCATGGAGGCCATGATGGCCTTTATGGAAAAGCGCAAACCAAATTTCCGCAACCTGACGAAAAAATAGAGATAGATTCTATCAGCATGTCATTCCGAACGGAGGTGAGGAATCTTAAGATGATTATAAATTAAGATTTCTCCCCCGGATATGAACGCGCTCTTCTCTGTTACGGACCCGATATCCATGCCGGCAGTGCATGTTTCAGGATGCCCCTTTTTTCGCGCGGATCATTTCCATAAAGGCGTCGATCCGCGTCTGAATCTGAGCCTCGGAAAAATTCCGTTCATCGCACATATCGGCTTCCACCAGCGGCCTCTATGACTGGGCACTGGGTATATGATGTTTGATGTATCCGGCTTCGCACTGAAAAATATAGCGGCACGTGACGGAAGGCACACTGCTGTCATGCCCGCCACCTTTGTCATTCCGGCGCATCCGGCATGCGCCGGAGTAAACGGCCCCAAGTCCGGCGAATGCCGGAGGAATCCAGTGTTTCTTTCCAACATGAGTCAAGAGCAGATTTGACCCATTCGCCCTTCCGGGGTTTCAAATCGCTCTTTTGCCGTTGTGCTTATTCTCCGGAAACGATAACTTTGTATGTTCCGTAGATTCCCAAAATATTTTTGACTTCCACATCAACATTATATACTTTCGTTATGCCTCCGTTTTTCTTCGCGGCATCAATACTGCAATCGCCGAAAGCAACCAGGGCACATACGCTTGTGCACTGTGCTTCTCCCGTCTTAGGTGAAACGCCGCCGTTGCTGGTTGCTATCCCCGGCAACTTTGCGTCGGTGTACAAGCTGCCTATCGGGATCAGAGTGGCGCAACCCATAAGCATGCCAACGGCAACAAGAGTAAAAACTGACCAGAATTTTTTCATTGTTCCTCCTTGATCGTTTATTTTTTATAGCAGGTAATCTTATTAATTCTTCGGAATCATTTAATGAACACATAGCTTAAAATCGGATTACCGGCAATCACGACTTCTTCCATTTGTTGCAGATCTCCGCGTGATCTTTTTCATCCTGAATGATTCGTTTCACGATGTCGATATATTTGTTTTTCGCGCCGGCGGCGAGATCTCTTTCAAACTGTTTCACGGCCAGCAGCTCCGTTATCCGAGCCAGTTTTAATTTCAACGATACAGGCAGAACAAATAAAAAATACGACTGGCAAAAACCGAATCCGAGCCAGAACTTTTCGCCGCCTAATTTTTTATTGAACAACCCGGAATAACACGCACTGAATAATTTGCTGTGTCCGTATTCCTGAGCAGCCGCATGATCCAGCATTTTGGTCAAATCCGGATATTTCGTATTGTATTGTTTTGATAATCCCCGGTAAAAACCTGTTCCGAACAATTCAACTCTGTAAGCCAGTTTAATCTGAAATTTTAATACATTCATGCAAATCGCCCCTGCCATATTTATTTTTTGTTTTCCTGATGATGACTTTCAATAACTTTAATTTAATCAATGCCAGACGGCATAGATGGTGATGAGAATTCAGGAAATAATCGTTAAGCTGAAATGCACTTTTTTGAATCGGTGTTTATCAGCGGCAAATTTCGAAAGATAAATTCCCGAAAGCCATGTTACGATGTACGATAAAACGAACAGTATCAATAGGATCTTCATATTTCCCCTTATTTTAGTGAATATTTAAAAGCTGTTTGAACTCTTTATTCTGCAACATGTTCCGGAGCCACCTGGTCATGTCGGGAGCATCGTAAAAAGGCTGTTTCCGGAAGAGTTCCAGAAACGGAACGTAATAAGATTGGTCAAATTCATCGAGCCGTTCGATGATCACATCCTTCACGCGCTGAAATTCCGGACGGTGAAATCTCGGTTTGCGGGGATCGATCATTCCCAGTTCCAGAAACGTCTTGATCTTGCCTTCGCACCGGCAGGGATTGTTTTTATTCACATGACAGCAGACTCCGTTCATGTATGAATAAATCTTGAGCCTGCTGCGGGAGAGCATTTTTCTGAAATTGGCCTTACTGACCTCCAGAAGTTCGGCGCCCACGGCATCGGTAATGCCGAAAACGGCGCCGAGCAAAAAGACCAGACGTTCCGTTCGATTCAAGCACATGAGCATGCCCATGACGCATCCTGTTTTCAGTTCTTCAGCAAGAATTTCCCTGTCGGGATGAGCGAAATCACGATCATCGGGCAGCGCTTCGATAAGCGACACATAGGTATCGAAGTCCTGAATACGCGTTTCGAACTTCCGCTTTTTCATGCTGATGATATGGTTTGCGACAATTCTGTAGAGCCATGTCCGGAAGAGCCCCTTTTGCGGGTTATACGATGACAGGCCGGTGATCATTTTAATGAGAATTTCCTGCGTGATGTCTCCGGCGTCGTCATGGTCCATGACCATTTTAAAGGCGATATTATATATCCAGGCCTGATGCCGGAGGATGAGCTTCTCCAGCGCTTCCTGATTCCCTTCAAGAGAAGCTTTGATCAACTCGAGATCATCTTCATCCCGGTCGATTTTTTCGATGAATGGATTGTACATAGCTTATCCTTAATGTAGTGTCTATTACACTGATACGGATGAATGTGGCAAGTGTGACAAAAGAAATGATTTTGTGGAGAGAATGTTTTCAGAATCAATTCCGCAAATTGCAATCCTGCGGTTCCTGCCCGGAAGGGTCGGGAGTATTTTAAAAAAACATCCGGTTCGATGCTGAACTTTCCCGTAAATGGATAATCGAGTGAGATAATCGTAGAAAGTGTAAAGGCAATCATCGCGGCCAGGGCCGAAGTCATGATTAAATGCCCGGTGAAATCTGTGACGCCATCAGATACTGACCATCATACGACACCTTCCCGTTAGATGAATACCACCATGTATCCATAAATAAGGGCGTCGCATAAATGTTTATGCGACGCCCTGTTTCAATTTTCCAAATCAAAATTTTAATTCAATTCAGTTACTCTACAATCGGGAAGTAACCGCCAACCGTGCTGATAGTCAGAGAATAAATGTTTGGTGTGGTGTGGTTTGTCATTGTACCCACTGTAAATGTCCCGTCGTCTGACACCTGCCCATGGTATGTGGGCAATGCAGTTAATGTTACGACGCCCGACGAAGTGATCGTGCCTGTGGTATCTGACGGAGCTAAAGCGCTATCACTGTTCGCCCAGTCATTATTTTCAGCCATTGTTCCGGCGGTCGTTGTAGTAGTCCAATGAGCCCAGAAAGGCGCCGGCGCATCACCGACCGCCAGCATATGCATTGCCTGGATGTTGGCGGGCAAACCATCGTAACTGTAAGTCCGGCCGGTAATCTGGATGATCATCATCTTTTGGTTAGTTCCATCTGTAAATGTCCCCACTATTGTCTTTTTGTCGTACGAAAGGAATCCCTGGTAAGTGGCCATACCTGTTCCAGACATCGTGACGATTCCACTGCTATTGACCGATATTGTCGATCCGACATCTCCCGGCGCTGGCGTTGTATCGCCGGCAGGAGTGGTCTCACTGCTTATATTGATGGCGCCGGCTGAGGAGGTGGTTCCAATCCCGCGCCGCCACAGAGAATTCGCGCCATCAGCTTCCAACTGGTGATAAACAAAATTCTTGCTCTGTACATCGGTACCGCTGTAAGAAGCCGCCGCTTTCTGCAAGACCTGCAAGCAATAATTACCACCGCCACTCGTTTCTGTTCCGGCCGCGAATCTCTTATTAGCCGCCATCGTCATATGAGCGGCAGTGCTGCCGCCGCCGGTTAAAGTTATCTCGCCAACTGGATTAATCGTTACAGTCAGAGTACCCGGGGCTGGACAAGTCGTTTCTCCATCACTGTCTGCACAGGAGGTGAAGGAGACAGATCCTGTGCCGTCAATTGTTAAAATGTCACGTTCCCATTTATTGTTGGTGCCTGCCTTAAGCTGCTGCAAACTCCATGTTCCCACAAGGTCAGCCTGCGTAAATAGAGCCGTCGCTATAAAATTAACATTCGGATAATCGGCGCCCCCTACCGGCACCCATCGGTCGGCAGGTGTAAATGCGTATCCCGAAAGACTCGGTGTCACGGTATAACCGCCGTTCAGAACGTTCGGGAAACTGTATTCTCCACTGGCATCCGTTACGGTCGAACCAATTGCCCCATCACTCAATGCCATCGTCACTCCCGCAGCCACGGCACCGCTTACCGTGCCGGAAATCGTGTAGGTAGAAGTACCTCCGGGAACGGATATTGACGCAAAATTGGCGACCATGTTTGATCCGTTGACGACAACGGCCGTACTGATCGGATCGAAACGATAAGTGGCAAGTGAGGGCACCACGGCGTAGCTGCCATTGGCCAGACCGGTAAAACTGTACGTTCCATCCGCGGCGGTTGTTGTGGTGGCGCTTGACGCGCCGCTCAACGTTATGGTTACATTCGCTCCCACGTCGCCGCTCACCGTACCGGTAATGCTGTAGGTAGTAGCTGCCGGTGGAGCATTATCGCTTTTGCTGCAGCCCGTTCCAACCGCGACCACCAGAAACATCATCATCAGAAAACATATTAAAATCCTGGTTGAAAAACTTCTCCTCGTCATGGTTTCTCCTTTTTTTAAAAAAATGTGATTAAAAACTGAAAACCTCTTTGCATCCTTCTCTTTTTATTAAATATTTCCGAATTTTACGCTTTTGCGGAAATCATTAATGGCTAAACGGTATTACAAAAGAACAGGCCTGTCAAAACATTTGGAAGATCGAAAATTTATCTCTGATTAATCAGGGCTTTGCAGACGGGGTCGAAGAGCCATCTTCCTCAAACAAATCACTATCCCAGGCGTGATCGTTGATATTCGGATTTACTTCCCTGTCTCTGGTCAGCAATTGTTCCTGTATCTGAATCTGTTCACGTGAATTGAAAATGTAAGTGCTCTGATCATGACGATGCGGAGCAAGCTCACGCAGCGCCGTTTCATCGTATTTAATAAAATTCTGGCCCGCGCGCGTCGCGCTGTATTTGCGAACGCCCAGTTTCGCTAAAACATCAATTCCCAGCCGCACGGATGTATCCAGAGATTCCCGATAAATGTCATTTATTCCCATGTCGAGCATTTCATAGGCATCCAGACGATTTCTGGCACGCACCATAACCGTAAGATTGGGAAATGTTTTTTTTGTTTTTTCCACCAGGTCAAAATTAATCTCCGGCGAATCAATGGCCGCGATAAGAATTCGGGCATCGCCCGCGCCGGCTGATTTCAAAATATCAATCCTGGTTGCGTCTCCATAAAAAACTTTAAACCCCATTTTTCTCAATAAATCAACCCTGTCGGAATCATTATCCAGAATGGTCGCTCCAACGCCGTTGGCTCTCAGAAATCTGCCCAGGGTGCTGCCGAAATGGCCGAAACCGGCAATAATAACCGGATTGCTCTCATCAATCGCGTCAGCTTCTTTTTCTTCCTTTTCTTTCGTTCCGAAACGGGGAAGAATCAAACGCTCATTGATTAAAAGCAGTAAAGGCGTGATCGTCATGGTAATGGCCGTAACGCCCATCATCATATCCGTCCACCGGGCGGATAAAATATCGAGCTGATGAATGAATGAAAAAAGGACAAAGGCGAATTCTCCCACCTGCGCCAGCCCCAGCGTGAACAGTAAATTTTGATCAAAACTCAATTTCACCAGCGAACCGCCGAAAAAAAGCACAGCGGCCTTGATCAGGATGATGGAACAAACGAGGAGGATGATCATCAAAGGATTGCTGATAATCAGACTGAAGTTGATGGATGCGCCGACGGAAATAAAAAACAAACCGAGCAAAATGCCTTTAAACGGTTCAATGTCGCTTTCCAATTCGTGCCGGAATTCGCTGTTGGCCAGAACAACGCCGGCCAGAAACGTCCCCAGCGCGGGGCTAAGGCCCACCAGTATCATGACAGAGGCGGTGCCGACGATGATTAACAGCGCCGCCGCCGTGAATAATTCGCGCAGATGAATACGGGCGATAAAACGCAGAAAAGGAACCACCAGAAAACGTCCGCAGAGAACCACCAGATTGACAGCAATCAACAATGTCAGTGTCTGCGCCCAGCCGGGCATCCCGGAAATAAATGAAACATGCTCGCCTGACGGAACTTGCGAACCTGATAAAGCCAGAAGAGGCAGGAGCGCCAGAATCGGAATAACGGAAATATCCTGAAAAAGCAGCACCGCGAAAGAAGTCTTTCCCGCTTCCGTTTTCGTTAATCCTTTTTCCCTGAGCGTCTGCATGACGATGGCGGTCGAAGACATCGCCATAGCCAAACCGCCGGCCAGCGCGGCCTGCCAGGTGAATCCGATAAATAATAAAAGAGCGAATATCAGTATCGTCGTCGCGCATAACTGCAGAGAACCTGCTCCCAGAATCAGATTGCGCATCCGCCAGAAATTTGATGGTTCCAGTTCCAAACCGATGAGAAACAGCATCATCACCACGCCGAATTCGGCAAAGTGCATGATGTCTTTGCCTTCCTGACCAACCAAACCGAGGACAAAAGGACCAATGATGATACCGCCCAGCAGATAGCCGAGCACCGAGCCCATCCCCAGCTTTTTAGACACGGGAACGAAGACCACCGCGGCGGCCAGATAGATCAGAGCATCATGGAGAAAAGTGCTGATCATGGTTTGGGCGCTCCCCTTTCCTTTTGAAGCCAGTCATTCAGGAACTCCACCCTCTTGAGCGCTTCAATATCGAACTCACCTTTTGTCAGCATCTCCAAAAGCGTGTGATACATAGTCACATGAAATTTCAGCGCCTCTGCGGTCAGCAGATGCGTTCCCTGAACGGCAAAGGGCGGCAGATAAGTCATTTTACAAAGAGTTGCCGTCTGTTCAAACGGCACAAGAAATTCTCCTATCGTAAAGCGATTATAGGCGTTGGCCGCGTAGACCTCTCTCGTTCCGCCCGACGTAATGACATTAAAGATGATTTTATTTTTGAGATGATCGCCGTTTTTGCCATGCGCCCATCCGTGTTCCAACACCAGATCAATCCACTGCTTCAGCAGGGCCGGAGCGCTGTACATGTAAAAAGGGTGATGCCAGATAATAACCTGATGTGCCGACAGAAGTTCTTTTTCACGATCGGTGTCAATATTGAAATCCGGATACTGCTCATACAAATCGTTTAAAGTAACGCCATTGATACGATCTAAATTCGTCAGCAGCGCGCGATTTGTCCTGGACTTTTCAAAACGCGGATGAGCAAATAGTATTAGAATTTTATTCATTAATCACCTTTGCGTAATTGAAACCGCCATCACTATGATGGTATTTTTAGCATATTTAGAGGCAGAGTTCTTCAACTATTTTATTTGTGAGACTAAAATTAAGGAACCGGTTTCATCATTAAGGAAAGTCAAGGAAGATTCCGACAAGGCGGAATGAAGTATGCGTCGCCGGTCGAATTATTCAAGAGCCGATTATCCCATGCACGTAATGCCGTGGCAGAGCCATGCCCCATTACTTTCCCCCTGCCTTTTGTTAGCCGTGACAGATACACCTGTTTATATCCTTCGGTATCCTCTACCGGCCGCAGCACTTCTTGTACTTGAGCCCACTCCCGCACGGGCATGAGTCGTTGCGGCCAACGGATCCCGCGAGCGCTACCCGTGCTATGCGCTCCCTTTCGGCCTCTTGCTGATTGCGCCGCGATGCCGCAAGCTTTTTAAGTTCTGCGCCCGCGTGCCCGAAAAACATTTTGTACGCCTCGCAGAAGTGGCTTACACCACGGTCACGGGGATCGCGCAGGCGGTCCTTGGGACAGCCGCCCCGGCACAACGCGACCCAGGGACAGGATTTACAGAGCGCTGTGAGCGCGGCCTTGCGAGCCCCGAACTCCCGCTGGCGTTCTGATTCGAACATCGCGGCCAGCTTCACCTCCATAACGTTGCCGAGTTTCCATTCCGGCTCCACGAAAAAGTCGCACGCGTACACATCACCGTTGTGCTCGACCACCAGGTAGGTCCCGCATGTTTCGCACAGGGTACAGTCCGGCGGAGGCAAGCAGGCGCAGGCAAACAGGAGCGACTCGAAGAAGCGGACCGACGACGTCGGTGCGCCGTTTCGAAAATCGGCGCGCCACCGGTCGAACACGCGGCAGAGGAACGCGCCGTATGCTTCGGCGCTCACGGAGAAGGGCGCGGCGCGTCCCGGATCCGACGGGTCCGTCTCCACGCAGGGGATGAATTGCATGAAGTCAAGCCCGAGTTCCCGGTGGTGGTCGTATATCTCGTCCGGAAAGCGCACGGAATGGTCGTTCACCACAGTGAGGGCGTTGACGGGGACTCCCTCGTTCCGGAGCATGCGCGCGGCCGCGGCGACTTGCGCGTGGGTCCCGCCCCCGCCGCGCAATACGCGGTAGTGGTCATGGACATCCTCCGGTCCGTCGATCGATAGCCCCACCAGGAAATTGTACTTTCTCAGGAATTTAGCCCACGCCCGATCGATCAGGAGGCCGTTCGTCTGGAGTCCGTTGCCGATCGTTTTACCGGCGCCGTGCTTCTCTTCAAGTGCAACAGCTTTTTCGAAAAAAGGAAGGCCCATCAGGGTCGGCTCTCCCCCCTGCCAGCCGACGGTGAGTTCGCCGGCAGGCGTGGACAGAAAGTCGCGCATGATCCGTTCCAGCACCTCGTTGGTCATGCGGTGCGTGCCCCCGGAATAGAGGGATGACTTGCCCGAGTAAAAGCAGTAGCCGCAAGCCATTGAGCAGTCGGGGCCTGCGGGCTTAACCAGTATGGATGTGAGAACCGGCTGATCCATGGGCTGCTACTTCGCCCCGCCGCTGAAATACCTAAAGCCCGGCCATACAGCCCTGGCTATTCCCGGCCCGGTATCAGTAAGAATGAATTCTGTTTCTGTTTTTTTCATATGTTTATTTCTTTTGCAGGATATTACAAAACTATGATTCCTTTATTTAAATATCAGCTTATACAATTCACTATATACAAAAAATGCCGTTCCACCCGCATCATAAATAAAGAAGAAATATATTGCCGTCATGGAAACAATTAATACGGCAAGGGGACCGGCAGTGACTGCGTTCCCGTCGTAGAGATTACGTTTTTTATAATATTTCCTGCAGAGCATTTCGCTCAAGGCCATGAGCCCGGCCTGACCCACGAACATTCCCAGTACCGGATAGGTACACAGACAGTAAAAGAATGATTCTCCAATGGTAAAAAACTCGCTGACGCGGATGATTTCTTTGACGGCGTAGGCCAGTGGTGTCACATAAGAACCTGCAATCCGTTCTGCCAGGCCCGCGCCCCTCATGAGCATGGCCCGGTACACGAAAAATCCGTTAAACGCCAGGTAGAAAAAAAGGGCAACATGAACTGTATTCATAGCGAATTTGTATATCCCTCGATTTTCAATCCAGCCCAGGTTCTCACTGATAAAGTGAAGCGCCAGCCACCCGAGAAGAGCCGTTCCGGCGGGTAGAATAAACCTCTTAAGGAAGGAAGCCTTTTCGATTTGCCGATACTTATTTTCCATCGTCGGCACCTCCACGATATTGGGCAAGCAGACGTTTCATTTCAGGGAGAATTCTTTTGCCTTCCGGTGTTTCAATGAGATTGTTCCTGTAACCGGGGTCTTTATTCACGTCAAAGATTCCGGCCTTCCTGCGCCCCTGGTACGTGATGTAGATGTGGCTCCCGGTACGAACGCCGTACTGCTCCGGCACATTGTAGGGGAAATCCTTGAAGTACTCATACAAAAAGGAATCCCGAACCTTTTCCTTCCGGTTTTCCAGCAACGGTTTCAGGGAAATCCCGTCACAGTCTCTTTTCGGCGCAGCTCCGGAAAGATCAAGAAGTGTGGGCGCCAGATCGATATTCAGGGCCATACCTTCGGACCTCCTGCCGGGTTTCACGGTTCCCCGGGGATAACGGACCACGAACGGTATGCGTATATTCACCTCCGAGGCGTCCCGCTTCCCCACATCCATATGCTCGCCCCATGAATAACCGTTGTCGCTTGCCAGCACCACTGCCGTGTTACGCGTTATACCCAGTTTATCAAGCTCTTCAAGGAGCCGTGCCAGCTCGCGGTCGAACGCTGTCAGGCTCTCGCAATACCTGCGGTAATTATACTCAGTCGTAACAGGCGGGGCCCCTTCTATGGCTTTGCCGCTCAACAGGCTTATAAAAGAGAAATATTCCTTCGGAAGAAATGAGAGGTCTTCTTTTTTATAGATGCCATCCAGGTCCTTCGGGGGTCTCCAGGGCGAATGCACCGCCTTGTGGGAGAGGTACAGGCAGAAGGGTTTGTCGCTTTTCTCTTTGATGAACTGAATGGCATAGTCCGTCAGGTCAGTTGTTATATATTTGCCGGGCCGTTCCGTCTTCACGCCATCAATGATGAGCGGGCAGTTGTAATAGTAGCCCTGACCGCCGCTCGCGTCAAAGGTGATGAACCGGTCAACGCTGTTGATTTTCGGGATCTTCCCCGGCATGTGCCATTTGCCGATGAACGCGTTCCTGTATCCGGCGTCTTTGATGTTGTCGAAGAATGTCCTGTTTTTCTCATTATCCCAGGCAGAGAGGTTGTCTTTCACGCCGTGGTTGTGAGCATATTGTCCGGTGAGAAAGCTGGCCCGGGAAGGACTGCACAGCGACGTGGTACAGAAGGCGTTGGTGAAATGCACACCCTCCCTGACGAGTCTGTCCATGCCCGGTGTTTTCAGGAAGGGATGGCCCATGCACCCCAAATGATCCCACCTCTGGTCATCAGTGAGGATGAATATAATGTTGGGTTGTTGCTCCCTGGCAAACAGATTTTTCGGTACAAGTCCCGCCACGGTGGCCCCGGCAGCCAGCTTTCCTGTCATGGAAAGAAGCTCCCTCCTCGTCATGTTTTTCATTCCAAAGCCTCCATGCTGTTATTTTGCTAACCGTCTATAGAAAAAAAGAGTTGTCGTTCACAATAATAATCATGACCTTTTTTCATTGTCATTTTACCGGATATGCCGAATCCCCGTGAACCGTTCAATTGAATTGCATTGATAAGAACTTCCTTTTAGCGGGTATGAGTATAAGAAGCACACTCTTGTGTGTCAAGATGATTTTAGCTACGATAAAGCCGTTGCGCTCATCGTTGCGTTTTGTTAAATAAATCGGACCAGTGAAGCACCATCCGGCAGGAGCCGGAGGCTTCCATGAATAAAGCGGCCTCACGCCGGTGGCACATGATTTCCCTGAGGGTCCTGTCGGCAAACGACACGCTGTTGCGGCCGTATCCTGTGGCCACGACGCCATGAACGTCTGATGGGCTCAACTGTTTTTCGGACAGAAGACGATAAAAAATATTTACGGGCGGCGGCTGCGGCATTACGGCCGGTAAAGCAGACCCTGGAGGCGACGAGAGCGTCGCCGGATATGAACACGCCCTTCTCCGTTACAGACCCGATATCCATGCCGGCCGTGCACGTTTCAGGATGGCCCTTTTTTCGCACGGATCATTTCCATAAAAGCGTCGATTCGCGTTTGAATCTGAGCCTCGGAAAAATTCCGTTCGTCGCACATATCGGCTTCCAGCATCAATGAGGGAATGCCCCGTTCACGCTCAACGATTTTCTGGATGTCATACTGACCGAAGGAATAAGGCTTGCAGCTGCGGTTGGAGTGCATGACGATCCCGTCGGCGCCGTATTTATCAATCATGGAAAGGACGATTTCGGCCATCTTGTCCACGCCGATATTCAAATAAATGCGCGTGTAGGATTCCGCCGCTGATCCGAGGAAATCATTTTCGTTGACGTATTTCAGAGAACCGCACCAGGCTGATGTGTAAGTGTCGGCCACCAGACAGGCTTCATGCTTGGCAAATTCCTGAGACAGCCATTTGAGCCGGTACCAGATCGGCAGGTTGTCCCACAGCAGGCGGTATCGCTCCCGGGGAATGGCCCCTTTTCCCTCGCCGGCCCGTCTGCGCATTTCATCCCGGAGTCCCCGGTAAAAGTCAACAGCCTGTGACGTTCCCCGAAGTGTGACGATCAGGGCGAGATAAAAAAAGGCGTCAAAGGCGGTCATGGGAGAGGGTCTGTTCATGGTCGTATCTAAAACCTCCTGCCAGAGCTGCTGCGCTTCGAAGGAAAGCTTGCCGACATCCATCATGCGGTCCCGATCCATCTTGCGGCCGGAAACATTTTCCAGAAAAACAATATATTCTTCCATCTGCCGCTGCACGTAGGTTTTCATCTCCCGCGTGAATTCCGTGTGG
>PHBJ01000002.1 GCA_002840555.1 Deltaproteobacteria bacterium HGW-Deltaproteobacteria-13
TATGGATAATCCGGCCTGTCACCAGCTCAAGTTCCTTGAGCCAAGGGTGGATTTCTTTAAGAAACATCCAAGTCAACTGTAGGCAGGCTAGCGTACCTTCGAGCTTCTATGAAAAAAAAGCTACCTGCCACGTCATTTTCGCTTTTATTTTTGTGCTTGTATCTATTAACCTCTCGGGTTGTAAAAACGGTCCCGACAAAAGCAAACTCGACGAAGAACGCAAGGCTTTGATCCTGAGCAAGCGCATGCCGCGCTATATGGGCAAATGCAGAAATCTGACGGCAGACGAGAGAAAAGAGAGAGAAAATGAAGGCAGAAAACCTTCATTTCGCTTTAGGGTTCAGCCGCAAACCATTGTATTTGAAGATTTAATCCGTGGGGTGATAAGGTTTGAAGGAGAGGCTATGGGCGATTTCATCATTGTCCGTTCCAATGGCATGCCCGCCTATAATTTCGCTGTTGTTATTGATGATCATCTGATGAATATCACTCATGTCATTCGCGGTGAAGATCATCTTTCCAATACCGCTTTGCAGATTATGCTTTACCATGCTTTCGGATTTGAGCCGCCGGTCTTTGCGCATCATTCATTAATTCTGGGGAAAGACCGCGCCAAACTCAGCAAGCGACACGGTTCGGTTTCTATCGGTGAGTTCCGCAAGCAGGGAATTTTACCGGAGGCTATGATTAATTACCTGGGGCTTTTGGGAAGCTCTTTTACTGATGGAAGGGAAGTCCTGTCCCGTGAAGAAATGATTGCCGGTTTTATGTTAGAGCGTGCCTCCAAAAGCGGCGCGATATTTGATGAAGAAAAACTGCATTGGCTTAACGCCATTTATATCAGGAATTGTGAAACGGAAGATTTACTGAGGCGGCTTAAACCGTTTTTAGAAGGCGCAGGTTTTAAAAACGGCATTACTGATTCAGAATGGTTCAGGCAAGTTATAGAACTTGTCAAGGATGAATTGACGACGCTTGCTGGCATTGAAAGTCACATCAGCATATTTTTTGATGATCAATATAAACTCACCGCTGAGGCCAAAGAAATACTGGAAAAAGATACCGCACGCAAGGTTGTGAGGTCCTTTGCGGAATACTTGGATACTCACGCTGCGGAGCCGCAAAATCTTTATTCTGCGGCAATGAAATACGTGAAGGAAAAAGCCGGTGTGAAAGGTAAGGAATTATTCATGCCCATTCGGGCGGCCATGACCGGGAAAATCCACGGACCGGAACTGGATAAAGTGTTTGCCGTTCTGGGTAAAGATGTTGCTTTGCGAAGACTTAAACCTTTTGTCGGTTGATATTTCCTTTTTTTCTATTCATAAGTTGTAGCATTAAGAATACCGGCGAATGTCCGCTGTTTTTACAATTTATCAGGGGAAATGTATTGAGAGATTGCGGCGTCATGAATATGCCTTCGGATGACGTCCGGTGTAGCCTCGGTGAACAGCCTCACAGTCCAGGAGTCCCAGCAGGGGCGCAAATCCACGTGTGATCCTTCAGCAGAACAAATCGAATCGAGCAATTCAAAAAGCCTTGTCTTGTGCCGCTCAATTATTTGCAGTGTGCGACGCCTGATTTCATCGGGTGGAACCGGACATTCAAGCATTTTTCTCACACCGTCGGCAACCTCTTCGGCGTTGTCACCGACAATTTGAACGTAATCCGGGTCAAAGAATTCATCACGGCCGCCGCGGCTTTTTGTGGAAACAATGGGCAGCCCGGCCAGCAGATACTGGATACTCGCCAGCATGGCGCCTTCCTCAGCGGAGAGGCAAAGGCCGACGCAGCATTGATTGAGCGCGGTGTTGATCTCGGGAAAACTCATCCACCGGTAATCTGTCGTAAGCGGATCGTTGAACCAGTATGCCTGCGGGAGGATTTTTCTGATTGAACGGGTGTAAGATTCATCGTGATGATCGGGGGCTCGTGCCGTGATTAGTGCAAGATTTTTAATTTTGACTGCGAGGTGATGTCGTTTGAATGGACTTATTCTAGCGTCATACACCGCATCGAACCGTTTTTCAGAATCCGTCAAAATTCTAAAAATTGCCGGATTGACAAAAGCATTGTGACTCACCCAGGCGGTCTCCAGGCCGGCATCGATCAGCTTCCGGTATTCCTCTTTGCTGTTGGCCATGAATATCATCCGGTGATTGCGATAATGCCGAAGATGTCGCGCCTGCAGAAGCTTTAATTGTTCAATTCGAGTGGAGATGTCATGGACCCAGGAAAGATGAATTAGCATGTAGACTGTCTGATGTTTGAATGTTCGGAGAACCGAAAGCAGTGCGGCGGCCCTGCTGTGTATAATCCAGTCAGTGACGTAGATAATGAGAGGATTCGATGAAAAGACTACACAATCGCCGCCATTCAAGTAAGGTTCTAACCATCCGACAGGCAGCGATGTTGCCGCCCATGTTTTTAGTTTATTTTCCAATTTCAGACGTAGGAACAAGATTGGTCGATCCTTCTGCTGCCGTTTTTGATAGTGCCTACTTTATGACGAATGGAGTATAGGAACAAG
Organism: Deltaproteobacteria bacterium HGW-Deltaproteobacteria-13; assembly: GCA_002840555.1. Taxonomy (GTDB): domain Bacteria; phylum Desulfobacterota; class Syntrophia; order Syntrophales; family Smithellaceae; genus Smithella. The sequence continues at coordinate 2,531 of PHBJ01000002.1, forward strand.
GTTCTACTTGTCAATGCGTATTTTACAAAAAATCAAACTTAAATGAATGCTTGCTGAATTATTTATTTCTCTTTCTCTTCGTTAAAAGGTTTAAACAAAATCCAAGAATAATCTTTCCTGTTATCAAAAATATGCATCAAAGAGGCCATGCTAAAAAACGGCAGCAGCCAGATCATGCGGCTTCCGTATCGATTATGAGGTTCATTCAAAGTTCCGGTGACAAAAGCGCTGACCATGTAGGCGCATACGATCCATAGAATGAGAAGGAGGGGAACATATTGCCGGCGGCTTGATAAGATCAAAGAGATTACTGTCGTGATAAGAATGCTGAAACAAATGATCACGCGGTGAAGACGGTTGAAAGAATTCAATGATAGTTTATTCAGGCTTTGCCGCGCATTCAAATAGGCATGAAAATCGTTCGGATAGTATTCTCTGATTTGGTCTGTCGGATACGGCGTGTCAATATAGGATGTTATTCCGTACCAGTTGTTGATCATGAGGATTTGCAGAAAAGAATTTTTCAAAGAATTCTTAAAAATCGGGAGAGGGTAGCGTTTAATCGTTTCTTTGACAATTTCGCTTCCTTCAACACGATAGCCGGTTATCCAGCCCACTTTGCGGAAGGGGCTTTCTTTGGACCAGAGAAATTTATCAGGCTGGGAAGGCAGTTCCCCGATATACCCGCAGAGTTTATATTTTTTCTCCGGACAGCTTTCTTGCAGGTAATCAACCGCAGGACCGTCGCAAATCAGCCTCGAAAGAAGAAATGCATACCCTCCTCGAGACATGGTGAACTCACCATATAAACGGTAATTGTTGGCGATAACCAGCGTAAAGGCCAGAGTAATTGCGCAAAAAGAACTTAATAAATGCGGTACAGGCATCCTTTCTTTATTTTTTATCAACATCCGGAAAAACCATGCCAGAAAAATAATCCCCGCTGCCAGAGGGATATGAGTTAGATGCACGGTGGCGGATAATACGGTCAGCAGGAACAGATATATTTTTTCACCGGAACTCAGGCGATCGGTGCAGAAAATTAAAAGGTAAAGCGAAAGAATCATTACCCCCGTGAATATATCCGGCATGATAAAGCCGGTGAACCAGGGCAGGTTTGTAAAGACACAAAGAAAAGTGATTACAATGAAATAGGCGATCAGAGATATTGTTTGAAATACAATCCTCATCACGAGTCGAAGGAGATGAGCGGTAATCAGGGATTGCAGAAAAACAACCGCCCAAAGTGACTTCAACCACAGAGAGGGATAGATAAAAAGATTATAAAAAAAGCTGCGAATCAAATTATCCTGCAGCCCGATATAGCCGGCGGTATCGGGATAGACGAGGGGATAACCGTTATAAACAGCCGCTCCGGATAAAAGAAGGGCGGAGATAATAAGCGTGATCCACGTGATGAATTTATCCCATGTCATATTCGGCATCCCATCCTTCATTTTATTAATTGTTTAATGGAAGCAAATGCTTTTTTACATAACGGACTGCCCATTTGGCGGACCGATCCGCAAAATGACGAAATTGGTTATTTATCCCGGTATTAAAGCCTTCCACGTCGCTGCATGCCCGCAGGCATCCAGGGCATTTTTTTTCCATGGCCGCTATGGCAAGCTCTCTGTGGATGTCATTTAGCCAGATTGAAGAAAGGCTCATTTCGTTTACGTTGCCCATGTTTTTAGAGATGGCAAAACACGGATGAACATTGCCATTAATATCCACGACCAGCGTCTTCAAAGGAATATGACAGCCGCGGGGAGGGAAGGGATTTGTTCCTTCAACAAGATAAGAGGCTACGTGTTTCATTATGTTTTCCGTGTAAATGATCACGTGCTTTTGTCTGGCATATTTCAAAAGATCCTTTAATTTATTTGCGACTATTTTTTTTTCATCCGGTCTGAATTCAAATGCCGCATGATCGCAATCCGGCTGGGCTAAATCAAGACAGAAGGGCTGTATGGATATGACTTCGATTTTTAACTCGGAAGCCAGATCGACAATTTTTTGCAGATGATCGATGGTCGGGCGCATGATGATCGAGGCAATGCTCCTTTTTATTCCCATTCGCCCAAGTTCCCGGAGATTTGCCACTGCCCGGTCAAACACGCCATTGCCCCGTAATTCATCGTGGATGGATTTGGGGCCATCGACAGAAACAATAATGACCAGACTTTTAATAGCCGCCAGTTTCTCGATCAATCCCGGACGATTTAACAAAAGGCCGTTGGAGACGACATAGATCTCACGAAATCCAATTCGGTCCGCATAGGCAAGGATTTCCGGCATATCCTCCCGCATGAAGAGCTCTGTCCCGTAAGGATCAAAGCGCCTTGCTCCCAGTTCATAAGCCTCATCCAACAGGGATAGAATCTTTTCATAGGGAGGATCTTTTGCCTGAAGTTTCCAGAACCTGCACATTTTACAACGAAGATTGCATCGCGTTGTAAGTTGGATGGCAATGGAATCAGGAGAGCTCCCTGATAAAAGATCTCGTCTGTTGTTGCTCGCAGGCGATAACATCATGAATCCCCGGTTAAGAAAAAGAAGATTGTAAAAAATTACGCCTTGGCACGACGGCGGTCCAAGGCCGCTTTTAAAGCGTGAACATAACCTGATCGCTGATCGCGCAGGTAAGTTCCCATATTCGTCACGTGAATGCGCCGCTTCATCAAAACATCCGGCAGCATGATAGTCTTCAGATTCGATTCAGTGGCTCTGGCATGCCAGTCAATAAATTCGCCGATTCGCAATTCATTCTTAAATAGTCCAACGCGCAAAAAAGATTTCTTCTTAATGAGCATCGTGCCGGCATGATGTCCGGGCATGATTTCAAAAGGAATATTAATCCTGTTTTTCTCCTCCGGGGTTAATTCCGGACTGTAAAACTGCCGGATATAACCAAAGGCTGCATCGAGGTGGGGATCGTTTTCAAATGCAGTCCACTGCCGCCTTATTTTTTCTTCCATCCAGAGATCGTCCGCATCGAGAAAGGCAAAATAATCGCCGTACGCGTTTGTAATCCCCAGATTACGGGCAGCTCCGGCGCCGGCGTTTGCCTGGTCAAAATAGCGGACCGAAGATCCGAAATGCTTTATGACCTTTGCCGTGTTGTCGATAGAGCCATCATTCACAACGACCACATCAAGTTTGAAGTCCGTCTGAGCCAGCACGCTTTCAATGGCTTCACCTAAATATTTTTCAGCATTGTACGCGGGGATAATGACAGTGATCAGGGAACCCTTCATCCAAACTCCTTCGTTAATGCGTCTGACCCGCATTTGACAAATTATTATTTTTTACGTTTTGCATCGAGATGCGCTTTTATAATTTTAACGCGATCATTAATGAAAGGCCTGCTGACGATGCCTTTATTATTTTTATGAAGCCTTCTCATGTAAGTTAGATCGGTTAACATGATGGTCTTCATATGAAGTTCCCGGGCCCGTAAAATCCATGCAACTTCCTCACCGACCCGCCAGTTCTCATCAAAAAGCCCGACGCGAAAAAAAGCGTCGCGTTTGATCAGCATGGTGGCAGGCAGGCAGCCGGGCAACGCTTCCGGCGCGCAGAAAAACCGGCTTTTGAACTCCTCATCCAGTTCCGGACTGAAAAATTGCTTCACATGACCGAATACCGCCTCCAATTCAGCGTCGGCAAGGAATGCCTGAATTTGGATGTCCAATTTGTTACTCAACCATATGTCATCGGCATCAAGGAAAGAAAAAAAATCTCCGCGGGCTTCTTTAATCCCCTTGTTGCGCGCCGCGCCGGAACCGGCATTATCCTGAAAAAAGTAACGAAGAGAAGGAATGTATTCCTGAACGATTTGGGATGTCCGGTCGGTAGATCCGTCATCGACAACAATAATATCAAGGGAGAAGCCTTTTTGAGAAAGGACGCTTTCTATGGCTTCGGCCAGATAGTGCTCTCCGTTAAAAACGGGTATAATGACGCTGATGATGGGTTTCAAGGTTTATTCTATTCCCGCATTCGTCTTCGTTCGAGGGATTTCTTAAAAACTTTCATGACATTGAGTTCCAGCATGTTTCTTCCTTCCGTCATATTGCCGCCGTGCCTTCTGACATACAGGGATGTTTCTTCCAGTCGTTTTACAGGAAGACTCATTTCTGCGGCGCGGATAAACCAGTCCGAATCCTCACCGAATCGGAGCGCCGGATCGAAAAGACCCACTTTTTCGAACGCTGATTTGCGGTAGATAGCCGCTCCGATGTAATGAGGAAAAGATTCTTTCGGATTGCCGACATATTCATAACGGCCGCTCGCTTTGTTAACCTCCATGAGTTGCGCGTATCCGCGGATAACCTCCATGTCAGGGTTTCTCAGCATTTCATCAACCATAATATTCAGGTTATTCTCGGGCCATAGATCATCCGCATCCAAAAATACTATAAATTCTCCTGATGCGTCGCGAATGCCTTTATTGCGCGCGGCGGCAGGTCCGTTGTTGTCCTGGGTGAAATAGCGGATATCGGCGGGAAGATTCTTGATGGCCGCATCCGTGCCGTCTGTTGAACCGTCATTGATGATAATCATTTCCAGCGCCGGATATTTTTGCGACAAAACATTGTCGACGGCTTCTTGAATAAAATGTTCACCATTGAAAACAGGAATGATGACACTGACCAATGGCCTTTCGTCTTTCCGGCGGGAGTTCCAGGGATTAACATTTTGCAAAGGCACGTCGTTGTCCAGACCGGACAAAAAATCTGATATCGCTGCCGGAATGCCGGTAAAATCCTTTCCCGCCTCGAGAATATAATGGGGAAGAGACGACACCAGTTTACTGATGTAAGCATGCGTGTGGAGACCGACGTACGGCAACTGAGACATGGTCGTAAATGACATCGCCCGCTGGATATCCCAGCGGGAAACCGGTTTAATGACTGATTCAGAATGGTCAGCAATTTGAGGCGTTAATATGGCCCGAAGAGGCATTTCAATCTTTAATCTTTGACTGAGTTCAGGATTAAGAAAAAGAACCGCCTTTTCCTGGTCCAGTTTCTCCATGTTATTGATAAACCGGGACAGACCGGGGAAGTTAACCACATGATCGGCATTCAACTTTGCCGTACTGTACAGACTGACAACTTTTGGCGCCGGGTCCAGTTCGGTGATAACGTAGTCATCGGCGACATAGAAAAGACCCGCCTGCAAACAGGATAGTGCCGCTGTTGATTTACCGACTCCGCCTTTCCCTGTGATCAGGACGGCTCCCTGCTCCGTGCCTACAGCGGCAGCGTGCAGCAGCTGGCAGCTGTTTTTCTCCATCCACCAGTGAAAGAGCGTTCTGAGCGGAGAGGCAAGAACCCAGTAGGGCAATGTCTCGGATGTCTGGACCCAGTAAATGCCTATGTTTTTCTCCAGGTCCGCAAGATTAACAGAGCATTCAATCCAGTGAAAAGCAGCTTTTATTCTCCGGCTGTTAAATCCCCAAATGTCGCCGCGGTCGGTAAAGCAATCCTTGGTACAGGGAGGAGGAATCATTTCCACATGGGTAGAGTCACTGTCCCAGATACAAATTGTAAAATCCGGAATTGAAGAATCCGGCAGGCGCAGATGCTCCAATGCACGGGTCAGATAGGGAACAAGCCGGTCTCCCGCGAATTTCAGACAAACCGTCGTAGGGCCTATCCGGTAATAATAATTGATTTCACCTGCGGTGTCTTTTGCCTGGATAAATTTGTCATAACTCTTCTTAAAGAAGACCTGCTGTTCGATTTCGCTTTTTTGCGGCTTGTACATCAAAATGGTCCTTTTTCATCAGCAATAAATTTTTCAAAGACATCATCGGTGGCGCACTTGCAAAGGCTTTGCCACAAACATGTTAGCGGCGATTCGTATCCCTTTGTATAAGAGATCACCTGAATGACGGGCATTTAATCTCCATTGCAAAGACCGGGAAAATGTAAAGACGGAAACAACTCCTCTTCCGGCGTTGAGCCTGCGAAACCGGCAAAGATGACAGCAGAACGCGGCATAGGGGCCGCTGTTTTCAGTTTCCCGGCTGCCGATCATAAAACGGTATTCAATCTTTTCCAGGTAGGATACCCGAAGATTGATGATGGTCATCATGACATCGGGTGGAATCGGGGCGCTAAACTTCTCTTGTAAATATTGCAGCCCTGTTTTCAAGCGCAGGCATAAGTGATGTTTCCGGGCCAGGCCAATTAATCGTTGCCAATCGATTTTAAAATCCGCCGAATTGATCAGTGTTAACGCGTCGGCGATCCAGCGGATCGGAGGGACCGGATTCCAGACAACGCCGTGAATAATTACATGAAATAACATATCCGTGGGATTGGGTGCTAAAGAATGAATGTTTGCCATCTTTACCGGCAGAGCGTTATCCCAGAAATCTTTTTCATACTCATCCCGGCAACCGTTAAACGGCCGCCAATGAAGATCGAATTCTTTTCCTTGGTGATTACTCAACTGAATGGCATGGCCGTAAGTTATGTCCTGTTCAGATAAAGGAACAGATGATGTCCATCCTGCCTTTTGTAGTAATTCGGTCGTGAGGCGAGCTTGTTTTAAGGGAACTAGGACATCGATGTCGGCCATAGGCCGGGCTCCGTTGTTCTTATAGTAAAGCAGTGATAAAGAAGCCCCTTTGAGAAGCATTGTTTTAATGCCTGCCTGTTGCAGAACATCGACAACTTTAGCCATCTCATGAAACAGGGTTTGATTTTTACTCCAAGCCTGGCGATAAATCCCCTTAAGTTTTCCCATGGCGGGATCACTCACGTCCTGCTTCTGCAGGTTGGTATAAAGCAGAGGGAGTAAACGGAAAGATCCCGGCTCAAGGTATCCCTCCCAGTCAGCCGAATCCTGCCAATTTCTCCAGGCTGTAATCGACTCCTGGCCCGAAAGCAAAGCCGCTTTGAGAAGAAGTTCCTGATGGGGGGTTGCTAAGTCACAATATCCGGGATTAATCGTATTCATAAAGTTTAAGAAATTGCCGCTGCCCGTTCATTCTGAAGGCTTGATTGATGGCCATCCTGTTGCATCCACTTCATGGATAGGGTCTAAAAGCAGCAAATCCTTCATGTCCGTATACTTACTCAAAACAGGAATATCAAAAGCAGCCTTGCTGGATTTTACCGTAATTTGATCCTTCCAGTTTTGCGGCAAAAGCGAATCGTCCGATTTACCCTCAACGGCAATGACCAAACCTTCCTGCTTGAGTTGTGTGATAAATGAGTTCACCGCGTTTTCCTCGTCTCCCGGCGAGCATTCATAATTGTTGCGGATCAGCGGTAGAATCTCGCTTACGGGAACGCCTTTTTCGATATAGGTCCAGATATCAGCTCCGACATTAACGACACTATAATAATTGCCCGAATCCAGATTTAAAATCACCGTTTCACCATCGATGTTTTCATGTACGATATTCGGTTCGTTAATTTTTAAGTAATCACCATTCCCCATCATTGAGCCACCTCTAAGTCATTAATTTTATAAAAGACTCCATACCGGCTATCGTGAGCTATGGAGTTTAATTTTATATCAAGATAAATCATGATTATCACGAAACAATAATTTAATGGCAGTGCCAGCTCGGGAAATATAGGGAAGTTATGCCTGGATGTCAATTATTATTTCTCATGAATTTTGTGGTGTTATGTGCTGACGGCAGGCAATTTCCAGTTCATTTTATTCGTGTTTGCCTGGGATCGTTCTTCACGTATGCAATGATGTAAACAATGATATTTATAAAGATGACCATTGCACCGAGAACTTGTTGGATGGCGGATGTCAGGTTCTCAGGGTAGATGACCGGGATTAAGTATCGGAGTATAAAGTCTCCGCTATATGAACTGCCTCCCGCAAGATTGCGAAAATAATTTTCCAGCGGAGTTAAAGGACAAACCCAGGAAAAAATTTCCACGGCAGCCCCCCATATTGCCGACGGCAGGTGCACCAGCGCCATGCGAGGCCAACGGATTACCAGCAAACCGCCGCAGACAACAAACACAATAAATAAGAAATGTGCCCCGACAACGGCATCCGTAAGAATGTTGTACACCTTCACCCCAAAGCGTCAGTTAATGATCATTTTTAAAAATTATCATTTAGCCAGCCAGCCTATTCCCCTGGCGTGCAGGCTCTGAATGTAGAGCCTGCCGGTGGTTTCCGTTACGCCAGTCGTTTCCGGATAAGTGCCGCTGGGGTCCTGCAAATCGGCAACCACCTTGCCGTCTTCCGTAAAAGCCATCACATGACCGTACGGTTTCGGAACCGGCCACATAAAACGGGGCAGGCGCATGATCAGTTTGCGCATAAAAGGCGTGGAAGTCAGAGTCATCTTATCAATCACAGGATTGCGCGGTTTAGCAAATCCCAGCCAGATTTTTCCATCGAGACCGCGCATCAGGTTGTCGGGATATCCAGGCAGGTTTTCAAGAAACACTACGGCTGACATGCTTGGATGAGAAATATCCAGATCTTTTAAGTTTACGGAAATCTTCCAGATACGATATTTGCCCGTTTCATTGACAAAAAGCCATGTCTCATCATTGCTCAGGGCTATCCCGTTGGCGAAACTGAATCCTTTTGCCACGATGCGGGTTATCCGGGTTGCCGGATCGTATTCTAAAATACGTCCGGTTGATCTCTGTTCCAGAATATCCAGTATGCTCGCCTGGAATGTTCCTCCCCAATCTTTGGGCGCGAAACGCGTGGAAGCGTCACTAAAATATATTTTTCCGGATTTAGCCACGACCACCGCGTCGGCATAGCGAATAGGATCACCGTTTACTTGATGGGTCAGGACGGTTATTCTTTTATCCGGGGTAACGGAAACAAGGCCGTTATCAACATCGGCGGCAATGATGTTTCCCTGAGCGTCAAAATCAAAGCCCAGAACACGGCCGCCGGTAATTGCGAATACTTCCTGCTGTGAGCCATCCTGGTTCATCCGCAATATTTTGCGGCTGGCGACCGTGGTGTAAAGCTTGCCGTCTTTACCGACGGCAATTTGCTCCGGTCCTTCTTCCGCTCCCAGAGAAATAATTTTAAGATCAGTGAGCTTCGTATTTACAGCATGCGGCCCTGTGTATCCGGGAGATACAGGCGGAATCCATTGAACGGGTTTAATCGGCACCGGCCAGAGCGTTAAATAAGCAACCAGCAATAATAGTATAAAAACAACTGCGCCAAAAACTTTTTTCATAAATACCCCTCCTGAAATCATGACAGGTGATTAAGAAAATCTTTCTGATCCTAAAGCGGTATATTGCTGTGCTTCTTTGACAGTCTTGTTTCTTTTTTATCTTTCAGCGATTCTAAGAGGGCAATGATTCTTTTTCTCGTATCACGCGGAGCGATGATTTCATCGATGATGCCCATGGATGCCGCGAAATAGGGATTATTGAATTTATCTTCATAGGCGGCGACAAGTTCCGCTCTTTGGACTGCCGGATCATCAGCGGCTTTTATTTCATTGCGATAGATGATGTTGCAGGCGCCTTCCGCGCCCATGACGGCGATCTCGGCTGTCGGCCAGGCCATGACGTAATCCGCACCCAGTTGTTTACTGCACATGCCGATATAAGCTCCGCCGTAGGCTTTGCGGGTGATGACGGTTATTTTCGGCACAGTCGCTTCCGAATAAGCGTGAAGAAGTTTGGCGCCGTGGCGGATGATGCCCGCCCATTCCTGATTCGTGCCCGGCATATAACCGGGAACATCCGTGAAAGTCACAAGAGGGATATTAAAAGCGTCGCAGAAGCGGATAAAGCGGGAAGCTTTATCGGAAGCGTTGACATCCAGAACGCCCGCGGCAAAACGGGGATTATTGGCAATGACGCCCACCGGTTTTCCCAAGATGCGGATAAATGCAACAATGATATTTTGAGCCCAGAGTTCCAGCAGTTCAAACATTTCGTTATGGTCGGCTACCGACTTAATGATCTTTTTCATGTCGTAGGCCCGGTTGCCTTTATCGGGAATCATCGCATCAAGTTCCGTGCAAATTCTTTCCGCGCCGTCTGTACATTCCAACAAGGGCAGGGCAGAGTGGCAGCTATCCGGCAGATAGGCAAGCAGTTGCTTGATTTTTTCTATACAGTCGGCATCGGTTTCGGCAACGACATGACAAACGCCGCTTTTCGCGGCATGCGCCAAAGCGCCGCCCAGGTCATCATGCGAAACTTCTTCCCCGATGACAGCCTTAATGACATCGGGACCGGTGATATACATATAGCTGCTGTTTTTAACCATAAAAACCCAGTCGGCAAGAGCAGGGGAATATACGGCGCCGCCGGCTGTCGGCCCCATAATGGCTGTGATCTGCGGAATATAACCGGAAGCGGTTGTGTTGCGGTAGAAAATTCCGCCATAGCCTTCCAGCGAGGGGACGCCCTCCTGAATGCGAGCGCCGCCCGAATCGTTGAGGGCGACAAAAGGTTTCTGCGCGGCAATAGCCATATCCATCACTTTCCATATTTTCTTTGCGTGCATTTCACCGAGACTGCCGCCGGAACTGGTAAAATCCTGAGCCACTGCAAAAACAACACGTCCGTTTACCTTGCCGAATCCTGTGATAACACCATCCGCGGGTATTTCTTTTTTATCCAGACCGAAGAGGGTCGAACGATGCTGAACAAAAAGTTGAGCTTCCTGAAAAGTGTCTTTATCAAAAAACAAATCCAGTCTTTCACGCGCCGTAAGTTTATTGGCATCATGCTGTTTCTTGATTTGTTTTTCACCACCCATGGATTTTAAGGCCCGGCTGTTTTTATCAAAGGCGTTGATTTTTCCCTGCGTCGTATTTTTTTGTAAGTCGTTACTCATAAATATTCTCCATCCCGTTGAATTAAACAAAACAAATTTGAAATTGATAATTACTAAGTGTTCAATGTTTAAAAGAAATATTTTTGATTCGGGGAAATACTAGCGTTTTTAATAAAAACTGGCAAGAAGAAATCATGAAATTTGTAGATAAAATCATTGGAAAATAAAACAGGGTATGAAATTTCTGAAATGATAATCATTAAATGCCGTAGAATTCCGACTGAACATATGGTAGAACATTCCACGTGAATGTCGAGCTATCCATTGGAGTCATATGTTTTTTATAAGGCTCCGGAAATCTATTTTCTGTTAATTATTATTCTGAATTAAAGAAAGGAGATATTGCGATGAACTTGAACAATCCGGAAGCGACGGCGCAGGCATTAAACATTTTGAGAAGCGGTGCCACCTTTCAGTGGTATGTTATTCCTCTCCTGGTGATTGTCCTTTACATCTATGCCAACGAATACGAAAAGGGCAATTTCCGTGTTATCGCCGGTGGGCTGGCGCTTTACATGGTCCACTGGTTTGTCGAAATCGTAAATGCCTTAATACAGCATTTTTCCGGCCATGCTCTGTGGACGGTGCCTTACGGAACCGCCTTTGAGATCATGGTGGGTGTCGGAATCGAAATCAGTCTGATGTTCTCTATCGCCGGAATAGTTGTTTGCAAGCTGATGCCGAAAGATCCCACGCTGAAAATCATGGGCATCAATAACCGCTTGTTCTTTTCAATCACCAATGCGGCTTTTGCCTCCATTCTGGAAATATTCCTGGTCAAGACACCGGCATTTGTCTGGGTCTACGGCTGGTGGGGCGCTTTTCCCGTTTTTGTAACGGTTTACATTCCCTTTTTCGCGGCCGCTTGTTACGTGCATGACTGGGAACCCCGGGCGCAAAAACTTTTCATCGGTTCTCTGTTTGCTGTTAACGCCATTGCTCTGATCGTGTTTGCAGGAATCCTCAAGTGGATATAAAATAAAAGTGCACCTTAGAAATTTGTTCATGCGGCGATGGATGAAGTTAAAATAGAAACCTGCGATGGAGCGATAGATCCTCGTGCGTCTTTCAGACGAACACTTCAACCAGCGTGGAACCATTTCTATATGAATACTTCACCGTATAACCGAGTTCTCTGAGAGTATGCTTGATAATACTGTTTGTTGAATCAATGACGGACATGAAATGGGAAATTCCGTGTTCCTTGCCGATGGTAAATATTTTTTCCAGCAGGGATTTGCCCAAGCCGTTACGCTGCCAGTCATCACGGACAACAATAGCAAAGTCCGTAACATTATCTTTAGGATCATAACCGTAACGACACGAAGCAATAATGGAATCTTTCTCATCTTCACATATCAAAGCGATCAGAGCAAAATTATTATTGTAATCGATGTGTGTTGATCGAAAAAGCAGATCTTCAGGAAGGGTATTCAGGGGCATCAAAAAACGCATATATTTGGAATCATCATCAAGCTTGTTGAATAAATCCACGATAAGATATTCATCCGTCGGCTTAATAGGCCTGATGAAGACCGTTCGTCCATTCTTAAGCGTCAGCCGGCTTTCATATTCCGCCGGATAATTTTCATTAAAAGCACGTGGCATTTTCATCTCTCCAATGCGGCATTTTAACATAAATATTTTCAAAATTATATCGGCTGAGGACTTATTTATATGTCGGAACAAACCCAAATAACATGACGGAATTTGTCCGACAAAGAATCAAATCGCGGCTAAGATTTCATTGACATACCCTGGGGGTTTACCTATAATTTCCAGACCAGAATGCGAATTCCTGACAATCAATATTTTTATTCTGGAGGTTATCGTGAAGAAGCTGTTCTACCCTGAATCCATTGCCATCATCGGCTTGTCATCAAGACCCAACAATATCCCGCGCCTTGTTCTGGAAAACCTTATTCGTTGGGGTTATATAGGACGTATTTTCGGCATCAACCCGCGTTCCAACGACCTTCACGTGGACGGTATCAAGATGTATAAGGACGTCGGAGAATTGCCGGTGATCCCGGATCTTGTTTTTGTTCTGGTTCCCGCGCGCTTCATGCCCGACATCATCGATTCCTGCGGAAGGGCCGGTGTCAAATGGATGGCCATTCCCTCCGGAGGATTTAATGAGACAGGAGAAGAAGGACGAAAACTCTCCGACCTGGTTTTGCAGAAAGCCAGACAATACGGCATCCGTTTTGTCGGGCCCAATGGGGTGACTGTCGCCAACACGGCCAACGGGCTGTGTCTTCCCTTCGTTCCTTCATTCAGCCCGCCGAAAGGGGGGCTGTCGATTATCACCCAGAGCGGCGGTGTCGGCCTTATGCTGTGGAATCTCATGACCGATGAAAATGTCGGCATGGCTAAATTCGCCAGCATAGGCAACAAACTGGATTTGGATGAGGTCGACTTTCTGGAATATTTCGGCCGTGATCCGGAGACCAGAGTTATCGGTTTGTATCTGGAGAGCATCCCGCGGGGAGACCGTCTCATCGAGGCTGTATCCCGGATCGACAAGCCCGTCATTATCCTGAAATCGAACACGACGGACGCCGGCAAGAAGGCGGCCATGAGCCACACAGCGGCCATTTCGAATAACGAAGCGATTATTGACGCGGCTTTCGAACGGGCGGGCATTACCCGTATTTATAATTTCAACGATTTTATCTCTCTGGCCAAGGTCTTTGATCTGCCCCCCATGCGGGGGAAACGGATCATGATTATGTCTCCCGCCGGCGGATTCACGGTCATGATGGCGGATCTCTGTGAGGAGGCGGGCTTTGAGTTTGCCGATCCCGGCGCTGCTTTTTATGACGAACTCCAGAATTCCTCCAACGCCGGAGTCATTAATTTTTCCAATCCTCTCGATATGGGCGACATCTATGACGCCAAGGCCTATCCCAACATTTTCTACTCCGTCATGCACAACGACAATGTCGACGGCGCTGTGTACGTCACGCAGTGGCCGGAAATGCCGCGGGGTGAAGACGTCTTTTACCAGATGTTCCATACGGACCTCTCCAAAGAAGTTACGGGAACGATTCTTTCGTCGGGGAAACCATTGGGAATCTGCCTCTTCGGTCTTTCTTCGACCATTTCCCGGATCAAGCAGAATCTCGATATCCCCATTTTCAACAATGCGACTGAGATGATCCGCGCTTTTAAAAAGCAGTACGATTATTATGCCAAAAAAGCGGAAGGTTCACCCGTTTATACTTTGCCTGCGGGCATTGACATGAAAGCTGCGAAGACCTGGGTTAAGGGCAACACAGGCGTCAAAGGCGAGGAAACGCTGGAACTGCTTCATCACTTCGGCATTGCTGTTGCCGAATCCGTTATCGCCGGAGACACTGACGAGGCCGTAGCGGCAGCGGACCGTATCGGTTATCCGGTGGTAATGAAAATCGTCTCGCCGGATGCCATTCATAAATCCGAGGCCGGCGGTGTCATAACGGATATTCAGAATGTTAATGACGTTCGCAGCGCTTTTAAAAACATCAGGAATAATCTTTATCGCTATAAAGCCGATGCCAAATTTGAAGGTGTGCGTGTCATGAAACAGGCGGGTGAAGGCTATGACATGTTCATCGGCGGGCAGTTTGACGCCTCATTCGGCCCGGTCGTATTTTTCGGTTATGGCGGCATTTACATCGAGGTCTTCCAGGATACAGCCAATGTCCTGTGTCCGGCGGGAACACGTGAAATTGAAGACAAAGTCCGAAAGTTGAAATCGTTTAAAATCCTGCAGGGCGCCAGAGGAAAGGGCGCGAGTGACATTTCCGGCTATGTGGCAATGATCGAGCGGGTGACCCATCTTCTGCATCAATTCCCCGATATCAGGGAACTGGATATCAACCCCGTCCGTGTTCTTGCCGACGGATCCGGCGTTGTGGCTCTGGATGCCAGACTAAGAATCGAAGCCTGAAAGATTATGGGTGTTTATTTTAAATCTCTTTTGGATCGGAGACATTTTGCGGTAACCCGAACCGTTTGATTCAGACGACCGCGAACTCATTTTTCTTTTTTAACCAAGGTGGCAAAGGTTATTGTTTCCGCGCCGTGCTTGTTTCTAATTTTGTCCATCGCCTTGTCAATTTCTTTAATTTTATCTTTTTGAACATCGCCTTCCATCTGATCAAAAAGCGACATCTGATTCAAAGAGCCGTCTTCATCAAATCCTGAGAGACTTATTCCGATCAACCTGACCGGATGGAACCTATTCCAGTTTTTTGTAAGCAGACTGCTGCCGGCCCGGTATATTTCCTTAGTGGTAAAGGTTGGAGGAATGGTTGTCTGCTTAGTGACAATTTGAAAATCAGAGTATTTCAGGGTGATGTGAACAAAACGGCCTTTTTTGCCATGACTTCTGGCGGTCATGCCGACATCATCGGCAAGCTCCATCAAAACTAACTTTGCTTTTTCCATATCGGATATATCTTCCGGCAGTGTCGTTGATCGTCCGATGGACTTCATCTCGTCATCCGTATGGGCAAGAACAGGAGAATTGTCGATCCCCCATGCATGTTGATGCATTTCATTCCCGCCTTTCCCGAAAGTTTTGACGATGCGGTTTAGATCAGATTCCGCCAGATCACGGATCGTTCTGATTCCCAGGCGATTGAGCTTTTCAGCCGTTTTAGCGCCAATGCCATACATTTCTTTCACCGGAAGCGGCCAGAGTTTTTGGGGAATATCCTGTTCCCACAGTTCCGTGATACCGAGAGGCTTTTTCATTTCCGCGGCCATTTTAGCCAGGAACTTGTTTGGGGCAATTCCAATGGAGCACCAAAGCCCAAGCCGGTCTTTGATTTCATTCATGATCCGTTTTGCGGCTGTGAGAGGATTGCCGAAAAGTCCTTCGCATCCCGTCATATCAAGCCATGCCTCATCAATGCTGTTTTGTTCCAGCACCGGAGTGTAGTTGGAAAGTAAGTCCATGACCTCTTCTGATTTTTGATGATAGAAATGATGATCCGGCGGCACCAGAATAAGTTTGGGGCAAAGTTTAAGAGCTTCATGAAGAACCATCGTCGTTTTGACTCCGCGTGATCTTGCTTCATAATTTGCGGCAAGAATGATGCCTGAACGCTTTTGAGGATCACCGGCAACAGCGGCAGGAATCCCGTTAAGAGCATGATTTCTTGTCATCTCACAGCTTATAAAAAAGGCATTCATATCGACCAGAAATATAACTTTTGCCGTGGCACACCTCTTTTCGTAAGACATTTAATGGTTTATCACCCGGAAATTGTATCAAGCTTTTTTAAAATAGGGTCATCCGCCAAGAATATATTGGTCGTTTCCGTCTCGTCATCGAAAACAAGAACGGCCGATCCGTTCTCAAGTTTATATTTTACCTGTTTGAATTTTGTCTCCAGAGAAGCCTCAATGGAGCCATAATCCGTCCCGCCTCTGGAGATAAATTCTTCTATAACCCCTTTTAAGGCTTTGGAACTGAGTTTATTAATTGGAATGATTTGGATCGGCATTTAAATTTTCTCCACCTGCAAAATGAAAACTCATCAACATTATAGGCAAATCATTTCATAAAATACAGTTTAAATACTCATTGTTTTCATTTAAAACGTTTTTATAAAAATTGCCCGCTTAATTTTTTTTGTTTTCCCTTTTTAATTTCATGGAATTGATATACGTTGGCAAATGAGTTTGAGAAAACCCTTGGCGTATAAGTCATAAGATCAAAATAAATATTTGCATTTCCTGTAAGGTGTAAAAGATATGCACGACCCTGATAAATCAGAAGTGGAAAACGATTGTAAAGAACTCTTAAAGGCGTTTAAAGGTGTTTTGTCGTGGCAATGGGACAGCCGCTTTGAAACGGTTCTGGCTGAGTTTCGAGCCGATAATAAAGACAGCATTCGCACAATTCTGGATCGATATCTGAGCAATGCATGGAACAGCTCGAATATCGGTACGGCGCCTGATATCGTTCAGAACATCGGCAATCGTCTCGGTAAACTCAGGGCGGGACAGCTGCTTCTTACCTCGGATCCGAACCGGGAAATCTTTATTTATTGTGCCTGGTGGCCGTGGGGCAACGGCAAGGACATCTCAATACGCATCGCGCCATGCTATAAAAAATTATCAGATTCCGAGAAGGCCGATAAAATCAAACAGTTCAGAAACTGGTTCGAAATTTAAAATATAGTAAAACCGGTCAGATCTTCCCATGGCTTAAGGCATAAGTAGAGATGGGGCGGGCGGTTCGATAGCGACGCCTCCATGTTTTCCGCAGGGCTTTGTCGGCTGAGTGTTTTTTATGTAAAATTCTTTCCGTTTGATGGGGCAAAGAGGAGTCGCCAGTTCATTTGTCGTAGGATCGATCAGAACGGATACAACCGTATCCGGCATCAGGAAGTCGACAGAGGGTTTACCCGCGAGAGCTCCGCGCATGAAGCGTTCCCAAATAGGGGCGCAGATAGCCCCTCCCGTAAAGCCCGGCCCTCCGGGTCTGGGCTGATCATAGCCAACCCATACGCCAGCGATAATCTGCGGCGTATAGCCGATAAACCAGGCATCCCGGTAATCATCCGTCGTGCCCGTTTTCCCGGCGGCCGGCCGTTTCAGTGCAAAACTTTTCAGCGTTTTGGCGGTGCCGTAGGTGAGGACGTCCTTCATCATCTGAGTTGTTACAAAAGCAGTGGCCGGGGAGAGAACCGAAACGGTGGACTGCGGCGTTTCCGTCCAGACCTGGCTATTGCGATTATAGATGCGGAGAATAATTCTGGATTGGGACCGCAGGCCGCCGTTGGCCAGCGGAGTATAGACGGAGACGAGGTCGTGCAGCGTAACTTCCTCGGATCCCAGAGCCAGAGAAAGATCATTGGGGCTGCGCAGAGGCAATCCCATTTTAGCGGCAAAGTCGACAAAATAGGGGACGCCGATCGCGTCGAGGATTTTCACGGAGACGATATTGTTGGAATGGGCCAGAGCCTGCCGCAGGCTCAAATTCCCGTATTGTTCTTTTTCATAGTTTTTGGGTGTCCATTTTTCATTGTTTCCGCGGTCGTAGGCCACGGGCGTATCATTTAAAATCGTGCCTGCGGTAAAACCTTTTTCCAGAGCAGCAGCATAGATCAGAGGTTTGATGGCCGAGCCCGGTTGCCGTTTGGCGAAGAAAGTCCGGTCATAGAAATTCTGAGCGACATCAATTCCGCCCACAGAGGCAAGGATGTCACCCGTATTCGGATCGAGGGCTATCAGGGCGCCCTGGAGCTGAGGGGAAATGCGCCGGACGCTCTCCCGCAGGGTATTCTCAGCCAGCCGCTGCATCGGCAAATCCATGGCCGTGATAACGTCCAGTCCGCCCTGCTCGACGATTTCCGGTCCGTAGAGCTCGATCAGTTTATAGCGTACATGGGCCAGATAAGACGGCGCTTCTCCTGTTTTCATTACGGTGCCGCGACGCGACGAAAGCATTTTCTCCTTGCGGGCGCTGATCATTTTCAGATTCAACATTCGTTTCAGAATCAGGTTTTTGCGCTGGCCGACCCGTGCCGGGTCGCCTGAGGGATTGTAGCGGGCCGGGGCCTTGGGAGTGGCGGCCAGAAGAACGCATTCGATTTCGTTCAATTCCTGGGGGGCCTTGTCAAAATAGAGACGGGCGGCCTGGACAATGCCCCAGGCCCCATTACCGAAATAAACTTCATTGAAATACATCTCCAAAATCTGCTTCTTCGAATATTTTTGTTCATATTCCCTGGCCAGGATTCCTTCCTTTACCTTTCTTTCGATAGTCTTCTCTCCGTGAAAATACCTGTTTTTGATGAGCTGTTGGGTGATGGTCGAACCGCCTTCGGCCATTCGCCCTTTGATCACATCCTTTACCATGGCCCGGGCGATCCCGCGTACATCGATTCCGCTATGTTCGTAGAAACGGGCATCCTCGATGGCGATGAGAGCTTTTTGCAGAAAAACCGGAATTTGGTCGATGCCTACCGAGTAACGTTTGGCGGGCAGAACCCGTCCCACGAACCGCCCCTGGCTGTCGAAGACCCGGATGGAACTGTAGCCCGCAGGCAATGGAGGATAAGTGACGATATTTTCCTGGGCAAAAGCGGTTGAGGTCAGGATTATAGCCAGCATAAGTCCGAAGACGGAGATCGTCCACTGGCGTCTACAAAAAGAAAGTTCATGAGAAATCAAAATTTTCTTCTACTCCTTTTTACTGTCTCCGGATGATGGATTGAATTAAAAATATACCCGATCTGCGCGCGTTATGCATCAAAACAGGCGGTCATGTCAAGTAGCGGATTATGTCATGATTTGCCGGGTCTTTCTGCAATCATCGCCATGTAATAAGCGGCTCGTTGCGAAGGGGGATCCGGTGATAACTGTACTTGGGATATCCCACCATCACCGCTCCAAAGCATTTGTGGCCCGCGGGCAAATCCAATGCTTTGATCAAGGGTTCGTGCATACCGGCCGCTGCTGTGAAATAGCCGGCCCAGCAGGTTCCCAGACCTTTAGAATAGGCATAAAGTTCCAGATAGGTCAGCGCTATTGCGCAATCCGTCGCGGTAAAAGGCAGATCGGCAGGGCAATGAACTATAATTAAATGCGGCGCTCCCCGCATAACGCGATCTTTACCATCAGCCCAGGCATCGACAAGCCGTTGCATACGCTTTGCTCTTTCCACGTCCGTCATAACGGGAAGGATCATTTTCGTGAAATCAACAACCATCCCAGCCAGTTTGCGGACATCTTCGGGATTCTGAAAAACAGTCCATTGCACCTGTTGCGCGTTGCTGGCGGTGGGAGCATATCGCGCCGTATCGATTAACTCGGCCAGGAGTTTACGGGAGACGACTTTTCCTTTATACTCGCGGATGGAACGCCGTGCGCGAAGAAGCTGCTTCAATGCGTCAGCGTCGGGAAGAATGTTTTTTTGAATGGGCGGACAGGCGGACAGGGGCATTGTGGACAGCGTCAGCGCCCCATAAGGACACACCGCCGCGCAGTGTCCGCAGTTGATGCAGAATTCTTCGCCATCTTCAATCAGAGACGGGAAGGATTTCTTATCATCCTGGACAATGATCTTCGCCGGACATTCCGCAGCACAGATGCCGTCCCGTTTACATTTTATTTGATCAATATTAAAAAGCGACATAGGGTCTCCTTTTTTATTAAAAGTTTTAGACGTATCAGGCGCAAGGCGCCTGACAGGCCATTCATATAAATATTCCGGTAGTGCAAAAGAATGATCTCCTGTTCTCAAGGATCTTTATAATGAACAGCCAGCCAGATGGTGTTCTGCCCGGGATCTGTCCATTCCACACGATGTTTCCGGTGTCGATCAATATGCAGGTAATCACCGGGATTCAAAACAAAGATGCCGTCTTGATCCCCAAAACGCAGGCCGGCGCTGCCTTTCAACACGATTACCCATTCGTTTTCCTCCTGATCATACCAGAAACCTTCCGGAGAACAATGACCATGGGAAACAATTCTTTCCACATGGAAATCATCTGTTTGAAGAAGCGTTTGAACTTGCTCGTCCTTTAAATTATCAGGAATATCGGTAAAGACATTTTTCATTTCATCACCGCCGTTTCTGTTTACATTTTCATGAAGATCAGTATGGTCCAGTCCTGAAAGAGAGTGTTTATATTATATCCCGTTCATGCTATATTTCCATCACTAATAATTACTTTAAAAATAATAGACATGCAAACGGAACTTTTTTATATTTCACGCACAAGTAATCAAGGAGGGTAACTATGCGTCATGGCGTCTGTAAAGTAATGGGAATGGTATTGTTGGCGGCAATGGCGATATTATGTCAGTCATGCACCGATGCGAAATGCAAATTAGATCAAACAAAATGCACATTTAATTGTCCGTCGACCATTGGCATGAAACAAGCTTGCGAACAAAAATGTAATCTTTTATATGACATTTGCCGGAATCAAAAATAGCGCCCGCCGCAGGCACGAGGAGAATAAGCAATTATGAAAATTAAAAAAATATTCTTCATGGCGGTATGGGTAACGGCAGTGGTTATGAGTGCAATCCTGTCCGGACATGCTGCCGGAAATAAAGATAAGATTCTGGACATGACCTATGCTTATGATGAAAACACAATTTACTGGCCGAACGCCTCGTCCTTTAAATTAACCGTCGAATTCAGAGGGATGACAGAACGGGGCTACTGGTATGCCGCCAACTTTTATTCCGCCTCGGAACACGGTGGAACCCATGCCGACGCGCCGCTGCACTTTGCGGAAAACGGGCGCACGATGGACCAGATTCCTATTGAGGAGTGGATCGGCCCCGCGGTAAAGATCGACGTGACATCACAATGCGTCCGCAACCGGGATTACCTCCTTTCCGTTGATGATGTAAAAAAATGGGAGCAGAAGCATGGGCGGATTCCGGCCGGGGCCTGGGTGATTATGTACACAGGAATCGGCACGCGATTTTATCCGGATCGGAAACGTGTTCTGGGAACGGATAAGACAGGTCTGGCCGCGCTTTCTGAATTGAGTTTTCCGGCTTTTTCCCCGGAATCTGCGGAGTTCCTGACAAAGGAACGAAAAATCAAGGGGATCGCCATTGATACACCCAGCATCGATTACGGCAAATCACAGGATTTTCAGGTTCACCGCATCATTTGCGGCGCCAATAAACTGGGGCTGGAGAATATCGCCAATTTGGACAAGCTTCCCGTCAAAGGAGCAATGCTCTATGTTATTCCCATGTTGATTAAAGGCGGAACGGGAGCCCCGGCCAGAGCATTCGCCATTCTTCCCTGATGCCTTTTAAGGCGATTCATATCAGGACAGGAAAATCGCCTTTGCATTCATCAATAATTCAGGAAGATAAGGAAACAAAACAGTAAATATTTAGAAATGCCGCTGCCTTACCATTCAATCCGGCCGGCCCGATAGAGACTTGAGGGTTAATGTCACAAGCTTAAAATGTTTTAGGGGTTATGATTATATTTAGTTATAAACAAATAAGAAAAATGCCTGCCGAGAGTAATCTCCAACAGGCATTAGATTTAGGTGGAACCGTTAATGATTGTTTATTCAGCCACAAAAAGAGGTTGTTTGTCAAGCACAGATTTTGTTGAACTGATTTTTGCTATTTTTTCTATATTGCAATTCTTATACTTTTGGTTCTTGACAAAATCCTCAATGACGTATAGCTTCTCTGAAATACAAAGGCTTGGAAAATAAAACCAAGTTCCTAAATCTTTGAAAGGAGGTTCACGGTTGATGAAAAAAATATTTGCTATTTTTGTTGCTATGCTATTTGTTGCTTCTTTATCCATTGCAGTCGTAGGCTGCAAAAAAGCTGAAGAGACTGCACCAGCTCCTACAGTTGAAGCACCCGCACCCGCAGCTACAGCAGTGCCCGCACCCGCGGCTACAGCAGTACCCGCACCTGCACCTGCACCTGCAGCCAAATAATTGCTTTAAAATAAAGCAGGAAAACAAATTAATCGGACATTCCTTTTATGAATGTCCGATTTTTTTATTATTGAACCACCCTGATTTTGTACCATTTGTATTTACATGTAATCGTTAAATTTATTGACAGCCGCATGCTGAAGTAACAAGCATCATGAATAATAGACTTTCCCCTGCAATTCCTGTTTCTCCATTTTGCCGTTTTATGATACATTATAATAGCAGTATTTGAAAAATTGCAGGATTCTAACTTATTATGCAATACAGGTTAAGCGTCAGGTCAAATTAAAAACAAATGATTGCGGAGGTGCTTTATGTCTGAGAACAATAGAGATTTATTGGCAGGTATTTTTATTGGTGGATTGATTGGTGTGGCTCTGGGACTTTTATTTGCGCCCAAGAGCGGTAAGGAAACGCGTGAGGATATTGCCCGCAACGCGGATGAACTTCTGGCCAAAGCAAAAGAAGGGTATGAAAAATCCGCAGAAAAGGTAACCAAAACTTTAGGGGTAGAATCTTATCGGGATGGAAACAGTGAAGAAATAGTTTGATGATCGGCAACCTTTATCTTTAAATAAAGAAACATGAACGCATTACAAAAACCCCGTTGTCCCAAAAGAGAACGGGGGGGTTGTATTTTTAGGAGCGGATATGAAAAACTGTCCTTATTGCGGCGAACAAATCCATTTCGAAGCAATAAAATGTAAATTTTGCGGGGAATGGTTGGAAGAAAAAAAAGACAAACCACAGGGGAAAGAGGAAACTCTTTATGAAGCCTACCTGGGTGAAAAAAACAGCGTCTACTACCTTGTCAAATTTTCGGAATTTGACAGGCATCCTCATAAACTAAACATAAACTGGAACTGGGCGGCATTCTTTGGCGGCGGTATCTGGGCGCTTTATAGAAAAATGTATGGATGGTTCGTTGCTTTTTGGATGGTCTTTATCCTCCTTGCCGTAATCTTCTATCAATGCGGTTTGCCGTCGATGGGCTTCCTTGCGGAGTTAGTCATTTTTACGGCTTGTGCGATTTTTGCCAACTCACTTTATTATCGCAGTGTGAAGAAAGAAATTGCAGCGGCTCAGCTTTCAATCACCGATAAATCCATGCTCTTGAAGTATCTATGGCACAAGGGGGGTGTTCACACATGGGTCATATGGGCTTGTTTGGGTATTTTGATTTTTAGTCTGTTGTTACTCGCCGCCGTTCTGGCCGCCGGGATAATATTGGAAGAAATAAAAGAAATCCTGTGAGTTCCTTCGGATCATAAGATTTCACCCTCCCTTATTCCGTCCGTTGAGGACGGGAAACAAAGAACGGAATGACAGCGGGAAATTGCCATGGTAATTGAATTGGGGTTACATCTGTTTGAAGAGATGTAAGTATTGACGGCTGACCGTGAGGGAGTCTGGTCTGTTTTTAAGTTTAAGGATGCCGCGGCCGGTGAGAGAACGTCCGACATCTTCAATTCTGGACACATTGACAATCGTGCCGCGATGGATTTGCCAGAACCTTTGCGGATCAAGCTCCTGGCTTAATTCCTTGATACTTTTTTTGATCAGCGCTTCACCTTTCGCGGTGATCACTAAAGTATATTTATCTTCGGCCTGAAAATAATCCACTTCCTCGACGGGGATCAGGCGGACACTGTCTTTGTGCTGCGTTTTAATCCATTGCAGAGACCGGTATCCTGTGCCTGCATTGCCCTGTAAATCGGCAAGAACCCTTGTAATTATTTCGGCAAGACCCGTCGGCGGTTCCGGGGATGATTGCAGATGTTTTTTCAGACGGTTTATGGTTTGCAGTAATCGCTTTTTTGTTACGGGTTTTACCAGGTAATCCACCGCATCGCGTTCGAAAGCTTCGACGGCATATTGATCAAAAGCGGTGATAAATACAATCCGGCAATTGCCGGCGATATTTTTGGCGACATCCAGACCGGATAGGCCCGGCATTTTAATATCCAGAAAAGCGATTTGCGGAGCAAAGGCTTCGACCATCCGCAGCGCTTCCCTGCCGTTGACGGCTTCGCCGCAAATTTCCAGCTGCGACCAGGTTTCGGCAAGCATGGTTTTGAGATAAGTTCTCAATTCTTTTTCATCATCGGCAATAATGGCTTTATAAGTCATTGATCGGCACCTCTATGATCGCCCGGACTCCGTGAGGTTTGTTTTCTTCCAGGATTAATCGTCCTCTTTCTCCGAACAGCAGAGCAAGGCGTTGCCGCACATTAGCAATACCCACACCGGGTTTGTCGAAATCAGAAAATCCCAGGCCCGTATCCGCAACTTCTATTTTTAAAAGATTATTTTCCCGGGTTGCCTTAATAACGATTTCACCGCCTTCCACCTTTGGTTCCAGACCATGCGTGATGCCATTTTCGACCAGAGGCTGTAGGAGCATCGGCGGAAAGGAATGTTGCCAAATATTATCCGGAACGTCAATCCTATAATTCAAACGATCGTCCATTCTCGTTTTTTGAATATTGAGGTAAGCTTCGATGATTGACATTTCCTGAGACAGGGTGGTTTTTTCCGGCAAGGTTCGGGATAACGAGGTGCGCAGATATTTAGTCAGATCCAGAAGCATTGATTTGCCCTTGTCCGGCTTTGTATCAATCAGGCTCAAAATATTGGAAAGGGTATTGAACAAAAAATGCGGTTCAATCTGTGCCTGAAGCATTTTGAGATGAGCTGCAATAGATTCTTTTTCCAGAGTCATGCGCTTGATTTTTTCCTGTTCAATCATTTCGTTGCGATATCTCAATCTGATTTTTGTTGTTAAAAAATAAAGGATGACAGAGCTAACGATCATGCCGGCAATAACAGCCTGTGGACCCAGATTATTCGTTCGCCAGTCCAGAGCGATATTAAAGAAATACTGCAGGATCATAAAGCTCATCTGAAGGCCGATGAACATCGATAAACAAATATCGATACCGGTAATCAGCAAAAATAATTTCCATGTATGCGGCTTGAAGATCCATAACGAAAAAAATATTGATGAAGAAACGGTAATGCCTAATGAATGCGCCATGACAAAATTGGGCAGAAAGGCTTTAACGGGGCCAGATACGGTAACCGCAAGGGCAAGCAGGGTATTGATAACGGCAATAACGATACCATCGATCAGAATTTTTTTATAATTTAACAAATATTTAAAAATAAATTCAGTTTCGTATTGTTCTTCCATCATCATCCTATCTCTTCAACAGGGTTCAAAGACCTGCGTGCATTCATATTTGCCGGATAGCGGATTGATTTATCTTTTCCGCATGAACGGTGCCGTCAAAATCAGGCCGCCGGCCTCGATGTGGCCGCGTTGGGTATTACCGTATCATAAAAAGTCATGATTAACTTAATGAAAATTTTGGACTCAGATATTCAATAGAACTTTTCAATGTCGCCAGTTTCAGGTAATCTTCGGTAGGAACTTCAATTTTATATCTTTTCTTTAATTCCATGACAATATCCAGAAAATCCATGGAATCCAAATCAAGCTGCTCTCTTAATCTTATATGATCATTAAGATTCGAAACATCTTCATCGACGGCTATATCGGAGATGATATCAATAATGATTTGCCTTACGGTCTGATAATCCATGTCGCTGCCTCCCGGTGAAATATTTATTCTCTCTGAATTTTCGATTGATAAAATATTGGTTCTTCATGGATGAGTACGTCCATTATATCCTGTCATGCAGCAACTCACGTCCGGTTGAAAGCCGGCACCGGCAAACGCATCTATCGCACTTTTTGAGGCTAAGGATGCCGGTTGATGCAGGCATATTCCAATGAAGGGAGCAGGCTGATCATCAGCCCACTCCCTTCATTGGAGATAACCAGAAGATGAATTTTAGTGATTATTCACATAAACCTTAAATATGTAAACATTCCGGCGACGAAGTGTAGGACAAGGTGATGAAAAGGTAATAATCAAGAGTGAAGTGTCTACAATTTACAGCGCCGAACTATCATTTTGATTTGGAAATGATATATTCCGTCAGAAAAATCTATGGTAATTTATTTTTATTCGTATAAATGATCAAAGAGTTTAAGTTTATCAAAAAGATATTCAGGAGAAATAAATAAAAATGCAATCCATTTGGAAATCAAAAGGGAAAAAATTACACGCGCGAAATATCGAAGTCACGACCTACGATTATGATGGAGAAAGAATAATTGTGGAAGGATTCCTGAAAGATGATCGTTTTCAGGAATCCCATCTGGTAACCGGGGAAAAGTTTCCGCCCGGCGTCATTCATCACATGTCCATCCGTCTGCTGGTCAATTGTTCTAATCTCGTGATTGAGGATATTGATATGGAACTGATATCCGTTCCACGGGAGGTGTGCCAGGAAACCCGCGAGTGTCTTGCCCCCATCAAGGGATTAACGATTACCAGGGGCTTTACGTCAAAAGTGAAAAAAATAGCCGGCGGTATCAACGGCTGTACCCACCTGGTGGAACTCCTGCTGTCCATGGCTCCGGCTGCCATCCAGGGATTTGCCGCACACCAGTCATTAAAGCCGTCAGGGCTCGATAAAGATCATGCAAAAATGATGGCAAAATATCTTGTTAACACATGCCATGCGTGGCGTGAGGATGGACCGTTTGCTCATTTGTTTGAAAAATGATCCGTATGAAATGATAAGATATGGAACGTCGAGACTAAAAATGTTTGACGTGAAATCAAAGAAGCAACTGTGGATCTGGCGGATAAAAATAATTGACTTACAAACGGCACTTCCCTATAATTTAACGTGCAGGAAATCTCTTATCAAAAAAAGATTTTGTGAAGTATCAGCGTATCTATTTCTAGAGAACAGAAACATTCATCACCATAAATAAGGAGGTTATTATGCCATTTGAATTGTTGAAAAAAGTAATGTTGACAGGAATCGGTCTGGCGCTGAAAAGCCAGTCGGAAATGGAATCCATGGCCAAAGAGATGGCTAAAACAGCCAGACTGGGCGAAGCGGAAGGCAAAAAGTTTGTTGCTGATATTACGAAACAATATGACAAAGCCAAAAAAGATATGGAAACAAAAATCCGCAAGGGGATCGCAGACTACATGTCCGAGGCCGATATCGCCAGCAAAAAAGAACTGAATGCTTTGAAGCAGGAAATCGCCAAGCTGAAAAAAGCTCGCAAGAAATAGTGCCTGTAATGTAATTTCCGGCCGGACAGGACAGGCCATGATATGAAAACAGGGATGTCAGTGAATGTTAAGCATCAGAAAAATAGGTGTTCTCGGCCGGACTTACCGGAATTTTAACCGCTATCGCCAGATTCTGACCATTCTTTTCAGATATGGTTTTGATGATGTTGTGGAAAGGCTGAAGATCGATCAGTACATTGAGATCGGTCTTCAGATGATCTCGCGACACAAGCGGGAAAATGTGGAAAAATTGAGCCGGGCTGAACGCTTGAGGCTCCTTTTTGAAGAATTGGGTCCGACATTCATTAAGTTCGCCCAGATCCTTTCCACACGACCGGATATTGTTCCCGCGGATATTATCCGGGAATTTGAAAAACTTCAGGATGAAGTCCCGCCCTTTTCCTACGCCGAAGCAAAAGAAATTATTGAGGCTGAACTGGGCGGCGGCATAGACGCTTTCTTTTCTTCCTTCGACGAAATTCCTCTCGCCTCCGCATCCATCGCTCAGGTTCATAAAGCAGTGCTCGAAGACGGCGAAGTGGTTGCTGTTAAAGTCCAGAGACCCGGAATCAAAAAACTGATAGAAGTGGATCTGGAGATCATGCTCCATCTGGCTATGTTGATGGAGAAGAATATTGAAGAGATTGCTTTTCAAAAGCCGACCAGGGTTATTGAAGAATTTGCCCGAACCCTTGAGCGCGAGCTTGATTTCAGTACGGAAGCGGCGAGCATGGAGAGGGTTTCCGCCCAGTTTCTGAATGACAGAACCATTTATATTCCCAAAGTATATTCTGATTTTTCACGGATGCGTGTTCTGACCATGGAATATGTGGATGGCATCAAAGTCTCGGAAATCGAAAAACTCGAAGCCGCCGGATTGAACCTGAAAACGATTACGGCCCGCGGAGCCGATTTTGTCATGAAGCAGGTATTTGAATTCGGGTTCTTTCATGCCGACCCTCATCCGGGCAATGTGTTTGTACTCCCGGATAACGTCATCTGTCCGATAGATTTCGGCATGACCGGTTCGGTGGATAAACGGCTGAAGATTCTTTTTGTCGATATCCTGGTGTCCCTGGCTAAAAAAGATTCGGAGAAGTGCGCGCGCCTGCTTCTGGACCTGGGGGAATATGACGAAGAGCCGGATATCAGAGTATTTGAAAAAGAGATTGATGATTTCATGGGAAAGCATCTTTATAAAGCTCTGAAGGACATCGATTTGGGGAGTTTACTTCGGGATTTAATGTATGTCGCCACAAACAACAGAATCAGGGTACCTCCGGTTATATTTTTAATGATTAAAGCTTTTGCTGCCATGGAGGGAATCGCCCGCAGCCTTGACCCTGAATTTGATATGATCGCTCACGCTGAACCTTTTGCGAAACGGGCAAAACTCGCCCAATATGCGCCCGCTAAAATTGCGGAGGATCTTTTTGTAACCCTTTCCGATTCGCTAGATGTATTGCAGGCTCTTCCCCGAGAAATCCTTCAGGTCACCCGGCTCATTCGCCAGAATAAATTGACCATCAACATGGAAACAAGGGCGCTCGATGCCTTTCTGCGGAACCATGACCAGGTGAGTAACCGCCTGTCTTTTTCCATCGTCATTGCGGCCCTGATCATCGGCTCCGCTCTTCTTCTTGCCTTTGCCACGCCGCCGCTGTTCTACGGGATTTCCTTTGTGGGGATGCTGGGATTCGTTGTGGCTGCGGTTTTAGGCATCTGGCTGCTTATCGCCATTCTGAAAAAAGGGATGCTCTGAACGGATCCATTTTTATTATCCATCGCCCGGAAACCTGCCGGATTCGATTGATTCTACTCATTCATGTTATGAAAGACCGTCTTCAATATCTTTAACAAACACTGTTGAGAGGAAATATGGCGCTTACTGAAGAACAAGCCAAACTGATCAAAGGGTTGTCTACGGCGGAAGCTGCGGAAAAACTCAGGCAGGAAGGTTATAATGAGCTTCCATCCTCCAGAAAACGAAACATGCTGGTCATTGCCCTTGAGGTGGTGAAAGAGCCCATGTTCCTGCTGCTCGCGGCGTGCGGCAGCATGTATCTTTTCCTTGGAGAGCCCCAAGATGCCCTCATGCTGCTGGGCTTTGTCGTCATCATGATGGGAATCACCATCTATCAGGAGGGCAAGACAGAGAAGGCCCTCGACGCTCTGCGCGATCTCTCCAGCCCGCGCGCCCTGGTCATCCGTGACGGAGAGCGCAAACGCATCTCCGGCCGCGAGGTTGTGTGCGGAGATATGGTATGCCTTTCCGAGGGAGACCGCATTCCCGCCGATGGCGTTGTGGTCTGGTCGCGCAATCTTACCGTTGACGAATCGCTGCTGACGGGGGAATCGATCTCCGTGAGAAAAACAGCGGCGGATGATGCAGCCCTGCCGATGGGCAAGCCGGGAGGCGATGATCTTCCCTATCTCTATTCCGGAACCATGCTGGTGCAGGGGCAGGGTATAGCACAGGTCAGGGCCATAGGCACACAGACCGAGATCGGCAGGATCGGCAAGGCGCTGCAAAATGTGGTTCAGGAGGATACCCTCCTCCAGAAAGAGACGGAACGTATCGTCAAGGCGATCTTCTTGATCGCGCTTGTGCTCTTCGGTCTCGTCATCGTCATATACGGGCTGACACGCGGGGATTGGATGGCCGGTATACTGACCGGCATCACTTTAGCGATGGCCATGCTGCCGGAAGAATTTCCTGTTGTGTTGACTATCTTCCTGGCTCTGGGGGCGTGGAGGATATCGCTCAAACAGGTTTTGACCCGCAAGATGGCGGCCGTGGAGACGCTGGGCGCAACGACGGTGCTCTGTACCGACAAGACCGGAACCCTGACGCAAAATCTTATGACAATTCGTATGCTGTCTGTCGACGGTGAGATCCATGCTGTGAACGATAAAGCGCCGGTTCCCTTGCCGGAGCCGTTTCACGAACTGATAGAATTCGGCATCCTGGCAAGCAAGAAAGATCCCTTCGATCCAATGGAAAAGGCCTTGCTGAAACTGGGGACGGATAAGCTGGCACGGACGGAGCACCTTCATGCCAACTGGACGCTGGTGCATGAATATTCGCTGTCACAGGAACTCCTGGCCCTGTCGCATGTCTGGAAATCCCCCGACGGGAAAGATTTCGTCATCTCGGCCAAAGGCGCCCCGGAGGCTGTTATCGACTTGTGCCATCTGGACGATCGCCGTCGTGCCGGACTGATGGACAAGATCCAACAAATGGCCGGGGAAGGGTTGCGGGTGCTGGGAGTGGCCAAGGCTTACTTTCGGGAAGAAACGCCGCTGCCGTCCATTCAACATGATTTCACTTTTCATTTTATCGGCCTCATCGGCCTGGAGGACCCCATCCGTCCGGCGGTGCCGGATGCCATTAAAATGTGCTACACGGCCGGCATCAAGGTTGTGATGATTACGGGCGACTATCCGCTTACGGCCCAGACCATCGCCCGGCGTATCGGGCTGAAAAACCCGGAAAAGGTCATGACCGGCGAAGAACTGGAACAAATGGATTCACAGACCCTCCGGCAGCGAATCAGGGAGGTCAATGTCTTTGCGCGAGTCGTACCGGAGCAAAAGCTCATCCTGGTAAACGCTTTCAAGGATAATGGCGAAATCGTGGCCATGACCGGCGATGGTGTAAACGATGCCCCGGCCCTGAAGTCTGCCCATATCGGCATCGCCATGGGTGAACGCGGCACGGATGTCGCCCGCGAGGCATCCGATCTGGTGCTGCTCAATGACGATTTTACTTCCATCGTGATCGCGGTCAGATTGGGACGCAAGATATTTGATAATTTGAAAAAAGCCATGGCCTATATTGTCAGCGTGCATATCCCTATCGCCGGGATGTCACTGCTTCCCGTCCTATTGGGCTGGAAAGAGATGGTACTCCTGCCTATTCATATCGTCTTTCTGGAACTCATTATCGACCCTTCCTGTTCGGTCGTCTTTGAGGCGGAGCCCGAAGAATCCGGGATTATGAAGCGTCATCCCCGCGATCCCCGGGAACGCCTGTTCGGAAAACGCACGTTGATCATCAGTGCGGCACAGGGAGTTGTGGCTCTCATTATCGTGGCCGTTGTATACAGGACGGCGCTGTATCTGGGGCAAGCCATGGATGAGGCGCGGGCTATCTCTTTTGTCACGTTGATCATTTCCAATTTGTGTCTGATTCTCACCAACCGAAGCTGGTCACGCAATATTATGGAATCTTTCAAGGCGCCTAATCCGGCATTGGTCTGGGTACTTGGCGGGGCAGGTCTTTTCCTGCTACTCGTGATATTTTTGCCTTTCCTGCAGAAAATATTCCATTTTGCCCCGATGCATATCGTAGATTTCTTCATCGCCATCATCGCCGGAGTCGTGAGTATCCTCTGGTTTGAAGTTTTAAAAATGATCTCCCGCAAGAGTCATATTGATCTTCTTGAAGAGAAAGAATCATAATGAAGAGACGCCAAAGATGACTGAACCACGCAGCCTCATGGAATCATATTAGAGGCTTCCGGCAATTGGCATCAAAAGGCCTCTGTCATATATTGGGGGCCTTTTTATTCTTTCATGGAGGTTGATCATTGTTGAGGCCGTAAAATAAAAGTCCTATGCGGACTTGATAATATTTACTTGTATCATCCGGTTAAACAGTTTAAAAGAAATGATTTCTTTGGCGGGATAAATTAAATGCATTCTCTATTGCCGTACATAGCTCAATATAGTTATTGGGGAATATTTTTCTCGCTGGGACTTGGCATTTTAGGCCTTCCCATTCCGGACGAAACCCTGATGGTCTTTGCCGGCTTCCAGATATTTCAAGGTCATCTGAATTATCCACTGGCCGTTGTCATCGCATTTCTGGGAACCTCATGCGGCATTACATCCGGTTATTTTATCGGAAGGCTCTCCGACAAATTCCTGCTTAAGAAATATTCCGATAAGCTGCATATCAATCCGGAGCATTTTGAAAACGCGGAACAATTTTATAGAAATTATGGGAAATCAGCGCTGTTAATCGGTTATTTTATTCCTGGCGTGAGACATTTGACGGCAATATTCGCCGGGATTTCCCGTATGCCTTATCGAACATTTGCCGTTTACGCCTATACGGGAGGATTCTTCTGGACTATTTTATTCATCAACTTAGGTTATTTCCTGGGAGACGGCTGGCATCGATTTGATCATTATTCAAACAGATTTATTATCCCTCTTGCGGCCGTTGCGCTGGTGGTCACGATTGTAGTAATGTATTTAAAACAAAATAAAAAGAATAATCAACACTGAAAAAAAATTTCGGAAATCATTATGCGTAATTTAAAAATGATAGTGGAATATGACGGTACGGCTTATTGCGGCTGGCAAAGGCAGGAAAACGGATTGAGTATCCAGCAGGTGCTGGAAGAAGCCATTTTGCTGATTACAAATCAAAAAGTTGCCGTTATCGGTTCCGGCAGAACAGACGCCGGAGTCCATGCATTAAATCAGGTTGCCCATTTCAAAAGCAACAGCACCTTGCCCATGAATAATATATTCCGGGGGATGAACAGTGTATTGCCGCCGGACATTGTCGTTAAGAAGATGGAAGAAGTTCCGGACGAGTTTCACGCCCAGCATGATGTTAAAAGCAAAATTTATTTTTATAAAATATGCAATCAGCCTTTAAGTCCGGCGTTGGGAAGAAATTACTTCTGGCATATCCGTTTTTCTCTCGATCTGGCGAAAATGAGAAAAGCGGCGAAATATTTAATCGGCACGCATGATTTTTCCTGTTTTTGCGCTACCGGAACTCATGTTAAAGACCGGGTTCGGACGATTATGGATATCCGAATTAAAACAGGCGATGATGGCATGATAGAAATTACAGTGGAATCCCGGGGTTTTTTGAAATATATGGTGCGCAACATTATCGGAACACTTGTTGACGTCGGCAGGGGTAAACGAAAGCCTGAAGAAATGAAGGTAATTATTGAATCCAGAAACAGAAAAATAGCGGGAGTTACCGCGCCGGCCTGCGGTTTGTTTTTGAAGGAGGTTAAATACTGAAAGTGAAAATATTATTGTTGGGACATAAAGGAATGCTGGGGAGCGATCTGTTATTAAAACTTTCCGCGGATCACGACGTTGTCGGGATGGATAAAGAAGAAATTGATATTGTTTCCGCCAAAGAGTGCCGGGAAGCGATTACAGAGACCAGGCCGGATGTTGTGATCAATGCCGCCGCTTATACCAACGTTGACGGGTGCGAAAAAGCCAGAGAAGAATGCTTTGCCGTGAATGCGGAAGCGGTAAAAAATATTGCCGGCGCCTGCCGGAATAATAAAATCAGAATAATCCATTTCAGCACGGATTATGTTTTTGACGGTACGGCAGCAGAGCCTTACAGGGAAGATCATCCATGCCATCCGATTAATGTTTACGGCGAATCAAAATTGGCCGGCGAGCTTTATTTGCAATCGATGTCGGAGAACTATCTTCTTATCCGCACATCCTGGTTATATGGAGCAAAGGGTAAAAACTTTGTCGGAGCCATTCTGGAAAAGGCAAAGGCGAAAAACTATATCCGGGATACGATGGAGAAAACAAATGCAAAAACTGAAGCAGCGTCGACGTTGTCCGTGGTTGATGACCAAGTCGGGTCGCCTACGTATACGAAAGATTTAGCGGCTGCGGCAGCTTTGCTTATCCATAAGAACGCTCAGGGAATTATTCACATCACCAACAGGGGCAGTTGCAGCTGGCATCAGTTCGCC
Source organism: Deltaproteobacteria bacterium HGW-Deltaproteobacteria-13 (assembly GCA_002840555.1). Taxonomy (GTDB): domain Bacteria; phylum Desulfobacterota; class Syntrophia; order Syntrophales; family Smithellaceae; genus Smithella. The sequence goes on from PHBJ01000002.1 coordinate 36,728, forward strand.
GTGAAGATTTTACAGGAAACCGGCTTCGATGATATCGAAGTTCTTCCGATTAAATCCGATCAACTTGAAAGACCGGCTGCGCGTCCGGCTTACAGTGTTTTAAACATGCAGAAATTTATTCAAACGACGGGAAAAATGATGCAGCCGTGGCAACTGGCACTGAAGGATTATCTGGAACGCTGCAAGTTATAAAATTTATATCATCAATGATAAGGCTTTTTAAATCCAGGAGTTCATAATATTGACGGAAGCAGAAAAACCGAATCCGGTCTCTTTTGAGGAAGACCTTCCGGAAATATACATGCCTCACCTGCAGTTATTTGTCCGCTACATGCTGGTAACCATAACGGCGGTATATTTAAATTACAGCCCCGTTCCTCCGCTTATTTTGACCTTACCCAAGGTCAATCTCATCATTGCCGGCTATTATGTGTTCTATCTCTTTTGGTGGCTGTATTACAAGAAGCGTGGCGCGAATATTTTCATGATTCGGCTGGGCGCATGGGTGGACACCCTGGCCGCGACTCTCGCATTGATGAGTGATCCCTATATCATCCCCCCCATGATGGGGTTGCTGCTGATTGCCTCTGTCGGGAACGGAATCCAGCATGGCTTTCGCATTTTTATTGAATGTATGGCCGGATCCTTCATACTCACCATTGTAGCGTTTGTCTATCGCTTCATGATTATCGGGGGCCGGCCTCCATACAATCTTTATTTTTATATATTTCTGATTGCTTTTGCCGTATTTTATTCATATCTGCTTGTGCGGCGTCTGGAACAGATGAGGATGGAGGCCGTTTGCGCCAGTGAGCACGACAGCCTGACAGGAATTCTAAACAGGCGGGCGTTTTTAACCTCCGCAAAATATTTGCTGCTGCTCAACGAACGGACCAATATTCCCCTTGTATTTATATTCGCCGATTTGGACAATTTCAAAGCGGTCAACGATCAGTTTGGTCATGACATGGGAGATAAGACCCTGCAATATTTTTCACAAATAGCTGAATCGAAACTACGTAAAAACGACATCATCGCGAGATACGGCGGTGATGAATTCGTCATGATTCTCACAGACACTTCTCTCGATAATGCGGAGTCGGTTCTGCACAGGATTCGGAGTGAGTTTGGGGAATGGGCGCAAAAAAACGGATTGCCGGTCGGCGTCAGTTTTGGAATAGGAACAACACGGAAAGGGGTAAATGATCTTGGTGATGTCCTGCGCACGGTGGATGCCGCTTTATACGATGCAAAGCGTAAGACAGGGCGTCTCAGATAAATAATATTTTCAAAACCGGCAGGGAATCCCTCTCCCGGTATTTTATATATGCAAAAGTTTATTCAAATGGCTGGAAAAACTATGCGATCATGATTTCAAGGCCGGCAGTTGAAAAGCGTGATTTTACGGAGTGTCTATTCGAAAGGAGAATTATATGCTGAAAATATTAGGAGCGGTCATTAATTTAGGTATAGTAACATATTTAGGATTTCAGGCAAAATCATGTTTTAGTCCGGAACAAATAGCAAACCTCAATGTTGAGCAAAATCCAATGGTTCTCTCATTCATTGCCGTTGTCGCTTTTTTTATAGCCGTTAATAACTAGTCCTTATACCTATTGGCAAGGCAGGGCGTTTTGGTCCATAAAATTAATTTAGTTTACGTCCGGCGATTTGCGGTCACGAATCTTTTAATTCAAATTTGTAATAAATATCGTTATTACCCAGTGAGAATCCTCTGACCCGGTGCTCAACAACTTTTTTGCCGAAAATAATAAGAGCCTGCCTTACGTAACCCATAACAAGGAACTCGAAGTAAATGTGTTTGGTCGGAAGTCCGGCGATGGTGATATGAATAGTGTTGTTCTCAAATCGTGCGGTAAAAGTACCTCCATCAAAATAAGTCGACCAGAGTTTGGGCATACCCGCCTCCACAAACTGCTTGATATCTTTTGTCAAAAGATAAGAGTGGTAGGGGCCTCCCTGCGACAGGGCGAATTCGGCGGATTTTTCTCCAAGCTTCCAGTAGTGGGTATTATCGTTGCTAAAGAATTCCTTGAGCACATCATCGAGAAACAAGATGAATTTATCCAAGGGGATGAGACTGACGCTCATGATCATCTGGCTGAAATATTTGTCCTTCGCCGTTAGCTTCGTGATAAAGGAATTCCAGCGCTCCTCTCCGAAAGCTTTGATAATTGTATCTTTTCGTGTCAGGTAAGCAGTGCCTTTTACGTTCATATCAAAACCTCCTCAGATATTATGTGGGTTCAATAATATGTCAACTATATTCTGCGGTCAAGAGTCTTTGATTTCAAACTGGAAATAAATATCATCATCGCCTGCTGCCATACTCCTGATCCGTTTCGCAACAGTTTTCTTTCCGAAAATTTTGAGAGCTTTCTGAAAGTAACCCATAATGAGGTACTCGAAATAATTATGTTTAAATTGAAGCCCGGCGATTTTAATATGAGCGATGTTATTTTCAAACTTTGCGGTGACGATACCACCATCAAAATAGGTCGACCAGAATTTGGGCATGACCGATTCGACGAACTGCTTTAAATCCTTTATGAGCAGATAAGATTTATAAGGGCCATCCGGCGAAAGAGCAAATTGAGCGGCCGCCTTACCGAACGTTAAATAATGCTTGCTGTCGTTATTGAAAAATTCCCTAATCAATTCGTCAAGAAAAAGGATGAATTTATCGACTGGAATGGGTGTAACGGACATGATGATATTGCTGAAAAATTTGTCCTTTGCCGCCAGTCCGGCAACAAAGGAATTCCAGCGTTCCTCACCGAAAACGGCGATGATAGTGGTCTTCCCTGTAAGATAAACAGTGCCTTTTACGTTCATACTGAAACCTCCTGAGAGTGCCTGTGTGGATATAATAGGATGTTAAATATATTTTATGGTCAGGATTCTTTTATTTCAAACTGGTAATAAATATCATCATCGCCCGCTGCCATACTCCTGATCCGTTTCGCAACAGTTTTCTTTCCGAAAATTTTGAGAGCTTTCTGAAAGTAACCCATGATGAGGTGCTCAAAATAATTATGTTTGAATTTAAGTCCGGTGATTTTGAGATGAGCAACGTTGTTCTCGAACTTTGTGACAACGGTCCCTTCATCAAAATAGGTCGACCAGAATTTGGGCATGACCGATTCAATGAACTGTTTTGTATCCTTGGTGAGCAGATAAGATTTGTATATGCCGTCCGGCGACAGGGCATATTGCGCGGCGACCTTCCCGAAAGTCACATACTGCATCATATCATTATTGAAAAATTCCTTAACAAGCTCGTCAAGAAAAAAAATAAATTTATCCAACGGAACGGGTGTAACGGACATAATCATGTTGTTGAAAAATTTGTCCTTCGCTCCCAGTTTGGCAATAAATACATTCCATGGTTCTTCGCCGAAAACTTTAATAATCGTGGTTTTTCCTGTAAGATAAATGATGCCTTTTACGTTCATATTGTTCTCCTTGGCATGGATATGTGGATAGAATATTGTGTAAAAGATATCCTGTGATACATGAATATGCAAGGATAAAATTTATTTTATTGGAACGGGGAAAAGTGGGTCACCGGCAGCAAATTGAAAAAATCAAACATATAAAGATATTTATAAATGAGAATGATCCTGATCATTCCCAGCAGCAGCCGGCAGGCTTAAGATGCCTTTATTCGTCAAAAATGCAGATATTAATTCTTATTGCATCTTGTAAGATGTTTTGTTAGTTTCAGCCACAAAACTGATAGAATCTGATAATTTCTTAAATCCATCAGATAAGACAATGGAGTCCCGCTGAGGAGAAATAAAGGTTGTCAAAACGTATTGTCATATTGTCCGAAGAAATAGCCAATAAAATTGCCGCCGGTGAAGTCGTGGAAAGGCCCGCTTCTATTGTTAAGGAGCTGGTGGAAAATTCCATTGATGCCGGAGCTACCGATATCACAGTGGAATTGGAAAAGGGCGGCTGTCAGTCCATCAAGGTGGTGGATAACGGTTCGGGAATAGAACACGAAGATGTGGCGCTTGTTTTTGAAAGACATGCCACAAGTAAGATTCATCATTTTGAGGATATTTACAGTGTGGCTTCATTTGGCTTCCGCGGCGAAGCAATGCCGAGTATCGCTTCCGTGGCGCATGTGGAGCTGTTAACGAGACGGAAAGACGATTTAGAAGGAACAAAAGCAATCCTGGAAGCAGGCACTGTCAAGGAAATCGCTCCTGCCGGTTGTCCTGACGGCACCCAGATATCGGTCACAAAAATATTTGCTAAAGTTCCCGCCCGGAGGAAGTTTTTAAAAACAGAAGCTACGGAGCAGGGTTTGTGTCTGGATGCGATCACTCGCCTGGCACTGGCTCATCCCGAGATTCGTTTTAAAGTATTAGTCAACGGCAAGGAATCTTTTACGGCTCCAGAGGCCCCGGATGCGTCCAAACGAATTTCCATGGTTATGGGCGATGATTTTTCCGCTCATTGCATTTCCGTAAACACACAAAAAGAAAATGTAAGTTTGATGGGATTTATATCGCGGCCGGAATTTACAAAATCAAATTCCAAAAGCATCTATTTGTTTGTCAATAAACGTTTTGTGCGCGATAACAGTATAACGCATGCCGTATTATCGGCGTACAGGCAGGTGATTGAGCCGAGGCGCTACCCGGCGGCCGTGTTGTTCCTTGACCTGCCGCCCGAAGATGTTGATGTTAATGTTCATCCCGCCAAAATGGAAGTCCGCTTCAAGGATTCCCGCGCCATTTATGAACTGGTATCCAGATCGATTGCGGAAAATCTTGCCGGCGCCGAAATTTCGAAAAGCAATTTCATTTATCGTTTGGCGCCTAAAGCAGCGCCCAAGGTCGATTTAGTATCACGCCGGAAAGACAGGAAGGATTCTGCTTCGAGCTTCACGCCTTCGCAAGACCGGGTGACTCCCAGGCCTTTCGGTTTATTCTCCAGACAAAATTTACAGCAGGCAATCAGCGAGGATCTGTTGACGCGCCCGGTCGCGGAAAAATCAATCGATAGCTATGAAAGTGATCATACTCCGGCAAAAGAAAATATAACCTTTGCCGATCTGGAATACCGGGGACAATTTGCCAATACCTATCTTATCTTCGCGGGGGATAAGGGCCTGGTTTTAATAGATCAGCATGCCGCTCATGAACGGATCATTCTGGAGAAGTTAAAAAAGTCAACACCCCGGCAGGTTTTCAGCCAGTCGCTTCTTATCCTGGAAATTGTTAACTTAACGCCGGGACAAATTGCATTGTTTTCCGAATACATTGATTTTTTGCGGGAAATTGGTCTGGAGATTGAAATTTTCGGCAAGGATGCGATTGTTGTTAAGGCGATTCCGGCAACCTTGTCGGAAATTAAAATCAGCGAAATGATTTCCGATATTGCCGATCAGTTAAGCGAACAAAATCAGATGCCTTCTTTCGAGGAAAAGAAAAATAAAATACTGGCTTCCCTGGCATGCCGCGCGGCAATCAAAGCCAATAATGAGTTGTCTCCCGAGGAAATTGCCGCTTTGTGCCGCGATCTGGAAGAAACGCCTTTTAATCTTACCTGCCCTCACGGACGTCCCATCACGATCAGTTTTTCCTTAAGCGAAATCGAAAGAATGTTTAAAAGGAAGTAGAAAAAAATAAGATGGGAAAGTTGCCGCTGGTAATAATCAATTCTCCTACCGCTACGGGCAAAACCGAATTAGCCGTAAATCTGGCATTGGAATTTGGCGGCGAAATCATCAGCGCTGATTCCCTTCAGGTTTACCGCTACCTGGATATCGGCACGGCAAAACCAACCCTGGAAGAAAGAAGAGGTATTCAGCATCATTTGATAGATGTTGTTAATCCGGATGAAGAATTTAATGCCTCAATCTTTACTCAACAGGCGCGGGCTCTCATTTCCGGTTTGGCAAGGGCCCGGAAACCCATCTTGATTGCCGGCGGGACAGGACTCTATATCCGGGCGCTTCTCCACGGAATGATTCATACACCGGCCGTCGATGAAAAGATCAGAAATTATTATCGCCAGATGCGTGACAGCCACGGGAAAAAATATATTTATGATTTATTGCGGGAAAGAGACAAAGATGCCGCAGATCAAATTAACCCCAACGACTCCGTAAGGGTCATTCGGGCGCTGGAAGTTTTAGAGCAAACCGGAGAATCCATTACCGTAAAACAAAAAAAGCATTCCTTTGCCGATTGTCCTTTCAAAACTTATAAAATCGGTCTTCAGCTTGACCGCAAAGAATTGAAGCAGAGAATTATACAGCGTACGGAAAGAATGATTTCCGGAGGATTGTTGGATGAAGTGAAAGGCCTTTTAGCCCGTGGTTACAGTGAAAATCTAAAACCGCTGCAATCCCTGGGATATAAACAAATGATAGGTTTTTTACGCAATGAATACCCCTGGGAAAGTTCTGTCAATTTAATCAAGCGCGACACCTGGCAATATGCCAAGCGGCAGTTGACCTGGTTTACCGCCGATAAGGAAATCAATTGGTTTGGTTACGATTCAATGGGCGTGATCAGGAAAAATGTCGAAATATTTTGGAAAGAAAACGATTTATTATAAGGCCGCAGAGCATGCAATATTGCTTGACTTAAACAGGTTCTAAATATAATTATACCCTGTAGTTTCGGGAAGAAATAATTATTATGAAACGTGAAAAAATCAGAACATTAATTTTTCCATTTATAATTTGTACGGCCTTATTGTCTGTCATCTCCTGCGCACCGAAGACAAGAGTGGCCATCAATCAGCTGGATACCCCCGGACATCATACTTTTACAGGCTTAAAACTGCTTGATCAGGAGAAGTATTCCGACGCAAAAAGAGAATTTGAAATGGCCACGCAGCTTGATGCCGGGTATTCGAAGGCGTATACCGGCATGGCCCTGGTCAATATTTACACTGTTAAATTAAACACGGCGTGGGATAATCTGGCGCTGGGTTTAAAAAACGCACAGACCGATGATGAAAAACTTTTTGTTCATGTAACCAAAATTCGTTACCACACCTTGAATAACTCAGATCAGAAATGGCTGGAATCGGCAAAAAATCAATTTGATGAGGCGGTTAAAATTGATTCCAAACATGCGCCTGCTTATTATTTTATGGGTTTGGCATATAAGGAAGCGCTGGACTTTGATCAAGCCGGTCAGATGTTCACTAAAGTGATGCAGTTGAAAACCGATCATATGGCTGATGCCGACGCGCAATTAAAGTTCCTGCAGAAAGTCCAACTGGCGAAACCCCAGACAGTTGCCGGTAAAAAGATCGCTCTTGCTGAGAGCCTGACCAGAGCGGATGCGGCGGCGTTATTTATGGACGAATTAAAAATAAAAGATCTTTATAATAAACAGGCGCCGAAAGCTCCGGACACCCCGGCAAAAGTGACGGAAAAAGCTCCCGCAGAATTAAAAGATGTTGAAAAAGTTACGGCAGAGACAAAGGGAACGGAGAAGGCTCAAACAGAGGCGTCTGTGCCTGCACCCGCTGCGCCGGTTAAATTAATGGCAAAAGATATAGCGGACCATCCTTATAAAAAGTACATTGAAGGAGTACTGGAAGCAGGTGTACGCGGTTTGGAAAATGATCCGAATGGTAATTTCAATCCAGGCGAAGTCCTGTCCCGCGGTGAATATGCCATCATGCTGGAGGATGTATTGATTAAACTGACAGGCGAGAAGGATTTAGCCGCCAGATATGTTAATTCAAAATCATTATTTCCCGACGTGCCCGCGGATATGCCTTATTTCAATGCGATCATTGCCGTGACTTCACGGGGAATTATGGAGGCAAGAAATACTAAAACCGGAGAATTCGCGCCGCTGAAACCCTTGTCCGGCGTGGAAGCTCTTTTGATTATTCGTAAGCTCAAGGACAAGTTGAAAGTTAATTGATTAAGTGCTTAAAATATAAAATAAATATTAATAGGGCGTAAGCCCTTTTTGTTTACTGAACTTGATATGTATACATTGAATCATATCTATGAAGATTAAAAAATCAGGGAGTAGAATTTCATGGCAAAAAGAGAATTGGGCAAGGCGTTTGAACCGGCCGATGCCGAAAAAAGATTATACGATTACTGGTTAAAAAATCATTTCTTTCACGCTCAGGACGAAAGTGAAGCTGAGGCTTTTTCTATTGTTATACCGCCTCCCAATGTAACCGGAATGCTGCATATGGGACATGCCTTGAATAATACGTTACAGGATATCATTATCCGCTTCAAAAGGATGCAGGGTTATAACACGCTGTGGATGCCGGGTATGGATCATGCCGGAATTGCGACGCAAAACGTGGTTGAACAACAGTTGATGAAAGAAGGAATATCGCGCCATGATCTGGGACGCGAAAAATTTATCGCCCGCGTCTGGGAATGGAAGGAAAAATACGGCGGCGTCATTATCAATCAGTTGAAAAGGCTCGGCTGTTCCTGCGACTGGGAACGGGAACGTTTCACGATGGATGAAGGATTATCCCACGCCGTGCGTGAAGTCTTTGTCCGCTTATACAATGAAGGAATGATCTACCAGGGCGACTACATTGTCAACTGGTGTCCCCGCTGTCACACCGCCATTTCCGACCTGGAAGTGGAATTCAAGCAGGATCAAAGCTTCCTCTGGAATATACGTTATCCGTTTGCCGACGGCGAAGGGGAAATCGTCGTGGCGACAACCAGACCGGAAACGATGCTGGGCGATACGGCGGTGGCGGTTCATCCCGACGATAAAAGATACAAGGATAAGATCGGCAAATATGTCATTTTGCCTTTGATGAATAAGAAAATCCCGATCATTGCCGATGAATATGTAACGATGGATTTCGGCTCCGGAGCCGTAAAAATAACCCCCGCTTCCGATCCGAACGACTTTGCCATGGCTCAGCGGCACAATCTGGAAATCATTATCGTCATCGACGGAAAAGGATTCATCAACGAAAAGGGCGGTGTTTACAAAGGACAGGATCGCTACGAGGCCCGTAAAAACGTCATTGCCGATCTGGAAAAGGGCAACTATATGGTTGGCACTGAACCCTACGCACACAATGTCGGCCAGTGTTATCGCTGCAAAACGGATATTGAACCGATGGTTTCCAAGCAGTGGTTTGTCAAAATAAAACCGCTGGCCAAACAGGCGATTGCGGCAGTGGTCAAGGATAAAACAAAGATTATTCCCAAAACGTGGGAAGCAACTTATTTTGACTGGATGAACAATATTCGTGACTGGTGTATTTCCCGGCAGCTGTGGTGGGGGCATCGCATTCCCGTCTGGTATTGCGACGGCTGCGGTAAAATCATTGTCGCCACGGTGGATCCGGACAAGTGTCCCGAATGCGGCGGCGTATCTTTACGGCAGGACGAAGACGTTCTGGATACATGGTTTAGTTCCGCGCTCTGGCCTTTTTCCACCCTGGGCTGGCCCGATCAAACCAAGGCTCTAAAAACTTTCTACCCGACGTCACTGCTGATTACCGGTTTCGATATTCTTTTCTTCTGGGTGGCCCGCATGATGATGATGGGCATTTACGTGATGAAAGATGTTCCCTTTCAACATGTTTATCTGCATGCGCTTGTGCGGGATGAAAAAGGCGAAAAAATGAGCAAATCCAAAGGCAACAGTATTGATCCCCTCCTGATGATTGATCAATACGGCACGGATGCTTTTCGTTTTACGTTGTCCGCCTATACCGCGCAGGGGCGCGACGTGCGTCTTTCTCCGGAACGAATTGAAGGTTATAAATTCTTTGTCAATAAAATATGGAACGCGTCAAAATTGACGTTTGCCAATCTGGAAGACTTTGACGAATCAGCGCCTGTCAGTGTTCCCGATTCACTGCCGGATAAATGGATCAAGACAAAATTAAATAAAGCCATTGAAGATATCACCCTGGGTTTGAATGAATACCGTTTCAATGATGCCTCAGCCGCTGTTTACCGCTTCATCTGGCATGAATTATGTGACTGGTATCTGGAATTAAGCAAACCGGCTTTCTACGGTAAAGCAAGCCCGGAAGAAAAACAGGCCGCCCAGCGGACGTTGCGTGAAGTTTATGAGATTATGTTGCAGCTTTTACATCCTTTCATGCCCTTCCTGTCGGAAGAGCTTTGGCAGACCCTGAAAGGCAGTGACGAACATTCGATCATGGTCAGCAAATTTCCCGTTGTCAAAACGCAATGGGAAGACAAGGCGGCGGAAAGCGAGATGGAGATGATCATGGAGGTCATTACGTCGATTCGCAATATCCGCGGTGAAATGCGGATTGCGCCGTCGCAAAAGTTAAAGGTTTTAATTTCCGCCGCGGACGAACTCAATAAACAAACCATTGAAAAGAATAATAGTTACATTATTAATCTCGCCAATCTCGAATCGTTGACGGTCGAAATGAATATGATTGAGCCCAAAGGTGTGGCGACAGCGGTAACCGGTGCTACAAAAATATTCGTTCCATTGGCGGGCGCTGTGGATATTTCCGGGGAAAAAACAAGACTGGAAAAAGAGTTGGGCAAGGTGTCCAAAGATTTGGAGCAATGTTCGAAAAAACTGGCCAACCGTGATTTCTGTGCAAAAGCCGCACCGGAAATTATTCAGAAGGAACAGGAAAAGTTAAAGGACTTCCAGAAAAAATTTAATACACTGGAAGGCGCGCTGAAGAAATTAAAAGGACTTTCCGTTTGATGGAAAAGCGAATCATTAAAATTATCAAAGATGCTCTGTCTGAAGATATCGGCACAGGCGATATTACAACACTTGCTACGGTCAGCGGCAGGAAGAAGGGAAGGGCCGTGGCTGTTGCCAAAGATGATTTTATCATAGCCGGAATAGATGTCTTTGCTCAGACATTCCGGGTTCTTGACAAGACCATCAAAGTTAAACAATTGATGAATGACGGATGCCGCACGAAAAAGGGAGCTGTAATTGCCGAAGTTTCGGGAAGTCTGGCAAACATTTTAAAAGCCGAACGCGTGTCGCTGAATCTGTTTCAACGCATGTCCGGTATTGCCACGCTGACCGCGAAATACGTGGACGCTGTGCGCGGCACCCGGGCAAGAATTCTCGATACGCGTAAGACCATGCCCGGCCTGCGGATTCTGGACAAGATGGCCGTGCGCATCGGCGGCGGCTGTAATCATCGCATCGGTTTATATGATGGCGTGATCATTAAAGATAATCATATCGAAGCCGCGGGCGGCATCACGGCCGCCGTGCATGCGCAAAGAATGCATCTTCATCGCAACATGAAGATTGAAGTCGAAACAAAAAATCTGAAGGAAGTCAAAGAAGCTCTGCGTTGCGGCGTGGATATTATCATGCTGGACAATATGAGTGTTCCGGCAATGAAAAAAGCTGTTGATTTTGTAGCCGGACGCGCGACGATTGAGGCCTCCGGAAATGTCAGCCTGCAAAATGTGGGCTCGATAGCCGCAATTGGAGTGGATTTTATTTCCGTGGGAGAACTTACTCATTCCGTCCGCGCCGCCGACATTTCTCTAAAAATCAGAGCTTGTTAATCATTGAAGTTATCAACAACGCTTTTCCCGCCTTACAAAACGTTATGAACTTAAATGAAAAATCCTTAAAACAGGCTCTTTCCGGAAAATACTTCGGTCACAAGCTTTATTATTTTACTGAAACAGGATCAACGAATGACGATGCTTTTTCTTCAGGTAATGAAGGTGCGCCGGAGGGAACAATTGTTATTGCCGACAGGCAAAATCAGGGAAAGGGGCGCATGCAGAGATTATGGCATTCGCCCTCAGGCAGTAACATTTACACCTCTATCATTCTAAGGCCGCAAATACAATTATCCAAATCGTCGCAGATTCCAATATTAGCTGGTGTGGCAGTTGCCGAAACACTAAACAGTTACTGCCCGGACAAAGTGTGGCTCAAGTGGCCCAATGATGTTCTGATTGATGGGAAAAAGGTCTGCGGCATTCTGGCGCAGATGAAAATATCGACAGATGAAATTGATTTTATAGTGATGGGAATCGGTATAAATGTGAATCTAAACCATGAGCAATTTCCACAGGATATTCGCGATATTGCAACGTCATTGTCCATTGAAACAGGCCGCGAGGTTTCACGGTTGGAATTGATAATTAGTCTCTATGAAAATCTGGAAAAATGGTATAAACACCTACTGCAAAACGGATTCGGCCCGATCAGAGAAAAATGGCTGAAAATGACGCCTATGATCGGACAAACGGTACAGGTTATTTTTAAGGATGAAAAGATAGCAGGGAAGGCGACAGGCCTTGACGAGGATGGTTCCCTGATTCTTTTAACAACGGAAAATAAAGAAATTAAAGTCTCCGCGGGAGATGCGACAATATTAAAGAGGTGATAAAAATATGCTTTTAGTTATTGATGTTGGCAACACCAATACGGTGCTCGGACTCTTTGATGAGGAACATTTGCTGCACGATTGGCGCATTCGAACGGAGATTGACCATACCGTTGATGAATACGGTGTGCTCATTTATAATTTATATCAGTCCAGCCGGATGAAAGCCGCAGAGATAAAAGCAATCACGGCGATTATTATTTCCTGCGTCGTGCCGCCGATGCTCAATATTCTGGAACCGCTCTGTATCAAGTATTTTAACGTAAAACCGTTGATTGTCGGCCCCGGCATAAAGACGGGGATGCCCATATTTTATGATAATCCGAAAGAAGTCGGCGCCGATAGAATTGTCAATGCTGTCGCGGCTTATGATAAGTTCCAAAAGGAATCCATTGTCGTTGATTTCGGCACAGCGACCACATTTGATTATGTTTCCCCCAAAGGCGAATACATGGGCGGTTGTATCGCCCCGGGTATTGTGATTTCCATCGAAGCGCTGTTTGAAAGAGCTTCCAAATTGCCGCGAGTCGAATTCAGCAAACCCAAAACGGTCATCACGAAAGATACGGTCAGCGCCATGCAGGCGGGGATTATGTTCGGTTATGCGGGGCTGGTGGATGGCATCGTCAACCGGATGAAAATGGAAGTAAAAACCAATCCGCTTGTGGTGGCCACCGGAGGGTTGGCGCGGGTTATAGCGCCGGAGACAAAAACGATTGACAAGATCGAAGAGATGCTGACGCTGGATGGTTTGCGCATTATTTATAACCTCAATAAGAAATAAATTATGTTGAATGTGGGATTGACAGGCGGTATTGCCTGCGGAAAATCAACCGTGGCGAAGATGTTTGTGGCCAGGGGAGCGCACCTGATTGATTTCGACAGGCTCGCTCACGAAGCTCAGGAGCCGGGAAAGCCGGCGTGGCAGCAAATTCTTGATTTTTTCGGGAAGGAAATTCTCCTGCAGGATGGAAAAATAGATCGTATTAAACTGGGGAATATCGTTTTTGCCGATAAAAAAAAATTAAATAAGCTCAATAAAATTGTTCATCCCCTTGTTTATCGGGAGTGGCATGCCCGTCTTGAAAAGATCGAAAAAAAAGAAAATCGCGCCATTGTCCTTTCCGATGTTCCTCTTTTATTCGAAGGAAAAATGCAGCATCTTTTTGATCTATCCATGCTGGTTCTCATTGCGCCGGAAGAACAGATCCGCCGTTTGATTAAGCGCAATGGGGTGAGCAGGGAAGAAGCGGAAAAAAGATTGAAAAGCCAGATGCCGATTCGCGAAAAAATTGTGCTGGCTGATATCGTTATTGATAATGAGGGCAATATTTCTGAAACTGAAAAAAAAGTGAGGCAAATATGGCGCGAACTGTTGCAGCGTGAAAAACAAAAAAATAAATGAAAATAATTTAAAATATGTGATTGAAACAAAAAACACGGAGGAAGGAAATGATTGAAAAGAACGTAAAAACAGATTTCAGCGCAAAGGTATCCGAACCGGTAATCGGATCGGGAACGTTTGTGCATCCGCTGGCGGCGGTTATCGGCAATGTTATTCTGGGAAACAACGTCATGGTGGCGCCGACGGCTTGCGTGCGCGGTGATGAAGGCCAGCCGCTTTTCATAGGCGATGAAACCAATGTTCAGGACGGCGTGGTCATTCACGCGCTGGAAACCGAACTGGACGGCAAACCGGTGGAGAAAAATCTCATGGAAGTCAACGGCAAAAAATACGCCGTGTATGTGGGCAATCGTGTTTCCCTGGCGCATCAGGTTCAAATTCACGGACCGGCTGTTGTCATGGATGAAACGTTTGTCGGCATGAAAGTGCTCGTGTTTAAATCCTTTGTCGGAAAGAATTGTGTCATCGAACCCGGCGTGATTTTAATGGGCGTGAAGGTTGCCGACGGCCGCTATGTACCTGTCGGATCGGTTGTCAAAACACAGGCCGAAGCGGATGCCTTGCCGGTGATCACACCCGATTATCCGTTGAAAGATATGAATAAGGGTGTCTTGCACGTAAACAAGGCGTTGGCGAAGGGATATCTGGCCGCGGCCAAGTAATGAGATTACGGGAATAGGGGAAACAGCCGGTGTGTTTCTTAGATAAAGCCGGCTGTTTTGCAATTAGAGATGTTAGTAAAAAGCAAAATATCCGCTGATCATGAAAACCGTTGTCTTTCCTGCGGCACGACGAAAAATATCAAAAACCGCCGCTATTGCTCTGTAAAATGCCGCCAGCATCTGAGGCAAAAGCTCAATATGAGGAGCGGCCTGCTGCAGGCTTTAAATACACGTTACGCGACTTTTTATTTTTCCGACACGACGATTGTCCTGGATATTGTTCCTCATGGGATCAAAGAAATATTCCGTTACGAAACTAAGCGGAGAGCGGGAAATAACCCGGCCGCGGATTTCAGTATGATGACCAATCATCTGGGGGAGGCCTGGTGGGCGGAGTCTAAACGCACAAATAGAAAATATCTGGCCTCGCAGCATGTATTGAGGCTGGCAACACGCTATGCTATTTCCGAAGGATCACAGCGTCCCAGATTCATAAGGATTCCCACAGTAAAGATGGAATCTTTGAATTATCTGGCAATCAAAAAGTCTGATCTTCACTCCCAAGAGCTGGGCAAAATCATAAAAAACGCTTACCGGCAACAGGTAAAAATTCATCATCCCGATCTGGGCGGGCAGGCGGCAACTTTCAGAAAAATTCATGACGCTTACAAAGAACTTTTGCGCTGGGCGGACAATCCGGTATTTGTCCGCCGCCGCGGTTTCCCCGATAAATGGTATTACAATGCGGAAAGTGAAAAATGGGTACAGCCTACGCCGGTTCGTGAATAATTTATAAATAATTATCGATGGTAAGCTTTTAAATCTTCCGGCGTATTGAGGTTATGAAAAAGATTTCCGTCTTCATTGAAAGGTTTAATTTTTTCTTCGGTAATGCTCAGGACGCGCACTTCTTTGTAAAAATCACGAATCTTAAGCTTATCCGCCTCGATCATTCTTTTAATGTATAAAAGACATCTGGAGGAATAAATGGCATGCAGGGCCTGGAATCCTTCGGGAAGCTCGGGAACGACAACGTCGTACCTGTCTGACTGCTCAATCAGATAAAGTATGAAATCTTTGCTCAGATAGGGCATGTCGCAGGCACTGACAAAAGCGTGAGAATAATTAGCATAAAACAGGCCGGTATAGATGCCTCCCAAAGGGCCTTTGCCTTTATAGATATCCGTGACAATTACGGCGCCGTCAAATTCAAGGTAGGCAAGAGGATCGTTTGTAACGATGATAATTTCGTTGAAGATCTGACGATATATTTCAAGCGTTTTGTCAATCAGGCGGATCCCGCCGACTTCCAGAAATGCCTTATTGACGCCCATGCGGGAATTCTTGCCGCCGGCTAAAATAATTCCAGTGATATCCTTTTTCATATTCAAACGATAACATCCCTATTTTTCAGAAATTGCGTTTACACTCTCATTGTCTCTGAACCGGTGCACATTGAGCATAAATATTTCCAGCTTATTTATAACATTGGGAGGTAAAAGGTTTCCATCAATTTCAACCGAGATGATGGGATATTTTCTCTCTCTGGCCCATGGCGTCAAAACGCCCTCGATCACCCGTCCGATCAGACAGGCAAAAGGAGAAATGTTAACGATGCCTGAATATCCATTCGTCATTGCGGTAGCGGCAACTCCGCTCGATATGCTGATTTCGGAATAAAGCTCCTGGCTCACAAAATGTTCTTCGGTATTCTTCATGATCTCCTTCATGTCATGAGGAGAATCGGGAATCAGTCCTGTGGACGCCAGTATCTGGCGAATATTTTTTTCAACATTGTGCTTATACGCGTGTTCAATGTTCCATTTTATGAGATCCATAAACTCTTTGGCGGAGGGGCGACGATACCAGGGGAGCAAACTTAACTTTTTTTTGAGTTCATTAAGACGGACAAAATCGCAATAATAAACCCATTCGGAAACACCTGAAACCTTCCCGATAATTCCGCGACGGCTGAAATTCCGGATCAGCTCGTCCACGGCAAAATCGTCACGCCTCACGTAAATCTCTCCGACAATCAATATCTTAGGGTATTTATCTATATTGTTCTTTAAAGGTATTTTAGTGATATCGCGGGATACTTCCCTTAAAACAGGAAGTATTTTGGTAACATTTTGTTCGGCGGCATTGATCATTATTTGCCAGATTTTATCATAATCCATCATGGCTTTTGCCGGATCGACTGCGCAGGTTTTTAGCGATGTTTCTATGTCTTTCATATAATCGCCGATGATAAATGCCCACCAGATGTATTTGGAAAAATCCGTTCCCAGCTCATTGTAAGAATTATCAGAATCCAGCGTAAAGATGACCACGTTTTCCATGCGTAAATCTCTGAAGAGGTTCTCAAAGAAGACGAAATACTGGCCCGTGCGGCAGGGACCCGTCGTTGTCGGGACAAACAGGATGTAGATTTCATCCTTGCGGTATTTCCCGGATGATAAATATTTGAGCGCGCTGCCCAGAACAAGGTGCGAGGGTAGGCATTCTTTGCCGGAAGCGTGATTGCGCGCCATTTGCAGTGTGTAGATGTCCGGCACAGGCATGGTCTCCGCGTTGATGCCGAAACCGCGTATCGTCGCCCCAACCAACTCGGACGATAATTTGCCCATATTGGATAAGAGCAATTTCACGCGGGAGTTGTTTTTTATCGGTATCTTTGCTCCGGTGACGTCATTTTTAATATGGATTTCTTCACCCGGATTATTGATGAACCGCAACCCATTATCGTATCTCTCTTCATGGATACCGGCAAGCTTGGAGCGGTAACCTTCGATGATGTCGAGAAACGCTTCAATGCGGGTATCCACTCCGGCGTCCGCTGTGTGGGAATCCAATTCCAGAATTAGAAAAGGCTTGATGCCCATCGTCCACTTCAGATAGTGCAGCAGGAAGGAATCCGGCGCACAGGAAAAATTGGATATGTAGGTAACAAAGATGTTGTCTTCATTTTTTAAAAGCTTGGCGGCTTTCATGTCCTGCTGACCATAATACCAGTACATATTGGGATAAATGGCCTGATCTTCAAACGGAAGAATATCAAAAGGGATGACCGAATAACCGCGGGATGTATATTTCTTGGGGATGTCCATGTTCGCATCCGTTGTGAAAGAGTTGTAGGGCCTCCCCAGAATCGCTATCACCGGACGTTTGGCCTGACGCGCCTCAGCTAAAGCCTGCTTTCCCAACTCGGAAAATCTGGCAAAGCACTCCATTTGTTTTTCGTAGGCGAGGCTAAAGGATTCTTTTGCCTGTAGTTCGCTAAAGCCCAGCTTGACGGCAATCTCAATGAATGGTTCTGCGGCCTTGTCCGTTCCATACATAAAGCTGACGACCGGCGCTAAATATTTTTCATCGGGAATCTCCGGGAAGGCTTTTTTAATGTAGTAGGGAAGACTCTGCGTGATGGGGCAGAAGTTAGCCGGAGCATTTTTTTCGTAGCTTTCCATATCCCGGAAATGCGGGAGGAAAATGAAATCTGTTTTCCGGTTTAAGATATCCTGAACCGCTCCGTGCGCGATTTCCGCCGGGAAGCAGTAATTACTTTCCACGCGCGCCGTTCCCTCGTGTGAAATTTCCCCGGAGACAAATGTTTCCACGCCTAAGTTATGGAAGAACCAGGAATATAGAGGCCAGAGTGTATAGACAGAAAAACACCTGGGAATCCCGACAACGCAATCTTTTTTTCTAATGAAATCTTCAGGGTTGGGGGCGCATTCCTTAAAAAGAATATCGTTGCGTCTCTCAATATAATCAAAAACTTCATTTTCGTTAAAGACTTTTTTCTTACGGATGTTGGCGTATTTGTTACAACGGCCGCCGAACATGTATTTGTTGCCGTTGACATTGAGAATCCGGATTGGACAAAAATTATCGCAGGCTTTGCACTGAAATTCTTTTTCGTAGACGATTTCAGTGGTCAGAATTTCTTCAATGCTGTAATGGCCTTTCGTCAGAAATCCTTCTTCCAGCTTTTGCCTGGCCAGAATGCCGACGCCGAAACACCCCATCAGTTCCGGATCGGGCGGTACCAGGATTTCCTTGTCCAGAAGCATGGCAAAGGCCAGAGGGATGGCTTTGTTTTTGGCAACGCCTCCCTGCAGAACAATATTTTTCCCTAAGGTCCGGTTGCCGACAACCCGATTGAGATAATTGGAGACAATGGAAGTAACAATGCCGGCCGTGATGTCCTCACGCGACGCGCCCTGCTGTATGGCTTTGCGGACGTCAGAATTGATAAAAGCGGAACAATGTTCACCGAATTTCAACGGCTCGTTTGCTTCAAGAGCAATATCGCCGATCTGGGCGGCATCGGGAATATTCAAATCACCCTGAGCGGATTCTTCCAGAAACGAACCGGTTCCCGCCGAACAGGCTTCGTTCATGGCGTAATCGATCGGGACTTTATTTTTGAGGAAGACATACTTGGCGTCTTGTCCGCCGATTTCGAATATCGTATCAATGTTTTCTTTGTAAAAAGTGGTGCCGACGGCATGAGCGATGATTTCATTATACACGGCCGGCGTTTCTAAAAATACGCCGAGAAGTTCCCGGGATGATCCGGTCGTAGCGGCAAGCGTAATACGGATTCCGCCGGCGCCGGTATCTTCTTTGATTTGTTTTTGCATTTCAACAAAACAATTTTTCAGCGCCTTCACCGGATCGCCATGGGTACGCCCGTAAAAGGATGCCGTAATTTCGTTTGTTTCTATATCAATTAAGCAGGCCTTGGTTGTGGTTGAGCCGCCGTCAACGCCAAGAATATATTCTTTTCCCGCTGTAACTTTTGCCTTTTTTGACGGCAGATAAGTTACTTTTCCCTGTGCCGTCTTCAGGCTTTTAAATCTTTTGAATTCAATCCTGTTTGGTTTGAACAAGTCTTCCAAGGAAGGCAACAGGCTTCCCGAATTTTGGGCCAGGAGCGCCGCTCCATAGGCTTCAAAATAAGTAGCCTGCCCGGGCAATATGAATTTATTTTCCGGCATCCGTTCCTGAAGGAAGCGAAGGAGGTGTTGATTTTGTGTAACGCCGCCGACCAGGAGCACATTCTTGTTTATGATTTTCGCTTTTTTGATAAAGTCAATAACCTTGGTAGCCATCACATCGCTCAAGGACAGGACAATGTCGCCCCGTGTGGCTTCCCCTTTATTTAATCGGTGGGTGCAGTCGCTTTTCATGAATACGGAACAGCGCGATGAAAGTTTCAACGCCCGGCTTTGTTCCGGAATGGCGTTGATGGCGTCGAGATTCATATTCATTCGGGCAAGCTGCTGCTTGAAGAATTCACCGGTGCCCGATGCGCATTTGTTTCCTGAAAAGCTGGTGATGATCTTTTGATTTTCATCGATGGTATAGACAACAAGATCTTCACCGCCCAGTGAAACCAAGGCATCAACCTTGTCATTCAGATTTCGGAGCGCCTCTTCCATACAGAGCGGTTCAATGACGCTGTTGATGTTTAAAAGATGTCTGCCTTCAGTTCCCGTGGCCAGAGCTTTAATGTTTGGCGGTAGATCATGAGACAATAAGATGTTTTTCAGTGTGTGAAGAAAGTCGCCCTCATGAGGTTCTACCTTGTTCCATACAATATTATTTCCCTCAAGCAGGATGACTTTAACACTGGAGGCGCCAATATTAATTCCTAAACTATACATAAGAAATACCAAAATGCTTGAATAATTAAATTAAGTTCCCGATCTTGTATCAAAAATGCCACAAAAGAATTAAACAAACAATCCTTTTATTCCGGCTTCATGATGGAAATTAAAAAAATAAATTAAGAATATTTAGAATTAAAAAGCAACGGGAATTCTTAATGTTACTTTTAAGATTCCCCGTTGCGATTTTATTTGGTCAGCATTACAAATACTGCTTATAAAAGCAGTTGAATATTAATGGCCTTCGGAAATGGCTCCCGCAATATACATCATGGCCAAAAGCATAAAAACAAGCGTCTGAACCAATGATGTAAAAATCATCAGTATGAAAACGGGAATGGGAACAAGGTAAGGAACCAGGAAAAGAACAACCAGCAAAACAATGTCTTCACCTTTGATATTGCCGAATAACCGGAAAGTAAGGGAAAGAGGCCGTGATATATGGCTGATCACTTCAATAGGCAGCATCAGAGGTGTTAACCAGCCCACCGGACCCATAAACTGTTTGAAGTATTTAAATCCATGATTCATAACGCCAACCACATGTGTTGACAGGAAAACAATAATGGCCATGGCCGCATTCGTATTGATATTTGCCGTAGGAGATTCAAAACCGGGTACGAGACCAATAAGATTGGATACGAGAATAAATAATCCTATGGTTGCAATCAGAGGGAAATATTTTCTGCCTTCATGTCCCATGGTTTCATTGACCAGAGAGTCAAAACCACCCAGAATCACTTCCATCACATTTTGGGCTTTTCCCGGATAAATTGCCAGGCGTCTCGTGGCCATAAATGAAAACAGGACCAAAATCAGACCTACAACTAATGCGTACGTACTCTGCTCAGGTATATAATGATTTTCTAAAAAAAGTAACGTTTCCATATTCTATCTACATAACCTCCTTAAGAAAGTTTTTTTTTGTAATATTTGTAAAAATATTTAAAATGATATTGATGATAACGATCGAAAGTCCGATAAGCAAACCGATAACATCCACGGTCTTATAAGCAATCAGGAAAAATAAAATAACGCCTGTTAATCCCAGGCGCAGAAAATATTTTCCTACAATTTGTCCTTTTACATTCCCCGTATTTTTTGCGAAAACACTGCGTAAGTTTCGATCCATCCAATAGAAGTTAATAATGCTGATGAAACCACCCAGAAGTATGCCCAGGGCAAATTTGAAAGGAGCAAAAATCAATGCGGGAATGAAAATAACGGTAAGAATAATCCAGTTGGCTAATTCAATTCTTTTTTGTAGCGGGTCTTTGACGATGAGGTTCACTTTTTAAACTCTTTATTATTTCTTCTTCATCAGTAAAGTTTTCTTTAATTAATTTGTAAAGGTTGCGAAATCCTGCCGCAATACCTATTATTAAAAAAATTACAGTAAAAACATGGCCGGAGTCGAACTTTTTATCTAAATAAACTCCTATTAAAAGACAGCCAAAAACTGCCAGAATCATGGCAATGCCTATGCTGCTGGCCAGGGCCATTTGCATGGCGTACTTTCTGGTTTCTTTATCCATTTTCCGGAAAAGTCCTTAACATTAAATGACGTACAAAGTCAAGAAAAACATGACCGGCGTTCATTTTTTTAATAAATGGCGATTTTCCCTGTACCAGTCAATGGTTTTTACAAGGCCTGTCGTAATATTTGTACGGGCGGCAAATCCAAATTCTTTCAACGCTTTAGAAGTGTCGAGCATCCGTTTGGGCTGGCCGTCGGGCTTGGATTCATCCCAAACAATTTGTCCCGAAAATCCGGTTAATTTTGCGATGAGTTTTGTAAGTTCTTTGATGGATATTTCCGAGCCTGTGCCGATATTAACAGGATCACTTTTGTTATAGGATAAAGAGGCCAGATAAATAGCTTCGGCTGCGTCTTCCACATAAAAAAATTCCCGGGTAGCCGATCCCGTGCCCCACACTTCCAGTGTCTTCGAATGGCTGTCAATGGCATCAAAACATTTTTTGATTAAGGCCGGAATGACATGAGATGACCGCGGATCAAAATTATCTCCCGGACCATAAAGATTTACCGGGAGCAGAAAAATCGAATTAAAACCATATTGTTGCCTGTAAGCCTGCGATTGTACCAGCATCATTTTCTTGGCAAGTCCGTAAGGGGCGTTGGTTTCTTCGGGATAGCCGTTCCAGATATCCTCTTCCTTGAAGGGAACAGGAGTGAATTTTGGATACGCGCAGATTGTGCCGAGCGCGACAAATTTTTCGATATTCCGGAGATATGCTTCGTGAAGCAATTGTGTGCCCATGATCAAATTATCATAAAAAAGTTCAGCCGGTTTTTCCTGATTAAAACCGATACCGCCAACCTTTGCCGCCAGATGGATGACAACATCCGGCTTTGTTTCTTCATACATTCGGCGGATATCGGCAAGTTCCGTTAAATTATATTCAGGACGATCGGCAATTTGAATATGACGACACCCGCAATCGGTTAGTTTTCTAAGAAGATGGCCTCCGAGAAATCCTTTGCCGCCGGTAACTGTTATCCGTTTATCTTTTAACACGGTATTATCCTCATGAAAATTTTAAGAAAGACGTTCACTGTTGAGACATGAAAAACCTGCATCCACGAGAGTTTTTTCTTTTTGAGCCAGCTGCATATCCGCCTCAACCATCATGTCAACCAGCTTGTCAAAGGTGACTTTGGGCTGCCAGTTCAGAATTTTTTTCGCTTTGGATGCGTCGCCGAGCAGAACATCAACTTCAGTCGGGCGGAAATAGCGGGGATCAATAGAAACATATTGATTATAATCCAAGTCGAGTTTACTGAATACTTTTTGGGCAAACTCTCTTACGGAATGCGTTTCGCCGGTGGCAATTACAAAATCGTCAGGCTTATCCTGCTGAAGCATCAGCCACATGGCTTCCACAAAATCTCCGGCAAATCCCCAGTCTCTTTTCGCGTCCAGATTGCCCAGATAAAGTTTATTTTTTAATCCTAATTTGATTTGTGCGGCGGCCCGGGTTATTTTTCGCGTAACGAAAGTTTCTCCACGCCGTGGAGATTCATGGTTGAATAAAATGCCGTTCGTGGCGAAAATACCATAGGCATCGCGATAATTCCGGACGATATAATAGGCATACACTTTGGCGGCGGCATAAGGACTGCGAGGCTCAAACATTGTCTTTTCATTCTGCGGCGGCGGCGCCGCGCCGAACATTTCACTGGAGGAGGCCTGGTAGAATTTAGTTTTGATTCCTGTTTTACGGATTGCCTCCAGAATTCTCAAGGTTCCCAGACCTGTAATGTCTCCGGTGTATTCGGGCATATCAAAGCTGACGCGCACATGACTTTGCGCGCCGAGATGATAAATTTCATCGGGATTGACGGAGTGCAGTAAATCCATAAGTTGTCCGGAAACATTTAAATCGCCGAAATGCAAAAATAATTTTGCGTCCTGTTCATGAACATCACGATACAGATGATCAATCCGATCCGTGTTAAAAGTGCTCGAGCGGCGAATGAGGCCATGCACCTCATAGCCTTTATTTAAAAGAAGCTCCGCAAGATAGGAGCCGTCTTGTCCGGTAATACCTGTAATGAAAGCTTTTTTCATTGAATCATTCTCCCATTTGAATTGACGGATCATTGTGATTAACAATTGCGGGCAACATTACCGTAATGAAGGGCGGTTGTCAATCAGAGTGATGTTATAAAGTATTTAATGCCGCCGCGCAGGCTTCAAGAGTAAAAGAAATATCAGCATTCGTATGGGCAAAAGAAATAAAGACGGACTCAAATTGTGAAGGCGCCAGCCAGACTCCTTGCTCTAAGCAGACGAATACTATCCAACGTTGACCTTTTCTGTTCTGGTTCCGTTTTTATTTAGTTCGCATTTGTTATTTCGATTTATGCGCGCCAATTATGCTAAAACCTAAATCAAGGGCAGAGTCTCTTGTTTTGAGCAAATTTCAATAAGTCGCAGGCTCCTAATTCGCACCCTTTTTGCGCATCACGGCAACCGAACTTGTTATTGCTCTGTGTAAAATAAGCAATAGCCCTGTTGATATAGGTTTCGGAAAACTCTGGGTTCAAGTGTATCGCCTTATTGAAGTCCTCGATGGCGCTTTTATACTGCTCGAGTTTTAAGTAAGCAAGTCCTCTGTTGTAGTAGGAATCGTGGTCATCCCGTTTCAGGCGGATAGCATTGTTGAAGTTCTCAATAGCCAGTTTATATTGGCCAATATCTTTTCCATAAGTAAGCCCTCTGTTATAATAGGCTTGGGCATAATCCGGTTTTAAGCGGATGGCATTGTTGAAGTCTTCAATTGCGCGTTGATATTGACTAAGTTCGCAATAAGCAATCGCCCTATTGTAGTAGGCCATGGCATAATCCGGTTTTAGGCGGATGGCCTCGTTGCAGTCATCGATGGCACGTTGATATTGACTTAGTGAATGGTAAGCGGCGCATCTTTTGACATAGGCCGAAACATTATCCGGCTACAGATTAATGACTTTGTCCAGATATTCAATAGCTTTTTGTGGGTCGGTATATTTTACTCCATCCCATAATGCACCTGCCTTATTATACCAATCCACCGCCGTTTCGCTCATTGCGGGAGAACATAGAAATAATAAAATAAGAAAGATGGAAAAAATAATTTTGCACATAAAACCCCCTGTTTACATATTTTTATTGCGAAAAGAAATAAATGGAACCATTCTTCACTTAGTACTATCTCATAACACGGATATTAGTCTCCGAGTCTACTAGGACTTGGATTGTTGGCCAATTCTCTTCTTGCCTCAAGTGAGTATGTGAAGTAGTCATTTTCTTTCAAGATCCACCAATCCTTAAGACCTGAGATGGCAGTATCCAATTCGTTTTCTATATTGGCAAAGCGTTTTTCCTGTTTCTTTATTGTAATAAATGAGTCCCAAAGTGCTGATGCGTCATCTGAAAAATTAAATGGTCGGTCGCAAATCCATTTCTCTTCTATTGGCATTTTCAGAAAATCCCAGTCCACATTGTTAGTTACAAGCAAGGCTAGGCGATGCTTCGTGCAGGTTGAAAGTTGCTTTGCGGCCTCAAAAATCTTGAATAATATGAAATTGTATCCGTCGTAAAGATTCCCCCATCCGCCCACAGCTCTGCCAGATTCTAGACTATTTTCGATTTCGATATACCTGTAGTCCTGCATCCCTATGTATTTCACCTCAATTGCATAAGAGACTTGTTCCGGAGAAGTCGCCTCAATATCGAACTTGCCACCTAATGCCTCAAGGTTATTGATTGTCCAACCGTTATCTGCAAGCCAGGAAGCAATCATAATCTCGATGAGTTTTCCTTTAAATATTCTTGCTTCTTGGTGTCGCTTTAATTTTTCGTTTGCAAATATCCATTTTTCAACAAGATCCGTCCTATAATGACTCTTAAGGTTTCTTGCCGGCGCTGATCCGTTAAGAAGGTAACGATGAATAGGAAGTGTCATCCGCTTGAGAAAGCCGTTCCTAAATGCTCCTAGGACAATGGACTCGTGGTTGATTGGTCTGGAAGTAGTCGAGATTACCCTTCGGAAGTTTTCCCATATGGTATCAGGTACTATAATATCCCTCAGAACTGGACATGTCCCTCGTAAGTATGCAAATTCTTCCAAGAGGTCATTCTTGTCTGAAACATTGAATGACTGGCACAAACATTGAGTACATTCCACAGTTAACATACCTAATACATATTTCAGAAAAAATAGAATTATTAATTTAATTTATCTTTGAACGAAATAGATTTACCTAAAATAATAATTGTCAATAAATTCTTTTTAAATGTGCCGGTCACAGATTTTTCAATGTTTTTGAGCAGGCATCAATTGTCTGATCGATATCGGCATTCGTATGGGCGAAAGAAATAAAAACGGACTCAAATTGTGAAGGCGCCAGCCAGACGCCTTTTTTCAACATCGCCTGGAAGAAGCGGGCAAAAAGAGCCGTATCTGATTTTTTTGCAGTTTTTAAATCATAAACGGGGCCTTGTTGAAAAAATATCGTGAACATGGAACCACAGCGGTTGATACAAACAGGGATACCTTTTTCAGAAAATAATTTTTCCATTTCGCTGCAAAGACGTTCAGTTTTTTTGTCCAATAGAGCGAATGAATTTATTTTTGATTTAATGATATTGAGTGTCGTTAATCCCGCGCTCATCGCCAGGGGGTTACCGGAGAGCGTCCCCGCCTGATAAATATCTCCCGCGGGGGCAAGTTTTTCCATGATTTCTTTTTTACCGCCAATGGCTCCCACGGGCATTCCTCCACCTATTATTTTGCCTAAACAGGTTAAATCAGGTTTGATTCCGATTAAATTCTGATAGCCGCCGAAGGTAAAACGAAATCCGGTAATCACTTCGTCAAAGATTAACAGGATGCCGTTTTTAGCCGTGAGTTCTCTGAGCTTTTCCAGAAATCCCTTCTGCGGCGGAACAACCCCCATATTACCCGCTACCGGTTCAACGATAATAGCCGCCAGGTTTGAGCCATGCGTATCGATTGCTTTTTCCAGGGCGCTAATATCGTTATACGGTAAACTCAGCGTTAGCCGGGCAAGCTCTTTCGGAACTCCCGGGGAATCAGGGATCCCCAGTGTTGCGACGCCTGATCCGGCTTTGATTAATAGTGAATCGGAATGTCCATGGTAACAGCCGTCAAATTTGGCGATCATATTTCTTCCGGTAAAACCGCGCGCCAGGCGAATGGCCGTCATGGTTGCTTCAGTGCCGGAGGATGTCAATCGTACAAGTTGTATGGATGGAATGGCCTCCGTTATTAATTTTGCCATTTGTGTTTCGGCTTGCGTCGGCGCGCCGAAACTGGTTCCTTTTTTAGCGGTATTGCAAATCGCCGCGGTTACTTTCGCCGGAGCGTGTCCCAGAATCATGGGGCCCCACGAGAGAACGTAATCAATATATTCTTTACCGGAAACATCGTAAATTTTGCTGCCTTGAGCACGGTCCACAAAGACGGGGTTGCCGCCGACCGCCCTCCAGGCGCGAACGGGAGAGTTGACACCGCCGGAAATAACACGGCGCGCTTTGATAAAACAATCTGAACGGGTTTTATTCATTTGAAATACTCCGGTGATGCTTTTTTATATTCTTGAACACTTTCCAATATCAGGTAATCATTCATACCGGCGGCGGTTGCCATTTCATTGATGAATGAAGAAATTTTTTTATCATTGGAATGAAGCATGGTAAAAATATTGTATTTATTTTCAAAAGCCGGTTTCCTTTCGTAGCAGTGCGAAATAAAAGGAAAGGAGGCGAACAGGTTTCCTGTTTCCTGAATTTGCTTTGCGGGAACGGACCACACCACCAGCGCGTTTTTTTTATATCCCGCTTTTTGATGACGAAGGATGGCTGCAAATTTCCGGATGAAACCTTTTTCCAGGAGTTGTCTTATCGTGCGCAGGACTTCTCCCTGGGGTAATCCGCGGAGAGCGCCTGTTTCTTTAAAAGGAAATTTTGTCACGGCTATATCTTTTTGTATTACACGGGCAACTATTTTCTGCTTTGCTGTTAAATTTTCCATCTATAAATTTTATCCCGCATAAAAAATAAAATCAAGTTATTGGTTGCTGTTGAAAATATTTCTTGACAATTGTTTTGATAATCGTTTAAAAGTGACTACAAGTCACCAAACGTTAAAATTTAAAGAAAGGAGGTTGAAAAAAATCGGACGATTGACGTTTGAGGATTTGAAATCTATTACAACAACTATTTTAAGGAGAATTTAAATGAAAAAGAGTTTGATTTATTCAGTGCTGGCGATGGTATTGGTTATTGTTTCTGCTCCCTTTGTTTTTGCGGCTCCCGAAGCGGCTCAGGCTGCAGCGGCAGGTGTCGATTACACTAAGGCCATTGTCGTTGGTTGCGGATTGCTCGGCGCAGGTTTTGCGATGGGATTCGGCGCAATCGGTGCTGGTTTAGGTCTTGGACAGGCAACAAGCGGCGCCAGTAATGCAGTGGGCAGAAATCCGGAAGCACAGGGCAAAGTCATGTTAACCATGATGGTCGGTATGGCTATGACTGAATCAGTCGCAATTTACGCGCTGGTTATTTCTTTGATCATGCTTTATGCCAATCCTTTAGTAAAACTGATTGGTCTATAAGAAGCAACTAGGTATTTTATTAAAGGGAGAAGAAGCAAATAACAATGGACTTCTTCTCCCTTTTTTTATTTGTGAAACTCAAGTTAGGAAGGTAAAACCCGGCGCATCCTGAGCGCTTTCAAGCCTGAAATATGCATCAACCCCGCAAGGTCAACATCGTTGGTTCCGTAATTATTCATCCGTAAAAACTTTGCCACGTAAAACTTTTGTTTCCGCACGCTGATGTTTGGCGGCAAGAATTTTTTCTTTTGCTCTTTTGCTGCGTTTTCTTTTTTGACGGCGAATTTTTTCCAGTTCTTCTTTTTCTGCGGCGATAAAACCTTTTTGCTGTTTTTCGATCTTATCCAGCAGCAGTCTTTGGGCTAAAAACCGATTCAGTGATTGCGATCTTTCCCTCTGACATTTTACGGAAAGCCCCGTAGGCAGGTGAACAAGATAAACACAGGAAGAGCTTTTATTAACTTTTTGTCCTCCGGGGCCGGAGGAACGGATAAAGGATTCTTCAAATTCGTCTTCCGCCACTCTCAACTCGATCATTCTGGCGGCGAGATCTTTTTCTTTCTCAGCGGAAACAGGCATGTTTTTTTTAATGAAGTTTACGGGATGGAATAAATTTCGTCGCCGATTAAGTGGATCCAGTTCTCCGTGAGAATTTCCCGGGCTTCTTCCAGCTTATCGACGCCAAGAATGACAATGGTTTCTTTTCCGATACGGTTGATCGTTGTGTAGAGGTAAAGAATATTAATTTCTGCATTGGCCAGCGGTTTCAAAATAGCATTGATGCCGCCCGCGTGAAGAGGGACTTCGGCCGCCAGCACAGGCGTTACTTCAAAATTGAAATTGAAACTGCTTAAAAGCGCCGCGGCGCGGTCCGGATCATTGACAACCAGACGGACCCGGCTGTCGTGTTCGATGCTGGCCGCCGATACCGCTTTGGTACTGATATCTTCAGTATCAAGAATATGGGTTAACTTGGCAAAAGAACCGGGTACATTGCCTAATAAAACGGAAATTTGCTTAACAGCCATAAAGTATCCTTACTAATCCTTAATATAATCAAATCCAACGGCAAATGCTTTGCGGTTTATTTCCGCAAGAGCTTTTTTCCGGCTGCCCATAATCGTTTCCAGGCACTTGAGATAAATTTCGGGAGAAACGACATCTGATTTTTTAATGAAGGCGCCCATCATGATGATATTGGCGACGCGGCTGTTGCCGAGTTCCAAAGCCATATCGGCGCAGGGAACACAGATGGTTTTGACATCCTGACGGTTGGGACGCGCATCAATAATGGATGAATTAATAAAAATGGTCCCTCCTGAAGATACCTTATTTTGAAATGAGAAAAGGGAAGGGGAATTCATCACAATCAGATAGTCCGGCTCCGAGGCAACGGGAGACGCAATTTCCTCATCGCCTACCGCTACGGTGCAATTGGCTGTGCCTCCTCTCATTTCCGCGCCGTAAGCGGGAAGATAAGTGACATGATAGCCTTTGTTCATTGCGCTGTTGGCCAGACTGATGCCCATCATTAAGACGCCCTGGCCGCCGAATCCGGAAAAAATTGTTTTAACAATCATGATTCGGCCTCCGCAGTTTTCCTGGCAGCGATATTATCTTTAAAAACGCCGGGAGGAAATTCTTTGCTCATGACTTCATCGATCCATTTACAGGAATCGACAGCCGACATTTTCCAGTTGGTGGGACATAAAGAAAGAATTTCCACCAGGGAAAACCCCAGTCCGTCAATCTGGCATTGAAAAGCTTTTTTGATGGCTTTTTTTGTTTTATTCACGCCGGCCGGAGAGCTTACAGAACACCGCTCCACGTAGGTAGAGCCCCGTAATTGAGAAAATATCTCGCTGACTTTTACGGGATACCCGTCCAACTCCTGTTTACGGCCGCCGGGACTGGTGGTCGTTTTTTGATTTAACATGGTTGTCGGGGCCATTTGCCCGCCGGTCATACCATAGACGGCGTTGTTGATAAAGATGACGGTAATATTTTCACCACGGTTGGCGGCATGGAAACTCTCGGCGATGCCGATAGCGGCGAGATCCCCGTCACCCTGATAAGAAAAAACAACACGGTCGGGAAGGGAACGCTTGATCGCGGAGGCCATGGCCGGACCGCGTCCATGAGGCGCTTCGATCATATCCACGTCAAAATAATTATAGGCCAGAACAGCGCATCCTGCAGGGGGTACGCCGATCGTAATGCCTCTGATACCCATTTCGTCAATGACTTCAGCGACAAGCCGATGGACAATGCTGTGACCGCAGCCCGGACAATAATGGTAGATATTTTCTTTTAAGCTCTGAGGATGTTTAAAAACTATCTTGGACATGTATTTTTGATCCTTAAATTACGATCGATAGTTGATCAATCTTTTTTATCGTATATTTTGGCGATGACATTGGCCAGTTCCGCCGGGGTCGGCACAGCGCCGCCGGGACGCCCATGGAATTCAATATCGGCATACCCCTGCAAGGCCAGTCGAACATCTTCAAGCATCTGGCCGGTGCTCATTTCAAAAACAAGAAAATTCTTAACTTTTGCCGACAATGCCCGCAATTTCAATTCAGGGAAAGGCCAAAGGGTGATCGGACGGAAAAGGCCGACTTTCATGCCCTGATCACGTAATCTTTTAATAGCGCCCTTGGCAATACGAGCTGCCGTTCCATAAGCAACAATGACCATATCCGCGTCATCGATTCGATGTTCTTCAAAACGGGTTTCATTTTTTGTGATAACTTCATACTTGCGGGCTAATTTCCAATTATGTGCTTCGCTGTCAATCGGATCGAGAAGAAGTCCGCGAATAAATTTGCTTTTACCCGTGCCCGCGCCACGGAGCATAAATTTTTCACTGTACTGGCGTGGCTTCGGTTTTTTAAAGATTACCGGCTCCATCATTTGCCCCATCATGCCGTCGGCAAGAATCATCGCCGGCGTCCGGTATTTATCCGCCAGATCAAAGGCGGTCATTGTCAAGTCAGCCAGTTCCTGGCCGCTTGCTGGTGCTAAAACAATTGTTCTGTAGTCGCCGTGACCTCCGCCGCGAGTCGCTTGAAAATAATCTCCCTGAGAAGGCCTGATATTGCCCAATCCCGGACCACCGCGCATGATGTTCACAATAATACCGGGAAGTTCGCAGGCGGCCATGGAGGAAATACCTTCCTGCTTTAAAGAGATACCGGGGCTGGATGAAGAAGTCATAACCCTTAAACCGGCGGCACTGGCTCCGGCAATCATATTAATGGCGGCGATTTCGCTTTCCGACTGAATGAATACCCCGCCTTCTTCATTGCGAATGTGTTCCGCCATATATTCAGTCAGTTCGTTCTGGGGAGTGATCGGATAACCGGCGTAAAAACGGCATCCGGCGCGGATTGCCGCCTCGCCAATTATATTATTTCCCGACATTAATACTCTATTCACGATAATATATCATCCCTGTAATTTCAATAGCTTATGCTTACAATATGACCACGCTGATAATTTATGAACTATTTTAATATCTTCGCCAATCAAAATATGTCCGGGCTTCTATCCTTTATTCCTGCTAATTTCAAGATATTTTTTAAAGACAAGACGAAAATACCGGCATGGAATGTCGTTAATTCACAACGGATTTGTGAAATATAATCCGGTCGTCATTTTTATCCTTATTCAGTTTCCGTGGATTTCACATATAAATCGTGATAATCTTAACTTGAAAATAACATTGAAAGTTTGATTGCCGGTATGCCAAACAAAACTGCCTCAAAATATAGTCTTCAGATTTGCAATTATGCCATAGCAAGGGAGTGGCATCCTACAAAGAACGGGAACCTGACACCCAGGGACGTAACTGTAGGTTCCAATAGAAAAGTATGGTGGTTGTGCTCGATCGGCCATGAATGGACGGCGACAGTTAATGACAGGGGACATGGAAATGGCTGTCCCTATTGTTCAAACAGAAAAGCCAGCGATGAAAACAGTCAGCAAACCGTCAGCCCGGCTTGGGTAAAAGAATCGCCTCCTGCGAAGAATGAAAACCTGACACCCACGAATGTAACAGCAAAACCTGCCGGGAAAGTCATTGATGAAAATAGCCTGCAGGCAGTTAATCCCGCACTGGCAAAAGAATGGCATCCTGAAAAGAATGGAGGCCTGACACCGCAAGAAGTGTCCGCACATTCCCATCATCAGGCATGGTGGCAATGTTCGAAAGGTCACGAATGGAAGGCTACCGTCTCAAGTAGAATGAACGGGCAGGGCTGTTTCTATTGCTCCTATATGCAGAAACGGAAACGTCAATAAACGGGCAGACCGCTGTTGCTTCTATCATGATGAAATGCTTTGTTGGAACCTGAAAAATCTATACTGAAGCAGGGTGAAATGGAGAGCTTTAGTTATTCATTGTATTGAGAATGATCAAAGCCTTGAATGTGTTATGATAAGGGCTATTCGCGATAAACTTCTATAGCGATATCCGGACACATCGTGGCGCAGATGGCGCAGCCGTTGCATTCATTTTCTTCATTAACGCATACAGGCCGGTAACCTTGGGCATTATATTCTTTGGACGCTATAATGTGACCTTTGGGGCAAAAATGAATGCAAAGCAGGCATTCTTTGCAAATTTCTTTTTTAATCTTAATATGTCCCTTCAAAATCAATCCCCGTAATTTTAATTTTATAAGCCATGTGTCAGCGGGCTATCTTGCCTATAATGATAAGAAAGTCAAGTTTTTTAAAACGAATATTAAATTGATATAGAACAAAAACTCAAAATTTGCTGATTTGGAATCCTTTCAATTTAATGGCCACCGATCTTTGCATCAGTTCAATGGAAACAACAAAGAGTTCCTTTTCGACATTTCTTTTAACGACAGTTCCTTCAATTCCCGCAAACGGTCCATCGATGATGCGCGCCGGTTCTCCCAATCCCGGAAATTGCACGGTAAATATTTCCGTTTTTGAATTTACGAAGCGGCGGATAGCGTCAATTTTATGATCCGGAACCGGTATCGGTTCGGAATGATCTCCTTTTCCCAAAATGCGCACGACACCGGCCGTTTTTAAAATGGTCAATTTTGTTTCATTATCCAGAGGAGAGGCTTCGGCGAAAATATACCCGGAGAAAAGAGGGGTAAGTATTTTTTTCCTCCTGTCTTTCTGCTTGCTCCAGGATTCTATCTGGGGTAAAAAAGTAAGCACGTTTTTTTGAATGAGGCCGGAATTCACCTTGTATTCATGGCGGCTTCTTGTATGTATGACGTACCACGACATGATAAAATACCCGTTACCCTTTTGTAGGCCGGAGAATTTATAATATCTGCCGATATTTTGCAATGGAGAAATAATGAAAATTTTACGTATCAGCGGAATTAAATTATCTTTGGATGAAAGTGAGAAATTACTGGCGCATAAAGTTGCGGAGATTCTGGATATATCCGTTAATGATATTGATGTTGTGGAAATTATCAGAAAGGCAATTGACGCCCGCCGCCATAAACCTCCTCATTTTGTTTATGTTCTTAAAATCAGCGTTCCTTCAGCTGTAAAATTGCCTGTGTCATTAAACCCGGGGATTCAGTTGCTTGAAGTCGAAGCCCCACCGGAGATCCCGCATTTATTATCAGCCTCCGGACCGAAACTTCCCGTCGTCGTGATGGGCAGCGGCCCGGCCGGTCTTTTTGCCGCTTATATTCTTGCCCAAAGAGGCATCCCGTCAATGATTCTGGAAAGAGGCTCGCCTGTAGAAAAAAGAATTAAAGATGTGGAAGAATTCTGGGAAAAAGGAATTCTGAATTTCCAAAGCAATGTTTTTTTCGGAGAAGGGGGCGCCGGAACGTTTTCGGACGGCAAACTAACGAACAGAGCCAATAATCCTTATTCGTCCTGGGTAAAAAAGATTTTGGTGGAAATGGGCGCTCCGCCGGAAATTCTCATTGAGGCCAAGCCTCACATCGGCACGGATAAACTTAGAAAAGTAATTGTAAACTTGAGAAAGAGCCTTATGGGGTTGGGGTGCAGAATTGAATTTGAAGCGCAGGTGACTGACATTTTAATCCGTCAGGAAACCATTGCCGCGGTCATTATTAATGAGAAGGAAGAAATTAAAACCAATCACGTTATTCTGGCCATAGGTCAAAGCGCCGATGATACTTATACGAAGCTTTTAGAACGGGGCATCCAAATGGAGCCCAAACCTTTTGCCATGGGACTGCGCGTTGAACATCCGCAGGAACTGATTAATTCCATCCAGTACGGCAAGTGGCATCATCATCCGCAACTGCCGCCTGCGGAATATTTTGTAAAAGCTTCTCTGCCGGATTTAAATCGCTCCGTTTATACTTTTTGCATGTGTCCGGGAGGTTCGGTCATTGGCTGCGCCGCTTTTCCCGGTTCCGTTATAACCAATGGCATGAGTAATGCGAAACGCTCCGGTGAATTTGCCAACAGCGCCATCGTCGTCAATGTTCGTGTGGATGATTTTGCTTCCGGCAAACAGCCTTTGTCTGGATTGAATTTTCGTCAGGTATGGGAAAGAAAAGCGTTTGTTTCCGGAGGAAGCAATTATCAGGCGCCGGCGCAGAGAATGACGGATTTTCTTCAGGGAAAAGAAAATGGCGTTTTGGGACGAACAAGTTTTCTTCCCGGCGTCAAACCTGTTGCGATGAAAGAGGTATTGCCCGAATTCATCATCAATCCTTTAAGTGCAGGCATCAGGGAATTCGATAAAAAAATGCCGGGATTTATTACCCCGGACGCTCATTTAATCGGAGTGGAAACCAGAACTTCATCGCCTGTGCGCATTTGCCGCCGCAGTGACGGTCAGAGTGAAAGTATCCGCGGTCTTTATCCGTGCGGCGAAGGCGCCGGATATGCGGGGGGCATTATCAGTTCAGCGCTTGACGGAATCAGGGCCGCGCAGCATTTGATTGATAATTTAAATTAGCCGGCTGTCAACGATAATATCATCGCCGCGTCTCAGCACCTTCTGAATGGATAATTTTTTTGCCGATTCTAAATTTCTGATATTCAGATCGCCGACCGCTTCGATTCCGCTGCCGATAATTTTCGGCGCAATAACCGTTACCAGGCGGTTGGCTAAATTATTCTTTAACACGGAAGTAATGATTTGAGCGCCGCCTTCAATCAGGACAGAGGATATTTTTCTTTCGGCAAGTTTCTTGAATAATTTTTTTAAATCAACCCCTCCGTTTTCATCGGCATCGATGGTGACGATTTCCGCTCCTGAATCGGCAAGAATTTGAAATCGAGGATCTGCCGGGGTTTTAATGGTCGCGATCAGTGTCGGAGCCGAAGAGATGTTTTGGAAGAGTTTAGCCTTTTGTGAAATTGTTAATCCGGAATCCACAATAACACGCAGCGGATTGCGGCCGCGGGCAAGGCGCACCGTGAGTTCGGGATCATCCTTCATTACCGTTCCACGACCGACTAAAATAGCGTCATGTTCGGCTCTGAGCTTGTGAACAAATTTCAAAGAAGCTTCCGAGCTTATCCATTGAGAATGTCCCGTTGCCGTTGCGATGCGGCCATCCAGCGTCTGGGCGTATTTTATGGTGATGAAAGGCAAACCGGTTTCCATGTAATGAAAAAATATTTCATTAAGCTTCCGGCAATCATTTTCCAGAACGCCTGTTTTAACTTCGATGCCGCTGTTTTTCAGATAGTTGATGCCCTGACAGGAAACCAGAGGATTGGAATCAATTGTGCCGATAACAACGCGGGCTATTTTGTGCTCAATAATGCTGTTGATGCATGGAGGCGTTTTTCCCTCATGACAACAGGGCTCCAGCGTAACGTAAAGCGTTGAACCGGCAACATCCTCACAGGCGTCCCGGATAGCGTTTATTTCGGCGTGATTCCCGCCGAAACGCTGATGGTAACCTTGGCTGATCACATGGCCGTTTTTGACGATGACTGCGCCAACCATCGGATTGGGACTGACAAACCCAAGTCCTTTCCGGGCAAGCGAAAGGGCGAGTTTCATATAGCTTTCATCATTCATGGGTCAATAATTACCTCATTAGTTTTTAAGATGCAAAGAAATTTATTGTCGGTGAACCTAAAGATATGATAAGTAAAAACAAATTTAATTATTATAAAATAAATGCTGTTTAAGGAGTTATTATGAAAGGAGTTATCCTTGCCGGCGGGTTGGGCAGCCGGTTATATCCTCTGACCAAAGTCACCAACAAACATTTGCTTCCTGTTTATAACGAACCGATGATTTATTATCCGATCCGGATTTTAGTGAATGCCGGGATTGATGATCTTTTAATCGTAACCGGCGGCAATAATGCCGGAGATTTTCTGCGTCTTTTAGAGAACGGGCACGATTTCGGCCTTAAACATATTAATTATACCTATCAGCAGGGAGAGGGCGGCATTGCTGCGGCATTGAGTCTGGCGGAATTTTTTGCCGATAACGACAAGATCGTGGTTGTCCTGGGTGACAACATTATTGAGGAAAACATCAGGGCGGCGGTGGATAAATTCCGCGTTCAAAAAGAAGGCGCACGCATTTTATTGAAAGAAGTGACGGATCCTCAGAGATTCGGAGTGCCTGTTTTTGAGGGGAACAACATTATCCGTGTTGAAGAAAAACCCTCCCATCCAGCTTCCCATTACGCGGTAATCGGAATTTACATGTATGATCACCGGGTCTTTGAATTTATTCGTTCCTTGCAGCCTTCACAGCGCGGTGAACTGGAGATTACCGATGTAAATAATTTTTATATCCGGGAAGGAAAGATGCAGTGGGATGTGTTAAACGGCTGGTGGTCGGATGCCGGAACTTTTGAATCATTGCAGTCCGCCGGAAACATGGTGGCGAAAACAGGAGCGAACAAGATATGATTGACGGTGTCATAATAAAACGACTGAAGGTTATTCCGGATGAACGCGGTACGTTGATGGAAATCTTTCGCGCGGATGACAGCTTTTATAAAAAATTTGGTCAGGTCTATATGACCACGGCATATCCGGGAGTTGTCAAAGGCTGGCATTATCATAAAAAGCAGGCAGACAATATGGCTGTCGTGAAAGGAATGATGAAAATAGTTCTATACGACGGCAGGAAAAAATCAAAAACCTGCGGCGAAATTGTGGAAATATTCGCCGGAATCCATAACCCCGTCCTTGTTCATATTCCCGCTTTCGTATATCACGGGTTTAAGTGCATCTCCGAAGAAGAGGCGATCGTTATTAATACACCTACGGAAGTTTATAATTATAACGAACCGGATGAATACAGACTGCCGGCTCACGGCAGTGAAATAAATTACGACTGGGGAAGAAAAGACGGTTAAATTAAAAAATACCGCTTAAAGTTGCTGGAATCATATTTTATTAAATATCTTCTTGACATTAATGATTTTTTATAATTAATTACGACGATCCTTGCTTGACAAAGGCAAACCGTTCTGAAAAGACGGGGCGCAAAGTTACTCACCTAAATCTTAATTAGAGGGATAGGGTGGAAGAACTGCCGGGCATCTTCAATAAGACGTTCAGCAGTCCTGCTAAATCACCCGAAAAATGAAAATATAAAAGACAAGCGGAGAACAATACATAATGTTTCTGAACAGTCTTGCTTTCGTTTTCGGCGCTGCGATCGGCAGTTTTCTCAATGTTTGCATTTTTCGCCTGCCGGCTAAATTATCCATAATAAAACCCGGTTCAAGATGTCCCCATTGTCTTCATCCCGTTCGTTTCTATGACAATATTCCTATCATAAGTTATATTTTTCTGCGTGGAAAGTGTCGGGATTGCGGCGCGGGGATTTCCTGGCGTTATCCGCTGGTGGAACTCATTACCGCGGTTCTTTCCCTTTTGTTGTTTTTAAAGTTTGGTCTGACTTTAAAATTCTTTGTTTTTTTTATTTTTATCGCGGTTTTGATTGTTATTACCTTTATTGATCTGGATCATCAAATTATTCCTGACATTTTATCTCTGCCGGGGATACCGATATTTTTTTTGGCGGCAATTTTTCTCGTGAAAGTTCCCTGGCTGGATGCCCTGCTGGGTTTGTTAATCGGCGGCGGGGTTCTTTTGACCATTGCCCTTGTTTATGAATTAATTTCCAAAAGGGAAGGAATGGGCGGCGGCGATATAAAACTTCTGGCCATGATCGGAGGTTTTTTGGGTTGGAAATCTTTGCTGTTCATTCTTTTATTCAGTTCTCTTTTCGGCGCCATTGTCGGTCTTACCTTAATCATTATTAAAAAACAGGACATGAAATATGCGGTTCCTTTCGGTCCGTTTTTAGCCGCCGCCGTGGCAGCTTATATTTTCTGGGGTGAAGAATTCACCCGTTTATTATTTATCAGTTATTAAATTCATCACGGGAATTATTAAATGTTAATCTCTGGCACAGGCCGTAGAAGTATTAATATTAAAGGTTTTACTTTACTGGAAATGCTTATCGTCATTGCTATTATTGCGATTGTTTTATTAATCGCGGCGCCTAATTTTACAAGGTATCTTCACAATACTAATCTTAAAACAGCAGGACGTGATTTGGCTGGAGATATTTATAATTATAAACAAAACGCGGCTGCTCAAAGTGTTCACTATAAAATAATATTTAATAAGGATGAAAATACTTATAAAATCTTGAAAGGTGGCCCCGAAGGCACTGATTCCTATGATGATGCAAGTGCAATAGTAAAAAATATTGGTTCTGATGCCAGCTATATCAGGATTGATGATGTATCATATAACAATGATCAAGTTATCATTCAACCGAGAGGAACAACTTTGGGCGGTAATGTTACCCTGGTAAATGATATCGGCTCAAATATAACAATTATTACTTCATTGATGGGGAAAGTAAGTGTTAAATATAATGCAAAATAAAAAAGGCATCAGCATGGTTGAGGTTTTGATCGCCATGTTTCTTACCACGGTGGCGGTTATCTCTCTTTCCTCCATGGTACCGTTGTCATGGCGGACAGCAGGTAAATCTGATTATCTGGGCAGGGCTACCGCTCTTTTACAGAATGAACTGGAATGGCGTCAGTATCAAACGATGCGTGGAGTTGATCCCATCACACTTGAATATCCCGAAGTCGGTCAAGCCGTTTTAGTGGGTGATACTACTTTCACCGTTAAAACAAATACCAGTAAAGATAATGCTCATCCCAATACATGGATAATAAATGTGAACGTAACATGGCCAGGGAATAATAATGGCATCGCAAGCAGCATAATTGCGACAAGGCAAATGGGTTTTAATAATATTGATACAGGGTAAGATTAGATGAATAAAAACGGTTTTACATTAGTTGAATTAATTGTCGCCATAGCTGTCGGTTCACTAATCATGCTTGCCATATATTCTCTTAGTGAAATGGGGCAGCGTTCCTCTGCGTCTCTATCTAAGAAAATTATAACCCAGCAGGATACAAGAGCCGTTTTGGATATAATGGCTATGGAAATTCGTATGGTATCTTATAATCCTAAGGCGATAGATGCTGGCATTTGGGTTGATAAAGATAGTGCTGTAGTAGGAGCGGCAAACAGTAATAAGTTTATGAAGGGAATACAAATTGCCAATAAAAATGAAATCATGATCGAAATGGACCTCAATAGTAATGGAACAGTCTATGATGCAACAAAGTCAAAATGTGAAGAGAACGAAGTTCTTCATTATAAATATGATAGCGCGGATAAAACAATTAGCCGGGAAACAGGCTGTGGTGGTGCCGGTCATACCAGTGGGCTGCAAAAAATATTAGGCGGTGCAGGATCAGACACAATGGTCGTTAATAATGATGTTAACCCGGCTGTCAACCTGTTTTCGTATTGGGGGCCCGATATAGCTAATCCTGATGCAAATCATAATTGCGCCGATATAGATATTACCGATAAAGTAATTGCCGATCCAGTTAAATGGATACCGCAAATCAGATATATCGTAATTACCATTGTTGCCGATACAGAACAAGCGGATGCAACAACGAAGCAAAAAAGAAGAATGACTTATTCCACAGGTGTTGTAGTGAGGAACCATGTCCTTAGTGTGCCGATTCCTAGTACATAAAAGAAAGTCGGAGCAAGGCTTTATATTAATGGCGACATTCTTTGCGATGTTGATTCTAATCGCAGTAAGTATTTTTGCCTTGACCATGACAACACAAGACATCAGGGCCAGCATGGGCTATTATTGTGAGCGGCGAAGTTTATCGGCTGCGGACGCAGGTCTTGCCGCATTGTGTTTAGGATTTAATCCTGAAAATTTAGGTACGGCAGGGAATCCGGGTTATGCAGACAATGTTGAAATTGATCCCGCAAACTCGCCCGGTGTTAAATACAGCTATACAGTGCCGACAAGAAATAGCGCAGTTCCTTATATCCAGGCGAGAAGATCTGATTTGACGATCGGCAGCGGCTACAACTGGGTTTTTGAATTGTTTAATGCATCAGTTACAGGTATTGGCGGAATTTCCAGTTGTGCAACGACTTTTGATGTCAGT
This sequence comes from Deltaproteobacteria bacterium HGW-Deltaproteobacteria-13, assembly GCA_002840555.1. Taxonomy (GTDB): domain Bacteria; phylum Desulfobacterota; class Syntrophia; order Syntrophales; family Smithellaceae; genus Smithella. The sequence continues at coordinate 77,485 of PHBJ01000002.1, forward strand.
CTCAAGCATGGCCCTGTTAATAACGATACCGGTTACAGGTAACCGGATTCTTTTTCTGAAGCGCCCCAAAAATTGATAGCTATTATGAAGGAGAATGTCCTGTGCAAAAAAAATGTTTATGTATTTTAATAATTGTTTTCAATTTGATAATTTCATCTCCCGTCTTTGCCGATGAAACATCCACCTTTACTTCGCAGAAACCGGATGTGTTGATTGTTCTCGATGGATCCGGCAGTATGGTGTATGAACCTTCCGGCGCGGATTGCAAAAACATTTCCAGTACAAACTATAGTTGTAACAACCACGTTTATGGAAACGCGAACTGTGATAACACCAGCTTTGGAGACTATAGCTCCACAAACTCGGAACGGAATACAGATTGCAGGAAAATATCGATTGCCCGAAGAGCTTTAGGAAAAATTCTCGACGATCAAAAAGCGAAACAGAGAGTCAGAATGGGTTTCATGGGCTATACGAATTGTGGAAGTAATTCTCAGGAAACGTTTGGAACCGCAACCAGCGCCAGATCTGGAGGGTCATATAATCCCACTTACAACTATGGGTGCAACTATATACGTAATGATATTTCTGATTCTTATACGGATTCCACTACCAATATATTCGAGTCTATCCGGACAAATATCAATAATTTTGCGGTTACAGGGGGTACGGTGCTTGTTGCTTCACTTGCTGAAGCGAAACAATATTTTCAAAATTATACGGATAATGCCAAAAGCTGTCGGACGAAATTTGTAATTCTGATTACCGACGGTGATGAAACTTTTGCTTGTCCCAACGCATCGGGGAACGACTTGCCTAGTGACCAGTACAAAAGACGCCGTGAATCAGTTGCTGCGGCAAAAGCTCTTTATGATACTTTTGCCGCAAGTACGGATGCAAATCTCAAAGATCAAAAAGTAAAAATGTTTGTAATCGGATTCGGTACCAAAATGCCTGATTGGTCTGAAAATACATTAAACTGGATGTCCTATTATGGACACACCAGCTTCAGTCAAGCACATACCGGCGATCCAAATTCATACAGTCTGGATGTGAATTCAGCAACGGATCTTTATCCCTATAACTCCGTTAACAAAAAGATTACAGCTTGTGATACTAAAAATTCAACTGCTGTTACGTCCTATGACAGCAGCAAATGTTGCGATAGTTGGGGAAGAAACTGCAACTGTTGTGACAACAATCATCCGGGTTGTGTAAATGCCGACATCAAAACGGATCCCGGTAGAAATAAACTTACCGGTTATGCCTTTTTAGCTGCTAACGCAACACAACTGGATGCGGCGTTGGCATCCGCAATGAAAGTTATTGAATCAACGTATGCGTTTGCCACTTCTTCCGTTCAATCGGTACGAACAAAAGATGAAAATTATATTTATGAAGCATCATTTACAGTAAGAAGTAATGACCCATTTTATGTCGGGCATTTAAAACAATATACAATTAATACGGACGGAAGTATTCCTACCGACTTTCAGTGGGATGCCGGTCAGGTATTGAAAAGCAATACGTCAAGAAACATTTGGACTTATAAGAACGGTTCTTCGGTAGCCTTTAATACAAGCAATATAAGTTATTTAGATTTGAGTGTTGGCGACGCTACTGCTGCCGGCAATGTGATTACGTTTTTCAGAGATGGCGATATTACGACTAACGACGATGATAACAATCAATGGAAATTAGGCGATACGTTCCATAGTTATCCGGTAACCGTGGGAACACCGTCAATTTACTTTTATGATAAAGTAGATATCAGTAGTCCAAAAGCTTTTGAGAAATTCCGGGAAGATCATCCAAGAGACACGCTAAATGCCATAAAACCATGGGCAAATAAAAACAGGATGATTGTAACCGGTGCAAATGACGGACAATTGCACATGTTTGATACTACTTATGGAGCAGAGAAATGGAGTTTTATTCCTCCGAATTTATTATCGCAACTACAATATATATTTCATCAGAGTCATCCGGACACAACTCAATCTCATACTTATTTTGTCGATGGTCCTATTTCCATCAGTGATGTGTGGTTGCCCGACGGCAGCAGCACTATACGTATCGCTAAATCCGGCGGTTGGAAAACGTATATGGTATTCAGTGAAGGACGGGGCGCAAAAAATGCTCTGTGGAGTAAATCTCCTTCCTGCGAAAAAGATTTAAGTCCATACTATTCGGACACAAACAAATATTATTGCGGCTACTATGCCTTTGATCTTACTGATGTTACTTATGCCAATCCCACTCCTGTCGGCCCTAAATGGATATTGGGAGGACCTTTGGGTTTAATCAGTTCGTCCATTTCCAGCAACGATGCTGTTTATTTGGGCGAGCCGTGGAGTAAAATGATTATGGGACGAGTTCGAAACAACGGCAATGAACAATGGGTCGGTTTGTTTGGCGGCGGTTATTCCGATTGTTTGACCACAACGAATTCCAGTTGTGCAACACGCGGCAAAGGCTTTTTTGTTATTGATCTCAAAACAGGACTCATAATAAAGAGATTTTCAGACGCAAACAATTTAACGATGAGCTATCAACTTGCCGGTGCGCCAGGTGCAATTGATTCGGATAATGACGGCTTTGTTGATACCGTTTACATGGGCGACCTGGGCAATGATATATGGCGATTCAAATTGTGTTTAGAAGTTGATGATTCAGAAAGCACTAAATGCGGCAGCAGCACAAGCGGCAAATGGATTTCCACCGCCCTGCTTTCTTCTTCTACACATTACCGTCAAATATATACAGCGCCATCCGTTACCATGGATAATTCCGGTAACATGTGGGTTTACGTAGGAACAGGCGATAAAATGAATCCTACTGCCACCGGTAAGAGTTACAAAGACAGGTTTTATGCAATTATAGATAATGATCGAAGTTCTACCTGGACTTTGTCGAATCTTACCAATATAACATCCAGTACCTTTAACATGTCCACGGATAGCAATCATGGCTGGTATATAGAGCTTTCTATCGGTGACGGAGAGAAAATACTGACTGATCCGGTAGTGTTTCAAGGGGTGGTTTATTTTACAACTTATGTTCCGGCTTCAGGAACGGATGTCTGTAATAAATCAGGTTCCGCTTATTTATATGCAATTGATTATATCACAGGTGCCGGAAAATATGCCAGCAATACACCCAGATATGACTTTATCGGTTATGGAATACCGTCGTCGCCAATTGTTTCCGTAAATCCTTATGGCGGAACCGATGTCTATGTTTCCACCAGCCAGAAAAATACTCAGACATTGGATACCTTTGTTAAAAAACAAAATACGCCAACAATGCAGAATTACAATAGAACAAACTTGATGATGTGGCGTGACAGGCGCGTGGAATAGGTATTAATATAAGAACAAAAAATCTTGACATAAATATAATATCTTTATAATGATCATTTGAACCCGCGAAACGGTTTAATTGAGTATTTACTGATTTGATTTAGTTTTGAAAATGATTTACTGATGAGTTCAGAGAAGAAATATTGTGCTATTTGCGCATGGCGTATAAATTGTCAAAAAAGATTCAATGTTGGCACGGACGCGCAGGGATTTGTTCATTGTCCCGATTATTCCCGTGATTTATCCATCAAAGACGGCGATATTGATGACGCTGTAAAAAAAGACCGGCAAGATTAATGAATGTAACGGTTTAACTTGCAGTGACAAGCAGCAAATGATATTTAAAGCTGCTTGTCATTTTTTTTATAGGAAAAGTGCCCAATTATGAGAAATAAAATTACAAAGATACTGGAAAACGCCTTGAATGTTTCCATGAGGAAGGGACAACTTCCCGAAGTTTCCCTGCCTTATATCGAGGTGGAAGCTCCCGCCAATCCCGATCATGGAGACTATGCCGCCAATGCCGCTTTGATTCTGGCTTCGCAGGCCAAACAAAATCCGCGGAAAATCGCACAAATCATTCAGGAGAATATATCTGATCCGGAAAATATTATTGAAAAAACACAAATAGCCGGGCCGGGGTTTGTTAATTTTTTTCTAAAAGACGCCCTCTGGCATGAGGCCCTGAAAAATATTGACGAACAAAATGAAAAATACGGCAGTATCGATCAAGGCGGCGGCAAAAAAGTCCAGGTGGAATTTGTCAGCGCCAATCCAACAGGGCCGCTGCATATCGGTCACGCCCGAGGCGCCGTTGTTGGCGATGTCATTGCCAATCTGCTGATGTCAGCCGGTTACCGGATTTCTAAAGAATATTATATTAATGACGCCGGAAACCAGATGAATAATTTAGGTAAATCCGTTCTGCTCCGTTACCGGGAACTCACCGGCGAGAAAATTGAATTTCCGGAGACCTGTTATCGCGGAGATTATATTAAAGAAATTTCGGGTGAAATTCTTAGCAGGGAAGGGGATAAATATCTCAAGTCTAATGAAGAAGAAACCATCAGGTATTTTACCTCAATTGCCGGACAGGAGATTCTGGAAGAAATTAAAATTGATTTGAGGGATTTCGGCGTTACGTTCGATGAGTATTTCAGCGAGAAAGAACTTTATAAGAACGATGGCGTGACCCGGCTTCTGGATAAATTGCAAAAACAGGGGTTTATTTATTCAGACGGTGAGACCTTGTGGTTTAAAACCACTGATTTTGGCGATGAAAAAGACAGGGTTGTTATCCGTAAAAACGGTGAACCGACTTATTTTGCAGCCGACATCGCCTATCATTTGAATAAATTTTCCCGTGGTTTTGAGATGATTATTGATATCTGGGGCGCGGATCATCACGGCTATATGCCGCGTATGTGGGCGGGCATTCAGGCTCTTGGTTATGATAAAAACGCTTTAAAAATAATTCTGGTGCAGTTGGTAAATCTTCTGCGGGGCGGAGTGCCGGCAGCCATGTCCACGCGTTCCGGCGAGTTTGTCACTCTGCGGGAAGTTCTTGATGAGGTGGGAAAAGACGCCGCCCGTTATAATTTTCTGATGCGCCGCTCGGACAGCCATCTGGATTTCGATCTGGAATTGGCGAAAAAACAATCCAGTGAAAATCCGGTTTATTATGTGCAATACGCCCACGCCCGAATTTGCAGTATTCTAAAAATGGCACAGGATCGCGGTGTTGACCCGCCGGTCTACGCGGATATTGATCCGGCTCTCCTGGATTTGCCGGAAGAAAAAAAATTAATTAAGTTACTGGTGCGTTATCCGGAAACTATTTTCGGCGCCGCCAGATCATTGGAGCCGCATCGCGTTACCTTTTATCTGAACGAATTAGCCGGAGTTTTTCATAGCTATTATAATAAAAATAAAGTAATTTCAGAAGATCAACGGTTAACCGCGGCAAGGCTGTTTCTGGTCAAAGCAATCAGAATTGTCCTGCAAAATGCTTTGAAAATATTAGGAGTGAGCGCTCCGGAAAAGATGTAAACCCCGTTTGAAAGTCTTTAACTTTCCAACGGGTAGGCTCACACAGGGCATTAAACCCCGTGTTCGCTGAAAAAGGACCAACGGAGCTTTCTAACGGGGTAAATGACATTGTGATAAAGTATCCGCCGAGTTTGAGTGCATTTCTTTTTTTATTTTAATATGAATATATTTTTAAAGTAGAACAAATGGCTACCGGAAATATTAAAAACTTTGAATTAAAAATAGGGAAGACCGGTTTAATCATCATTGTCGCGGGAATGGCCGCTTTTCTATGCACCGCTTTTTTGTTCGGTGTTGATGTCGGGAAAAATATCGATACATATCCCGAAAAAATAGCGCTGCTTCCCCAGAGGGCATTGGCTCTGGTCTGGCGTCCGGCTAAAATCAGGGTTGCCCAGAACGCAGCGGATAATAAAAACGGACAACCTCAACCGTCGGGGGAAGAGAATATTGATTTGACTTTTTACGACGCCCTGACAACGAAAAAAGGTATTCAGAAGACGGAAGCTGTTCCGGAGAAACAACCATTGGTTTTGCAGCAAAAAAAGGAAGAAGAAGCCGTAAAAGGTAATTTTAATATTGAAGCTCAAAAACCGTCATCGACGGTGAGTGAGAAAAATAAGGTCGTACAGGAGTCTAAAGGAAAAGAAGCTGCCGTAGATATTGCTTCCGGCAAAAATAAATTCGTTGTTCAGGTAGCTTCATTGAAGGAAAAAAAGAAGGCTCATCAAATCAATAAAAAAATAGCCCCTATCGGTTTCAAATCGGAAATAATTAAAATCGATATTAAAGGTAAAGGTATCATGTACCGCGTTATTGCCTCCGGGTTTGAAAATAAAGTTCAGGCACAGGAAGCCGCACAGAAAATTTCTTCACAAACGGGGACGACTTGCATTGTCAAGAGCAGTGATAATGCTAACAAGAGCAATTAAAAAAATAAATTGGGTAGTTAATTATGTTTGAAAGTCTATCAGAAAAATTAGAAAATATTTTTAAAAAATTAAAGGGACGCGGAATTTTGAATGAGGAAAATGTCAACGCGTCGCTCAAAGAAATCCGCATGGCGCTATTGGAAGCCGATGTTAATTTTAAAGTCGCTAAAGATTTTATCGAAGATGTCAGGACAAGGGCGATTGGAAAAGAAGTTCTCGACAGCATTACTCCCGGCCAGCAAATCGTAAAAATTGTTCATGATCGGCTGGTGGAACTCATGGGAGGCGTTAGCGCCAATATAAAATTCGGTGCCCGGGTTCCTGCCGTAATCATGCTTGTCGGTCTGCAGGGATGCGGCAAAACAACAACCGCTGCGAAGTTAGGTCTTTTATTATCAAAAGAACAAAAAAAGGTTTGCCTTGTATCTGCGGACGTTTACCGGCCCGCGGCTATGGAGCAGTTGGCCGTGCTGGCCAAACAGATTAAGGCGGGCATCTTTGACGCTAATGGTTTGAAAGATCCTGTGGAAATTTGTGTCCAGGCCGTGGAACAGGCCCGAAGAAACGGTTATGAAGTGCTCATTATTGATACCGCGGGAAGATTGCATATTGATAACCTCCTGATGGAAGAACTGAAAAATATTAAGGAGAAAGTTAATCCTGCGGAAATTATTTATGTGGCGGACGCCATGACCGGACAGGACGCGGTTAATGTCGGCACTAAATTCAATGAATTGATCGGTATTGACGGCGTCATCATGACGAAGATGGACGGCGATGCGCGTGGCGGCAACGCATTATCTCTCAAGTCGGTTATCGGAAAGCCTATAAAGTTTGTCGGTGTGGGCGAAAAAATAGACAATCTGGAGGTCTTCCATCCGGAAAGAATGGCCTCCCGCATTTTAGGCATGGGCGATATCCTCACTCTGGTGGAAAAAGCGCAGGCGAACATTGACAAAAAGACTGCTCTGGAATTGGAAAAAAGCATCCGAAAAAACAATTTCTCACTGGAAGACTTCCGCAATCAATTGAATCAAATAAAAAAAATGGGATCCATGAAAGATATTTTAGGCATGGTTCCCGGGCTTAGCAAAATGAAAGCGCTTAAGGACATCGAGCCGGATGATAAAGAACTGGTTAAGGTTACCGCTATCATTGATTCAATGACGAAAAAAGAGCGTAATGATTATTTGATTATTGATGGCCGCAGGCGTAAAAGAATCGCCCTGGGCAGCGGAACGTCTGTTCAGGATGTAAATCTTATGCTGAAAAATTATATGGAAATCAGGAAAATGATGAAAAAATTTAATAAAAAAGACGGTATGAAATCTCTGATGCGGAATTTTCGCTTTTAAAATATAAAAAACTATGATAAAAAAATTATGGAAAAAATCATTAATTTAAGGAGGTAGTATTTAAAATCAATGGCTGTTAAAATTAGACTGACTCGTATGGGTGCTAAAGGCAAACCTTTTTATCGCATTGTGGCAGCTGATACCGATTTCCCTCGGGATGGTAGATTTTTGGAAATATTAGGCAATTATGATCCGAAAAAAAATCCTGCGGAAGTCACCGTGAAAGAAGCACGTGTTCGTGACTGGTTGGCTAAAGGCGCCAAAGCAACTCTGACGGTATCTAATTTGCTGAAAACAAAAGGTATTGAAGCTAAAATCAAATAAGACAATTTTATGGTTTATAGAAAATTAAAACTAAAATTTTTAATGGCCGTAAGCAGCGTAAACATGTAATCTATTATTGACAAAATGATTTCTATGAAAGAATTAATCAAAATCAGCGGAGGTTACGACTATGAAGGAATTGATTAAGTTTATATCTCAGGCTTTAGTAGATTTTCCGGACAAGGTTGAAGTAACTGAAATCATCGGTGAGCAAACATCTGTAATTGAATTACGTGTGGCCAAAGAAGATTTAGGTAAAGTAATCGGAAAACAGGGCAGAACTGCCAAGGCAATTCGGATGATTCTAAGCGCTGCTTCGGCAAAGGCGCATAAACGGGCAGTTTTAGAAATTATTGAATAGGCAAAAAATGGATCTCTTTGAATTTGGGGAGATTGTAAAAACTCGAGGTCTCCGGGGTTGTCTGAAAATATTGTCTTATGTGGAGACCCAAGATACTTTTTTAAAGCTTAAGTTTGTATATATTGAAAGAAATTCAGGGCAAAAAGATCGTTTTGCCCTGAAAAAAATTGATGTATCCGGCAGAATTCTATATATTGAGCTTAAAGAGATAGAGAATATCGAATCAGCGAAGGATTTGGTTGGTTGTAAAGTATTTCTGCCGAAAGGTATCATGGAAAAACTGCCCCAGGGAGAATATTACTGGCATGATATTATCGGGCTTGACGTTTACAGTGAAGAAGGAAAACATCTCGGTATTATAGAATCGGTTTTTCCGACCGGAAGTAATGATGTTTATGTTTGCCGGGGAGAAGAACGGGAAATACTTCTTCCTGCTATTGCGGAAGTAGTCCGGCAGATCGATATAGATCGCCGGGTTATGACGGTAAAATTACTGGAAGGGCTGTAAAGTGATCAAATTTGATATCCTTTCCATTTTCCCCGAAATGTTTGCGTCTCCTCTCAATTTCAGCCTCTTAAAGAAAGCACAGGAAAAAGGTCTTTTAAAGATTTGCCTGCATGATATACGCGGCTGGGCTGATGATAAGCATAAAATGACTGATGATGCTCCATATGGCGGCGGCTGTGGAATGGTCATGAAAGTGGAACCGGTGGAAAAAGCTCTGAATTCAATAAGGACAGATGATGACTCCACTGTAGTTTTAATGACTCCCCAGGGAGAAGTTTTAAATCAGAAAATTGCAGCCGAACTGGCCGGTAAAAAGCAGATCATCATTGTTTGCGGCCGCTATGAAGGTGTGGATGAAAGGATAAGAACGCATTTAGTTGACAGAGAAATATCTATCGGTGATTATATTTTAACCGGCGGTGAACTGGGTGCCTTGGTTTTAATTGATGCCGTTTCCAGATTGATACCTGATGTTTTGGGAAATCCTCAATCAACGAGCAGCGATTCATTTTCTAATTATCTTTTGGAATATCCGCAATATACGAGGCCGGCGGCGTATAAGGGCTGGATGGTGCCGGATGTTTTACTTTCAGGAAACCACGCTGAAATTGAACTATGGCGCAAGACTGAATCGCTGAAAAGGACATATAAACGACGGCCGGATTTACTGAAAATTATCGAACTTTCATCGGAAGATAAAATAATTCTGGATAAAATTAAGCAAAACGAGATATAAATGCTTGATTTTGAGAAGTTAATAATGTAATAGAAGCAACTTTTTTTAACTGATATGGGTTTTGTCCCATGAATTAAGATAATTTAATCTTAACGGAAAAGCTTTGATGCTTTACATAGTTCTTTTACATTACCCGGTGTATAATAAAGACGGCAGGATTGTAACCACAGCCATTGCCAATATGGATATCCACGATATCGCCAGGCTTGCCAAAACATATGAGGCGCGTGGATTTTACATCGTCAATCCCATCCCTGAACAACGGAATCTCGCGCAGGAAATTATCGGTCATTGGCGGGAAGGGTATGGGGCGGATTATAATAAGTTCCGGCATACCGCTTTTGAATTGATTAAAATAAAAGAAAGCTTCCAGGCGGTTAAAGATGACATTGCCGAAGAGTCGGGATTTGTGCCAAAAACTATCGTCACCGGCGCTAAATTATCGGGAGATCTTATAAAATTTTCTGAACTTAAAGAAATGCTGCAAAACAGTAATTTGCCGCATGTTCTTGTTTTTGGTACAGGATCGGGAATTGCCGGGGAAGTGGCAAATACAGCCGATTACAGATTAGAGCCGATAAAAGGTCCTGGAGATTATAATCATTTAGCGGTGCGATCCGCGGTGGCGATTGTTTTAGATAGAATCGTAAGCGTTTAAATAAAATATATAAAATGCAATGATTGCAGGAGGAAATATAAATGAATGTTATAGAAATGCTGGAAAAAGAATATATGAGAGGCGATATTCCCGGTTTTAAAACCGGTGATACAGTAAAAGTTCATGTGCGCATTATTGAAGGCCAAAAACAGAGAATTCAGGCTTTTGAAGGAGTTGTTATACGTAAAAGACAGGGCAACAGCCGTGCGAATTTTACCGTGAGAAAAATTTCTTACGGTGTGGGAGTAGAAAGAACTTTTCCATTACATTCGCCGATCATTGATCAGATTGAAGTAGTCAGCAGAGGCAAGGTGCGTCGGTCGCGTCTCTATTATTTGAGAAACCTGAGAGGCAAAAAGGCGAGGATTAAGGAAGCAGCGAAACAGTAATAAAATTTATATTACATTCAGATAAATATATTAAAATCGTTACTTCGCGACGGGTTGCGAAAAAAGAGGAGGAAGAAATTCCTGTATTTTTTCAATGAACACTTTTGAAAAAATTGCCTACCAGGAGGGATACCAGCTCATTGCCGGAGTTGATGAAGTGGGAAGGGGACCGCTGGCAGGTCCCGTTGTGGCCGCCGCAGTCATATTTCCGCATGATTACGAAAATTCTGAAATAAACGATTCCAAGCAGCTTTCGGCCGCCAAAAGAGAAAAATTATTCGAAACAATAAATGAAGAAGCCATAGCGGTCGGCATGGCGGTAGTGGATACGGAGATCATTGATCGTCTTAATATCCTGCGGGCAGCCCTTCAGGCTATGCGGGAAGCCGTTCTGGAACTTTCAATATCTCCCGATTTTTTATTAATAGACGGTCTTCATCGAATAGATCTGCTTACCCCGCAAAAACCTGTGGTCAAAGGAGATGCGCTCAGTATCTCTATCGCCGCGGCGTCCATTATCGCCAAAGTTTCCCGAGACCGGATCATGGAAATATATCACCGCCAATTCCCTCAATACAATTTCCGGCAAAATAAAGGTTACGGAACGAAAGAACACTGTAAGGCTATTGAACAATTTGGTATTTGTAAAATTCACCGTAAGTCATTCCATGTAAAAAATTTAAACCAGACAACTCTTGAATTCATCATTTAAATGAAAGATACGTCAAAAATCAATACCGGGAAAGAAGGCGAGAAAATTGCGGCATCCTTTCTTAAAAAAAACGGTTATCGTATCATTGAAACAAATTTGCGTTGTGCTTTGGGAGAAATAGACATTATCGCGCGGGAAAAAAGCGAACTGGTTTTCATTGAAGTCAAAACAAGAAAGTCCGCGGAATTGGGCTATCCGGAACAGGCCGTAGGAATAAAAAAGCAAAAGAAAATGTCACAGCTGGCATTGTGGTATTTACAGAAAAAAAATATAACCAATACGGGAGCCCGCTTTGATGTCGTGGCGATAACAATATCTTCTTCCGGAAATGAAATTAAACTGATAAAAAACGCATTTGACTTTATGGAAGCTTCATAATTTAAAAAGAATTAAAAATGACTTAAAGCCGGCTTCCCGATCGGGTAAACATTGAAACCGATGGTAAAACATTTACGATGGTCTATGATGTTTCGGCCATCGAAAAGGAAGGCCGGTTTGACCATCGAGCGGTATATTTTTTTGTAATCCAATTTCCGGTATAAATCCCAATCGGTAAGGATGACCAGGGCATGACAGCCGGCTGCGGCCCGGTAAGGATCATCAATATATTTCACACTTCCTTTGATGCCGGCAAGATCAATAGCCGCGTTTTTAAGAGCCCGAGGATCGGAAATGTTTATTTGGGCATGCTCCGCAAGCAGCTTGCGGCTGATATTGATAGCCGGACTTTCACGCGTGTCGCCGGTATCCGCCTTAAAAGCAAATCCCAAGACACATATTTTTTTCCCGGCCAGCGTGTTAAACATTGATTTGAAAATGTTGGCAATGAAGCGTTCCTGTTGATATTCATTGATTTTCACAACACTTTCCCAATAGGCGGCAACTTCAGGCAGACCATAATAGCTGCAAAGATAAACAAGATTTAAAATGTCTTTTTTGAAGCAGGAACCGCCAAAACCAATGCCGGCGTTGAGAAATTTATTGCCGATTCGACTATCCATTCCCACAGCTCGGGCTACTTCAGAAATATCGGCGTCTGTTTTTTCACATAGGGCGGAGATGGAGTTAATCGATGAGACACGCTGGGCCAGAAAAGCGTTGGCCACTAACTTGGATAATTCGCTGCTCCAGATATTGGAGGTGATAATCTTTTTCAGTGGAATCCATCGCGCGTATATTTCTGTCAATTCCGCGCGTGCTTTCAGTCCGCTTTTTGTTTCATGAGATCCGATCAGAACGCGGTCGGGATTTTCCAGATCGCCAACAGCAGTTCCTTCCGCCATAAATTCCGGATTGGAAAGAACTTCAAATTTGATTCTGCCTTTTCCCGAAGACAGAATTTTTTCCATGGCGAGAGCCGTTTTTACCGGCAGCGTGCTTTTTTCAATTACTATTTTTGACGACCGTGAATATTTTAGAATCTGCCGCGCTGTTTTTTCCCAGAACTGTAAATCAGCGGCCATATCGGCGCCTGCGCCGTAAGTTTTAGTCGGTGTATTAACGCTGACAAAAATAATATCGTTTTCATTGATCTGGTTTTCGATATCCTTGGCAAAGAATAAATTTTTACTGCGGGTTTTTCCTACAATTTTATCCAGCCCCGGTTCGTAAACAGGAAGTTCCGGCGAATTCCAGGCGTCAATGCGGTCTGGATTGGTATCCACCACCGTAATCCGGTAATCGGGGCACTTATAAGCAATCATGGCCATGGAAGGACCGCCGACATAACCGGCCCCGATGCAAAGGATTTTTTTCTTAAATTTCATTTTGCTTTGTATCTCCTTAAAGCGGATTATGATTTTTTTAAAACATCACGGAAGTATTGAATGGTTTTCGCTAAACCTTCTTCCAAGGCTATCCGGGGACGCCAGCCGATTTTCTCTTCGGCGAGAGTTATATCCGGTTTGCGTTGAACAGGATCATCCGCCGGCAGCGGCAGAAATTCAATTCCGGAATTGCTTTCTGTTAATTTGATGATCAGTTGCGCCAATTGCATAATGGTAAATTCTGCGGGGTTGCCGATATTGACAGGGCCATAAAAATGATCAGCGGAATTCATCATCCGGATTAACCCTTCCACTAAATCGTCAACGAAACAAAAAGATCTGGTATGGGCGCCGTCTCCATAAATCGTAATATTTTTACCTCTCAGAGCCTGAATAATAAAATTACTGACCACGCGTCCGTCATTGATTGCCATGCGCGGACCATAGGTATTAAATATTCTGACTATTTTTGTATTGACGGAATTTTGCCGCCGGTAGTCCATCATCAGGCATTCGGCAGCTCTCTTTCCTTCATCATAACAACTGCGAACTCCGACAGGATTAACTTTCCCCCAGTAGGATTCATTTTGCGGATGGACTTCCGGATCACCGTAAATTTCCGATGTGGAAGCCTGCAGCACTTTTGCCTTTGTCCTTTTGGCAATACCCAAAACATTGATCACTCCCATGACGTTCGTTTTGATGGTTTTGATCGGATTGAACTGATAATGCACCGGGGAAGCAGGGCAGGCCAGATTATATATCTCATCAACTTCGAGATATATGGGATTAATAATATCGTGGCGAATCAATTCAAAATTAGGCAAACTCATCAGATGCGCAATATTATTTTTGTCTCCGGTAAAAAAATTATCCAGACAAATGATGTCGTTACCTTCGCCAAGCAAGCGTTCGCAAAGATGGGATCCTAAGAATCCTGCGCCTCCGGTAATTAAGATACGTTTCATCATCCAAGTTTGTCATTCATGTTGGTATTATTTAAATTTTGACTATTAAACATGAAATACCCTGAAGATGTCAACTTAAAAAATATTTTATCCCTTACGCATCGAAAGATTTTCGAAAAATTTAATTTTACATGAACACCATTGAATATATATTTCTTGAACTGTTTTATGCACTATGATAGCTAATAAAACCATTCGACATTTAATTTAAATTTATAGAGCAATATGATTTCTGGGAGATAAGTATGGATTCAGATTCCACGGTAACGGAAAATAAAAACATTCATAATTTGACTGATGAGTACGAAGAATTAAACAACGGAAATAATCAGGATGTTATTGTGGTTGATGGTCGCGGTTACGAAAATGCCGCCGATCATAAAAAAGAAATATTCACCCTTGTCGATATCATCGAAGATACACAAAATGCGGATAAGATATATGATGAGATTCTGAGACGGATGGCTCAAATCGTTGAAAGAATTACCCGCGAAATGGTTCCGGAAATCGCTGAAAGAGTTATCAGGGAAGAAATAGAAAAAATAAAGATTGTCAGTTCTAATGAATAAATGATGAATCATATGTTTACGGGTAGATATTTTTATTTATCATTTATTATTTTAATGTTGTTCCCGATTTTTGTTTATGCTCAGAGCGATACCGGTCTTTTAAATATAGATGTTGAGGGACAAGCCCTTATCAGGCAAAACGACGTTACCGGCGCTCGCGAGGAAGCAATTAAGGACGCGCTGGGAAACGCTATTCAGACGGCAGTGTCGAAATCATTCTCTGTTCCGATTGAAGACAAAAAGTTGCAGACGGTAAAAAATGCTGTAATCAACGAAGCCGAAAAATATATCAACCTTTATAAAATTCTGGCGGAAAGAAAAGAAGCCGAAACATATATCGTTAATGTAAATGCAACCATCGTTCTGGACGTTTTAAAGAATGATTTAAAACAAAAAGGTTTTTTCCGGTTGCCATTGCAGGAAGAAGATTCCCTGAGAGTATTTTTAAATGTGCGGGGATTAAAAAAATATGCCGATTATTTGCGTTTAAAAGAATTTCTGCAAAGCGTGAAGACAGTCAAAAGCGTTTATCCCGGCACTTTTGCGTGGCAGCATGCCTGTTTTGAAGTTGTCCTATCCGGAAACGCGCAATCTTTGGCTGACGAGTTGATTCAAAAAGGCGGATATTTACTGTTGGATATTCAACAGGCTGATATTAATCATACGGAAATTAATTGTATGCAAAAAGAGGAGAGATCATGAAGAGGTTAAGATTTATTCTTTTATGGATCGTTGTGTTTTCAATTATTTGTGGTTGTTTAGGCAAATCACCGCAGATATTGAGCGATAATAAGGAGAAGATTCAGCCCAATATTATCGCGGTGCTTCCGGTAGCCAATAAAAATCCCGATGGTAAATCTTCCCAATTATTTCGCGCAAGACTTATAGAAGAACTTTATTTTAAAGGCTATTCCAGGTTGTCTTTGGAAATGATAGATAAAAAGCTGGAATCTTTATATCTGAATTCAGATAATAAAAACGTATCTGATGTCAATCCTCAGGCGTTAAAAGATTTACTGGGCGCGGATTCCGGAATGTATTGCACCTTGTCGGAAGACAATAAGTCGAAAAAGCTATTTTATGAGCCCATAAAAATATCTGTTCGGTGCGAATTGCGCAGCGCTCAAACCGGAGAAATCATCTGGAATGCCCAATCCGAATCTACTGAAAGAAATTTTGATTTTACAAACAAAGGATTGGAGAAAAAATCGCATGAATCTTTAGAAACCGTCATTGATGAGGTTGTCAATAAAATATTGAAAACTTTGCCGGATGGTCCGAATTTGCGCGACTAGAAAATTACATGATCTGATAGATTTGCAATAAAGACAAAAACAATAAACTATAAAAAAATTCACAAATAATAAAATGAACATACCCAATCTTTTATCTTTGTTAAGAATTATTCTGGTCCCTGTAATTGTAATCTTTTTAATTCAGGATTCTTATGCGAAAGCTTTAATCGTCTTTACTATTGCCGGCTTAACCGATGCTCTGGACGGCACACTGGCACGTCTTTTAAATAAACAAACTCAATTGGGGGCTTTTCTGGACCCTTTGGCGGATAAAATACTTCTATCCACAAGCTTCATTTCCTTATCAATTTTTGGTTTAATTCCCGGCTGGCTTACAGTAATTGTGATCAGCAGAGACTTTATCATTTTGCTGGGTATCATGACATTATCAATGATGTCGGTGACCTATGAAATCAAGCCCGCGTTTGTCAGCAAAATAACAACCGCTTTGCAAATCGGCACTGTTTTCTTTGCCCTGTTTTTAAAAAGCTTTAATTATGATATAATAACACATGATTTGATTATTATTCTATCCTGGCTGACGGCATTTTTTACTATCATTTCAGGATTGGTATATATATTTAAGGGCATAAAATTTCTCAATCGAACCGCCTGAAAACAGGCTAATAAATAAGATATTTAGCTTGACACTGCGGTGTTTTACTGCTAGTTACGCATCGTTAAAAAGCTTAGTTATTTGTAGGCAAGTAGCTCAGGGGGAGAGCGCCATCCTGACGCGGTGGATGTCCAGGGTTCAAATCCCTGCTTGCCTACGCTTGCCTACCATTTTTAAACTTTAAAAGAATGTCTTAAGCAAGGGCATCAGCAAAACAGTGATGCCCTTTATAAATGAATTTAAAGGGTTTTTTGTTATAATAGAGTTATGAATATTAAAATTATTTTCCCTGACAATAAAGAAATTTCTTTCGATGCCGGAATTACTGCGGCCCAGGCACTGGAGGCCTGGAAAAAGGAAACTTTAGCTTATACGATGGCTGTTAGAATCAATAACATACCTGTGGACTTAAGCTCTCCGATTAAGGAAGACGCAAAGCTTGATTTAATAGATATATCCTCCCGTGAAGGCTTATCCATATTGCGGCACAGTATATCGCATGTAATGGCTCAGGCCGTTCAGGAAATTTTCCCCGGTGCTAAAGTAAGCATCGGTCCTTCTATTGAAGACGGGTTTTACTACGATTTTGAATATAAAGAGCCTTTTACCCTCGATGATTTTCCTAAAATCGAAAAGCGTATGAAAAAAATCGTTGCGGCCAATTATCCTTTCATGCGTGAAGAGCTTTCCCGCGCGGCCGCAGTGAAATTATTCGAAGAAAGAGGAGAAAATTATAAGGTCGAATTAATCAATGATTTACCCGAAGATATTCAAGAAGTCAGTATTTACAAACAGGGTAATTATGTTGATTTGTGCCGCGGTCCGCACATCCCTTCCACAGGTGTTATTAAAGCATTTAAGCTGTTGAGCGTTGCCGGTGCTTATTGGCGCGGCAATGAAAACAATAAAATGCTGCAGCGTATTTACGGCACCGGTTTTGCCAATGAAAACGAGCTTGATGATTATTTGAATTTGCTGGAAGAGGCAAAGAAAAGAGATCATCGCCGGTTAGGCAGAGAACTTGATCTTTTCCAGGTAAACGAAGAGGCCGGCCCCGGCTTGGTTATCTTTCATCCCAAGGGCATGATGCTGCGTTACCTGATTGAGGAATGGGAACGAAAAGAACATTTGAAACGCGGCTATGATATGGTGATGGGGCCGCAGATTCTTAAGGTAGACCTTTGGAAGAAATCCGGGCATTTTGATCATTATCGCGACAACATGTATTTTACCGAGGTTGATGAACAGGTCTACGGCATCAAGCCGATGAATTGTCTTTCACATATGCTGATCTATAAATCAAAAATCAGAAGTTACCGTGATTTGCCCCTGCGCTATTTTGAGTTGGGTACGGTTCACCGACATGAAAAAACAGGCGTTTTGCATGGGTTGATGAGGGTGCGGCAATTCACGCAGGATGATGCGCATATTCTTTGCATGCCGGAACAGTTAAATTCGGAAATCCGCGCCATTGCTGATTTTGTCAATTATGCCATGGGAATATTCGGATTTGAATATGAAGTGGAGTTAAGCACCCGGCCGGAAAATTCCATCGGTTCCGATGATGACTGGAATCTGGCAACCGAGGCCCTTAAGGGCGCTCTTCAGGATAATAACATCACTTATGAAGTCAATGAAGGTGACGGCGCTTTTTACGGTCCCAAGATTGATTTTAAATTAAAAGACGCTTTGAAGAGAAAATGGCAGTGCGCGACGATTCAGTGCGATTTTACTCTGCCGGAAAGATTTGATTTAAGTTATATTGGCTCCGATGGAGAAAAACACCGGCCGGTCATGCTGCACCGGGTTATCCTGGGCGCTGTTGAACGCTTCATGGGCGTGCTGATCGAGCATTACGCGGGAGCCTTTCCCGTCTGGCTTTCGCCTGTGCAGTGTGTTTTAGTAACGGTTACGGATAAACATATTCCCTATGCCGAAACAGTCCATAATAAATTAATTGAAGCGGGTATTCGCTCTGAGAGATATTTTGAAAATGAAAAACTGGGGTATAAAATTCGTCAGGCGCAGATGCAGAAGATCCCGTACATGCTGGTCATTGGTGATAAAGAGGTTGAAGCGCAGTCCGTTGCTCCGCGCACGCGCGACGGTCAAAATCTTGGATCAATCCCTGTTGATGAATTTATTGCTTTATTGCAGGAAATATGTGTAAAAAAGCAATAGGATTTGTTACTTAAATATATTATTTTCAGGAGGTGACATATAGTTAAGGATCTAAGGATTAACAAAGAAATAAAGTCTGCTAACGTTCGGGTAATCAGCGAAGACGGGAAGCAGCTGGGTGTTATTACGTTGCAGGAAGCCCTGTCCAGGGCGGAAGAGGTCGGATTGGACCTCGTGGAAGTATCTGCATCAACCGATACACCCGTATGTAAAATAATGGATTATGGTAAATATCGTTATAAACAAAATAAAAAACTGCATGATGCTAAGAAGAGTCAAACGGTCATTCAAGTTAAAGAAATAAAATTGAAGCCAAAAACGGAAGAACATGATGTTCAGGTTAAGATGAACCACATCAGAAAGTTTTTGAAGAATCATGATAAAGTAAAAGTATCCATGATGTTCAGGGGACGGGAAATTGCTTTTACCGATATCGGTAGAAAGCTTATGGAAACAATAAAAAATGAACTATTAAATGATGGTGTCGTTGACCAGGAACCGCGCCTTGAAGGACGGAATATGGTAATGATTTTTTCACCCAAAAAACAATAAGTATAGAAAGGTAACCGCATGCCAAAACTAAAAACACACAGGGGAGCTGCAAAACGTTTTTCGCTGACAGCCAAAGGTAAAGTAAAGCGCAGCAAGGCTTTTGCCAGTCACATCCTCACAAAGAAAACAACGAAGAGAAAAAGAACTTTACGAAAATCAACTCTGGTTGATTCGGCAAACTATAAGGAAATCAAGAGACTGGTTCCTTATCTATAAAGAAGCGGGAATCATTATTTCCTGTCATAAATTAGGAGAAGAGAGAAAATGTCCAGGATAAAGAGGAGTGTTAACGCTCGCAAGAAAAGAAGAAAAATATTAAAAATGGCCAAAGGTTTCTTTGGCGCTCGCAGCCGCTTGCTCAGAACAGCAACTGAAGCGGTCAATAAGGCGATGAAATACGCATTTCGTGATCGTCGCGCGAGAAAAAGAGAATTTCGCCAATTATGGATCGCGCGTATTAATGCCGCTGCAAGTATCAACAATATATCTTACAGCCGGTTAATTGACGGTATGAAAAAAGCGGGTATTGAATTAGATCGCAAAATACTGGCCGAACTTGCTGTCAATGATCCTCAGGGATTCGCCCAGGTTGTGGCAACGGCTAAAGGCAAGCAGGCGGCATGATTAGTGAGCTTCAAAAGCTGGAGAATGATGCTCTTGCCGAATTAAAGACGGCAAAAACCGAAGATCAATTCTTAAATTTAAGAATTAAATATCTTGGTCGAAAAGGGCTTTTGACCGGTCTTTTGAGAAATATTACTCAGGTTACAGAGGCCGAAAAGCCTTTGTTCGGAAAGTTATGCAATGAGCTGAAGAATTTGCTGAATGCCAAAATTGATGAAGCGCTTCAGCAGCAGGCCCTAAGAAATAAAGAAGACGTCCTGCTGAAAGAAAAGATAGATGTCACTTTGCCGGGGAACGGAATCAAGTGCGGCCGAATTCATCCTGTCATTCAGGTCCGAAGGGAAATTTGTTCTATTTTTTCTTCTTTTGGTTTTTCCGTCGTGGAAGGCCCGGAAATAGAGCTTGATTATTATAACTTTGAGGCTCTGAACATTCCCAAGGATCATCCTGCCAGAGATATGCAGGATACTTTCTATATCGAAGACAATATCGTTTTGCGCACGCATACCTCACCGGTCCAGGTGAGAGTTATGGAGAAAGTCAGGCCGCCACTACGGATTTTATCACCGGGAAGAGTTTACCGACGTGATTCAGACGTGTCTCACACCCCGATGTTTCATCAAATAGAAGGCCTGCTGGTAGATAAAGGCGTCAGCTTCGGCGACCTCAAGGGAATTTTAACGGCATTTCTTAAAAAGATTTTCGGAGAAAGCACCACGCTGCGTTTTCGTCCCAGCTTTTTTCCTTTTACCGAACCGTCAGCTGAAGTTGATATTCGGTGTGTCATGTGCGGCGGAAAAGGCTGTCGGGTCTGCGGACAGAGCGGCTGGCTGGAAATACTGGGTTCCGGCATGGTTGATCCCGCCGTGTTCCAAAATGTGAATTATGATTTCGAAGAATATTCCGGTTTCGCTTTCGGTCTGGGTTTGGAACGCATTGCCATGTTAAAGTACGGCATTTCCGATATCCGGTTATTTTTTGAAAACGATATCAGATTCCTTAAACAATTTTAGGAGATATTTTTCTTTATGCTGGTTAGTCTCAAATGGCTTAAAGATTACGTTGATATAGAATTAACCACGGAGGAGCTTGCTCACCGGCTGACCATGGCCGGCCTGGAAGTGGATGAGATCAAATCTATTCATCCCCAATTCAGCGGTGTTGTTGTTGCTAAAATATTATCCGTGAAACCTCATCCTTCCGCCGACCGTTTGTCTTTATGCGCTGTCAGCGATGGAACGGAAATCTATCCCGTCGTTTGCGGCGCTAAAAATATTGCGTCCGGAGACATTGTTCCCCTCGCAAAAGTAGGCGCTGTGATTCCGGGCGGATACACGATCAAATCTTCTGTTTTACGCGGCGAAAAATCAGACGGAATGTTATGTTCCGAAGGGGAACTGGAGATCGGCGACGATGAATCGGGTATCATGCATTTGCCCGCGGATTTATCGCTTGGTTTGCCGCTGGAGGCGGCTCTGGCTATAGAAGACACTGTTCTTGATGTAAACGTTACACCCAATCGCTCAGACTGTTTGAGCATGATCGGCATGGCGCGGGAAGTGGCCGCAATTACCGGCAATAAAATGAAATTACCATCCGTTAAAATTAAAGAATCATCGGAAGATATCCATTCGCAATCATCAGTCCAAATAGTTGACGCAGATCTTTGTCCCCGCTACACGGCCAGAATGATAAAAAATGTTAAAGTCGGACCCTCTCCCATCTGGATGAAGAACAGACTGGAGTCCGCCGGATTGCGTGCCATCAACAACATTGTTGATGTAACCAATTTTGTCATGCTGGAAACGGGACAGCCGCTGCATGCCTTTGATTTCCGTTTCCTTGAGGAAGGAAGAATTGTCGTCCGCAAATCCAGAGAAAATGAAGAATTTATTTCTCTTGATGAAAAAAGCCATATTCTTCCCGCAGATACTTTGTTGATTTGCGATGGTGTTAAACCCGTCGCTATCGGTGGAATTATGGGTGGTCTGAATTCCGAGGTTAAAGAAGATACTCAGACTGTTTTTCTGGAAAGCGCTTATTTTAATCCTCCGTCCATCCGTCGTTCTGCAAGAAAGTTAGCTATGCCAACCGATGCGGCTTTTCGTTTTGAAAGAGGCATTGATCCTGAAGGTGTGGTCAAAGCCCTCCATCGCGCGGCGCAGCTGATTGCTGATCTTTCCGGCGGTTCTATTAGTAAAAATTACATTGATGAATACCCGAATAAAATTCCCTCCGCACAAAATATTCCTCTGCGTCTGGACCGAATCCGCCGTGTAATCGGCATGGAAATCGGGGCAAAGGATGTTACAAAAATATTGCGCAGCATCGGTATGATAGTCAAACAGGAGGGAAGGGGCCGGTACCTTGTTACTCCGCCAACATGCCGGGTTGATATATCGCGGGAAATTGATCTGATTGAAGAAGTGATCAGGCTCTATGGTTACGATCGCGTTCCTGTCACATTACCCCCGGTGGCTGTAACGGAAATAGAAGTCATTCCCCGCCTGGATATGGAAGAAAAAATCAGGCAATTGCTTATCGGCAGCGGATATACGGAAATCGTTAATTACAGTTTTGGGAACCCTCTTGTTGCCGATGCCTTGTGCTTTCCGGAAAATGATGAAAGAAGGATTCCTGTGCGGATAAAAAATCCGCTGGGTGAAGATCTTTCTGCCATGCGCACAACAATGATTTATGGTTTGCTCGAAACAGCAAAAAGAAACGCGAATAACGGTTCTTTTGATTTAAAGATTTTTGAAATTGGACGGATTTTTCTCAACCGCAAGAAAGGAGAGCTGCCTGAAGAAAAAAACATGATTGCGGGGCTTTTAACAGGGAAAATGACTGACGATTTTTGGGGTTCTGGAAAAACCGTTGACTTTTACACCTTAAAAGGTTCTCTGGAAAATATTTTTGTCGATTTTAAAATGAACAATAGCCGATATGTCTCGACGGTTGTTGAGCCTTTTTTACATCCGGGTAAATCCTGCGGGATTATTTTAGATGATAAACAAATCGGTTTCCTGGGTGAAGTTCATCCCGATGTCCTCGAGAAAATAAATTTAAAAAATAAAGCTTATGTCTTTGAAATCAATCTGGATATTCTTGTGGCCGCCTATCTGGAAAGAAATATTTCCTGTCAGGAAATATCAAAATATCCGGCCGTATTGCGTGATGCCGCGTTTGTTATTCCGGATACGATGGAAGCTGATAAAATGCTGAATATTGTTTTAGGACAAAAAGAAGATTTGCTTGAAAATGTAAGTATTTTTGATGTATACAGTGGAAAAGAATTTACAGAAGGAACAAAAAGTTTAGGATTGCGTTTTTCTTATCGCTCTTCGGATAGAACGCTGACTGATTCAGAAGCTAATGCTGTACACGACAGGATTGTGCAGAAGACCGTTACTTTGACGGGTGCAAAAATAAGAGACTAACAGATAGACAAAGTTAAAATGGAGGTAAAGATATGACGAAGATTGATATTATTCAAAATGTTTGCGAAAAGCTCGGTTTTTCCAAGAAGGATTCGGCAGATATAGTTGAATCTCTGTTTGACATCATTAAGGATTCTCTGGCAAAAGGCGAGAGAGTAAAGATCTCCGGTTTCGGCAATTTCATGGTGAAGGAAAAAAGAGCGCGCCGCGGTCGTAATCCGCAGACAGGACAGGAAATATCTATTACCGCGCGGAGAGTATTGACTTTCAAATCCTCACAGGTATTGCGCAAAGCTCTAAACTAATAATAAAGTCCATCTGCACATATATATTAATATATTATTAAACCGATTTCGTATTTATTTTTGAATTAATTATTCGGTCAGTTAATTATTATTTTCAGATTATGCCTGTGAATTTGTCCGTAAAGGTTGAGTAACTGTATGGAAACAATAATTCCCGAAAAGGCATATTTCCGTATCGGAGAAGTAAGTAAAATCGTCAATGTCGAGCCTTACGTTATCAGATATTGGGAAACAGAATTTAAAACAATTAATCCGGTGCGAACAAAAACTGCGCAACGTCTGTATAGAAAAAAAGATGTGCAGGAATTATTGACCATTAAGGATTTACTTTACTCGCAGCGTTTTACGATAGATGGCGCTAAAAAGCAGCTTCATAAAACGCGAAATAACGGCGAGCCGGAAGATAAAGATGACGAAAAGCAAAAATGGTTAATTCGTATTAAGGAAGAATTACAACAAATAAGACAAATAATCAGCTAAAAAAGCCGGCGATTGAAATCGCCGGCTTTTTTTATTATCTTGATATTATATGTCCGTTATGCTTTCTTGCTTGCTCTCTTGGAAGCTTTGAGCGGATTTATTTTCTGCGTTTCTTTTATTTCCAGTTTGATATGCGTTGCGGTCGGACATTTGCCGGAGAGCCATTTACCGTTTGGATCAGGGTAAACCTTGCAGTATTGGGCTGCTTCATATTCCATTATTTTTCCGCAGCCGTCACATTTGTCAATGATTTTCTGGCAACTGCCGCTGAAGAACCCACATCCTTTTTTGGTCATAAAAGCGCAGTCGAATCCCGCTTTAACAGTCTGACAATTCATTTAAACAACCCCCTTATATAATAACTATTCTATTTTCAGGACGTTGCAGGAAGAGTAAATTATACCAAAAGTCTCCACAAACGCCTTTAACATTTAAACCGGCGTGTCCTTAACAACAAAAACAACACCTGTCAAGAAAAATTGAATCCTTAAGAATAAAAACAATTTGGCATATTTTTCAGAGAAATAACTTGAACGCAAAGCAATTTATTGCTAACCTATTCAAACTTTATATCGGAATCGCCAATGCGTGCAGTTATCCAGAGAGTTGACCGTGCTAGCGTCAGCATTAATCATCAGGAATTATCCTCGATAAATGAAGGAATTCTTTTATTATTAGGGGTGGCCAAAGACGACACCGAGACGGATGCTGATTATATTCTGGAAAAGACAATCAACCTGCGAATATTTGAAGATGATCAGGAAAAGATGAACCGGTCTTTGTTGGATATACAAGGCGCGATGATGGTTGTTTCTCAATTTACATTATTAGGCGATTGCGCAAAAGGAAGACGTCCATCGTTTGTAAAGGCGGAAGAACCTGCCAGGGCAAATATTCTTTATGAATACTTTGTTAAGAAAGCGAAAGAAAAAGTGCACTGTCTGGCTACGGGAAAATTTCAGGAAATGATGAAAATTGAACTTGTGAATAACGGTCCGGTAACGATATTACTGGACAGCAGGAAGAGTTTTTAAGTCCAATGCAAAATTATGAGATAAAAATAGATAAAGACGGCCTCTGGTATTATAACGGCGCTCATATGTTCCGTAAAGAAATACTGAATGTTTTTTTCCAGAATCTTAAGATGGATGAATGCGGAAAATATTTAATTGAACTGGGTGGAGACTGTTGCTATCTGGATGTGGAAGATACCGCTTTTGTTGTCGCCGCCGTTTATAAAACAAAACTGCCGGGCAGCGGCCTGGAGCATATTGATATACTTTTAAATGATGATTCCCGCGAAAAACTGGATGTGAATTTTTTACAGGCGGGCCCGGATAATGTTCTTTATTGCCAGGTCAAAGAAGGAAAATTCACTGCCCGGTTTTCACGTAAAAGCTATTATCAGCTTGCTGAATTTATCGAACAATCGGAAAATGGCGCCAGTTATTTTATTAATTTAAATGGCGAGAAATATTTTATCAACAGCGATCAGGCTTTATAATTACGACGGAGGGTACAATGCTTGATGATATAATAAAAGAATCTCTAACCTTTGATGATCTTCTTCTGGTGCCGGCAGCTTCCAATGTTTTGCCGCGGGACGTTGATACATCCACATTATTAACAAAGAATATCTCTTTGAATATTCCCATCGTTTCCGCCGCTATGGACACGGTTACGGAATCACGCACCGCGATTTGTATGGCTCAGGAAGGCGGCATCGGCATCATCCATCGCAACATGAGCATCGAGCAGCAGGCCATTGAAGTGGACAAAGTAAAGAAATCCGAAAGCGGTATGATTGTAGATCCGATCACCATTGAACCCGACAGGAAAGTCAGCGACGCTTTGAAACTGATGAATCAATATTCCATTTCCGGCGTGCCGGTTGTCAAGAAAGGAAAGCTTGTCGGAATTCTTACCAATCGCGATTTGCGGTTTGAAGAAAACATGGATCAAACCGTGTCCAATGTTATGACGAAGAAAAATCTCGTTACCGTATCTGCGAATATTTCTCTGGAAGAATCCAAAAAACTTCTTCATCAGCACAGAATAGAAAAATTACTCGTTGTGGATGATGAATACAGATTGCAGGGATTAATTACAATAAAAGATATTGAAAAAATACGCCGTTATCCGAATGCCTGCAAAGATTCCAAAGGGAGGCTGCGCGTTGGCGCGGCAGTCGGCATCATCGACAGGGAAGCCAGAGTTGAGGCCTTACTTGCGGCCGGTGTTGATGTCATCAGCATTGATACGTCTCATGGACACTCGACCGGTGTTCTTAGTGCTATTAAGTCGACCAAGTCCAATTTCCCTAAATGTGAATTGATTGCCGGAAACGTTGCGACATCCGAAGGCGCCCAGGCTCTGATTGACGCCGGTGTCGACGCTGTTAAAGTCGGAGTAGGTCCCGGTTCCATTTGCACCACCCGTATTATTGCCGGCGTGGGAGTGGCTCAAATGTCCGCAATACGTGATGCTTATAAAATTGCTTCAAAAAATAATATTCCGGTCATCGCCGATGGCGGCATCAAATACTCCGGAGATATTGTGAAGGCGATTGGTTGCGGCGCTCACAGCATTATGATCGGCGGTTTGTTCGCAGGCACTGAAGAAAGTCCCGGCGAGACGATTCTATTCCAGGGACGCAGCTACAAAGTGTATCGCGGCATGGGCTCGCTCGAGGCAATGAAAATGGGCAGCCGTGATCGTTATTATCAGGATGATATCGAAGGAGCCGCAAAAACCGTGCCGGAAGGCATTGAGGGCAGGGTGCCTTTTCGTGGCTCTCTTTCAGCAAGTATTATTCAGTTAATCGGCGGCTTGAAAGCAGGCATGGGCTACGTCGGCGCAAAGACTGTTCAGGAACTCATGCAGAAATCACGCTTTGTTCGCATCACTCAGGCAGGCTTGAGAGAAAGCCATGTCCATGATGTCATTATTACGAAGGAAGCGCCTAATTACTGGATCGATTAAAAAACTTTTTTTCATATTCGATTTTTAATTATATATTTTTACTACCTCCGATAAAGTGTAACTATGAAACACTCTGAGTTTGTCCATCTCCACGTTCATACCCAATACAGCCTTCTCGACGGGATGATTCGTCTGGATGATCTTTTCAAAAAAGCCAGGGATTATAAGATGCCGGCCGTGGCGATTACCGATCATGGAAACATGTTCGGCGCTATTGATTTTTACCAGCAGGCATACAAACACGGGATCAAGCCAATTATCGGATGTGAATTATATGTCGCTCCCAATAAACTTACGGATAGAACTGCCGGTGAAACGTCAAAACATTTAGTTGTTCTGGTCAAAAACACGCAGGGCTATAAAAATCTGATGAAGCTGACAACCGCCAGCTACTTGAAAGGGTTTTATTATCGGCCTCGCGTGGACAAAGAATTGCTGAAAGAATGCCATGAAGGACTCATTGCCTCCAGCGCCTGTTTGCATGGTGAGATCGCCGATTTGATCATGCAGGGAAATATGGAAGGCGCTAAAAATGCGGCTATTCATTATCGGGAAATATTCGGTGAAGATAATTTCTATCTCGAGATAATGGAAAACGGCATTCCCGAGCAAAAAACAGCCAACGCCGGCTTAATCGAAATCAGTAAAGAGTTATCCATACCCCTCATTGCCACCAATGACTGTCATTATCTTGAACGTGAACACGCAGAAGCGCACGATGTGTTGCTGTGCATCCAGACAGGTAAAACGATCAAGGATGCAGACAGAATGCATTTAAGCACCGATCAATTTTATTTTCGTTCTCCTGATGAAATGCACCAGCTTTTCTCCCTAACGCCGGAAGCCTTATCCAACACGGTGAGCATTGCCGAAAAATGTAATTTTTCTCTGGAGACCGGAAAATTTTTCCTGCCTAACTTTGAAGTAAAAAACCCTGAAGAGTCTCTTAACGAATATCTGGAGAGAAAAGCCAGGGAAGGGCTGGAAAAACTTCTTCCCCTCATTTTAAAAGATGAAAAAGAAAATGAATCCGAACTTCGCGAAAAGTACGAAAAACGCCTGAGTGACGAGTTGGAAATAATCAAAAAGATGGGTTTCGCGGGTTATTTTTTAATTGTTTCGGACTTCGTGAAACATGCCAAGCACAATGATATTCCGGTAGGGCCGGGACGCGGTTCCGCGCCGGGAAGCCTTGTGGCCTACGCGATAAGAATCACCAATATTGACCCCATAAAATATAATCTGTTCTTCGAACGGTTTTTAAATCCCAGCCGAATCAGCATGCCTGATATCGATATTGATTTTTGTCCGGAGGGCCGGGAAGACGTTATCAGGTATGTAACTGAAAAATACGGTCAGGACAAGGTTTCCCAGATCATCACCTTCGGAAAAATGCAGGCCAAGGGAGTCATTCGTGACGTGGGGCGCGCTCTGGACATCCCTTACAGCGAAGCCGATAGAATCGCCAAATTAGTTCCCAATGTATTGAACATAACGCTTAACGACGCCATTAAGGCTGAACCTCGTTTGGCTCAGGAAGAAAAAAACAATCCTGCAGTAGCCAGGCTTCTGGCTCTATCCCGTATTTTGGAAGGAATTAACCGGCACGCTTCAACTCATGCCGCAGGAGTTGTAATCTCCGATGTGCCTCTGGTCGAAAGGGTTCCCCTTTGTTCTCCCAAAGAAGATGTGGTTTCCCAGTATTCGATGAAGGATATCGAATACGTCGGTATGACTAAATTTGATTTTCTCGGTCTGAAAACATTAACGGTTATTAATAACGCTTTGAATTTCATCAGGGAATCAAAAGGCATTAACATCGAAATTGATAATTTGCCGCTGGATGATAAAGAAACATATGACCTTCTGGGGAGAGGCGAGACAGATGGCGTCTTTCAGCTGGAAAGTTCCGGAATGACGGAACTGGCCATCAATTTCAAGCCCGACCATATTGAAGATATAATCGCCCTGATTGCCCTTTACCGTCCCGGTCCCATGAAAATGATGCAGGAATTTATCAACCGCAAGCAGGGGAAAACAAAGATATCTTATGAACTGCCCCAATTGGAAAAAATCCTGAAAGAAACGTATGGCATAATTCTTTATCAGGAACAGGTCATGCAGATTGCCAGCGCTATCGGCGGATACACGATGGCTGAAGCCGACACCTTGCGCAAGGTAATGGGTAAAAAAATGACCGCCGCCATGGAAAAGGAAAAACCCAAGTTTCTTGAAGGCGCTCAGAAACACAGGATTAATGAAAATAAAGCCAAAACGATCTGGGAGCAGATGGAAACATTTGCCGAATATGGTTTTAACAAATCCCACAGCACGGCCTACGCGATCATCGCCTACCAGACGGCCTATCTCAAAGCGCATTATCCGGCGGCGTTTATGGCCGCTTTACTGACGAGTGAAAAGGATAACCGCGATAAAATTATTAAGTATATGAGCGCCTGTAAAGAAATGGGCATCAATATTCTACCGCCGGATTTAAATGAATCACAAAGAGATTTCACTGTCTCCGGAGAAAATATTCGCTTTGGACTGGCGGCGATTAAAAATGTCGGGTTGGCGGCGGTTGATTCGATCATATCCATGCGGAATGAAGGAAAATTCACTTCTTTTGTTGATTTTCTAAGCCGTGTTGATTTGCGCAAAGTAAATAAAAGAGTCATCGAAAGCTTAATTAAATGCGGCGCCTTTGATTCTTCTGGCTACAAGCGTGCTCAACTTATGGAACATTATGAGCAGGCCATGGACGAGGCTCAACGCAATCAAAAAGAAAAGCTGAGCAATCAATCCAGTTTTTTTGATCAATTTAATTCCAGTGCTTCCTCCGGAGAAAATGGAGCAGCGTCGTATCAAATACCGGACAATGTTCCGGAATGGGACCACAAAAAACTCCTGTCCATTGAAAAGGAAACTTTAGGCTTTTATATTACCGGCCATCCGTTGCTTCGTTTTGCCGATCGTTTGAAACTCGTTACCAATGCCGATTCCAGCAATTTAAACGAAAAACGCGATAAAGATACAGTCACTGTTGCAGGCGTGGTCAGCGGCATCAGCGAAAAAACAACAAAAAGAAAAGATATTATGTGTTACCTTACCCTGGAAGATTTACAGGGCTCAATAAATATCATTTTTTTCGGCGATGTATATAAAAAATACTACTCGCTTCTGCATGAAGAAGAGCCGATTGTTGTTAAAGGAACTCTTGACGCCGGCGCAGGAGAAGAAACGCCGAAAATCATAGCTCAGGAAGTAACTTCTTTAGTAATTTCCCTGGAAAATCCGTACAAGCAGGTTCGTTTCATGGTTGATGCCAGTAAGGTCTCGCCGGAAAACATTTCATCGCTGATTTCTTCAATGAAGAAATTCCACGGCAAATACGAAAGTTATATGCATATTCTTAATGGAAAAAGTGAAGCCATAATTTATCTGGGCGATGAATTTCATTTGGACATTAATGATCAATTAAAAAAAGAGGCGGACAACATACTGGGGGAGGGCGCTACAATCTATTCATAAAATAAAAATGTCATTGCGAAGCGCCTCTCATTCGCTATGGCAATCTAATCTGCTGCCGCCGCGTTATCCTCCTCTGCATAAAATGGCATTAAAGAAAATAGGGTGCTTCTTTTTTTTGTCATTACCCGGCTTGACCGGGTAATCCAGTTTTCTTTTGGGCTAATCCTGGATTCCCATATCGCGCTTCGCTTGCACGAGTATGACAAAGGAACATTAACATGAAATATGAGGAAAGAACATACAGATCACTAATTAATAAGGACAATCTCACTTCATATAATGTTAGAATCGCCGAGAGCGATTTGTTTATCAGTTCGGATATTAACCTGACAGATCACGCCTTAAAATCGTTAAGCAAACATCGCCATTCTTTAGAAACATACATTAAAATTCATCCCGAATTCCGCACATCGCTTCTGCCGCTTCCTGAAGATAAATTAGCACCGCCGATTATCCGGGATATGCTCGGCAAATCAAAAATATGCGGAGTGGGGCCGATGGCTTCAGTTGCCGGAGCAATATCCGAATTTGTGGGATACGATCTCCTTCCTCAAACAGAAAACCTGATTATTGAAAACGGTGGGGATATCTTTATTAAGTCAAAGACCAACTTAATGGTTTCAATTTATGCCGGAGAATCTCCTTTAAGTTATAAGGTAAACCTTATTGTAAAACCAGAGGAAACACCGCTGGGTATTTGCACATCATCGGCTTCGGTCGGTCCATCTCTAAGTTTCGGCAAGGCCGATGCTGTCTGTGTAATTTCCGGATCTGCGACACTTGCCGATGCCGCCGCTTCCGCCGTCGGCAATAAAGTTAAAGATAAAAATGATATAAAAACTGCGCTGGATTATGGAATCAAAATTCCCGGTGTCCGGGGCATCATCATCATCTGCGGAAACGATATGGGAGCAATCGGCGAAGTCCAATTCGTTTAGACAGGGAAGGGCAAGTTGTTTAAAATTAAATAAATATTTGACATTTATTCATTAACTATGTTTTGATGTTCATCATTGTTAAATTTTTCCAAATTAAAAATTATTAAAGCAGTTGTTTGAATTACCGGTGACCTTTTGTAGCGGAAATCAGGAGGTTAGTTTTATGATTCGATTGCATGTGGCACATATAGTATTCCTTGCAACCTGTTTATGCCTTCTTCAAGGTGGATTAGTCTTAGTTTATAGCGAAGGAGTATCAATTAATTTTGACAGTTTATCGATTCATGGTGTAACTCTTTCTAATCAAATATGGGGATATCAAACAACAACACCGCCTGCTGTAACATCAACTTCCGCAACATCAATGCCTGGTAGTACTGGGACACAGAATGTTAATCAAAATTCTATCAATACCGTAACTTCAGTATCAACAAATTCATCGGTATCCAATCAGTTCCAGCAATCCACTGTTTCCAATACACAAAACAATAACCTCTTTCAGAATCATGAACTTACCTCAGGTCTGATTCGTACGCCTAATTTCAACTCACTATCTGAAGAGCCATTATTGCCTCAGGCCGAGTCATATGCCGTAACGGTGTGCTTGTCTTATAATGATATGACAGCAGCAGGTTGCGCCGACAAAAAAACTCCGGCACAGGCAAGTGAAAAACTGACGTCAATGATGCTCAACAAATACTTTAAGGGTATAGCGATCAGACCTTTCAGGGTTGTTATGCCGGCATCAGTGCCGTCCGACCAGCAAATTCAATTACTGCATCAAATTGAAACTGAAGCCATCGTCCTGATTGAGACCACACTGTTGGGCAATTTAAAGAACTCGAAGAGATTTGCATTGGAAACAGATGCAGGCAAAAAACAAATGAAAAATATTATTATTCAGGACGCGCAAAGAGCCAGAGAAGAAGCTGATAAAGGTACTAATTGGTTGCATAATTCTAAAGATGACCGAACAAGCCATAACTTCCAAACAGCAAAAGCCTTTCGGCAATTTAATAATAATTTTTCAATTGCTGATTTAAAAACTCATTAATAGAACGGAAGAGTAACTGAAATGTCACAATTGTCTATATTCGAACAGTTCAAGCGTCATCTATTGATTGGCTATATAATGACAACCCTTACTTAGTTTACATAACATATCTTATAGGACGTTGAGCAAATTTTAAGTTTGTTATTTCCCTAAGCATTTCCATAATTTCTAAAATACAGATTTATTTTTTATTGTCAAGAATTATTTTTAATAACGAATTTATCAACGAATAATACACCTACCAATGCCATAAGGTAACCAACTATTTGAGCTGATACATTATGACTAAAAATAGACCATTGATATATCGATAAACAATGAGCCACTATAATATAACCAACTCCAAAACCAAAATAATATAAATATTTCATATCCTTCACCTTCTATAATTTTACTTATTGATCTATTTACAATTTTACGAATTGTCAATTATTCTTTAACTGACCTTATTATTATATTTTCGTTTCCTTCATCGGCTCCGCCGCCGCGCTCTGTTGTCGCGCGTCGTTGTCGCCTAAGAAGCCGCCGTTATATTGCTTCTCTTCCTGGTGGACATATCTTCCAAAATTATAAAACGTAACCAGTTTAAGACCATTAAAAGCAGTACATTTAATATATCTATCAGCAGTTACGACAACCCAATTCTCCGGCAAATGGGATAACGGAAATTGAACACCTGTTTTTCGATCTTCTAAAATTGCTTGCCCGTTCATTGTACCGACATATGAATATTTCTCTTCTAACAAATCCGGATTTTTTTTAATTTCTTCAACCTGTTTACTTTCAAATTGTGCCGGCACATTTGATTGATTGACTTTTTGTCCGGCATTAATTGAACTTTCCGTTCCTGAAACAGACCTACTATGCTTCATAAATTTTTGCGGAAGATAAAAGAATAAACCAATACCGACAACTATAAAAAGAATTATTACGGGCATCATTAAAGACTTTTTCTTCCTATCTTCTTTGATATCTGAACTTTTATATAAATCAAAAATCTTCTGGTCTTTACGCTCAAATATATAACCGCCCTTTTGACCGCCAGCAATACGGTTATAAAAAAAATATCCTGGTAAAAAAAAGAGCAATGATGATTTTGCTCTGTATTCTGTTTCTACAAAAGACCTATAAACTTTTGGAATGTTTGTTGACGCATGAGCTACTAAATATATCTGCTGATTTAAATGGCCATGATACGAAAGCCACATTTTAATAGCCTTCTTATGCACATCAAACCATTCATGCGCCTCGTCAATAATAACAAGCATCGGCCGATGATATTTTTCATTAATTTTTTCTGATAACTCAATTTGATAAGGCTTAGAGAAAAAAACGTCAGCTTCGATATTATTTTCCGTCATATATTTAAGCCAATCAAAACCGAAGCCGTTAAGAAGTTCTGTTTTGAATCCGACAATATTATGAATGATAAAATATTTATCTTTACTCTTCCACGCTTCTGCACACATTTTATATGACTTGCCAGAACGAGGAATCCCTGAAAATAGAGTTATACTCAATTAATTACCTACCAATGAAGAAATGGAATTTTTCTTAATATGAATTTAATTGAAATGCACGTCACCATTACAGCAAACGATTCCGGCAATTTTATTTGAGCAAGGAACCAACCCGCAAACCCTGTCAATGAAGGGCTTGTAAATCCCGCTACCGAAACGCCGCCAATAGTTGTTATTGCGTAGTTCATTACCTCTTCCAAAATCTCAACGACAAGATTATATAAAATGATTCCCAGAATAACCATGTAAACGCCGGACATGAAATATTTTAATCCGAATATAGAACCAAGTATTCTACTAAACCAAGCAAACATAAATCACCTAACTTTTAAATATTCCAACGAAGCTAAATACTGTTGTCAGGCCGAGCAGAGCAGACCCGATAGTGTTCAAGGCACCTGTCATGCCGGACGCATCATAACACTTGTTCCCGCCTAAGCCAGCAGGTAAATTGAGGCACAATGACGAAGTGCCAGAACATTGAATTGTCAAACCGTGCAAAGTGTTCATCATCGGCAAAGCATTTAACTGCGTCATGAAAGCACCTATTATTGTGGTCAATGACAATTTTGTCGGCATTAAGATTTCAGGGTCAATCGGCAAGTCACCAGCTGGAGCATCGATCAAACCGTCAACCACCGATCCGACAGCCGTTTCCACTTCATCTTGTGTGATCGAGTGTGTATTTGTCGCCGTGTTTTCAGGTATAATAACATTTGCACCAACCGCCTTACCTGTTGCTTCTGCTATTTCAGCCGCCGTTAAACCTAAACTTTTTAAAGCCGAAACTAATTGTTCTTGCGTAAGCGTATCTTTATTACTGACAGTTTCATCGGCCGCAACTTCAGCCGCAGTTTTCGTTCCCGCTTTTGTATCAAGATTTGTTGCATCTGTTGCATCCACTCCCGCCGCGAAAGCATCACATATTTTTTTGATCAATGTACCCGCTCCAGCAGTAGCACAAGCCCCGCCAGAAATTAAAGCAGCGCCCTTGTCAATAGCACCATCAACACCATTTTTTACAGTTCCGTTATCAGCAGTCAAAGCCGCTTCATTTTTCGGGTTTAGATATTCCGGCGTAACAGGATTTTTTGTTGTTACCGAACTCGGCGTTCCACATGTTGACGGCAATGGACAAGTCGCATATGAATGCAATGTAATATTAGGGCATGACGTTCCTACTTGATGAGTCCAACGTTTATATTGACACGTACAACCTTGATAAGTCCAGCCACCGGATGCCGCCTGGGTCTCATAACCTGCATGGTCTTCGCTATGCAGATCAAAACCGTCAAGCACTTTAGTTCCGTTCCCACTACATACATTAGGCAAATTTGCCAACACATAAGCATTAAAAGCATCATCAATGCCAGCCGGATATACAATTGTTTCGGTGTATGTATTATATTTTAAAATTCCATCCTGATCATAATACATTGGTGGATCTTCAGCCATTAACCAATCAACATAAGAATTTGCAATATAAGCCGCGCCGCCAATCGCAAGACTTGTTAAAAGACCACCGCCTATTGATTTTGTTATACCCAATAGAACAGATTCACGAGCAACACCATTTGCTCCAATAGCTTGAATTACAGCAGGCACTGACCATGACTTTGATGTCGCATTATAAACTTTAGAAGCTGGATAAAGGTCTTTGACAGTAACAGCATGAGAAATTTCAACAGAAAAAAACAAACGAAATAAAAATAATAATGACAATAACAATATGATTTTTGTTTTCATCATTGATTAATCCCCATCATAAAAACCAAGCCGCAAATAATACCGCAAAGCCCCACTAGAAACGCATAATCATTTAATGACAAAGCGCCCATATCTATCATGTTAATTCACCTTTAAATTATTGGAGACGGGCATAAGAAAAAGCCCGCCCCCAAGCAGAGGATTTTTAATTAACTTCCCTTGATCATGCGGATTGCCATTTTAATAACGACAAACACCGCAACAATACCCGCTACCGCAACACCGGCCGCTTCGATATCCGTAACGGGCAGAGTAGGCAGAGTAAAGGCCGCGAAAGCAGGAACAGCGGCAAAGGCCAGAGACAAAACTGCAAATAATGCGGAAATGTAAAGTTTCTTCATTATGGTAAATTCTCCTTTCGTAAATTTTTGTTCTTTTTCAATTGACCTATTTTTCGCTTGCCGATTTTATCAATTTTAAAATCAAACCGATTCCATACCCGGTAAATCCGCAAGTTAGAACCATCCAAAAAAATGCGTCAAAAATTGCTTGAGCTTCTTCCGGCGTCATAGCTTACACCTTAACTGCTGGTCTTTGTTTTTCTGCAACAGCTTGCGTTATTCCCAACATAGCGAGCCTTGATTTTTCTTCAACGACTGAAAGAAGAGTTATGTTTGAAAATATTTTTCCTTGATAAAGGCTTGCCTGTTCATATCCGCACGCTGTAATAGTATCACCGACTTTGAAGCCCCGATCGACCCATGACCTGACATAGCCGAGCCGCTTTCCATTATCGCCGTTGCTTTCAATCTGATACTTGAAAACTTTTTTTTTATTTTTCGTTTCGTCTTCTTTCGCTAAAGTGACAAGCCCTTGAACTATTAAAAGTGTATTCATGTTTATTTCTCCTTAAATTAATTTTTATTTTTTTTTGATTCTAAAATCCCAGTCACATAATTCTTTTGTTACATACTTTGTGAGATAATAATCTGCACCTTTGTCCTTTTGATATCCTTCAACCTGTTCACGACCATACAAGGCCCGCCAAGCTTCGCCAAGCTGGCAGTACTTAAGATCACCAACGCCAGAGACCAACGCATGACAATGCGTGTCAAAGCCGCTTTTAAAGCGTTCCACGGCCAAAAAATATTGTATGTTGTGTTTGTCATAGCCTTTACTTAAATTTTCAATCCATCTGTTAAAAGCTAGCTTTGCGTTTATTGTGTCCCTGATTCTACTCTTCGGTTTAAAAGTTCCGGTGAACCAAATTTCCCACTCGTAACTCTTAACCCATTCCGACATTATATTTCTTACATTCAATCGCTTCTTGTATTCTTCAATTCGTTATCACCCCCCTTCCCTATTAAAACAATTTTTGTTGAGCCAATTTAACGTTGATTTTTTTCGGCAGCCACGTGCAACGAACAAGCCGCGCTTCTTTTATTTGTATAAAAACTTTTTCACATAAGACGCAGAGAGGGTTTTCTTTTGAATAATCATTGCAAATTTTATTTATAGTTTTTGGCATTTTTAAAACCTCTGTTCTTAGCAAACCTTCGGTACAAGGAGAGACCGAAGGTTTGCTAAAATTCGGTACTCTACTTTTTGTGTTTCCTGTCAAAATTCCTGCCAGTGCGCTGGGACGGCATGACCACGGCAGGGATATGTCAAATCCCCTTCCCTTTTGGCTTAAGATCAATTAAATTCAGTTCTAGTTTATTTGTATCATGTAAAAACTTTCGCGCGTTTCCGGCGACCCCACGCGCGAAAGTAAGAGGATATTGAACAAAGTTACCCACAGCCGAAAGCCCCGCCGCAGTCAGCGAAACGCGGGGGCGTTCGTCTATGGATAACTTTGATGTATTATTATAAAGCCGGTTTAAGAAGTATAATGCGGCACTAGTCTTTTTCAGACCTACCGCTATCACCTTAAAAAACCGGCTTAAAAGGAAGCAAAACGTCAACGCAAATAAATATTGACATTTCGAGAGAAAAAAATTATATTTCTGACCGTAAGCGTTGAGCATTTTGATTCCCTAAGCAAGATAAAAATTCTTTAACGCTACACCACCCCCGGCCACAACCGGGGGTTTGTTTTTATTCTATGTCTTCAAATGTCTGAACACGTACTTTTTTAATATTCATTTTAACCAATCCACTACGAAAAAGTTCTTCTTCAACCTTCCCTTCTTTTATACGATTTAAAATCAAACGTTCAATGTCCTGTCTTGTTAATTTTCTATCATTACTACTTTGATCAACGTGCATAATTATCGAGGAAAAATATTTTGTCATTATTCAAATCTCCAATAAAACAAAATTTCATGCCATGAATGACATAAATAAAATTTTATGCAAGACTGATATTTTTTTAAATTACGGATTATAAATAGGGATATTGCTTTCGGTAAAAACCTAACGATATCAAGCAGATGCGTAACATATCTTATAGGACGTAAGATCCAAATCTATATGTAAGTCAGGAAGGCTCTCAGAAGTTGTAAATAACTGAAATATGAAGATTATTGGATTACCACATTAACTTTCATTAATTCGCAATGACAAATATTAAAGTCCGTCATCGGCCAGTTGCTGAACCAGTTTCATCTGGCGATCGGATAATTTCCTGGGAACTTCAACATTTATTTTTACGTATTGATCCCCCTTGGGAGCTCCTTTTAATCCCGGTACGCCATAACCCTTCATTCTGATCTTGGTATTGTTCTGAGTGCCGGGACTGATCTTTAATCGCTTTACAGAGCCATCCAAAGTGGAAACATCAATAGTTGTTCCCAGAGCTGCCTGAGTGAACTTGATGGTTTTTTCGATATATAAATCGTTACCATCGCGGGCGAAGATCGGATGTGGCGAAACAGTTATATTTAAATATAAATCTCCGGCAGGCCCCCCATTAAAGCCGGATAGCCCTTTGCCGGGCAATCTAAGCTTTTTACCGCTGCTGATTCCGGCCGGTATCTTTACATTGATATCTTCGACACGATTTTCCAATTGAAAAGAAATCTTCTTATCGGCGCCGAATACTGATTCTTCTAATGATATTGATAAGTTATATTCTGCATCCTGTCCTTTTTGAGGCACATTTGCGTATTGCTGCCGGCCACCGCCCATGCCTCCCCCGCCAAATAGACCGGCAAAGGGATCTTCATAATCATCACGAGCGCCGCCGCCTCCCCTTCTGCTCGTCCGAAAAGTCGTCCGGCCTCCTCCTCTGGCTCCGCCAAAGCCGAAACCACGCAATATTTCATCCAGATCAAAGTCACGATAAATATCTTCCTGAGAATACTGCTGACGGAACTGATCCGCCGAACCGAATTGGTCGTATTCTCCTCGCTTTTTCTCGTCACTTAAAACGGCGTAAGCTTCGCTTATTTTCTTGAATTTTTCTTCCGCGCTTTTATTGTTGGGATTTTTGTCCGGATGCCATTTTAAGGCAAGTTTACGATAAGCTTTTTTTATTTCATCGGCTGATGCTTTTTTATCAACGCCCAGAACCTGATAGTAATCTTCTGCCATATTAACCCTTTATTACTCACTGATTTCCGTTAATTTAAGCATCAATTCCCATTTGGAAAGCGTCTAAATTCATTTTTATCAACTTTTCCGGAAATGATTTTTTAATAACATTTTGCCAGATGGATTGATCAATGTTCATAAGGTTGGATACCGCGCCCAAGAGAACCACGTTTGCCGTCTTGATATTGCCCGCTTTCTGTGCCAGTTGGGCTGCGTCAAAACTTATGACTTTCCCGTAATTATTTTTTAAAAAAGCGATAGCGTCATCTGGATAAGACGCATCGCCCAAATTGACCGCCGGAGGATAAATTTCTTCCGTATTAACGACAATGGCGGCATCTTTTCTCAGAAATTTCAAATAGCGCAGGGCTTCCATTTTTTCAAATGAAACCAGAGTCTGTATACTTCCGGGTTCAGCCAGCGGAGAATAAACTTTCTTTCCGTAACGAACGTGACTGGTCACACAGCCGCCGCGCTGGGCCATGCCGTGGACTTCGCTTTTCTTTACATCCAGACCGGCTTCCATGATGACCTCGCAGATGATATCGCTTGCTCTTAAAATTCCCTGTCCGCCTACACCGGCAAATAATATGCTTTTTACTTCATTATCAGACATTTAAATATATTCCTCTAATCTAACTTATAGCTCCGAATTTGCAAACCTGCTCACATAAACCACACCCGTTGCAAAGGGTTTCATCAATGAAGGAAATACCTTTACGTTTAGAGCCTTCTTTTGTTACACCTTTCTTCCAGGAAATCGGCGGACAATTTAAACCGAGACAGGCTTTGCATCCTTCGCATTTATCCGGATCAACTTTCAGCGCGGGTTTTGATTTAATCTTTGCCCGTTTAAACAAGGCGCACGGTCTTTGAGCAATAATAACCGAGGGGCCAGCCTTGGCCAGTTCTTCTTTAATGGCGCTTCTTGTTGCTTTCTGATCTATTGGATCAATAACCTTTATATTTTCAATTCCTAGAGATGAAATTAAATCCTTTAGGTTAACTTTTTTCGCCTCTTTTCCCATCAAGGTATAACCTGTTCCCGGATGCTCCTGCATGCCGGTCATGGCGGTGGTGCTGTTATCCAGAATAATAATTAAAGCGTCACTGTTGTTATAAGCCATATTCAAAAGTGACGTAATGCCTGAATGCAGGAAAGTGGAATCACCGATTACGCCGACAACCTTACCCTTCCCTTTTTCCTTTAAGGCCTTGCTCATACCGTGTGCCATGCCGATGCTGGCGCCCATGCAGATGCAGGAATGCAAACCTTCAAGCGGTTTCATATAAGACAAGGTATAACAGCCGATATCGCCGTGGACATAAACCTTGTGTTTTCTCAAAGCGTAAAATAACCCGCGATGCGGACAACCGGGGCAGAGGTTCGGCGGACGCGGCGCTAGACTTTCTTTGTAAGGAGAAACCGTTTCCTGAGGATTCTTTTCAATGGCGTTTTTAATAATTCCCGGATCAAATTCATTGGTATAAGGGAAAACGTCCTTGCCGCTGACAGAAATCCCCATGGCTTTGATCTGTTCTTCCAGGAAAGGATCCATCTCTTCGACAACATATATTTTCTTAATTTTAGAGGCAAACTCGCGGATTAGTTTTTCCGGCAAGGGATAAACCATCCCCAGCTTCAGATAGGAATAATCGGGAAAAACTTCTTTAGCGTAGTTGTACGGCATTCCGGCGGTAATAATACCGACCTCGGAATTGTTGATTTCCATTTTGTTTTCAGGAAATGTTTCCACAAAAGCTTTGAGCGCCTTTTGACGTTTTTCTACTTCCACACGTCTGGTGCGGGCATTGATGGGAACCATGACATATTTTTCAGCGTCATAGGTAAAACCGGTTTTATCTATGTATTTTTCCGGTTCCTTAAGAGTCACAACCGATTTGGAATGAGACATACGGGTTGTCGTGCGAAAAAAAACAGGGGTGTCGAATTTTTCGCTGATTTCAAAAGCGAGCTTGATATATTCTTTAGCCTCCGCCGCGTCGGACGGTTCCAGCATGGGAATTTTGGCAAATTTGGCGTAATTGCGGTTGTCCTGTTCATTCTGAGAACTGTGCAATGAGGGATCATCCGCGCTGACGATGACCAGCGCCCCATTCGTTCCGGTATAACTGACCGTAAAGATCGGATCGGCGGCAACATTCACACCAACGTGTTTCATAACCGCCATGGCCTTTTCCCCCGCCAGTGCGGCGCCAATAGCAACTTCCACGGCTACTTTTTCATTGGGTGACCACTCCGCGTAAACACCTTTATATTTGGAAAATTCTTCCAAAATTTCCGTACTGGGCGTCCCCGGATAAGCGGCGGCAAACCTGACGCCCGCTTCATACGCGCCGCGGGCAATCGCTTCATTTCCTGACATTAACACTTTCAAAAACGTAAACCTCCAGACCAGCTTTAGCTAAGAGAAGATATTTTATGCTTGATAAAAATAAGCATGGCCGGATCAGTGGTCTTTTCCAAAGCTTTTTTATAATTATCCAATGCGTTCTTTTTATCATTCAGTTGTTCGTAGGTTCGGCCAATATTGCGAAAACCAATTGATTCAAAACCGACATTGTCGCTTTTCTGTGCTTTTTCGAAATATTCCAGAGCTGATTTATAATCTTTCTTTGCCTCGTAACAATATCCCAGTGAGGTTAAAGCCAGAAATTTTATTCCGGCATTGTCGGATATTCTAGAAGAAACAAACTTTTTATAATCGGGAATGGCTTTATCAAAGTCTCCCAAATTATAATAAAGATTACCTAAATGATAATGCGCCATCCGCGCGCTCCAGCTCTTGGGATATTTATCAATCAACTCCTGGTAAATCTTGATATTTTTCATGGCGTCTTCAGGGGTATCAACATTTTGAGCTATATTTTCCTGAGCCTTGGCATACATTTCTTTTGCGGAGGATTGATAATTGCTCCAGTACATATAAATACCAAATGCAATAATCGCGGCTAAAACCACCGCCGTCACAATGGCGTAGAAGCGCTGCTTGTTTTCAGAAATATACTCGGTTATTTCATCTATGCTGGCTTGAAATGCGTCCGGTCCCTTTAAATCTTTTTTTGATAATTTTGCCGCCATATTATTCCCCTTTACTAATATTATATTTATCGGTCAAATCCAGAAGCAGTTTAGGTATTCTTCGTATTCTGCCTTCGTTGTTGGTACAGGCGTGAATGGTATATCCTTCCGCAATCAGATTTTCTCCGTTTTCATCCCATATCCTGGAATTAAATCTGATACTCGCTCTCTTGATATAATCAAATCTTGTTTCAATCGTGAGAAGCTGATCGTACATCGCGAATTTCAGATAATTGCAACTGACCTTGATCAGTGGAAGATTCAGACCCAGCTTTGCTACCTCCGTATAGGAGACGCCAATTTGACGCATAAACTCATTACGTCCGAATTCAAACCATCTTATGTAATTTGTATGATAAACGACCCCCATCGCGTCGGTATCCGCAAAAAGCACTCTGACTTTGGTGATATTATGAACCGGCAACGCTCCTCCAGTCTTTGATAAATTTCTCCATCAGCAAATGTCCGGGAGAAATTAAAATCGGGCTTTCCTTGGCGTTTATTTCATTAAAGGGCAAACCTGCCGCCCTGTTTTCTTCTTTACGGGAAGACAATACCGCGAAGGGACTGGGATCGCTGACATGAGTTCTTACATCCACCGGTGTGGGATGATCGCTTAAAACAATAACCCTGTAATCTCCAAAAGATCCGATTTTGTTTAAAACCGGCCCCACTATTTTTTCATCAAAAAGCTCAATTGCGCGAATTTTGCCGGCGGCATTGCCTTCATGTCCCATTTCATCGGGGGCTTCCAGATGGATGAAAACAAAATCCATAAAATTTAAAATATCCAGAGCCATATTCGCTTTGCCTTCGTAATTCGTATCAATATAGCCTGTCGCCCCTTCAACTGGAAATACTTTCAATCCGGAAATGATGCCAATGCCTTTGAGCAAATCAACGGCGGAAATCATTCCGCCCTGGATGGAATATTTTTGAGTCAGCGGCATAATCTGCGGTTTCTTCCCCTGCCCCCAAAGCCAAATGGAGTTAGCCTGTTTCTTGCCTGCTTCCTTTCTCTTGGCGTTGACGGGATGGTTGGCTAATATTTCCGCGGCACGCCGCATAATGGAATTGATCTCTTCAGAAGAATCTCCATGCGGAAGATATTCAGCAATCTGCTTCCCGGTTATGTCATGCGGCGCGGTTGTTTCGGGAGCCGAAGGCGCGTCACGCCAGACAAATAAATGGCGATAACCGACACCGGGAAAAAACTGATACGGAGCCA
The DNA here is from genome assembly GCA_002840555.1 of Deltaproteobacteria bacterium HGW-Deltaproteobacteria-13. Taxonomy (GTDB): domain Bacteria; phylum Desulfobacterota; class Syntrophia; order Syntrophales; family Smithellaceae; genus Smithella. Next base: position 121,264 of record PHBJ01000002.1, read on the forward strand.
CACCGAGTTCTTTATTGATATCAAGAATAATTTCTCTGGCTTCCTGAGTGGAAATATGGCCGGCGGTAAAATCATCCATGAACGCGGAGGCAGAATCCTTATCGCCTATTGCTACAAGGTTGCAACGATAAACAACATCATTGGGTCCGAGAGGTATTCCCATGCTGGCCGCCTCCAGCGGTCCGCGGCCGGTATAAGTTTCACGGGGATCATAACCCAGCACACTTAAAGTGGCTACGTCGCTGCCCGGAACTAATCCTTCGGGAATTGTATCCACACGACCCAGAGTGCCTTCCGCGGCAATCTGATCCATGAAAGGAGTAAAGGCACACTGCAACGGAGTTTTCCCGCCAAGCTTATCGGTAGGATAATCGGCCATTCCATCGCCAAGCAACACGACGTATTTCATATTAATATTCGAAGAATCTTCGCTTTGTATAATTTTAATTTAAATCGTCCTCGATTCTAATCAGTATGGTTTCGTCCTGAACCATATCCAATTTATTTATTTTCTTGAGCGCCTTGCGCACATCTTTTTCCAGAGCCTTGTAAGTGGTCATGACAACCGGCACCGCCCCTTTTTCTCCCCTCGCCTTTTGAATGACCGTGGCAATACTGATATTGTTTTCTCCAAGAACTCCGGATATTTTGGAAAGAACTCCCGGACGGTCAAGAGCGGAGAAACGGAAATAATATTTTGTTTCAATATTATCCATCGGTATAAGTTTTATTTGCTGCATGGCTGTTTCACTTCTTGAACGCAGAGGCACCCGTCGGGTAATGCCTTTTAAAATATCGCGGGAGATATCTATGATGTCGCTGAAAACCGCGCTGGCTGTCGGCATCATGCCCGCGCCCTGCCCGAAGAGAAAAATGGGACCCGAAGCGTCACCCATGATATGAAACGCGTTGTAATTAAGATTGACATTAGCCAGAAGATGACCGGAAGGAATCATCGTCGGATGAATTCTTGCTTCCACCTCCCCATTTTTAAGCATCGCTATCGCCAGCAATTTTATCCGGTAGCCCAGATCCTTGGCAAATTCGATGTCATCACTGCTGAGTTTAGTAATGCCTTCAAGATAAATATCCTTCAGGTTTACTTTCTTCCCGTAAGCCAGCGACAAAATGATCGCCATCTTATGAGCCGTATCAATTCCTTCGATATCAAAAGTGGGATCAGCCTCGGCAAAACCAAGTTTCTGTGCTTCTTTTAAAACAACATCGAAGGCTTTGCCTTCATCAGTCATCTTGGTCAAAATGAAATTGCAAGTGCCGTTCATAATGCCCATAATGGAATTAATTTTGTTGGCAACAAGACTTTCCCTCAATGTTTTAATGATCGGAATCGTTCCGCCGACACTGGCTTCAAAACCTATATCCATAGATTTATCCTGCGCCGCCGAAAATATTTCATTGCCGTAAGTAGCCAGAAGAGCCTTGTTGGCGGTGACCACATGTTTGCCCTTGGCGATGGCTTCCAAGACAAAAGTTCGGGCGGGTTCATATCCGCCCATCAGCTCAATAACAATAGGAATGTCTTTATCATTGATTATCTCCCGAGCATTGGTAGTCAGCAGATTCTTACTGATTTTAATCCCGCGCGACGTGGTAATATCAATATCGGCGATTTTCTTTAAAACAAGCCGGGCGCCGAGCTTTTTTGTAATCAGTTCTTCGTTTTGCTGCAGTAGTTTTACGACTCCGGTTCCGATGGTGCCAAAACCAATTAAACCGATATTAATATCTTTCATCGCATACACCTGAAATTATTTTATATTTTTGTATATTAACCATTAATAGCCAAAAAGTAACACTGTGTTTTCTATAACAAACACAGTGGTTTTGTCAAACAAATATAAATAATATTTAAAGGGTTACCTGACGAATAACAGAGGAATTTGACAAAAACGTAGTACGGGTCTTTAGACCCGTTGAAGCGAAGCTAAAGCTATGCACTACGTTATTTGACCGTTATGGGTTTATTCACTGTGCCGGCATAGAAAACGATAATTTCCGCCGTTTGAGTACCCTCGTTTTTCCCGAAATGTTTCTTATTGACCAGTTCAACAATGGAATCCCCGGCTTTGAGATGCAGTATTTTGTTGTCTTCGGTTATTACCGTTAGTTCTCCGGCAATCAAAACACCCGCGTTGATTACCGGATGATTGTGAATTTCCAATTTTGCACCGGCGGGAATCTTTATTCTCAGGATGGTGATCTCCGGCTGGCCTTTAGGATATCGAGGCAGTGCCTGCCCATCCCAGCTTTTAGACGATTTTGCCAACTTTTCGACGACAACATTATTTGTATTTCCTGCGCAGGCCGTAATGAATATAAATGATGTAACACAAATTCCCAAAATAACTCTTTTCATTTTATCTTCTCCTTATTCATCTCTTAGATGACTATTTCAGTTGCTCGTAAACCTCATCATGCAGAGGCGTGGGAATTCCTAATCCTTTTCCTGTTTCGCATAAATAAGCCGTCAGAGCGTCTATTTCCGTTTGTTTGCCGTTTTCTCTGTCCAGTTGCATTGATGTTTTGGAGTGGTAACCAAAGCCTGCAACCATTTCCATCGCTTTATCAACTGCCTCTTCCGGTAAATTAATATGACGCGCTTTGGCAACAGCGACGACTTCCAGCATCATATCCCTGGCCTTTTTTCTAAGTAAAGGATCCGCCCAGATAGAACCGTACGTATTGCCGGTCGCCGCAGTGAGAGAACCCAGCGGGCACATCAATAGATATTTTGTCCACAATACTTCAGAGATTTTATCCGTCAATACTGCGTTAATTTTTGCCATTAATAAAACATCCAAAATGTTTGAATATTTCTTGGCTGATTCCGAATCATCCGTGCCGAATGTCAGCTTGCAGGCGCCGCCTTCCTGCTTGATAACACCCGGCTTTGCAATATGGGAAATGATGTAAACACTGCCGCCCAAAATTTTCGCCTGCGGCAAGATGGCGCGAAGTTTCTCCGCACTACTGACACCATTGAGCAGAGGAATCACCACTGTATTTTTATTGACGCAGGCGCTGAGCTCTTTCGCGGAATTATCCAGCGCATAACTTTTTGTGCAGAAGAAAACCAGATCAAAGACGCCGGCTCCAGCCGGTTTATCCGTCGCAATGTTCGGCCATGCAACATAATCCCCTTCCTGAGTTAATAACTGCAAGCCGTTTTTCTGAATAGCTTTTAAATGCTCACCGCGAGCAATAAAAATTATTTCATGCTTGTTGGAGGTTGCATACTCCCTTGCAAGCTTCCCGCCAAAATATCCCCCTACTCCGCCTATGCCGACAATTGCGATTCTCATCCTGTCCTCGCTAAATCAAGTTTCCCCTGCCATTTTAAAATCAATGTTTCTTTTAAAATGATATGTTCGGGTTTTTCTAAAAAAGGATCGCGGGCGGCCAGTGCAAAGGCGTCTTCCTTGGCGTCATTCAAAATGCGGGCGTCACGGATGATGCTGGCAATGCGAAAATCCGGCAGCCCCGATTGCCTTGTTCCCAGAAAATCTCCGGGGCCCCGAATAGCGAGGTCTTCTTCGGCAAGGGCAAAACCATCCGTTGTTTTTTCCATCACTTTTAATCTTTTACGGGCATCCATTGAGCATTTAAAATTTGTGAGAAGAATACAGCTTGAAGGAATATCACGGCGCCCAACCCTGCCGCGCAATTGATGCAATTGCGAAAGGCCGAAGCGTTCAGCGTGTTCGATGACCATCAAAGACGCGCGCGGCACATCAATGCCGACTTCAATGACTGTTGTGGAAACGAGAATTTGTATTTTATTTTCCAGAAATTCCCGCATGACTTCGTCTTTTTCCTTTTCCTTCATCTTGCCGTGAATCAATCCCACGCGGTGATCGGGGAAAATATCTTTTTGCAGGTGTTTGGACATGTTCGTGGCGTCTTTTAAATCCAGGGTCTCAGACTCCTCCACTAAAGGGTAAACAATAAAGACCTGGTGGCCTTTTGCCAGTTCCGCACTGATGGTCTGATAAACCTTGTCTCTCTTGCTCTCCGGCATCACGACTGTGCGCACCGGCTTTTTGCCTGGCGGCATTTCATCAATCACGGAAACATCCAGATCGCCGTAAACGGTCATGGCCAGCGTTCGCGGAATCGGCGTGGCCGTCATGACCAGGACATCCGCGTTGATCCCCTTGCCGCGCAAAGTCGCCCTTTGCATGACGCCAAAACGGTGCTGTTCATCAATGACAACCATTCCCAGCTTGTGAAAATCAACATCCTCTTGAATCAAAGCGTGCGTGCCGATGATAATATTGGCGTCACCGTTTTGAATTTGACTGAGGGCTTCGCTTCGGGCGTTGTTGTTCATACTACCGGTAAGCAAAACCGTATTTAAACCAATCTGCTCGGCCCAGGAACTGATCGTTTCGAAGTGTTGTTTGGCCAGTATTTCCGTGGGCGCCATGATAGCGGCCTGATAAGAATTTTCGCACGCCGTGATCATCGCCGCCATCGAAACGATCGTTTTGCCGCTGCCCACATCGCCCTGCAAAAGTCTGTTCATTACCATCTCCTCGGACATGTCTTTTTGTATTTCTTCAATTACTCTCTTCTGGGCTTGAGTTAAATTGAACTGCAGTATGGCATAAAATTTTTCCAGAATATTTCCTTTAGCTTTAAAAGAAATTCCTTTATCAAGAACCCTTCCCGATTTTTTTACAGCCATGCCCAGTTGAAAAAAGAAAAATTCATCGTAAATCAAACGTCTGTGCGCGTCCGACCGGGAGTCTATAAATTGTTCCACAGACTCGTTATTTCCCGGAAAATGAACCGAGAGCAGCGCTTCGTGAATATTGAGCAGTTTTCGCTTTTCGCAGATATTATCCGGTATCGGCGAAGCAACATAGCGCGAGTAATTTTCCAGCGCGAAGTTCATCACTTTGCGGAAATATTTCTGATGCAGTCCTTCCGTCTCCGAATAAATAGGCACGATTCTTTTGAAGTTTAAGAGATTTTCCTCATCCTTTTCATCAAGAATTTCGTAGTCGGGATGAATCATCGATTTTCCGTTATAATCCGGCCTTACTTCACCTGTAAAAATAACTTTTGTTCCCTGCTTAAAAACACCAAGAAGATAAGACATCTGCCCCTTAAACCATTTCGCCGTCAGATTCGCCGTGCCGTCGCTGACAACTGTTTCCAGTATCTTCCTTCTTCCATAATAACGGTATTGTGACGTAGTCACCGTGCCTACGGTGGTTTGAACCTTTTCCACTTCCAGACGATTTATTTTTTTGATTTCCCGGCGGTCTTCATAAGTACGGGGCAGAAAATAAAGCAAATCTTCCACCGTGGTTATTTTCTTGGCAGCAAAGCGTTCGGCCATTTTCGGTCCTACACCTTTGAGGTATTGAACCGGCAGGCTAAGTTTTGCTCCTGCTTCCTTTAAATCGGATATTCTCTCCATGATCTTTTGATCGGGAGGATGAACATGCGTGGGCGCTGCTGAAGATTCCATAACGGCTTTTAAGCTTTCCAATACAATCTGCGCTTTTTCAATCTTGTATTTCTTTAATTCCAGCTTTTGCCAGTCATAATCGGAAAATATTTCCAGCAATTCGTCTATGAGATTGTTAAAATTCTTGCCTGCAGGCAACGAGGAGTCCTTCAATGTGGGTAATAAATTTAAAAGAAATTTGCCTAAATCTTTTATGTTGGAAAGATTTTTATAATGATCACGGGACGCAAAAGTCAAAGGCCGCTCTATTTTTTGCAGAATTTCCTTTTGTGAATCCATTGAGTCTCCGCATTGTAAAGTTGGCAAACCTAAGTTATTTCCGATGAATTGATTGTTTTTGTTAACAAATATATTTTATTTGCGCAAGGAATGATTGACTTAAAATTTGATTTACGTTACACAAAACCACGCATTAATCCATATTAAAACTAAATTCATCAGGGGCAATATGACAGATAACATTACATATAAAGACGCGGGGGTAGATATCGATACCGCCAATGAATTTGTAGAACGCATTAAAGCTTCAATAAAAACAACCGCCCGGAAAGAAGTTATTTCCGGCATCGGCGGTTTTGGCGGTCTTTTTCATTTAAATTCAACCAATTTAAAAAATCCGGTACTGGTTTCTTCGACCGACGGCGTGGGCACAAAGCTGCGCATCGCCCAATTACTGGATAAACATGACACCATCGGCATCGATCTTGTAGCCATGTCGGTGAATGATGTCGTTGTTCAGGGTGCCGAGCCTTTATTTTTTCTTGATTACCTGGCCACGGGCAAAATTGAACTGGAAAAAAGCGTGAAAATCATCGAAGGAATTACTGAAGGATGCAGACAGGCCGGATGCACTCTTCTCGGCGGTGAAACGGCGGAAATGCCAGGATTTTACAAGCCCGGCGAATACGATCTTGCCGGTTTTTGCGTCGGTGTCGTCGAATCGGAAAAAATAATTAACGGCTCTACCGTGAGCATGAATGACCGGATCATCGGACTTGCTTCCACCGGCTTGCATAGTAACGGCTTTTCATTAGCCCGAAAAGTTCTTCTGGAAAAAGGGAAACTGGGCGTCAACGATAAGGTCAGCGGCTTAGAGAAAACGATCGGGCTGGAAATGCTGGAGCCGACAAAAATATACGTCAAGCCTCTGCTGAAACTTTTCAAAAAGTTTAGCATAAAAGGCCTTGTCCATATTACCGGCGGCGGATTTTACGATAATATTCCGAGAATCATTCCCCAGGCCTGCCGCTCAGTTATTAAAAAAGGAAGCTGGCCGATACCGCCTGTTTTTAATGTTATAAAAGAAATAGGCAACGTTGAAGAAAAAGAGATGTTTCGTGTGTTTAACATGGGCATCGGAATGATGATTATTGTCGCTGATAAAGACTGCAAGGAAATTCTCGAATACCTTGAATTGATGGGTGAAAAAGCCTATCAAATCGGATTTATCGAAAAGAAAGACGACAAACAGGAACAGGTTTATCTTTCTGAAAATTAGGGCAAAAGAAATGGCTGATTTATTGAAACTGGGAGTTCTGATTTCCGGAAACGGTTCCAACCTGCAATCAATTATTGATCATATTGAAAGAGGTTCATTAAAGGCAACCATCAAGATTATTATCAGTAATAACCCGGATGCCTTTGGAATCACCAGGGCGAAAAAACACGGAATTCCCTTTGTTGTTTTAAAAAACAGTGATTTTACAAGCAAAGAAGAATTTGATTCCGAATTAATAAAAACGTTGAAAGACCATGGCGTTGATCTGGTTATTCTGGCCGGTTTCATGCGTATTATTTCTCCCGCTTTTTTAAAAGCTTTCCCCAATAAAGTAATGAACATCCACCCTGCCCTTCTCCCGTCTTTTCCCGGGCTTCACGGGCAAAGGCAGGCTTGGGAGTACGGCGTGAAATTCTCCGGCTGCACAGTTCATTTTGTTGATGAAGGCATGGATACCGGACCAATCATTATCCAAAGGGTCGTGCCTGTCCAGGACGACGATACGGAAGAAACGCTGGCGGCAAGAATATTAACGGAAGAACACAAGATTTATCCGCAGGCCATCCAGCTTTATGCTGATGGTAAAATTGAAATCAAGGGACGTAAAGTACACATTAAAAACTAAAATAATAAATATCTTCCATGCTTTTTGTAATTCGTTTTTAAACTTTTATAATAATTATCCACGATGAGGAATAATTTAATTCATGTACGGTCTAATTGTCATCGGTGATGATCTTTCTTCCCATGTGGCCGCGGCAGTTGCTTCCAAAAACGGCATTAAAACCGCGCTGCTGGCGGAAAACGGAATGGGAGATGTCTGTTCTGTCGGCGATCTTACTTTTAATGTTGATCCCACACCGTTATCCGGTTTCGGCGCCAATCAAAATTATCTCTCCCTTTTGGCTGGTCTGGATATTTCGGAAGAAAGAATTTTACTGGATCCCGCTTACCAGATAATTTTGCCCGAAAAAAGAATAGATTTCTTCAATGACAAGGAAGCCCTTGTCAAAGAACTGTCCAGAGAATTTCCCGAACTAACCGCGAAGATCAAATCCTTTTACGATGCCGTGGAAAGAAACTCGCAAACCGCCGGTCAATGGCTCTGCGATCATCCATTGATTCAACCCGGAAGCGCAAAGGATTACCTTGACTTCATTAAGCTGATACCCCGTTTAATAAGATGCAAGTTTGACGATATGAAATTAAAGCAAATGATGTCTCAAAACGCTTCTTTTGAAAAAGTCATGGAAGCGCAAAAGGTTTTACTTTCCTTTAAAACAAACAATCAAAATTCCCTTTTCTCTCATTTTCAATATGGCGTGCCGCTGCGCGGCGCTTACCATTTTTCAGGGGGCAAACAGGCGCTTTTTGATTCCCTGATAAAAAAAATAGAATCCACAGCAGACGGACTGTATATAAATCGCTGCGAAGTGTTATCCATTAAAAAAGGTAAACTGATCGAATTAACTTATATGGATAAAGACGGCAGCGCCTCAAAGATTGAGGCTGATCATTTAATTGTCAGCACGAAATGGCAAAACATGCATTTAGTCATTGACCGCAAAAAGAAGCTCAACCTCAGCGATTTTATCAGACCCGTTAAAATCTCCCATTACCCTTTTACGATTCATCTGGGTGTCAGTCCTGATTGCATCCCCGAAAGAATGGCAAGGCATGTCGCTGTTATCAGCGATGTTAACAAAAATATTTATGATGATAATTTGATTATCCTGGAATCTAATGCGCATGAAGATGCAAAAAATACATCAACGGCAATGATTCCTTTATTGGCTACCGTCTTTCTTCCTAACGATCAAAATATCTGGTCTAAAGACCATTTAAGTCAAACAGCTGATTCCATCATTGATCGCCTGGAATATTTCCTGCCCTTTCTGAAAGAAAATATTAAGTTTTTCGATATAGAAGAATCCATCAAGATTTCTCAGAAACAACGCGATGTCGTTAATCCCAAATATCAGATGAGAAACGCTTTTCTTTCCGGTTTTGCCGCAAAAAAAAATAAAACAAAATTCGGCAATGTTTATCTTGCCGGTGCCTCATTATTAGCAGACGCCGGTTTCGAGGGAGAAATTATTTCCGGTATAAACGCCGCGGCGCGAGTGTCCGGTAAAATGGAGTAATCTATGAAATACGATTTTTCTATCGCCAATCTTGGAAAGAGATTATTTAAATCTCCTCTGTGCATCAGCAATTTTACACCGGACAAAAAAAGATTATTATTCAACTCCTATTCGGATGATTATCTTTCCTGCGCTGATAAAAAAGGTGAGCCGCTTTCCGTGGAACTTGCCGGACCTCGTGACAGAATATTTTTTAATCCATCCCGGACAAAAGCGGCAATCGTCACCTGCGGCGGTCTCTGCCCGGGCATTAATGACGTCATCAGGTCAATAACGACAGCTCTATTTTTCAATTATAATGTCCGGGATATCATCGGTGTTAAATACGGACTGCGGGGTTTAAATCCGGTCTATGGACATGAATTAGTCAAACTGTCGCCCGAAGCCGTTAAAGACATCACAAGCATCGGAGGCAGCATTCTTTCTACTTCCCGCGGCCCGCAGGATGTAAATACCGTAGTCGATTATCTAGCCCAATTAAATATTAATATTCTTTTTTGCATTGGCGGTGACGGCACGATCAGGGCGGCTGAAAAAATAACGGCTGAAATAAAAAAAAGAAAGTTGAAAATGGCCATCGTTTGTATTCCCAAAACAATTGATAATGATCTTAATTTGATTCAAAAATCATTCGGCTTCGACACCGCAATAGAAAAAGCGGTCGAAGCGATCAAAAGCGCTCATGTGGAAGCCAAGGGATCATTTAACGGTATAGGTCTGATTAAAATAATGGGACGTAATTCCGGCCATATCGCTGCTTTAGCGGCGCTGGCGCAAAACGATACAAATTTTGTTTTAATTCCCGAAGTCCCTTTTGCTCTGACAGGTCCAAACGGATTTTTAGCGACATTGAGAAAACGCATGAAATCCAGAGGACATGCGGTCATTCTGGTAGCGGAAGGCGCGGGACAATACCTTTTGAGAGAAAATGCATCTCCCCTTCAAAAAGATGCGTCAGGAAATATTCGTCTGCAGGATATCGGGGTATTCTTAAAAAATGCCATTGGGGACTATTTTAACAAACTTAATATGGAGATTAATCTGAAGTACATTGAGCCCAGTTACCTGATTCGTTCCGTTCCGGCAAATGCTTCGGACGGCATCTATTGCAACTCGCTGGGTCAGTACGCCGTTCATGCGGGAATGGCTGGAAAAACGGGCATTCTGGTGGCTTTAATGAAAGACGAATATGTTCATCTGCCAGTGGGCGCAGTTGCTTCCAACCGTAAAATTGACCCTGCGGATGATATCTGGCTGCGCGTCCTGGAAGCTACCGGACAGCCGGCATCCATGACAAATTAGCTATTATTAATAACAATATCAATATTTTAAGAATAATATTTCTTTTTTGCCTCAAAAGTAAATTACCCGCAGCAGCCGGTAAACAGGCCTGATCCATCAAATATTAAATATAATCGAAAAAATGCTTGCAAAATACCGTCTTATAGTTTAGTAACGACGCACATTTCTAGGAGGATTTTTAAATGTCTCGTATTTGTGAAGTATGTGGAAAAAAGCCGGCAATAGGCAACAAAGTGAGCCATGCCAATAATAAAACAAAGGCAACATGGTATCCTAACTTGCAGAAATTACGTTGTGTTGATGAAAAAACCGGCTCCATAAAAAGAGTTAAGGTTTGCACCAGTTGCATTCGTTCCGGATTTGTTAAAAAAGCTGTTTAAAAGCGGGAAGTGAACTGTAATTTTTTATAACCTGCATGGTTTCCAGAAAAAATAATTCATCATCGTCAATTAAATCTATAGCTTGCTGAAACAAATTTTTCAGGACATCGTAAAATAATCGTTCATTGCTTTGAAGGCCGAATTTATCTTTATAAAGATTGATTCGGCCTTCAATATTCATCAGGCCTTCCATTGATTCTTTCGTGATGAAACACAAAGCGCTTTTCATCACTTCGGTTATTTCATTTCCTTCCAGATCATATAACCAATTCATGGTGGCTGAAAATTCATTCATTTTATTTTTTTCGGTAAAATTTATCGCTTCAACCAGCAGGTCGATCGTTTTAAAGGAATTAATGTGTTTTAAAATAACAAGATCATAGATCATCTCAATAATTAAATGGGATTGATAAACCGCCTGACTATAAGAAATTTCTTTTTTAATTATTTTATGCAATTCCAAAATGGACTCTATCAGAGGCCTGCCTTTGAGATAGCTGTACCCTTTTGAATCGGAGTTAAATCCTTCCTCGCAATCGGAACAAATATATCCGTAATGAGAAAGGTCATCAACCAGGAGATGAAATATGACGTAAGCCGATTTTGAATATTGCTCCGGTATTTGCAATGCTCTTTTTATTTTGTGTGTTTTATCGGGGCCTATACGCGGATGAATTGTTAATAAATCAGGAGCGATATTGTAAACATAAACATCCGGATCAATATTTTTATTCTTCGCGTCGTCCAAGACCTTCTGCAAAAAATAAGTATGAGTTAACATAAACATAAAAATACCGATTAAGGGGCTCTTGAAAAACGCTCATCTGCTGCGTTGCGCTGCAAACATCATCGCTCAACGTATATCTATATACGCCTCGCGGTTCTGTTTTTGCGCGCCTTGCATCTAAGCATTTTTGAAGAGCCCATAAATATATTGTTTTTCAACTTGTTGGTCTGTTAATTAACCGGCCAATTAATTTCTTCCATTTTATATTTATCTTTCAGATACCCGATTAAATCGTTCATCTCTGAAAGAAAATCAGGGATAATTGAAATTCGGATGATTGCGGCTTGAGGATCTATGGTTGTGACCGTCGCCATTTCTCCATATCCTTCAATAATAAACTGGACTAACGCAATATCTTTTCTCTTTAATTTATAATATTTTTTTATCATCTTCCAACAGCTATACGTTTATCAGTTATTGTTTCAATGATCAAGATTCAATGACCAATTGACGTCAACATATAAAGAATGTATGATTAATAAAAAATAAAGGGTCATTCATGCGCATCGCAAAAAACATACTGATTTTATTGGCATTATTTGTTTTGTCCTGCTCTACCACGAATTCCAATATCAAAAGCATATCTGACGGCGATGTCAATTTGTTTCTCAAGCAAGCGCCTCTTGCCGAAGAACATCCCAATGCCGGCGCCGATATTTTATATTCTTATGATTATACGGAATTTTATAAAGACGGCACCAGTCTCTCCAGACATTTATATCGTATCAAAATATTCAACGAACGCGGACGCAGTTTTGCGTCACAATCAATATCTTATCGTGAAGGATATCAGGAAGTAAAAATAATTTTTGCCAATACGGTCAAACCGGATGGGCAAATTATCGCTTTAGACCCAAAAGATATTCAGGATTCCTCAGAGCACGCCGGTTATGAATTTTATACGGATATAAAGGTAAAGAAGTTTACCATGCCCGCCGTGGAAAACGGCTGCATCATTGAATATGCTTACGAAACAAAAAATTTAAAGCCGGTTTTATCCTTCGACTATTTTAACATCTTTTTATGCCAGAATCTTTATCCCATGGAAGAAGATATCATGGAAATCGTTTTGCCGGCAAATATCGAGCTGAAATACAAGAAATTTAAGACAGCGCTTACCCCGCAAATCATTGTTGACGGCAACAGAAAAAAATATATTTTTATCAATACGAAGCAGAAAGAAATAATTCCTGAATCGCGTATGCCTTCTCTGCTGGACAGGGATACTTTTCCCCAGCTGTCTGTCTGGACTCTCAACAGTTGGGATGTCATCTCCAAATGGTATATTAATCTTGTCCGGGAACAAATGAAATCAGACGATGAATTGAATGAGTTTACAAAGCGGCTCATTGCCGGAAAAAATACCGACGAAGAAAAAATCAACGCCATCTTCAATTTCGTTTCTCAGAACATCAGATATATTGCCGTTCTACTGGGCCCCTATACCCATAAACCTCATCAGGCCGCGGAAATATTCCGGAAAAGATACGGTGATTGCAAAGACAAAACGGTTCTTCTGCTGACCATGCTCAAGATTGCCGGTATCGAAGGACTGCCGGCTCTTGTTCCCGCCAACGGGAAATATTTTGATGAATCCGTTCCTTCGTTAAATGTCTTTAATCATGTCATTGCCGTTGTCCCATCCGGAAACAAATATTTCTGGCTGGACGCAACAAACGAAGCAGCGGCCTACAATTCACCGCCTTTTCTCACTCCCACGACAGTTTTTCTGATGAAGGATGACGGATCTTATCGCTTCATAAAAACGCCCGACCTGGACAATAAAAACGATTATATTAATGTCCACATGAAATATGATATCAATCCGGAAGGCAATGCTACTATTGATTATACGCAAGAGTATTTCGGGAAAGCCGCCGAATCCGTCAGGTATTTTTTAAAATATTCCCCTCCGGAACAAAGAAAGAAATATTATGAAGAACGCGGCGTCGAAGTGAAAGAACTTAACCTGGGCAGTTTAACGGATACCCCAAAACCATTTATCATCAAACTTTCAGGAAACTTAAAAAATCTGGCGCAAAAATTGGACGACGAAACCATGGTCTTATCCAACATTCTTTCTTTTGATTCGTACCGGGATATTACCGCCGCAAACAATCGCCTCTATCCGGTTAGCCAGGCGGAATCATTCTATTCACGGGAAAACTATTCCTATAAATTCCCGGCAGGATTTAAAATAAGGAAATTGCCGGGTGATTTTACTTTTGACAAGCCTTTTAAATATAGAACGGAAAAATACAGTTTTAAGGGTTCCACCTTCAATGTTTATCTGGAATCAAAAAGCAATGAAGAAACAATTAGTCCGGATAATATTGATGATTTTAAAAAGTTAGCCGTCGAATTGCAAAAACATGAATCATCCATTAAAAACTTTGTGTTTGAAAAAAAGTAGCAAATACTTGACATCAACGACAGCGTTGATATGATCAATATTATACGAAAGAAAATACGAAAACAATATAATGACAATATCAAACCAACTGCCGGCGACAAAATGGAAATTAAATGAAGCCGGAGATAAAAACGCAGAAAATTTGCTGATTAAAGAATTCGAGATTCATCCCATTATCGCTCAAATTCTCGTGAATAGAGGCATCCGGGATATCGAAACCGCCCGCCGTTACCTCCACCCTTCCCTCAATGATTTGCACAGCCCCTTTTTAATGAAAGACATGAAAAAGGGCGTTTCACGTTTACTCAAAGCGATCCACGATCATGAAGAAATTATCATTTACGGTGATTATGACGCCGATGGAATAACGTCCGTTGTTATTCTTTATAAATTCATCAAAGAAATTACACCGCATGTAAATTATTATATCCCCGATCGGGTACAGGAAGGTTACGGTTTAAAAATACCGGCCATTGACAAGTTCAAAAATAATAATGTCAAATTGCTGATTACCGTGGATTGCGGCATTTCCGATCTGGAGCAAATTGCTCACGCGCAATTCATCGGAATCGACACGATTGTTCTGGATCACCATGAAATATCGGGATCGCTGCCGCAGGCGGTAGCTTCAATCAATCCCAATCGTGAAGATTGCGCTTTCCCGTTCAAAGGACTTGCCGGCGTGGGAATTGCTTATAACTTTCTCATCGCTCTGCGCGGCAGCTTGAATAAAGAAGGTTTCTGGAAAAATAAAAAACATCCCAATTTAAGGGAATATCTTGACATTGTTACTCTGGGAACGATCGGCGATATGGCGCCTCTGATCGATGAAAACAGAATCTTTGCCAAAATCGGTCTGGAATTAATTACGGAAAGTCAGCGCCCCGGAATCAAGGCACTGAAAGAAGTAAGCGGCGTTGATAACCAGACGATTGATTCTTTCAAAGCGTCTTTCTCACTTATTCCCCGTATAAATGCCGCCGGACGCATTGCGTCTCCCATCGACGCCGTAAAATTACTTCTGGCTGAGGATATGGCCGAAGCCCGGATGCTGGCCGAAAAGCTTGATTCCTATAACCGGCACCGGCAATTAATGGAGAAGAAAATTCTCACTGAAATTCTGGAAAGAATTAGCAGCAACAACATCATTGAAAATAAGAATGCTTTTGTTTTTGCATCGGATAAATGGCATCCGGGGGTTATCGGTATTGTCGCCTCGCGCCTGGTTGAACTTTTCAACCGCCCCGCATTTGTCATCAGCCTGAACAATGGCGTGGGAAAAGGATCGGGAAGAAGTGTTTCCGATTTTAATATTTACAAGGGAATTCAGCAGTGCGCGCCTCTTTTACTTTCCTACGGTGGACATTACCACGCGGCGGGGATATCCATCAAAGAAGAAAATATCGATGAATTTGCCGGTCTTTTAGATGAAATAACTCACAACAGCTTTGAATTTCCGGAACAGACCTCTCAAATTGTTATCGATTCGGAATGTCGAATCTCCGATATCGATCTGAACTTGATTGAACAGATGGACATTCTTGCACCCTTCGGCAGTAAGAATCCGGAACCATTGCTTTACGTCCGCAACATTCAGGTTTCTTCCCCTATTATCGTCGGCAACAACCATTTGAAAATGTGGGTTAACAGCAACGGGACGTCTTTTGATTCTATCTGGTTCAATATGGGCAAGCATCAGGCTGCACTGAGCGGCGCCAGTATTGATATTGTTTTTACGCCGCAAATAAACAACTGGAACGGATCTCCCAATATTCAGTTGAAGATGAAAGATGTAAATATTATTCCTTAAAAGAATATTTTGCCGTATCATTCCGAGATTTCATAGGATGACGCGGATGCAAGGAGGAGGGATATATGAACATAGCCACTAAAGCAGCATTATATAATGCTCTTCTTTTCCCGGGATGGGGGCAGATATATTTAAAGGATTATAAAAAAGGAACCGCGATCATCGTCGCCGTTATCGCCGCAATTTTATCTATTTTATTCTCGGTCATTCAAACAACTAAAACGCTTTTAAAAATTTCTCCCTTCAAAAAAGGAACCGTTACCCTTGAAGCCGTTGTAAAATTATCTGTCACTTCGCTAAAGCAGCTGAATCTGTCTTATATTTCCCCCCTTTTATTATTCATTCTGCTGCTTTGGATTTTTTCCATGATTGACGCTTACCTGCGCGGGAAAAAAGAAATGGCGAAAATTAATACTGCCGCTGATCCAGAATCAACTTCTCCTGAGGTTTGATTTCACCGGCGTTCAGATATTCCAGATGATCAATTCTCACCGTGCATATTTCGCGAAATATTTTCTTAAAATCTTCTTCCCACGGTGAACTGCCGATTTCGTGCGATATTTTTTCAATCCGTAATTTAAGTATATCTTCATGACCTGAGCGGCTCACCACCACCTGCAATGGAAGGTTATTGAATTTTGATTGAATCATTTTGATCTGACTCGGCGCCACAAATAATCCGCGAACTTTCACAGCGTCTCCTACCCTGCCCGCGATTCCAGCCAGACGATAGGAAGTCCTTCCACAGGGGCAGGCTTCCGTAATCAGACGCGACAAATCTCCGGTTCCAAACCGCAGCAAAAAGAAAATATTGTTGAGCCTTGTGACCACGACTTCCCCTAATTCTCCGTCGGGAACATTTTTACCTGTTGTAGGATCAACGATTTCCACGATTGTTTCTTCGCAGATATGCCATCCTTTTTTTTCGGAGCATTCATAAGCCACATCACCAACCTCGGTAGCTCCGTACATTTGATACGTATCGATGCCATAATCATTCTCAAATGAACGCCGCAAACCGGGCAAGAGCGGCTCTGCCGCGAAGCAGGCTTTCTTCACCAGGAAATCTTTCTTGAAATCGAAACCCATTTCTTTGGATTTATCAATAATGGCCTTCAAGAAGCTGGGAGTGCCGACATAAGCGGTAACTTTTAGATCCTTGATTAACTGCACCTGTACCTGTGATGATGAAGTACCCGAGGGAACAACTGTTGCGCCTACCCTGCGCAGGCCGGTATGAAAGGTCAATCCTGCGGCGACCAGATGATAGGAAAAAGCATTTAACGCTATATCTTTGGGACCAATGCCCGCGGCAAAAAAAGCCCGTGCCCATAAATAATCAGTCTCTGAAAGATGCGGTTCATAAACCGGTCCCGGAGAAGTAAAAATGCGATCAATGGAAACATCGGGATTTTCCAAACCTGCATAAGGCGGGTCATCCATTTCCATCTCCACTAATTTTTCACGGGACGTCACCGGCAGGCACTCCAAATCTTCACGTGATTTTATAGTGTCGGGATTTATTTTATGATTATCCAGCAGTGCTTTTACGTGCTCTGATTTTTCGAAACCAAGTTTTACCATTTCAGCCAGAGCCCTATCCTGCTGACTTTTTCTCTTCCTTTTCCCCCACGATTCTTTTTTATCGAATAAGTTGTTCATATATTTCCTTTTATATTAATTTTTACAACCAAGAGCAGACACTGTTCTTTGCACAGTCTTGTTTTTCGAATGCTTTTTCATGATTTCCCTGCCTGCGCTGGAATTGGCAAGCGATAGAGATACACGCCTCAATTCATTAGCAATTTTTAGACGGCTTGCAACAGATTCCGGACTCATGTCAATCTTCATTTTCCAGACTCCTCAGATATTCAATATCGTCCTTGTCCTGACCGCTATTGCGTAAAGATTTCAGTAAAATCAAACCTTGCGGAGATACTACCCTCAGAGGGTATCCTTCCCATTCTATCGTCGTATGATCATCCCAAGCTTTTTCTATTTCCGGAGTTACAATGAGCAAATCCAATATAAAATATTCACCGGAAACTTTATCAACCTTGCTCAACCTCTGAAGCTTGACAGCGCCATTATTAAATTCCATCATTGCGGAACTCATCGTATAGCCAAGTTCCTTCGCTACTTCTTTTGTCTTTGAAAAATAATCAGGCTGCACCATAATATCAATATCAAGCGTCGCGCGGGGCTTCGCGTAAATGGCAATAGCCAATCCCCCGCATAAAGCATAATCTATCCCGGCTTGATCTAATTTTTTAGATAGTTTTTTAAGTTCTTCTAAAAGATCCATTTCAATTCACAATCATTATTTATTAATAGCTTGGATTTATTATAATCAATTAGAATTTTAAATTAAAGCCTTATCTTGCCGGCTTTTCTCTTCCTTTTTCCCCACGATACTTTCTGATCGAATAATTGATCCATCAAAGAAGTATACTCTTTCGCTTTGAAATGATAACGCTACGGTAGCGAGGAAACTACGAAATTATCATTAACTCTCCAGGCTACTCAAAAAGGCTCAGAGGCAAGGCGCGCGAGAATCGAGCGGCAGAGCGTACTTTAAACGTACGTGAGCACGCGAGATTCGAAGCGCAACGCAGTATATGAGCCTTTTTCAGCAGTCTGCTACAACCAGCGTTTGCGGCGTCTATATGATTTGACGTCTTTATACGATTTAGCAATGCCCGATGCCGCCATTCCCAGATAGAATTCTTTGATGTCCGGATTATCGGACAATTCTTTCGACGTGCCTTCCATCATGATTTTGCCGTTTTCCATGACATAGCCGTAGTGAGCGACCTGCAGGGCCATGCGGGCGTTTTGTTCCACCAGTATAATGGTCGCCTGTTGATCTTCATTTATTTTTTTGATGATGCGGAATATTTCCTGCACAACCAGCGGCGCCAGACCCAGGGAAGGTTCATCAAGCAATAAAAGCTGGGGATGGGCCATCAACGCGCGGCCGATGACCAGCATCTGCAATTCGCCGCCGCTGCAGTATCCGGCCAGCGCTTTTCTTCTTTTCACCAAGGCGGGGAAATAATTGTAAACAAGCTCCAGATCCTGCTTGTAAGGCTTGCCGAACCGTGTGGCTGTGCCGACACGCAGATTCTCTTCAATGGTCAGATATTTGAATGGCTGGCGGCCTTCCAGAACCTGAATAATGCCCTGGCGGGTAATGAATTCCGGCGCCTGATTCTGAATATTGACGCCGTTATAAATAATCGTTCCGTCAGTTACTTCGCCGTTTTCGGGCTTGAGCAAACCGGATATGGCTTTGAGTGTAGTTGTCTTTCCCGCGCCGTTACTGCCCAGAAGCGATACGATATGGCCTTTCTCCACACTTAAAGAAACACCTTTCAATACCTGTATAACATCTGAATATACAACAGATATATTATTTATTTGTAAAAGAATATCTCCCATAACGACACCTTAATATGAAAAAGGCCACAGCCGGAAACTGGAACGGATGATCCGCCACATTTCAGCCAGTCCCTTTGGTTCAATCAATATAAATAATACGATGGTCAGTCCAAAAACAAATTCCTTCAGCGGAGCCATATTCAAACCTAAACTGGTCACAAATCCCACATTCATTAATATACCTGTAAAATATCGCAGGAATTCATTAAGCAGTGTGATAAACGTTGCACCGAAGATGGCACCGGGAATATTGCCCATGCCGCCTATAATAACCATGGCAATGTATTCCACGGAAAGTCCCAGATTAAATGGTTCCGTCGTAATACTCACCATGTAATAAGCCCAGAGAGCGCCGGCAAAACCGGCATAAAACGAACTGATGCCGAATGACAATAGTTTGTATTTAAATATGGGAATGCCCATCCCTTCGGCGGCACGGTCATTATCGCGGATGGCAATGAAAGCCCGACCGTATTTGGTGCGCATGATATTTACCGCAAACCAGGTCATCAGAATAAGGCTAACGAAAATCAGAAAGAAAAAGGCTTTGTCTCCTGAAATTTGCCATCCTAAAATTTCGGGTGAAGGCAGCGTAATACCCATGGTGCCCATGGTGAGACTGTCCCACTGAATTAAAACATATTCTATGATAAATTGCCCCGCCAGAGTCGCAATGGTCAGATAAAGCCCTTTTAATCTTCCCGAAGGGATGCCGAAGATCATGCCGACAAGCGCGGTAATGATGCCCGCAGCCGGTATGGCAAAATAAAACCCTACTCCCAGCCTGGTAGCCAGGATTGCCGCGGCATAAGCGCCCACGCCGAAAAAAGCGCCATGTCCGAGAGATATTTGTCCGGTGTAACCGATAAGGATATTCAGTCCGATGGCCGCAATGGCGGTAATACCGATTATATTGAGAATGTAGAGCATGTACGGGCTCAACACAAATGGAGCGACAAAGAAAAGCAAAGCCAAAAATACACACAGACTTAACCTGCCGAAATCCGTTTCAAAAATATTTAATTCCTGCGCGTAGTCTTCCCGGTAATTGCCGCAGGGATGAAAAGAAAATTTTCTCTTTACTTGCATTGCTTAAACTCTCTCAATCTCAACTAAGCCAAATAATCCATAGGGTTTGACCATCAGAATAAATACTAAAACGATATAGGGAACTACATCGCGTAACGACGGCGAAAGATACCCGCCGGTAAATGTTTCCAGAAGCCCGATAATAATTCCGCCAATAATCGCGCCTCCGATGCTGTCGAGCCCTCCGAGAATAACCACGGGGAATACTTTCAGGCCGATGGAACTCAGGTCATGAACGTTGACGCCGTTGATAATTCCGAGAACAATTCCGCTCATGCAGGCGACAAGCGCCGCAATCGCCCAGGAAAGCGCAAGCACCCGCCGGACATTAACGCCCAAAGAAAGAGCCGCCTTCTGATTGTCGGCAACAGAGCGCATGTAAATCCCCTGCGCTGATTTTTTGAAAAACAATCCGAACAACACAAGAAAAATAACACTGATAATCAACGTGGCCGAATAAACAGGAGCAATATAAATGGCGCCGAATTGCAGCCCCATTGCCGGGGGTAAAAATTCCGGATAGGTATATAAATTGCCGCCCCAAATCAACAGAATCAAGCCTTTGAACATGGCCGCCAATCCTACCGTCAGCATAATAACAAAAATAAGTTTTTCACCGATTAACGGGCGCAGAAAAAATCTTTCTATAAGGAATCCCAGAAGAAAACAGCCGACCAAAGTTAAAATGAAAGCAAGAACAATAGGCAGCTTTGCCCAAGTCACCAGTG
This sequence comes from Deltaproteobacteria bacterium HGW-Deltaproteobacteria-13, assembly GCA_002840555.1. Classification (GTDB taxonomy): domain Bacteria; phylum Desulfobacterota; class Syntrophia; order Syntrophales; family Smithellaceae; genus Smithella. The sequence goes on from PHBJ01000002.1 coordinate 142,356, forward strand.
CGAGAAAGAAAAAAGCACCCAAGGCCAGAAGTTCGCCGTGGGCAAAGTTCAATACGCTCGATGATTTAAAAATCATGACAAAGCCCATCGCGGAAATGCCGTAGAGCAGGCCGACACAAACGCCGTTGACTAATAATTGCAGAAAAAATTCCATGGATTAATTCCTTAGCTTACATTGATAACATTTATCGTTGTTTCTATCTCGCCGATTCTTCCATCGCGATACTTGACTTTACCGGTAACTTCAACATTCTTCTGATTCTGGTACATAGCTTCAATTATCTTCAGATACAAGCCGTAAACAAAACGGCGGCGCACTTTGCCTGTGCGCGTCAGTTCTTCGTCATCCGCATCCAAAAGCTTATACAGAAGGACAAACTTTTTAATCTTCATGACTTCGGGAAGCTGTTCGTTAACCTGAATGACTTCCTTTAAAATCAATTCTTCTACAGCCGTTTGCTGGGAAAGGTCCATATAAGTCGTATAGGGGATCATTCTGTCTTCCGCCCAGTTGCCGACATTGTCCATATCAATATTGATCATGGCGGTTATGTAGGGACGGGCTTCGCCAAAAGTAACGGCTTCTTTAATATAGGGGCTGAATTTCAGGCGCGTCTCAATAAAATCGGGAGAAAAGGCATCACCGCTTTTATTGCGGATAATATCTTCCTTGCGGCCGATAATGAGCAAGTGACCATCGTTGTCGATATATCCGGCATCGCCTGTTTTTAGCCAACCGTTTTCAAAAGCGCCCTGCGTTGATTGATAGTCGTTATAGTATCCCGAAAAATTGGCTTCGGATTTAACCAGCACTTCCTGATCCTCAGCTATCTTTACTTGGGTCAGGGACAAAGGTTTGCCGACCGTTTCGAGTTTCACTTCGTTATCCGGCTGTATTTGAAATATTCCCCCGGATTCCGTCAGGCCATAGCATTGTTTTAAATTCAAGCCGACAGCTCTAAAGAAAAGAATAACATCGGGACTGATCGGATGTCCGCCTGTGAAGGCGCTGTGAAAACGGGAGCAGCCCAGACGATCCAAAAGAGGCCGGTAAACAAGAACAGACATTATTTTATATAAGACGTTCAGGGATCGGGGGATCGGCTCTTTATGCGATTGTTTTTCCACTATCGTTTTACCGATCGATTCACCCAAGTAAAACAGTTTTTTCTTCAGCCAGCCGGCGTCAGATACTTTTACACGTATGCGGGAGGCCATATCTTCCCAGAAACGTGACGAGGTGATAATCATGGCCGGACCGATATCCCGAAAATCTTCCAGGACCGTTTCCGCGGTTTCCGGGAAATTCATGCACATACCGCTCTTGAGCGCTACCCCCATTCCCCACATCTGATCAACAATCCAGGCCGGAGGAGACATGGAAAGCCAGTTTTCTTCCGGTTTAATTTTCGTTTCCTGCGTCCATTGATCCGCCATGGCCGTGAGATTTCGATGGGACAACATGGCCAGCTTGGGAACGCCTGTCGTTCCCGATGTTTGAATCATTACGGCTATATCATCCTGACGGCCTTTATTTATTTCCTCTTCGATAAAACCCGGATGTTCTTTAATGAATTTTTCACCCTCTTCCAGAAGCCGGGCATAGCTGATTAACCAGGGATCGTCTTCGTAGGAGGTCATGCCTGTGGGGTCAATGTAGACAACTTTTTTCGTCTGGGGCAGTTTATCTTTTACCTCCAGAAGCTTATCAACCTGCTCCTGATCCTGAACGACAACAACGGGAGAGTTGATACGTTTTATGGAAAAAACCAGTTCATCGGGAATTGACGAAGTAAACAAATTAAGGGTTGTCGCGCCCAGCGCATGCGCCGCCAGTTCCGAGAAAAGCCATTCCGGATGATTATGAACAACCATGCAGATATTTTCACCCCGCCGCAGATTCAAAGAGGCAAATCCCGCGGCCGTTATCTGCATATAACGGCAATATTCAACCCAGTTGTATTTTTGCCAGATACCGTATGCTTTTTCGCGAATGGCCGTTTTAGTATCGCCATACAGGGCGGCATTATTCATCAATAACTGGGGCAGTGTTACTGTATTATTTTGAATTTTATTTTGCTGTTCTGTATACAAAATATCATGCCTTAAATATTTATAACGCTTCAGCCTCGCCGAGATAAGCCTTAATCACTTCGGGGTTGACACTGATCTCTTCGGCGCTGCCTTCCCCCAGTTTTTCGCCGAAATTCAAAACCATGATTCTTTGGGAAATACTCATGACGATAGACATATCGTGTTCGACAAGAATCATGGTCAGTCCCCATACTCTATTCAACTCCAGAAGAAAACGGACCATATCTTCTTTCTCTTCCATATTCATACCGGCAAAGGGCTCATCAAGAACCAAAAGTTTTGGTTCCAAAGCAAGCGCACGGCCCAGTTCAACCCTTTTCATCATTCCATATGGCAGAGATCCTACTGTTTGTTTTCGAATGGACTGCATTTCCAGAAAATCTATGATTTCTTCGAGAGCCTGCCTGTGACGGATTTCTTCTTTTTTGACGGAACCGGAAAAAAGGCAGGAGCGCAAAACGCTGTACCGGCAATGAATGTGACGCGCCAGGGTCATATTGGCCAGCACGGTCATCCCCGGAAAAAGTTCTATATTTTGAAAAGTTCTGCCAATTCCCACACCGACAAGTTCGTGGGTGTGAAGATGGCTGATATCCTGCCCATTGAATATTATTTTACCCTGTTGTGCGCGGTAGAACCCGGTTATGCAATTAAGAAGGCTCGTTTTACCTGCTCCATTAGGGCCGATAATTGCCATCAATTCACCGGTGTGAACCTCAAGATTAACATCCTTGACGGCAATAACGCCGCCAAAGCTTAAACGCAAACTTTGAATCGAAAGTTCCGCCCTTTTATCTTCTTCCCGCCGGTTGATCATGATTGACGGCCGGCTGCGAAAAGCTTTCATTAAAACCTCATTTTGAAACAGACGTTGCCGGAGATTATATAAACCTCCGGCAACGCCGGATTTACAAATATTTACTTCTTGAGCAGTTTTATCTTATCCTTGCCGGGTACATAGAAATTGGTGAGCGGCGTATAAGTTCCGTCTTCTTTAACCCTGACCATGCGCGCGGTGAAAGATGCGCCGTGATCATTTTTAGTGTAGGTTATTTTCGGCACCAAACCGCCGAAATCTTCATTTTTAAAAGACTCCAGTGCGGCATTGACTGTTTCCGGAGTGATATTTTTGCTTTTTTCATAAGCACGGATAAAGGCGCGTTCCATAATCATGCCGATAACGACACCTTCCCAGTACGAAGCGTCAAACTTATTAACTGTTTTATAACGTTTCCATAATTCCTGCATCACAGCCATCCCTTTAGATTTGTCGGAAGGTAATCCTCCGGGAAACTGAATGACCAGCCTGTCGCGAATAAGTCCTTTGCCCATTTTGAAAAAGTCAGGGTCGGTCGATGTCCAGGTTCCCAGGAAAACCGGGCTGTAATTTATACGATCAGCGCTTTTGAAAGCCGTAATAATCGCTGAAGGCAGCATCTGCATAAAGATATATTCCGCGCCGGCTTTCTGTAAGCGAAGAAGCTCTGTATTGAGATCAACTGTTTTAGGAGGAAATTCTTCCACGGCAACCAGATTAATCCCCAGTTGTTTAGCGTATTCCTTGCTTGGAGCATGAATAGAACGGCCATAGGCGTTATTATATGTTAAAAGACCGACTTTAGGAGCATCTTTACCTTTATGAATCGCTTTAATGTATTCGAACACGGCATGACAATCCATTTTGTAGCTGCCAAAAGGCAAATACATATAATCTACCGGTTTCTCCAGGATTTCCCAACTTGTGGAGTAGTTGATGGTAGGCACTTTATATTTTTGGACAATAGGTTTTGCCGCCAATCCCTCACCCGCGCCCCAGGTTGCAATCATGTCTACTTTGTCCTTTAGAACAAATTTATTAACGGCCGCCTGTGCTTCGGGAACCTTGTAGGCCGTGTCCACGGAAATCATTTCAATCTTGTTGCCAAATACCCCGCCCTTAACCTCGTTTACATACCGGAAATAATCACGTTGACCTTTTTCATGAAATTGCCCCCATGTTGACGCGGGACCTGTCAGGTTGATTGCAGCTCCAACTTTAATCGTCTCGGCCCGTAAACTGCCGACACCTGCAATCAGAAAAATAGCGGATAATACTGCAACTAAAACTCTATTTTTCATATTCATATTCCTCCCCTTTCTCTCTATTTTTTATAAAAAGCATTACCATAATCATGGCAAAAAAAAACCGTGGGCTGGTACTTATCTGCCCACGGTTCATTACCCTTTGCTGATGGTCATGATTCTGTCAGGCAGACCTTTAAGTTAATAAAGCTAAAAAAATAAAAAAAGACTGCCTTTTTAAAAAAGTAATTTTTTAACATGTTCAATACTGCCTCTTGTTTGAGGCATATAGAGCAAATATACCCGAAATGTCAAGCAAAAAGAAACAAACAACTTCAGGTTCCCGTTAGTTTGCCCATCCTGTTTAAGCAGGATGGGCAAATTTTATTCAACACCGAGTTTTTCCATGCGGTAACGTAATGAATCAAAGGAGATATTTAACAGCTCGGCGGTTCTTTTTTTCGATCCTTTTGCTTTTTGCAGGGCTTTTTCAATCACTATCTTTTCGATTTTTTCCAACTCGGTATTTAAGTCTATTCCTTTATCGTTAATCTCAATGTCAAATTTGGACGCGCCGTCAGAGGCATTCGAGTATAATGTTAAGCTTTCCGGTAAAATTATATTAGAGCTCTCCATGGCAACACTGCGTTCAATAATATTTTCCAGCTCACGAATATTGCCGGGGAAATTATAATTCATCAATAGTTCCATCGCATAGGAAGAAATATTTCTGATTTCTTTACCGAACAATCGAGCATATTTTCTGATAAAATTATCAATAAGCAATGGAATATCTTCCCGGCGTTCCCTCAACGGAGGTATAAAAACAGGTATAACATTTAAGCGATAATAAAGATCTTCGCGAAACTCTCCTGTTTTGACTCTTTCCTGCAAATTCTGGTTGGTCGCTGAAATTATGCGTACATCGATCTTGATATCTTCTGCGCCGCCAATACGCCGAACCGTCTTTTCCTGGACCACCCTCAAGAGCTTAACCTGTAAAACCGGAGACAATTCTCCTATTTCATCTAGAAATATTGTGCCGCCCCGGGCCATTTCAAAAAATCCCGGACGGTCGGCATAAGCGCCTGTAAAGGAACCTTTCATATATCCAAAAAGCTCGCTCTCCAGAAGATTTTCCGGGATGCCGCCGCTATTAATGGCGACAAATGGCATTTTTGAACGGGAAGAGTTTTCATGAATTGCGCGGGCGACAAGTTCTTTACCTGTTCCGCTTTCTCCTAAAATTAAAATGTTCGCCAGCGTATCGGAGACTTTCTTGATCGTTGCGAATATTTTAATCATCTCTCTGTTCGTCCCGATCATGCCGCAAAAAGAATTTCCTGCCGCTGCCCCTGTCTTTACTTGTTCTTCCGAAACATGATTTTCAATCAATCCTTTTTTCTGCAAAGCGGATCGCACAACTTTTTTCAGTTCCTCAATGCTCTGTCCTTTCTCTACATAATCATATGCGCCTTCTTTCATCGCGTTTATTGCCGTTTCTCCCGAAGCATAAGCCGTGATCAGAATAACCATCGCATCCGGTCTTTGATCTTTGATGACCTTAAGGAATTCAATACCGTTGATTTTAGGCATTTTCAGATCGGTGATAATCAGATCAAACTCTGTTTTGCGGCATATCTCAATTGCTTTGAGAGGCTCTCCGGTGCTGGTGACGTCATAGCCCTCGTTGACCAACATTATTTCCATGAATTCCCTCATGCCCTGATCATCATCAACAACCAATATTTTTACCATATTCCCATCCTCGCTTCATCTTGACAGCAGTTTATTAATCATTTTATCTTATTCTTTTTCGAGTGGCAGCCACACGTGGCAAATTGTGCCCTGATTTACGACACTTTCTATTTTAATTTTTCCATTATAACCTTCAACAATGTGACTGACAATCGGCAATCCCAAACCGATTCCTTTTTCTTTATTTGTAAAGAATGTTTCGAATATTTTGTTCAAATCATTTTCTTTAATACCGCATCCGGTATCTGAAACTTTAATTTCGGCATATTTTTTCCTGTCATCCAGTTCGGCATTTTTTGTTTCGATAGATAAAACACCGCCTTCTTCCATAGACTGAACAGCATTGAGCACAAGATTATTTATAATCTGCCGGACCTGTTCCTTGTTGGCAAAAGCCCCGGTTGTGTTCGAGAAAACTTTTGTAATTTGAATTTTGTCTGTCCAGTCTTTATTCACTTTTATCTGTTCCAGAACTTCCTCAATCATTTCGTTTAAATCAACCAATTCTCTTGTTACGGGAACCGGACGCGCCAGTGAAAGAAAATCGCGGACAAAGCTCTCTAATTGATCTTTACCGCGTAAAATTATTCCCATCAGGCGCTTGTTTGTTCCTTCCAATTCCAATCCCTGCTTCAAAAGCTCTATAGAACCGGTTATCGCCGCCAGTGGATTTCTCATTTCATGAGCGAGACCTGCCGACATTTCGCCGATGAGAGCCAGTTTTCTGCTTTTTTCCAGACTTTCTTCCATCTTTTTGATTTCAGTTAGATCCTGAAAAATAATAATATTGCCGATCTGTTTTTCATTGCGGTCTTTTAAAGGAGATATTGAACAACCCAGATGAACATCATTTCCTTTTTCCGCTTTTATTTTAACGGCCATTCGATTGATGGAGGATTCCGGCATTTTCTTTTTTGCAAATAACGGCACGAATTCGGGGAAAATATCGTCGAACATTTTATTTTCTATAGTGCTTATTTTATATCCGGTAATTTCCTCGGCCGCCCGGTTAAATGTTTTGATGCGACCTGCCAGATTTAATGTCATAACTCCCGTATCCACTGATTCGATGATGCTGCGGAAAAGCAGGTCCAACTGATTGAATGCCGATTCTTTTTCTTCCAGCAAAGACATGGCCTTCTTTTCCCGCTCAACAATAAAACTGACCAGAAAAGCTAGCACGTAAAAAGATATAATGCGTACCATGACATTGGTGAAGGCATTCGCGGCGCCCAGCTCATAATCAGATTTAATAAAGGATACGAAAGGCATTAACTTGTAAAATTCAAAATACAGGAGTAATGCGTAAAAAAAACTGGAAATGGAAGCGACAATCCCCCCCCCCCTCCGGCCAAGAAAAATTACCGAATAAATGATGATCAGTGTGTAAAAGAGGGAATAATCAACCTGCGTGTTGCCGAACATGAAGATTAGAGATGTAACAATAGCGATATCTCCGGCTATTTGTAAATAGATATTCTTTTTTATATTTTTCCCGAATTTGAAAAGCAAAATATAAATAGCCGAAAACAAATATGTTGCGGCGGCGATAAAATAAAAAAAGTTAATCGTAATTTGTGGTATGGCAAACGCTTGCTTTTTAATATCGATAAAAATCGTAATGCCGAGAAAAAACGTGACAATAATGATTCTTGGTATTATTAAAAAGAACATCCGGCGCATATTTATTTCTTGGGGTAAGGTTCCTTCATGCATCATAGTTATTCGATTTCCTTTTTAACAAAAAAGAATTTAAATGATACTATAATATTTCAGCATTTTTAGCTAATAAATTTGAAGCATTTCACTTATAAAGAAAATTAAAAATATATGCACAGACTATTAATTCCTCTTTTTCTTGCGTTGATGGCAGGTATTATTGCCGGCAGCTACTTCATTTCCTGCTATGACCTGTTATTCATTGCGGTTATTTTAAATCTTTTTTTTCTTCTGATAACAATCCGTAAAAAATGGCTCATCACAGGATTCTTTCTTATTCTGAGTTTTACTTTTTTGCTTGGCGTTTTTGACATTCAAAAGCAGAATTATTTTATCGAAAACAGTCAAAGTATAGGCCGATACATCGATCAAGGCAAAGTTACCCTGGAAGGCACGGTCATAGAAAATCCTCTCGCCTACATAGATAAAAATGTTTTAATTGTACGCACTCTGCGTGTGATAAAAGACAAATCATATATTCCCGTTTCAGGCGATATTCGTCTGGCAATTCCACCGGACTTAAATTTCCAGTACGGGGATTTTATCCGTTTCCATTCAACGCTGAAGAAAATACAAAGCTTTAAAAATCCCGGCAACTTTAATTACGAACGTATTCTGAGTTTTCGGGGTATTTCCGCCTCCGGATTTATCAGCAATAGCTCGGGGATTATACTTCTGAGAAACAATTCGTTAAGTAGTATAAGACTGAAGCTGGAATCTTTCAGGCTTTACTTAAAACAAATTATTTACCGGAACGCCTCTTCGCCGCAAAGAGAAGTCCTGGAAGCCATGACGATCGGCAATCAAAATGAAATTCCCGCGGATGTGCGGGACAATTTTAACAAAACGGGAACGTCGCACATTCTTTCCATCTCCGGCCTCCATATCGGGATGGTAGGAGCCATTACTTTTTTATTTATTTTTTTTATTCTAAAGATATCAGAATACATGATGCTCAGATTTAATGTGATTAAATTAGCGGCGACAGCGGCTTTTTTTATGGTATTGATTTACGCCTGCATCGCGGGAATGGGAGTTGCCGTCATGCGAACGACTCTCATGGCGTTTATTTTCCTGATCGCTCTGCTCTTGGGAAAACAAAAAGACCTTTACAATACTCTGGCGGCAGCAGGATTAATGATACTGGTTATTTCACCGGAAGCTGTCTTTGATATTTCATTTCAGCTTTCCTTTCTATCTGTTTTGGCGCTTATTTATATTGTTCCGAGATTCAGTGATATTCCTTTCATGAAGCATTCAACCCTTCCTTTATGGATGCAAGGTGTTATCCGGTATCTCTATCTGTCGATTATTGTCTGTCTCGCGGCAACAATCGGCACCCTGCCTTTTATCATGTATTATTTTAACCGCGTCTCTTCAGTGACCATTATTGCCAACCTGATTGCCGTTCCGCTTCTCGGCACCCTGACCTTGGCTATCTCCATGCTTTTCATTCTCAGCGCTTTCTTTTCCCCGGCAATTGCCGGTTATTTTATTAAACTGGCTTCTTACTTTACCGAATTATCCATCAATATCATCAATAAACTGGCGGCTCTTCCCTTCTCCTATTTCACCGCAACAACACCCAATATCATTGAAATTATATTCTTTTATTTATTCATTTTTCTTGTCATTCAGTTTATTGATGAACGGAAGAAAAAAAACATAAAGGATGGGTTTTCCCCTGTCCGCTTTCGGATTTTAAAATATTTACTGGTTATGACCATTATATTTTTTATTGCGGATACAACGTATCTGGCCGTCAGAGATAAATTTTCATCTGATTTAAAAATTACGGTTATGGATGTGGGTCAGGGAAATTCCAATCTCATCCAGTTTCCCGGCGGGAAAAAAATGGTGATAGATGGCGGCGGTTTTTCGGAGAGCTCTTTTGATGTAGGCAAAGCCGTTATCGCTCCTTTTCTTTATCACCAGAGAATCAGCCATATCGATACGGCCGTGTTAAGCCATCCTCATCCCGATCATTTACTGGGACTTATTTACATTTTGAATAATTTTGGCACAGGTCAGGTTTGGAAATCGAATCTACCGGTCGATTCAGAAACCTTTCCGGAATGGGAAAAAACGATCCGCCTTAATAACATTCATATCGATCCGGTTTCCAATAAAGACCCTGAAAGGATATTGAACGGTGTCCGGGTGAAAGTCTTATGGCCGCCGGATTATTCTTTGCAAGACATTAACGATCTCTCTTATGGTGAGGCCAACGATTCTTCTCTGGTTTTAAAGATAACTTTCGGTAAAATAAATTTTCTTTTTCCGGGGGATATTTCAAGTGATATTGAAAAGCAGCTTATTCAATCCAAAGCGGATCTGCAAAGTGATGTTCTGGTGGTCCCTCATCACGGCTCAAATCATTCCAGCAGCGCCGAATTTATCAAAGCCGTCGCCTGCCGTTACGCAATCGTCAGTGCGGGAAAATCAAATGTCTTCAAGCATCCGCATCCTTCAGTTCTCGAGAGATATCAAGAAGCCGGCGTCATGGTTTTCCGTACTGACCGCGATGGGGCGATAAGTCTTACCACCGATGGCAACAATTTACATATCGATACATTTATCAAAAACAGATGAACATCGCATCTATCCGCATTCCGTGATTGCCTCCGCAAAACCTTGCATGGAATTGATGATCGTTGCGTCGTCGACACAGTATGCAATGCGGAAATATCCGGGGCAAGCAAAAGCGCTGCCAGGAACGACCAGAATATTTTTCTCTAACAGCTTTTTGACAAATTTCATATCATCCGGAATCGGGCTTTTGACAAAAAGATAAAACGCGCCTTGAGGTTTTTCAAACCGGTAACCGGCTTTTTTCAGACCGGAGCAAAGCATGTCGCGTTTTCTTTTATAAACGTTCACTTCAACTTTTGTGTTCTGAAGCCTGGCGACAACTCTCTGCATCATAGCCGGCGCGTTCACGAAACCGCAAATCCGCGTACACATAATCAGGGCACTAACCAACTCGTCTGCATCTTCAATTTCCGGGTTGACCGCAATATATCCGATTCTCTCACCGGGGAGTGATAATGTTTTTGAGTAGGAATAGGCAATGATGCTGTTTTTGTAGAAGGAAAATATATTTGGCACTTTTACCTTATCATAAACGATTTCACTGTAAGGCTCGTCGGAAACAAGATAGATTGCTTTTTTCAGTTCTTTGCTTTTTTTGACCAGCATCCGCGCCAGATCGGCAATGTTTTTTTCACTGTAAACCTTTCCCGTAGGATTATTGGGTGAATTAATTAACACCGCCTTGGTCTTATCATTGAGAGCCGCAGCAATTGCCGCAACATCCAGCGAAAAGTCTTCTTTCGTGTTTACTTTTCTGAGGACACCGTCGTAATTGCCAATATATGCATTATATTCCATAAAAAAAGGAACCGGTACAATGACTTCATCTTTCGGATCGAGCAGCGATTTAAAAATAACATTAAGGGCGCCCCCGGCTCCGCAGGACATGACGATATGATCACTGTCGAGTTTCAGGCCGTGTGTTTTATTTATTTTCGCGGCAACGGCCTGTCTGGTTTCCGGATAACCGGCGTTGGGCATGTACCCATGCTTATTATGAATAATTTCTTCCGCTATCTTTTTCAGTTCTTTTTTGAAATTCTCAGGCGGTTCCACATTGGGATTGCCCAGACTGAAATCATAAACCTTATCGGCGCCATGTTTCTTTTTCATCGCGATGCCTTCTTCAAACATTTTCCTGATCATTGAAGAATTGGACAGTGATGATTTAATTTTTTTAGCAATAGCCATATTCGTAAATTCCGTTTTCTTAATTTTGGACCAATGATTATTTCTTTCGTCTTAATAGTATAAAGGCTCCCAGTAAAATCAGTATGGTCGGCAATAAATACTGTGAATATTTTGAGAGATCAAATCCATATAATTCATTAATCAGGAATGCCGCTCCCGCGATCGTTATAAACCAGCCGCCAAAATCTCTGAATCTTTGAATGATGGTGGATAGTCCGATGACAATGATCAGTACCGGCCATGTCTGACCAAAACTATAGCTGGTTGTCTTGCTGATGAAAATCAACACCCCCAAAGTAATTAAAATAAGTCCGCCTGTAATCAGACTGCGCTTTTCGCTTGCCATAAGTTATCCCTCCAACAATAATTTATATTTTTTAAGACAGGAGTTCCTACTCCCGTCTTGCATCAGCTAAGATTTTTCCGCCAATTTTAAAAACGGTTTGAATAAATCAATCGGTATCGGAAACACCGTTGTGGAATTGTTTTCCGAAGCGATCTGATTGAGCGTCTGCAAATAGCGCAATTGCAGCGACATGGGCTGAGTCTCCATGATCGCCGCCGCTTCAATCAGTTTTTGCGCCGCCTGGAATTCACCTTCCGCGTTGATGACTTTGGCTCGTCTCTCTCTTTCCGCTTCGGCCTGCTTGGCCATGGAACGTTTCATTTCTTCGGGTAAATCAATTTGCTTTACTTCTACAAGCGATACCTTGATGCCCCATGGTTCCGTACTGCGATCCAGAATTTCCTGCAAGTGCATATTAATCTTCTCACGTTCGGAAAGAATACCATCCAGTTCCATCTGACCGCAAACACTTCGGAGAGTTGTCTGGGAAAGTTGAGAGGTGGCATAAAGATAGTTTTCTACATTGGTCACGGCGGAGTTGGCGTCCATCACGCGGAAATAAATAACCGCGCTGACTTTGATGGAAACGTTGTCTTTCGTGATAACATCCTGCGGCGGAACGTCCATGGTGATCGTCCGCATGTCTATTTTCACTACCCTGTCGATGCCGGGAATAATGATGATCAGCCCCGGACCTTTTACGTCCCTGATACGGCCCAACCGGAAGACAACAGCCCTTTCGTATTCATTCAAGACACGGATTGCTGATGCCAAAAACATAACCACCAGCACGACGACAACAATGAACGGCAAAGAAAAAGTGCCAACCATTTTAAGTTCCTCCCTTACTTACCTAAAAGATTATTGTTATTTATTTATTTCTTCAACAATTAAATTTAATCCATCAACCTTGACGACTCTTACTTTTGCGCCTTTTTTAACCGGTTTTTCGCTTTTCGCGCTCCAATATTCTCCCCGGGTAAATACCTTCCCTTCATCGGCAATGTCTGTCAGCGCCTCTATTTCGTCACCGACCATGGCCTCTGCGCCGGTAAAATGTTTCCTCATTTGCGCTTGAACCGCCAACCAAATCACCACAATAAAAAAACCCGAAGCTACGAGAATTGCGGGAATCAGCACCTGTAAAGAAATACGCAGGGCGGGCTCCGATGTATCAAACAGTAATAATGATCCCATAATCAATGAAATGATACCTCCCACCGTCAGCATGCCGTGACTCATAACTTTTATCTCCGCGATAAATAAAATTACACCGAAAATTATCATTAAAATTCCCGTATAATTCACCGGCAGGGTGGACAACCCGAAAAATGCAAGCAAGAGTGATATGCCGCCGATGACTCCGGGCAATATCGCGCCGGGAGTGGAGAGTTCGAAATAAAGTCCCGCCAGGCCTATCAATAAAAGAATGTAAGAAATATTGGGGTCGGAAATAGCCGCAAGAATACCCTGGCGCGTTCCCATTTTTTTATTATTAATTACCGCGCTTTTTGTTGATATTTTCTTTTTCCCGCTGACCAGATTTACTTCTTTCTGATCAATGGCAACCAGAAGCTTTTCAATATCGGGAGCCACAAAATCAATAACTTTTAACTTGAGCGCTTCTTCGGCGGTGATCGATTCGCTTTTGCGCACTGCTTTTTCCACCCATTCTCCCGAACGTCCTCTGGTCAGGGCAATGCTGCGGGCGTAAGCGGCGGCGTCATTTTCCACTTTTTCGGACATGGTTTTATCCATTTTTTCCGCGCCGCCAATACCGATCGAAACCGGGTGAGCGGCGCCGATATTTGTACCGGGAGCCATCGCGGCGATATGGGCGGCTTCCGTGATAATGACTCCCGCAGAAGCGGCCCGGGCGCCCGAGGGAGAAACAAAAACGATTACCGGCAGGGGCGCGTTGAGAATGCTTTTGGCTATATCGCGCATCGCCGTATCCATTCCTCCCGGCGTGTCGAGTAATATGATCAAACCTTCGGCTTTATCTTTTTGAGCATCTGCAATGCTGCCGGCAATATATTTTGCCGTCGGTGTTGTGATGATGCCATCAACCGTAATGACATTAAACACAGGATTTTTTTCCTGAGCCCCCGCTAAAACAGCGGCAAACATTAAAATGGCTATCAATGCGTATTTAATTTTCATGAACATGGGTCCACCTCTTTTGTTTGCACCAAGGAATCATTAAAGATTTATTTCCTTCATGATCATCTGGACATCTTCCCAGACCGGTCTTTTAGCCGACGGGTTTCGTAAAAGATATGCCGGATGATATGTCGGCATTAATTTTATTCCCTCATACAAATGAAAACGTCCTCGCAACGCGGATATGGGAATATCGGAATTCAGAAGTGTCTTGGCGGCAAAAGTTCCCAAAGCGCATATGATTTTCGGTGAAATAATCTGCAGTTGTTTTTTTAAAAACGGTTCGCATTTACTTATTTCATCGGGCAGCGGGTTGCGATTGTTTGGCGGCCGGCATTTGAGTATATTGCAGATATAAACATCCTTGCGCTGAAGTTGCATGCCCTTAACGATGATATCTGTTAACAACTGCCCGGCCCGGCCAACAAAAGGCAGGCCCTGCTCATCTTCATCAGCGCCGGGCGCTTCTCCGACAAAAACTATTTTCGCATCCGGATTGCCATCGCCAAAAACAAGGTTCTTCCTTGTTTTCCCAAGAGGACAGAGATGACAATCAGCCATATTCTGACAAACATCTTTCAACAGTTCTTCTTTGGTTTTTATGGTTTTCCGATCCTCTTTTACCGGTTTAACGGCAGCCCGACGCGCTTTCTTCCATTCAATTCCGGCAGACAAACTGTCATGATTTACCACCTGTCCCTTGAGTGCTTTTACCGCTTTGAGTAATTCCGTTTGTAATTCGTTTCTTGCCAAATTTTAAAATGTTCTCCCATTAATTTTTGATATTACTTTTTTTGCTCATGATCTTTTTGACACGATCAAGAATGGCTCCGGCAGCTTCGATTTTTGTCATTTTTCCGAAAGATTCGCATTCACCTGTACGATCAATGATTGTTATCACATTGGTATCCGTGCGGAAGCCGGCGCCCTCCTCCTGTAAATTGTTGGCAACAATTAAATCCATATTTTTTTTCTTCAATTTATCCCTGGCATTGGCCAATAAATTTTGTGTTTCCATCGCAAAGCCAACCAATACGCGGTTGCCTTTATTCTTTCCAATATCGGCTATGATATCCGGATTTATTTCCAGTTCCAGGGAAAGCGCTTTCTTATCTTTTTTAATTTTTTCCTTAGCCAGTGTTTTGGGACAATAATCGGCGACAGCCGCAGCCTTGATGATGATATCCGCGTTTCTGTAATGAGTCATAACGGCTTTGTGCATCTCTTTTGCCGTGCGTACCTTGATTATTTTTTCCGCCGCCGGTAAGGGCAAATTTGCCGGACCGCTGATCAACGTAATATTTGCGCCGCGCCTGTGCGCCGCAACAGCCAATGCGTAGCCCATCTTTCCCGATGATAAATTAGTAATAAAACGCACCGGATCAAGCGGTTCCTCGGTAGGGCCGGCGGTAATCAATATCCTTGCCCCTTTAAAATCTTTTGGGGTTAGAAGCGTTTTTATTTCTTCGATGATGTCCGCAATATCCGGCAGGCGGCCTTTCCCCGCCGTCTTACAGGCCAACTCCCCTTCCGCGCTGTCCATGATGACATAA
This sequence comes from Deltaproteobacteria bacterium HGW-Deltaproteobacteria-13, assembly GCA_002840555.1. GTDB lineage: Bacteria > Desulfobacterota > Syntrophia > Syntrophales > Smithellaceae > Smithella. Next base: position 157,833 of record PHBJ01000002.1, read on the forward strand.
CCGGTTTTTTTCAGCTTATTGATGTTTTCCTGAACGATGGGGTTGGACAACATTTTATCGTTCATTGCCGGACAAATCAGTGTTGGCTTTGATTGCGCCATCATCGTGGTGGAAAGCAGATCATCGCCGATGCCGGAAGCAATTTTTCCGATTATATTTGCCGTGGCCGGCGCGATAACAAAAGCATCGGCAAATTCAGCAAGCGAGATGTGAGCCATATCGTATTGATCCGCCGGCACAAACATATCCGTATAGACCTGATTGCGAGAAAGCGTTTGCATGGTTAAAGGGGTGATGAATTCCATCGCACTTTTGGTCATCATTACTTTGACCAGCGCCCCTTCTTTCACGAGCGTGCGAATTAATTCCGCCGCTTTGTATGCGGCAATCCCGCCGGTAATACCGAGAACAATTTTTTTATTGGTAAGCATATTTCCAATCTTTCCAGTATATTTTATTGGACTGATTTAATGAAAACAGCCGCGCGAATACGACTCTTATTTTCGAAATATAACAGTGCTTCCTGACAATATCAAGGCATAATTATATGTATATCTTCGTAATATTCCGCAAGATATGAACAGATTTATCTTGCAAATCGTTTTAAAAGTTATTATAAGCCGCGCAGTCGCAGCATTTTACAACTTTAGGAGATTATTATGAAAAAATTCCGTTTATATATAGAAATTTTTGCCGCAATATTAGTCCTCGCCGTTTTAGTCTGGATTTTTTTCGGCAGTTATCTGGAAGCTGGAAAACCTGAAATAAAATTCGATCAGGAAGTTAAAGCTGTCGGCAAGCAAAAAACCATCGGAATTATTTTCTCCGATTCCAAAAGCGGTCTCTCCCGTTTAAGCGTAGAAATAATTCAGGATAATAAAGGCCAGATTCTGTCCGATAAGAAAATCCCCGCAAGAGGAAAGCAACTGGAGAAGGTATCCCTGAATATCAATGCGGGAGAGCTGAAGCTGCATGACGGTCCCGCTGTAATTAAAATTACAGCAACAGACCATTCTCTTTTTGAAAATCAAACCGTTTTATCCCAGGCGGTAAAAATTGACACGGTGCCGCCGCAGATCAATCTTCTGAAAAATACAAATTATTTAAATCAGGGCGGCACGGGATTCGTCGCTTACCAGTCATCTAAAGCTATCGCTTCCACGGGCGTTTATGTGAATGATTTATTTATTCCGGCCCATACCATATCACTTCATAACACACCGTCTTACATCGCTTATTTTGCGGTGCCGATTGACGCGGATAAAACAAAAACAAGAATCATGATCTTTGCCCGTGATGAAGCGGGCAATGAAACAAATATCGGACTGCCCTGTGTCATTAAGGAAAAGAAATTCCGGGCCGATAAAATGAATTTAAGCGAAAATTTTTTAAGGCAAAAAATGCCGGAATTTCAGGCAATGGTTCCCTCGCTAAAAGACAAAACGCCTCTGGAGGTATTTGTCTATATCAATTCTCAGATGCGCAATGAAAATTTCCAGACCATACAAAAGATCTGTCAGAAGTCGTCTCCCAAAGAACTTTGGGAAGGCACTTTCCTCCGTATGAGTAATGCCTCTCCGATGGCCCTTTTCGGCGATAAGCGATCTTATATGGTTGACAAAAAAGCTGTCGCGGAATCTGTTCATACAGGCGTTGATCTGGCTTCTACCGCTCATGCGGCTATCGAAGCGGCCAACAAAGGCATTGTGGTTTTTACCGGCGCTTTGGGCATTTACGGTAATGCCGTTGTTATTGATCACGGCCTCGGGTTATTCAGCCTTTACGGACATTTATCCACTATTGATACGACGGTCGGGAAAAATGTTGCCAAGGGTGAAGTGATAGGACATTCCGGCATTTCAGGCCTCGCGGGAGGAGATCATCTACATTTCAGCATTTTAGTCGGCGGACAATTTGTCAACCCGCAGGAATGGTGGGATCCTCACTGGATTAAAGACAATATAACGAAGGAATAGATTTATATTCCCATTCTCAATCAAAGGGTATTTTTGCCCGCCCGGCGCACATCGGGGGTGTCGGCTTTCAATACTCCTCGTCGTCTCGGCGCAGCCGCGTATTATTAACTTTTAAAAATGGATTGAGAAAAAACCGTGTTAAAAATATTTCGTTAATTTTTATTGATGTCTCGGTGGTTTATATTAACCAAATACTTCATGGAAGAAAAAAACGAGCTTATTTTATTGGCGATAACGACGGACCGGTGTTTTCCTCCCGTGCAACCCATGGCAATGTTCAGACGCACCTTCCCTTCTTTTTCATAGAGAGGAATCAGTAAATTCATCAAATCCAATGTTTTTTCCAAAAAATCCTTACTTTCCTTATTTTGCAGAACATAGTTTCTGACATCAATATTATTACCGTCATATTTTTTTAAATTCTCAACAAAATAAGGATTAGGTAAAAATCTTACGTCAAAAACAAGGTCCGCTTCAACGGGCAGTCCGTAACGATAGCCGAAAGAAGTTACGTTAATAACCATTTTCTTATTTCTGGAAGACGGCGAGAAATGCCGCTGAACGATATCCTTCAGTTGGTGAACATTGATTGAAGTGGTATCAATAATCTTGTCTGCCATTTGTTTTAAAGGTGATAATTTTTCCCGTTCCAGCAGAATGCCTTCCATAATCATTCCCCTTTCGGAAAGAGGATGAATACGTCTGGTTTCATTAAAGCGATGCAAAAGAGACTCATCACTGGATTCAAGGAAAAGAATCTCAATTTTGTAACCTTTTTCTTTAAGCCCGGCGAATATTCGTTTGTACTTATTCAGAAAGCTTCTTTCCCGCAAATCCATGACCAGGGCCACTTGTTTAATTTCGGGCGAAGAAACAGCGGTTATGGAAAGAAATTTTGGAAGTAAAATAACGGGCAAGTTATCGACACAAAAAAAACCGATATCTTCCAGTGCCCGCAGCGCCGTGCTTTTACCGGAACCGGAAAGACCGCTAATGATGACGACACGAAGATTTTTCATCCAACTTTCATCCTTTTTAATTGTCTGATATTTTTTATCAGATTTATTTTAAAATATCCAGCAGATGAGAGTTTTTGTAAACCATTGTAATTTTGCAGTTAATACTTTTGTGCCCGGGGATATCCTCTATTCAATGGATGTTCATACCACGCTGCGCTAACGGGAGAGTCCATGCAGCGTGGCATGAATTTAAAATTTAAGTGGTACAAACCTCTTCCTGATCAATAATAATTTTATATAAATCACTTTGAGAATTTGCTTTTAACAGTTTTTTGCGAAAGTTAACGTCCTTCAGCATTTTGGAAATTTTTGCCAGAATTTTTAAATGCTGACCCGCTGAATTTTCCGGAGCCAGAAGCAGGAAAAGCAGATATACCGGTTTGCCGTCAAGAGAATCATAAGATATCCCGTCAATACTGCGTCCGAACGCGACCACGATATCGTCAAGTTCCGCTACCTTCCCGTGAGGAATGGCAACCCCGTCTCCTATTCCCGTGGAACCGAGTTTTTCTCTCTGTTTTAATATTTCAATAATCGAAGAGTAATTGAGTTTGAGGCCGCCGCGTATGATTGTATTAACCAGTTCCGCTAAAGCGTCATCTTTATTCCGGGCCACTAAATTGGCATTAATAAATTCTACTTTAAATATTTGATCCAGCTGCATTTACGACACCTAAAGTTAATCTTAAAAATTACTTCTAAATCTCATTTGATTTTAATCGCGTCCGTTGTCTAATTTGTTTCTATCAGCGTATAATTTTCATCATCACGACGATAGACCAAACTTACGTTTTCCGAAGAAGAATCACGATAAATGATAAAACGATCCTTTGATTCTTCCAGTTCCATTATCGCTTCATCAAAAGACATCGGCTTTAATATGACTTTACGTGTTTCTGCGATTTTATTTACCGTAGTTTCTTCCGTTTCATCGCCCTGGGCTGATTTCTCCTGACCACGACGAATGCTTTTGGGTTTATGTTCACGTATTTTTTCTTTTTGTTTTTTTAATTGTTTTTCAATTTTTTCGATGCAGCTATCGAGCGCCAGATGCATATCCTTGGCTTCTTCTTTCGCGTTGATATTCCAACCGTTGGAGCTTAGATTAATTTCTATAACATTTCTGAATTTTTCCATGGAAACAATAATATGAGCTTCGGCAGGCGCGTCTAAATATTTTTTCAGTTTTAGAATCCTTTCTTCAGCGTAAGCTTTTTGCCAGTTTTCACCTTCACCGTTTCTAAAAGTTACCGAAATTTTCATAATCGTTCCTCCTTAATTAAATTAATCTGCCTGACATCTCAATTGACTTTTAAAATTTTCACTGAGCCGGCCATAAAGACGCTCGTCATATCTTTATTTAAAATTAAAAGTCAATCAATATTTTACGCCATTTATCTCAAAACTGCTTTTTTGAGATAACAATTTAAAAATATTTTTTTCTCTTCGATGAAGGGAGAATTCCCATCATTTCCCTGTACTTGGCAACTGTACGGCGAGCGATATCGATTCCTTTGGCTTTGAGCAGATCAACAATCTCACAATCGCTATAAGGTTTCTTGGGTGGTTCCCCGCTGACTATTTGCTTAATTTCTTCTTTAACACTTTTCGATGCGATAGCGCCGCCATCCGACGTTGTCTTAATGGAACTGCCAAAGAAGTACTTCATCTCGAAAATTCCCTGAGGTGAATGCATATATTTATTACTCACCACGCGGCTGATCGTGGATTCGTGCATATCGATATCACCGGCAACATCCCGCAATACCAGGGGTTTGAGGAAATCAATCCCCCTGTCAAAAAAATCTCTCTGGAATTTTACTATACTTTCCGCAACTTTGTATATGGTGTTCTGCCGCTGCTGGATGCTCTTAATCAGCCAGGTAGCCGATTGGACTTTATCCTTGATATATTTTTTCCCATCCTCTTCTTCATGATGACCGTGATCGGTAAGTCCCGCCATAATTTCACGGTAAAAATTACTGATCCGGAGATGCGGCAAACCATCATCATTGAGAATGATCTTGTATTCATTTCCCGCTTTGACGACATACACATCCGGAATGATCGGCTGGATATTTTCATCGGAATAAATACTGCCGGGCTTTGGATTCATTCGGCTGATTAACAATACCGCTATTTCTACTTCTCTGAGAGGAACTTTTAATTTATGAGCAATGTGGACATAATTTTTCAGTTCCAGTTCTTTCAGAAAATCTTTAATGATCACTTCAATGATCTTGTTTTGCACTCCCAGCATTCTCGCTTGAATTAACAGGCATTCCTGCAGATTTCGCGCGGCAATTCCCGGAGGATCGAATTCCTGAACTCTTTTCAGAACAGCGTCAACGAATTCTTCGCTGATATTTTCCAATTGAGCGATTTCCGGTACGGTCGCGCATAAATAACCATTGTTATCAAGATTGCCGATAATTTGAGTGCAAACACGTATTTCATCATCCGTAAAAGATGAAAGTTTCATCTGCCACATTAAATGTTTCGTCAGCGACTGGCCTTCGGTAAGAACATTATCCCATGAAGTTTCCTCGCCATCCCTGCCGCCATAAGTCACACCGACCGGACCGTAATCTTCAAGATAATTAGCCCAATCAAACTCCTGGGCGGCTCCGCCGCCTTCCTCAACGTTGAGTTCCTCCGTACGTTCGATCGCTTTTACATTTTCCCGTTCAACAGAGATGACATCATTTTCGATTTCTTCATGGATGACATCATCATTGCCTTCATCCGGAGAAATTTCTTCCAGGAGAGGATTTTCCTCCATTTCCTGATTAATCGACTCGACAAGATCCTGCCGGGATAGCTGCAACAATTTAATTGCCTGCTGCAGCTGGGGGGTCATGATCAGCTGCTGGGAAAGTTTCAGACTTTGTTTTAACTCAAATGCCATAATATTAAACAATCACAGATTGCGAAATTTTTATAAACTGAACGTATCACCAAAATAGAATTTTCGCGCCAGTTCGCTGTTAGCGATCACATCGGGAGCGCCTTCTACAAGGATTGCCCCTTCATTGACAATGTAAGCCCGGTCACAGCAGGAAAGCGTCTCACGCACATTATGATCGGAAATAATTATTCCGATCCCCTTTGCTTTTAACTTTTCGATTATTTTCTGAATATCGGCGACAGCAAGCGGATCAATGCCTGCAAAAGGCTCATCCAGGAGAATATACTTGGGCGACGTAACCAATGCCCGTGTAATTTCCACTCTTCTTCTTTCTCCGCCGGAAAGCGAATAAGCATGATTCTTTGCCAGCGCCGTCAGATCAAGTTCAGCCAGAAGCTCATGGAGCTTTTCACTTTTTTCCTCTTCCATTAAATCAAGAGTTTCTAAAATCGCCATAATATTCTCTTCTACCGTAAGCTTACGGAAAATAGACGGTTCTTGCGGCAGGTAATTTAAGCCTTTGCGCGCCCTTAAATACATGGGAAATCCGGTAATATTTTCGCCATCCAGAAATATTTCTCCGGCATCAGGCTTAATCAGTCCGACAATCATATAAAAAGTGGTTGTTTTGCCGGCGCCATTAGGACCAAGCAGCCCGACCACTTCGCCCGGCGAAATAGATAAGTCAATCTGATTGACAACTTTTCGCTTACTATAAATTTTTGTTAATCCTTTTGCCGATAAATCACTCATAATTTTTTTATAACATATAACTTAATTTGTTCACGGTTTCTTTTTATCCTGGGGATAAATTATTGCTTTAACTTGTTTTTGTGTATTACTTTCCACTATCCCTCTATTTTCATTGAGAAATACTATTACCCTGTCTCCCTTGATGGAGTTTTTCCCCTCGCTGAGCACCGCATTACCGGTCATGACGACTTTATTGCTTTCCCGAAAATATGTTGCCTCATCTCCGGTAGCCACCCGTTTCCCCTGGGTTAAAGACACATTTCCTTTCGCCTCTATTTTTTCCAGATCACCGGTTCTTTCTGTTTCTATTGATCCGATTTTTTCTTTTTTATCCGGATCTTTTTTATAATACAAAAGCAACTGGTCGGCCTTCAGGACGTTGCTGCCCTGTGTGACCACAGCGTTGCCGGAAAACACAACTAGTTTCTTTTCGTTAAAAGCCTCCATCCGGTTGGATGTAATTTCCAGAGGTTCATCGGATGGCCTGCCAATGAGATTATTATCCGCCCAGACGCGGTAAGGTGACAGTAAAATAATAAATAAAACAAATATGTAAATTTTTTTATCCATCATTAAATTTCTCGATTAATTTATTTTAGCTTTAACCATGGAAGGGATACTCAGTTTCCCGTTATTAATAGAAAGCGTTAGTCCGGTTCCTGTAAGTTTCATCCGTTTATTTTCCATCGTAACAGGCGCGTCGGTATAAAATTTCTTTTCCGCGTCATTATAATTTAAATGATCCGTGGAGAATCTGTCGTCATTATCAGATGTTATAACAACGTTGCCTTTAATTTCAATATTCTTTTTATCCGTGAACATCTGACCTTTATCAGCGCTCATTGTAAAAACCTTGCCATCGGACGTTGTCAACTTTATTTGAACCTTCTCTAAAACAGCAAGGTTTTGTTTCTTATTGTATGTAGCGGTATCGGCCTTGACTTCCCACTTGGCGTTAGCTTCACCGACTTCCGTATAAACGAAGCCCTTAATTTGCAGATCAACACTTTCCTGAAGCACCTTCAGCAAATTTTTGGGTTTATTGACGTTTGTCTTGATGATGGCCGCAACGGCAATCAAAATCACCAAAGATACAATTGCTATTGACGAGATAATAATCGCTTTTTTGCTTAATTTCATTTTAAGTTCGGGACATCCTGTTATTACGCATTTTCGTTGATTTTATTATATCACTCAGAATGTCACGTGTAAAGACAATAAGGATGATAAGCGAGTATAATTTTTAGGAATAATGCTGATTAGCCTTTATTTTTTATTTGATTTGTTTGTTTTGAATTCATACCTGTCGGCCACTTCCCGCCATTTGTCCTGAGCCTGTAAAATCATTTCACAAAGCTCTCTTACGGCGCCGTGTCCGCCTGTATTTTGAGTGATATAATGAACCGAGCTTTTGACCTCATCAACAGCATCTGCCACCGCTGCGGAAAAACCAGCTCTTTTTAATACGGGTATATCAACGATATCATCTCCCATGAAAGCCGCTTCATCGGCTGATAATTTATGTTTTTTTAATATTTTTTCGAAAACTTCTTTCTTGTTGAAAACCTTTTGATAAACGTCTTTTATTTCCAAGTCCTTCATCCGATGCTCGACCACTTTTGATTGCCGCCCCGTAATGATCGCAACCTTGATTCCATAACGCTGAATGAGCTTCAGCCCGTGCCCGTCACGCACATGGAAGTTTTTCATTTCACGCCCCGCATCATCCATGATGATCCGGCCATCCGTCATAACACCGTCTACATCAAGAATCAGCAATTTTATTTTTTCAAGTTTTGCCTTAATTATATTTTTCATCAATCATCTATCCTTTCTCGCCGGTTCAAGCTTGAGCCGAAACATTTTGAAAATAACCGGTTCAGTCATTATCGGACTGAACCAGCGGTGAAAACTATATTTTAAGAAATGACCCCGTCATTTCACGAAGCGCGTTACTTCTTTCTAAGATACCCATTTTCCTTAAACCAGTTTATGGCCTTTCTAATGGTCATATCGATGGGCGTCTGAGGCAGGCCCAGTTCATTTACCGCCTTGGAGCAGTCATACCATTCCGTCATCTTGCCAATTCTGACTTCACTGGCTGTTACAACAGGCGGTTTTTTTGTAATGAAAGCGCCCAACTCGAAGATATGTCCCAGAGCGAGTGCAACAGGATAAGGTAACTTGACAGCCGGCGGCTTTACACCGGCAATATCCGCAATCAGCTTTAAATAATCATAAACAGTGATATTCCTGTTTCCTAAAAGATATCTTTCGCCGACTCGGCCCTTTTTCGCGGCAAGGATATGGCCGCGGGCCACATCTTCGACATCGATGATATTTACTCCCCCGTCAATATATCCGGGCATTTTTTGATTGACGACATCAATAATCATTTGTCCCGATGGTGTCGGCTTTAAATCATTAATACCGATGACAAGGGTAGGATTGACAATTACGACCGGCAGTCCCCGGGTGATAAAAATTCTTGCCTCGTTTTCCGCGATATATTTGGACATGGAATAGTGATCGCCGGCTTCCCAATAATTAAAAGCCTTCTCTTCATTGGCAGGTATGGGGCCGCTCGCGGCTATCGCGTTGTTGGTGCTGGTATAGACGACTTTCTCTATCCCGGCTTCAAGAGCAGCTTTGAGGGATGCTTTTGTGCCGCCGACATTGACCTCATAGAGCAATTTGGGATCAGGCGCCCAGTGAGCAAAATACGCTGCTGTAAGATAGAGCGTGTCGCAATTCTTAAGCGCCATTTTTATGGAATCGCTGTCGCGAATATCTCCATATACTCTCTCAACATCGAGATTATCGATATTGCGGGTATCGCTGGTTTTTCTTATTAAAACCTTTACTTCTTCCCCATCCTTGATGAGTTCTCTTGCGATTGCGGAACCGATAAAACCTGTTGATCCGGTGACAAGTTTCTTCATCTTTGAATATTTCTCCATAAGTAATGGGCGATAATTTTTAACTATTATCGGGACACCACATTAGTTTTTTAAAAAAATTTGGTTATTTATCGCAACACGTTTTACCGGTTCGGCGCTTTGACCAGAGAATTAATTTTCTTAAGCGTAATCAGCAGTTCTTCCAGTGAATCCAGATAAAGAGAATTAGCGCCGTCGCATAAGGCTTTTTCGGGATCGCGATGAACTTCGAAAAAAATCCCATCCACACCGGCGGCAACAGCCGCCCGCGCCAGATACTTGACCATATCCCTCTGGCCGCCCGAAGATGTCCCCTGCCCTCCGGGCAACTGCACGGAATGCGTGGCGTCAAATATAACGGGATACCCCAAAGCCCTGAGAATGGGCAAGGAACGAACGTCAAATACAAGGTTATTATAGCCAAAAGACGCGCCTCTTTCCGTAATCATAATATTTTCATTACCGGCTGCTTTAGCCTTCTCAATAATATTGGCCACATCCCAGGGCGCCAGAAACTGCCCTTTTTTGATATTGATGGCGCGCGCTTTCTTAGCGATTTCCGTTATAAAATCCGTCTGGCGGCAAAGAAAGGCCGGCACCTGTATGACATCCAGTATTTTCGCGGCAGCATCGATTTCCTCGAAACGATGCACGTCGGAAAGCACCGGAATGTTCAACTCCTCTTTAATTTTCTTTAAAATCGGCAATCCTTTTTTCGCTCCCGGGCCGCGATAGGATTTTATTGAGGTCCTGTTGGCCTTGTCATAAGAAGCCTTAAAAATGAAAGGGATTTTCAACTTTGCCGTGAGTCTCTTTAAATATAAAGCCGTTTCCATGGCCGTTTTTTCATTTTCCAGAACGCACGGGCCGGCAATCAGTACAAACTTATTATTATCTCCGATAACGAAATCACCCAGGCTGATTTTCTTCATTCTTCTTCACTCCTGATTTTTTTCTTCGCTTTTTCCTGTAAAAGTTTAATTTTCAGTTTCGGTATTTTTTGTTGGGCTTTTGCCGAGTCGGGATTAAGCGCGTAGGCATTGGTATAAGCTTTGAGCGCTTCAGGATAGAGTCCTTTTCTTTCATAAGCCTCGCCTAAGTTAGCATAAAGTTCATCATCTTCCCGATCGTACTTCAACGCAATCCTGTAATTTTTGATAGCCGTATCCCAATCTTCAGAAGCGGCATAAGCATAACCCAAACTCTCGTAGGATGCAGCTTTTTTCGGTTCCAACTCAACTATTTTTTTATAATATTTGATTGCGGTCGCATATTTTTTTTCCTTGAGGTAATAATTACCGATAATGCCCAATATCTGCTTTGTCTTGGGAGAAATTTTTTCATACTCGGCAATTGCCTTTTTTCCCATTCCCAGCTTATCGTAGGTATAGGCCAGGTTATAATGTAAGTTGGAGTCTTTAGCGCCGTATTGAATAGCTTTCTCGTAATTTTCAGCGGAGGAGGCATATTTTTTGAGTTCGCCATAGGCAAAACCCAGATTGGCATAAATTGAAGATTTCTGGGGGAATTTTGTCTTTAACTTTTCGTAATATTTTACGGCCTGGCCAAATTGCTTATTCTTAAGCGCCAGAGCTGCAAGGCGATCCTGCGCATCGGCATCGGCAGAATTAATTTTCAATACAGTCTCATATTCCCTGATTGCTTCAGCGTCCATTTTTCGTCTTTCGTAAGCCGTGCCCATATTAAAACGTATCGTCGGATCATTCGGACTTAGCGAGATTGCTTTTTTCAGATTATCCATTTCTTCGGACGCTTTGCCTCCACCGGCATAAGCGGCGGCAAGATTGGCATAGACAGCGGCATTCCGGGGCTGTTTTTTCAATACTTCTTTATAACACTTTACCGCTTCATCATATTTTTTGAGCTTCAGATAAACATCGCCCAGGGAAAGAAACGCCGGATCCGGCTCTTTCGAATGCGCGGCGATATATTTATATTCTTCAACCGCTGAACTCATCATATTGCTGTTTTTATAGGCTTCCGCCAATTTTAACCTCACCGGATAATCATCCGGTTCAATACGCACGGCCTCGCGATAATTTTGTGCCGCCTGAGCCCATAATCCTTTTTCCGCCAGAGAAAGGCCGAGACCGACATAAGCCCGGGCATCTTTCGGATTTGTTTTGATCATGACTTTCGATAGCTTAATCGCCTCGTCGTATTCTTTCTTCCTGATGTAGCATTTTACCAGTTCTCCCATAGCCACCGGATCATCGGGCTTAATATTTAACACATCTTTATACTGAACAATGGCGTCATCCAGGTTCCCCTGCCGCGAATATATACCGGCAAGAACCTTGCGCACACTGACCTCATTTTTATTCATTTCAATCGCTTTTTTTAAATAGTCAATTTGCTCCCTGACGTTTGTTGAATCTTTCGCGAACCGGAACCAGTCCTGGGGTGTAATTTCAATTTTCAAAGGAACAACGGCTATCATTTCATTTCGATGATTGATTAAAATTTTATAATCGGACACGATACCGGAATTTTCAATAACCGTTCCCGATTGGATTATCTTATTGACGAAGTCGACGCCCTTTAATAAAACGCCCAAATCGTTATTCCCTTTGCTGAAACCCTCAAACTTTATGGTTGTGTATTTGCCCGTCAGGTCGTCACTGACCACCGCTTTGACCACGAATTCATCCCGGTAAGTTACTTCCAGCGGGTTGTCTTTGCCGGCGCGAATATCCTTGCCGTTTTTTTCCATTTCCAAATAATAAAATTCGGGTTTGTCCTGCAACAGGTAATACCCGAAAGCATTTTTTATTCTGGAGGCATTAAAAGACAGAGAGCGAAAAAATTGAGGATAGAAAAAAAATAATAAGACAAATATTATGATGATGGAAACGAACGCAAGCGATATCACTTTCAGAGGACTTGATATTCCCTCGCTTTGTTCTTTTCTATTGGCGCGTCGATTAATCATTAAAACTCTCAACCGTTAAAATCTTTGCTCATCTTCGTCACGACGATTTGATCTCAGCCTCTGGGATGATATTTCTGATGAACTTCCCTCAGCCTGTCCCGCGTGATATGCGTGTAAATCTGCGTCGTCGAAATATCGGAATGCCCCAGCATGACCTGCACAGTGCGCAAATCGGCGCCGCCTTCCAGCAGATGCGAAGCAAAAGAATGGCGAAAAGTGTGAGGATAAACATTCTTTTTCAATCCGGCTTTCTTTGCATAACCGACAACAATTTTCCACAGCCCCTGCCTGGTAAACTTTCTTCCAAAGCGATTCAAAAATAACACATCCGTACTTTTTTTCTGCATTAATTTCGGCCTGATCTCATCAACATAACGCCTGACGCAATCGTAAGCTATTTTCCCAACGGGAACAACCCTTTCTTTACTGCCCTTCCCCATGGCAACCAAAAAGCCAACCTGCCAATTAATGCTGTTCATCGTTAAATTTATCAATTCCGAAACACGAATTCCCGTCGCGTATAAAAGCTCCAGCATCGCCGTGTCTCGAATAGCACTCACAGATTGAGTGCCCGGCTGATCTAAAATAAGGTTCATTTCCTCTTTACTTACCGTATCGGGCAGCTTCATCCAGACTTTCGCCAGTTCTATATGGGCCAGCGGATTCTCTGTGATTATTTTTCCCCTTAGCAGATACTTGTAAAATCCTCTTAAGGCGGCAAGCGACCGGTTCATGGAATTGGCCGCCAAACCTTCATCTCTAATCTGTGTTAAATACCCGACGATAATCTCCGGCGTGACCTCATGAATATCCGTTAGCTTCTTTTTCTCCTGAATAAACAAGACAAACCGGCGCAAATCACGACCATAGGCTTCCAGTGTATTTTGAGAGATGCCTCGTTCGATTAACAGATAATTGAAATACTTCGTCAATAATTCCTGCATGCGGCTTTTTAACGCAAATACGCCCGCGAAGCAAAGTTTTTTTTATTGACTTCTTTCGCAATATCGTAAAAATGATAATAAGGAAATTACATAAATTTCTCCGTGAGGAATGACGAATGAAAAAAATTATTATTGCTTCCGATCATGGCGCCGTCGCTTTAAAAAGCGAAATCGCCGCCTTTCTAAAAACAAAAAATTGCGAAATAAAAGATATGGGCGTCCATAGCGATGATTCCGTGGATTACCCCGATATCGCCGTGACGGCCTGCGAAGAATTTAAAAAAAGCGGATATGATTTCGGCATTTTGCTTTGCGGCACAGGAATAGGAATGTCGATTACCGCGAATAAAATTAAAGGGATCCGCTGTGCTTTAGTTCATGATCTTTTTACCGCTGAAATGGCCAAAGCACACAATGACGCTAATTTTATCGCTTTCGGCGGCAGGGTAAAATATTCCATACCGGTTACAAAAATGATCGAGAAATTTATGGATACAAAATTCGCCGGAGACAGGCACGAACGACGGATATCCAAAATGATGGCTCTTGACTGCTGAAATCATAAGAACTCCCCGCGTTTATTGCGCGGGGAGTTCTTTCTTTTAATCTGACGGATATAATTTTACCGCTAACCTAAAATCGCCTTCAAATCTTCATCCGGTGTCGTAATCGGCTTAATGCCGAAATTTTTCACCAGCACATCAAGCACATTAGGCGTAATGAAGGCAGGCAGAGACGGCCCAAGACGAATGTCTTTAATACCCAGGTAAAGAAGCGTCAGTAAAATCGCGACGGCTTTTTGTTCATACCAGGATAAAATCATGGATAGGGGCAGATCGTTTACACCGACATTGAATGCTTTGGACAAAGCAACAGCGATCTGGATAGCCGAATAAGCGTCGTTACACTGTCCGACATCTAAAAGACGGGGAATGCCGCCGATATCGCCCAGTTCCTTGTCAAAGAAACGGAACTTGCCGCAAGCCAGCGTCAATATTAAGGTATCTTTCGGTGCTTTTTCCACGAATTCCGTATAATAATTTCTGCCGGGTTTGGCGCCGTCGCATCCGGCAACCAGGAAGAAATGGCGGATAGCCTTGCCTTTGACCGCTTCGATGACATTATCGGCCACACCCAGAACAGCATTGCGGGCGAATCCGACCATAACGGATTTGCCTTCCGTGTCTGCGGCAAATCCCGGCAGTTCAAGCGCCTTTTTAATGACCGGCTCAAAGTTGTCATCGGCAATATGAGGAACGCCGGGCCAACCGACTAAACCACAGGTAAAGATATTGGCCGCGTATGCTTCGCGAGGCCTCTGAATACAGTTGGTGGTCATCAGGATCGCACCCGGAAATTCGGCAAATTCCCTGGCCTGATTCTGCCAGGCCGTTCCGTAGTGACCGTAAAAGTGCGGATACTTCTTCAGTTCAGGATAGCCGTGCGCCGGCAGCATTTCGCCATGCGTGTAGATATTGATCCCTTTCCCTTCAGTTTGTTTCAACAGCGCGGATAAATCTTTAAGGTCGTGGCCGGAAATGAGGATGGCCTTTCCTTTTTTGGCGCCCAGCGGAACGGATGTGGGAACGGGATGACCGAAGGCTCCGGTATTGCCCGCGTCCAGAAGTTCCATGGTGCGCAGGTTGATTTCACCGCATTTTAATACCCAGCCGACCCAGCCGTTCAAATCGATATTCTCACGCAGAATTGCCGCCAATGCTTCCTGAACAAAAGCATAAACTGTGTCGTCTTCCTGTCCCAGGATCTGCGCGTGATCAGCATAAGCAGCAACACCCTTTACGCCAAAAAGCAGTATATGCTGAAGTGACAGGATATCAGGATGAATGGACGCATCTGCTTTAAGCCCTGCGATTTTTGCCTGCCCGACCAGTCCCGCGACTGTCAATTCCGGTTGAAAGCTGACCGCGGCGGGCTTTTCATCTAAAATTCCGCCAGCCTTTTTCACTCTTTCTTTCAGGCCGTCGCGCAGAGCAACCGCTTTCTTGATCAGATCAAGAAAGCGCGCCGGATCGAAATCCACATTGGTCAGGGTCGAAAAAAGTGCCTTAACTGTAAATACAGCAATATCATGATCGACAATCCCGGACTTGCGGGCGTCAACTGATACTGCCGATAATCCTTTAAGAGCATAAACCAGTACATCCTGAAGGGCGGCAACTTCCGGATTCTTGCCGCAGACCCCTGACTTATTGCATCCTTCGCCTTTTGCCGTCTGTTCACACTGGTAACAAAACATATTTAAATTTTCCATTGACTCTCTCCTTTTCATATTTATATTTTACATGTTCTTTGGCGGGAGTATGAACGATTACCAAGAGTTGTTCCTTGACTTAAGTCAAATATAAATGATATTTATTACTAATGGTGAAAGTTATGAATATAATTCAAACCATTGCCTCGATTCCCTTGTTTGAAGGTCTGCCAGATAATTACTGCGAAAGTCTCGGTTTAATTGCCGTTCGTAAAACGTACGCGCGAGGTCAGATGTTTTTTTCCGAAGGAGATGACGGGATTGGTTTTTATATCATTCTTTCCGGAAAAGTGAAAGTTTTTAAACTGTCTGCCGATGGCAAAGAACAAATATTTCATATCCTGGAAGACAAAGAACCCTTTGGCGAGGCGGCTGTTTTCGCGGGAGAGCATTATCCCGCCTCCGCGCAGGCTCTTGTTGAGACCAGCGCCATTTTTTTCCCGAGGCCGAAATTCGTGGAACTGATTCTGAGCCAGCCTTCGCTTGCCCTGAGTATGCTGGCGCTTCTATCCCTGCGATTGCGCAAACTCACCCTTCTGGTGGAGAACCTCTCTCTTAAGGAAGTGCCGGGACGATTGGCTGCCTATTTGATCTTTTTGAATGATCGTAATAATCATTCTAAAAGCATAGAACTGGATGTCTCAAAAAATCAAATGGCAGGACTTTTGGGAACGATTCCCGAAACCATCTCACGTATTCTCAAACGCATGAGTGAAGAAAAGTTAATTAAAATGAGTACACGCTCCATTTCGATTATTGATAAAAAGGGACTGGCCGATCTGGCCGAAGGAGTGAGAAGGCTGGCATGACACGCCTCTTTCATGCAGAGTAAGGACCCTGATCAGGAACCATAACGCACTATAAAGAAGGCTGGTAAAATATGGCGGAAGTTCTGGATAAGAAAAATATTCGTAAAGTATTTCGCGACGTGCAAAAGCACCTGGCTATCGCGCAATTAATCCGCCGGTTTTCCACCAATAAAGAAGACATCCGGAAAACAGCCCTGAAACAGGTTGACCTTTCGAACTGCCGGAATGTTTTGGAATTAGGCTGCGCCTTCGGCGCGTTTACCGAAGCCCTCAAGGGCAAACTTCATCCGGACGCGATAATAACCGGCATCGATATTATTCCCGAATATAAACCATTCTTTCTGGAAGCCTGCCGGCGCGCCGGATATTCAGGATCATTTTCCTCCTCAGGCATTGATAAGATCAATAAATATCCCGCCGGTTCCTTTGATCTGGTGATCTGCAGTTACGCTTTATACTTTTTCCCCGACATGATTCCGGAAATCGCTCGCGTTCTGAAAAAAGACGGATATTTTATCACCATTACACATTCAAAGGAGGACATGCGGGAGATTATCAACATCATCAAAACAATCCTCCGTCAGGATCATTCTCCCGATGACAGTCCCACCCTGCCGATAGAAATTATTTTCGACCAGTTTTCCGCCGAAAACGGAGGAATACTTCTTCAACCGTTTTTCAGCCAAATTCAGATCATTGATTTTAAAAATACATTGGTTTTCCAGCCGCCGGAGATTGACCAGTTCCGGGATTACTTCCAGTTTAAAAAATCTTTTTTTCTGACGGGAACCGGCGCTCACGATAAGACCATCATTGACCAGCTTATGCTGGAACTTCAGGATGCGGCAATGAAAAATAATTTAGTCACCATTTGCAAGGATGACAGGATTTTTATTTGCTCCGGACCCTTTATCACAGAGGAAACTTCATGAAAAAACAACGCCAGTTTTGCCTTTACTGCGGCGGAACAACCATCAAAAAGCACGAGGACAATGTCCGGCGGGACTTTTGCCCCGCCTGCAATTCATATTTTTATGAAAATCCTCTGCCGGTGGTTTCCACAATTCTTGAATCTGAGCGACGGATACTTTTGGTCAAGCGCGACAGAGCGCCCTCCAAAGGGTTATGGTGCCTGCCGACCGGATTTGCCGAAGCCGGAGAAAGCATCGAAGAAGCCGCGTTGCGCGAGTTGGCGGAGGAAACAGGCATCAAGGGCAAAATTATAAAATTACTGGACGTTGATTCTTACAAAAGCCGCTTTTACGGCGATCTGCTTTTCCTGACCTTTATCGCGGAACAAAGCGGCGGCAGGCTTTGTGCCGGAGACGATTGCTCGCAGGCAAAGTTCTGGCCGGTAAACAAATTGCCCCCCCTTGCCTTCCGCTCCAATAAACGCGCCCTGGATGCCTATATTAAAAGCAGAAGGGATTACTGGGCGATATTTGATTCGATTGAGAATACGGTTAAGAAAACACCCGCGCCGGCCATCGCGAAAAATTCATTAACACGCCGTCTGGTCAATGTAATCATCAAAAACAAGGAAAAGATCATAGAACAATGGCTGGAAGATGTGGCGGTAAATCCTTCAACCGTTGAATACCATAAGGTGGAAAGAGCTGTACTGTATAATATCTGCGACAGGATTCTTTCGCATTTAACGCTCTGGATGGGCGGCGTGCATGATGTCGGCAAAATTAAGAATTTTTACACAAAACTTGGCAGAGAAAGAAAGAAATCCGGATTTAAAATCAGCGAAGCGCTCAGCGCTCTTAGCCTCATACGCAAGCACATCTGGACTTTCGCGCTGGCGCAGGACTCCCTGCAAAAAAATCTTGATCTCTACATGACCTTTGAACTGCAAAGACGCATGACCGTATTTTTCGACCTGGCAACTTTTTACTTAACACGCGGACATGAAGAAAAGTAATTGAATGTCTATACACAACTGGAGGCTTTATGGAATTCAAAGAAACCATGCGACAAAGACGGGCCGTTAACTTTTTCGATACAACCAAAGACGTTACCGATGCGCAGCTGAAGGAAATTATAGAAACCGCCGCGCTGGCGCCGTCAAGCTCTAATCTTCAACCATGGAAAGTGATTGTTCTGAGAGACATGGATAAAAAAGAAACTTTGAAAAAGGTGGCCATGAATCAGCCCAAAATAACCGAAGCGCCTGTTGTCCTGATTGTTCTGGGCGATCGCGAAGGCTGGAAAAAAGGCAATGCCGATTTCGAAAAAGGATTTGTTAATTCGGTCAAAGCGGGGCATATGAAACAGGAGCAGTATGACCAGTTTGTCAATTCGACAAATTCACTTTATGGAATTTCTTCCGAGAGGCAGTTGGCCTTTGCCTGCAAGAATGCCGGATTTTTTGCCATGTCGCTGATGCTTGCCGCGAAAGACGCGGGACTGGATTCCCACCCGATGGACGGCTTCGATATAGATGGCGTGAGGAAAGCTTTTAATATATCCGATCAATACTGGATTCCGCTTTTAATGGCAATCGGACATTTCGATAAAAGCAAAACCCTTCTCCCGCCCAAATGGAGAAAAAACTACGATGAAATTGTTGTAAATTTCTAGATATAAGCTGCTCAATGTAAACAATGTTATACAATAGAGGGAATCATGACAGAACTGGCTTCAGTCATCAAGCGTGCTGGTCATTGGGCACTTATTCCATTTGGAACAGCGACAATCGCTAGCATAGTGATGTTGGTGCAGGGTGGATTTGGTGCAGGTCACCTCCCGTTGGATTGGCTTGTAGACGTTCTTGGTTTGCCGGCGGTTCTTTTGCTCGACAACATATGGCTTCCGAGATTCTTATTTCTGAGCGATTTTTTACTTATTGTATGGTTTCCTGCAATTATCAATGCAATAATTTGGTTTCTCGGTGCCCTCTTAGTGGTTTTCGTGAGGGCGAATATGCGGTAAATTTTCTAACTACCTGTTGTAGCAAACGGTAGGCTATGCCACTGGCTCGGAATGTTATTCATAAACCAAAAACAAAGAATTCTTTTGTTCTTTAAAATAACCCATTGTCATTTTTTTAAAATCCGGTTAAATAAAGACATTAAAAATCAAGGAGAAGACCGATGGCCGCTAAAGTTAAAATGTTTACATTGAGTACGTGCAGTCATTGCAAGGCGACGAAGAAATTCATGCATGATAACGGCATTGATTTTGATTACATCGACGTTGATTTGCTTCAAGGTGAGGACAGGCAGAGGATTCTGGAAGAAGTTGAACAATACAATCCTCAACGTTCTTTCCCGACCATTATAATCGGCAAAAATATCATTATCGGTTTCAAAGAGGATGATATCAGGGAGGCTTTGGGGTTTTAATGACACCGGCTGAACTCTACGATATGTTAAAAAAGGTTCAGGAGCCCAAGGGATATTTCTTCAATAAAGACAAGGACTGGGTTCTGAGTATTTTAAGCGATCTTTTAATCAATAAAGAACGCTACGGCTATATGTCCTGTCCCTGCCGCCTGGCAGCAGGCTTTCGTGAAAAGGATGCGGATATTTTATGCCCCTGCCAATACCGGCCGGACGATGTTAAGGATTACGGCAGTTGTTATTGTAATTTATATGTTTCTCCTGAATGGAATGAAGGCGTAATTAAGCATCAATACGTTCCGGAAAGAAGGCCAAAGGAAAAAATAAGTTTCTAGACTGCAATAGATTTTCCTTTATTATTTTGCTCTATATATCCAAAAATAAATGTTTTTTAATCTTTTTACTTGATTTCCCGAAATAAATTATTATATTCAACCATGATTGAAGAGATTAGACTAAGAAAATTTAGAATAAGGAGCTTACTCCATGATTAATACGTATAAATGCAAAAAAAAGAATGTTCTCATCGGTGAAATATGCACGGATACCACCTGTGAATGGCGTTTGAAAAACGAATCTTTTCTGAACTGCACATGGGTCGCCTGTAATTACGGTCCGTTTACCCTGGAAGAAGTAGGCGATATGATGGGCGTTACGCGAGAAAGAATCCGCCAGATTGAAGCCAAAGCTTTAAAGAAACTTCAGCATAAAAAAAGAAGGGATCAGCTTAAGGATTTTGCCGCGCCGGGGAATGATTGGGATAATTTATAGAGCCAATTCCGATTATCTTCGTTCATGAATTGGTGTAACAGATCCCGCATGGCTTACCTTCAAATCTCCTCCCGGCGAGTCGGGATTCGTTTTCAGGGAGTGTCATTATTTTTTCTTACGGTTTTTTTCCAAAGACAGTACTTCGCGCATTTTCACTTTACATTCATCCCTGGCAAAGAGTAGTGCGCATATAGAACATTCGATATCCAAAGCCGCCATTTTATCCATCCGGGGAACAATCGAGCAAAGGTTTTTTAATTCTTCAAACGCTTTAGGCGAACGCGTCGCTAATGTTTCCGCCATATTTTCAGCCGCTTTCATGAATTTTTCCGGCGGTTCTACTTTATTGACTAATCCTATATTTAAGGCTTCATTAGCTCCTATTGGTTCGCCCAGCATGACGATTTCTTTTGCTTTTGCCACACCGACAATTTGACTCAACGGATAGAAAAAAGGATTAAATCCAAATTTCAATTCCGGATGACAAAAGATAGCGCTTTCCGAAGCGACAACCAGATCGCAAATCGTGACGAGATTAAAACCGCCGCCCAAAGCGATGCCGCCCACAGCGGCGATGACCGGTTTCGGGCAGGAATAAATCTTTTTTAAATAAAGCATCATGGATTTCAGGAAGTCATCCCCTTCCTGACTGGGCAGGTTCGACATTTCCTTAATATCCATCCCGGCCGAAAAAACATATTCTCCCCCGGTCAGAACGATGGCTCTAACTTCCGGATCAACTTCCAGATCAACAAAAACCTTATATAAATCCTGGCGCATTTCTTTGGAAATCGCGTTCATATCATGAGGGCGGTTTAATTTAACGACAGCGTACCCTTTTTTCTTTTCAACAATTAATGTCGGATAAGTCATTTTTTATTATCTACCATTAAGCGCAGTTCCTTGCCGGTTTTAAAAAACGGCACTTTTCTTTCCTGCAATTTTACTTCCGCTCCGGATTTTGGATTTCGTCCCATGCGCGGTTTTCTTTCTCTGACCACAAAACTGCCAAAACCTCTTAATTCAATGCGTTCTCCGCGCTTAATCGCGTCGGTCATCGAATCAAATATTATCTCTACCGCATAATTTACGTCTTTGAGGGAATACGTTTTCAGCTCTTCCTGTAATCTTTTGATTAAATCGTTTTTTGTCATAATAACCCTTCTCTTTTACCTGGCAGGATAATATAAATAACTCACACCGCTTTTACTTTCCATTTTTTCCTTCAAGGAATTGCTTATGTGGGTTGCCGCGTTTTCCATAAAATAATCAAGAACAGATGATCGCTTTTTGGTGGGATAAACCAAATCATAACTGCCGTCTTTTCCTGCTAATTTACTCGCCAGTTTAGCCGCGGAAGCCATGTCGCCGAGAGAATCAACCAATCCCAGTTCTTTTGCCTTGCGGCCGGAAAATACGCGGCCATCGGCAATTGCGACAACCTTTTCCCGGGGAAGCTTCCGTTCTTTGACAATCACGTCAATAAACTGATTGTAAATATCATCCACCAGATCCTGAACAATCACTTTTTCCTCGGGTGTCATCTCTCTCATGGGAGAGCCGATATCCTTAAACTGGCCGCTTTTTACCACCGAAGACTTTACACCAACTTTTTTCATCAGTTCTTCGAAATTGGCAAACTGCATGATGGCCGAAATGCTGCCGGTAATGGTGCCGGGATTGGCAACAATTTTATCCGCCGCGCATGCCACGAGCAAGCCGCCGGAAGCGGCAACGGAACCCATGGATGCGACAACTTTTTTCGTTTTTTTCAATTCAATGACGGCATCGTAGATTTCCTGGGAAACGGCTACGCCGCCGCCGGGAGAATCCACCCGAAGAACCACGGCTACGATGGAATCATCTTTGCCGAACTCATCCAATTGCTCGGTAATTTCGATGGAATCGGTAATGACTCCCTCGACACTCACAACGCCGATTTTATCTTTTAAAGAGAAACTTTTACTTTTACCGGAATGAAAACCGGCTCTGTAAAAAGAAAAATAAACCACGACACTGAGCGCCAGAAGTATCAATATTCCAAAGACAATGGGATGTTTTCTCATTTTTTATTCGCCTTTTGGCTGACTTTCAATCTTCACGTCCGCCAATGCATGACTCAGGTTAGATCCTACATTTTCCGTATTGTTAATATACTGATTGGATGTTGGAGTCGGCGCCGAAACCGGGGCTTCCAGCTCCTTAATGCTTAATCTGATTTTCTTGGATTTAGGATCAATACTTTTAACCACGGCAGACACGGTATCTCCCACGGAATAAAGTTCCGAAGAAGTCTTTACGCGCTTCTGGCTTATTTCGGAAATATGAACAAGGCCTTCAATTCCCTCTTCAATTTCCATGAAGATCCCGAAATCCGTAAAGTTCTTTATTTTGCCGGTCACGACACTGCCCGGCACATATTTTTGGGATAACTCATCCCAGGGATTTTTTTCAATTTGTTTGATGCCCAGAGAAAATTTTTCATTCTCCACATCAACATTTAACACGACCGCCTCAACTTCCTGCCCTTTTTTAAAATATTCGGAAGGATGATTCACTCGATGCTTCCAGGAAATATCGGATACGTGAATGAGTCCGTCTATTTTTTCTTCAATTCCCACGAAAACACCAAAATTGGTAATATTTCTGACAATGCCTTTCACAACGGTTCCAACGGGATATTTTTCCTTGAGCTTTTCCCATGGATTGGGCGTTGTTTGTTTCAGACTTAAAGAAACCCGCTTGGTCTGCGGATTTACTTCCAGGATCATAACTTCTATTTCTTCACCAACGTTCAATACTTTTGACGGATGTTTGATTTCTCTCGTCCAGTACATTTCGGATATATGGACAAGGCCTTCAACGCCAGGCTCCATTTCCACAAAAACACCGTAATCCGTCAGATTAACAACCTTGCCTTTCACAATAGAGCCGACAGGATATTTATCCGTTATTCTTTCCCATGGATTATCTGTTAACTGTTTCAGGCCCAAAGAAACTCTTTCTTTCTCAGAGTCAAAAGAAAGAACTTTTGTCGTAATCTTGTCTCCCTTCTGGAAATTTTCTGAAGGCTTGGCAATCCTGCCCCAGGAAATATCCGTAACGTGAAGGAGTCCGTCAACACCGCCCAAATCAATAAAAATACCGTAATCCGTGATATTTTTAATAATGCCTTCGACCGTATTGCCTTCCTGTATGGATTTTAAAATATCTTTCTTTTCCGCTTCTCTTTCAGAAGCCACAATCGCGCGGCGCGACAAAACCACGTTATTGCGTTTCCGGTCATATTTTAAAACTTTAAAATCCAGCGTCTGGCCGACAAATTTATCCAGATCTTTAATCGGACGAACATCTACCTGAGACCCGGGAAGGAAGGCGACAATACCAATATCAACGGACAGCCCCCCCTTGATTTTTTCTATGACGACACCTTCGATCAGTGTGTCGTTCTCACAAGCGCTTTTAATTTCATCCCATATTTTGACTTTAGACGCCTTATCCCTTGATAAAATCAGGTTGCCTTCCGAATCTCTCTTATCGACAAATACATCGATTTCATCACCGACGGAAATATTAATATTTCCCTGTGCGTCTTTCAGCTCGTCGATGGGAATAAAGCCTTCCGTTTTCCAACCGACGTCAACCATCACCCTGTCGTCTTTGATCTGTACAACCTTGCCTGTTGTTATATCGCCATACTGAATTTGTTGAAGACTTTGTTCGTAAAGCTCTTTAAAGTCCATTTCTTCTTCTTTAACTTGAGATGATTGATTTTTCGTCGAAGAGTCAGCGTTAACACCCTTTTCATTTGTTAAGTTTGAGTTATTATTGTTAACCATTTAACTAGTACCCCCTTTTATTATGAAACTCTGTAATTTTTAAAATTTAACACACTGAATGCTAAATATCAACATAAAATCAAGTATTTTTTATGATTATAATTTTCAATTAATTTACCGAAAGGTAAGAAATAATCTTCTCCACGACTTCCTGAACGGACAAATTATCCGAATCAATGATTATTGCGCCGTCAGGCGCCTTCAGTGGAGCTATTTCGCGTTGTTTGTCCTGTTTATCTCTTATAAACATATCCTGCTGAATCGACTGATATTCCGCCGATACGCCTTTTTCCAAAAGTTCATTATGCCTTCTTTTAATTCTCTCTTCCAACTGGGCATCCAGATAAAATTTATAATCCGCATGAGGGAAAACCACCGATCCCATATCTCTGCCTTCCGCAACAATACCGCCTTGAATGCCGGCTTCTCTCTGTAAATGAAGTAATTTTTCACGGACCACGGCAAAAGCAGATATTTTAGAAGCAGCCAAACCGATTTCCTCCGTGCGTATTTTCTCTTCAACATCCTCTCCATCGACATATACTTTCATCCGGCCGCCGGCGTTTTCCAGAACTACTTTTGTATTCGAACACAAATCAGCCAGGGAGGAAACTTCGTCTGTAGGGATATTAAGATTCAGCGCTTTATAAGCGAGTGCGCGATACAGAGCGCCCGTATCCAGATAAATATAATCCAGTTTCTTTGCCAGTATTTTGCTCACCGTGCTTTTACCCGCGCCGGCCGGCCCATCAATCGTGATCACAAGCTTTTTCCCCATAAGCTATAATCCCATCCACATTTTAATTTTATACTGATAAATGAAAACTTGTCTTAAAATTATAAAAAAGGTAATGTAATCAGACTAGATTATATAACTTTAAAACTGCTTATGCGGAAACTTATTCAAAATCAATATATTTATTTTGCCCTAATATTATTTGTTTTATTATTCCGGGCAAACCCTTGTCTTGCCGAATTCACTATTGCAGATGAGAAAAAACTTGGCAAAGAATTTTATGATAAACTGGAAGAACATCAACTTATCCTTAAAAACAAAGTCCTGAATGATTACATAAACAAAATCGGCAATTTAATTTTGACACAAACGAAAAAAGCGCCCTTTGAATTTCGTTTCTCCATCGTGGATAGTTCAGCAATAAACGCTTTTGCCACACCCGGCGGTTACATTTACATCAACAAGGGATTAATAACAGCCGCTGAAAATGAGGGGGAACTGGCTGGTGTTATTGCTCACGAAATCGGCCATGCCAATGCCCGTCACGTTGCCAGTATTATTGAAAAATCAAAAAAATTAAATATTGCCACATTGGCCGCAATTATCGCCGGAGCTTTCCTCGGTGGCGGCGGTCAGGCTACTGCGGCAATCGCCGCTTTCTCCATGGCCGGCTCCAGCACCCTGACTCTTAAATTTATGCGTGAACATGAAGAAGAAGCAGACCGGTTGGGAATAAGTTATCTCGTCGGCGCCGGTTATTATCCCGCGGCAATGATCGATTTTCTCAAAATTATGAAGCAAAATGAGTTTCTCTCTAAAACCATGCCGTCTTACCTTCTGACGCATCCGGGTACAGACGACCGTATTTTCTACATGGACAGTCTGATTTTAACGCAATATCCTCAAAAAGGAGCAAAAAATATAATCGGTAATTTCAACAGGATCCAGGTTCTTGTTCCGTTAGATACGACTGATGAACTGAACAAAAAATACAGGCAACTGGAAGAGTCTTTAAAAAAAGATCCGGCTAATGTTGACTTGCTCTACACCTTTGCTTTCGTTGAAGATCAACTGGGACAAACAAGCTCCGCTCTTATTCACTATCAGAAGGCCCTGAGTTTATCGCCGCGGGATCAAGATGTTTTGAAAAATATCGGGTTAATTTATTTAAAAACGGGACAAGCCGATCTTGCGCAGAACTATCTTCTGCGGGCTGCCGGTTTAAATGCCGATAACGATGAAGTTACTTATGCATTAGGCAAGGCTTATTTAGCGACGGGGAATTATCAGAAGGCTCTGGATTGCTTTTTAAGATTAGAAACCGCTTCACAGGATAATGACGATATTAATTATCAAATCGCCATGGCTTACGGCAAACTGAACAAGCAGGGAGAATCTCACTACTACTTTGGCCTGCATTTCAAAAAAGAGAAAAAGAAGGAAAGCGCTCTGTTTCATTTCAAAGAAGCGCTCAATTATTTTCCTAAAAATTCGGAACGAAGCATTGCCATTCAACAGGCAATAAAAGACCTGGAAACCGGCGGGCGTCAGAAATCGGAGGAGAAACCAAAGCCTTGAGAAGACCGATATGACAGGCTTGACATTACTGAATTCCTGCATATTTTAATGACAAGATAAGACACGGGGACAATGAAAAATGCCTATTTATGAATTTAGATGCAAAAAGTGTAAAAAAATATTTGAAAGCCTGATCTTTTCATCGACCGAAGAAAAAAAGATTTCGTGCCCGAAATGCGGAACAAAAAACCCTGAAAAAGTAATGTCCGTATCCGCCAGAAGAAACTCGAAGGGTTCATCAGGTTCAACCGGTTCATCATGCTCAGCCAGCTCCTGTCCGCCCGGATGCTCCTGTCACTAGTATGTATTTTCAAAATAAAATATTCGCGTTTGTCTGAAACCACCTATCTCAAAACTGAACAAAAATGTTCAGATGCAAGGCGAGCAAAAATCGAATCGCGAGGCATATATGAACATACGTTGAACGGTACGGTTTGCAGTGCAACACAGCAGATGAGCGTTTTTAAACAGTTTCTTATCCTATTCTTTTATATTGCGAAAAACCGCTCAATACATTATAAGACGCCTACTTTATATTTTTAATGAAAGGAGTCTCAAAGTGAACATTTTAATATTTGGCCCCAACGGCAGCGGCAAAGGAACCCAAGGCGCAATAGTGCAAAAGAAATATGGCGTGCCCCATATTGAAACCGGTGTTATCTTCCGGCAGAACATTTCGAAGAAAACCCCCCTGGGAGAAAAAGCAAAAGCATTTATTGACCGCGGCGAACTCGTCCCGGACGATATTACCATTCCCATGATTCTTGATCGCCTCAAAGAAGATGATTGTAAAAAAGGCTGGCTCTTAGACGGCTTCCCCCGCAATCTGGCGCAGGCTGAAGCTCTCTGGGCGGCTCTGCAGAAAGAGAACATCAATCTTGATTATGTCATCGAAATTAATCTGGATCGTGAAATAGCCAAGAAACGCATCATGGGACGCAGACTTTGCAAAACGGATAATAACCATCCCAACAATATTTTCATCGATGCCATCAAGCCCAATGACAAAGCAGGCAAACTTTCCTGCCGCGTTTGCGGTTGCGAAGAGTTATCCGCCCGAGCTGATGATCAGGATACGGCGGCAATTGATAAACGTCATGGCATTTACTATGACACAAAAACCGGAACTCTAGCCGCGGTCAACTATTTCAAAGACAGAACCAAGGTTATCGGTGTCGACGGCAGTGTCGGCGTAAAAGAAGTATCCGAAGAACTTATGAAAAAACTGGCTTAAACGGTCAGGTAAAATTAAATAAAAAAGCCCCCCGAATCAACATGGAGGGCTTTTTTTAACACAGTTATGGAAAATATAAGAAACTTCAGCATAATAGCGCATATTGACCACGGCAAATCCACGCTGGCGGACCGTCTGATTCAATTCACCGGCGTCTGCAATGAAAGAAACTTTCAGGATCAGATTCTGGACAATATGGATATTGAGCGGGAACGGGGCATTACCATTAAAAGTAATGCCATCTCCCTGCCCTATCGCGCAAAAGACGGCAAAAATTACATCCTCAATCTGATTGACACGCCGGGCCATGTTGATTTTTCCTATGAAGTCTCCCGGTCACTGGCTTCCTGCGAAGGCGTTCTTTTGTTGATCGATGCCGCCCAGGGCGTACAGGCGCAAACTTTAGCTAATTTATATCTCGCGCTCGATCACAATCTGGAGATTATTCCCATCATCAACAAAATAGATCTTCCCTCTGCCGATATTGAACGGGTGTTGGAGGAAATTGAATCGGAACTGGGGCTTGATCCGGATCTCCATATCAAATGCTCAGCCAAGGAAGGGACCGGCATAGAAGAAATTCTGGAAGCCATTGTCACGCGCATTCCGCCGCCCAAGGGCGATGCTGCAAATCCTCTGGCTGCTTTGATCTTTGACGCCAAGTATGATTCTTTCCGCGGCACGATCATTCATTGCCGCGTGTTTGAAGGAACCGTTAAAAGCGGCGACATCATCAAATTCATGTATAACGGAACAACTTATAAAGTGGAGGAAGTAGGCCATTTTCTATTGACCCGCACCAAGCGTGACAAACTCAGCGCGGGAGAAGTGGGCTACATTATCGCCGGCGTGAAAACCGTCGCGGATGTGCGTACAGGCGATACCATTACACTGCAGGACAGGCCTTGCAGCCAGCCTTTGCCCGGTTTTAAGGAAGTTAAGCCTGTAGTCTTTGCATCCATCTATCCTATCGCCTCTGACGATTATCAGGATCTGGCCGATTCGCTGGAAAAATATAAACTAAACGACGCCTCTTTTATTTATGAAAAAGATTCTTCCGCCGCGCTTGGACAGGGCTTCCGCTGCGGCTTTTTAGGTCTGCTGCATCTGGATATCGTACAGGAGCGCCTGGAGAGAGAATATGACCTTTCCATCATTCTTTCCGTGCCCAGCGTGCGTTACCGCTTTACGCTAAAAGACCGTAAAGTTATTTACGTCGATAATCCCGCGCATTATCCCGATCCTTCCGAAATTGAAAAAGGCGAGGAACCTTATATCCGCGCCGCAATGATGCTTCCCGAGCGTTACCTGGGAGCGGTCATGAAACTCTGCATGGAAAAGCGAGGCGTCAATTCCAACATGAATTACACCGGCCCCGGGCGCGTTGAATTATCTTACGAAATGCCGCTGGCCGAAGTTATCTATGATTTTTACGACCGCTTCAAATCCGTTACTCAGGGTTATGGTTCTTTTGATTACGACATTATCGATTACCGGGACAGCAATCTGGTTTTGATGGACATTCTGGTCAACAGCGAAAAGGTTGATGCCCTTTCCCAGATCGTTCATCGCGAACGCGCCCGTTCGCGCGCCCTGCTGGCCTGTGACAGACTCAAAGAGGAAATACCGAAACAAATGTTCAAGATCGCCATCCAGGGCGCCATCGGCGGAGAAATCATCGCCCGCAGCACCATCAGCGCCTTCCGCAAAGATGTCACGGCAAAATGTTACGGTGGTGACATTACCCGGAAAAGAAAACTGCTCGAAAAACAAAAAGCCGGCAAGAAGCGCATGAAGATGATTGGCTCCGTAAGCATTCCGCAGAGCGCGTTTCTGGCGGTTCTTAAGTCCGATACCGATTAAACCATTTGTCTTTCCGGCAAAGCGACTATGTCATTATATACGAAATCACGACCTAAGTCGTCATGCCGGCGAAGTCCGGTATCCAGAAATTAAAAATAATCCTGGATTCCGTGTCGCGCTTCGCTTGCACGGAATTACAAATATTTATTAAAAATATTCCTATGAAAGAAGAACAGGCCGGGCTTTATATTCACATTCCTTTTTGCCTCAGCAAATGCGGCTATTGCAGCTTTTACTCGATCAAATCAGTCGATCTTATTCCCGAATATATTGCGGCTCTAAAGAAAGAAATAAAACATTACCGCAATGTCTTTTCATCTTTTGACACTATCTACATTGGCGGCGGCACCCCTTCCCTGCTTTCCACTGGACAGATTGATGATCTTTTTTCTACGATAAATAAATATTTTGATATCGACCGTAAGGCTGAAATTACGATCGAAGTCAATCCCGGCGATGTGTCGCTTGAATATTTACAGGCATTGCGCAAGTCGGGAATAAACCGTTTAAACATCGGTATTCAATCATTCGATGATAAAATTTTAAGATTTCTGGAACGCAGGCATTCGAGCAAGGAAGCGATTGCCGCGATAAAAGCAGCAAAAGCGGCAGGCTTCGATAATCTCGGAGTAGATTTGATTTATGGAGTTCATGGCCTGGGGATCAAATCGTGGAAAAATACTTTGCAAAAAGCCGTTTCATTCGCGCCGGAACACATTTCCTGCTACCAGCTGTCACTCGACGATAGAACACCCCTCTATAAAAAATATTCTTCCGAAGGATGGAAGTTGCCCGATGAAAATACGGAATTGAAATTATTTTTCACCACGGCAGATGTATTGGAAAATGCCGGTTACCTTCACTACGAAGTTTCCAACTTTGCGCGCCTTGATAAGTTCAAATCCCGGCACAATCAGAAATACTGGCAGCATGTGCCTTACCTGGGCCTGGGACCTGCGGCGCATTCCTTCCTGGGCAACAAACGCTGGTGGAATAAAGCTACCGTTAAAACGTATTTAAATGAGATTGCCGCCGGCAAAATGCCGGTAGAAGATATGGAAAATCTTTCGACAGATCAATTGCAACTGGAAGCATTGTTTCTCGGCCTGCGCACCAAAGCCGGCATTAACTTAAAACGCTACAAAACCAGATACGGCATTGATTTGCTTGTGGATAAAAAAACTATCATTGACGCTTTAATTAAAAACAAACTCGTAGAATTAAAGAATGGATTTTTACGTCCTACGCGTGCAGGAATGGCTGTCGCCGACAGTCTGGCGCTTATTTAATAAAAAACGATTAAAACCTTTTTAGCAGACTACCATTTCTATTCCCCCTTCGACGTGTTTTGCCAATTCATATTAGCAGAAACTCTTGAAGGGGCAACACATATCGAAACTTACGAACTTCGGCCATTCATTGCCGCTGGGCAATAACAGAACCCTTTTATTTTAACACATTCTTCTAAGATTCTATAGCTTGCGAACATTCTCGGCAGCAGGACCCTTAGCGCCTTCGCCAATATCGAAACTGACCCGATCACCCTCTGCCAATGATTTGAATCCTTCTTGCCCCTGAATTGCTGAATGATGTACAAACAGGTCCTTGCCACCACCTTCCTGCTCAATAAAACCAAACCCTTTCGAAGCATTAAACCATTTTACTTTTCCTTCCGGCATCTTTAACCCTCCTTTGTATTGTGTTTCTATGTGGATTTATTTGCAATCCTAATTCACCTCTTACTTTTTATCTTGCACTTCAACAGGACAAAGCTGTTATGCAAATATCTGAACCGTGATTTCTATCAAGGTTTTCTTTTCGGTTGCTTGTCAAACTTGTCTTTTGACTTTTGTTTTTGTTTTTCGGTGTTCTGTTTCTGACCCTTTTCCTTATCTTTCTTGCCGCCCTTGTCTCCCATTACATACTCCTTTTTCCGGTTTCTCAAAACATCTTTTTGTGATGCAGATTCTGTTACTCCCAAATAAAGTCCGTCATTTTTAATCCAGAATATCCAGAACTACCCGTTTATGTGCCTTGGCGGACGCGGCACTCAAAATAGTGCGGATGGCTTGGGCTGTTCTGCCATGCTTTCCAATAACTTTTCCTATATCTTCTTTTGCCACACGCAGCTCAATGATGTACGATTGATCACCGATGACTTCAGTTACTTCCACTTTGTCGGCATTATCAACTAAAGATTGAGAGATTTGCTTAATCAATTCCTTCATCGTTGGGACCTCCATTGTTTTCGGTTAACGGTTCTGGAAAATTCACTTCAATCTTCATGCTGCTTAATCAGTAAAGTACTATAAAATAATAATATTTACAAACACTTATTAAACATCAATTGGTTAAGAATAAATAATTGTTTTGAAGAGTCACATTATAAAAAACCGGATTTGATTTAAATAACTACAAATCAAGATACGGCGCCGATTTGCTTAAAGATAAAAAAACAATTATTGACGCTCTCCATCAATCAACTTATTGCTGATCAATTACTTTCTTCAAGTGATTAAATCCCGAGACTGCAGCGGGCCACCCGGCGT
This sequence comes from Deltaproteobacteria bacterium HGW-Deltaproteobacteria-13, assembly GCA_002840555.1. Classification (GTDB taxonomy): domain Bacteria; phylum Desulfobacterota; class Syntrophia; order Syntrophales; family Smithellaceae; genus Smithella. The sequence goes on from PHBJ01000002.1 coordinate 190,323, forward strand.
AAATGGCAATATGCGTAATCGCAGCCACAAGTTCTTCCTTCGTGAGTCCGTTTTCAAAAGCCTTTTTAAGATGAAACTCGACCTGCTCAATACGATTCAGCGCAACCAGGCATGTTACAGTGATTAAGCTTTTATCGCGCTGCGAAAGTTCGGGACGTTTCCAAATATCACCGAAAACAAAGTCTTCTGTAAGCTTTGCAAATTCCGGTGCTACAGCCTTTAGATCATCTAGTGTCTTTTGTTCGCCGTTGTTTGCCATGAGCATCTCCTTTTCTTGTCGTTAATTGCAATGATTTCACCGTCAGCGGCCGGTCATCTGTTCCAGCTTTTCCGGATACCGGGCGCCCTGTACGGTGATCTTGGAGGTAGCGGTTTCGATCTCGCTCAGATCGTCCGGTGTAAGTTCAACTGCCACTGCGCCGATGTTCTCTTCCAGTCGATTCACCTTCGTGGTGCCCGGGATGGGAACAATCCACGGCTTCCGGGCCAACAGCCAAGCGAGCGCGATCTGAGCAGGTGTCGCCTGCTTCTGTTTGGCGATCCTGGCAAGCAGATCAATCAGGGCCTGATTTGCTTTGAGCGCCTCCGGCGTAAAGCGCGGGAGGATGTTGCGGAAGTCGGAACTATCAAAAGTCGTTTTCTCATCCATCTTTCCCGTGAGAAAACCCTTGCCCAGCGGGCTGTACGGCACGAGGCCGATGCCGAGTTCTTCAAGCGTCGGTATCACTTCCTTCTCAGGGGTTCTCGTCCACAGCGAGTATTCGCTTTGGAGTGCGGTCACCGGCTGGACCGCGTGCGCGCGACGAATCGTCTGTGCGCCTGCTTCCGACAGGCCAAAGTGCTTGACCTTGCCCTGCCCAATCAGCTCCTTTACGGTTCCCGCCACGTCTTCAATGGGCACGCTCAAATCAACGCGGTGTTGATAGAGCAGATCAATTACTTCGATCTTGAGCCTTTTTAAGGAGCCTTCGACGGCCTTTTTGATGTGCTCGGGTCGGCTATTCAGTCCCGGCGCCCCCTTCATCCCCCGGGGATCGAGATCAGGACTCAAATCGAATCCGAATTTGGTGGCAATGACCACTTGCCTGCGGAAAGGAGCGAGAGCTTCGCCAACAAGTTCTTCGTTTATGAACGGTCCATAGACTTCCGCTGTATCGAAGAATGTGACGCCGCGTTCCACGGCGGCATGCAGAAGAGCGGTCATCTCCTTCTTGTCTTTGGGCGGACCATAGGAAAAGCTCATCCCCATGCAGCCCAAGCCCAGAGCCGAAACTTCCAGGCCGCTTTTTCCCAATTTACGTTTCTGCATTTTAGGCCTCCAATATTTTTTCACCTATAATTGTTTGTGACCGGATTTATTCACAGACTTTTTCAACATCTATTTGCCGCCTTTTTGATGGTCATATTATACTCCTGACAAAACAAAAAAGGTAGACCAATCCTGTTTATTTCTTGCTTAATACCCATGAACAAAAAACTATCATTAATGCGTTAATCAAAAATAAACTTGTGGAATTTAAAAAAGGCTTCTTACGCCCGACATGTCAAGAAATGGCTGTATCTGATAGCATGGCATTGATCTGATACCAAGTTGCATGTAAGTTATCACTTAGAAACTTAGTATTTTAGGGGCGTCCCCATTATCCTTCCCTGTTCATTTCTTGTAATACCCATGAACAAAAAACTATCATTAATGCACTAATCAAAAATAAACTTGTGGAATTTAAAAAAGGCTTTTTGCGCCCGACGCAGGGACATGGCTGTGGCTGACAGCCTGGCGCTTATCTGATACCAAGTTGCATGTAAGTTACCACTTAGAAACTTAGTATTTTAGGGGCGTCCCCATCACCTTCGTCCCTAGGTGTTTTTATACCACCACTAAATCAAACCTAAAATTTTTCGCCTCTTGTGCCATTTCTTCTGTAATACCCAATACATCCCATGTCACATGACGGTATGAGGTAGGCCAGTCGCCGCCGTTATCTGCTAAACGAATAAAGTCACCCCATCCGTATTTTCCGTGACTACAGAAAATAGGATATACACGGTAACAACATTCTTGTGGCCCGTCAATGCTATGATCCACCCCATCCCATGGATTGCCCCAAACAACTACTGATTCCTTAGGATCGACGCTCATTCTCTCGGTTAATTCATCTACGTATGTATTTGTTGGCATTATTGGTTTGTATTCAACAAATAGCGGCGTTGATTTATCGCCCATATGTTTACGAAATACTAGAAAATCCCACACGTGACTACAATGTTCTGGTGGATGGTAGATCCACTGATGTCCACCAAGATCAAGTGTTCTTGCAAACACGGCTTCTGATTTTGAATCAAAGATTATTCCTTTATATTCAGTTTTTTTAGCATCCATAAGTTACCTAATGTTTATATGTATCTTGTACGTGTCGCCTTCAACTTTTATCTTATCGTAACAGATGTAATTTGCTTTTCGAGATGACTTTTGATTTTTTGTAATTTTTCGTCTGAAAAAGGTTTTTCTTTCAGGAATTTTTTGTCCAGAGTTTTTGTAGACACAAAGTTTTGTAAAACATAATGGTCGGCGCCGGCAATCAGTTTCCCAATTTGCAGAATGTCATTTTCTCCGAGTTGTGATTCCACGATGGTTGTGCGGAATTCGTACGGGATTTTTGCTTTTAAAATGAGATTGATGCTTTCCTTGATGGAGTCGGGATTGACCGTTGCTTTAACGATATCCTTGTATTTCTCCAGCGGCGCCTTGATATCCATGGCAATAAAATCGAGCAGTTTCTCGGCAAGAAGATTCCTGATAACCTTCGGCTGTGAGCCGTTGGTATCCATTTTAACGGCGAAGCCCATTTTTCTTATGTGTTTGATAAAAGCAGGCAGTTTATCCTGAAGTGTGGGCTCACCACCGGTGATGGACACAGCATCCAGCTTGCCTTTGCGTGTGTCCAGAAAATCAAATATATCATTTTCTCTAAGGCACGGTTGAAACAGGCGTGGATCCACCAGTTCGGGATTGTGGCAATACGAACATTTGAAATTACATCCCTGCAAAAAAACAACCGCGCTAATTAATCCCGGATAATCAATAAGCGATACTCTCTGTAATCCGCCGATTTTCATTTTTCTCCTTCATTTTAGAAACACAAATGCATTGCGTACAATGTTTTAACCTGCAATTCCACGTATCATGCTACGGATTGCCTGGATGCCTCCCCTTCATGGGGGAGATTAGGTGGGGGTGACGAGCTTGCAGTCCTGTACTTCACCCTCCCCTCACCCCTCCTATCGAGGGAGGGGGAATTTAGGGATACCCCGCAGCTTACTGCGGGGGAGGTTTACTAATTTTAATTAACTACTTATTTAAATTTGAAAACCTGTCTGGAATCAAATTCTTCCTGTTTGCCCTTATTCCACTGTTTAACCGGCCGTAAATAACCAACCACGCGCGAGTAAACCTCGCAATCATCGGCACACGTCGGACATTTTTCCTGTTCACCTTTCAGGTACCCGTGCGACGGGCATACGCTGAAGGTAGGAGTAAAGGTTATGTAAGGCAAATGATAATTGCAGCAAATCTTCTCAATCAGTCTCTTTACCGATTTAGGATCATCGATTCTCTCGCCGGCAAAGGTATGAAAGACCGTACCGCCGGTGTATTTTATTTGAATATCGTCCTGTAAATCCAGCGCTTCAAAAACATCATCCGTATAGTTTACCGGCAATTGCGTGGAATTCGTATAAAACGGTTCCGCATTGTCCGACTTCTCATCACTGGCCGTAATAATCTCGGGATATTTTTCTTTATCTGTTTTGGCCAAGCGATAAGAAGTCCCTTCCGCCGGCGTTGATTCCAGATTATAATTGTTTCCTGTTTCCTTCTGGAAATCGATAAGCTTCTTTCTCATAAAATCAAGAACCTGTTTTGTGAATTCCTGACCTTTGTCCGTAGCAATGTTCACTCCCAGCAAATTTAAACAGGCTTCATTCATGCCAACAAGACCGATTGTCGAAAAATGATTCTTCCAGTATTCATCGAATCTTTCCTTGACGCTTCGCAGGTAATATTTCGTGTAGGGATAGAGATTGCCGTCTGTAAATTTCTCCAGCACCTTCCGCTTGGTCTCCAGACTTTCCTTGGCAACATCCATCAGCTTGCTCAATTGCTCCAGAAAGCCTTTTTTGGATTTAGCAAGATAGCCGATACGCGGCATATTGATGGTGATAACGCCGATGGAGCCGGTAAGCGGATTGGAGCCGAAAAGTCCGCCGCCTCTCAATTGCAGTTCACGATTGTCGATGCGCAAACGGCAGCACATGCTGCGGGCATCTTCCGGATTCATGTCGGAATTGATGAAATTGGAAAAATAAGGCACGCCGTACTTGGCCGTCATCTCCCATAAATCCTTCATATTGGGATTGTCCCAGTTAAAATCTTTAGTGATGCTGTATGTCGGGATCGGGAATGTAAAAACTCTTCCCTTGGCGTCGCCTTCGGCCATCACCTGCAAAAAAGCTTTGTTGAAAAGATCCAGTTCTGCCTGAAACTCTTTATAGGTTTCTTTCTGCGGCTTACCGCCGATGATGACACTCTGATCAGCATAATATTTGGGTATGGTCATATCCAGCGTGACATTGGTAAAAGGCGTTTGAAAGCCCACTCTCGTCGGCACATTAATGTTAAAAATGAATTCCTGCAGGGCCTGTTTAATCTCTTTTATGGTTAAATTATCATAGCGGATAAACGGAGCAAGCAATGTATCGAAGTTGGAAAAAGCCTGCGCTCCCGCGGCTTCTCCCTGCAGCGTATAAAAGAAATTTACCACCTGACCCAAAGCGCTTCGCAGATGATTGGCCGGCTTGCTTTCCACTTTACCGGATACGCCTTTGAATCCCTGCAATAGCAAATCATACAAATCCCAGCCTACGCAATAAACGGAAAGCAGACTTAAATCGTGAATATGAAAATCGCCGTCACTGTGAGCCTTGCGGACTTCCGGAGAATATATTTCATTGAGCCAGTAAACCTTGCTGACTTCTGAAGATATATAATTATTCAAACCCTGCAACGAGTAATCCATATTGCTGTTTTCATTTATTTTCCAATCAGCTTTCTTCAAATACTGATCGACCAGATCAACTTCCATTTTGTTGGTAATATCCCTCAAACGGGAATGCTGCTCGCGATAAATAATATAAGATTTAGCCGTTTTCCGATAAGGCGTAAGGATGAGAACCTCTTCCACAACATCCTGAATCTCTTCAACCGTTAAAATTTTGCTGTCAAAGAGCTTTTCGGCAAGATTTAAAACCTTGATCGTCAATTTATGCGCTTCTTTTGCATCGAACTCGCCTGTCGCAGCTCCAGCCTTGGCAATGGCGTTGGTAATTTTATCCGCATTAAATTTGACTAACCGGCCATCTCTTTTTTTGATTTTTAAATTCATTCACTACTCCATAATAATAAGAAAATTAAAGAACATTAACTCCACATTACGCTATATATTGGGGTTGGATTAGATAATACTACTACATATAGTAATTATCAAGAGAATAATTAAAATATTTTTGGGGGTGTGTATTCTGATGGAAACCTGATTTAAGGGCAATAATTTAAATAAGATAAGACGGCTGAAATCATTCACGCCTTGTTATATTCTGAAAAAATCATGGAAAAAACGGCACGTCCCTGTGTGGATGATCTCAAATCGGTGGAATAACCAAACATGGCCTTTAAAGGAACCTTGGCTTTAATCTCGCTGATCGTTCCCTTGGGGTTAACGGATTGAATCTCGCCCTTGCGGCCATTGATATCACCTATCACATCCCCCATAAACTCACTGGGCGTAATGATATCAACCATCATAATCGGTTCAAGCATAATAGGATCGGCAAGATTACATCCGTCACGGAAAGCGGTGGCCGCCGCGATCTTGTAACCCTGAGCGGAAGATTCGCCTTCCCGGAAAGAGCCGCCGGTAATGGTCACTTCGACATCTATGACCGGATAGCCGTTCAATACGCCGTTCATCGTCGATTCCCTGATGCCCTCTTCAATCATTTCATAATATTCAGCAGGAATTATGCTGTCATCAATTTTATTGATTATTTCAATTCCGGAACCACGCTTGATCGGAACAAGGGAAAGCCGTACATGGCCAAAGTGTTTCTTATCGCCCAGTTCCTTTTCAAAGATTCCTTCTATTTCCACCTTCTTCTGAATTGTTTCACGATAGACAACCCGCGGCCTGCCGACATTGACATGGCAATTGAATTCGCGCAGCAAACGATCAACAATAATTTCCAGATGCAGTTCTCCCATGCCGGAAATGATCGTTTGCGCGGTTTCATCTTCATACTTTACCCTCAACGTCGGATCTTCTTCTACCAGCTTTTCCAGGGCCATGGTCAGCTTCTCCTGATCGGCCGGCGTTTTGGCTTCAATGGCCTGGCTGATGACCGGCTCGTAAAACTCGATCAGCTCCAGCATAATCGGATTTTCTTCTTTACAAAGCGTATCGCCCGTTGTCGTTGTTTTTAAACCCAGGACGGCAACGATTTCCCCCGCGGAAGCAGAATCAATTCTTTCCCGTTTATTGGCGTGCATGCGTAAAAGACGGGCGATTTTTTCCCGCTTTTTCTTAATTGAATTATAAACCTCGTCATTAACATGAATTTTACCGGAATAAATCCGCAGGTAGGTAAGCTTCCTGCCTTCATCCAGCATAACTTTAAAAGCCAGCGCGGCAAGAGGTTCTTTATCGGAACTGTGCCGGACCTCTTCTTTTTTAGTGACAGGATTAATCCCTTTGACCGGCGGAACATCTTCGGGAGAAGGAAGATAATTGATGATGGCATCAAGCACCGGTTGAATGCCTTTATTACGTAAAGCTGCGCCGCAAAGTACAGGAACTATTTTTAGAGATATAGTCGCTTTTCTCAAAGCTTCCTTTATTTCGGCAGGGGTAATTTCTTCACCGCTAAGATATTTGTCAGCCAGAACATCATCCGCTTCGGCAAGCGTCTCTATCATCTTTTCACGTTTTAATTTTACCTCATCGATGAATTCCTCAGGAATTTCCTCCGTTGAAAATTCCATCCCGTGCGTTGAATCATCCCAGACCAGCATCTTTTGATCGATCAGGTCGATTGCCCCCCGAAAATTATCTTCACTGCCCGCGGGAATCTGGATGGCCACGGGAATGGAAGCAAAACGTTCCCGCATCATTTCAACCGTGCCGAAGAAATCCGCGCCCACCCTGTCCATTTTATTGATGAAGGCGATCTTGGGAACACCGTACTTATCCGCCTGGTGCCATACGGTTTCCGATTGAGGCTGCACACAACCCACAGCGCAGAAAACAACCACCGCGCCGTCCAGCACGCGCAGCGAACGCTCCACCTCGATAGTGAAATCGACATGTCCCGGTGTGTCAATGACATGAATGTCGTGATTATTCCATACCAGGGTGGTCACCGCCGATGTAATCGTGATGCCTCTTTCCTGCTCCTGCGGCATCCAGTCCATAACGGCTTCACCGTCATGAACCTCGCCCATCTTGTAAGATTTGCCGGTGTAATAAAGGATTCTTTCCGTAAAGGTCGTTTTCCCCGCGTCAATATGAGCAATGATGCCTATATTGCGCGTGCGGGATATTTTCGATTTTGCTGCCATAAGATAATCAACTATTTTTCCGAAATAATAAGTTCCAGATCAGGAGAAAAGGCCTTCCGCGTAGAAATATGACCTTTGATGGAGGAAAGTTCTTTGCCTTCCACCAATATTTTTACCTTCTTAATACCGGGAATATTTTCAGTGATAGAATTTGTTAAGGAATAAATTGTAGCCATCTCCGAAGCGGAGCTGCCCTGATGCAGCTTGGTCAGGCTTTTACTGAAATTAACTAAAGCAACTTCTCCATCTATCTTTACATCCCGGACGGCAACACCGTGAGGAAAGGTATTAACCAATTTATCTTTGGATCCTTCAAGCAGGGCTTGAACAATTTCTCTGGCCTGCAACGCCGCATCGGCTTCCTTGACAACATAACGTTTTTCCGGCCTTAAAAAACGTTCCTGTTCGTCAGAAAAATAAATTTTAGCGATTTGTTTTTCTTTCTTTTTCATGGCGTCCATGTCCACCGGAGGAAACAAGGCGCTGAATAATGTCACAAAAAAAACGACCAGCAAAACGAATATTCCACCGAGGATAACCGACAAGTAAATAATTCTTGTTGATTTCTTTGTCTTCTTTTCTTTGATAGTTTCAGACCGAAGCTGTCTCTTGGTCGTCATAAAAACTTAACTCCTTTTGGAAAAACTTTTTTTGATTTATGGCATTTTACCTTAGCTGTCAAGAAGAACAAACTTCCGTCCGGTGAAAAATAAACAGCCCCTGCAATCACAACAGCATTACGCTGTAGATTCCAGAGGCTATTATATAAAATCTTTTATCTACAATTTAATAATTTTCCGCTAAAACCTCATAATACGATTGCGGGTGCTTGCAGGCGGGGCATTCTTTGGGCGCTTCATCTCCCTCATACACATATCCGCAGTTAATGCAGTGCCATTTTGTTGATGTCTTCTTTTTAAATACTTCGCTGCCGGCAATGTTGGCGGCCAGCTTGCGGTATCTTTTTTCATGGAAATTTTCAACTTTCGATATTTGCTCATAAGAACGGGCAATTTCGGGGAAGCCTTCCTCTTTGGCAATGTTGGCAAAATTGGCATAAAGCGTCGTCCATTCCATGTTCTCTCCGGCGGCCGCCGCCTCCAGATTGCTCTTCGTGTCGCCGATTACGCCTGCGGGATAGCCGGCCGTAATTTCAACTTCCCCGCCTTCAAGATATTGAAAAAATACTTTTGCATGCTCTTTTTCATTTTCCGCCGTCTCCAGGAAAATGCGCGAAATCTGTTCAAGGCCTTCTTTTTTAGCTGCACTGGCAAAAAAAGTATAGCGGTTCCTGGCCTGTGACTCACCGGCAAACGAAGCCAGTAAATTTTTTTCTGTCTTTGTTCCTTTAATTGATTTACCCATCATTCATCTCCTTTCATTTCTTGTTTTCAGTAACTTATACACTCTTTTTTATTTAGCAATGGCTATTTCAAATTTTTACCCACGGAAAAAGCTTTCCCCAGATATTTTCCCACACCATAATAGGATTGTATTTCCGGTCCGTAAAGCACCGGATTGATTTTTAAGATATCCGGCAGTCCATCTTGCCCCAGCATTGATTCATCAACCTTGACATCGATAATCTCACCGATAAAATGCGTGTGAATGCCGATCTCGACTGAATCAATGAGTTTGCATTCCAGAATCATTGGGAATTCATTAATATAAGGAGCATCAACCTTTTCGCTTTTTACGGCTGTCATTTTTGCCGCTGCGAATTTATCAACCTTTCTGCCGGAAACCATGCCGCAATAATCGGCAATTTCGACCTGAGCGGATGAAGGGACATTGACCGTAAAGGCCTTGCGCTCCATGATGTTGCCGTGAGTATAAGTAGCCGATCTTAACGAGACAGCCAGACACGGCGGTATGGAGCTGCAGACCCCTCCCCAGGCAATGGTCGCCGCATTGGGTTTGCCATTTTGGTCATAAGTCCCTATTAACCAGACGGGTGTGGGGAAAGTCAGCGTTTTGGCGCCAAAAGACTTTTTCATAAATTTCTCCTGATCGTTTTTTAATTTAAAATAATACTTATTTTTTTAAATTTTATATATTATTTAAAAAAATTCAAATTATTAAAAAATTAATTTCTAAACTAATTTATATTATGATAAGGATAATTAAAAGCAGTGTTCGTTATAATGCGATAAATACCAGATGCTGTTAAATTTTTTGATTATATGAGGAGGATCTCTTTATGGCAACGATTATGCCGGAATCAGAACAGGTACAAAAAGCAATCAAATGGATATCCATAAGTTTGGAAGATGATAATCAGCCGATAAAAACGCTTTTGGAAAAGGCGATTTTAAAATTTGACTTATCGCCCAAAGATTCGGATTTCTTAATGAATTTCTTTGCCAACAGAGACAAATAGGCAAAAGATTTATCTCCAAAATATTAAACTCAAGCAGCTATCCATAAGCCGGAAGCTGCTTTGAGTTTATCTTTAAAAAACAGGATCTTAATCCTGATAAATACGCGGGAATCCGGTTATTTTCTCAATAGCTCTCTTATTTCGGTAAGCAATTCCTGATCTTTCGTCAATGGCGGCGCCACAGCTTCCTGCTGCTTATTTTTCATGATCATTCCGATAAATTTGACAATGAAGATATACAAGGCCAAAGCGACTATCAGAAAATTGACGATTTCTCCGATAAACAATCCGTAAGGAACGTCCTTGCCGTTAAGCACCCATTTCCAGGTCAGATAACTCTGATTACCGGGCATCAAAACACTGACAAAAGGCATGATGATGTGCTTCACAAGGGAATCTACAATCTTGCCGAATGCTGCTCCGATAATCACACCAATGGCAAGATCAACGACATTACCTTTAAATGCGAAATTTTTAAACTCTTCCAGCATTCCTGATACTTTTTTCCTGGCTTCCATACCTCCCCCTTTCAATGTTTGCCGTATTATTCTATCTTGGACATTTCTTCATAAATCTTCAAATCAATCACACTAAAAAATGTGTCATATTGTTCTTTCTGTAAAAGGCGCTGCATTTTCCATCCTGTGTTTGTTTTCTTCTCCGTAATCACGGAAAGGCCGACCTCACATTCTTTCCAGTTGAGCCGTTTGACGCGGGCGATTGATTTCGTCCGCCAATCGCCGGATTCCCGAAAGTCCGAATCAACCCGCAGATTTTTCAAATCTATCCTGACATTCGTCCCGATATCTTTTTCCTTAAAAACACCGGCAATCGCCCGGAGAATAACTATTTCTTTGGCTTCATAAACATGGCTGTATTCATCCGGCTGCGATATGACCGTCCCGCCGAAGTGACCGGCACAGGCGGTAATACCCAACAGGAGAAGAAAAGAGAAAAACAAAATATTTTTTTTATGAATCATCAAATCCATCCTATGAACGATCACAAAGGCTTACCGGCTATTTCCGTTTATCCACCATGATCCTTTTTCTTTGAACCACCACAGTGAGGAATCTGTCTTCGTAATTCTATCGGCAAGTTTTTTACCATTCTCCGTCGTTAATCTCTGCAACGCAAAATCGATCCATTCGTCCGAATATTTATTTCCTAAATCGCCGCATTCTTTTAATTGCAGGATGAGAGCGATCTGATCGGCATCACGCGCGATTAATGATTCCTTTGTCTCTTTTGCATTAAACTCTTCTATCGCCGACCGGATATCTTCACCGAAAAAAAGTTCATCCGTTAACTCTTTAACGGCTTTTTCTTCATCGACATTGACGTATTTTTTATTCACATAATTCATATCGCCGGTACGCGCTTCAGGCAAATCGTGAAGAACACACATCTTCAATACGCGAAACTCGTCCAGGGAATCATCCATTTTACAAAGCGTGTAACCGACAAATACGGTGCGCAAAACGTGTTCGGCGACCGATTCATTGCCGCTGCCCAGAAACTGATAACCGCTCCGCGGCGTTCTGCTGAGCATTCCTACCTCAAACAAAAAATTGGCGATACTATCCATTTTATTCCTTTTTCAATGTTTTGATCCGGTTAGCCATCATGTCCGATATTTTCGTTATTTGCAACTGCATTGACGCAACACCGTCGGGACGCATAGCGATAACCTTGTCTAATTGCGTTTTCCAGTGTTCCAGCAAGTTGATTTCATTTTCCTTTATTTTTTTCTCGAAACGTTCCTGGTATTCCTTTATAAACAAGTCAGTTGCATTCATTCTAACCACCTTATATTTTATTTTTTTGAAATGTGAGGTATTATATCATCGAAGGTTCATCTTGCAACAAGGAATTTAAAAATCATGATTTGACACTACTCGTCAAATACTATAAACAAACATAAAAATTTAATTAAAGTAGAATAAATATATATGCCATCCAAACCAAAACATGAAGACATCGCCGGCGGACAGGCAATTATCGAGGGCGTTATGATGCGCCACGGTAATAAAATCGCCGCAGCCGTTAGACGGCCCGACAAGGAAATTGTTTTTCAGGAACGTGAATATATTCCGCTGACTAAACGTTACAAGATCCTTGGATGGATGTTTGTCCGGGGAACCATTACTTTATTTGAAATGATGGTCGTGGGATTTAAATGTCTGATGTTTTCTGCCGATATAGCCCTTTCGGAAGAAGAAAGAAAACCCAAAGACTGGGAAATGTATCTTTCGTTACTCATAAGTTTTTCTATTGCCATTTTTTTCTTTGTCGTCGTGCCGGCTTTTTTCTTTACAAAGATAAAATTCTACATAGATAATCTTATTCTTTTAAATATTCTGGAGGGCTGCGTACGCCTCGGCATGTTTCTTTGTTTTCTGGCCGCTACGCTTCTCATGACGGACATGCGGCGTGTTTATATGTATCACGGCGCCGAACATAAAACCGTGTTTGCCTGGGAAGCAGGTGAAGAGCTGACTGTTGAAAATGTTAAAAATTATTCCACCCGTCATCCCCGTTGCGGAACAAGTTTTATTCTTTTTGTGATGATTGTTTCCATATTGGTATTTTCTTTACTGGGACGTCCGGACTTTCTGCACAGAGTCATCTATAAAATTCTGCTCCTCCCCGTTGTGGCGGGCATTTCTTATGAGGCGATCCGTTTTACAGGCAAATACAGCCACTCGAAACTTGTACAGATGATGAGCTGGCCGGGATTAATGCTCCAAAAAATAACAACCCGGGAACCGTCTGATGATCAAATTGAAGTGGCCATTGCCGCAATGAAAAAAGTGATTTAATCCAAAGCTCCCTTCAATCAATTAATTTTTGACGCCTCGGAATCCGATTCTAATCCTTTTCCTGTCCTATAAACTTCAGAATTTCATTGAGGGCAATATAATATAAGGAATTGACTTTTCTTATGAATTGGAGTAATAAATATACTGTATTTTTGTTTTTTAATCTCTTATGTAAGGGGAAGGCGCTAATGATTAAGCGGTACGTTTTTGTATTATTGTTAGTTATTTTTTCTGCCACCTTGATTTGCTTACCGGCAACAGCGAAAGAAGATACTGCTCAAATAAAATTAAAAAAAACAGCTGTACATTCAAAAAAATTATATACTTACACTGTTAAAACAGGAGATGATCTTTCAACGATCATCAAAACCCTTCCCGGTGTTACCGAAGAAAATATATCCCGTCATTATGAGCTTATTAAGGAACTCAACCCCGATATATCAGATCTCGATAATCTTGAAGCGGGACAAAAGCTGATTCTGCCCGGGAAACCGCTCACAGAAACACAGGAAAATGAAGCAGGATACCAAACCGCCGTTAATCCTAAAATTTCTCACACCGGATTAAAATATTACAAAATAAAAAGTGGAGATACTTTATCTAAAATCATTCACCGCCAGCTAAAAACCGAAACGAATATCGGCAAAATGCTGAGAACCATCAAGTCAATGAATCCCAGTATTAAAAATGTGAACAAAATTTACGCCGGCTCAGTTATAAAGCTGCCGGGGAAAACTATCTTTGTTAAAACTCCGGAAGAAATCAAACCGGTGGCGAGGGAAACAGCCAGACTATCAGAAAAATTCAGTCAACCGGACAAGATCATCGAAATTAAAGAAAAGAAATTTATGCCGCCGGAAGCCCGCATGGCCGTTCTGAAACAGGTCATTAACCAGATGAACGGAACAATTACCACAACCGGCAATTACTATCTGCCCATACCCAAAGCAGGTCAGGTCACCATTGATTGTTCTAAAATTCCGCTGATTGAATTCGACGATAACACGATCGTGTTTCTCGATTTGGAGAATCGCGCCCAGCATAATTTAAAAAAGATGATCGGCGACAATTGGACGAACTACTCTTTGGTCAAAATAGACAAGAACGATGACGTCATTACGATCTTAAGAAAGATTATCAATACAACAAATAATTACCGTATGATAAAAAGCGATAAACCGTTGATTTTAGGCGCAATGCCGCCGGTAGAAGTCATCGTCGACTGGGTCATTGTAAAATCTCTTCCGCAGCAGCCGCCCCAGACAATCCAGGGACTGCGTTCCATTTATGAAAACAATCTGCTTTTGCCCAGGTCCGTCAAGAACTATTATCAAAAGAACGGATTAATTATTACTGAAATTTCCGATGAGACGGGTATTGTCGGCAAACCGGAAGAAGTCTATGCCCTGCCTCCGGCGCCGGTTTTCCCGACAACATCAGCTAAAGATTTTTCTTACGCGCTGGTTTCATATTTAGGATTGAGTGCTGAAAAAGACGTTGATATTCAAATATTCGACACAGTGAAAGACGGCTTTAATTTGTCATTGAAGGCCGATGTTCTGGTTAAGAAAGAAAACAAAAAATATATTATCTATTCACAGAACATTTCTCAACAATTTACCAACGCGCTGAGACAGGCCGGCAATGAGACCATTTTCGTCAGCGATAGCGATTCTCCCAGGAATATGATGGAAAATATTTTGCGCAATCTTAATATTCCTTTCACTTCCGGTAATTTTATATTTTCCGGGCTGGATAAAAGTCAGGCGCCTTATACGCTGAAATTCAGCGGAACTAAAATTAATCAGAATTTGTTCGTTGTTAATTTTGATATGGATCAGGGACTGCGCGGTTTACTGCAAGAGGTATGGTCGGTGAACATTGCCCAATATTGATGATTTTATCGATTTACCGCAAATACGCAAAGAAAAGCTGCGGCGTTTTCCAAAAAGATTATCCTCAGATTGCGTCTCTTCTTTCATCTCTGCCGGTATGAATAAATAATTATTTAATGGATATTCTATGGTAAAGGCTATTGCCCTCTTTTCCGGGGGATTAGACAGCATATTGGCGGCGGAATTTGTTCGCAGGCTAAACATTGACCTTCTCTGCGTGACATTTACCACACCTTTTTTTAACGCTCAAAAAGCGCAAGCCGCCGCCGGGCAAATAAAATTACCCCTGCTCGTTGAAGATATTACCGGCGAGCATCTGAAGATGCTCAAATCCCCCCGCTACGGCTATGGTAAAAATATGAATCCCTGTATTGACTGCCACACGTTGATGCTGCAAATCGCCGGCAGAAAGATGGAGGAAACCGGAAGCGATTTCATTATTACCGGAGAAGTCCTTGGCCAACGGCCGATGTCGCAAAACAAACAATCTCTTTACGTTGTCGCTAAAAATTCCGGATATCAAGACTATATTCTACGACCCTTGAGCGCTCAATTGCTTAATCCGATAAAAGCGGAAAGAGAAGGTTTAATTGATCGCTCCCTATTGCTTTCCATTCAGGGACGCGGACGCAAACAGCAAATAAAGATGGCTGCCGATTTCGGCATTGTTAATTACGCTCCGCCGGCGGGAGGATGCCTGCTTACCGATCCGATATTTACACGCCGCCTGCGTGATTTATTCTCATATCAGGGCGACCGGAATTTTCGCGACTTTGATCTGCTTAAATACGGAAGACATTTCCGGATCAGCGACCACTGCAAAATCATTGTCGGCAGAAACAACGCGGATAACGAAGCCATCAAGAAGCTGACGGTATCTGATGATTTAATTTTGAATATGGCCAATTTTCCCGGCCCGCTGGTTGTCGTGCCTTACGGCGATGAAAAGGATCAACAAATGGCCGCCTCATTGTGCGTTCGCTACAGTGACGCGCCCAATGACCTGGAAGCCGACGTGGTCTGCCAGCGCAATCATTCGTCGAAATTAATCAAGTCGATAGCGGCGAAAAAAGAAGACTGTGAAAGATGGATTCTTTAATCTGAAATTAAAGTGTCACGGAATTAAATGTTCAGGACGTAAAAGATCGTTCACGGTTTTTACCGGATTGAAAACAATGATCGGAAGCTTCACCAATACGGTATTCCAGTAAGCCATGCCGCCGTTCCAGAGACCCGGGACTTCCAGAGCTTTTATCCGGCGGCCTTTTTCATTTTTCCTGCTGATTAAATAGGCATCCTTGTCCACATAATCAGACAAATCAAATTTTTCCCCTTTATAATTTTTTATTCCGCAAACCATATCCACCGGATTAAAATATTCCGACCGGGACCAGACCGCCACTTGATCCGGCTTGCTTTTATCTACATGGCCTCCTTCAACGATTTGAAGAGTTTGCGTGCCGTCATTTTCGTTCACCCAGAAAGGCCCGCCGCCCGGTTCTTTTTTATTTCTAACCACTCCGCAAATCCGCAGAGGACGGTTTAAAAGACAAAACAGAATTTTAATTTTTTCTTTCTGTGATTGCCGCCCGAAGGACCGCGAAAAAACAATATTGAGCTTATCCTGGCAGAAAGCCATAATTTTCTCAATTTGGGAAACGCTTATTTTTTCGCTCTCCAACTGGTGAAGACTCGCAAAGATCTCTTTCTGTAAATGAATGGCCAGGCCGCCCAGCATTTTTTTATAAGGAATAATTTTTTTCAAAAGATGTTCCGGAGCGATGTTGTCAATGTTTTTTATGAAGATAAAATCAGCATCAAGATTTTGTAAATTCGCCAGTAAAGAGCCATGACCGCCCGGTCGAAAAACAAGCCTGCCTCCCGCATCCCGCAGCGGCAGGTTGCTTTCATCAACAGCCAGAATATTTGTTGACGGGGACTGAACCGATAAAGAGATTTTATATTTTATCCGGAAAAGACTTTCGTATCGGGATTGTGCAGCTTTCAATTTTTCGGTGACTTCTTTTTTGTTTTCCTGAGCAATGGTGAAATGCAGATAACAAACATCATCCGCGCCTCGAATATATTGGGCGGCTTCAATCAAATGCTCCTCGAGAGCGGTACGTGCTTCCTCCGCGTCATAAAGATGAAAAGGAATTAACGCCTTGGGCAGCCAGCCGAAATTCAATCCTTTGGCCGTTAAAACATAATCCATTAAGTTCTCGATATTGTTTTGCTCAATGAATTCGGAAGCACTTTTGTTCTGTTTGATCAGAGCGTAAAAAGGATAATTTTTAAAATTGCGTAAAAATGACTGATTGAGCGCCGGCGAATCAAATCCACCCGACTCCAGAGCTAAAAACCATTCGGCAAACATGCGGCTGGCGGCGCCGGAAGCCGGAACAAATTTTATTAATTGATATTTCCGGGACTCTTTTTCATAAAAAGATATCCATCTTTTTTTTTGCGCGGACGTACAGGAAAAAATGCCGTCGCTGACCGTGCAGGGTCTTTTTAATTCCAAATAATTTGAACCATGCCGGTACATGGCCAGTTGTTTTTCCACGGCGTTTAAATCCAACCCTAAACGCTCTATTTGTTGAATATCTTTTTCGGAAAACAATAATTTATTTTTAATCACTTTCTTCATGTTATTTCAAATAACATCAACAGAATACATTGGCAAGAGGAAACAATACCGGCCATTTATTGCGTTGGTAATCATTAAATTATATTTTGTAAAAATTTGACAAAGCCACCCTTCCCTAGTAAACTTTGTTAAAAGCTTTGGTGAGGCCTCAAATCTCATCCTGGCTGTTTATCTTTTACCCCGCCCCCAGGGAATGGTTTTCTTTCCGGCGGAGTAAAAGGGATATCAATGATTACCGCGGGGGAAGCGACTTGAACCGTTTATATTCATTATTAAAAATTTTTTTGATTATCGCGATCATAACCGCCGGCGCAGTCAACGGCGAAGCGCAAATAGGATGGCGTCAATCAGTCGGGCAATCGCTTATCCAGGCGCTTAAAATCAGTGAGCCTCTGGCTTTTTGCAATGAACCGGTGCCTCTCAAGGAAGCGGATGTAAAGGAAAGACTGGAAAGGGAAATGCTGGTATGTCTGGATAACAGCGACGATGTTATTTTATGGCTGAAACGCTCTAACCGTTATTTCCCTTATATCGAACAATATTTAAAAGATCACTCCCTGCCTGATGATTTAAAATATATCGTCATAGCCGAAAGCTCTTTGAAGCCCCTGGCGGCATCGCACAAAGGTGCGGTGGGGTTCTGGCAATTCATTGAAACCACCGGCAACAGATACGGCATGAAAATCAATAACGACATTGACGAACGCCGCAATTTTTTTACTTCCACACAGGCCGCAATGGCTTACTTAAAAGACCTCCATGAGCTTTTCGGCTCCTGGACTCTGGCGGCGGCCGCATATAACATGGGGGAAGACGGCCTGAAAACGGAAATGTTAATGCAGAAAGTGAATAATTATTATCAGCTTTATTTAAATGAAGAAACGCAACGATATGTTTTTAGAATTTTAGCGGTCAAAATCATTCTTTCCAATCCGGAAAAATACGGATTTCACCTGACCGAAGACGACCTTTACAAGCCGGTGCAATTTGATCGCATAGAAATAACCGTCAGTCAGCCGGTGCCCCTGTATATCATTGCTCAGGCGGCAAATACTTATTTCAAGGTCATTAAAGATCTTAATCCTCACATAAAAAATTATTCTTTATCTGCCGGGAAACACGACCTTTTGATTCCCAGGGGTGCGGCTTCCGGATTTTCCGAAAGGTATGGAAATCTGCTTAAGCAATGGCTTGAGGAAAAAGGAAAATCTATTTATACGGTGGAGAAAGGAGATAATTTATCCGCCATTGCCAGCCGCTTTCATGTTTCGATGAAAGCGATAATGAAATGGAATGGCATCACCAATGCCAAAAACATTTCCCCCGGAGACAAACTCTTTATATTCTCCGACACAAACACATTCAAACCGAAGAAAAATGAGACAAAAACAATTCCGGATGATTCTGTTATGCCCCCCCCTTAGCAAAAAGGGTCGTTTTAATTTCGTACCGGTAAAAGATGACTCTTAATTCCTTGACAAATGCATTTTTCTGATTTAATCGCTTATGCACAGATACCGGAAAAGCCGTCTTATTAAAATGTTTTCAAGATTGCGAAATTATGAAAATTGCTGATAAAATCAATCAATTAAAAAAAGAAAAAAATGCCGTCATTCTGGCGCATAATTATCAACTTCCTGAAATTCAGGACATCGCTGATTTTGTTGGTGATTCGCTGGGCTTAAGCATCGAGGCGGCGCGAACAAACGCCTCGGTAATCGTTTTCTGCGGCGTCCATTTCATGGCGGAAACGGCGAAAATATTATCTCCGCAAAAAATGGTATTACTTCCGGATAAAGATGCCGGTTGTCCGATGGCCGACATGATCAATCCCGAAGCGTTAAAATCTCTTCAGGCAAAACATCCTGATGCGGTAACCATGTGCTATGTGAACTCTTCGGCCGCGGTAAAAGCGCTGTGCGATTATTGCTGCACGTCCGCCAACGCCCTGATGATGGCTGAAAAAATTCTTCTTCAGCACAAGGAAATTATTTTTGTCCCCGACAAATACCTGGCCCGGTACGTTTCGGCGCAGGTGGGGCATGATTTTATCACTTGGGAAGGATACTGCCCAATCCATGCAGAAATCTTGCCGGAAAATATTACGCATGCAAAGAGTCTGCATCCTGAGGCTAAAGTTATTGTCCATCCTGAATGCAAACCGGTCATAACGGACCTTGCCGACATTGTCACTTCCACCGAAGGAATGAGCAAATATATACGGGAATCCGGAGGAAAAGAATTCATTATCGGCACGGAAACCGGTATCATTCACAGATTAAAAAAAGAAAATCCGGATAAACTTTTTTATCCGGCAACTGACGCAGCGTCTTGTCGCGACATGAAAAGAATCAATCTGGAAAAAGTTCTCCATTCTCTTACGAATTTATCCTACGAAATCACATTGCCTCCGGATATTATGGATAAAGCCCGGCTTTCCATAGAACGAATGCTGCAAACAGTCTAAATTTATACAGAATCATTTATACCAGGACAATCATTACAGGAGATATAAATGAAGAAAAACATTATCGCCTCAACCAAATTTCCGGTTTCCGGGCCCTATTCCGCCGCCGTGGAAGCCAATGACTTTATTTTCATTTCCGGTCAACTGCCGGTTGATCCGGCTACCGGTGAAATGATCAACGATATTGAAAAAGCGACCCGGCAGGTTCTCACAAACATAAAAATGATACTGAACAAAACCGATTTGGACATGTCTAATATTGTCAAAACAACCGTCTTTTTAAAAAACATCACCGATTTCCCTGCTGTTAATGAAATATATGCCAGGTTTTTTCCTGAAGAACCGCCGGCACGTTCGACCATTGAGGCCAGTGTATTACCCAAAGGGGCGCTCATTGAAATCGAAGCTATTGCAATCAGAAAATAAATATTTATAGGCAAAGGTTGAATGATTATGGCAACAAAACCGGAATCAGCAAACAAATCCGATCATAAGAAAAAATCACAGCAGGACGATTTAGCCCTTCTGACAAAAGATATTATAGCAAAAGCCGGCGTCGGAATCTATATCGTTCAGCATGGCGAATTCATCTATGCCAGTGAGCTGTATGAGAAAATGACCGGCTATACCGAGGAAGATCTTATTGGCACATATTCGCTGAGCAATATTTATCCCGATGATAGAGATAAGGTCAGAAATAAGGCCATCCAAGGTTTAAAAACTAATAATTCCGAACCGTATGAATACAGGTTCGTCAATAAGAATAATGATGTCAGGTGGGTCTTGGAAACGGTCACGCCCATTGTTTATAAAGGTGAGCGAGCCGCACTGGGAAGTTTTATGGATATCACCGAGCGGAAACGGATGGAGCAAGCCCTCGTCCAGAGCGAGGAAAAGTACAGGGGGATTCTTGAAAGCATTGAAGACGGCTACGTAGAACTCGATCTTAAAGGAAACTTCATCTTTTTCAACGATGCGATCAGTAAAATGCACGGCTATCCGAAAAACGAATTAATAAAGCTGACCTATCGCGATGTGATGGATGAAGAAAATGCAGCAAGGATATATGAAAAATATCACCATGTATTCACCACAGGCGAATCAGAAAAAGAATTCGAATATGAAATTATTACGAAAGACAGGCTTAGAAAATATTTAGAAACGTCTATTACACCCATCAAAGACGCTTCAGGCCGCATTGTTGCTTTTCGCGGTATTGTTCGGGATAGAACCCAGCACAAACAAGGGGAAGAAGCTCTCCGCCAGAGTGAAGAGAAATACCGAACCATTCTTGAAAATATCGAAGAAGGATATTTCGAAGTTGATCTCGCCGGTAATTTCACCTTTTTCAATCATTCAACGTGTTCACTCCTTGGTTATTCGAAAGAGGAAATGATGGGCATGAATTACCTGCGCTATACCGATAAAGATGATGTAAAAATACTTTTTGAAACTTTTAATACCGTTTATAAAACCGGCGTGCCCGCCAATGAATTCGATTGGCCGATTATAAGAAAAGATGGAACAAAAAAATACGTTGAGGCATCAATATCTTTAAAAAAAGATTCGGCAGGAAAACCCGTCGCGTTTCAGGGATTCACTCGCGATGTCACTGCGCGCATACAGGCGGAAGAAGCGCTGCGCCAGAGCGAAGAAAAATACAGAAGTATTCTTCAAAACATCCAGGAAGCCTATTTTGAAGTCGATCTTGCCGGCAATTTTACCTTTTTTAACGATTCCTTATGCCGAATCACAGGATGCTCCAAAGAGGAATTGGCTGGCGCGAATTACAAGCAGTTCTCAGATAAAGATAATTCAAACAATGTTTTTCATACGTTTAATAATATTTACAAAACAGGCGACCCCGTCGAAGGATTCGATTGGCTGATTATCAGAAAGGACGGAACGAAAAGATATATTGAGTCGTCCGTATCTTTACGAAAAGATTCATCGGATCAACCGGTCGGCTTTAAAGGAGTTATACGGGACATCACCGAACGTAAACGGATAGAACAGGAACTCAGTTATATGGCTACCCACGATGCCCTGACCGGTCTGCCCAACCGTTTAATGTTTATTCAATTGCTGAATCAGGCCATTCTTTCCGCGAAGCGTCATAAAAGACAATTGGCCGTTTTCTTCATCGATCTTGATCGCTTCAAGACGATCAACGACTCTCTGGGGCACGAGGCGGGAGATCTGCTGCTGCAGGAAATTGCCAAGCGTTTCAGAAAATCGTTGAGAGATGTTGATGTTGTCGGCCGTCTTGGCGGTGATGAATTTATCATCCTCATTGAAGATTTCAACAACCTGAATCAGGTAAGAAATGTTGCACACAAAATACTTGCCACCGCTATTAAACCGATGGTTCTGATGGGTGAGGAATGCCGCGTTACAGCCAGTATCGGCATAAGCATTTTCCCGGAAGACGGACGGGACGAACAATCCCTGATGAAAAATGCTGATGTCGCCATGTATTATGCCAAGGAGGAAGGTAAGAACAACTTTCAGTTCTACTCGGAAAATATTCACACAACGGCCAATGAACGTCTGTTAATCGAAACAAATCTTCGTGTTGCTTTGGAACGCAGAGAATTCTCTCTGAATTATCAGGCCAGGCTGGATTTCAAAACAGATGAAATAACCGGCGTGGAAGCCCTGCTGCGCTGGGATAACCCATTGCTGGGTTCGGTAACTCCAACGCAATTCATTCCCGTGGCAGAAGAAACAGGGCTTATCGTGCCCATCGGCAGATGGGTGCTGAAAACGGCCTGCGCCCAGAATGTCGCCTGGCAACGTCAGGGGCTGCCCGCCGTCTGCATGGCGGTGAATTTATCGCTTCGTCAACTGACGGACGACAATTTCTTAGAAGACATCAGGGTCACATTGAAGGAAACCGGCATGTCGCCGAATCTTTTAGAATTGGAAATCACCGAAAGTATGGTCATGCACAATCCCTCTCGACTGATTGCACTCCTGACCAAAATCAAGGAAATGGGTATCCGCCTGGCCATTGATGATTTCGGAACCGGTTATTCGTCTCTGGCTCAGATAAAACACTTCCCCATTGACACGCTCAAGGTGGACAGGTCTTTCATTCGCAATCTCCCGCAGGATTCCGAAGATAAGGCCATCACCGAAGCGATCATTACCATGGGCAAGACTCTAAGCCTTACCGTTGTTGCCGAAGGCGTAGAAACCATAGAGCAGCAGGAATTCCTTCGTGAACATGTGTGCGACGAAATGCAGGGTTTTTATTTCAGCAAGCCTGTCGTGTCTGATCAATTTGCCGATTTGCTGCGTGAGCACAGGCCCTATTTTCGATGATCATTTGGAGTTGAAAGGTTCAATAAATATTTGCAGAGTTATACAGAGGGGAAAAAGCTGTAAAAGAAATAAAACTTTTCTTTATTTCGAGGATAAAGCATATGATTCAGAATATTTTTGATTTACGTAATTGCGCAAAGCTAAAAATAGCTTTGCTTATAGTTTTTATAACTTTCACGCTGAGCTCCTGCTCTCTGATGCATTCGGCCTCGCCTGCTTCCACCAAACCGGCGAAAATAGCGGTCGTCCTGGGAGGCGGCGGATCCAAGGGATTCGCGCATATTGGCGTCCTCAAGGTGCTGGAAGCGCAGAAGATTCCCATACACATGGTCGTGGGAACCAGCGCAGGTTCTCTGGTCGGCAGCTTATACGCATCGGGTAAATCCGCTTTTGAACTGCAGGCCATCGCTTTGAAAATGGATAAGGATAATGTCATTGATTATGATTGGAAGGTATGGAGCGGCGGGCTTATTAAAGGAGATAAGCTGGAAAATTTCATTAACGCCAATGTCAAAAATACTCCTATAGAAAAGCTCAAAATCCCTTACTATGCCGTAGCCACGAACATAGCCACGGGAGAAGAAGCGGTTTTCGACAGAGGCAACACGGGTATGGCCGTGCGTGCCAGCTGCTCGGTTCCGGCGGTTTTTCATCCCCTGAAAATCGGCAGCAATACCTACGTTGACGGCGGCGTGGTGAGTCCCGTGCCCGTTGACGCGGCCCGCCGCAATGGAGCGGATATTGTCATCGCTGTGGATATTTCCGGCGGCCTAAGAAAAGACGTTCCGGATGGAATAATGGATACCATGAAGAAATCCGTCAATATCATGTACTCCAAAATCGCTGAATATCAGATCAAGAATGCCGACATAGTCATCCGCCCTGACGTGCGGGATATCGGGTCCACGGACATGGATAAATTTAATGAGGCGATTTTTGAAGGTGAAAAAGCGGCAACCCTAAAGATTCCCGAACTGCAAAATATTATTTCCCGTTTAAAACAGGAAGGACGGCTTTAAAGCCATGATCACCATCGGCGGCAGAGCCCATAACATGGAAGAGATTGTCACGGTAAGCAAGTTCGGCTACCCTACCCTTGAAATTTCTCTTGATGATCCTGCCGTTGTTTCCGGATGGATTCCTCAGCTTCTGGAAATAAAAAACACCTATGGCACCGCGTTTCTCGCACATTATCCTAACGAAGATAATCCTTTTGATCTGGAAGTACTTCGGGATAAATTTCTTCCCCGTATTAAAGCGTTGATGGAAATATCAGAACAACTCGACATCCGCAAAGCGACCATCCATTTCTGGATGGATAACCGCTGGGCTCCGGCCGATCTTATTCGCGGGAAAATTGAACTGCTTTCCCGCATAGTGAACTACGGCAACCAGTATGGAATTACCGTATGCATTGAAAACCTGACCGAACGCCCGGAGAGCTTCGGACCGGCATTTGAAGCGATCCCGGAATTGAGGATGACCCTTGATATCGGGCATGCCCAGCTTCTGGCGAAACAAAATACTTCTTTTCGTTTTACAGAAGATTGTTTTCCCCGCATTGCTCATATGCATGTTCATGACAACCGCGGCGGTACGAGTGTTAAAGACGACCTCCATCTGGCGCTTGGTGAAGGCTCAGTCGATTACGCCGCAATCATAAAATCTCTGGTTAACAAGGGTTATGATTCGACCATTACGATGGAAGTAAAACCCCAAGACATGTCCCGAACCAAACAAACTTTGGAAGATTGCATACGCAACTTTCAAAATCTTTCTTGATTCATATCCACTGAGTGTTGCCCAAATATACTTTTCGCTTAGCATGAAAGCGTTTTGGACATGTTTGTCCAGCCCCGTTCAATCCCGTGACGACAACTCAAAGAACGTCGTTTCGCCGGCAACAGATTGAAAGTTCAACAACTTCATTTCAAAATAACCTTATTTTTTCTTTTTGATGAATGTCTTTATAAACCAGCGAATGGACAGGACAACGACGATGGCCACGCCTGATAAGGCCAGGAGCCATTTGGTGTTTGTTGCCGTTCCGGAAATCGCCACAAGCGCCGGTGTTGCGCGCCGGAGATCACTCAGAAAATACAGATGCATCATGTTTTCAATCAAATCGCAGATTCCGGCGACAAATGGAGTTAGAATGATGAAATTAAATTTCGGACTGACGTCGTTGATTTTGAATGTTCTGGCTATCAGCAGACTCAGGAAAATACTGTACCAGACGGGATGGAAATTATCGAAGTAGAAATGTTCGTAATAAACTCCGATTTGGCCTGATGCGATCCAGCCGGAGGCGATGGCTTTGAAAGTGTCACTGGAGAAAGTTGTCTGAAGAGTCAAAGCATCTTTAATGCCCAGGGGGTGCATAATAGAACCGATAATAATCTGTGAAGTAAAATAGATAATGGTGAATACTACGATGAGAACGTTGGAATCCGATTTTTGAATGATGAAATTTTCGGCTCGTGTGAATATACTCACGGCTATTCCTCCTGAGAATTATATTTTTAATATTGTTACCGGAAATCGGAAAAAAATATAATAAGAATGATTTCTCATGTCAATAAATATTGACAAACGAATATCAATGCGATGACTGGCAATCGTTATAAGTCTGTAACATTCTGTTGTACTCATTGACCATTGATTCCGCGACAGTTGATTTGGCTTTCGCATCTGCGGCAACCCTGTTATACCAGCGGCTCTTTTCATTGAAGGTGTTAATTCTCACATTCAGTTTCTGAATTTTTTGAGGATCACCATAGGTATATCTTTGATCCGTATCGATAGATTCCTTCTCGGCATCAAGCTCATTTTTCAACCGTTTAAGCTGATCCTGCAGAGCTTCTATCTCCGCCTTTTTAAGGTCGATATCATCGTGAAGATTTTTTGAGGGAGCGACACAAATATTGTGCGAAACAGGCAACGATTGAAGACCGAATATCTGCACGGTAATGTATGTGTCCGCGTCTTTAAATTTCCCCTTTAATACCGCGGCGCCAATATCTTCAACTTCCGTGGAAAGAATATTTGCTCTGTGACCGGGACTCTGCATCCAGCCATCTACGATCTTCTGGTTGGTATAAAAATTACCGCTTCCGATGTTTTCCGCTATGACCTTATAATGGTAACCGACTTCCTGGGCTATATCCGAAGCCTGTTGACCCGTGGGAGAAACATGGGCGAAATATTGTTTGTCCAGCATATCCTGAGCTCTCGTCTCGGCAATTGCGTTTAGAAATTGATTCTCTTTCAAAGGGGGAAGACCATTGAGGGCACGGGCATTGTTCGTCAGGGTTATAACAGCTTCCCTGGTAAGGACCTCCCGTGAAACGGAAGGTAAAATAGAATGACCTGAAGATTCAACCTTCCGCAAAATATCAGCAGCATTGTTATTTCCTTTTTTCAAGAAGTCAAATATTCCCGGCATATTGGTCATGACGACCATAAAAACAACTATGGCAAGAAGAATGAGGACAATCCCATATTTATTCCATCCATCAGATTCTGTCGGTTTAACCATTAAAAGGATTTCTCACTTTTTTGAAAGTATATGAATAAAGATATTTTATATCAACGCGATATTGAAATGCAAGGAGTGATGTTTATAATACTTTGACGCTAAAAGTGTTTTTATTCCGGATACCGGCGCTGGGGCTGAACTTGTCCAATATTTATTCAAATTCGATTTCTATGGAATCGGATATTTCCTGCACGAAATCTACTTCACGCGGAGCCTTGTAACTGGAAAGATATGTTTTGCAATGACGAATCATTTCTTTTTCGTCGGCAGAATGTCCTTTTTTCAGTACGATATGAGCTATGACTATTTCACCGCGCATCAAATCTTCTTTACCCGCCACGCGTGATGCCTGAACCGCCGGATGCATGTTGATCACTGTTTCTACTTCGCGCGGATAAACATTAAAGCCGCTGGTGATGATCATTCTTTTTTTAAGTCCGGTCAGGAAGATGTAATCATTCTCATCCATTCTGCCCAAATCTCCGGTGTAGAGCCAACCCTCTTTTATAACAGCGGCCGTGGCCGCTTCGTTTTTATAATATCCCTTCATGACATTATCGCCCTTGACGATCAACTCTCCGATTTCATTGCGGGGAAGTTCGCGGCCCTTGTCATCAACAATTTTTATGTCAATGCCTGTCAGAGGAGTGCCGATGGAGCCGGGTTTCGCAACCGACTCGATCCTGTTAAAAGAACAGGCGGGCGATGCTTCCGTCAGGCCATAGCCTTCCAGAATGCGGACGCCGAATTTTTGCTCGAAAACGGGTATAAAATCGGGAGGCATGGCTGAACCGCCGGTGACGCAAAGCTGCAAGGAACTCAAATCATGTTTCGACGCCTTTTCATCGTAGATCATGCCTATATAAAGACGCGGCACGGCTGCAATATAAGTGATTTTTTCTCTTTCAATGGCCGAGAAAAGACCTTCCATGGTAAAGCGATCCATCATGACGGTCGAACATCCCGCCTGAATGACGTTAAGCATGTTCACGGTGGCCCCGAAAGAGTGGAACAGAGGAATGAGAGAAAGGCCGACATCGTCCGGCGCTCTTCGAAAAATAGGCTGGATCATATTGAGCTGTGAGCATAGATTGCGATGCGTGAGCACTGCGCCCATCGATTTGCCGGTTAAGCCGGCTGTATATATTAATTCGGCCGGATCTTCCGGATTAATTTCCGCTGAAAAGGAATCCTCGCCATCGGCTCCCGTAAGAAGCTCTCCGTTCTGGTTTAACGAATCGATGGAGAGGACCTGATGACAGGACAATAGTTTGTCCTTGATATCCTGATATTTCCTGACCTGAGATGTCTGAGTGATTAATATTTTCGAATCCGAATTATTAAGCAGATAAGTCAGTTCAAATGGCGTGGAAGATGTATTAAGAAGAACAACAGCGGCACCGGTTTTTAAGACGCCGAAATAGCTGTAAACAAATTCCGGGATATTGGGGAGCATAAGCGCTACATTATCTCCCGTACCGACACCTGCTTTTTTTATTAAACCGGCAACAGCGTTTACGGCCTGGTTTAACTGCCCGTAAGTAATGTGTTGCTTTTCGCTGATCAGGACTGTGCGCTCAGGATGTTTTTGAACAGCATCTTCCAGTAACTGTATTAGATTAATGGCCGTAATAACCCCCAGCAAAACTGCTTTTCACTTAACATAACGATGCATGTTTAATAATATAAAATCTTCGTCATTTCCAGTAATATTTCCTGCATAATATCATTTTTCTTCGTTGATTATTTCCAGAAATATCTCCGTGATCGATGCATCAAAAAGCACTCCGCAGTTTTTTTTCATAAAATCTATGGCCTCCATTCTCTGAAATCCTTTTCTGTAGGGCCGGTCAGCCGTTATTGCGTCCCAGACATCGGCAATCGTAATGATCCGGCTTGAAAGCGGTATGTCTTCGCCCTTAAGACCATCGGGATAACCGTTCCCGTTCCAGTGTTCATGATGATAAAGAATTCCTGGTAATATTCTGTCATACGACGGAATGTCCGCAATAATGCGCGCCCCTGTCCGGGGATGTTCTTTGATCAAAGCAAATTCATCGTCCGTGAGTTTCCCGGGCTTATCGAGAATGGTTTCAGACACGGCAATTTTGCCTATATCATGGAGAATTGCTGAAAAAGTAACCGTACGAACGGCATCCTCATCCATGTTCAGTCGAAGCGCTATTTTCTCTGAAAACGCGGCAACCCGTTCGCTATGACCTGCCGTCCACTTCGATTTGGCGTCAATGGACCTGGTCAGCGCGAGGAGTATCCCTAAAAGAAGCTGCTCCTTCTCTTCAAAAGATCTGATACTCTGTAATGCAATACCCACCTGGTCTGCGAGCATGACGACGGACTCTGTCTCTTCATCGGAAAAAGGGTTCTCTTGATCGCGTGAAAGTATCATTGAACCGAGATATCTGTCCGACATGTAAACCGGCACATTTAAGCCGACGCCTGTTTTCCCGCCAACCAATTTCTCAAAAATTTCACGGTATGATCTCTCTTCACGCCGCGGCATAAATTGAAATACCTTTTGTAAGCTCTCCAAGGCTTCCTTACCGATATGGCCGGCCGGAATAAAAGGTTTTTCGGAGAAGACTCCCTTGGACGCTCCCGAGTAGCGGGTAAGAAGATCGAACCCCTTTTTTTCTTCATTATACAGAGAGAGGGTGATTGAACTGCTGTTATACAGGGAGGAAACCAGACCCATGACGCGATCCAGCAGATCGGCACGTGAAATGGAAGACAGCACCGCCTTATCTATCTTGTTCATCGTTTCCATGGTATTCATGCGCCGTTCGATTTCCTTCACATGAGAGTCAATCCTTTGCGTCATAATATTCAGGGAGCTCGCAAGGACGCCTATTTCGTCATCCCGATCCGTATGGAATTCGCTCGTCAGATCCCCATCCGCCCGCTTCTGTGCCACGGCTGATAGTGTCTCAATGGGCCGTACAATGCGGCGGGCAAACAACTTGCCGAGGATGATTGAAATCAGCATCAGCAAAGAGCCGAAGAGCATGAACTGCTGGATGTGCATCATCGTATAGTTAACAATGCCCTGTCGATTCATCTCCAGCAACAGAACGTAATTATTTTTTGCCTGGGGGAGCGGAAGACGAAGCAGAATGGATATCCGGTCGCTTTTTCCCCAGAATAAATGCGATGAGTTATAAATGGCACTGGTCAGCGCAGCATTCAGATCAGCTGTTTGAGCGGTCCGGGCAGGTCTCTGTCTGAAAATATCGCTGTCATCTATATATATTTCTTTCCATGTTTTTTGATCCCTGTCTGAATAAAAAATAATCGGTTTAACTTTCCCGAAGCCGGCGTAAGACGGCTGTATAATCATATTGTAAATCCTGAGCACATCATCGTTTTTTTTATCGACCAGATCGGACAGGAAATCTTCTCCCTTTGACCCGGTGATATTCTTTATAATCGGCACAATGGTTTCGTATGCCGCTTCAATATTATTCCGTGCGACGCCTATGGTGTAAAGGACAAAAGATATATACCCGATGATAATTCCGAATATCATAAAATAAAGGGTCAGTCTCGTTCCGAGTGATATTTTCGGGATCAATCTTTTAAGTTTTTTTATTTTCATATTTTAAAATAATTTTTCATCATTAACCATGAGAATTACTGTCGGAAATGTTTAATCCAATATCAGCATGGAGGTTTTCAATCGAGCATTTTCTCCCCGGCCGCTAATTCTAAAATTTCGTCTGCAACTTCCGGCCAGCCATGTGGAATTTTTTCCAGATTTTTTGACCAGTCCGGCCACCAACCGGATTGACGACGTTGATTTAAATCAACTATTGCCGCATTAAGGGAATCCACGTTTTGGGGATCAAAGTAGATGGCTTCTTCCCCACAAAGTATGCGCGCATAAGGAAGATCAGGGCAGATAATCGGTAATCCTATCCACATGGCTTCGACTAGCGGAAAACCTAAGCTTTCCGAAAGAGAAAGAAAAAGGAGCGCATCAGAAGTTCGATAATAATTCAATATGGCATCAGGCTCAAGCCTGTCAAGGCAATGTATCCAGGGAATGGAAGGATTCGGATTCAGGTTGTTCGGGATTGTCAGTATCAACTCCGATACAGGCCAACTTAACGATCGATTAATTTTTTTTAATATACGGTGATTTTTGTGAGGGTAAAATGCTGCCGGATAAAAAAGCTGCATACCCGAATCCGATGGGTTAATGAATTTTGTGCGTTTGATTTCAGACCTGATCAACCAGTTGGGCGGAGGCTGCGGGATAATATGTATACGGTTTTTTATTTCAGGATAACTATCGATAAGTGCTGATTTCATAGCTTCGGTTTGTACAATGAAGTCAGACGCATACCGTATATTGCGGCGGAACAACCATCTCGCGATCAAATACTTGATCGCGCCCAATTTTCTGTCTTTGCCTGCTTCTCCGGTAAGTAGAGGCGTCTGAACAAATACCGTCTGTTTTGACTTGCCCCTGATTGGAATGTCACCGAATATCAATAAGGGGGTCTTGCCATTGAATTTACTGCCGAACAGGGTACACTCAAGCAGTCTTGAAATGGAATTGGGCAAATAGCGTTTATACGGGATGAGCATGGTTCCTTGTTCAAATTGAACGTAATTGGAGAGTTCGCCGCGTATCGGAATATAGGCTGCTTCGATCCTGTAGTTACGCTGATTGATCATTGAGGGAAGAAGAGATTGAAGCAGGCGCACAGCCCCCAGACCGGCTACATTCGTAAAATGGAGGCGAATGGCTTTTCTCTGATCAGAATTTTTTTGCATATGTTTACGTCCTTGTCCAGTACGGAGGTAAACCATATACCCGCCTGCCCAAATCAAGAAGTTTTCTCGCTGTTTTCTCCCCGAACAAATGCCATAACACTAAACGTATATAAACACGAATCATCGCCATTACCCAATATACTCCGGGGAAATATTGACCATGCATTTTCTGTGCGCGCCTGAACTCCAGCATTGCCTCAATGGTATTTGCCGGGGCGCTACTGAGACCGCCTTGACGCATTGCGGTTACAATGATATCGGGAATAAACATTGCCTCGCCAGTTTTAAGCTCACGCAATAGCAATTCATAGTCGCCGGCGATGCGGAACGACTCATCAAATCTGCCCCGAAGTTCAAATAAGCTGCGCCTGTGCATTACACCTTGATGAGTAATGCTCATGTATTGTGTAAAATATTTCTTCGCCTTATTCCACTCCTCACCCTTGAGATAAAGACCTTCTTCACGCTCATTGACTATCATGACTTGTCCGTAGGCGACACGAATTCCAGTGGGGAGTTCAATCAGGCTCTTCGTCATCCGCTCCAACACCTGCAAATCCCAAAAATAATCATCCGCTCCAAGAAAACAAATCCAATCGCCTTTCGCCTGTAATAAGCCCTTGTTCCATGCGCTGCAGATACCCTGATCCGGCTCTGAAATCCAGTAGTTGATTTTATCGCTATTTTTTATCACGATGTCAACAGTCCCGTCTGCTGAACCACCATCAATGATGATTAATTCTTTATTTTTATAAGTTTGCATAAATACGCTGTCCATGCATTTTTGCAAAGTTTTAGCTCCATTTGAAACCGCAACGATAATTGAAATCAGTGGAGCAGATTGATTGTTCATAATTTGTACCGGGAAGAGCGGGCGGCTTCATAAATTGCCTTGTAACGCGGAATCACGACCTCCGGAGCCCACAGACGTAAGGCTCTTTCACGAGCCGCTCTGCTCAAAGATTCATGGCGATCTTTGTTTTCTATCACCCATCTGATGCCATTAGCCAGATCAACGGAATCATATGGCCTGGCCAGGTAACCGGTTACGCGATGTTCCACAATATCCTGCAAGCCGGTACAATTAAAGGAAACCACGGGGCAACCGCAGGCTTGAGCCTCGCTTCCGGTTTGTCCAAATGCTTCCATCCGTGATGGTACGACCATCACATCCGCAGCGCTGTAGAGCAATGCTAACGTTGCGTCATCATTGAGATACCCCATCCAATACAAAGGCAAACCAAGATTCGGCGGATGATCGGGCCGGCTTTGACCGAAGATGACACCCTGCACGTCAGAGTGGTCACCCGCAATAAGAGTCAAGGCAGTATGCAGTAAATCCCAACCTTTGATAAAATTTTTTATACCTTCCATAGCGCCAAAAAGAACCAGCGTTGCATCGGGCGGTAATCCAAGAACCTCACGCGCAAGATGCTTGGGCCAGGGTTGAAACTGGCGGCAATCCAATGTATTTGGTATTACCGTAACAGGCCATTCGCGCATCAAACAGCTGGCATGGACGCATTCCGATAACCAGCGGCTGGGTGTCACAATTTGTACAGGATAACGCCAAGCCCTCCGTTTACGGTTCCATACCCAACGATCGATGTCGAAACCTTTATGGCCCGCGGGCCGGTTGTCTTTTGTATATCCCTTTTTCCAGCGAGCACTGGAATTATCCGAACTATAATGCTCACTACCCGAAAAAGCCCACATGTCATGCAGCGTCCACACGACCGGTTTGCGAATGCGGCCAATATCTTCAATAGAAAGAAACTCATCACATACCCAATGCAAATTGATTACATCTGCTGATGATGCGTTGATTTTATCGACCAGACAGGAAGGTAAAATCGCCGGTGAATTAAAAATGGATTTGTCGGTTTTCTGGAGTTCCATGAACGACTGCCCCAGAAACCGGCGGGCTAATCCCATGGCATTGCCGAATCTTTTCTTCGGACCATCTATTGAAATAATATCCGATTTCTTAACGCCCACCCGCATCCTGCTTTCTATTCCGCTCACCAAGAGGGAGTTGTGCAAGCGCAAAGCAGCACGGGCAGCACCGCCAATAATGTCGGAGGCACTGACAATCATTATTTTCATACTTTAAAAGCCTCCAAATACATCGATTCTCTTCCTTTACGGGGACGGCCATCTGCTGACACATCAAGAGGATGAAGTGGAAAATCAGGTATGGATGTTTTGTCAAACGACACTCTGAGAACCTTTGCAAATCCATATTTTTTCAGCAATGAAGATAACAGGTGTTCATCATAAAGCCATGCATGCTTTTCTCCAACCTGAGCAAAGCTGACATTTTGTTCCCGGAATGCAGATGGAAAAAGTAATGAGATAAATCGACAGTATTTTGTCTCCAGATAAGGCAACATATATGCAGGATGCTTTAACAACCTGAGCCATCGATTTTCAGGTTCCTTATCGCGATAATCATACGAAACATTTTCACCGCAGCGTTCAAAAACATATTCGGAAATACTGGCATCACGTTGCTCTTCCAGCATTTTATATAGAGTACCCAACTGCCCGCCGGATTCCTTCCTGACGCATTGGTCAAGCATTTCCATAACAACAAAATCAGCTTTGTCGTGATTTCCTGACTCGCGCTGTTGAATATATTCTCGGCACATTTCTTCAAAGTCCGGCAAAACAAATCGCGCTATACCTCCACCGGGTTTAAGAATCCGATAACATTCCATTAAAAAACCAGGTATCCGGACTCTGGGGATGTGCTCGATGAAGTGGGAACAATAAATCACGTCCACAGTTCCGTCTCCAAAAGGAAGGGGACCGAGAATGTTGGTTCTTCGAACTGCCGACGATGTTGTCCTGTAGTCCAGATTAATCCACTCCGGAGCCTCAATATAGGAACTCCCGCAGGCGATGTTGACGAAAAGAGTATGATGAGCTATCGGCTTTTTCATAAATCGCGACCACGCGTACGCATAGATTTATACTGAGAATATTTCACAAAGTGCCTGATCATTATGTTTAGCATATCCGCGAATAAATTTACCACAATTTGGTCTTCCCCTGCAAAATTCTTTTGAAAAATCTGTACATCCTTGCCATAACATAACCACCCGGCTGCTGTGTCAGCCATGATTTGAGTGATGCAATAAAAGTAATGCCGAACACATATCTGTCAGACCAACGATCTGCTGATAGGTTACGCTCAACAACAGTGGGATGAATGAGTGGAAACTCCGCACGCTCAAGCGGAAGTTTTGCAATCCAATTACTATCATCGAACGTATGGGTCCCCTGAGTTCCGAAACCGATATTTTTTACCAGATTTCTGCCGGGCATAATTGACAGGCCTTGATTTGCCCAACAGGCAAATGTAAAATGGTAATCCCAAATATCAGCGCTCCCGGCATGAACCCTATCGAATATTTTCGACCAGTAATTGATAAAGAATCTGTTTTGATCAGCCAGCAAACGCAGAAAATTTGTCCGTTTTAATTTCGGCCACTCCGTCATCTGTCGATCATTACGTTTCCAGGCTCGACGCCAGGTAGCCCAACCCCACATATGAGGATATTTGCTAAAATAATAGCTTTCCGCAGGCCGATATTTTTCGCCTGCAAAATAGTTTCCTGAAATTATCATAACCTGCGATACATTCTTATATCGTGCCAGCAATTCTTCACAAAATGGAAAAAAACTCACATCAGGCAATACATCATCTTCAAAAATAATTCCCGTTTCCTCAGATTCGAAAAACCAGTCAATCGCGTTGCTGACCGCGACTCCGCAACCCATATTACGGTCCCGGAAAAGTGTCTTAACCTCGCATGTCCAGTCAATATTGTTCAAAACATAGTTTCGCACTTCCCGGACCTTAGCATCCTCCCCCGCGCGGTCAGGACGATAACCGTCTGCGGCGATATAAAGCCTGGGCGGTTTGGCCCGGCGGATGGCTTCAAAAACCAGCTTCGTGGTATCCAATCGATTGAAAATCAAAAAAAGAACTGCCGTATTGAGTGGTTGGGGCGGAGTGAAGGTTTGGACGGCTTCCATTAAATAACGCCTCCGAAATATTCTATCATTTTCTTCATGCCTGCTGACTTAGGAATCATTTTCATTTATTTCAATTACTCATTTAAATTTCGCGCCGAGATATTTTTTTATACTTTCTTTCATGGGTTTTGGTATGATTCGTCTCAAAATATTAATCATATTTATATCGTCCGGAATAGAATATTTATAAGGCGTCATTCTAAGATATTTCCAGTAAAGACGCTTATAGGGATGACTGTCTCCGAGATGCCACGGTTTATGCAATCCGGTGTAGTGAATGATAACCGGATTATCCATGGCTTCCCTGATTTGGGGATCGGAAGCATAGTCTGAGCTTAACAACACCGTATGTAAATTGTATTTTGGATGTAGTTCTCGCCACTGACCGTTAATTACGGAATTCAAACCATCCTGATCAACAAACCGGATCACCTCCGGTTTTCGACTAACAAATTCTATGACTTTTTCTTTGATAGTATGGGCACGCCAATATTCAAGATTAATCAACATAACACCGGAATTAAAATATTTGGCTGAAGATTCCATTTCCAGGTCATAGCGATTATTAATCTCCGGGTTATCAACTGCGGCAAGAAAGGTATCCGATATTTCGGTATGGTATAGATCGTCAATGCGCTGGGTGACAACAATATCAGCATCTAAATAGAGTGCCCGGTCACCCTTCACTATATCCGGTATGAAAAGCCGGTAATAATTGGCTTTTGTGAAATATGAATGTGTAATCAGCCTTTCAATGCGGCGGTCATCTATCTTGGCGTCGATTAACTTTGAATCTTTTCCGGCAAAAAGTTTTTCCAGCTTTCTCCAGTCAGTTCCGGATATATCTTGGTTAATGACATAAACGTTCATTCCGGAATTGTTTGCTAACAAAGATATCAATGCTACTGCAAGGTGCTGCAAGTAACCTCTATCGGTTGCAAATACCACATTCATATATTATCTCTCGATGGACTCATTATTTATTTTCTTATGACTAAATTTTAATATATTTTTGAAATATTGTTTTACCGGGATTGGTACCATCCATTTAACAATGTTTATTATATTTAAATCATCCGGAATGAAATATTTATAGGGAGTCATTTGAAGATATTTCCAGTAAAAGTGTTTATAGGGATGAATGTTTCTGAAATGCCAGGGTTTGGAAGGACCTGTGTAGTGTATAATAACCGGCTTATCCATTGCTTCTTTGATAGAAGAATCAGGTTCAATATATAAAAGTCTGGTATGCAAATTATATTTAGGGTGAAGTTCCTGCCACTGGCCGTTAATAACGGCATTCAATCCATCCTGATCGTGATACTGCATTACTTCTGACTTTCGACTGATAAAATCTATGACTTTCTTTTTGACATCATGAGTACGCCAACATTCAAGATTAATCAGCATGACACCAGAATTAAAATATTTGGCAGAAATATCCATCTCCAGGTCATGGTGATTATAAATATCCCTGTTATCTACCGCGGCAAGAAAGGTATTTGATATTTCAGTTCCATAGAGATTGTCAATTCTCTGAACGACAACAATATCAACATCCAAATAAAGCGCCTTGTCTGCCTTTACTATATCCGGTATAAAAAGCCTATAATAAGTGGCTTTTGTTATATGGCGGCTCGTAATCAAATTTTCAGTCTGCCTGCCATCTATCTTGACATCGATTAATTTTGAGTCTTTTCCGACAAAAAGTTTTTCCAGTTTTTTCCAATCTGTTAGGGAAATGTCATTGTTAATGACATAAACATTCATCCCGGAATTATTATCCAGCAGGGCTGCCAAGGCAACAGCCAGGTGTTGCAAATAACCTCTGTCAGTCGCGAAAACTATATTCAAGGTTTTATGCTCCTAAATTATTTTGACAAGGTATTCTTTTCAATGGTTGCTATAGATCTCCGGTCCCGTATGTCTGGAAGCTCTCCATAATTATCTTAATTTTATAAGGGATTAATCCATCTTGTGAAATCCATAACGGTCAATGCGTACACCTTTTGTGATATCTTCAGTTTTTAGATGAACCAGTTTCGGCAATTTATCCCAAAACGCTGTATTGCCATATTTTGCGTCCATGGATCTGGGATGTTTATAATTCATAAAATGAATATAGATAAATTCTCTGTTCTCATCTTTATTATTAGTGACGTGACCGTCTTTCCAAAACCATACTTCCGGATGATTAAATGTCCCGTCTAACCATAGTTCATGTGTTAAAGGTGTTGTGAATTGTTCTTTAAGATATAATCCTCTGCGATGTCTTATGGTTGCCGGATATATTATATCGTAGATAAAGCGTATGCTTTTTAATTTACCCGAGAGAAAAGGAGGATATCTTCTGAACGCTTTAATAAAAATATTCTCATCAAATGTTTGATTTCCATCTTTCTCCAGGAGGCTCCTCCAGTTCGTTATTCTTCTGAACATCCTTCGCAACCATTGAGTATTCCTGATTAATGTGAGATGTCCTGAAAAACACCAGGTGAGAGTGCTGATAACGTTGTTTTTCAAGACTTCGTCATTATAGAATTTTCTAATATCACCGTATAATAAATCGATATCGCCATAACCAAAAAAATCGTACCCCCTGATCTCTTCTTCGTATAGTTCTCCGTACGCCGGCCTCAAATCACATATTTTGTAATTGTCATCAGGTGGAAAATTTATTCCCAGCTTTTGGTTTACGTTTTTTATATATTCTTCTTTTGTCATGGAACTAAAAATAACATTTTCGATATTAAAAGAACTATGATCACAATTTGTATGAAACAACCAGGTGATGGTAGGATTTTTTCTACAACTTTCCAGATAGATCGGGAACCATTCCGGCCATTTTATGCCAAAGTAATCGATAATAATTATAATAGACTTCATCATGAGACTCCGAGAATCATTTCTTATATTACTGATAGCGCTCTATTTCCAATATCAATTGACAGAACATCCCTTCCTGGCGGCAAACTATAATAAGTTAGGTCTTTTATGTCAATTAAATACAGGCCGTCAGACATGGAATTATTGTCAGGATGTGTCGTTTTGCCTGAATTGTATTTATTGCAATTTAAAAATTCTGATGAGAAGAATTGCAGGGATGAAGACTTCACAAAACATCAATAATTGATTAAGGCGGAAATTTGTGGCCGGAAGCAGAATAGACATCTTGGTAATGTGCCCTGACGTTAACAGACGGTTCTCTTTGTTGAGAGCATCATCATACAACGGTTATGATGAAAAGATCTTCCTGCTAAAAGGATTAAATGCGCAGTCCATCGATAAATCGATCCAGGGCCTCCATGTAAAGAGATTGATATTCATCCTTTGCCAGGATGGTCTTTTTCATTTTTTTCAACTGGATCATGCCATTGAAAGTGCCCCAGAGGATAATAGCCTGCCTTCTCGGGTCAACCGCTTTGAAATCTCCTTTGTCGATGCCTTCGCGAATCGCTGCGGTAAGGGTAAAAATGCTGGCATTGCCATGCGCGTCGATCTCGTTTTTCAAGTCGGGAGGAAAGATCGTTTCCGGCGATGTTAAAAAATAATTGATGATGTCAAAATAGTTTTTATGCTTCTCGCTGAATCGAAGATAGGCCATGGCGATCGATCGGATGTTCTCTTCAGGAGATGATTCATTTTTTATGGCCTTCCTGATTTTCTGATGCAGCAGTTCCAGTCCTTCGACCTGAAGGGCCGCAAAAAGTTCTTCTTTGTCTTTAAAATAAAAGTAGATTGCCCCGACGCTCATTTCGGAACATTTTGCAATCTGATTAATGGAGGTAGCATTCAATCCCTTTTCCAGGAGAAGCGCTCTGGCCGTATCAAGGATATGGCTTTTACGCTGCTCCCTTTCTCTTTCCCGTCTTTCCTTGGCACCCATAAGTTCTCTGATCCTTCAATTATTTATTCCCTTGCGCGGGTTTTTTCGAGTCTTACCATCCGAAATTTTTTAAATCAAAATTTTTTTCTTTTCTCTCATGAGAGAAGAAAGTTTTCAACAGGTTAATGTTTTGCAAAAAACCGGCATCACGATTGTTCCGGTTTTTCCACGGCTCTGATATCAAACCATGGGTTCTGCCTCTTGAAGGGGCAGAATGCTGCCTTGCAGTAACGAACAGGATCTTCGGAAGGAACTTTCACGGTTCGTGACTGAGCCTCCCGGTTTTTCTTTAGCCACTCCCGGGCCTCGGCAAGGGTATCCGCATATCCCGCAGAATAACTCGTCTTTCCGCGGCAATGGACAAACCCGTAAATAAGTTCGTATTGCTCAAGCATAATACACCTGCCATCTAAAATTCCTCGCCTATCCTTAGCAGCACCTTTAAGGCCAGACCGGTATCGATTCTCTCTCTGTAGACGGCAGGTAATCGTTCCAATGGCTCATAATCGGAAATCAATGGCCGGGCATCCAGTTTCCCTTCCGCCATCCATTGCAGACACTGAATATTTTCCTGATGTGTGTTGGAGATGGACGCCGTTAAAAGAATTTCCTTAAGATTGATGAGGAAAGGCGCGGCAATCGTGAGCGGGGTGAATATCATGCTCACAATGCAAATTTCACCGTTGTCCACCGACAGATTGACGGCACGGTCGATGTTGCTCTTTACGCCCGAACATTCGAATATTTTCTGGAAACCGCCGGAAACAAGGGACAGCGCCTGCTGATCCGTATCGTTTTCGAGCGGATCGAAGACATGATCGGCGCCGTAAAGCAAACCGATATCGCGCTTTGATTTTACTGGCTCATAAAGCACAATGGGACTGTAGCCGAGAATCTTCAGCAGGCGCACAGTGCAGAGGCCGATCGGACCGCCTCCCATGACCAGGGCAGAACCTTTCTTATCGCTTGTACAATGAATGGCGTGCAGGGCGGAAGCAAAGGTTTCCGCTAAAGCAGCGTTGCGGGAATCGACTCCGGAAGGGATGGGAATCAGCATCTGCGGATAAACTTTAACATACTCGGCAAAACCGCCCGGCAAATCGCCAATCCCCGTGGTTCGCCTGTTTACCCGGCAAAGCTGCTCTTTGCCCGAAAGACAATTGACGCACTTTCCGCAGTAAGTGGGACGGATACAAACTCTTGTCCCCACGGCCGGTCCGTCAGCTTTCGCCCCTTTATCAACGACGACACCACTGATTTCATGTCCTATGATATACCCTTCGGCTAGAAGCCCTCCGGCCACCAGGGAATGATCGGACCCGCAGAAACCTGTATTGGCAACCTTAACCAGGACTTCGTCCGGCGCCATAGGATAATCGGGAACTTCTTCATAAACCAGTCCGGCCGATTTCCGAAACACAACTGCTTTCATAATTTATTTTTCCTCATGAAATCATCTTTTCATTTTTCCCATTCCAATGTCACCTTTTCCACCTTGCTCATGTCTTTTTTGTAAAAATAAGCTCCGGCAAAAAACATGATGGCCGAGGCCATAAGGAACACAGGCAGGATGGACATAGCCGCCTGGATGCCATAAAGGTCGGATATCCTGCCGATCACGATTGGCGCCATGGATGCTCCCAGAAGATTCTGAACAACGACGCAAATGGAATAGGAAATAGCCCTAAGGCCGGGGTGAATGACTTCCTGCGTAACGGTAATAGCCGCCGGGGCAAAGGCGGAAGCGAGGATGCCCATACCCAGAAGAGTCAGATATTGCGCCTGTCCCTGCAGGAAGGAGAAAGCAATAAGAATGACAATGCCGTTGAGGGTAGTCGTAATTGCCGGAAACAGCAGTCTTGCCGTCACCCGTTTCTTAAACCACGTATCGGCCAGCCAGCCTCCCAGAGGCAGACCGATGATTGCCAATATCATGATGGCACTCACCTTGATTCCGGCCTCGCTGATGGGGATGCCTGTCGTACGATGAAAATATGTAGGCAGCCAAAAGATGATCGCATTGTTAACGAAGATGCAGCCGATGAAGCCCAGATCGGTCAGAATCAGAGAAGGTGTGCGCATAAATTCCCAAAAGATGTCCATCTTGCTCATCTTAGCCCTGATTTGACTGCTCGTATCTTTTGTTTTAACCAGTTCCACCGTTTTGTAATCCTTGACGAAGAAAAATAGTATGGCCACAATCGCCCCGGGAATCGCTACCAGACCAAATGCATGCCGCCACCCCCAGTGTGCGGCAATAAAACCGCCGAGGCCAATGCCGACGGCTGTCCCGAGAGGAATAGAGATATTCCAGAACCCCA
This sequence comes from Deltaproteobacteria bacterium HGW-Deltaproteobacteria-13, assembly GCA_002840555.1. Taxonomy (GTDB): domain Bacteria; phylum Desulfobacterota; class Syntrophia; order Syntrophales; family Smithellaceae; genus Smithella. Next base: position 232,119 of record PHBJ01000002.1, read on the forward strand.
TCATGCGTGAACGTTTTTCCTCTGGGAACAAACCGGAAAGCATGGCCGTACCGGCCGGAGCGTAACCGGCCTCACCGACGCCGATACAGGATCGAGCGGCAAGCAGTTGAGGGAAACTTCTGGTGAAAGCGCAAGCCACCGTGGCAAAGGTCCAAAGCAAAGCCATGACACCGATTGTCTTTTTCCGGCTCCAGCGATCAACAATGATGGAGACGGGGAAGACGAAAGCGACAATAGACCAGTAGACGACCGACATGAGCAGACCGGATTGAGTATCCGTGAGTCCCCACTCCTTCTGGATAAAGGGGGCCACGGAGGTGACAATCGTCCGGTCTATGTAATCGAAGAAATACAGCAGAAACAAGAGGGCGAAGATGTAATATGCGCTCCGCGGGGACAACTTGTTTTCGTTTGCTCCAGTCATGCTTTTCATAGAAACTCCTTATCATCTTGTCTGAAAATTTCAGTCTTTCACACCCCTGTTAAAACGGCGGCATTCCATTTAGCATCAACTACATTTATATCCGCCGAGATTGGCCAGGGCGACACTGCCGGGGCTGATCACGGAAGGATCAACTTTAACGTTGACGCAGGCCGTTTTTCCGGAGGCAAAAGCAGCCTCAAGCGCCGGCCGGATATCTTCCGGTTTCTCCACACAGACACCGAATCCGCCCATGACTTCCACCATCTTATGGTAATCTACCCAGCCCAGTTCGGTTCCGTTGGGAATATTGTGTCCCATACGCAGTGTCTGGCTGTGCATGATCATGCCCCAGGACTGGTCATTGGCGACAACAACGACGATGGGGAGCTTTTTACGGATCGCCGTATGAAATTCCATAAAGTTAAAGCCGACAGATCCGTCACCCATGATCAGTAAAACGCGCTTGTCCGGGTGTTTCAGTTTGGCGGCGTTGGCATAAGGAATGCCGACAGCCAGGCATCCATAAAGGCCGTAATCCAGGTAGGTGCCGCCCTTTTTGATGGTCCGTGTCATGCCTGTCCAGGTTGATGTATCGCCGCCGTCAGCGACAACGATGTCATCTTCCCGATCCATAAAATCGTTAACCTCTTTAGCCAGCCTCATGGGATGAATGGGCAGGGTTTCGCATTCCCACATGGCTTTGGCATCTTTTTTGCCGTTTTCATCAGCCGCGCGAACCGTATCCACCCAGGGCTGATATTGTTTTTTCAGCGTGGCGCCTATTTTTTGTTCATCCAGAACGCCGTTGATCTCCTTCAAAAATGCCTTGAGGTCGCTGACAATTCCCAGATCAATGGTTCGATTACGTCCGATTTCGTCAGGCGCGATATCGACCTGAACGAATTTCGCCGTTGACGGGAAAATATCACCGAAGATATAGAAAAGACTCAGCCGTCCGCCAAGGAAAAGCACCATATCCGTGGTCATCAGCGTGATCATGGCCGAGCCGGGTCTGATGGCCAGAGAAGATTCAAAACAAAGGGGGTGCGTATCGGGAATGACGCCCCTTCCCGCTCCTGATGTATATGCCGGTATGCCGATCTTTTCCACGAATTCGATAAATTCTTTTTCCGCATCTGAATACCACAAGCCGCTGCCGCCGATCACAATGGGGTTTTTTGCCGCCTTCAGAAGATCAACGACCTTCCGGGTATTGTCCCGATCCACGGGCTTGGATACGACCGTCGTGTGCATCTTTTTGACGATGGACATGTTCACTGCCGCGTTCAGGACGTTGCAGGGAAACTCGAGGTAAACGGGTCCCGGCCGTCCGCTCATGGCCGCGCGGAAGGCCATGTCGACATATTCAGGAATCCGCTCGGGGACGTTGCAGACCAGCGCTTTCTTAACCATGGGTTCGATGACGGGAAGCTGAGTCATGTCCTGAAGGTCCAGTTTTTCCGTAGCTTCAGTTCCCACACAGCCGGCAATAAGAATAACCGGTGCGTTGGAGAGCCTGGCGCTCGCGATTCCCGTGAGAGCGTTGGTAAATCCCGGTCCCGCCGTGACCATCACGACCGCCGGTTTCCGGTTCAATCTGGCCCAGGCCTCACCCATAAAGACAGCCGCCTGCTCATGGCGCGTGTCAAAGAGAGTAATTTTTGTATTTTCCAGAAATTGGTAAATGGGAGTAATGTGTCCTCCGCTTAAAGTAAAAATATAATCTACATCCCTTTCAATCAAGGCATCTGCGACGAGCTTGCCTCCAATAATTTTATCCATGATATATCCTCCTAAAACGATTGTGTTGTTTTTTTATAATTCCATGCACTGACCGCCATCAATATTGATGGCCTGTCCCGTTATATATCGCGATGACTCGGAAGCCAGAAAGGCGACCAAGTCCGCAACTTCGCGGGGCGGTCCGATATATCCCAGCGGAATGGTCTTGCACATTTCTTTCTCACGTTCTTCAATGGTCGTACTGAAAAAAGAAGCTTCCAGCCCGAAACGCCATTTCTCCAGATCCGTGGCGATTTGTCCGGGACAAATGGCATTAACCCGGATGCCTGCGCCGCCCAGTTCTTTAGCCATGGTTTTGGTCAGCATGATCACCCCTGCTTTGGCGACGGCGTAAGCGCTGTTAAATATGGGTGGTACCTTCCCCGCCCGCGATGCCGTATTAATGATGGCCGCGGGTTTGCCCGCCATTAACGGAATAACGGCACGCGAGATGCGGAAGACAGAAAACAGGTTGACATCGATGGTTTTTATCCAGGCGGCTTCGTCATAACCCAAAACCGTATTCGGCACGCCGAATGACGCTCCCGCATTGTTGCAAAGAATATCAATGTGATCAAAGGCGCCTTTGATGGTCGCAATCATTGCGCCGATGGCTTTGTTGTCGGTAATATCAACAGCCACAGCCAGTGTTTTGACACTGTATGTCCCGGCCAACTCGACGGCAATCGCATCCATCTCTTCACTCGTTGGAGACTTCAGGGACTCTCCGGGTGTTGGCGCTTTGCCCAGATCGGCAATAATCACGTTGCATCCGCATGCGGCTAATTTTTCCGCAATGGCGTAACCGATGCCTGTTTTTTTGCCCGCTCCCGTGACAATCGCTGTTTTTCCTTTCAGGTCTTTATAAATCATGGACGCCTCCTTTGTACCAGTTATGATGGTCCAGATGAGCATACTTGGGCAGGAATCGCGTCGGCAGAGCCAGCGCATCCTTCCGAAACGGCGGGGCCAGCTGCTTTCCGTCCACCAGGAATTCGAGAACGGTCGGCTTTCGGCTCTTCAGACAGGCATCGAAGGCCTCACGGATATCTTCGGGTCTGCTGACCTGGAAGCCATTGGCCCCCATGGCTTTCGCAACGGGGACGAAACTCTTGGGCGTGGGGATATCGACACCGACAAAACGGTTGTTATAAAAGTCCACCTGGTTTTTGGCTTCCGCGCCCCACCACATATTCCTGAATACGCAGGCTACGACGGGAAGATTGTGCTCCACAGCGGTGCTGACCTCGTGAAGGCTCATTCCCCAGGCGCCGTCACCGACGATGGCAATAACGGGCGCATCGGGACGGGCAAGCTGTGCCCCCAGTGCAGCCGGGTATGAAAAACCAGTATTCCCGAAGGTCAGGGCGGCAATGTGCCGGCGGGATTGATTGAACTTGAGGTAGCTGTTTGCTGTTGAGGCAACGTTTCCGATATCCGTGGTTACAATGGCATCCTCCGGCAGCATTCTTGAGATTTCCAGCAATACGCGGCGGGGATTGATGGGATTGCCGTCGACCATTGCCAAATCAACGATTTCTTTTTCCCATTTCTTCTTTTCCTTCGCCACAGCCTCCAGACGCGCGGTAATGGGCTTGCGGCCTTTATCCGCGGTTTTCAGGCGTTTCAGGATTTCCACGGTAGCTTCCTTCGCGTCACCGATAATCCCGACCTCTATGGGATGGGTCCGGGCAATGTGCTTCGGATTGATGTCGATCTGGATGATCTTGGCATTCTCCGGGAAGTAATTGATATCATACTGCGGCAGAGTTCCGAAAACGGAAAGTCTTGTGCCTATGGCCAGCATAACATCCGCCTTGGCCAGCGTCTTCATAGCCGCCTTGGAGCCCATATAACCGATGGGTCCGATAGACAGGGGGTGATTCCCGTAAAACGCATCATTGTGCAGATAGGTCACCGCGACCGGCGCAGTCAGGTGTTCGGAGATGGCTTTGACAACATCCAGCGCGTCGGCATCGACCACACCCCTGCCGGAAACAATAACGGGGTTTTTAGCTTTGGACAAAAGTTCGGCAGCCCGATCCAGTTGTTCCATGGAACCGCAGCCCCGGGCGTCTACGCGGTATTGAGATGGTTTGAGGATAGCCTCTTCGATCTCTCCATAGAAATAATCACGGGGAATATCATAAAGGACGGCGCCCCGGTCGGCGTAGGCAATGCGGAAGGCCGTTCTCAAACAATCGGCGGCTCTTTTGGGATGGGGAACGCGGACGACTGCCTTCGTGACGGATTTGAAGACGGACATCTGATCGCATTCCTGGAAACCGTCCCAGCCGATGGTCGGCGTGCCTGCCGATGGAGAAATGATAACCAGGGGGGTATGCCCCATGTTGGCCGCCGCCACCGAAGTGACCATATTCGTAATACCGGGGCCGTTCTGACCCGTCACAACACCGCACCGGCCGGAAATGCGGCAGTAAGCGTCTTCCATATGAGCGGCGCTCTGCTCATGACGGACGGGAATGAACTTGATCCCCGCCGATGGAAAAAGATCGAGCATGTCCATAAAAGCAGAACCCACAATGCCGCAAACGTGATCCACGCCTTCGGCAAGCAGGGTTTCGACGATTGCTTCACTGGGTGTCATTTTAACTTTTTTCATTTTTCTTACCTCCAATATCTTTCATTGTTGAATGGTTAAAAGCGCAGCCTTTCTCAGGCGTATTTTTATTGCTTTGTAACACCGCCCAGGACTCCTGAGCGATCATTTTTTCTTCATCCGTTGGTACAACAAGAACCATAATTTTCGTCCCATTTCGGGAGATAAGCCCTTCAACGACAGAGTCTACATTTTTATCTTCATCCAGGGCGATGCCCAGCCAGGAAAGAAATTCACAGATCCGCCGGCGCATGGGTGATGAATGCTCGCCGATCCCCGCCGTAAAGGCCAGAACATCAAGACCATTGATCGCCGGAATCAGAGAACCAATCCCGCGAGCCACACTATAAGCGTAGACCATAAGCGCCAGGCGGGCACGCTCATTGCCCAGCCCGGCTTCTTTTTCCAGATCACGAAAATCGGGAGAGATACCGGATATGCCGAAAACACCGCTTTCACGATTTAAAATTTCCATAACCTGCGTGAGGGATATTTTTTCTTTCTCCACAAGAAAAGAAACAAGGGCCGGATCAATATCGCCGCAGCGCGTGCCCATGACCAGTCCCGAAAGCGGCGTAAATCCCATGGACGTATCCAGGGATTTTCCCCCACCTACAGCACAAAGACTGGAGCCCGCGCCAAGATGACAGGTAATGATCTTTAAATTCTCCAATTTCTGCTGCAGAATTTCCGCTGTTCTGCACGCTACATACCGGTGAGAAATACCGTGGAAACCGTAGCGGCGGACATGGTCCTGGGTGTAATAACGATAAGGTATCGCGTAGGTGTAAGCATACGCGGGCATGGTCTGGTGGAAAGCCGTGTCAAAGACCGCCACCTGAGGCACGCCGGGCATCAGGCTGGTGCAGACATCGATTCCCATCAGGTTCGGCGGGTTATGCAGCGGCGCGAGTTTCTTGGTTGACTCGAGGATTTCCCGTATCGCGGAATCGACGGCAACGGAGGTGCGGAAATGTTCACCGCCGTGAACAACCCGGTGTCCGATGCCCCCTATTTCGCTCATATCAGCCAGAATGCCCTGCTTTTTGTCCGTGAGAATGGCTAACAAGGCATGGACAGCTTCATAATGGTTTGCAAGCTGCGTTTCGATTGTTAGGCTTTGCCGCCCCCTGATATCATGTTGAAACAATGCGTCGGCAAGTCCGATCCGGTCCGCCTGGCCCTGCGCCAGAACCACGTTTGTTTCCATCTCAAAGAGCTTGTATTTGAGTGATGAGCTTCCGCAATTTAAAACCAGAATCTTCATAGACAACGCCTCAATCTTTCATGTTAGCTGCCGCTTCGTCATGACGGACGCCGTCAATGCCGCTGCGGACAGCGACAAAAATTTGATAAAATAATGTCAGGATCAGAAATCCGACCGCCCAAACGCCGAGCGTTATGGCGATTTCCGTTCCCGTTGGAAAATATTCTGTGATCTGCTCCAGCGGGGACGGGATGAAACCGGTTACGACCAGACCTAGGCCCTTCTCAATCCAGAGCGAAACAAAAACGGCTATACAGGCTATCGCCAGTAAGCCCTCCTTCCGGCGGATCGGCGGAAGAATCAGCATCCCCAGCGCGGCAAAAGCCAGCACCGCCGAGGTCCACATCCAGGGAACGAGGTTGTGATGACCCTCAAGGCCGGCAAACAAATAAATAAAAGGTGCTTCATGCTCGGGCATGCCGCTGTAAAATACCGTGAAGACTTCCACAAGGACAAAGAAGATGCTTACGGCCAGAGCGTAGGCCACAATCTTCGACAGAGCCTGAATGGCTTTTTCTCCTGCGTCAAAGCGTCCATAACGCTTCAGGATCAGACAGACGATAATCAACAGCGCGGGACCGGAGGCGAAGGCGGAGGCGAGGAACCGGGGAGCCATAATAGCCGTGAGCCAGAAACTTCTGCCCGGTAAGCCGGCATAAATGAAAGCCGTTACCGTGTGGATGCTGATGGCCCAGGGAATGGAAAGATAGATCAGCTGTTTGACCCATTGCGGCGGTGGAATTTCCTTGCGATTACAGGACAGGATGACCCAGCCGATAATAATGTTGATCAGCAGATAACCGGAAAGGACAATCATGTCCCAGAAAAGGATCGAGGTCGGTGCCGGATGCAGTAAGACATTCATCACACGGGAGGGCTGACCCAGATCAACGAAAACAAAAAGTACACACATAATGACGGCGGACACTGCCAAAAACTCACCGAGCACGGTGATCTTCCCGAAAGCCTTGTAGTCATGAAGATAGTAAGGCAGAACCAGCATGACGGCAGATGCGGCGACACCGACCAGGAAAGTAAACTGGGCGATATAAAGTCCCCAGGAGACGTCCCGGCTCATCCCCGTAACACCTAAACCATAATCCAACTGGCGAAGGTAGAAGAAAAATCCGGTCGCGACGACGGCGAGTAAAAAAGCGATCCATACCCAGTATCCGCGGCTGCCTTTCAAAGCTTTTTCCAGCATAGCATCCTCATAATATATAATAAACCTGCGGCGCGGTTCCTAAGTGCGCCCTTCGGCGCAGGTTAAAACGTTTCCCCAGGGCAAGACGGATTTCCGATGCGGGATTTTCCACATCGCCGAAGACCAGAGCTTTTTGTTCACAGGCCAGGACGCAGGCGGGCAGTAGCCCTTTGGCCAGACGTTCCTCGCAGAAGTTGCATTTCTCCACGACACCCTTGGTGCGTGTCGGAAAATCAGGATTTATTTTTGCAATAAACGGCCGGGGGTCCCGGTAGTTCATGCTCCGCGCTCCGTAGGGACAGGCGGCCATGCAAAGCCTGCATCCGATGCAGCGATGGTAGTCCATCATGACGATGCCGTCGGGCCGCTTGAATGTGGCCTTCGTGGGGCAAACGCGCACGCAGGGGGGATTCGCGCAGTGATTGCATAAAACCGGCAGCTGCATGTTTTGGATGGATTGTCCGTAATACGCGTGATTTTCACCGGAAAAGGCAGCGGCAAACGGTTCCGTCCAGATCCATTTGATTTCGTCCTTGCGATTGCCGAAGTCGGGAACGTTGTGCGTTGCGTGACAGGCGGCGATACAGTCCACACAGCCGTCGCGGCACTTTAACGGATCTACTGCCATGGCCCAACGTTTGGCTGTGAGGGCTTTTGCGGGCGTAATACTTTGGCCCGGAATTCTTGTAATATCCTGAGCCCAGACTGGACGGAAAACAGCCGGCGTCATCAGCGTAAGGGCTGACGCCCCCGCTATTTTCAGAAAGTCTCTGCGGTTCGACGTCATTTATTTACCTCCCCGGGAACAACATGGCAGTTAAAGCAGGTTGGTTTGGCGCCGACATAGTCGTGGCACCGGGTGCAAAACTGTTCCCTGTTGCTGTGACACTGAATGCAGGTGCCGGACAGGCTTTTTTCATAGGTGCGGCCGTCTTTTGCGGTATATTGACGATGGCCTTCACGAACGGCTTCATCTCTCCAGGCATTAAGCATCTTCATATGATTGGCTCGCATGAATGAAGTATCTTCGACACAGCGTTTTTCTTTCATCTCATGAATGACGGGCGTATCAAGGCTCAGTACCGGAGGAGGAGTTTTGCTCCCCTTGCCGTACCAGAAGGGAAATGTGACCATAATCAAAAATATCACAAGTCCCAATGCTATCATGCCCCATTTATTTTTTTTCATCTTCTATACATCCCGTCTTTTTACTATCCACTATTCTCCATCCACTATCCACCAATCGGATCACCGCGCAGGTCTGTCGTCCTTTCTTTCTCTCCCGTCATCATCAGAGCATTCCCCAGGAGTTCATGCACGCCCATAACCGTTACACCCGGCACCCAGTAGTCCATGAGAGAGGTCAGCGTAGCCCGATCAATGGCGCAGATGCAGGCCAAACGATTGACGCCGTATTTTTTCACGACCTCCCGAACCGCCATGGCTCTGGGCATGCCGCCGCGCATTCGCATTTCCATGTTTTCATCATTGCCCAGCCCCGCCCCTGCGCCGCAGCAGAATGTTTTTTCACGAATGGTGTCCTCGGCCATCTCATAGAAATTGTTGCAGGTATTTTTAATAATATAGCGCGGTTCTTCCAGCAGCCCCATGGAGCGGGCGGGATTGCAGGAATCGTGAAAAGTAAGTTTTAAATGATCGTTTCTCCGTGAGGCAAGTTTCAATTTGCCGTTGCGGATCAGGTCCGCCGTGAATTCAACGATGTGAACCATCTTCGTGGACCGGGCGTTTTCGAAGCGCGTCCCGGTAATCGGCGAAACGGGTTCCTGCAGAAAATCCGCGGGTCCATTCATGGTATCCATGTACTGATGAATCACCCGCCACATATGGCCGCATTCGCCGCCGAGAATCCATTTTACGCCGAGGCGTTTCGCTTCCGCGTAGATCTTGGCGTTAAGACGTTTGACCATATCGTGGGACGTGAAGAGACCGAAATTCCCACCTTCGGAAGCGTAGGTGCTGAAGGTGTAATTTAATCCGATTTCATGGAAAAGCATCATGTATCCCATACAGGTGAATGTTCCCGGATCGGCGAAGTAATCGCCCGACGGCGTAACGAAAAGAATGTCGGCGCCTTTTTTATTGATGGGAACGTCAACCCGGACACCGGTGCGGTCTTCAATATCGTCGGCCATGAATTCCAGCATATCCTTGATGCCGCCCGGCTGAATGCCCAGATGATTTCCTGTCCTGAAACAGTTGGCCACAGGCTCCATCACCCAGTTGATATTGCAGCCCACAAGATTAAGAAGTTCACGGCCGATTATGGTGATTTCCGCCTGGTCGATGCCATAGGGGCAGAAGACGGAACACCGGCGGCACTCCGTGCACTGGTAGAAATAATAAAACCATTCCTTCAAAACATCGACAGTCAGGTCCCGCGCTCCGGCCAGACGGCCGAAACGTTTCCCCGCTGTGGTAAAGTAACGCCGGTAAACCGACCGCAAAAGCTCGGCGCGCAAAACGGGCATGTTTTTCGGATCGCCGGAACCGATGTAAAAATGACATTTGTCAGCGCACGCTCCGCAGCGGACGCAGATGTCCATGAACAACCGGAAGGAACGATATTTTTCCAGTCGTTCTTTCATCCCGTCAAGAATGATTTCCTGCCAGTTCGGGGGCAGCTTCCAGTCTTCGTCGGAGGGCTGCCAGATTCTGGGATTGGGCATATCCAGACTTGTCAGGTTTTTCGGAGCGCCGCTGTAGCTCCAGGTTCCCGGCCGGAAATCAACGGGTGTATCCATCCATTCTGTTTTCGGCGATGTATATCTGATACTGATCAGCTCATCAGGTTTGGGAATTTTGATAGACGACATGGCTACTCCTTCTCCACCGGCAGGCAGGCCGTCTTCATTTTATCCCGAAACTCGTCTTCATATTCTTCGTACGTATGGACTTTCACGGGAGCGTTCCAGGGATTGATGTGGCGCAGCATCCGGCTGTTGTTGGCCAGATTGCGGGTTGGGCTCATGAAGACGCCGCCCATGTGCATCAGTTTACTGAAAGGAAACCAGGCCATCAGGGTAAAAACAAAACAAAGATGAATATAAAAAACAACGCTGATATTTTGAGGCACGACCGGTGAAAAAATGATCCAGCTCATGGCCAGAGTTTTAATTTCGTTAAGATCAGCCGGGAAAAAGTGGCGCATCAACAGACCCGTCACCGCTATGCCGCAGATCAGCAGCAGTGAAAAATAATCGGTAAAGAGAGAAATATAACGCACTTGTGGAATGATTACCCGGCGCAGGAAAAGAAACGTCAGGCCAGCAAGCAGCGCGACATCACTTAAGTACAGAGCCGGAACGCCGATTTCCAGAAATCCGTCCACGGCGGAAAGCGCATTCACACAGGGGATGATCGGTTCCGTAAAAAAGCGCAAATGCCTCAGGATGATAATTAAAAGCGACCCGTGAAACAATAAACCGAAAAACCAGAGCCATTTGGCGCTGCCGTAAATAGGCCGCCCATCGATAATCTTCACCTCTGTATTTCGGAACAGAGACCGGAACAAAAATATCTCCTGGGCCATTCTTCCGAAGACTCCCCAGAAACCGGATGGGTTTTCCACCGGATTGTTCTTTATCCAAGGCAGTGTTTTCTCCTGACCGCATGTCGTGGGGATGCGGAAAGGCACAGGGGATTTCGCCCATTTCACTATCCGGTAAATAAAACCGCCCAAAAAGACAACAAAAACAAGGTATGGCGCAACAACCGTCAGGGCATAGCTCGCGGTATGGCTTGCCGCGATTCCCGCAGCCAGAAGGACAAGTCCTGAAACGACAATGATGGATATTAATAAATTCATAACAATAATCTTATCTGCTTGTTATTCATTCCCATGACGGCTTCTCGCCGAAGCTTATAATCGGTTTTTTCATCCCCTCGAACGCATTGACAATGAGTTCAACCAATCCGCCGTAATAAAGATGACTTCGTTCTTCTGCGTGATAGTAGTTTATAATATCCCGGATGGCGCCTTTGCAGTTTGAGCAGGGAGCGCAGACATACTTGGGAACTGCTTGAGGTTCATCCTCAAAGGCATTCAGGATTTGGAGGAACTTCTTGCGCGAACTGACCAGATTTCGCCATTCGGCAAAGTTATATCCGGACATGATGGCAAAACCTGACCCGCCGCCGCAGCAATAGTTCTCAACACCGTGCGGCGTCATTTCCCGGAAACGCGGCGCAATTTTTCTTAAGATTCTTCTTTGCGGCTCCACAATACCCATCGCCCGGACTACATTGCAGGGGTCATGGAGCGTTACCGGAAAATTGTTTTTGAGTGGATCGAATTTCAACTTTCCGTTCATCACTATGTTTTCCAATGTAACCATCGCCGATTCACGGGGAATATTGAGATCATCTGTCAGCAGTCGGTCGGCAATGACGGTCAGCGCTTTATGCGCGTGTCCGCACTCACCAATGACGATCTTTTTGACTTTAAGCCTTCGGGCGATATCGGCATGTTTAACGGCAACGCGCGCGAATTGAACGTCGTCATACCACAGGCCGTAATTGACGGCGTCATAACCGGCAGCTTCGGACGACATTGTCCAGGAAATTCCCGCAGCCTGGAAAATGATCGCAAAAGCCCCGACATTTTCCGGCCATGCGAGCATCTCCCCGGCATTATGGATCAGCAGGATATCCGCACCTTCCACATCCCAGGGGATATCGACTTTATATCCCGTAATCTCTTCCATCTCTTCCTGGATGAATTCGGCGCTGTCTTTGGCAGCCATAGGATTCATCCCTGTCGAAGAGCCGACTTTCAGATGCTGGACCGAGCCCTTGTCGTGGATCTCCTTGGGGGCAATACCCATTTCCTGCGAGAAAAGCTTGCGGATTTCGTGATTGATGAGTCCGTTGTCTACGCCAATGGGGCAAACCATGGCGCAGCGCCGGCACAGCGTGCAGCGATAGGACAATTCAGCAAGGCGTGCGATGGTCTTCCAGTTCAGGTCGATATCGCCTGTCAGTTTGGCAGTAATTTTTCCGCCGGGTTTTAAATATTTCCTGTAAACCCTACGTAATACCTCCGACCGGAAGATGGGCCGGTAGATCTCCTTGCGGCCGCTCATTTCAAAAACAGGACAGGCATCGGAACAGGTATGACATTTGGCGCAATGCTCCATGGAAAGAAGCAGAGGCTGCAAAAAGGTCCAATTATTTTCCTTCTCAAATAGTTTTTTCAGGCCGGAAAGAAATTGCCGTACAAGAGCTTCTTCTTCCTCCTGATTTGCGGGCTTGGGAATGCCGATAGCCACGGTGTCGTCCAAAGAGGCTTCAATGTTACCGATCTTTTCCGGTTTAAGAGGTGTTAAAACGGTTTGGTTGAAATCTTCGTAAGGATAAGGCAGAGGCGTAAGCTCCCCCGGCGCAACATGACACAAACGGTCGGACTTGTCGGCTATATCAGATGGCTTTAATAAGGTTTTCATTTCATCTCCCTGGGAGCCGAAGACGCTATGTCGCGCCATGATTTTTGTCCGTCCGCGCCGATATGTTTTGCCTTCCAAGTGGGTTTAAATTTCAAATTCATTATAACGGCAGATTCAATACTGCTGCCGCGCTTGTTGGGAATATCATCCCACTTGACGCTGTGATAGAGAAAATACTTCATAAACATATGAGACATATGGGTGAGTGGAATATAGGCAATTAAAAGAGAGGCCAGTACGATGGTGAATGCTCCGGGAATGGTTTGCCCCGGCGCATAAACAGGATCAAATGCGCCCGCGGTCAGAAGACCGAGAACATAATGTCTGGCACCGTTCAGAGAAGGATCACCGGAGAGCACGGTCAGGAGGGCGAAGACGAAGAACAGGAGGATGAAAAGGAGATTGAAATAATCGGCAAAGGTGGAATAGTTTCTCAGCTCCCGATCAGCCAACCGTTTGTATAACATAAACAGACCGCCTGCTATTCCTGCGGTTAGTCCTAGCCAGCCTGCGGCAGGTATAAGACCGTTCATTATCATTCTGATAATGCCGTCTGCGGCAAATGCCGTTCCCGCCCACAGGATGAAGAAGGCATGGCACAGTAAAAGAACCACAGTCGCCATCATGAGATACAATCCCAGATGAAAAGGAAAGGATGCCATCCATAGACGTTTGTTTTCCTTCCAGAGGCCTCTGATAAGCAGTATTTCCGGCACCATATATTTGAACTCGTTTAAACGCGAAGGTTCATAAGGGCTTCTCCACCAGTCCGATTTCTCCATGTAGGAACCGCCGTAAACATTTCTTTCTGCCATTTCATGCATTACGGGGTAGATTTCCCAGCGGACATGCAACGGAAGGGTTAAATGCCTGTAAATCAGACGACCAATGGTCGCTGCAAACACGGCGATGCAAAAATAAGTTAAAATATAATATCCCATATGATGTTTCCTTCAGTCACCGGATTGCGGGGGAACGATATAGCTATCTTTTTCAAATTTTTTCGTTCAATATACCCTGCTTTCTTCATGCGAAAGAGACGCGGCTTGCACGCTCAGACGCAACCGGTCGGTTTCGAAAGACCCGCCAGTTTACAGCCGCCCTTGGCTGGCCCCGTGGGAAAAAGCTCATAGAGTTTCTTCATGTCGACACCGTTGTCCTTGCATACTTTGCGGACCATCGGAGCAATACCGAACTGCTTAAAATAATCCCGCAGATAATTAATGATCTTCCAGTGCTCCTCCGTCAGAGGTCCTTCGATATCTTCAGTTTTAGCGTAGGCCTGGGCAAATTCTTCATTCCATTTGTCGAGTTCCTGAAGGAACCCGTCTTCATCCACTTCATAAATTTTGCCTGCTAATTCTATTTGCGGCATATTAAAATCCTCCTCATTCTATCGATATCTTTTTTTATCATAAACCCACCCTTTCATTTTGCGCGAGACCCGACCTGTCCCTGATAAAATACTGGGTTTGATTTAATTTTGTTTGACGGTAATATCCGGCCCTGTCAATCAGAGCGCCGGCCCACTGTGGTGTTCCCAGTGCGTGCAGATGCGTAAAACCCGCCATAATATTTTTTCTGCACAGTCCGTCTCTTTGTCCGTCTATCCCGATTCCCCGTTCAACGCTGCAAGCCGTATAACTTTCACCCTCTTTTTGAGAAATGATTCTGCAGTAATGAAACTCATGACCGGTGATCTTCGTGCCTATGGGAAAGAAGGGGTTTTCTCTGTCTACGGCCAGGGTCGTATATCCGTGCCCCTGAGGCCGCTTCTCCATGGAAAATTTCACGGGCAGTGCGCCGGCCATCGGATAATGTTTGTCGCCGATGGTCAGGGATTCTCCCAGATAGATGAAACCTCCGCATTCGGCGTAAATCGGCAGACCCGCTTCAGCCGCATCCTTGAGCGAAAGGCGGAAGGTTTTATTTGCAGCAAGTTGACCTGCCTGAGTTTCAGGAAATCCTCCGCCGATGTACAAGGCATCGACAGGCGGTAAAACTTTTTCATCAAGAGCGCTGATCATGACGACTTTCGCGCCCCGGTCAGTCAAAGCCTCAATATTTTCCTGATAATAAAACTGAAACGCAGAATCTTTAATCACGCCGATGGTTACGGGTTCTTCATCCGACCTCACTAACCGGACAGGTTTGGTAAAAGCATCTGTCTTCCAGGGTGATGCGCTTCGGGCAACGCGAAGCAGACCGGGAATATCCAGATAGTCAGAGGCAATGGCCCCTGCCCTTTCCAGGGCCTGACGCAGGCGGCTGTGTTCCTCGGGAGGGATCAATCCCAGGTGTCTCTGCACAAAGGGCAGATCCTGCAGGCGCGGCACTGTGCCGAACACGGGTAAACCCGTGTACTCTTCAATGGACTGGCGGATAACGGAAGCGTGACGACTTCCGTTCACCCGGCTTAAGATGACGCCCCGGATATCTACTTCAGGGTCAAGGTTTTTGCAGCCCAGTACCATTGCCGCCGCCGTCCGTGTAACCTTATCGCAATCCACAATCAGAATAACCGGCGCGTGCAGAAGTTTGGCGAGCTCTGCAGTGCTGAATTCCCCTGCGGCGTTTACACCGTCAAAAAGTCCTCTGTTGCCTTCGATGATGGAAATGTCGCCTTTGGCGGCATGTCGTGAAAAGGAACGGACAACCTGATCCGCACCCATGAGATAGGTGTCCAGATTATAACAGGGACCGGATGCCGCCTGTGACAACCAGGCGGCATCAATATAATCCGGTCCCTTTTTAAAGGAGGCTACAGCGAGACCCTGCCTGCGCAGGGCCACGATCATAGCCACGGAGAGGGTTGTTTTTCCCGCGCCGCCCCGAAGTGCGGCTATCATTAAACGCGGACATTGTTGGTTCATGTTCCTTTACCTATTAAGAGCAGGTCTCTTCCTTGGGAAAGAATTCGGCCAGCATAATGTATGTTGTGCTGCCGCTCGACCAGTACACCAGCACTCCTTCATCGAGAAGTACTTTTACGGCATCCTGAACAGCATGCCGGTCGTCATCGGGCAGCCACTTGGTGACGTCACGAATATAGAATTTTTTCTTGTCACCCCTGGATTTTTCATGAAAAAGATCAACGATCCGTTTTTTCAGGTCCTCACTCATGCTCACCCCCATTTGAACTGCGTCGATGTCCGGAAAGTTTCGGTTGCCATATCGTAGTCGTCGATATGCTTATCCGTAAACGGAATGCCGGTCAGGGTAAAAAACCTCTCCCAGCCTACACGCTCAATCCATTCGCCTACCCGTTCATGCTTTCTGGCGTGGCTCGCGTAGACCTCGATGATGTTCTTCACGGCCTCCACAACTTCCGGCCAGCGCGGCGGATTGTTAGGCAGGAAAGGAATTGCCAGTTTGGAGAACTTGGGCGCACTCCTGGCATTGGAGACCTTCCCGCCGACCCAGATGGAGATGCCGTCATTGTCAGGGTCCGCGATGGGCATGGCGGGACAGACGGTGTAACAGTTACCGCAGTACATGCACTTTTCGTCGTTGACCGTGACGGTCTTGGCTTTCATGTCACCCCGAATAGCGCCTGTGGGGCAGGAAGCTACCGTGGATGGAATTTCGCAGACATTCGGAACGCGGGTGTTGTCTGTCTTCGGAACGGTCCGGTGAATTCCCAAAATCGCGATGTCGGAACAGTGCACGGCGCCGCACATATTCAGGCAGCAGGCCAGAGCGATCCGCACGTGGTTCGGCAATTTCATCGTGACAAAATAATCATAGATTTCATCCATCAGGGCTTTGACCGGTCCGGAAGCATCTGTTGCCGGCGTGTGGCAATGAACCCATCCCTGCGTGTGAACGATATTGGAAATGGCATGTCCCGTGCCGCCGACAGGATAATTTAGGCTGGTTAATTCCGCGATCAGGGGGTCGACTTTGTTTTTGTCGTCGAGAAGAAACTCGATGTTATGACGGCTTGTAAAACGCAGATAGCCGTCGCAGTATTTTTCTGCCAAGTCGCAGATTTCCCGGATATGATCCGTTGAAATCAGCCGCGGGGAGCCTGCGCGCACCGTGTAGAGCGCCTCTCCCGATTCCGCGATGTGCATCAGAACACCGGGTTTAAGAATTTCATGATACAGCCATTTCCCGTAATTTCTGGAAATAACGGGAGGCAGCATGGTTTTATAATCAGGGGGGCCAATATCTGTTTTTGCCATCTTACTTCACCTCCTTTTGAATTTCTTCGGGCCAGAAGAAGACATATGGATTGCTCCTCGGCGCCTTGACCATCTGAGGAACAGCGGGCAGACCGACGGCCTTAAGAAAGACCCGCATGCCTACTCGTTTGATCAGTTCACCTAAACGTTCCCGCGATTTGCCGTTTTCATCCCACCAGTCCTGAATACGCTCGATAAGGTCTTTCAATTCCGCATAGGGTGGTTCAAGTTTCATGAACGGCACAACGACCCAGGAAAGCAAAGCCCCCTGGACAATGGGCGCTTTGCCGCCGACGAGAATTGTCGCGCCTTTTTCCTTGCCCGGCCGTAAAGCCTTCGGCATGAGGTTGATGCAGTGCATGCAGCGGTTGCAGTCCCCATCATGGATTTTCAACGTCTTGCCGTCCCATTCCATGCATTTCGTCGGACAGAGATCGCAGACCTCCTTTTGAATGTCCAGATCCGATCCGGCGTAGATGGTGACTTCCGCCGGATTGATGAGAATCTTCCCCTTCCATGTCCCGATAATGGAAAAATCGGATCGGGCGATGGAAGCAACGCAGTCATTGGGACAGGCGGATACCTTTATCTTGAATTTGTAGGGAAACATGGGACGATGGATCTTATCCTGAAATTCCATGGTAAGATTGTAGCAGACATCCAGGCTGTCAATACAGGCCCACTCGCAACGACCGGGTCCCACACAGGCGCTGGGCGTCCGGAGAGCGGAGCCGGAGCCGCCGAGATCAAAACCCGCGGCGGAAAGATCGTCAAAGCAGGGTTGGAGGTGTTCTGTTTTTGTACCCAGAAGAATAGCATCACCCGTGGAACCGTGCATATTGGTCAGACCGCTGCCATGCTTGTCCCAGACGTCGCAGAGTTTCCGCAGGGCGTCTGTTTTATAAAACCACCCCGTGGGATGGTTTACCCGTAAGGTATGGAAGGCTTGAACGTTAGGGAAAAGATCGGGCCGATCCGAATAGCGTCCGATGACTCCGGAGCCATACCCCTTTACGCCGACAATTCCTCCATGTTTCCAATGGCCTATTTTGTCCTTATAAGAAAGTTCCAACTGCTGCAGGAGATCCTCGGCCATGGGGCTTTTTTGCGCCGCCTGCTTTATATCCTTCACGAAACTGGGCCATTTGCCCTTTTCCAGTTCGTCCAGCAGGGGTGTTTTTGATTTCGCCATGATTTGCCTCCTTTTCTAATCATTCCCGCGGGAGGATACCGCGTGAATGAGTTAATGTTGAATACATCACTTTTACTGAATGGTACTCGGTTTTCTAAATATGTCAAGATTTTTTTTGATGGTTCTATGATTATTTCCGGTGCTGTCAGAAGAGTCGCTCATTAGCCATTATCCTCCCAGGATGCCTGGAGTCGGCCAATGGCCTCATTTATTTCGTTGTTGAGGCCATTGGCCGATGTGCTAAATCTTTGACCAGTAATCCACAAACACAACAGTGGATAAGAAAATCCCCAGGGGGACATTGACAAGAACCCCAATAGAAAAAGCCCAGAAAGGTTTCATGCCGAAGATAAGCATTTCAGCAAAACGTGTGGAAAGACCGATACAAAGGAAGCAGAGCACGAACGCCCATGTCCTGAGGTTTTTGATCGGCGAAATAACATTCGGGCTCAATACACTGTCAAACCAGTTCGATTTGGCAGACAATTGACTTAATGCCTTGGCCTGATCCGGGCTGGTTGTCTTGCTGGTGAGGGCTTTAAGTTCATCGGCGGACATGAGGCCTTTAAAGCTCAGCGTTTTTGCCGCGGGGTCGATCGTCAGGCGGTCGGCATATTCCGGCGGCACCTGGTACTGGGAAAAATCAGCTTTATATTCCTTGTTTTTGATCTTGTCCGCCCAGTTGGCTTTTCCGGCATAATTCACCGGTGTCATGGTGCCGACAATGCTCACGATAATGGAGCCCGCCAGGAACCCGAGAACAAACTTGGGAAATCTCTCCCAGATGATCCCGGGACCTACAGTGACCTGCCGGGCCTCTCCCTCTTCACACTTTTCCCAGAAAGCGACGGAAACAATCGCCAGAATAAGGCACCAGATGCCTATCCAGATATCCCGGCCGATAACTTTCATCAAAGTAAAGGCCTGAATAGGCGCGTCACCGAAACGGGTACCCAGTTCGGCCACGACCGCAAAACCGGCCGCGTCGGCAAACTCGGAGGTGCCGACGATGGCTCCGGCAACACCGGGGGTTATCGTATCCGGAACAAGCTGTTTCATCGCGAAAGTCAGGGCAAAAATCATGATGATGGCCCAGATGGTAACCACGGCAATGGAGATGGAAACATGTTCATTCTTTGCTTTCACGGCCCCGCCGACGGCAATGGATGCGGAAACGCCGCAAATGGCGCCGCCCGCTCCCAATACCGCTCCGAACTGTGGTTCAAGTTTGAAAATTCTTGTGGCGGCTAAGTAAATGGTAAGCCAGGTGACCACGGAAACAATACTTGCCTGAAGCAGCGCAATGGGACCGGCTTTGACGATAATAGTGAAAGGCAGCGTAGCACCCAATAGGACGATACCGGTTTTGACATAATATTCCGTGCGGAGCGACGTCTTCATCCATTCCGGTATTTTAACGATATTGGAGATAATCAGTCCGACAAGCAGGGCCAGCAGAGGCGCTTCTACGTTATAATCCTGCATGAATTTAGTTCCGGCCACATAAAAAATGACCAGTGCACCGACAAACAGGATAATAAAACCGGGAATAAATTTTTTTAAATCGTGGCCCATAAGCTTCATGGAGATGCAGAAGACCACGCCCATGACAATAAAGATGGTTAAGTACCCGCCTGCATTCTTTGCCAAGTCTGCCATGATGGCGGCAAAACCGGTGATTTTACTCGGTAGAACAGCCCAGCCTTTGATGGAGGTCCCCATCCACAAAGCAATAATGGCCACGAGCACAAGACCAAGGCCAAGCCAGACCGACCACCAATCTTCCGTTTTCCAAAGTTTTTCCAATTTCATTTCCATGCCTCCTTTCGAAACAAAAAAGATGTTTAAAAGACGGGTGTTTGCACCCCGGGTTAACTGTTCTGAACCATGTAAGCAACGACAACACGTAAAGAACCGGAACCTGTATGGACAGAGAAACTGAAAGAGCTGAGAAAAAATGAAAGAAGATCAATATGAGTATTATATATAGAATTGCGTTTATTTTATAGGAACCGACTTGGAAAAACAAGGATATTTATTATACCCGTTATTCTTGCTCAGAGCGCCATTTAATCATGCGCCCAAGATGCCCGTTGACAACGTCAGCCAAAGAAAACAGGATCGTATCAGGTCATATAGCTGTGCAGGCTCGGCAGCAAATTCACGCCAAGATAGGTGAACAAAACACAGCCGAAACCGGCAATTGCCATGATAGCCATGCGCCGGCCGCGCCATCCGCGAACCCCTCTGGCATGCAGCATCACGGCATAAGTAAGCCAGGTGATCAGCGACCAGGTTTCCTTCGGATCCCAACCCCAGTAAGATCCCCAGGCATAGTGCGCCCAAACGGATCCGGTCACGATACCCAGGCTCAGGAAGATAAAGCCTAAAGCAACACTGGAATACATCAATTCATCCATCAGATATTCGGAAGGCAGCAGGCGGATAAAAACGCTTGCCTTTGCCGAATCCGCTCCGGCTGCATGCCTGACAAAGAACATGATACCCAGCGCGAAAGCCACGGTAAACGCTGCGTACCCCATAAAGCAGGTCAGTACATGTGAAGTCAGCCAGTTGCTCTGCAGCGCGGGGATCAAAGGCTCGATGCGGTTGTTCATGCCGGGAGCAATGGAAGCGTAAGCCATGATCAAAAACGCTACGGGCATGACAAAAACGCCTATACTGCGATTTTTAAGTTGCCGTTCCATCAGCAGATACAACAGAACGATTGTCCAGGAGAAAAAAATAAGCGATTCGTAAAAATTCGACAGAGGCACATGCCCCATGTTGAGATCATAGGATGTTTTCCAGCGGATGATCAGAGCGACGCTCTGGGCGGCAAGACCCGCGAGCGCCGTCCAGGTCGCCAGTTTTCCCCAGAATTCCCGTCCCAGGATCATCCTGAAAAGATAAAAAACAAACGCGGCAAAAAAGATAAAGGTTACCCAGCTCAAGATGGCTGTGTTGATCATTTGGTTTTCTCCAGACTATCCTTAATCTCCGCGAGAAGATATTGAACTTCGCTTTCCAGACCGGCCTTGTTTTTATAACTGCGTCCCGCGATGCGGATACGCACCTTGTCTTTTTCCTGATCAATACGAATCCATACCTGCCGGGCATATGAAAACAAGACCAGCATCAATCCGCAGATCAGAAGCACCGCGGCGGCCGCTACAACCGGCGTTCCCGGATCGCGGGTCACCTGCAAACCGGTATAATATTTTTCTTCCATTCCCGTTAAAACAAAATGATACGGGCGGAAAATACCGGGATTAAACATCGGCACCTGCTCGATAATACCGGGATTCATCTGCCGGATTTTGTCAATCTGCTGAAAAACCCAGAAAGCAACATCTCCTTTACTTCCATTCACAGCGAGCTTTACCGCAGGCCCCATTTTCATCATATTTTCTTCAATGCGGAGAACCTTTACCTGCCCTTCCCCGCCCGGCAGGTCAAACCCTTCCCCGGGACTAAGGGTTATTGCCATTGGTTTTTTGCCGTTTTTCAAAATAGACAATGATGCTTTTCCTTCCGGCGCAGCGCCATAGCTTGACTGATAAAAGCGGAACCCTTCCAGCTCAATAGGATGGTTGACCAGAAGCTTTCCCGAGAAGATGGGTTGATTATTCCGCAAAAAAGTCAGATTGGATTGATAGGTCTTGGGTGCGCCGCCCTTATAAAATTCAACGGTGAACTTATCGCAACGCACGTCAAAAGGCAGCGGCAGCATTTGGTTGCTATTGCGCAGGGCGATGGCGTTTATCGCCTCACCTTCAACAATATTGACATATCCCTCACGGCCGAAAACAAATCCGATCATGACGCCGGCGATCAATATAAGAATACTCAGATGGACGATATAAACACCCAAAGAAGAAAATCGCCCCTTTTCGGCGCAAAAGAAACTGCTCCCGGATTCATCCGTCCGTTTAAAATGACGGAATTTTCTTTCCAGCAGACCGGCGACAATATTTGCGGCTTGCGGCGCGTCCGCGGTTGTCAGAAAACTGTTTTCTTCAGGAAGGTTTTTAAAAACATCTTCATTTTGAGGCGACAGACGCAGACGGAAACGCCGCCAGGCCATGGGGAATCGCTCCAGGGAACAGATCACCAGGTTAACGGACAGAAGAAACATCAACAGGAGAAACCATATGGAATGGTACAGATCAAAAATCTGCATTTTATTCAAAAAGAAAAATAGCCCGGGCGACATGCGCCCGGCCAGTTCCACGGCTGCTTCCCGCTGCGGAACAAGGGTTCCGATCACTGCAAAGAAAGCGATCAACGAAAGGAGAAGAATAGCCAATTCAACGGATGAAAAAAACGACCAGAGACGGGATTTGTTTTTGGTCAAAATAATTTTCTCCTGAAAGTTTTATGATTCCATATTTACCATGATCACAAAGCTTATGCAACGGCGGGAAACGTCAGGAAACCCTCCCCGCGATCAACATGACCGATTGGATTAATAGCAATATAAGACCCGCTATTTCTAACTGGCTTTATACTTAATCATTTATCACCGCACGGTAAAACCATAACGGGCGGATATCTTGTATTGAGATGAGTTATAGTTATAATATGCCCTTGCCTCGTACTCTCCCGGTCGTGGAGATTTAAAAATCAGCACACCCCGTCCCCGCCTTATGTATTGATAGTCTCCAGGTTCCGTGTGCCTGGAACCTGCCCGTACGATACATATCCAATCCCTGGAAGAGCCGGGCGCGTTGTAATAATACACCCTGATCTTCTCGCCGTGATTATAGATATTCTTGTCCGTTTCTATTAATGGCTTGCCCTCCGCAACGGAACCTTGTTTTTGAAATACTTTACGATCCGTGGATTGCATTTCATCCGCGTTTTGCCGGACGGTACTCTGAGGTTTTGTTGACGATGGCACCTGTGTCGGCCGGCCTGAAAAATAGCGATACCCTATCCCTATTAGAATTGCTGTTATCAGAAGAGCAGCGACCGGCAATAAAATCTTTTTAACCGGTATATTTTTCCCGGAATCATTACCCGCTGTATCCTTATTATTCTTTGGTTTAAAGATGACCGTTTTGAAATTCCAGCCTTGTCCACCGGCAATGGATTTAACCACCTCGCGCAATTTACCATATTCAAAACCGTATTTGCCTCCGAACAATATTTGTCCATTAATTTTTTTGTTGACATCAATACCTTTTTGAACAGTCTTTTCAGCGGAAAAGCCGGCATCAAGGCCCGCGGAACTTTCCGTCATCTTTTCCCAGAACGTTAATAGTTTCGTTTCCGCGTTTAACAGCGCCTGGGCTTCGTACTTTATTTTGATCTTCTGAACCGGTGATTGAGCGCCCGTCTGTGATGAAAGCTCAAACCGCTCCGGGCTAATCTCTTTAACCGAAAGAAACTCGTTGGATAATTCCATCAGCTGAGTTGCGATAGATGAACCGGCCCCCGCGCTTTGCGTTTTCTTTTCTTCAAAACGGTTTCCACAGCCACCGCAAAAAACGGCATTAGGCTTATTTGCTTCTCCGCAGGAAGGACATTTTTTCACATGGGCATCTTCCGTAAGGCGTTGTCCGCAATTACTGCAAAAGGCGGCATCGGGTTCATTTGCCTCTCCGCAGGAGGAACATTTTTTTACATTGACATCACTCATTGCTTTCCCCTTGGCGATAAAATCCCGCCATTAAAAACGTCTTATGTTTTTTCAGGTCCGGTTTTTCCATCTCCGGCTTATATCTTTTTACCGCATTCAGCGCAGAACTTTGCTCCCGTTTTCAGCGCCTTGCCGCATTCCGGACAAAATTTCATTGCCGGTTTTTGATCATTAATCATGGCGGGTTCGGTAGAAATCGGTTGCGCGGCGTGAGCGGACTCCTTGACGGACTTCTTCGCTTCCGATTGCCTTCTTAACGTTAATGCTTCGGCCAATTTGGAATGGAGGTAAAGTTCTATCATCGGACCGGACGAGTTCTTCAATATGATTTTACCATTATCTTCCCCCGTATTCTCCAGTGTGCAGTAAATTCCCATTCCTCGAAGGCCGATAATGTTTTCTTCCCATATCGCATTATCCTTTATAGTGCATACTGACAGTTTGACGGCAGCCAAAGGCGCGCTCAATGATGAACACAACTCTTCACCCAGAAGCGTCAGTTTAATTCCACTCTTTCCCATCTGGGCAAATTTCGGTATTGTACTTTGAACACCTTCCTTAAATAAAGACGGAGAAACATCCAGGTTTCCGGGATAAAGTTCTTTCACCAGAGGAGTCAACCAGCGCAAATCGGAACTGCTGATGCTTCTGCGAAAAGCTGCGTACATTTCCTCCACGGTAAATGAAAATTTCCCGCCTGGCTTGCGATCAATCAATGATAAAAGCGTTCTTTCCCTCCAGCAATCAATCAGGCCAAGCCAAGCACAAAATGATGCCTCGGTCATTTCCGTATCGAAGTCCAGCCGGGCCGGGGGAATGTCCAGCATCAACCGCAGAACGGCTTCATCGGCAATATCTTTTTCCTGCACCTGCCGGAAATTATGCAGACCGTCCTTGTCAAGCCAGTGCCTGACCGTCATCGTGCCGCTTTTATCCGCGTATATGCGGGTCACAACGACTCCTTCTGCGGATATAATCCTCGCGCTTACAAATGCCGCCGGTTCGCACACGACCTTCACCAGGGGCATTGACGCGGCATTCAGCTTTGAGCCTTTGCTTACCGAGGGTTCTTCCGCGTAGAATGGCGATAAGGCTGACGGGGTCATCCCCTCATCCGCGATAAATCCCAGGATCTGTTTAATATCAATCCTCAATGCTTCCTGCATAATTATTTCCTCCTGTGACCCGCGATCCCTGCTGAACTTAATCCTTTATCGAATCCTTGAGCATGCCCACATTCTCCGCGATGATTCTGTCGATCTCTTTTACCGGAGGAAGGTGGTCGCTCGATATATCTCCGTCCTTGACAAGCGCCAGCTTCTGCATCAGGTCCCTGTATTCAGCAGTCGGTTTCAACCCTGCCTTCTCCGCCATCGGCGCAAACGTCCTGTTATTGGTCTTTGTCAGTTCGCGCGCCATATCGCGCATATCCGATTCGCCTACCGCACCCTTGTTTCTGGCAATTTCATCCAGGTGCTCTGTCTTGGTCTTCAGCACATCGCCAAGCGATTCGGCATTGTCTTTAGTCATCGCGGCATCAGCTATGCGATCCTTGGGCGCGGTGAGCGCGGCCTCGCGAGGATCTGTCTTCCAGTGGTCACCGGTTTTTTCATGATCATCAAACACAAGATTGCCGTCCTCAAGCCTTCCGTCCCGTGATTTTATGCCAAGATCATTCGGGTCCGCGGAAAATTTTTCGGGGCTGTCGTTCATGATCTTGTGTCCCATCTGGTCGGCATCGGTACCCAGCGGTTTGAGCACATCATCCGATGCCTTTTTCAGGGCGTCACCGGCCAGTTTTTTCGTCTCACCGTCGGAAAGCACTTTGCCGTCGCTGTCTTTTATCGTCCAATAACCGTCGGTATCCGCGCCGCCGGCCTTGCCTGTAAGCCGCACACTGGAGTCATAGCCCTGATCCTTCAATATCTGCGCCTGGCGGGTAACAATCTTGTCGCTCAGATCCGCGTTTGTTTTCGTAATCTCCGCCGCCGTTTCGGGATGCAGCTGTTTCTGGACGACGTTGAAGGTCGAGGGATCGGAATTCCTGACCTTGACAAGTTCCGCCGCCTTCTGATCGGCATCGGGAATATCCGCTACCCGGTTGAGTTCCTGCATCATCTTTGTCTCGTTATCGAAAGAAGCGCGCGTTTTTTCGAATGACTCCCTGCGCATTGTTCCCAGTGATTTCTTGCCGCCGTCAGGCGCTGCATCCGGAACTTCATCAGCCTGCGGGACAGGCGGCTTGTCGGGAGTATCGGCTTTTGCCCCTGTCGCCCAATCCCTGGTTTTACCATAATCCTCTTTGAGAGAATCCTTGGCATCGACTGCATCCATGGTGGAATCGAACGCGGCTCCGTATTCCCCCTCCAGAACATTATTGGCCGCCTTGCCGACATGGTCGAGGACATTGTATTTGTTGTTTGCTGTTTCGTAATTGGCTTTGGCCAACCGTGCGGCAACGGATTCATCGGATATCCCCTGCTCCGCATAGGCATCTTTCAGAGCATTGTAATTTCCACTGGCATAACCCTGCGTATAATTATCGGCAACACTCAGCGCGGCGGATTCAGCCGCTCCGGCGATACCGCCCTTCTCATATCCATCGATCGCCCCGTATGCGCTCTGCTGGAGTCCCACGATTTTCGAGCCGGTACCCGTCGGATCGAATTTTGCGAGTACTCTATTGACTCGTGTCGCGTTGTCACGGATTTGCTTCACAACCTCTGTCTTCCTGCCTATCTCTTCCGCCGCGGCTGTCTGATATTCCGATTCTGCTTCGTTTAATATCTGGCCGGATTCGTACATCTGTTTCTTCAAACCGGAATACATCTGCCGCGCCGTTTCCGGATCGATCTCATAACCGTCAGCCCCGATTTTGGCATGACGGCTGATATAATCACGGCACCATGCCTTTTCTTCGTCTGTCCCGAAGTTATCAGCCAACTGGTTGCTCATATCCACGTATTTTCCCGTTTCGCGCAAATCTTCAAGATTCTGCTTCGCTTCCGTCACGGCCACACCCAGATCTTCACGGGTGTAATCAAAGGAGCGCTTCTCCATTTGCGTGTGCTCCAACGGCTTCTGGCCAAGCTCGGCAAGATTCCTGTCATAAGACGCTACCTGACCGGAAAGCCTTCCAATCGCCTCCTGGGCACCGCGGACGACATCACTGGCGCCCTGCGCTTTTGCCGCGTCCAGCCGTTGTTTCTGATAATCCAGTTCAGTCATATCCTGATCGCGGTATGATTTTATGATACCCGTTTGATATTCAAAATCGGAAACGCCCTGTGCGTCGGGCGGTATGGTTTCCGCGCCGCCCCTTATAAGTTCCGCAAGATCGCCGAGCGCCTCGCGGGGCCTTACGCCCTGAGCCATTCCGGTGAGAAACGCACCGACGGCGGCTGTGGCGGCTGCCGCACCGGCAGCCGCGGGAAGGGCCTCATCAGGGATTGTGCCTGAGCTGTTTTGATCCGCCTGAGAACCGACAGGCGCCTCCCGTGAAGGATCGGTGGAAAGACTCTTGCGCATGTCGATTCGGTTATCCCCGATCTTTATGGGAAGACCGATTCCGACTCGCTGGGTTGCGACGCCCCACGGCGGATCAAAAGCGCTTCCATATGGATCAACAGACACAGGCTTGTTGCTGGTATTTTCCATTTCCATCGTAAACCGGGAATACCCGCCTGAACTTCTCGATTGGACGATTCTGACTTGTCCGTCATCAACCGCATCGTTGAGGCTGACAGGTTCATTGCCCTCGGCAAACACGTAAACAAAAAAACCGGTAAGGCAAACAACAAAAATAAACAGGCGGAGCGCGTACGGCGCAAATTTCCCGAATATAACGGCTTTTAAGTTTTTCAGATGACGTTTCATACTTTTCATTGCGCACCTGTTGCCGGAACCGATTCAGAGATTTTCCGTCTTGCCGTTTGAGCAAAAGTTGTTCCCATCATGCCGCCGCAAAGGATGCCGGAAATTCCTGTAAAGAGATAGAGAACCACCACCTGATAAGACGCTCCCGATACCAGTAAGGCTTCGCTGAAAATAAGCAGAGACCACCATGCGCCGGAGATGAAAGCGATGCCTCTATCTTTTTTACGATCGGGACGGGCAATATCCATCCTGAGGACCGGTACAATAAAGCCGATGATAAAGGTTATGAGAAAAGTTGTTTTCCACCATCCCATAATCTCGTAGAAAGACGGTGAACGCAAATAAGCAAACGAAATGTATGTTACAACAAACATCAAAATAATCCGCCGGAACGCCACAGATCCCTGATTAACGGACAAAGAGGTAAAAAGCCAGTAACACGCGGGAATAATCAGCGCTATGGAGAGCAGTATTCCCAACCCCAGAAAGCCGATTCCAAAATAGGAAAGAATGTAACTGTAAGTTTCAAAAAAACCCATCAGTGTTTCCTCGGAAATATTTTAAAGACCAGGCGCGTGAACAAAACATCAGTGTGAATGCGCACCCTGTTCAGTTCCTTGTTTTCCGCCAAAGTGTTTATGGTTTGACCTGCGCGGCTTTCAGAGAACTTCTGCAAAAGACGGGGACTGACCATCCATGAAATGCCGCGTTCAATGACCGCCAGAGGCGAGGTCATCGTAAACACAACCAGAAAAAAGGCCAATACGGCAAGCGTCAGATTGGTTTTTACCACGACGCCGAAACCCGAAGCCATGCGGCTAAGAAATATGACAGGATGGCCGGAAACAGGGTCTTCTTTTCCCGTGGCGGTTTTAATCAGCATCCGTTGTTCAGGGGAAAGTGTTTCCCATTGCGTGCGCCCTTCGGTGTACCATACGGCCTGCTGGACATCGGATTGTCTCCAGCGTGACGGGTGAGAAAGATATTCGTCGAAGATGTCTCTCAAGTAAGGCCTGAGCTTGATCGCGGGAGTCCCCATGAGGCTGTAGGCATCGGCTGACCGGGGGCCTCCCCGGCTGTGATCAAGGCAGAAAGACTCAAATTCAATTACTTTTCTTTCTCCCGGATTCAAGCGGATATCCGGCACGACCTTTTTATACTGCATTGGTTTTGCAAGGACACCCCATGAAATAACGAGGGAGATCACGGCAATGACACCGAAAAAGGCAACCGCGGAAACGGCTGTCCATATAAGCCATTTTCTCACTTTGCTGATTAAAGATATGTCAATCATTGTTCGTGAACCTTTTGCGCCGCTACAGTTTGTTTCCGCATTTATTGCAGAAAGCGTTTTTACCCTCAATCTTTGCCCCGCAGTTAGGGCAACTTTGCAAAGATGCTTCCGGAGCGCCAAGACTTGATTTTACCGAAAAATATTTCCTCATCATCTGACCGTTCATTCCAATAACCGACCCCGTGCTCATGATTAAGAGCGCCATGACTATTGAAGGCGGTTTTTTTGTCACGATGGATATCAATTGCGTCAGGGCAAAAACACCTCCCCAGACTACCAGGTACCATATGGAGTTGCGGGACATCACCGTTCCGCTTTCAGCATAGACAAGGGTTGATTGAGACCAGATAATTCCAATAGCCAATCCTGCAAATCCCATTCCGACTAAGAGCAGAATGGATGGCCGGTAATGTATGAAAAATGAAAATACGGTAAAAGTTATCAAACTGATGAGCACCGGAAGGATCAATGAAAGCAGGGAGACCTTTTTCGGCTTGCGGAAAGTAAAAACGAGTAGCGTCACGGATAATATAAAAATAATAAGAAAGACGATGCTTACTATTTTCATTATTATTGGAATTACAGCGGCCATTTCAATACCTGACAATGGATAATAAATTCACTTATCGCTTTGTGAGTATAGGAGAGGCTGTTTTTTATGTCAAGAATGATTTGAAATGAAATAGTTGGGAGAGTGAACTCCCTATGCGATTAATCTGCTCTACCCCATGGGCAAAGTGGTTTCATCAAAATCCAAATCTGAGAATCCAAGAAAACGCTCAAGAGTATTTTCCCATGCTTCTTTGATCGCGTCGTTATAACATGACAGCATTTCCGCATCGTGCTCTTCCAGAAATGCCTGAAGATTGCCCGATGCTTCCAATTCCGAATATCGCGCGGGCGCCTTTTCCTTTAACGCCTGCCGTATCATTTCCAACCGGCTTTGTTTTTGACTTTCGTCAGACAGATGTGTCATCATTCATTTCCTCCGTTTTACCCAATTAGATCAAATTATTTTTGGATATTTTTTCAAAAAACATACGATAAATAAATCAAGCCGTCCACGAATAAATGGTCATATCAAGAGTAAAGGCTTGACCCCACAACCCTGCATCCGCAAATTGCCGGATTCAACACGCCGGATCGGCTTATTTATTCAATATCAGGAAAAACCGGTTCCTTTTTTTCCAGAAACGCTCCCACGCCGTAAAAACATTCGCCTGAAGAAATCAATTCGGCGGCAAGCTTTGCCTCCGTTTTCAGCAGTTCCGCCGAAGCGGTATTCGTGCTTTGCCTGATCAGTGATAACGCGGACCTTACCGCGCGGGGACCGTTTTGAGCTATTACTTCCGCTATCGCAACAGCTTCACCGAGGACATTTCCTCGTTCGCTTATTTTGTTCACAAGCCCCATAGCCAACGCCTCACCGGCATTGACTTTCCTTCCGGTCAGGATAAGATCGGCGGCAAGCGAGCGTCCGACAAGTTCGGTGAGCGCCACCCCGCCTCCCCAGTCGGGCATGAGCCCCAGTCTTGCTTCCGAAAAGCATATGACCGAGGAAGGGTCTGCCACGCGCATGTCGCAACGCGCCGCCAGTTCGGCTCCGCCTCCGAAGGCCTGGCCGTTGATCGCCGCGATCAGGGGCACGGGCAACGACACAAAGGCATCGACGGATTTCCGTATCGCGTCGATAAGGCCTATAGCCGGTTGGAGATCATGAGCGGCGGCCGCGTCTATGATGCGTTTGACCATCGGATTTTCCGGATTGACATCGAAACCCGCGCTAAAGGCCCTGTCGCCCGCACCGGTTATAACAACCGCGCGCGGAAGCGATGATTTAATTTCGGACGTTATGGATTCAAGCCTGATAAAAAGCCCTTCGTCAAAGGCGTTTCTCTTTTCGGGTCTGTTGATGGTGACGATCGCGATCCGTCCTTTTCTTTCCAATATGATACTGTCGTTTTTCATTTTAGTTTATCTCTTTTTTGCCGGTTTTTGGTTTGATGAATCCTTAATCCTTCATATTGACAATTATTCTTCCCCGGTGTTTGCCTGCTTTTATTTTTTCAATCGAGGGAATAACATTATCCAGCCCCACTTCCGTGGAGATCGATTCCAGCCACGGATATTTCCAGGAGCCTGCCAGCAGTTCCCATGCCCTTACCCTTGTTTTCATGGGGCAGTTCTGGGAATCGATTCCGTACAGGGTGATGCCGCGCAAGATAAAAGGATATACCGTGAGAGATATGTCCGCCGACGCGGCATTGCCGCAGCAGGTGATCGCCCCGTTGGCCTTTACCGACCTCAGGGCAAACGTGAGCGGATTGCCCCCCAGGGTATCGACGGCGGCATCCCACCGATCCTTCAAAAGCGGTTTTCCCGCCGATTCGGCAGGATCGGGTATGTCGATAACATCCGCCGCTCCCATGCTCTTGATAAAAGCGCTTTCGTCGTAAATTCCGTTGATCGCCGTAACCTTGTAACCGGCATGTGAAAGGATGGATACGGCACTGCTCCCAACTCCGCCGCTTCCGCCTGTCACAAGAATTTCGGCGCCTTTCGGCAATCCGTGATCTGCGAGTTTGAGAATGGACAGCGCGGCGGTAAGTCCCGCTGTGCCGAATATCATGCTTTCGCGAAGGGACAGGCCTGCCGGTTTTTTGACAATCCATGAAGCCGGAACCTGTATGTACTGCCCCAGTCCGCCTGACGTGTTCATGCCCAGATCGTAACTTGTGACAATGACTTCCTCGCCCGGCTTAAAGTCCGCGGAACTGCTCGCTTCCACGACTCCCGCCGCGTCAATGCCCGGCGTGTGCGGATATTTTCTGGTTACGCCCCTGTTGCCCGAAGCCGAGAGCATGTCCTTGTAATTAAGCGACGAGTAGAGCACGCGGACAAGAACATCCCCCGCGGGAAGGTTTTGAGTTGAGAGTTCTTCTATGGCGCTTGTAAATTTCTTATCCTCCGATTCACGGACAACGAGTGAACGGTAGTTTTTTGTTTCCATGACTGACCTCCTGTATGTTTGGGTTCAGGACCTTTCGGCCTGACTCATTTTTTTAAAATAATTACACCCTGCCCTTTGAATCGATGCTGTGAAGATACGAAATGAGCGAGGTGATTGTTGAATTCAGCCGTTTTTTCGACTTGTCCGAAGTATACAATACGCACGCGCCGAGCAATCCCGAAAATATCATGTTGCTTACATCTTCGGTATTCACGTTTTTGCCCAAGCCCCCCGCTTTTTTCTCGTCATCCAGAAGTCGTTTGATCATCCTGCCCAGCCTTGTAAATCCGGTGCTGACCTCTTTGGCAAGCCCCGGCGCCTGATCGCTCAGTTCAACCGCCAGATTTACAAAAATACAGCCGCCGGGAAAATTCTTCGAATCCGCGAGATAGCGGTCACGGTAGTTTTCCAGCAATTTTTGTATTTTCAGAAGAGGTCTTGGTTCCTCATCCAGTTGATAAAGGTTTCTTTCGCGCCAGATCTTTCTTGCCGCGCTGAGCATTTCGCGAAAGAGCTGTTCCTTGCTTTTAAAATGATTGTAGAATCCGCCCTTGGAAGCGCCGACGGCCTCGATAATATCCATGGTTGAAGTGCTCGTATAGCCCTTGACGGAAAAGAGCTTGAGGGACTCTTCAATAATGCGATCTTTTAAATTTGCCTTTTCTTTCATCATACAGACCGACCGGTCTGTCTTATACAAAAAACACCCTCCCTTGTCAATATTTTTCATCTCTCTTTATTCTTTTTCGTTAAAACCGCAGAGGGCCGGAAAGACTTAATTGTCCGGGGCGGTTGTCGCGGCATTATTTCTAAAATATTCGATCTGTTCCCGATAGATGTCCATCTCTTCAAGAGTGACTTTTTTTAAAGTACATTCTTCCACCATATAACTCGTCACTTTATCATCAAATTGCATCCGGCTGCTTTGGTTCCCGGTCAAATCATACTCGAGTACATCTTTTACATTTAAGAGCGTTCGTCCTCCGGATTTTATCTGATGAACCACCATATTTTTCCTGGGGGCGGGCAATCCCGATACCTGGGCGCGATTTTCAAATTCCCGGCGATCAATTTCCGTTGTAATTCCATCAACCAGAAACATAACCGCTCCGAACGGTATCATGGTTACGATTCCCGCGACTGTCCCTGCCGTTCCCACCGCGATATTTGAATAATTCGAAAAATTTCTGGAACGAAGTTCCAGGGGAGTTAATTTCCGGAATTTCAAAACAACGCGACAGCCGTAGAAATCCTCAAAACTCTCCTGCAACTGATAATATTTTAAGGCGCGTACAATGAATTCGGAGATGTGGCCAAGGTAAAGTTTTTCGCCTGGCGGTAATATCACCGAATCCGGATTCACATCACGCGACAACTTCAGGCAACTGAAAAGAGTATCCTGCTCCCCTGTTTTTGCCGCACACCCCGGCAATAGAATTACATCGATTTTTCCTCTTGTGGCCCGCGCCTTCACGTCTTCTTCGTAAGGATCAATTTTCCGGTCAATATAATTTTTATAAATTGCGCCGCACCCCGGCAAATTTATAATAATGACCATACCGATCAGCAGCAGTCTTGCCCATCGCGCCGCGTTTCCTGCATTTTCAATATGATCATTCATGCAATGTTCCCCCGGGGGATCAATGTAATGATGGAGTATAATAGACGCTGTTCTGTGGATCAAGGATATTTTCACAACTGTCCAGCCAAAATATTCTTGACACACAAGAGAACGTTTTTTATACTGCCGCAGCAAAAAGGAAGTTCTTATCAATTCAATCAATAATTATCGAAAAGCATATATGTGGTAGATATACAAAATCTATCATAAGGAAAGCCGACCGTGAAAAAAACCGACTTGAACAGAAATCAGAAAACCGAGCACATTTATAGGAAAGCCCTCAAGGTCTTTGCCAGATACGGATACAAAAAAACAACCCTTGACGATATTGCAGGCGAGCTCGATATGACCAAGAGCAACCTGTACCTATATGTAACCGATAAAAAAGATTTATACGAAAAAGCGGTCGCCTTCGGCCTGAGGAGGTGGCAGAAAACCGCATACGACGCCATAGCCGATGAAACCGACCCGGTCATGTGTCTGAAAAAATTCGCTATCGCAGGATTGAACTTCCTGAACGACGACCAGGAAATGAAGAATATTGTCATCAACGATCCCTCTGTTTTCCCTCTCTTTCCGAACGAGGATCACTTCTACAAGATAAACATCGATTCAATGGATATCGTTAAGGATATCCTTAAAATAGGTATGAAAAAAAATATTTTCCGAAGGATTAATCTGGAACATGCCACCCCCTTCCTTTATTCACTCTATGTAATGTTTGTAATCCGCGCTCACATCAAATCTGAACAAAAATTGTTAGAAAAGCAGGTTGAAGCCGCTTTTGATATTGTATGTAACGGTTTGATAAAAAAATAATGAATATATGAATTTATTATTCATTATTTTATTGACATAATCTTTCCTTTCTAATAAAGAAAACCTTCATATAATAATATATATTGCATGAGGTGAATACATGGAAAAAAAGCAGCTCACACCAAGAGTCAAGCAGGGAATAGCCATATGGATCGTAATTGCGATCGGTTATATCATTGTATGGCTAATTCCGGTATTTACGAAATATTTAGGACAAGGTGAATACACGGCTGGAGCCGTTGCGATTCTCCGCGACACGACACAGTTCAAATGGTATGTAATCCCACTGTTTCTTGTAGTATTGAATTTGTACGTAGACGCGATCCGTCAAAAAAACTGGTCGGGCATTCTGGCAGGCCTGGCATTTTTTCTGATGGACGCATTTAATGAAATATGGAACGGCTTTTTCTTTACTGGAACCGGCGGATACTCCGCAGTGTGGATGTGCAATTTCCCCACAGCCTACGAATCGCTCATAGGATGGAACATTGAAATAATGCTCATGTTCCTCATCCTGGGCCTGACAAGCACCAAACTGCTTCCGGAAGACAAGGAAGCTAAAATCTGGAAAATCAACAACCGCCACTTCTTTGCGTTTATCATGGCATGGCTCTGCGTCATAGTGGAAATCATCCTGAATCTCATTGACGCCCTGATATGGAACTTCTGGTGGTGGGACGCGAGTTTCCCATGGCTTATCTTCATAAACGGGTACCTCCCGTTTTTCATGATTGCTTATCTTGTGTATGACCTGCCCAAGCTAAAGCATCAGATTATGGTAGTTAGTATCATGGCGGCGTTTGCAATATTGTCTTTTGCGATATTCGCCCCGTTGAAATGGATTTAAACAAATGCGATGTGTTTTATAAAAACAATGCCGGGCCAGGCACGATTATCGATATTGAAAGCATAAGAGCCTGTTCCCTGTATTGAATGTTCATCAAGAGAACACAAGGGTGGACAGGTCTGCCCTTGATTGTTGTAAAGGTCAAAGGCAGGCCTCTTGTGATTTATCGGTTTGATGAAAACAAGATTTTTTTAAACACACCGGAACACATGCTGATCTATTCCGCTGATTATAATAATTAAGTATACTGTCCCAAGAATTCCCATAATGGTCATTTCAAAGGAGCGAACCTCGAACTTTGAACGTTGAAGAATCTTTCCATCCACCTTTAACCGTCGCCGATTACTATCTATTTCTTCGCAGAACATCCAGAATCACCCAATCGCCGGACGTATTCTGATATTTCCAAGTTGTCCATCCATTCGTGGGTCGTTCAGTAATGGCTCTCGCCGCCATCGAAGGTGAATTATAAAACTTTCCTTTATAGTTTATTGTACCGTCTTTTCGAACAGTCGCTGTATGCATTACACCTTTATAAATAAATCTAATTTTAAATCTGTTTTTCGCGTAATGTGCAAGTACAGCATTGCTATCTTCCTTAGCTTTTTTTATCTTCTTTTTTGCTACCACTTTTGTTGTTTTTATCCCGAGCTTTATTAATTCTTTATACTTTGCTTCTAGAAATGCTTTTTTGAGTTCTGCTATCAAATTCTTTGAATTTATAAATTTTCCTGATTGCTTATTTCCTTCTGGTGAAAAAATTCTTAGAATGAGTGATTCCAGTTCATGCATATGTAAATCGTTGACTGTGAGGTATACGCTGAATTTATCCCATCTTCCAGCATGTCGATCACTTAGATGTTTTTTTAGCCTGTTCCGTAGGTTTGAGGCCAATCCAACATAGTATAAATTGTTTTTGTTATATAATGCATATACACCATGTTGCCCCTTAATGTATTCTTTAAGAAAATCTTGATATTTTTCAAACACTGACCAATCAATTTTTTCCAGATGTTGATTGACAAGTTGACCTTTGTTTGACCGCATGCTTATTACCCCTGAAAGTTATTTTAACAATGCGTTAATTGTACCTGTTCCGTCTTTTAATTCTGTTCGACAATTTTTATTTCTTCTTCCGTCAAGCCATAGAGTTGATAAACTAATTTGTCTATTTCTTTTTCCAGTGAGCCAATATCCGCATTGGGATCTTGTTTTTTTGCAGTGAAGATGCAGTTCACTAATTCAATGAAAGGCTCTTGCTCCGTAAGAGAAATGTTTGCTATAAGAATTTCATTAAGCTGACTCTTTTTTATTTTAGGGAATAACGCTTTACCATCAAAAAATATTTGAGTCCAAATGTACTTATTTAGTTTGCTGTTAATTAATGCAAATACATAATTTATATTAAAATCTTTATTTAAAAGAATCCCATTATAAATTGTATTTAAAGTATAATAATTATCAAAATCAATTGTCGCAAATGGCGTTGCTCCAATCTGCCGAATGATAATCTTTGGGTTAAGAAAATACTTGTCATCGCGTTTCCGATGAAGCCAATCACCATATTTAATAAATTTATTCGGCCAATTAATTTTATATGTATCAAAATCCTTACCATCAAGAATTTTTTTGTATGAATCGTCAAGCTTGGTTGTACTGATAAACTCGTTTTTAAAATCTTTGCTATTACCTTCACCACCGATCTGAATACCGATACAGAAATCAACTATATTCCCGAGTTTTATTGAAATCTTGGCTATTTTATTATTAATAAATCTATCATTTATATTAAAATATACTTGTATTCGTTTGTCTTTTGATTCATCAAATTCAGAATATTCTATTTTGCGAATTAGTTTAAAACTCTTATTTACTAATTCAATGATTTCGTGATTTGCCTGATTATCAAGTTCAATTATAATACTTTCAACGAAAGCCTCTTCAAATACTTTATCGTCGAGTAAAGTTATTTTATTAATAAGTTTATTTTTTAACAGACTTGCTCTCAATAACTGAGCATTTTCATTTGTTAAGATTGTATTTGGAATTATGAAGCAGAGATTTTTTCTATTTCTAAGAATATTCAAACCTTGTTCAATGAATGTAATATAAACATCAAATTTCCCAATAGTATTTGGGTAATTTGATTTAATATATTCCTTGAAATCAGTATCTAAATCTTTTCCTGCAATATATGGTGGATTCCCAATCACAACATCAAAGCCGACAAAATAACCATCGTCGTTAAGCACTTCGGGAAATTCAAAGCGCCATTCAAAAGCGTTTTCGTAAATCTTGTTATTCTTTATTTCTTCCAGTTCGGCTTCAAGTTTTGTTATATCCGCCGTCAGCTTTTTCAACTTCTTTTCCCAATCTGATTTTTGAGCTTTGGTAAGTTCGAATATATGCGTCTGCTGGGCGTGGGTTTTCAAATCATCCTTTATATTTTTTAGCCGTATGACACGCCTGTCGCCGGCAGCAACTTCGCTTTCAAAGTTGCTCTTAATCTCATCAATGAGTTTTTCCATTGCTTGCTTCTGATTTTTATTTTCGGCATTGCGATAAGTCATAACCGCCAGACGATAGCTGTCAATGCTCCATTTACTTTGTCGCAAGGCTTCTTTAATATCGGCATCAAGCTGATAGCGGCTAACCAGTGAGTTGCCGCACTTAATGTTAATGTCAATATTAGGTAGTGTTTCCAGTTCAGTAACAGCTGGCTCTTTGTAATAGGCGTTTTTGAGTAATTCAATCCATAAACGTAGGCGGCATATTTTTACAGAATTGGGGTTGATATCAACTCCAAAAAGACAATTTTCGATAATAGTCTGCTTCTCATGAAATAGAGTTTCCTGAATGCGCTGGCTTTCTTTATTCTTCGGATTGTATTCAAATATATTGCCATCTTCATCGGTAATAATCAGTTCGTCACTGACTACTTCAACAGAATATTCTTTTAATCTTTTGCCTTCTCTATCAGATAAAATCTTCAAATCATTTTTTATGGCGATGATTTCATTTAACGCGGAAACAAGGAAATGCCCCGAACCCACAGCGGGATCACATATTTTCAGGCTATTAATGATTTGATTGGCTTCCTGCCTGTCTTCAATTTTGTCATATAGTTGATTAATTCCCTGACAATTCCATTTTTTAGCATCGTTAAATTTCTGGACAACCGCACGGCGAATCGTTTCGCGGCACATATACATCGTGATAAAGCCAGGGGTAAAAAACGAGCCATCTTTGTAGCCGTTGATTTTCTCGAAAATCAATCCCAGCACGGAAGCGTTGATCAGAGTTTTATTGTCTTCCTGTATTTCTTCCGCGCCTTCACCGGCGAAATCATAGGCATCAAGAAATTCAAATAAATATTCCAGCGTATCCAGCGTGCCAGTTCTTTTCTTCCCTGTTTTGTCTTTTAAAACGGTAGAGCCAAGAATGGGTAAATGGGTATCCCTAAGCTGACTAATAAATAAACCATTATGTTCAATTTCCGTTGGTTCAAACAGCGAACTGTTCAGATAAGGAACTTTGGCGAATAACTTTTTAATTTGTTCGCTTCTTGCTTCCGGTTTACGCGCCAAGACCTGAAAGAAAAGACTGTTGAGGTCATCAAAATTCCGCACGCGTTCGAGATGAAGAAAGGAAAACGATTTGTCACCTTTATTATAGTTTATTAATTGAGCTTCCAGCAGTTTCAGGAAAAGGATGCGGTTAATCCAGGTAATCGAGAGTTCCAAAGCCACATTGAAAAGCCGCTCATTGTTTGTTGCTCCAAAGTGGTGTGCTTTTTCCAGTCGGGAAATTTTATCCAGGCTTTCCAATTGAACAATTGCGCTTTCCATGATTGAGCCCAGATTGCGCTCGCCTTCTTTTTTGCGCCCGATCAGTTTTTTACCACCTTCTTTTGTTTCCACAAGTCCAATGATGTGCAAAAGTTCTGTGTAAAAACTTTTATCGAGACTGTTACTATCGTTGGTAAACGGAAGTTTCAATAAATGTTCCGGTGAAAGTAATTTATAAAGCGCAATCAGTTGATTATCGTCTTGCTTATCGGCATTGCGTAGCGGTTTATCAAAATCGCGAATGTCGAAATGGGTAAAGGTTATCTCTGCTTCTATGCCGTTAATAAAAGGTTCGGCAATCTCTTTATAGAAGAAATCTGTGCGGATATCTGCTAAACGCCTTTCTTCAAAATCAGTAAACTTTTTGATTAATTGCCTATTATTAATGAACAGCCTTTCAAATAATTGTGCATCAAATATAAACCACTCGTAAATGTCTGTGGCAACTAAATATTTAATTTCAAGATTTTTCAGGGTGATTCGTTCACGCAGGTAATACAAAATTAATTCTTGAAAAGCTTTGACATTGATATTATCGGCACGCAACATTTCTGATTTATTGGCCGGTTTTTTGGTTTCTATAATCACGCCAACCGAACTTTTAGCGTCTTTGCCGTTATGAATGACAAGGTCGTTGCGCCCTTTTGTATTGATGAAGTGATTTTCTTTGTAATAGGTATCTTTCAAAAAGTCGGAGATGATATTTTTATGGAACTCTTCCGATTCAGCTTCGTTAATGTGGTTGATTAGTTTTATGAAATTACTTTTAAAACATTCAATATCATTTCTGTTGGGTTTAACTTTCAAAAATGCTTTGTTTAATGCTTGTCTTGGTGTGAGTATGTTTAATTTCATCCGTACATCCCAGGGCGATTTTGAAATATAATTTTTGTGATTCAGTAAGATGATTTAAGATTGCACTGAATAATACAACTTCTTAAAAACATTGCAACTATAAAAATAAAAAAATCTAATATGAAATATTATTGATGCAATATGGATTGATTTTTTTAAACAATTAAAAGGGCATCAATTCAGAATGATTGTTTGTTGGAGATGCATTCGGATTTGTCCGCTTGTCCGCACGATGGGCTCACGTCCGGCCCCGAGTGCTGAAGCGTTTACAGTGAAAAGATGATGATTAACCCGTTGATGAAATAAAAAATGCGGACGTACTTGCCGTAATGGTCCAGCTCCGGCCAATCTTTGATTGTACGGGTGAGGCCCCACAGGCGGATCAGAAGAGGACAAGTCAAAAATGTACACCAGGACAGAGGTGAAAGATACCCGGAGCATATCAGAGCAACAATGCCCAGATAAATCATTATCCAGAAAACCCAAAGGCCGGCCAGCGATTTTTTCTTGCCCAGACGAACCGCCAGCGTGCGTTTGCCCGCTTGTTCATCCGTATCGATATCGGGGATGCTCTGGTAATAAAGGATAAGTGCAACCATCAACCCGATGGGAATGGAAACGGGCAGCGCCATCCAGTCCACGCGCCCCAGCATGACCCAGTAAGAGCCCAGGACCATCACAGGTCCCATGTTGATGCCGACAAACAGTTCTCCCAGGCCGTGATAACCGTAGCGGATGGGGGGTGCTACATAAAAGATGCTGCTGAAGGCCGCAATCGCCATCAGCGGCAAAACCGCCCAGAGTTTGAGTGAGTACATCAGGCCCAGTCCGATTGATCCAGCCACAGCGTACAGCAAAACAATCGCCATGCGCAATTCTGATAAAGTAATTTTGCCTTCTTGAAGAACGCGCGACCCGCCGATTGAATGGCCTGCATCCGTGCCCTGCATGTGGTCGAAATAGTCGTTGGCAATGTTGGTGGCAAAATGCACCAGAAATGAAGCGAAGAGAACCAGCGCAAAGGGTAAAACGCGAATGCTTCCCTGTCTTCCGGCCATCACGGCGCCTGTGGAAAGCGGGATGAGCGTCGCGATAAAAAAGGGCGGGCGGCTGGCCTGCACCCATGCTTTGAATTTTTCCGAATTCATACGATTGGCTTTATATCAGAAACCAGGGACAGCGCCCTGTTTTTTTATCCTGTCAGATATTTATTTTAATAATTGCGCGTAATAATACAACTTCTCGAAAACATTACAAGAAAAAACCATTATTTCTACTGGTTTTTCAAGCTGTTGAATTGTGTTGGATTCCTTACTGGTGGAGGCGGCG
Source organism: Deltaproteobacteria bacterium HGW-Deltaproteobacteria-13 (assembly GCA_002840555.1). Classification (GTDB taxonomy): domain Bacteria; phylum Desulfobacterota; class Syntrophia; order Syntrophales; family Smithellaceae; genus Smithella. The sequence goes on from PHBJ01000002.1 coordinate 273,400, forward strand.
GGAGTCGAACCCGCGTCCGAAAACCTTCCGCTGGAGCTTCTACGTACGTAGCCTTCGTTTTATAG
>PHBJ01000018.1 GCA_002840555.1 Deltaproteobacteria bacterium HGW-Deltaproteobacteria-13
TCATAACATATCAAAGTGATTATGCTTTCAATGTTTTTATCTCAATCCCAGCAACACCTTACCTACCTTTATACCCATTTCCCTGTTCCCCGTCGGCGGGGGTGGAAGAAATACGTAGTGAGGGTCTTCAGACCCGTTAAAACGCAGCTCAAGCTACGCAATGCATGAATCAATTATCAACTGAGAAGAGGCTTGAGTCTTTTGCACGTTTGTGTGCCAAGATTACCTTGACACACCGCACAGCGTCTCCTATACTTCAGCCCCAAAAAAGAAAGGTCTTATTAATCAATTTAATAAGTATCCGGTGACCCTGAAAATATGAATAATAGGCATAATCATAAAGCAGGTGTGACTCTGCTGGTGTTGAGTATTGTTTTTCTGACGGGGATAATAAGCGGTTGCGGAAAATCTCATTCGTCGGACAGCGCAAGTTCCGTGTCTTATGAGTTCAATGTCACCGATTCACCTGTCACGGTTGCATCCGGCGATGTACCTCTCATGGAAGAGGAAGCGGTTTTTGATTCGATTCCCGGGATGGCCGGACATCATGCCGCGACACTGACAATTTTTTCTGACGGTGAAATGCTGGCTGCGTGGTGTTCTTACGTCGGACCTCATGAGCTGACGGGCCTGGCGATTTACCGGTCGCGAAAAAAACCCGGGCAGTCATGGGAATCTCCTCAACTTCATATCGATCGTTCCGACGGCGACGGCAATCCGGTGCTTTACAGCGAAGGAGATCGTGTCTGGTTTTTTCAGGCAGTCGTTCCCGGCGGCTGGGATACGTCTCATATTGAATTTCAGCAATCCGCCGACAGGGGAGTAAACTGGACCGATCCCGTCACTTTGGGATCAAGTTTGGGACCGGATGTCAAATATCCGCCGGTGCGCCTGAATAACGGGACCTTGCTTTTACCCGCGTACGATGAGATTACGCACAAATCCGTTTTCTATAAATCGACAAACGGAACAAGCTGGAGTGAACTGTCAACGGCAGCGAGTAACCCGGGTAATACCGAGCCGTCACTTGTCCAATTAAGCACGGGCCGGTTAATCAATGTGATGCGCAATGAAGGACAGGGGTGGCTATGGGTAACGGCTTCGGATGATAACGGAAATTCTTGGGCGGCTCCGAAAGATAGCGGTTTTTTAAATCCCGCGAGTGCTACTCAGATTATTCGTTTGGCGAACGGGCATTTGGTGTTGATTTATAATGACAGTGCCACGGAACGCAGACCCCTTTCGATTGCGCTTTCAGCGGATGAGGGGCGTACCTGGCCTTATAGAAAAGTCCTGAAGGACGGCACAGACACGTACAGTTATCCTTTTGCAGTTCAGGCGCCTGACGGAGTCATTCATATTCTCTATAGTTTAAAGCGCGACAAGATCATGCATCTATCCGTCAATGAAGCATGGATAATTTTTGAGTCTTACATCTTCTAGACCGGTTCATCTTTTTAGATTTCAAAGCCCACAAATTGCGCCATTCATGCTTTTTCGAACCGTAGGGATATTCGAAAGATTTCTGAAACAGCTTGGCGTTGTTGATGGGGTTCTTCAACCTGTAATCCGTCTTTTGATAGAAACGAAAAACTGAAGCTTAGAAGTTTAATCGATACACTCTTTCCATAGACATTTGTTTAATACATGCGTTTTTCGCCGGTACAAACCGATAATATAGGTAACAAAATAAACCTGGAACAAAGCGAACAGATTATATTGTCACATCAACGTTGTGCTCCACACCGTCGTCAACAAGCAGAATGTTTTTTTCTTTTTGCTCGATTCCGTCTATGGCAACTTTCATTTCTTTTTCTTTACTTTCTGCGCGTGTAAAGGCAATGCGGTAGATGGTTTTACCATACCGGTAATTGAGGCTGAAACCTTCCCATTCCGCGGGCACAGACGGCTTGAAACTCAGTTTATTTCCCTCGCGCTTCAATCCCAGAAGGGATTCCACAATCAGCCGGTACATCCAGCCTGACGAGCCGGTGTACCATGTCCAGCCGCCGCGGCCGGCGTGCGGCACGACCGCATAAATGTCGGCCGCGACAACGTAAGGTTCAACTTTATAGGTTGCCATCGCCTCGGGGGTACGTGCATGGTTTACGGGATTGATCATGGTCATAATTTCCCATGCGTGCCGATCGTCTCCCAATGCCGCAAATGCCATGGCCGCCCAGATGGCTCCATGGGTATATTGTCCGCCGTTTTCCCTTACGCCGGGGACATACCCCTTGATGTAACCGGGATTCAAATCGGACTTATCAAAGGGCGGCTCCAGAAGCTGCACGATTCCAATATCGCCGCGAATGAGGTATTGACTCAGCGCCTCCATGGCCAGACGCGAATGGTTGACGTTTCCTGCTCCGGATAAAACGGACCAGCTCTGGACGATGGAATCAATGCGGCATTCCCGATTCTTAGCCGAGCCCAGTACCGCGCCGTTATCGAAGTAAGCGCGCCGGTACCACAACCCGTCCCATCCGTGTTGTTCAATATTCAAACGCAATTGCAACGCTTCTTTTTTGCATTGTTCGCTGAAAGAAGTATCGCCGCGCGCGCCGGCGATTTTCTCGAATTGCGTGAGAACCTCATAAAGGAAAAACGCCAGCCAGACGCTTTCACCCTTTCCTTTTATACCGACAATGTTCATGCTGTCGTTCCAGTCTCCGGAGCCCATCAGCGGAAGTCCGTGCTCGCCGAAACGCAGACCTCTTCGGATAGCCCTTACGCAGTGTTCATACAAATCGGCTGTTTCGTGCGACCGGGCGGGTAAATCGTAATAGGAATCCTCTTCCATGTTGATCGGTCGGCCATTAATAAAGGGAATAGATTCATCCAATATGCCGTTGTCTCCGGTTCCTGCTATGTAGTAGCACGCTGTCAGCGGCAGCCAGAGATAATCGTCGGAACATTGCGTGCGCACACCGCGGCCAAGAGGAGGATGCCACCAGTGCTGAACATCTCCCGCTTCAAACTGGCGGGATGCGCAAAGCAGCAGTTGTTTGCGGGCAAAGTCCGGATCGGTATGCATGAGCGACATGACATCCTGCAGCTGATCGCGGAAACCGAAGGCGCCGCCCGATTGGTAGTATCCTGTTCGCGCCCAGAGCCGGCAGGCCAGTGTTTGGTATAAAAGCCAGCCGTTTGCCAGCACGTTGAGGGACGGATCAGGTGTTTTTATCTGCACGGCGTTTAGTGTATGATCCCAGTATTGCCGCACCGCATTGAGCGCATCGCCTGCTGCTGCCGAATCGCTGAAGATCTGAGCGAGTTTTTTTGCCTCACTTAAGTTTCTTCCCAGTCCCATGGTGAAGACGATTTCTTTTTCTTCCCCGTCCACCAGTTCAAAGGGGACCTGGATTGCGGCGCAGGGATCAAGGCCTGCGCCGATTTTGCCGGAGAGATGCATACGTTTCATGACGGCAGGATCTTGAAGCGTTCCGTTCCGTCCGAGAAATTCCGTGCGATTGCCGCTGATGGTTCGCGTTGTCGCATCTGTGTTAAAGAAGGCGACGCGGTTGGGAAATTCCGTGTTGTAGGGGTTGCGCGCAAAGATAGCGCCGCTTTGGAAATCAACATCTGTGATGATATGCATTGCCGTTTTCGTTCTGAGGTCGCCCAGAACCCATTCAGCGTACCCTGTAACGGAAAGGCGGCGCGATTGTCCCGTGTTATTTTTTATCTTTAAAACAGTGAACTTAACCGCCGAGTCCAGCGCCACGTAAACACAAACTTCCGAAGAGATGCCGCGTTCCGAATGCTCGAAAACGCTGTAGCCAAAACCGTGCCTCGTTATATACGGCGTGGACCCGCGTCTGGGCAGCGGCATAGGCGACCAGAAGTGGCCGCGTTCGTCATCGCGGAGGTAGAAGGCTTCTCCGCTCTTGTCGCTCACCGGATCATTGTGCCAGGGTGTAAGACGAAACTCATGGGCATTTTCCGCCCAGGTGTAGGCCATGCCGCTTTCGGAAATGACGGTGCCGAACATATCGTTGGCCAGCACATTGGCCCATGGCGCCGGCGTGACCTGTGTCTGAGAAGTAGAAATAACATACTCGCGTCCATCGGGGGTGAAGCCGCCCAAACCGTTAAAGAACATCAGGTCGTGACGTGGCAGAGCGGGTGTCGGCGTCAGTGCGGGGCGATGGGTGCGGCTCGGTATCAGGCGGGGCACGGCTATTTTCAGGCCGACACGCTGTTTGGCCTGATTGACCAGTTTCCCCTTGTTTCCGGAGATAATAACGTGAGCCACCGTTTGAATCAGGATGCGGTCTTCTTCCGATATCTGGTCCGTGGATCTGACAAAAATACCGCCGGGCTGATCTTGCAAATCAACGACCATGCCTGAGGCGATGAGTCCCATAATCTGATCATGCAGAATCTGCCTGTATCCGCCGTGATCTTCATTCCAGATGACAAGATCCACGGCCAATCCCTTTAATCGCCAGTATACGTGGGCAAGAATGAGTTGCCGTACCAGTTCAATATGGGATTGCTCGGCAATCTTTAACAGGACAATCGGTAAATCGCCGGATATGGCATAGCCCCAGAGACCGGATTGCCCCCGGCGATTCTCTGTTATGATACCGGGATCGGCGCGCATGGAGTCATTGGCAAAAATAAGGGAACTGGCAATGTGGCAGTAAAGCTGCGCGTCGGCTTCCGTGGCGTTGATCTGCCTTAGCATGACCTGGCTCTGTGTCCAGGCCATATCGAAGACACGATCCGCGATCCGTCTGTCCTGATATTTATCGATCAGAATTAGGGCGGCATCTCTGGTTTCGTTGATTCCAAAAACCATGTCGATGGTAGCCGATTGTTCCGGTTCAAGCGTTATTCTGGACATGATGGAGACAATCGGATCAAGCACCGACCCCTGGCTGTCGGAGAGGGTTCCGAAAAGATCGGAAGGGGAACCTATTGCCTGTGGATCGTTAACCGTATTTCCCCTGCCGATAAAAAGCGACCGGTCTGTTTCGTAAGAAACCTGTTCAATGTTCGTTCCATGAACAGCCATCAGGTGAAACATCCAGTAAGTTTTTTCGTCTTCGGAACGCGGCCGGCGTGTGCAAAGAATTGCCCGGCGTTGTTCGATGATTTCGGTCTGAACAAAAAGATTGGAAAACGCCGGATGAATTTTATCCGCGGCGGGGTTCGCGATGACGACTTCCGCATAACTTGTTAAATCAATGGTCCTGCGCGACCGCGATTGATTGGTGATGGTGGTGCGGCGCAGTTCAATATCATCTTCCGGCGAGACAACGATTTCCGTATGGACGTCAAAATCATGGTCCCGGCGGCGGAATTCCACGCGGCCATCTGAAAAAATCGCTTCGTAATGCAGGGGCTGCTTGAGAGTGGGTTGATACGTTGTTGACCAGACCTCCCCGCTTTTTACATCGCGGATATAACAAAAAATTCCGGAGTTGTCGCAGGTGCTGTCCTCCCGGAAACGGGTTAAGGCGATATCCTTCCAGCGGCTGTACCCGCCGCCGGCATTGGTGAGCATGATGTGATATCTGCCGTTGGAAAGCAGTTGTATTTCCGGAATGGTCGTGTCGGGTGTGTTGAAGATACGCACCGGCGTTTCCATACCGGCAGGTGCTTTGTTTGAGCTGGCAAGTTCGGGTGGAGCGGCGTAATACGTAATGGCTTGGGGAACCATCTCCTGGAGCAATAACATCGCCGACTGGAATAACGGTTCCGATTCAAATCGTTTCTGCATCGGTTGATCCAGCAGTAAATAGGCCAACGCCAGCAGGGTCATGCCCTGATGATGCGCCATGAAGGAATGAACAACAGCGTTTGACTGGCCCCGCGTCAGACGTGATGGCGTGTAATCAATCGCTTCATAGAAACCGAATCTGCCTTCAAAGCCGGACTGCGCAAGTTTCTCCAGATTCAGGCACGCCTCTTCCGGTTCCACCATCAAAGCCAGCGCCGAAGCATAGGGAGCGATAACCATATCTTCCGCCAATCCCCGTTTGAGGCCCAGGCCGGGCACGCCGAAGGCTCGATACTGATAATTGAGATGGCTGTCAAAGGCGTTATAGGCTGATTCAGAAATGCCCCAAGGAACCGAGTGCTTTTTCCCGTATTCGATGTGCATGGCCACAGCCGCTTTATAGGTTTGGTCCAGCAGAGAGTTTTCGTATGTCGGCATGACCAGAAGAGGCATCAGGTATTCGAACATGGAACCGCTCCATGACACGAGAACCGGCTTTCCTCCTGCGGTCGTCAGCAATCTTCCCAGGGCGAACCAACTCTCCTGAGGCAGTTTCCCCTGGCCAATTCCCACAAAATTGCTGAATCTCGCTTCTGCCGCCAGCAAATCATAGAAACTGGTGTCGCGCCGCCAGTTGCTGACATTATATCCGATAGAGAGCAGATTACACGCTTTATCAAACAGAAAATCGTATTCAATCCGGCTAAGATCGCCGCATTTCTTTGCCAGTGATTCTATATCCGAAATAATAGCTGCAGCGCTCCGGCCGGAGTCTGAGATTATTTTTCTAATGTCTTCAATCTCCGCCTGCTCATCGGCCGTCAGATTAAGATTGAATCTTTTTTCGACGTCGGATAGAAACTCTTCTTCAAGATTGATTAAATTCCTCAAAGTCACCACTTCATTAAGCTTTGGCACTTTGTTAATGATTCCGGAAAATCGCGGGTCAAATATCCAAGGTGCGAAAAATTTCAATTCATCAAGAGCCGCTTGGCATTGATCAGCAAATGCTTTTGCCCAGTATCTTGGCGGGCTGTCCGGATCGCTGCCGGAAACATCGAGTTCGGCAGTCATCTGGATGGCGGCTGTTGAGAGCCATTCGAGATATGATCTTAACTCCATGAGTGTGGCCGGTTCGGAGGAAATCGCCGCCGCCAGATCATTTTTAAGCTGGCTGAATTGAGAAGGAGCGGATTTTCCTGCATTGTCCGCGAAAATTTGCAAAGTGTCTCCGAGGCCCGCGAAAATCTGCGGCCCGATGATTTTCTGACCGGGAAGAGAAACTAATCCCGACCTCAATATGAGCAGGTACCCGGTGAGGTTTCCACTGTCCACGGATGAAACGTAGAGGGGGAAAAGCGGTTCAAGAGATTGCGTGTCGTACCAGTTGTAGAAATGACCTTTGTACTTTTCCATTGATTCCATCGTGTGGAGCGCATTTGCCGTGCGTTCGATGAATTGCCTCGTTGTGATATAGCCGAAATCACAGGCGCTAAGATTCGCCAAAAGCGACAATCCCATATTCGTCGGCGATGTGCGATGGGCGACGATGTCGACAGGTTCTTCCTGGTAATTATCCGGCGGCAGCCAATTATCTTCCGGACCGACAAAGGTTTCAAAGAAGGCCCATGTTTTTCGGGAAATTTTTCTAAGGAAAATATTTTGATCAGCCGTCAGCTTTGCTTCACGGCGTTGTAAAGGTTTACTGACCCAATAGGCTATTACGGGAGAAATTAACCAGATCAAGAGAAAGGGACCCGCTAATATTATATTTACGGGACGGGAAAAAAAGATGGCGATTGAAGCGGCAACGGCAAAAAACGGGGCAAACCACATGGCTTGGCAGTAACCGCCAAATTCACCGCTTTGATGGTTATTCACGTTTTCCGATGGATTCCATTCAAGAAGCCGTTTATGTGAAATCAGCATCCGCCAGAGCGTGCGGACGATTGCATCCGTGTGGAAATAGGCTTCATGAGGCAGGCAGATAAGTGCAAATACGGCTTGCAGCAGATTATTGCCGGCTTTCTGCGCGGCAGAAGTCAGATGATGCGTCCAGATGACATTGCGCGGCTTTTGAAACAGATGAAGGATGGACATGATTAGAGCGGGAAAAAGAATGATCCCGAGTACCGCCAGCGTCCAGAACCAGGCAGAAGGCAGCCATGTCCAGCCCAGCAAGATCATCATGGTTAGCGCTGCGGATGTAAGGCTTCTGCGCAGATTGTCGAATATCTTCCACTGGGAAAGCTTGGACAGGGGATTTTCCACGGTGCTTCCATCGTAAGCGGGGACTGTCGACATGATCCACCTTGCAATCTGCCAGTCTCCGCGGATCCAGCGATGCCTGCGGCTTACGTCGGCTTTATAGCTGGATGGATATTCCTCGTATAACTGAACATCGCTGATCAATCCCGACCGGGCGTAACATCCTTCAATAAGATCATGACTGAGGATTTTATTTTCGGGCAGATATCCATTCAGGGCGGTTTCGAATGCGTCAATATCATAGATGCCCTTGCCGATAAAAGATCCTTCGCCGAATATATCTTGGTAAACATCGGAAACGGCTCTCGTATAGGGGTCAATGCCGGAATAACTTCCATACAGGGCCAGATAATGCGAACGGTTCGTGTTGGGGAGACTTACGGAAACCCTTGGCTGCAGGATGCCGTATCCCTGGCTGATGCGTTTTATCTTCTCATCATAGTGCGCGCGATTCAGCGGATGCGCCATCGATCCGACAAATTGCCATGCCGCGTCACGCGGCAATTTTGTATCCGTGTCGAGCGTGATGACATATTTCACATTTCTTAATACCGTCGTATCACCGACAACCCGTGAGAAGAGATCACCGGAATCATCTTTGGTCCTGCCGCGCAGATAGGCATTCAGGTCCGCCAGTTTCCCCCGTTTGCGTTCGTAACCCATCCAGATATTTTCTTCAGGATTGAAGCGGCGAGAGCGGTGAAACAAGAAAAAAAAGTCGCCTTTTGAGCTTCTGTATTTTTCATTCAACGCGTCGATTCCTTTATGAACCAGTGTCAGCAGTTGTTCATCGTCCGGCATGGTTTGGACCCTGGCGTCCCGAAAATCGGTCAATAGGGCGAAACGCAGATGGTCGTCCTGATTGGCCAGAAACCTGATTTCCATTGCGTCGATCAGGTTCGTGACGCTTTGCGGGCTTGTGAGCATTGTCGGAACTGCAACCAGCGTGCGGTATTCAGGCGGAATGCCCCGGGAGAAATCCATCCGAGGCAAGGGACGGGGCGCCACCAGCAGAGTGGACAGCCAGTTTATCAGTGCCACCGCCAGATGGCTCGTACACACAAAGAAGAGAAGTCCGATGATGGCCAATAGCCAACCATGCAGTCCATCCGTATGCGCCTTGATCATTAAAATAGTTGTAAATATGACAGCCGATAAAGTTATCGAACCTACATACAGCAGTAAAGGGATTCGGCGGGATAACCGCAGCATGACTTCAAACGGCGATAAACGCACTTTAACCAGACTTTCCAGTTCGGATAATCCCTTGTCAATAAGGTAAAAACCGACATGCGCCGCGCGATCAGAAGCTCCGTTTTGGGTGCTTGCTTTTTGGGCGAGGTTTATCGCCAGACGTGCTACTTCTCTTTCGGATAAATCACTTTTCCTGGCGAGTCTTTCTATGACGTGGCGATAATGGTCACGGGTGGAAAAATCCATTTTGACATAAATGTCGCCGGGATCTTCGCGCAGAATTTGATCCGCCGCGCTCATGGTCTCAACAAATTCACGCCAGTTCATTGTTCCCAGAAAACGCAGGCTGGTGATACTATTGCTCATGGAAACCTGATCGGCGGCCTGTTGCTGACTTTCCAGATTCAAAAACGCCTTGATGGTCTGGCCGTATTCGGAGAGGCGCTGTTCTATCCAGGTAAGAGGCAAGGCCAGAGCCGGACCTTGTCCCTGTAATTGACGCGAGATTTCCGCGACAAAAGCTCCAACCACAGGCGGGTCTGATCGGGCCATGTCCGCGATTTCCAAAAACAGGTTTTTGGGATCCTTCTGGGCCGTAGCCGTCATTTTACTGGCCCAATAATCGGCCAGATTTCGGTTGGTTCTGTCTTTGGATATGCGGACGGCTATACGTCTGATATTTTCTATCAACGCCAGGCGCAGCATAATAGGGATAGCCCATAATTCACCCAGTTTAAGCTCGGTGATCGTTTGGTAAGAGGATACGAATAAACCGAGAGTCTTTGAATCCACGCGGCCGTCGCCGTGGGAGATCATCTCCTGAGCTATATCATACACCCGCGGAATATGGACGGAGGGACCGTTTGCCAGATGAGGCAGTTCTCTGCTGTAAACTTTAGGCAAATGCTTTCTGGCTGTGCGAATCTGTTCTTCGATCAGGTAAAAATTATCCAGAAACCATTCTTCGGCCGGTGTGATAGTGCGATTGTCCTTAACGGCATTCGTCAGGATGTTACGGACTTCAAACAGGACACCTTCATTATCTGTTAACCGTCTGAGCAACTGGTTCGATGTGCGGCCGACGCTGAGCTTGTGCGCGCCCGCTATGGTCCTGCCATGCCGGCGCATCTGTTTGGAACTGAATAATTCCGATCTCAACAGTTCGTCGTCTGTTAATACTTTACTTAAATTTCCGCCTGGAAGTTTCGTTTTCAGACGACTGAAATATTTTAAAATGACACTGCTTACTTCCAATTTCTAATACTCCTTATGACGGTTGAAGGGTTATTTAAAACAATCCCTGTTTACGAAAAAGTTTCTTTAACAATGAAGGCAAGCGATGAATTGGATAGCCCTAATTTTCACGGGAAAATACATTTGAATAATGACGTTATCCTTGTACCAGTTTTGGGAAAACAGGTCAATAGATTAAATAAAACTAAATATTTAGAAATGTGCAACCGGAACTTTTGCCACCCGGCACGTTACAAAGTTTTGTTATTTGTTGGATTTAAAATACGGCAGAGCCAGCTGCATTTTTTTCAGGGCTTGTTTCTCAATTTGACGGGCCCGTTCCCGTGAAATATTATATTTGCTCCCTATCTCCTGCAGTGTTTTGGGATCATCCGCCATGACGCGGTTAAGAATAATATAACTTTCCCTCTCGTTAAGATTAGAAAGCGCTCCGGCTATGTCACGCTGGACCAGACTCTTTTCTTCATTTTTAATTAAAGACACCTCTTGATCATCGCCTTCGTAAGCCAGAAAATCCATATGTGAGTTTGTGCTGTCATCATTGATAATTTCATTTAAAGAAACATCCCGCGACCCCATGCGCAAATCCATTTCTTCCACCTCTGAATCCTTGACTCCCAGAGAGGTGGCGATTTCGCTGAATTCCGGATTTTTTCTGGAGAGTGACTCCAGCTCTTTTTTCGTCTGATTTAATTTGAAAAATAGTTTCCGCTGAGCCTGCGTCGTGCCTATTTTGACAATGCTCCACGATTTCATGAGGTAATTCTGAATGTAGGCCCGAATCCACCAAACCGCATAAGAAATCAACCTGTAACCTTTGTAGGGATCAAATTTCTTTACGGCGTGAATAAGGCCGATATTGCCTTCCTGAATTAAATCAGCCAGCTTAAAGCCATAGTTGCGGTATTCATGGGCAATCTTGACGACAAACCGCAAATTGGAAACAATTAACTTTTCAGCGGCTTTTACATCGTTATATTTTTTCAAACGCACGGCTAATTTAAATTCCTCTTCCGCCGTCAAAAGAGAAAAGCGATTTATTTCAGCTATATATAGGTTAAGGGTACCGGTTATTACGGGTAGTTCCAATGGTCAGGCCTCCCATTTATTTATACAAAATAACTTTTATCCAACTATAATTTGCTGGTCAAGATAATTTATTATTACCAATGCTTGACACGGAAAGTTTTGATGTTTAAAGTACAATAAAATCAAACCTGAGGCAATTAAATGAAATCAATAAACAAAACAATGATTGAACATGCCATCAAAATTGCACATGAAATAAAAGCTGACGCATTGCTTGTCTGCATAGATGTAATTGATGATATGAACGTTCCGCCGGATGAAATAAAAAAAGATATGAGTTTCATCGTTGTTTGCCGCGAGAATGAAAGCATCTCCGACGAAATGAAGAAAGACGCTCAAATATTGTACATCCCCAACGTAAATTTAACCCGTGTGGGAAAGATTAAAATTGCCATTGCCAAGGGAATAGTTCTGGGCACTTTTAAAAGAGGAGACAAAGTCGTGTGTTTGAGCGGAGTGCCCAGGTTTGGTTACGCCGACAGCATTATTGTCATTGATGTGGGTAAAGAATTTGAAATTTTAACGTCCGATTTTATTAACGATGTTATTGAAAATGTCCGGCCGGAAGTTTTTAACGCGGCTTTAAATATTGCCTGTGAACTGGCCGCTCAGGGCAGGGAAAACAAAAAAATAGGAACGATATTTGTTCTGGGAGATGATGAGAAAGTCATGCAGCTTTCCCGGCAAATGATTATTAACCCGTTTTTAGGATATTCGGAAGATCAACTTAATATATTAAACCCTGACTTGGAAGAAACGATTAAAGAATTTTCCGCGATCGACGGCGCCTTTATCATCAGAGAAGACGGTGTGCTGATCACCGCCGGAAGACACCTCAACGCTGCACTGGGCAGCCGTGATTTCCCTCCCGGTCTGGGGAGCCGCCATATTGCCGCCGCCGGCATTACCAGCGTAACGAAAGCTGTCGCTATAGTAATTTCCGAATCTTCGGGAAATGTAACCGTTTTTAAAAACGGTAAATTGTTTGTAACCATTGAAAAGCCGATAGAATAGTGAGAATGAATATGCGTTTTGATAAATTTACTTTGAAAGTCCAGGAAGCGATTCAGGAAGCGCAGTCGCTGGCCGGTTCTCTGGGGCATCAATCCATCGAACCGGAACATCTTCTTGTTTGTTTTTTAAGGCAGGAGGAAGGCATCGCGGGCGCCATCATCAATAAACTTAATGCTTCACCTCAGAAGATTGAGCAGGAATTAACCAATTATCTGAAAAAGCAGCCGAGCGTTCAGGGCGGCGGCGCAGACCAGGCCTATATGTCCTCGCGTCTGAATAAAATATTCGACAAGGCTCTGACCGAAGCGGCGCAGCTCAAAGACGAATACGTGAGCGCCGAACATGTCCTTATTGCCATTGCCGAAGAAAAAGAAGGTCAGGCCGGTAAAATCCTGCGCCAGGCGGGCATTACTAAAGATAACATTTTTAAGGTGCTGGTGGATATTCGCGGTAATCAGCGTGTGACCGACCCGAATCCGGAAGGCAAGTATCAGGCGCTCGAACGTTACGCCAGAGATTTCAACGAACTGGCCAAGAAAGGTTCTTTTGATCCTGTTATCGGGCGCGACGAGGAGATACGCAGAATCATGCAGGTACTCTCCAGGCGCACGAAGAATAATCCGGTACTGATAGGCGAACCGGGCGTCGGCAAGACAGCCATAGTGGAAGGTCTGGCGCAGCGTATTGTCAACGGCGACGTGCCGGAAAATCTCAAGAACAAACGCGTCATCGGTCTGGACGTCGGCGCTTTGATCGCGGGCGCGAAGTATCGCGGTGAATTTGAAGAGCGCCTGAAGGCTGTTTTAAAGGAAGTCATCAGCTCTGCAGGTGAGATTATTCTCTTCATCGACGAAATCCATACCGTCGTGGGAGCCGGCGCGGCGGAAGGCTCGATGGATGCCTCCAACATGCTCAAACCTGCTCTGGCGCGTGGCGAATTGCGCTGTGTGGGCGCGACAACGCTCAACGAATATCGCAAATACATAGAAAAAGACGCGGCCCTGGAGCGGCGTTTCCAGCCTGTTTTGGTTAAGGAACCGACCGTGGAAGATACGATTGCCATTCTGCGCGGACTAAAAGAACGTTACGCAGTTCATCATCGTGTGGGAATCAAAGATTCGGCCATCGTCGCCGCCGCGACGCTTTCACACCGTTACATAACGGATCGTTTCCTGCCGGATAAGGCCGTCGACCTGATTGACGAAGCGGCATCCCGTTTAAAAATAGAATTGGACAGCAAACCTTCGGAAATCGACGCTATCGACCGCAAAATTATTCAACTGGAGATAGAAAAACAGTCGCTGAAAAAGGAAACGGATAAATCGGCAAAAGAACGCCGGGACAAGATTGAAAAAGAACTGGCCGAGCTGAAATCCAGCGGTGATCAATTAAAGGTTCGTTGGTCGACCGGAAAAGATATAAACAATAAAATACAAAATATTAAAAAGAAAATAGAAGATTTGAAACAGGAAGAGGTGAATGCTCAGCGCGAGGGTAATCTCGAGAAAGCCGCGGAAATCCGTTATGGAAAGCTTGTTGCTTTGGATAAAGATCTTCAGAAAGAGCAAAAAAAACTGGAGGACGTTCAAAAAGACGATCATATGATCAAGGAAGAAGTGGACGCGGAGGATGTGGCCGAAGTGGTTTCCAACTGGACGGGAATTCCGCTTTCCCGAATGATGGAAAGCGACGTACAGAAACTGATTCACATGGAAGAACGGCTTAAAATGCGTGTAATCGGTCAGGAGGAAGGCATCAGCGCCGTCTCCGCCGCGCTGCGACGGGCGCGCTCCGGCTTGCAGGATCCGAATCGTCCTATCGGGTCGTTCATTTTTCTGGGGCCGACCGGTGTGGGCAAGACTGAACTGGCGAGGGCTTTGGCGGAATTCATGTTCGATAGTGAACAGGCCATGATCCGCATCGACATGTCGGAGTATATGGAGAAACACGCAGTGGCCCGTCTGATCGGTGCACCGCCCGGCTATGTCGGTTATGATGAAGGCGGTCATCTCACCGAATCCGTGCGGCGCAAACCTTACAGTGTATTGCTTTTCGACGAAATTGAAAAAGCTCATCCCGATGTGTTCAATATTTTATTGCAGATACTGGATGACGGACGGCTAACCGATGGTCATGGACGGACCGTGGATTTCAAGAATACGGTCGTCATCATGACGTCCAACGTGGGCAGTCAGTGGATTCAGGATCCGTCGCTGGATGATGAGGATAAAAAGAACCGTTCGATGGAAGTTCTGCGCGCGACATTCAAACCGGAATTTCTAAATCGAATAGACGACATCATTATGTTCTCCGCGCTCAAACTGGAGGATATTTACAGGATTGTCGATATTCAGTTGGGCCTGATTGACAAGCGGCTTGCCGAACGCAAGATGAGCATCGAATTGACAGAGAAGGCGAAAAAATATATAGCCGAACAGGGCTACAGTCCGGTTTACGGCGCAAGGCCGCTTAAGCGTTCACTGCAGAAACTTATTCTGGATCCGCTGGCCATGGAAATTCTGGAGGGTAAATTTGCTGAAGGAAATAAAATTTTAATTGACCTGTCCAAAAAAGGTGAAATAAGTTTAACTAAAAAATTATAAATATTTATCATAAAATATTTTAGATTTACCGATTTTATGACAACGCAGTAAGGGGAGGAAACTATCAATGGATGAAAAGAAAAAGGATTCGGGATTTGTTGTAAAAGACAAGCGTCTTTTTGGAGAATCGGCTGAAGATCAGCCCCGGCAAGAGCCTGAAAGCGCCGCTGCTGAAGAGAAAAAGGAAATCCCGGAAAAATCCCAGGCAAAGCCTGATCAGGCCAATGATTATCCTCCTGTAAATTTTACTAATTTTGTCCTGTCGCTGAGCACGTCCGCCCTTTTTCATTTCGGGGATTTTCCGGAATACGAAGGCGGAGCAACACAAAAGAATTTACCCGCGGCAAAGCAGACGATTGATATCCTGGATATGCTCAATGAAAAGACTAAAGGAAACCTCGACACCAATGAAAATAATTTAATTCAAGGAGTCCTCTACGAACTGAAAATGCGTTACGTTAAAGAAAAGGCTTAAAATGCTCTGGATGGCTCCGGCTAAAATTAATCTTTTCTTGCGCGTCTTACGGAAACGTGCCGACGGATACCATGATCTTATTTCCCTCATGCAAAAAATCACGCTTTATGATGAGTTGATTTTTTCTCCCCGCCCGAAGGGTATTGTTCTTAATTGTCCCGGTAGTAATTTACCAGCCAATGAAAATAATTTAGTGGTTCGTGCCGCACGGGCTATTTTTGCCTATTGCGATTATCCTTTTGGCATGGAGATTACTCTTGTTAAAAAAATACCCATGACCGCCGGTCTGGGGGGAGGAAGTTCCGATGCCGCGACAACTTTAATAGCTTTAAATAAAATATGTTCTTTAAAGTTGAAAAAACATGAATTGATGAAAATAGGGTCAAAAATAGGGGCGGATGTCCCATTTTTTGTTTTTGGAAACGCGGCCTTAGCTTCAGGAATAGGCGATAAACTCAAACACTTGCGAAATTTACCTCAATTAAATTTAATCTTAATCAAACCCCGGTTCGAACTTTCGACAAAAATGGTTTATGAAAATCTCAATTTAAGATTGACAATGGGCAAAAATAATTATAGCATTCCGCGAAATTTGGATCTGGGCGACATAATTCAGGGATTGCATAATGACTTGGAGTCAGTTTCACTGGAAATTCATCCCGAATTAGCCGATTTTAAGAAAATGTTGCTCACGCACGGTGCGCTTGGCGCATTGATGTCGGGTAGTGGACCCACAGTCTTTGGTATATTTGGGAATGCAAAAGAGGCAAAAAAAGCCCTGGAAATCATAGAGAAAGAAGTTTCCGGTGAATGTCTGGTCTTTCTTGCCAAGTCTTTGTAATTGTTAAATTATTCTGCTAAGATTGTGAAAACACCCTTCATTGAATATGTTATTGGGGCGTCGTCAAGTGGTAAGACACAGGACTTTGATTCCTGCATTCGGAGGTTCGAACCCTCCCGCCCCAGCCAGTAAAAACAGCGGAGAATTGTTTAAATGTTAGAAAGAATTAGGATTTTTTCGGGTAATGCCAACCTCGCGCTGGCTAAGAAAATCTGTGATAACTTGGGCGTTTCGATGGGAAAAGCCAATGTAACTACTTTCAGTGATGGAGAAACGCGTGTCGAGATTAATGAAAATGTCCGGGGTATGGATGTTTTCATTATTCAGTCCACTTGCCCGCCGGTAAACGTTACGTTAATGGAATTACTCATTATGATTGATGCCATGAAAAGGGCTTCAGCCGACCGTATCACAGCAGTTGTTCCTTATTACGGATATGCCAGGCAGGATCGGAAAGTCGCTCCCCGCGCTCCTATTACGGCAAAATTAGTGGCAGATCTTATTACGACAGCCGGCGCCCAACGCCTTTTATCCATGGATTTACATGCCGGTCAGATTCAGGGTTTCTTCAACATTCCGGTGGACAATCTTTTTGCGACACCGGTTTTGATTGATTACATGAAAAAATATTATCAGGACAATACGGTGGTTGTATCGCCGGATACCGGCGGTGTGGAGCGCGCCAGAGCTTTCGGCAAAAGGCTGGGAGCGTCTCTGGCTATTATTGATAAGAGAAGGGAAGGCCCCAACGAAGCCGAGGTTATGAATATCATCGGTAACGTAGAAGGGAAAAAAATTATTATTCTGGATGACATGATTGATACGGCCGGCACCGTTGTACAGGCCGCCAAAGCCATGAAGGAAGCGGGCGCTCTGGAAGTTTCGGTCTGTTGCACGCATCCTGTTTTGTCCGGGCCGGCGCTGGATCGTATTGAAAACTCGGAGATTAAAGAAGCCATCGTAACAGATACGATACCGCTTAGCGATCGGGCAAAGAATTGTGAAAAAATAAAGGTTTTGTCGGTATCCGGAATTTTAAGCGAGGCCGTGCGCCGAATTTATTACGACGATTCCGTAAGCTCATTATTTATATAGGAGGAACAAATGGAGGTAACAGATTTAACGGCTCAAGTCCGTAAAGAACAAAAGAAAGGACCATCTCGCCGTTTGCGACAAAAGGGATTTGTTCCGGCGATTTTTTACGGCCGCTCTACCGAAAACATTTTGCTGGCGGTAAAAAATGAAGCAATGGTCAAACTGCGTAAAGATAAAAAAGACCACGCCTTTATTAAATTGATTATTGATGACGGCGGCAAAAAAATAGAAAAACTTTCGTTGATTAGAGAGTTGCAGGTTCAGCCCCTGACGGGCATGCTTTACCATGCTGATTTTTATGAGGTCGATGAAAAACGTAAGATCACCATGGATGTGTCCCTGCGTTTTGTCGGCAAGGCTATCGGTGTGGAAATGGGCGGTGAATTGCAGCATTTAAGACGTGAAGTAAAAGTTTCCTGTCTGCCTTTGGATCTTCCGGATCATATTGATGTGGATGTAACAAAACTCGATATCGGTGACTCTATACGGATCAGAGATTTGAAGATCGCCGAAGGCATAACACTTTTAGACCGGCCTGATACATCGGTTGCTGCGGTTGCTGTCATTAAGGTTGCCAAGGTTGAAGAACCCGCGAAAGAAGAAGCTGCCGCTGCAGAGGGTGCCGCAGCGGAAGCAGCTGCTCCGGCAGCGGGTGCAGCTGCTCCGGCGGAAAAAGAAAAGGGGAAATAATTCATTTGCAGGGAGTTGTAATAATTGGGTGACAGCAGGTGCTTCCCTCGAATTTAAAGAAAATTTTTTTCTGGCGCGGCAATGAGGGAAAGCAAGTTATGAATCTGATTGTAGGCCTGGGGAATCCCGGCAGTCGCTATCAATTGACCAGACACAACATCGGATTCATGGTTCTGGAAAAGATTGCCGCCCGATGGGAAGTGGATTTAAAACAAAAAAGTTTCGACGCTCTTTGGAATAGAGGTAAAATCGCCGGCACGGAAGTGTTGCTGGCCATGCCTCAAACGTTCATGAATTTAAGCGGTAACGCGGCAAGAAGATTACTTGCTTATTTCAAGGTGGATATCAATAATTTAATAGTGATTCATGATGATCTTGATTTGCCTTTCGGTTCGTTTCGTCTGAAGACCGGAGGAGGGGATGCCGGTCATAAAGGGTTAAAATCTATTATTACCTGCCTGGGGTCCGCGGATTTTATGCGAGTCAGGATGGGTATCGGTAAACCTGCCGACAGAACTCCGGTTGAAGATTATGTTTTGCAAAGGTTTAATCCTGATGAATCCACCCTGTTGCAGCAAGTGATTCAATCCGCATCAGAAGCTACCGCCGATATCGTTACATCAGGTATGCAACAAGCTATGGCTAAATACCATACAAAAAATAAAAATATGAGTCATAAAAAGGAGGATGGATAATGTTACAAAACAAAAGAAGTATCTGGACATTTTTACTGAGCTCTTTGATGTTTCTGCTCATGGCCGGCGCAGCATTTGCCGGTGAGGCGGACATTAAATTGCCGGATCTGACGCAAGTCAGCTTTTTGGGTGGCGCCCTGGGCGGGTTGACCATTCTTAATGCCGGTTTGATCATCTGCTTGATCGGGATGGCTTTCGGTATCATGCAATATGTGCAAACCAAGAATTTGCCTGCGCATAAAGCTATGCTGGATGTTTCCCAGACTATTTGGGAAACCTGCAAAACCTATTTATTCCAACAGGGCAAATTTTTAATCGCGCTGTGGATTTTAATTGCCGTATGTATGGTTTATTATTTCGGCGTTTTACAGGGAAAAGCCGCATCAGACATCATCATCATTCTTGTCTGTTCGATTTTAGGTATTCTTGGTTCTTATACAGTTGCCTGGTTCGGAATCCGTATCAATACCGTGGCTAATTCCCGCGCTGCCTTTGCATCACTTAGCGGCAAACCCTTGAACATCGTAAACATTTGTCTGCGTTCCGGTATGAGCGTTGGACTGTTGCTCGTCAGCATCGAACTGTTTTTCATGATCATCATTCTGGCTTACATTCCTAAAGAATTGGCCGGTCCTTCCTTTATCGGTTTTGCCATTGGCGAATCTCTGGGCGCTTCCGCTCTGCGTATCTGCGGTGGTATCTTCACGAAGATTGCTGATATCGGTTCCGACTTGATGAAAATCGTTTTCCATCTTCCGGAAGACGATCCCAAAAACCCCGGTGTTATCGCCGACTGTACCGGTGACAATGCTGGTGACAGCGTTGGCCCCACGGCAGACGGTTTTGAAACTTATGGCGTTACCGGCGTTGCTCTGATCGCTTTTCTGGCTTTGGCATTGGCGGGAAATCCGGAAATGGCCGGCAAGTTGATTGTCTGGATTTTTGCTATGAGAATCCTCATGATCATAACGTCTCTGGTTTCTTATTTTGTTAATGACGTTATCAGCAAAGCCGTTTTCGGCGGTACAAAAGCATTTAACTTTGAACATCCCTTAACCAATCTGGTTTGGATCACCTCTCTTGTTTCCATCGGTGTGACCTTCCTGGCCAGCTATTATCTGCTCGGTGACCTTACTGCACAGTATCAGGGTTTGTGGTTGCCTCTTTCCATTATCATCAGTTGCGGAACCATCGCCGGCGCGTTGATTCCGGAATTTACAAAAGTATTCACCAGCACCAGTTCACGTCATTGCGAAGAAGTTGTTAACGCTTCCAAGCAGGGCGGCCCTTCTTTGAACATTCTTTCCGGTCTGGTTGCCGGTAACTTCTCTGCTTTCTGGGAAGGTCTGACCATCATGGTTCTCATGCTGGTTGCCTACCTGGTATCCAAGAACCCGGCTGTTATGGCTTTGATGCCTCCGGCATTTACTTTTGCCGCTCCGGTGTTTGCTTTCGGTCTGGTCGCTTTCGGTTTCCTGGGTATGGGCCCTGTGACCATCGCGGTGGACAGCTTTGGACCTGTTTCCGACAATGCGCAGTCCATTTATGAACTGTCCTTGATTGAATCACGTCCCGACGTAAAAGAGCTTGTGAAAAAAGAATACGGAATTGCACCTAATTTTGAAGCTGCCAAGCACTGCCTCGAATCTGCAGATGGCGCGGGCAATACCTTTAAAGCGACAGCCAAACCCGTGTTGATTGGAACCGCCGTTGTCGGCGCCACCACCATGGTTTTCGGTATCATCATTCTGCTCGAAGGTCTCTTCGGTAATGTTGTCGCCAAACTGTCTCTGGTTCAGCCGGAAATCATTTTGGGCTTGCTGATGGGCGGCGCGGTCATTTACTGGTTCACCGGCGCTTCCATTCAGGCGGTCACCACCGGCGCTTATCAGGCCGTTGTGTTCATTAAGAAGAACATCAATCTGGATAAGAAAGAAGCTTCGATTGAAGATTCCAAGAAAGTCGTTCAGATTTGTACCCAGTATGCTCAGAAGGGTATGATCAACATCTTTATCGTGATCTTCTTCATGTGTCTGGCGCTGGCTTTCTTTAACCCCTACTTCTTCATCGGTTACCTGATCGGTATCGCTTTCTTCGGTCTGTATCAGGCGATCTTCATGGCTAATGCCGGCGGTTGCTGGGATAATGGCAAAAAGATTGTTGAAGTCGATCTCAAGATGAAAAACACTCCGCTGCATGAAGCCAGCGTTGTCGGCGACACCGTCGGCGACCCCTTCAAAGATACCTCTTCGGTTTCTCTGAACCCGGTCATCAAGTTCACGACTCTGTTCGGATTGCTGGCAACGGAAATTGCGGTTACCATGACCAATCAGAATTTAAAGACTGGTCTGGCTGTCTTCTTCTTTGCGATTGCTTTAATATTCGTTTATCGTTCATTCTACAGCATGAGAATTTCTTCTGATAAACTGGGCGATTAAGAGCAGTTTAACTTTTAACTTGAAAGGCGCTCCCGAAACGGAGCGCCTTTTTTTTATTCTTGAAATGCCAGGGCGAAAGCGAAGATTTCGGGATTGAAAAGTTGAACAAAACCACGAAGCGGAGAGAGTCTCCATGTCCGCCCGGTGTGAAACGGCATCACCGGTTGTTTGGCGTTCCTACCCGTGATTTGAAAATTCGATCTGATTCTTACTTCTGATTGAGCCAAGACATAACGCCTTGCCGCCTTTAGTCTGGCCGCCTCAATATCATCCGGATTTGGAAGTGGAATATCTGCGATTAATTGACCTGGAACATTTCCCTGAGCATCATTTCCGTGCCGAAATAAGGATTGTTCAGAGTGTTTAACCTTTTATCCCTGCTGCTCAGCATCTGATTTAAAAAATTTATATCCTTTTCATCCAGAGTGATGTTGTTCTTTCCGGCAATATAATAAAGGTCATTAAATACTCCGGATATTTTAGGAAGAACATCGGGAAACACCATTTTAAGTGTATTATAATTTATTACTTGAGCATCGGGTATGGGTCTGTATGACCATTGTGTGAATATCCCGTCCTTGTTCAAAGCTTTTTTTACAAGCTTATAAAATTCAAGGGTATATAAATTACTGGAATAAATGACCGAGGGATGTTCAATGTCCATAATAATAAGATCATATTTTTTATTCGTGCCCAGCAGGTATTTATAACCGTCGTTAAAAATAAGATGAACTTTTGGATTATCCAGAACATTATCCGTAAATTCGCTGAAATATTTGGCCGCTTCCGGCATGACCGGATTGATCTCAACAACATCAACCGTTTGAACTTTCGGATATTTTGCTATTTCATTGAGAGTAAACCCGCAGCCCAAGCCGATATTTAAAACCTTAAGATTATCTTTATTCATGGAATCCAGGGACATATTAACAAAATTAATTTCACTGACGTTTTTTTGTTTCAATCCGGCGGTGGAACATTGAATCCGGGTGTCAATATATAAATACCTGTTTTGTTCCATGTCAAAGACTTCGTCAAATACGCTTAATTCGCCGAAGGGTGAATGAGAAAAAAATATTTTCTCTTTAATTTTCACCTTTTGAAAATATTTTGAGGTTTTTTTGTCTGCAAAGAGAAGATTGTTTTCGGGTATATATTTCCCCTTGCTTTCTTTATTGGAATAAATTTTAGCGATACTATCAAAGGGATTTATTGCCAGATAGAAAAAAAAAGAAATCATTAAAAAACAAAGTGCCATTAAAACAAACTTTTTACTTCTCTGAAAAAAAATAAGCAGACCGATCAATAGATTGATCAGCACCGAGAAGAAAATCAGAGTTTTAATACCCCAAAATGGAATAAAGAAAAACCCGCTGACTAACGCGCCTAAAACAGCGCCAAAAAGATCCAGTGCGTAAATGGTGCCGATTTTTTCAGGCAGTTGTTCGATTTTGTCAATCGACATAACAATAATTGCCGGAAATACCATCCCCATTAAAACGGTCGGAAAGATAAGATAGAAAAAACTTATGATCAGCTTGTTGACAAGCATCATTTTAACCGAATCGCCGAATAACGGGTAGAGAAGATTAAAAGCGGAAGGAACCAGGTCATAATTGGGGAAAATAAAAACGGCATAAAGCGAGATCAGCAATTGCGCGATCAGCATAAATTTCTTTTTATCGGATATTTTTTTTTCAAATTTACTGAAGATAAAACTTCCCAGTCCTATCCCGAAAAGAAAGATGGAAATAACGCTGGAAGCGGTGATGGTACTCTCATTGAAAAAATAGTATAAAATTTTTGTAGCGATGATTTCATAGGCCAGACTGACAAAACCAGCCAGAAAAGCTATGATCAGCAGCAAATTGTAACTTGGATATGTTTTCGTTCCCGTATGATTATTTGCCATTTTTTATAAGTATTATCCCAATCTAAAAAATATATCTATATTTTTTAAATGAAGTTTACTGTACAATGACGACCATTCAAAGAGATTTCCGGGAATTCCGCTTATGATTTTATGGGTTTTGCCGGATGCATTCCTTGGGCTGATTTCTTTCAAAATTGCTCAAAAGCGCTATTGCCTGTTTGAAATGGATTCATGTCAACACCTCTCCGATCAAGAGGATATTTATTTAATATTGCGTGCCGATGGAATTGTAAATTTTGTGATGTGTGCAAACCTCATAATATTTCTTTGATATTTTCCCGGTAACATCCAGTGCCGTCGGTTGTAATTTATGAATCGGCGCTTCCCGAATGACGATGCGCTGATAATTGCCGTTGGTCAGGGGAACTTTACCCGTATAGAATTTTACGCTTTCATCATTTTCGGACGGATAAATGAATATTTGCAGGTTGATTTCCCTGGCCAGTTTGTTAAAGCCCTCATCGTTAAGCTCAATTCCGTTGACATTATAGCGATAAGTGGAGTCATCCGCCGCAGGGTCAATCATTTCTTCCGATTCGCTCTCAAAAACAAATAAATTAAACACGTCATTTTGACTTTTAAATATCTTACGCAGCAATTTATCGCAACTGGACAGCCGGTCTGCCTGATTGATAGCCTGAGAAATCATTATTCTGGAATTGCCGTCGAATAAAAAAGTGGGGGGATCCTGACTGTAGCAGATACCAATTCCCAGTTCCAGCACCGGCAGATTATTTTCTTTGTTTTTTTCATTATAGCTGCGAACAATCTGCAATATTCTAATCGCCAATCCGCATGCCCGCGCCACGCTGTAATTGCCCTGGACAGCGTCTTCATTTTCGAAGATGGACAGGATAATCGCATCTCCTTCAATGAACACTTTGGATGCTCCATATTCAGAAAGAACAGCCGAAATAGGATCAAAAAAATTAAGACTGAAATAGGACGCCGGATTCAGCTTCATTTTTCTCATCGTATTGTTGATGGTCATGGAACCGCGGATATCCGCCTTAATGATCACATGATTGGCAATAGGTTTTTCTTCTTTGACTTTTTCATCCGGGAGCAGAAACTCATTCAGCGAGTGGTTTTCCCGCGATAATAAAACAATCTTCTCTTCCGTAATGAGATTGATAGAATCCATGGCTTCTTTGATAATACGAAAGTTGTAAAGATCTCTGTGATATTTGGAAAATATTTTTAGAAACATAATCAGATATTGTTTCTTTTCTTTAGTGGAACAGCGTCTGATCCTCTTGACCGTCTGCAAGAGAGGTTCAAGCGTGAACTGATCGCCATACAGCGTTCTAAGACGTCTTTTCTGATTTCTCATGGATATTCTTGTCCAGAAATCAACTAAAAATTCTCTGGTCTGTCTTGGAGACATGGGCGGACAATACTTTTCATATACCGGTTTCATTTCGAAATCAGCGACAACTCTTTGAAGAAGACGGGATTTGTTAAATTTACTGTAGAAAAGGTTAAGCAGACCTTTCTGTGTTTTGATTCGTTCTTTGAGTTTTTTTAGAGTCTCTTTTGATTCTTTTGTCTTTTTTGCTTTGTCGTAAAGGTCTTGTGAATCGAAATAGTCGAACATCCGGTCAATATTATCCGGCCTCATGATTAATGAATCGAACACATAATTTTCAGTATCGTCAATGTCATTTGCTTCTTTAACTTTTCTGTCACTTGTGTCCGCATTATTATCCTTATAATATTCTCCCTTTAAATCAACCTGGCCAAGCAGTTCATATATTGCCGACTTGATGCTTTTGTAGTTATCGATATCTTCAGATCTCTGTCCCATGAGCACATACTCTTCAATAAGAAAAAAATCATCATTGGGATTATTGGTATGGAACAGGGGGTTCGTAAGAAAGAAACCCGGCAGAATATCACGTGGCGGGAAATGAGTTTCCCGCATATCTCTTAATTTTCTGGTATTAACATCTGCCAGAAGTTCAAACAGTTCCTTTCCGACAAGGCGAATGATTTGATTATAATGAAGCTTGGTTTCCGCCAATTTATCTTTAATAAAGAAAATATCGGTCTGGTCATGCTTTTCGGATAGCTGATACATTCTAACCAGCGGCTCAATTTGGGCCACCATGTTTTTATATTGAACTTTGATTTCCTCGAGGAATAATTTTACCAGAGCCGTCTGCGCCAGGAAATCAATCTGAACTTCGGAGGCGGCTCTGGCTTTATTGATTCCATCAAGCAGCACATCATTACAAACGCGTCTCAGCGTCTCCTTTTCTATTTCACAAAATTCTCTCTTATAATCTTTAAAAAAGAATTCTGTCCCGCTGTATTTTACCATTAAAAGAAAAGCGGTCTTTTTCAAAGCATTGTGAACCTGACGGCTGATATGGACATCCAAATGAATATTGTCCACGCCTAAAGCGAGTCTGTTCAGGGAACAATAAATATGAAAGTGTTTAACGCCTAAATTTTTAATTGTTGGCGGTTGTTGAAATGATTTTAAAATATTTAGCATGGCGTCCTTTATTAAATTGATAAGCGCTTTGTGTTGATAAGGCTTTTACGCTCCAACATAATACGGATAAAAACACGTCAATTATTTCTGTCGCTCAGTACATTTCCGATCAAAGGCAGTATCCACGGCTTTTAATCAAGTCCAGGCCTTTACAGAATCCCAGTGAGCAGGCTTTTTTCAAATCACTGCAGCCCAGTTTGTTATTGTTCTGCAGAAAATAAGCAAGGCCCCGATTGTTATAGGCGTTAGCATTATTGGGTTCCAGTTTAATGGCTTTATTAAAGTCTTCGATGGCCATTCGATAATCCTTTAACTTGTTGTAATTAATTCCTCTGTTATTGTACGCTTCGGCATAATCCGGTTTCAGACGAATGGCCTGGCTGCAGTCATCAATCGCCTGTTTATACTGCCCCATGTTATTATATACGGTTCCCCGATTGAAGTAGGCTAAAACAGAATCTGGCTTCAGACGGATGGCTGTGCTGAAATCATCTATGGCCGGCTGATTCTTGCCGAGGTTTTTGTAGGCAGCGCCGCGCTGGTTGTAGGTTTCCGCGTAATCCGGCTGTAATTTAATCGCTTTGTTCAGATATTCAATTGCCTTCGCGGGATCGGTATATTGTTTCCCATCCCATAAAAGGTTTGCCTCGTTAATCAAATCCTCCGGGTTTTCACTTGTTTTCGAACAGGAACAAATAAATGTTAATATGAGAAGTATGGAAATAATGATTTTTTGCATGACAGCCCCCATTGATAATTTTAGCACTCTTATTTTAGTTACCATAACGACTAAGTAAATTTAATTAATATATTCCCCTTTTGTTACTTCATATGCAGAAAAAACTCTGCGGGATGGATACTGAGTTGATCCGGTGGAATCACCCGTACAATATTTAAACGGTTCGAACCCTCCTTGATTTTCCGGTCAGCCAGATAAACCATCTCGCCGCGCTGCAAAGCGCCTTTTCCGTCATCCTCAAGAAGTAAAACAAGCGGCAGACTGCGTTCGGTCTCCTCCGGATAATCCATGACCAGACCGACGGTTCCGTCGCTCAGTTCCACAACAGAGCCGATGGGATAAATCCCCATCATATGAATAAAGCGCTTCAACAGAATCGTATCAAACCTTTTTCCCGCCTCCTCCCACATCTTTCTGAGCACTTCATCAGGTGTGAAGGACTTGGGCCGGTAAACCCGCTCATTTGTCATTGCTTCATAGACATCGGCAATATGAATAATCTTCCCCATAAGACTCAGATGGCCGGTAAACAGAGTCCGGGGATAGCCGGACATATCCATATTCAGATGATGCTCAAACGGGCCGAGAATAATTCTCGATCTCAAAGACGGGGTGGCGTTCAACATGAGAATTTTTTTGACCCCCATGACAGGGTGCGCTTTCAAGAGATCCCATTCTCCGTCAGTCAAAGCTCCGTGCTTGAGAAGAATTTCCTTGGGAACGTCCACCTTTCCCAGATCATGAAAAAGACCGCAAATGGTCAAATGCTCAAGAGACGTATCCGATAATTCGATATGCCGGCCCAGACAGGTCGCCAGCAGAGCGACATTGACGGAATGGGCGTATATGTAATCGTCATATTCTTTGAGAGTTGTCAAACCGATCATCAGAGCAGAATCTTCCTGGACCATATCTACGATATTCTGAGCCAGACGTCTGCTCTTGCGCACTCCCACCATCCCCTGAGACACTTTATTGGCTACTTCTTTTACCGCCTCGATCGCCAGAAAATAATTTTTACGAGCCTTTTCGTATCGTTCATCTTCCAGGCTTTCGCCTTCAACGGTGGTATCCGGCATTGCCGGTTCGACCTCCACCCAGGAACAGTTATGTTCCCGCAGCTTTTGTTCCAGCCACTGATGGGGGTCGTCAGATCTTATGGCATCATTGAACAGGCGTGTAAAGGTTATGATGTTATCAGGCGAGGCATCGCCCGACGACTTTAAAAAATTCACGCTTCCGATGCCTCGCTTCGAAAAAAACTCAACCATGTTGTAAACGACAACTGCCGTGTCCCTGCGGTATCGAAGTTTTTCTCCTCCGAGGTGAAAACGGCTTCGATAAAGAAGGAGGCCGACGTCTCCGCCGGCAGTCAGGTCCTTGAGAATATCCTGAAATGCGCGGACACTCATCCGGACAAGCTGATTGTTATCCTGATACATACGCACGGTATTTAGCATGTGATACAGGGCTCTCAAAAAATCATGCCCCAATCGTTCCGGAATCGATTGCCGTTCTG
This sequence comes from Deltaproteobacteria bacterium HGW-Deltaproteobacteria-13, assembly GCA_002840555.1. Taxonomy (GTDB): domain Bacteria; phylum Desulfobacterota; class Syntrophia; order Syntrophales; family Smithellaceae; genus Smithella. The sequence continues at coordinate 28,079 of PHBJ01000018.1, forward strand.
ACATGATTATCGTTCTCCTTTATTTTTTGAGAAAAATTCTTTTCCCGCTTTGCGTGCGATCCTGCGCAGACCGGGATGAAAACTTCGTCCCGCCGCCTCGATAACCTGCCGGGCTTCCGGTATCTTTAAGGCGACCAGCGCAAGCGCAGCGCCGTCACGATACACGGATTTCCTCAAACCGGCCATCCACATCCGGTGCAGCAGCGTTTTACGAAGAAAAGGAACTGACCGCAATGATCCGCATTGCCCGAGTGTCAGGAAACATTCCATGATGTGTTCGGTCTGTGTGACGCTGAATATTTTGTTTTGAAGATATTGTATCAGAAGATCTTCCGCTATTTCATTCCTGGCTTGGCCCAATTGCGTCATGATCACCCGGCGCACCGCGGCGTCCGGGTCGTCGATCAACTCAAATATAGCCGATGTCTTATTGTTGCGTGTCTGACCGATTGACTTGATCGCCATAAGCCGAACGGTTGCCGACGAATGCCGGGCCAGTTTCATCAGGTATTTTAAAGAAGCCTCTTCCTCCAGTCTGGACAGGAGAGGAACAAGCCTTCTGGCTATTCTTTCATCCGTATTATTGATCAGCTTTTCCAGACAACTCATATCCCTGCGGACGAGGGAAAAAATGGTATCGTTTACAATTTGCTCAAGCTGCGATGGCTGTCCTAAGAGCAGGAAATGCATCAGGGTATCGACAGCGCCAGGATTCAGATGCTGAAAAATCTGCTTGAGTGTTTCGATCTGCGGTGCATTTAAATTACTCCAAACATTCTCCAGGGGTTTCAAACATCTGGAATCGGAGGAAATGCTCTTATAAAAGGACTCGATCAAAGGACCCGCCCAAGGCGTGCGCAGCCTTTCACTGTCCAAAACCTTGCGCACCCCATCAAGAATAATGAGGGCGGCTTCGAAATCATGGCGGTTGAAAGAGACTTCAAATTCTTCCGATAAGACTTCCAAAACAATATTAAAATCTTTCTCTTCCTGATATTGCAGAAGCATGTCCAGCAGCATATTCAAATGTTCTGTGGTGGACGACTTTTCCTCACGAGAGACCATTTCCTGCAATTCGACTTGTTCCCGGGGGGTCAGTACAAAAGAGGACGGATCCATGGCGTGGCTTGCCGGCGAGGCCGGTTTATCACCAATTTTATTTTCCGGTTCGACTTCCGTCGTACCGGGTGTTGTGTACGGTTCTGAAGGATGGTCAGTCTGATCCGCCGCGTGTTCCGAAAAAAAATCTTCCTGATCCGCTGCTTGTCCTGCAAAATCATCAGCTTTATATTGGACATGATCAAAATGAGTTTCCCAGAAGGCGGTTACAATGTCTCCTTCCGGTTCCGTAGTCAATACCGAATATCTATGGATAATGGATAAAACTTCGCGTGTTTCTTCAAGTTCGATTCCTTCAGTGAACTCCAGCCAGCGTATGCCGTCCCGGAAAAGTGTGAAAGGCAGCGTTCCTTCTTCGGATGGTCCCGTCTGAACCTCTACGCCCTGACAAATGACCCGATCCCTTTCAAATTCAATTTTGATATCGCCGTATTGATGAATGTAGGCCTCCAGCATTTTATGAAACTGCCTGATGGAATTGATACCGATGCTGTGGCCTTCGGGATACAAAGACACGTTTTTACCCGTCAGCAACAGGTAGGAGAACAATTTTCGGGTGTCATCCGATTGCTGCTTTGAATGACCTTTCCCCGCTTCCATGACCATACGGTCTTTGACGTTCATCACCACACCGCTTTTTTTATAACTTATTTTTTTATTTTATATCGACATGCAATCGTCTTTTTGAAAAAATAACCGGATAGGTAAAAATTCGTCAAGGCATGCCAATTCTGCTTTTCATCACTTCGATCGTTCAACATAGCGTCAGCCACTCCGTAAGAGAAAGAATAATTGAAGCTCTCTGCGGCAAGCCTCATAGAATGCACCTCACTGCCGGATGCGATTGATAAGAACTCCCTTTTTATGAAATAAAGTATAGGAAATGTGGTCATGTCTGTCAAGACAATCTTGGCTGTAAAATGAAGGATGCGCATTTTGTTTTGGGCGGATGTGAATTCCGTATATTTGTTGATAATGATTTTCTGTTTGTTACAAGAAGTAATCGACTTAAAGAAAAATATGCTGTTCTTAATGTCCTTACATTTATAAGAGAGACGAAATTAATTTCAAATTCTTTAGATTAAAAACCCGGCGGCATTGATTTAAATTTTCATGCTTAATTTATCCGGCGTAAATTATAAATTGAACTATCTTTGATGCACTCAAACGGCCGGTTTTGATTTTAAGGGTAAAGAAGTTTCCGCCCGCTGGACCAACGCCGTCTTAACGGCCTGACGCGTAAGGAAGAGCATTTCCCTGTATTTTTCCGAAGCGGCCAGTGCGTTAATCGGGGTGTCTGAAGTATATACCTTGAGAAGCCGCACCTTCTCTTTGGCGAATGTTTCCAGAGTTTTTCGGTCAATGGAATTGACGAATAGCTCTATAATTTTTCTGCGCATGGGGCGGGTAGAATTGGCCAGCAGCAGGAATATCGTATTATTGGCCACCTTGACCACGAGGTCCTGCTGTTTTTCCTGTAGTTCGATGACTTTTGCCCTGTCGTCAAGGTTGGCAAGTTCTTCATTGAAAAGCCCTACAATAGCCTTCACGTCGCGCGGGGAAAATCTGTTAGCTGCTATTTTGAGTATTTCCGGAAAAACGGCCGTCCAGAACTCCCATATTTCATCGACAAAATAATCATCAACAATCATCTTTTGCTCGTTTTCATCTTTCTGGGAAAAGAGAAGACTGAGAAAATCGACGCCGGCATATTGCACATAGTCTTTGACATAGATTCCGTCACCCTGTTTGATATCGAGGACGTTCATGGATTCTAACTGTTTTAAACCGATTCGCAGAGAACTCAAATCAACTTTCATTTGTCTGGATATTTCTTTTGCCGGAGGAAGTTTTGTCCCGGGTTTAAGCCTATTATTGAAAATATCCCTCATAAGAATGCGCACAACTTTTTCCGGGACCTGTTGATTAGCCATAGATATTTTCTCCTTTGTTTTAATTATATACGATTATCAATACCTTGTCAAACAATACATCAATTATTAAAATTGATATATAAAATTCTTGACATTATATAACAATATGTTAAACTAAACACGTTGAAGATAAATTCCTCCATACTAACTTCTTGATGTATGATAGTTAGAGAAAAGCTTTAAAGGAAACCATGATTGTAGCAGGATGCGACGTCGGATCTCTCACCGCCAAGGCCTTTATCATGAATGAAAAAGGTAAAATAGCCGGTGAGATCATCAGGGTAAGATCGACAACCATAGATTCGGCCACGGAAGTAATGGAAAAAGCTCTGGCATCAGCTAAACTCCGATTTTCCGATCTGGACTACTGCTGCAGTACCGGTTACGGCCGTTATGAAATTCCCTTCGCCCAGATGAACATGAGTGAGATATCCTGTCATGGATTGGGCGCCTTCCGGGCGGATCAAAGCATCAGGACAATCATCGATATCGGAGGGCAGGACTGTAAGATCATACTTATCGATGCAGAGGGTAATGTTCTTGATTTCATCATGAACGACAAGTGTGCGGCAGGTACGGGAAGATCTCTGGAGATACTGGCCAAAACGATCGGCCTTGATCTGGAGGAGTTAGGAGACCTGGCCATCAAATCCAAGAAACCAATCAATATTACAAACAAGTGCAGCATCTTCATGGAACTGGAGGTTCTGAATAACCTCTATACCAGAAAGAAACTGAAACATATCGCCTGCGGGATTGCCGATGCCGTTGCCAAAAGAGTGGCATACCTGGCCAAAGCTATAGATATAGAGGATAACATTTGCATAACGGGCGGGGTTTCTAAAAATCCGGGAGTGGTAAGGCAGTTGGCCTATCATATGAACTCTTCGTTTACATCTCTTCCTGTTGATCCCCAGATTATCGGCGCCTTTGGCGCCGCCTTCTATGCCATGCAGAAATTGACGATGGAGCCGGGGCCATGATCACAGCGGGAGTCGATATAGGGACAAGATTTATCAAGGTCTGCGTAACCGATGGTGAGAGTCTGCGCGGGTCCGCCTGCGAGGAGATGGGTCCCCATTTTGACGCCATTGTTCGGTCTCTTTTAAAGGAGGCCAGGGTACAGGCTCAGGTCGGAAGATGGGAAATAAAAAAAATCATTGCCACGGGCTTCGGCGGTCACTTGGTGAAGAAGGCCGCCTTTACCCTGGGAGAAGCCGCTTGTACCGCCAAGGCAACCTTCTTTTTTGACCGGGATGTCAGAACAGCTATTGATCTCGGGGGACTTTTCATCACCATTGCCACTATTGATGAAAACGGCTTTCTGGAAACAACTCATATCAACGAGAGATGCGCCGCCGGAAGCGGTAAGTTTCTGGAAATGGTAGCTGAGGCGGTAGGCGTGCCTTTTGATATGATTTCCTCCTGTGCCGCCAAGTCTTGTCAACCCTACTCGTTCTCCAGCAGCTGCGCCGTCCTTGCCGAAAGCGAAATCATCTCACAGATTAATACCGGAATGAAGCCGAGCGATGTCCTGGCCGGTGTTATCAGGGCAGTAGCCTCAAAGGCCGCTTCACTCATCGACGGCGCCGGAGCAAAGGATCGTATTGCTCTGATCGGCGGACTCTCCAAGATTCCCGCGATTAAGGATACATTGACTAAGCTCACCGGCAAACAGATAACGACATTGCCCATCGATGGACAACTGGTTGCCGCTTTTGGCGCCGCCCTGATTGCCCAAGGTAAGATCATTCAGAAGAAGCGGAGTATATTCGCGAAAAGAGGAGCCGCCTGATGGAATTGACTGATTGTGCCCCCTTGATTAAACAGATTTTGGAGATGGTTAGAGATCAACGCCGGGGATTTTCCCGCCACCTTCCCGATAATGGTGAAGAGACGCGGCGGATCGGTTTTCTCCCCAAGGGTGAGAAAGCCGGCCGGCCGGTAATTGTCACCGCCGATAATGCAGCCCTTGAATTAGGATCGCCGCAACATCCTACGGTCAGCACGCTTCTTTGGACAAAACAAAAAGAGCTGCTGAGCAGGACAATTTGGATAGCCGGCAGAGATTTCCCTCAGATAAAAGAAAGCCCCGTCAGTTTTGCGCAGGTGGTCATGGTGGAATTGGAAAGCGATTTTGATCCCACGGGTCCGAACATACAGACTCTCTCAAATCTTACTAATCGGATTCCGGGATACATGACCAGAAGCATTCCCGGTAAGGTCTGGATCAGAATCCATCGGGATCTCCTGAGCAGGGAATTTTCCCTGCTGTCTCTCGGGCAGTGTCTTACACAAGCCTATCATGAGTCTATCCCCGGGCTGAGAAACATCGAAGTCGTCCTTATCGCCGGCAACGCCGATCTAGTGGGGCACCTCATCCCGATTCATAACCGCGCCCGTGTCATTTATGGCGAGAACAAAAAACTGGCTCTGGAAGCCGACGGAACCATCAGTTGCGAGGATCTTGACTGCGAGAATTGTGCGGAAAAACCAGCCTGCGATACACTGCGGGATGTTATTGTGAAAAGGAGAAAATTATCGTGAGCGAACCTATTATCATTGCTTTCCTGGGTAAGGGAGGCGTCGGAAAAACGGTGCTTTCCGCGCTGATGGGAAGTATCCTTTCCGCTCAGAGCAGAAAGGTTCTTTTTGTGGATGCCGATCCGGCCATGGGATTGACCAGCGCCCTGGAGGTTTCGGATATAAAAACAATCGGTACCGCGCGGGAGGAAATCATCCGTCAGGCCAAGATTTCCAATTCTTCAGAAGAGAAAGAGCGGCTGGCCGATATCGTCGACTATCTGCTCATGGAGGCGCTTTATGAAGGACCCGATTTCGGGATGATTGCCATGGGTCAGACCAATACTCTGGGTTGTTACTGCCCCATTAACAATCTTCTGCGCAGCACGATCAAGGAAATAGCGTCACAATACGAAGTCGTGATTATCGACGCAGAAGCGGGCATCGAACAGGTCAACCGACAAGTCGTGGAATCGGTTCATTACCCCGTCATCGTTACGGATAATTCCAAACGGGGAGCCCAGACAGCCACAATGATTTCCCAGTTGCTGAAAAAGGTCCCTCAGATGGCGCCTGTAAAAGTAGGAGCAGTTTTCAACCGCGTCATCGAGGCGGATAAAGATCTGATGAATATTATTCGGAATGCGGGAATGGAGTATTACGGCAACGTCAAACCGGATCCCGCGATCAGCAAACTGGACAGACACGGCACTTCCATCGCGAAAATTGACATCACATCCCTTGCCATAAGCGGGATGATATCGATACTGGAGAAAATGGGAGCCTTTGGTCAAAAGATTAAGACCGGAAAGTAAAGATATTAAACAGGACATGCCCACACGGCATGTCTCAAATATATGTGTTTGGAGTAGGTTATGCGAAATGTTTATGTAGTTGCGGCTCATACGATCAAGTTTGGCAAGTATCTGGAAAAAACGATTTCCGATTTATCTGCGATGACGGTTCTTCCGTGTCTGAAAGAAGCGGGCTTGGACAAGAAAGATATTCAGGCCCTGTGGTTTTCTAATTCCGCATGGGGAGAATATAAAAGGCAAGTCTGCATCCGCGGCCAGGTGGCTCTCCGTCCTTTGGGGATCGACACCATCCCGATCACCAACCTGGAAAACGCCTGCGCCGGCGGGTCCACCGCCTTTCATCATGCCTGGATGGGCGTGGCCAGCGGGATGTACGATGTCACTATGGCTCTGGGTGCGGAAAAGATATACGACCAAAACCAGTCCCTCGTGTTTTCCGGATTTCTTACCGGGTTGGATGTGGGGAATTTCGGGAAAACTCTGGAAACATTGGGCGATGTCGCCTTAAGCAATGACGAAAAGAAGGCCATGGCGTCTCATATAGAGAAATACAGGGGGTTGGCGAAGAAAGGATCAGGCAGTAAGAAAAAAAAGTCCCTCCGGGATAAATTCATGGCGCAGCGGGACGCCTTGGTTATCGCTGTCAGGATCGGGGAGACCATGGGGTATGACATGCTGAAAAAACTGCGGAAGTTAGGCAGCGGCGACCATTCACCCTTCATGGATGTTTACGGCTACGAGGCTCGCCAGCACATGAAAAGGTTCGGCAGCACTATCGAACAGCTGGCTTTGATTGCCTCCAAGAATCATTTTCACTCTTCCCTGAATCCCAATGCCCAGTATCAATTCTTAGTATCACCTGAAGAAGTGCTGGCGGACCGTCTGGTCACCTGGCCGCTGACCCGTTCCATGTGCGCCCCCATTGGCGATGGCGCCGCCTCGGCGATTCTCTGCGATGAAGCGACAGTAAGGCGTCTGGGCTTGACTGCTCAAGCCGTTAAGGTAAGGGCTTCAATCCTTGGCTCCGGCATGGCCAGAAATCGCGACGGAATCGACATCGGCGAGCGCTTGAGCCGCTTGGCCTACGAGAAGGCAGGTGTGGGACCCGCCGAGATCGGTTTTGCCGAAGTGCATGACGCCACCGCTTACGGAGAACTTCATCAGTGCGAGTCCCTGGGGTTCTGCCGTTTGGGTGAAGGAGGAAGATATGCTGAAAGCGGGGCGACCAAACTGGGAGGCAAGCAGCCCGTCAATCCCAGCGGCGGTCTGGAATCGCGCGGTCATCCCATCGGAGCATCCGGCCTTTCCCAAATTCACGAATTGGTGACTCAATTAAGGGGGGCCGCCGGGACAAGGCAGGTCGCCGGGGCAAAGATCGCACTGGCGGAAAACGGCGGCGGCGCTCTGGGAGTGGAAGAGGCCGCCATGTGTATCCATATTCTGGAAGCACCCTCATTGACGGTTTCGTAAAGAGTCCGGATGCTGCGGATGCTTCATCCTTCGTCGTTACGACGCAGGTTAAGAGTATGAAGCACTTCTCATAATTTGCGCACTTCGCCTGTTAAGTTTTTTACAAAGCCGTTTAACTTAGAAGATCAGAGTGTAAGGAGAAATAGTTTGAACAGAAATTTAAGAAAATTGGATTTGGGGAAAAATATTTTAAAATCTGTCTGTTTGTTTTCCGCAAATGAAATCGTAAGAGGAACCTTCCTGAAAAATATACGCGGCGTTCCCAGGACGGAAATTATCGAAGAGATGTCCTGGGGGGAACTGCTGGAAGAGAAAGCGGCCCGCTATACGGATAAGGTTTTTCTCATGTTTGAGGATCAAACCTTTACCTATCGCCAAATGAACGAAAATGCCAACCGGATAGCCCATTACTTTTTGTCAAAAGGCGCAGGGCAGGGCAAAGGGGTGGCGATCCTGATGGACAATTCACCACGGTTTCTGGACATATTCATCGGCATCCAGAAGATCGGCATGTACGCTGTTCCCGTCAATACATCTTTGAAGGGAGATAGTCTTCTTTATATTCTCAACCATTGCGACGCTGAATATCTGGTCATCGATGAAACCCATCTGGAAACTTTGAGCAAGATTTCCGATCGTCTGGAAAAAATAAAAACAATTATAGTCAATCCCTCCTTGTCCCTGCAGAAGAAATACCCTAAGAACGGCCATGTTCTTGATGAAGCATATAAGGAATCGTCTTTGAATCCGAAGATGGGCTATCGCAAAGATGATATCTGCTTTATCACCTATACCTCAGGAACAACAGGTCTTCCCAAAGGCGTCGTTTACCGCTACCGTAAATCATCGGTGAAACTGCTTTCTTTAGTGGCCGTCATGCTCTTCAAGAAAAGCGACATACTTTATACAGGGATGCCTCTTTTCCACGGCAATGCCCTTTTCGTAACGGTGACAAGCGCTCTGCATGTAGGCGCCCAGGTTGTTCTGGTAAGAAAATTTTCAGCCAGCCGTTTCTGGGAGGATATAAGAAAGTATAATGCCACTGTTTTCAACACCATCGGCGCCATGATTCCTATCCTGATGAAGCAGCCGGAAAAGAATACCGACCGCGAGCATAATGTCCGTTTCATCATCTCGGCGGCCTGTCCCGCCGATCTCTGGGAGAAGTTCGAGAAGCGTTTCGGGGTGACCATCTATGAAACCTACGGAGCCGTTGACGGGGGCGGCAAGACGATTCTGAATCTGGGCACTGCTCCGGTTGGTTCCATCGGCAAACCGCCCATGAAGGTCAAGTACCGGCTTGTTGATCCCAATATGAATGATGTTCCCGAAGGTATGCCGGGCGAACTGGTTTTCCCCGTTTCCAAAAAGAAAAGCACCTCCTCCGTTGAATACTACAAAAACGAAAAAGCCTCGGCGGAAAAAATGAACGGAGGCTATATCTTCACCGGTGATTTGATCAGACGCGACGCCAAGGGATATCTCTACTTTATCGGTAGAAATACCGAGTCGATGCGCATTAAAGGTGAAAACGTTTCGGCGTTCGAGGTGGAACAGGCGATCCAGAAACATCCGGATGTTCTGGAGGCCGCCGTCTACGCCGTTCCTTCGGAATTGGCGGAGGACGATATCATGGCTTCCATAACTCTGGTAGAGGGCCGAACACTGAAAGAAACCGATTTGATCGAATACCTGAAAGAGAATCTCCCCAAATTTGCCGTTCCCAGGTATGTGAAGATTGTTACTGATTTGCCCAAGACCGAAACCCACCGTGTTAAGAAAAAAGAGCTGGAAGTTTTGAAGGTGGTATCCGGAACCTGGGATGAGAGTAAACTGGTCTATTTATAGACAGCTCGGAAATATCAAAATTTGGAGGTTTAGCGTTATGAAAAAAGTCAGTAACGATCTGTGGCGGGAGATGTTCTTTCTGGGTTCACTCTGGAACATCGGAATCGGTCTTATCGGTCTTTGCTTTTATGATTTGGCCATTACCATGCTCTTCGGGGCCCATGCGGTAACGGACAATCTCCTGGCCTTGATCTTTTTCAGGTTCTTCATGATTGCCGTGATCCTCTTCGGTGTCGGCTACTATGTTGTCTCACGCAATCTTTCAGCCAACCGGGCCGTTATCTGGCTGGGGCTTACAGCCAAATTGATCATTTTCTTTACCTTCGTCTATTACTATGCCCTGGGGCAAGCCACTTGGTTCTCTGTCTTCGGCTGCTCAGGAGACTTCGTCTTCTCCATCTTATTCATCCTTTTCCTCTATCAGACGAAAGGCGGAGTTTACCAAACGTTCTAAACAATAACTAAGATGAAGAGGTATGCTATGGCAAAAAAAACGACAAATAATCTTTCACCTCTCTACACCTATCAGGAGGGCATGGAATGGAACCCCGTGGAAAAAGTGATCATGGAGCGTCGCAGTATCCGGAACTTTAAGAAAGAGCCGGTTGGCGACAACCTGATCAGAAGGATTCTTGAGGCCGGAAGATTCGCTCCTACTGCGGGGAATGCCCAACCCTGGAAGTTCATCGTCATCAAGGATCAGGCACTGATCGCCGAAATGGAGAAAGCGACGGTTACGCTGAGTAAATTTCTCATGTGGTTCGTAGATTATAACCGCAACGCTTTCCGGCGTATCTTTCTTGCTCCCTATACAAAATTTTTGACACGTTTGATGCCCAACAAACTCCATCCCATCCCTTTTAATCTTCTCCAGCAGATAGCGGCGGAAAAGGCGGCCGCATACCACAAGGCTCCCGTCATGATCTTGCTTTTGATCGATAAGCGGGGCATAGGCGATCCGGCTCTGGATGCCGGTATCTGCGGTCAAAACATGGTTTTGGCCGCTCACAGTCTGGGATTGGGAAGCTGCTGGATCGGAATGATCACGGTACTGATGATGAATCCCTTCTGGCGGAGAAAATTAGGTGTCATGTCTCCCTATGAACTCACCGATTGCATTGTTTTAGGGTGGCCCAAGGGCGACTACGACGGTGAGGTGGAAAGAGAAGTGCAGTTGGTCGAATGGATCGATGCCGACGGAGTAAAGAGAATCGAAAGGCTGGGGGTGTAACATGTTGAATCTATCATTAGGCAAGAAAGGAAAGATTCCCGATTATTTTAAAGAGAGTCAAATGACCTACGGCATTGTTACCTTTGATTCCAAGGTATGCACTGGCTGCGGCATCTGCGTCTCCATCTGTCCGGCCCGAGGGTTGAGGCTTACCGACAGGAAGGACGATTCCGGCAAGAAGATACCCTTATTAATTGAAACCGCACCGGGGATATCGCTGTGCATGGCCTGCGGGGACTGCTCCGCCGCCTGTCAGGAAGGGGCTATCAGAATAAAACGGGGATTCAATGCAGGGTTCTTTTTCCGAAAACTGTCTCAGAAATCGGACCTAACCCTGCCGAAGAAATATTAATGATGAAAAAAGGAGAAAGTCATTGAAGACTAACCCAAAGCCATTAGAATATTTGAAGTGGAGCGCCAATTTCCTGAAGTTGGGATATTACATCACGGCCCTTCCACGTTTTAGTTACTGGGGAATGAAGCTCGTCCGGCCTCTCTATGTCAAAGGAGAAAACTTCCTCAATCGCAAACTGCGCTGGTCACTCCTTACATTGGGCGCGGGTATCCTGCCTCCGGAAGAGATAAAGGCCTTTCGTTACGCTGTAAAGGTCTTCTCCGATAATATGAATAACGCCATGAATGCCGATAAAATTGGCAAGCCAGTCGTCTGGGTGGAATGGATTCTCTCCAACGAAATTGTGGGAGCCTTTGACGCCTTACCCTTCAACCCGGAAACGCTCAACGTATTTGGCAACATGTCCGGGCAGGATATTCCCCCGCAGCTTATAGAAGAAGCGGAAAGCAGAGGTTTTGCGCCCGAGTACTGTTCCGCCATTAAGCTCACGGCGGGCGCCTATATGCTGGGACAAACCCCGCAACCCACGGCGATCATAGCCGGATCACATCCCTGTGACACCAACGTTTCCGGTTATCAGGGTATTTCACGTCTCACGGGCGCTCCGGTATTCTACTTTGACGCCCCTTACTGGCGAAATGATGATTCTTTCAATTATTATGAAAAGAACATGTGGGATCTGGTCGCGTTCCTGGAAAAAAGTCTCCACCAGAAAATTAACTGGGACAAGCTCCGCGAGATCGTGGACAATGAAAACAAGTTCAATTTCTATCTGCACGAAATCTGCGAGATGATGCGGGCCACTCCTTGTCCCTCAACGATGATCTCGCCTCTGTTTGCCTGGGTGGTAAGAGAATTGGCCATCGGTGATCCCAATGGTACGGAAATGACCAGAATACTACATGGGGTTGTCAAGAATCGTTATGAAAAGGGCATTGGCGTCGTCAAAAAGGAAAATATCCGTGTCATATGGTGGAATCCGCCCATCGCCTTTTTCACCTATGTCTTCAAGTGGATGGAGGATGAGTTTGGGGCCGTTGTTGTGAAAGATTTCATCGGCGACGTTCAGGTGCCGCAGGTGGATACCTCCTCAGAAAAAACCATGATCCATGATCTGGCCAGGAACCATCTCTTCCTGGCTATGGCCAGGCAGTGTCACGGGCCGGTGGAATTTATTACACAGGAGCTGGAGAAGGCCATCGACGAGTACTCGCCGGATTGTCTGATCTTCGCGGGACATGCGGGCTGCAAACACGGCTGGGGCGTTATCGGCATCATAAAGGATCTATTGAAAAAGCGGGGACTGCCGTCGCTGTTTATGAACATGGATATCATGGACCAGAGGCACGCCACGGAGGATGACATCAAACGCTGGATAACGGAATTTTTTAGGAGCAACGGATTCGCATGAAAACTATACTAGACGAAACAAAAGAACTGGCATCTTCGACCTGCAACCGATATCTGGATGAGGCTAAAAAACAGGGCCGGGGCATTATCGGATATTTTTGTTCATATATGCCCGAAGAGATTATCCATGCCGCCGGATTTGTTCCTTACCGCATGCGGGCTGTGGAAAGCAAAGGGACAACCCGTGCGGACGCCTATTATTCTTCGATCAACTGTACTTTTGTCAAACGCTGCTTCGACAAAGCTCTAAACGGCGACTTTGCTTTTCTGGATGGTGTGATCTTCGTCAATGGCTGTGATCATGCGCGTCGCATGTATGATAACTGGCGTTATTCCAAGATTAATCCATCCTTCCTTTACATGTTTTTCGCGCCCCATGTGATACGGGAGGCCGCCTACGAATATTTCGTCATGGAGTGCGAGAAGCTTAAGAAGGCCATTGAAGAAAATTTTAATATTTCCATTACAGACAAGGCGCTCAAGGAGTCGATTCGCCTTTATAACGAGAAAAGGCGGCTTCTGGCGGAGATTTATTCCCTGAGGAAGAAGAAAGATGTTCCCATTAAAGCCAGCGAGCTTTTAGGTGTTATGCTGGCGATCACGGCGGTGCCTGTTGAAAAGGCCATAGAAATACTGTCGGACGTAAAGAAATTCCTTGATGGGCGCGTTGTTTCCGAGCCTGGGGACCTGCGGCTCTTTATTTCCGGAGGCTGTATCGAGGAAATGGATCATCTGGAACTCATTGAGAACTGCGGATCCGTGATCGTGGCCGACAATATTTGCATGGGAACCCGTCATTTTCTCGATGATGTCAAGGAGGGAGAATATCCTCTGAAGGCCATTGCCGACAGGTATTTAAGTCATCTCTCCTGTCCCCGGATAATGAATGACTTTGACCGGAGATTCGATTATTTGCTTAGCGTCAAGAATGAATATGGCATCGACGGCGCCATCATTGAAAAACTAAAGTTCTGTGATCTCTGGGGCGGGGAAATATACAACTACCGTGTAGAAGCGAAAAAGAAAAGTGTTCCCTTGCTGGCAATGGAGAGAGAACTCTACGGCGGCGGCGCCGGCCAGATTAAAACCAGAGTACAGGCTTTTTTGGAAAAGCTGAGAAACAAACAGGTTACGGATGAAGGTTTGGTTCAGGCGGCCGGATCGGATTATAAACCCAAAATATAACCCAATATTAAATATAGAAAAAGCGATAAAACCGGGAGGATGGATAATATGAATAAAGCGGCAAACGATTACGAATACATCATCATCGGCACAGGGCCGGGAGGCGCTCCGGCGGCCAGGGAATTGGCGAAGGCCGGCAAAAAGGTTCTCATGGTTGAAAAAGGAGATTATCACAAGAAGTTTTTGGGACTTCCCTTTGGCATCAGATTGCTGGAACGTTATATGCTCTTTGCCAGATCCAGGGAAGGCGTGATCATCGAAAGAGGCATCACTGTCGGCGGTTCTTCGATGGTTTATCAATCGAACGTAATGGACCCGCCCGAAAAGCTGATCAACAATATGGGAATTGATTTCAGACCTGAGGCCAAGGAACTGAAAAAAGAGATCGGCGTCGAAGTTCTTCCGGAAAAGTTTTACCGGAATAATAAGGGGCTCTACCGGATGCTGGAGGCGGCCGCAAAGATGGGAGTTCCTTTTCGGGAACAGGAGAAGTTTGTCCATGCCAATAAGTGCAAGCTGGGTTGTGACTGGTGTATGTTAGGCTGTCCGGAGAATGCCCGCTGGACGACAAGAGAGCATGTGGAAGAGGCAAAATCACACGGCGCCACGCTTATTTACAATTCTCCTGTCAATAAAATTATTTTCAATGCCGGAAAATCAAAAGCAACAGGCATTCAGCTGAAAAACGGCACGGTTATCAATGGCGATAACATCATCCTTTCCGCCGGCGGTATCGGCTCTCCCGCCATTTTGTTAAGATCGGGCGTGAAGCGTTTAGGTACACAGGATGTCGGAACAAGGTTTTTTATGGATCCCATGAACATCATGCTGGGTTACAGCAAAGATCCCGATGGCGGCTTGTGGGGTATTCAGACCTTTTCCCATGCAATTGAATCCATGGCCCAGAGTGAAGGGTTTATGATTGGCAACGCTTCCGCCTTTGGAACCTGGACGGTTTTGTCCTTCTTCCGCATGCAGACAGCCAAAGAAAATCTGCTAAAATTCCCCATCATGAAGAGGGGTATGGGATTATTTCTGAAGCTTTCCGATGAAGCCCATGGACAAATCTTTCCCAACGAAAAAACGAGTAAGCCCTTTACCGCCGTTGACGAGAAAAAACTGAAAAAGGGAACGGATATTATGCGGGAGATCATCATTAAAGCAGGCGGTGATCCTGCAACAATTTCCGTTCTGAAATGGGCGGGAGGTCATCCCGGAGGCACACTGGCCATGGGGCAGGCGATCAACAAAGATTTCTCCACTGAGATAGCGAACCTTTATATCTGCGACGGCAGCAGCATGCCCGTATCACCTGGTGCGCCGCCGTCGCTCTCTATCTGTTCCATGTCGTTGCTTTTGGGTAAGATGCTGTTGAACAAGGTAAAGGCCCAGGACCGGTTTGTTCATAAATAATAGCGTCTTTATTTTGGTTTTGCACATAATTCGAAGATCATCCGGGTTAGATTAAGAAGCGCGGGGAAGATATAATGGAAGCCTATCCCATTATGCATAGTTGCCCAGGCTTCGTTGTAAAAATTTTCAAGATTAAAATTTCTTTAATGTAGTTTACAATAGATCCTGCGTGAAATAAAAAAGGGCTTAACGAAATTCGTTAAGCCCTTGATCTTATTGGTAGCGGGGAGAGGATTCGAACCTCTGACCTTTGGGTTATGAGCCCAACGAGCTACCGGACTGCTCCACCCCGCGA
>PHBJ01000019.1 GCA_002840555.1 Deltaproteobacteria bacterium HGW-Deltaproteobacteria-13
AAGAAGCAAAAAGGCTGCTTTTGGAAAAGAAGGCCGACGTGATCATCGGTTATGAAAAAGGCACGCTTCCATTAACAGCGACGCCCTGCTTTATCACGGCGCCGGAGGAAGCCGACAAACTTGTCTGGAATAATCTCTGCACGCAGAATCTGGCCAAGTATGTTCATGACTTGATCATGGCGCATAAAAATTCACAAAAGCGGGTCAAGCCGGAAGACCGGAAGAAAAAAGTCATCGGTGTTGTCGCCCGCGGCTGCACCACTCGTTCGCTGATCATTCATCTGCAGGAAAGACAATACAACCGCGATGAAGTCTGTATTATCGGCGTTCCCTGCGATGGTTATCTGGATGGCAAGGGGTTAAAAGTTGCCATAGGCGGCGCGGACATTCTGGAAGGATCGATTGACGGCGGCCAGATTAAGATGAAAACATCCGACGGTGATAAAACAGTCGCGCTCAAGGATGTTCTGGCAGACAGCTGTATCACCTGCCGTTTCAACAATCCGATTATTTCCGATATCATGATCGGCTCTCCCGCTCCGGCGATGAATCCCGACGCAGAATACGATGAAGTCAAGGAATTTGAAGGAAAATCGATAGAAGAACGCTGGGCGTATTTTGCCAAGGAAATGGAAAAGTGCATCCGTTGCAATGCCTGCCGTCAGGCCTGTCCTTCGTGTTATTGCCCGACCTGTTTTGTGGAACAGAGTCAGCCGCAGTGGGTAGGCATCGGTGAAGATAAAACCGATACCCAGGTGTTTCAGTTTATGCGCCTGTACCACATGGTTGGCCGCTGCGTTGATTGCGGGTCCTGCGTTTCTGTTTGCCCGATGGGCGTTGACTTGCGCAAGTTCCTCAAGAAGATTGACAAGGACGGCTGGGAAATGTTCGGAAACCGCGCCGGCTCTTCGATGGAAGATATGCCGCCACTCGGCAAGTACGATGAACATCACGATAAGGGAGACTTTGTCTACAACCCATAATTAGTTTGAGTGAATGGAGTTTACATGGAAACTTTTCTGGAAGAAGTAAACAAAAAAATACACGGTGTGCCTATTCAAAGCTGTTATCATTGCCGCAAATGCACAGCCGGTTGTCCCGTGGCAACGCATATGGAATATAACCCTAACAAAGTTATTAAAATGATACAAAACGGCCAGCGGGACAAGATCCTGAACAGTTCGACGATATGGATGTGTCTGTCCTGCGAGACCTGTATTACCCGCTGTCCCAATCAGGTTGACATCGCGCGGATGATGGATGTTTTAAGGCAGATGGCGATTGAAGAAGGCCGAGCCGCAAAAGAAGCTAATGTATTGAAATTCCATGAAGCATTCCTCTCCAGCATTAAGTTTGGCGGCCGTATTCATGAAATGATGATGACGGTTCATTACAAACTTAAATCGGGAGACTGGTTCTCGGATGTGGACATCGCTCCGACGATGTTCCTGAAAGGAAAACTGGCGCTTCTGCCTCCGCGAACAAAGGATATGAAATCGGTTAGAAATATTTTTGAGAAAACAAAAAATATATAATGGCAATATTGTTTCGTATCGGATCTTCAATGACCTGATACGAAGAAGTAACAAGTATAAAAGGAGGCTACTCTCTTGAAAGTTTCATATTATCCGGGCTGCTCGTTGCATGGAATGGCAAAGGAATATGATCAGTCCATGAAGGCTGTCAGTCGCGCCCTCAACATCGAACTGAAAGAAGTTGACGATTGGTCCTGCTGCGGAGCATCAGCCGCACACAACACGAATTTTGATTTGTCCATCGCCCTGCCGGCGCGCAATCTCATCGCCGCTGAAAAAGATGCGATGGATGTCATGGTCCCTTGCGCCGCGTGCTTCAACCGCTTTAAAATGGCTGAGCATCATTTGAAAGCTGATAAAGATCTCAAAGCAAAAATTGAAGGTGTTGTCGGGGCCAAATATCAGGGCGGAATCGCCATTCGCAATCCGATTGACGTCATTTACACTGAAATCGGCATCGATGCACTGGCGGCAAAAGTTGTCAAGCCGCTGGCCGGACTCAAGCCAGTTTCTTATTACGGATGTCTCCTGCTTCGTCCGCCGGAGGTTTGCGAGTTTGAAAATTACGAAAATCCCTTCATGATGGATAAGATGATGGGCGCTATCGGAGCCGATGTGAAAAACTGGTCCTACAAGACGGACTGTTGCGGCGGATCGATGTCGGTCAGTAAAACGGCCATTGTTGTGGATATGTGCGATAAGCTCACGGGAGCTGCGCAGGAAGCCGGCGCAAACTGTGTGGTGACCGCCTGCCCCATGTGTATGGCCAATCTGGACATGAGACCCAGTGCAAATATGAAAATGCCGGTCTTCTATTTTACGGAATTGATTTCTTTGGCAATGGATTTACCCGGATCAAAAGAAACATTCAAATCGCATCTGATCGATCCGCAGCCGCTGCTCAGGGGATTGGGGCTGATTTAATAAATTGTAAGCGAATTTCGCCGCATGCTTTGTAAATAAATAGTTGGAGAAAATTCTTAATTAGGGAAAATTATGGAAAAACGTTTAATCAAGAAAGACGCACTGACGGGCATTGCCAAAAAGATGGCAGGGGATTTCCTGGTTTGGGCTCCGGTGAAAAAAGAAGACAATGTGCTTTTTGAACCTTTGGAAAAGGACGCTGAACCTTTCTTTTCTTATTTAAATTCCAAGAATGCACCGAAGAATGTATTTTTTCCGCACACGGAAACCATGATGAAATATACCCGGACGGAAAAGGGAATGGTTTTTTCCTCGGAAGAAAACAAGACCGCTCCTTCGGTTTTGTTCGGCGTGCGTCCCTGTGACGCGCACAGTTTCGCGCTGCTGGATAAACTTTTCAATCAGGAAAAATACAAGGACGGTTACTACATCGCCAAAAGAGAGAACACGACGGTTATTTCGATTGCCTGCGTGAAACCGCCTTACGCGAGTTGTTTCTGCACGTCGGTTGACGGTGAGCCTGTTTCCGCGGACGGCGCGGACATTCTCCTGACCGATATCGGCAGCGACTATCTGGCCGAGTTCATGACTCCGAAGGGAGAGAAGCTGGTCAAGTATTTTGGCGATACAAAAGCCGATGCGGCAGCCGAGACCAAGAAAAATGAAATCGCGGCTAAAGCCAAAGAAGCGATCAAGTCCAAGATACCGGCGCACGAAATTAAACCGATTCTGGATAAAAATTTTGACAATCCTTTCTGGAACACGATTTACGGTAAATGTCTGGCGTGCGGCACCTGCACCTATTTATGCCCCACCTGTCACTGTTTTGATATCAGTGATGAAGTCAAAGGCTCAGACGGTGTGCGTGTCCGGTCATGGGATTCCTGCATGTTCCCCATGTTTACCAGGGAGACGTCCGGTCATAATCCGCGATCCTCGCAGAAGGAAAGATGGCGTCAACGCACCATGCACAAGTTCAAGTATTATGTGGACATGTTCAATTCGATTGCCTGCGTAGGCTGCGGCAGATGCGTGATGAGTTGTCCTGTGAATATTGATATTCGAAAAATAGTTGAAGATATTTCAAAATTATAACTAGGGAGTTAGTAATGCAAAACCCGTATATACCTTATCCTGTTGTGGTGGATAAAATCATTACTGAGGTCGACACCAAAGACATCAAGACTTTTCGTTTTAAATTCGTCAATCCCGAAGATGAAGCGAAATACAGCTACATCCCCGGCCAGTTCGGAGAACTTTCCATTTTCGGGAAAGGCGAATCGCCCATCGGTATCGCTTCCTCTCCGACACAAAAAGGATACGTGGAATTTACCGTGCAGAAAGCCGGTGTGGTGACTTCCGCGCTTCATGAAATGGAAGAAGGCACGCGGATGGGCATCCGCGGCCCGTTGGGTAATTCCTGGCCGCTGGAATTTCTGGAAGGTAAAAATATCGTCATTGTCGGCGGCGGATTCGCTTTCACGACTTTGCGCTCTCTGATCAATTATATGATTTACGGCGACAACCGCAAACGTTTCGGCAACATCACTGTTATTTACGGCGCGCGGAACCCCGGCCTGCTGCTTTATAAAGATGAATTGATTGAATGGGGAAAGAGAACCGATTTAAATCTGAATGTCACCGTGGATAAAGGTGATGCGACCTGGAAGGGCAGGGAAGGTTTTGTTCCCGCGGTATGTAAGGAAGTTGCTCCCAGCAAGGAAAACGCCGTGGCGGTGATCTGCGGACCTCCCGTCATGATTCGTTTTACCCTGCCGGTGTTTTTTGATCTGGGTTTCTCCAAGGAAAATATCATCACTTCTCTGGAAATGAGAATGAAGTGCGGAATCGGCAAATGCGGACGCTGCAATGTGGGCAGTAAATACGTATGTAAAGATGGTCCGGTATTTTCTCTGGCCGAACTGGATAAACTAACGCCTGAATATTAAAAAAAAGTCCAGGTGCTTTAAAAGTGAATATTTAAGGGGGAGCCTGTAGGTTCCCCTTTTTGTTAAAAGGGTGAAATTCCGCCCGAAGGTTGATTCCGGCTATATGGAATTGCCGTTTTATGGACGCGCCGGCAACAAGATAAATTGACTTACAAATAACGGGAGATATTGAATGTCACAAACAGTTACACCCTATCTGGAAATGTCTCAGGCCATCATGGAGGCGGGCGGCGAGGCGCTGAAAAAATGCTATCAGTGCGGCACTTGCGCAGGCACCTGTCCCTGGACCCCGATCACCGATTTTAATATCCGCAAACTTGTTCGTTTCGGCCAGTTAGGCCTGGACGGCATTGAAGATTTCATGTGGGGTTGCTCCACCTGTAAATTCTGTGTGGATCGATGTCCCCGGGGGGTCGAAATTATTGATGTGGTTACGGCCATCCGTAATGTCTATAGCGGGGGAGGAATGCTTCCGCAGAGTTTGCGCGCCTTTGTCGGTTCCCTGTCGGCTCGCGGCAATCCCTGGTCGGGCGATCAGGCTAAACGAAACGATTGGGCCAAAGAAAAATACCCTCTTTACACAAAAGATAAGGAATATCTGTTCTGGAGTTGCTGCACGGTCTGTTATGATCCCCGCAACACCAGGCTGGCCAAGGCTACCGCAGAATTATTGAATCAGTCGGGTTTAAGCTGGGGGCTGCCGTCCGTTGATGTTAACTGCTGCGGAGAGAGTTTGAAAAAAGTCGGCGATCTGGAACTTTTTGAAAGGTTAAAAAACAACAACCTGGACTATTTCAAATCAAACGGTGTTTCCAAAATTATCACGGTATCGCCGCACTGTCTGGCGTCCTTTAAGAAAGATTACGGCGATGATTATGAAGTTTTACATCTTAGTGAATTGATTGCGCGACTCGTAAAAGAAGGAAAGCTCACTCCTAAAAAAGATTTTGGCGGCGTCAAAGTCACCTATCACGATCCCTGCTATCTGGGCAGACACAGCGGCGTTTACGACGCGCCCCGCGATGTTCTTAAATCTATTGCGGGACTTGATTTTGTCGAGATGGGAAGAAACCGGGAACAGAGCATGTGCTGCGGCGGCGGCGGCGGCGGATTATGGATGGAGAAGCTTAAGGGGGAGCGTTTAAGCGATCTGAGAATTGAAGAAGCGTTGGAGACCGGGGCGTCTGTGCTGGCGACGGCCTGTCCGTATTGCATTACCATGTTTGAAGACAGTGTCCGGACGCTCAATGTTGATGACCGGATCAAAATAAAAGACGTGACGGAACTCTTTCTGGAGAGCCTGGATGTCAATATAGAAGAGTTGATGGCAGGAGCTTCCGATCTCAATTTTACATGCAAAATGTAAAATAATTGAATATAAAATCGGCGTAATGATTTTGAAGTAATTAAAGCTAGGAGAATCTATGAGCAGAATTGGTGTCTTTGTTTGCCACTGCGGTTTGAATATAGCCAAAACGGTTCGGGTCAGTGAACTGGCCCAGTTCGCGGCCACGTTGCCTGATGTGGTTGTGGCGAAGGACTACAAGTTCATGTGTTCCACACCCGGACAGGAGATGATCGCCAACGATATCAAACAACATAAACTGGACCGCATCATCGTTACCGCCTGTTCGCCGTTGATGCATGAGCAGACTTTCCGTAAGGTTTTGGCGGCTTCCGGCCTGAATCAGTATCTTTTGACGATCGTCAATATCCGTGAACAGGTTTCCTGGGTCACCCATGATATAGAAGAAGGCACAGCCAAAGCCAAAGCGCTGCTCAATGGCGCTGTGTATCGCGCGCGTTTGCTCGCGCCTCTGACCTCGCGTGTGATTGACGTTAATCCCGATGTCATGGTGATCGGAGCCGGCATCGCCGGTATTCAGGCGGCACTGGAGCTGGCCAATACCGGTAAGAAAGTCTATCTCGTCGAAAAGAATTCCACCATCGGCGGCCATATGGCGCAGTTTGATAAAACCTTTCCCACGCTGGATTGCTCCGCCTGTATTCTGACGCCCAAAATGGATTCCATTTTGCAGCACAAAAATATCACCATGCTGACCTCCTGCGAAGTGAGTGAGGTCAAGGGTTTTGTCGGCAACTTTGATATTACCATCCGGCAGAAAGCCCGTTACGTTGATCACGGCAAATGTAACGCCTGTCTGGCCTGCACGGAAAAATGTCCCGGCAAGGGCGTATCCGAATGGGACGAAGGCCTGGTGAAAAGAAAAGCCATTTATATTCCCTTTCCGCAGGCGGTCCCGCAAAAACCGGTTATCGACAGAGATTCCTGCACCTTCTTTAAGAAGGGGAAATGCCGTCTTTGCGAAAAAGTCTGCGAACAGAAAGCCATTGATTTCGATCAGCAGGACACCTTCATCCAGGTGAAAGCCGGCGCGGTTATTCTGGCTACCGGCTATGATCTGATGGATACCAAACCGCTCATCCAATACGGCTACGGCAAATATCCGGGCGTTTATAATGCGCTGGAAGTGGAGAGACTCTTTAATTCCGCGGGGCCGACCGGCGGCAAAGTGACGATGCGCGACGGCAGGGAGCCTCAGGCCATCGCCGTACTGCATTGCATCGGCAGCCGCGATAAGAATAATTCTGAACATTGCAGCAGGGTGTGCTGCATGTATTCGCTGAAATTCGCTCATTTGTTCAAAGAAAAGACTTCCGCTGATGTTTATCAATTCTATATCGACATGCGGGCGGCCGGTAAAGGTTATGAAGAATTTTACAACCGCATCATCGGGGAGGACGTGAAATTTATCCGCGGCAAGGGCGCGCGCGTGGCTCAAAGTCCTGATGAAGAGGGACGCCTGATTGTTGAAGCGGAAGACACGATTACCGGGAAATTTATCAAGGTGCCGGTGGATATGGTCGTGCTCTCACCGGCAATGGTTCCGCGAGCCGATTCCAGGGATATCGCCAGACTGTTTAATCTGAGCACGGACAAGCAGGGGTTCTTTATGGAGCGGCATCCTAAGCTCGCTCCCCTGTCCACCATGTCGGAAGGAATTTTTATCGCCGGTGTCTGCCAGAGTCCGAAAGATATTCCCGATACCGTGGCGCAAGCCAACGGTGCGGCCGCGGAAGCTCTGACGATTGTGGTCAAAGATAAGATGGAACTGGAAGCGACCACGGCAATGGTCAATCCCGCATCCTGCTGCGCCTGTCAGAATTGCGTCCGCGTGTGTCCATACGGCGCCCCGTTCTTCAACGAGAGCAAGGGTGTTTCGGAAATAAATGAGGCGCTGTGCAAGGGTTGTGGTCTTTGCGCTTCCGTTTGTCCGTCGTCAGCAATTATCGCGCGGCATTTTACGAATGATCAGGTGTTGGCCGAAATGGAAGGCCTCATGGAGTTTTGATATGCCGTTGAAAAGCACTCATCTGCTTTGTTGCACTGCGGCCTTGCGTCGTTGCGGCGTATGTAAAAATACGCCTCACTCCGAAGGCCTTGCGCGCCGCGCATCTGAGCACTTTTGAACGGCATATATTAAAGGTAGATTTTCTACAGGGAAAGGAAATATTTTTTATGTCATTTGAACCGAAGATACTGGGCATTGCCTGCAACTGGTGCACTTATACCGGCGCCGATCTGGCCGGGACAACCCGGTTGGAATATCCGCAAAACTTAAGGGTTGTCCGGGTGATGTGTTCCAGCCGGATCAATCCTTCGTTTATATTCCGGGCATTTCAGCTCGGCGCTGACGGTGTGCTGGTCGGCGGCTGCCATCCCGGTGACTGCCATTATAACACGGGCAATCTCTACGCGCGCAGAAGACTGGCTGTGACCAGAAAAATACTGGAGTTCGCGGGCATCGAACCGGGAAGATTCCGCGTGGAATGGATTTCCGCGTCCGAAGGCAACAAATTCGCCGAGGTTGTCACCGAGTTTACCCGGCAGATCAAAAACCTTGGACCGCAGAATAAGTTTAAGATATCACAGTAGTGTCGGGAGAAGATATGACGAGCAGCTTTAAGAGCATTGAAGAGAATCTGAAAGCGGAAGCCGGAAAGCTTCTGGAATCCGGCCGTGTCGAGATTGTGTTGGCCTACGGCAGGGGTTATGATGAAAATCATCCCATGCCCTTTGTCGCGAAACATCCGTCCGATGTCGCGAATATGGTCTTTAACGAATATTGCATCCACAACCTGGCCAGGTATCTTGTACGGTATCCCCGCGGCACAAAGATCGCCGTCGCGGTAAAAGCGGCGGACTGCCGCGCCGTGATTCAGCTTATTCAGGAAGAAAAAATCAAACGTGATGATGTGGTCTTTCTGGGTATTCCCGTTTACGGCATGAAGAATCCCAAGACAGGGGAAATCATTGACAGCAAAACAACCTGCGGCATGTATAATCCGGTGCTCTATGATGTGCTGCTGGGCGAAGAGGTGCATGGTCAGAAGATTGTGTCGCCATATGATGTTCTTGCCGATTATGAAGCGATGGATAAAGAGGCTCGCTGGGCGTTCTGGAAAAAGGAGTTTGACCGGTGTATCCGCTGCTACGCCTGCCGCAAGGCCTGCCCGATGTGCTATTGCGATCCCTGCTTTATCGACCAGAGCAAGCCCCGGTGGGGCGACAAATCACCGCAGTCCCACGGCAATCTGATGTATCATCTGACCCGGTTTCATCATCTGGCCGGCCGGTGCATAGACTGCGGCGAATGTTCACGCGCCTGCCCCGTGGATATTCCCTTGTATCTGTTTCACAAGAAAGTGGCCAAGGAGTGTGAAGAAATGTTTGGCCAGGCCGCGGGCATGAGCATTGATGATAAGCCCGCGCTGGTGAATTTCCGGGTTGACGATTCCGATAAAATTCTGGAGTAAGGAGCTCTGCCGTGTTGAAAAAAACAGCAATCAATAAAATATCCGAATTGGCAGCCGTGCTGATGGAGAAGGGGACGCTGCTGGCTCCGGTTAAAGAAGCCGCCGGCTTTAATTTTCGGGAGATTTCCGACGCCGGGCAGGTCAATTTGCATTTTCACAATACCATCATCAGTCCGAAGTCGGCTTTCTTTCCCCAGATGGAAGATTTTGTCCGGTATCAGACCGGGAAGTCCATTCTGGAAGCCGCGCCTGTTGAGTTAAATTTGAAGCCGGTTTTTCTTTTTGGCGTCCGTCCCTGTGATGTCAAGAGCTTTGAGATTATGGATATTCATTTTTCCGGAACGGGCGCTGTGGATCCCTACTGGAAAAAAAGAAGAGAGGCCGCCACAATTTTCGGCCATGCCTTTGATCTGAACGAGGCCGCTGATCCCGCGGAATTTTATCATACGCTGGGCATTGGCGCCGCCGATCCTCAGGGCAGCGATATCTTCATGGTGACAAAAGATAATGATCTCCTGTTCAAAAGCATTACGCCCAAAGGGAAGAAACTGCTGGAGGAGTTGACCATGCTTACGGAAGCATCGGCCGGTGATCGAAAATATTTTGAAGACTATATTGCACGGGGACACGATTACAAAACCCGCTTCGCCAGCGTGGAGCCCAAAGCGATTGCAACAGAATTCGAATCAATCTTTGATAATAGAGAGTTTTGGAAAAATGTTTCCAATGCCTGCCTGAGCTGCGGCGTATGCACGTTTGTCTGCCCCACCTGCTACTGTTTTGATATTTGCGATGAGACGCTTTTCAACAAAGGAACCCGCCGCAGAGTCTGGGATGCCTGCATGTTTACGGATTTTACACTGGAAGCCAGCGGTCATAATCCGCGGACGAATGTGTATCAGCGGTTAAGACAGAAAATTTGTCACAAGTATTCTTTCTCCATTCGCAAATACGGCGTGATCTCCTGCGTCGGCTGCGGCCGCTGCACGCGCTACTGCCCGGTCAATATCGATATTTTCTCAATCGTGGAACAGGCCGTGAAGGCGAAATGGTATAAACGTTTGTAACCCTGTTCATTTAAAGGGTAAAATATTTTCAATATTTATTAACGATAAAGGATTTGAGGATACATGACGAACAAGAACCCTTACATTCCCATGCCGGTGAAGATATCCAGGATTATTGACGAAGTGGATACTCACGATATTAAGACCTTCCGTTTTGAATTCCTGAACAAGGAGGACGAGGCCGGATTTAAATACCTTCCCGGCCAATTCGGCGAGTTGTCCATTTACGGTAAAGGCGAATCGCCTATCGGCATTG
Source organism: Deltaproteobacteria bacterium HGW-Deltaproteobacteria-13 (assembly GCA_002840555.1). Lineage (GTDB taxonomy): Bacteria > Desulfobacterota > Syntrophia > Syntrophales > Smithellaceae > Smithella. Next base: position 10,571 of record PHBJ01000019.1, read on the forward strand.
CTTCATCGCCGACACAGAAAGGCTATGTGGAATTCACGGTTCAGCGGGCCGGAGCCGTTGTGCCGGGCATGGTCACTTCGGCGCTTCATGAGATGGAAGAAGGCGCGTTGATGGGCATCCGCGGCCCGTTGGGAAAGTCCTGGCCCCTGGAATATCTCGAAGGTAAAAATATCGTTATTGTCGGCGGCGGATTTGCTTTCACCACTTTGCGCTCTCTGATCAATTACATGATTTACGGCAAAAACCGCGAACGCTTCGGCAGCATCACCATTATTTACGGCGCGCGGAATCCCGGCCTGCTGCTTTATAAAGATGAATTAATCGAATGGGGAAAAAGAACCGATTTAAATCTGAATGTCACTGTGGATAAAGCCGACGCGGCCTGGAAAGGCAGGGAAGGTTTTGTTCCCGCGGTATGCAAGGAAGTTGCTCCCGGCAAGGAAAATGCCGTGGCGGTCATCTGCGGTCCTCCCGTGATGATCCGCTTCACCCTGCCGGTATTCTTTGATCTGGGTTTTTCCAAGGCCAATATTATCACTTCTCTGGAAATGAGAATGAAGTGCGGAATCGGTAAATGCGGACGCTGCAATGTGGGCAGTAAATACGTCTGCACCGATGGCCCGGTATTTTCGCTGGCCGAACTGGACAATCTGACCCAAGAATATTAATTTCACTCTTGACAGTTTGGCAAAAAATATATAGTTACAACACGTATTCAATCTGAAAAATTCTTAGTAATGGATATCTTTCTCTTTTACCCTGAATTTTTTTTCAAATTAACATAAAATAATAAGCAATACCCTGTATTTTTATTTAATAGAGGAGATATAAGGTTTGAATAAAATCATTGAAAAGGCAAGTTTGTCCGAGAATATCGTCAAAATGGTACTGGAATCTCCGGTCATTGCGAAAAAGAGAAAGGCCGGACAATTCATTATTCTGAAGATTAATGAAAAGGGCGAACGAATTCCGCTGACCATTGTTGATTCCGATGTGCAAAAGGGAACCATCACCATCATTTTTCAGATTGTGGGAAAAACGACGGCGCAACTGGCTGCACTTAATGTGGGGGATTCGCTTCAGGATTTACAGGGACCCTTGGGCCATCCGACGGAAATTGCCCATTACGGCCGCGTGGTTTGCATCGGCGGCGGCGTCGGCGTCGGCGTTGTTTATCCGGTGATCGTTGCTTTGAAGAAGGCGGGCAATGAAGTGATTTCCATCATCGGATCACGCACGAAAGCTTCGCTCATTCTGGAAAAAGAAATCAGAGAGAATTCCGATCGCCTGATCGTTACGACGGATGACGGAAGCTACGGTATTCATGGTTTTGTCAGCTCTGTCTTTGAACAGGAAGTGCTTGACAAAGGTGAGCATGTTGACCGTGTGTTTACCATTGGTCCGGTGCCGATGATGGTGGCCGTTTGCAAGATAACAAAACTGCATCGAATAAAAACAATCGTCAGTCTGAATTCGATCATGGTGGACGCGACGGGAATGTGCGGGGCTTGCCGTGTTAATGTTGCGGGAAAAACAAAATTCACGTGTGTTGACGGTCCCGAATTTGACGGCCACGATGTCGATTTTGATTTATTATCCGATCGGCTGAGAATGTATTGCGACATGGAACGGGAGGCTTATGAAAAACATAAGTGCGGATGTGATGGAAACTAAAGAGACGAAAGTAAAAAAAGAAAAAGTTCCGCGGCAGAACATGCCGGAGCAGGATCCCAAAAAAAGAATTCGTAATTTTGAAGAAGTTCCTTTGGGATATTCCGAAAAAACGGCGATCATTGAAGCGAAGCGTTGCATTCAGTGCAAAAATCCGGGCTGTGTGCGCGGGTGTCCCGTTGATGTCAAGATTCCCGAATTTATCCAGCAAATTGCCGAAGGCCGTTTTATTGAAGCGGCGTTAAAATTAAAGGAAACCAATGGACTGCCGGCTGTCTGCGGCCGTGTCTGCCCGCAGGAAGATCAGTGTGAGAAAGAATGTATCTTAGGCAAAAAGGGAGAACCGGTGGCTATCGGTCGTCTCGAACGCTTCGCGGCGGATTATGAACGGAACAGCGGCAAAATTTCGATCCCTCCGGCTGTAAAACCAAACGGTAAAAAAGTTGCCGTTGCCGGCGCAGGCCCCTCGGGACTCACCATCGCGGGCGATCTGGTCAAGCTGGGCTATGATGTTACCATTTATGAAGCCCTGCATAAAGCCGGCGGCGTACTGGTTTACGGCATTCCGGAATTCCGGCTCCCCAAAGCCATTGTCGAAGCGGAAGTTGAATATTTGCGCAAACTCGGTGTAAAGATCGAAACGAATTTTGTTATCGGGCGCACAAAAACAATTGATGAGCTTTTTGCCGATGGATTTGACGCTGTCTTTATCGGTGTGGGCGCGGGCGCTCCCGTATTTATGAACATTCCCGGTGAAAACCTGGGTGACATATATTCGGCCAATGAATATTTAACGCGCTCCAATTTGATGAAGGCCTATTTATTCCCCGAATACGATACGCCGATTGTCCGTGGCAAGAAAGTCGCTGTTGTCGGCGGCGGCAACGTGGCGATGGATTCCGTCCGTACCGCCTTGAGGCTTGGCGCCGAACGAGCGATGATTATTTACCGCCGCACCGGCGTGGAAATGCCGGCACGGCAAGAAGAAGTTCATCACGCAAAGGAAGAGGGCGTGGAATTTCTGATGCTGACGAATCCCCTGGAATATATCGGCAACTCTCTCGGCAGGGTAATCGGTATGAAATGCATCAGAATGGAGCTGGGTGAACCGGACGCCTCCGGGAGAAGAAGCCCGGTCCCGATCAAAGGCTCCGAATTCGTCATGGATGTGGATACCGTTGTTGTTGCGGTAGGCACCATGGCCAATCCGATTATTCCGGCAACCACGCCGAATCTGCATACCAACAAATGGGGCTATATCTCGACACATGACGCTTCAGGACTAACCAGCCGCAAGGGCATTTATGCCGGCGGCGATATTGTCACCGGTTCGGCAACGGTTATCCTGGCGATGGGCGCCGGCCGCAAGGCGGCCAACGCGATCCATGAATACCTTTCGGGAAAATAAATTAATATATTTTATAGAGGTTGGTTATGAAGAAAATACTCTTAGCTGTTTCAACCTTGCTGATCAGCGCTTCATTCGCTTTTGCGGCGGACGATGGTTTTTCCAAACTTGATAAAAACAAAGACGGCAAAATCAGCAAACAGGAATATATGGATGCCGCGACTAAAACCTTTGACAAACTTGATAAAAACAACGACGGAATATTGACGAAGGAAGAAATCACGTCGAACAGTAAAATCGACGCAGAAAAATTCATCAAGATGATTGACCCCAACGGCGAAGGTAAAATTGTTAAAAAGATGTATCTGCAGGCCGCGGAAAAACAATTTAAATCCCTGGATAAAAATCAGGACGGTTTTATCGACGTCAAAGAGTGGAAAATCGCCAAACCGTCTCAAAAGAAGCCGGGGCTGGTTATCTTTACTTTTTGATCTCCTTTGATTATTTTTTCAGCAACAATGCCGCGATGCAGATTTGTAGCAATGAGGAATCAAGTATAGGTCTTCAGACCCGTTAAGCAGGCGAACCTGAAGGTTCGGACTCCATGGCTTTCATCGAAGCGTTAATTGCTTATTATTTATTAAAGTAATTTGCCTGCTGTCATAGAAGAACATCAAATTCAATCCTGTTTTTAATTATTGATTTTTATTCTTTATTGCTTTAACCTGCCTCAATTATTTCCAGAGGGATAAAAAATGAAATATATCAAAACACCGCTTGTTCATGGGTATGCCAATCAAATTCTTTCCATAGAATTGGGGAAAGACCGCATAACCGTCAATCCACTGGAGCCGATGGTCCGTGATTATTTTATCGGCGGCAGGGGGATGGGGCTGTATCTTCTGCATCAGAAAGTCAATTCCGGTACAACCGCTTATGACGCTCAAAATCCCCTGATATTTTCTCCCGGACCACTGGGCGGCGTTCCGCAGTTTCCAGGTACAAGCAAGTGTATGGCGATTTCCTTATCTCCGTTGACCCATATTCCCGGCGTTTCCAACTTCGGCGGCCATTTTGGCGCTTACCTCAAATACGCCGGTTTTGACGCTCTGGAAATAACCGGCATTGCCGAAGAGAACACGATGATTGTGATCGATGGATTTAAGGAAGAGATATCCATCATCAAAGCTCCCGCTTGCGATCAGGTCTTTGATCTGGAAAAAGCCATTATCGGGAAGTTCACTCAGGAAGGCCACGAGAAGAAGGATATCGTTTTCCTGTCCACCGGCATTGGCGCGGCCAACACGACATACGGCTGCATTAACAGCCATTATTTCGATGCCACCAAGCCTGTTGATGGAACCAAGGGGATTTTCCGCACGAAGCAGGCCGGACGCACGGGGTTAGGTTCGGTGATGAGCCATAAGCATATTACCGCGGTTGTAATACTGGCGGCATTTCCGCACGGCGAGAATCCCTATGGCGCGGCCGACTGGGATAAAGTCAAACAGGCGGGATTGAAGCTGCACAAAATTGTTAAAGAGGTAGATCCTCAAGCGCTCAAAATGCACAGCAAAGGATCGGCCGGTTTAATTTCTTTTATGAATAAAGATGAATATCAGTCGCTGCCCGTGAATAATTATCAGTATGGCTCACACCCGCAAGCCCAGCAAATCTGCGGCACGACTTACGCCGAGCGTCTTTTTGAGCATCGGGGCATGGACGGCTGTTTTCCAGGCTGCAACCTGCGCTGCACCAAGGGCGGTTGGGTCATTTTGACATCAGGCGAACATAAAGGGCAAAAGGTATGGGTGGACGGTCCGGAGTATGAAACCGCCGCAGGTTTCGGTTCCAACCTCGGTATGTGGCATCCGGAATTTATCATGGAAGCCAACTGGCATTGCGATAATTACGGCATCGATACCATCACGACAGCGGTCATCATGGCATTTCTCATGGAATGCTACCAGCGTGGTTATCTGACGAAAGAAGATACGGATGACTTTGAACTGACCTGGGGCAATGAAAAGACCGCGTTGGAATTTATTCATCAACTGGCCATCAGAAAAACGGAATTAACCAGTATAGCCGGTTTGGGCATGATAGAGCTGATCAAATGGGTTGCCGAAAAATACGTTGCCAGAACAGGCAACCCCAATCCGCAAAAAGAGCTCGAACAATTTGCCATGCAGACCAAAGGTCTGCCTTTTTCTCTTTACCGGACGCACAGGTCATTATCCATGCAGGCCTCTTATGCCGCGGCCAGTGATATCGGGGCGCATCATGCCGCCGCCTGGCTGGTTAAGGTGGATTTGCTGGGCGCGTTTCCCACATTTGAATCCAAGGCCCGGGCTTTAATCACCTATCCGCGCGTTCGTCTGGGTAATGATAATCTGGGACTGTGTAAACTGCCCTGGGTGGATGTGTTTAATCCCGAATCAGGCCTTCGCAAGGATACCGATATTTACATCAATCCGGCATCGCAGGAAATATACGCCGATTTTTACAATGGCATGCTGGGCACGAATATGGTCTGGGAGAAGATTTTTGAGCAGACCGATCGCGATATTAATTTACAGCGGGTGATGAATGTCATGGCTTACGGAAAGGAAACCGGCGAGCACGATTGGATTCCCGACCGGGCAATCGGTCCCACGGAAGATGTTCTTTATGAACTGGAAAGGAAATATCACGATCAGCAATTGAGCGTTATTTTAGATAAGACGATATCTGAAATTAAGCAGATGAAAACGACGGATAAGCGGGAAATTCTGATGAGTCACAGAAAAAAAGAATTGCGGAAATTAATCAGCGTCTATTACCATGAGCGCGGCTGGACCGGGCAGGGCATTCCGAAAGTGGAGACCCTTCAGCACATCGGCCTTTGGAATTTCTTAAGCGAAGAGGCAAAAGCCGTCATTGCGCAAATGAATGGCTAAGGAAAAAGATCTTCCCCTTGATAAAGGGGGATCAAGGGTGATTTCCCGGTTGCTTTACCTCCATCAAATCTCGCCTCGCCCCTCTTTAGAAAAGAGGAGAAACATTCGTATCGGCATCACGGGTCAGTGGCGGCAGGGAAGTATTGGAGAATCACGATATGCGAACGGGCGCCGGATTATTCATGATAAGCCAGTACAGCCCCAGCGATTTGATCGCATCGGAGAACTCTTTGAAATCGACAGGCTTGCGGACATAACTGTTGGCGCCCGTCTCATAGCAATTGATCAGATCATTCTTTTCGATTGAGGACGTGAGAATGACCACCGGAAGCAAACGAGTCATTTCATTGCTGCGGATTTTCTTTAACACCTCCAGTCCATTAATTCTGGGCAGTTTCAAATCAAGGAGAATTAAGACAGGTACGTCTTTCACGTCCCGGCCTTCATGCATGCCGATGCCATTGAGATAATCGAGGGCTTCCACACCATCTCTGGCGACAACCACCTTATTGGAAATATTGTTTTGCTTGAATGCCCGCAAGGTCAATTCCACATCGTCGGGATTGTCCTCCACCAATAGAATTATTTTTTCGCTCATAAATCCTCCTTCTATCGCGTATCTCGAAATGCGTTTTGCGAGCTACGAATTTCGCTCCGGCAGAGTGAAATAAAATGTAGCTCCTTTTCCCGGTTCGGCCTCCGCCCAGATCTTCCCTCCATGGCGGTCAATGACACGCTTTACAGTTGCCAGCCCGATCCCCGTTCCGGGAAACTCTTCGGTCCGGTGAAGACGCTGAAAAGCGCCGAAGAGCTTGTTTGCGTAAGCCATATCAAAACCCACACCGTTATCCCGGATAAAATACACCCTCTCGCCATCCCTGATAGCGGCGCCGAATGCAATACGCGGATGTTTTGTTTTGCCGGTAAACTTAAAGGCATTATCCAGCAGGTTCGTCATAGCGATATTAATCAGGCGCTGATCCGCCCGGACAATGATGTCTTCCTGAATGTCGACCACAAGGTTGGCAAGCGGACTTCTCTGCTGATTCACATCGGCGATATTGCGAACCATGACGCTTAAATCCACATCATCGAGATGAAATTCGAATTGTGTCACACGCGAAAGATTGAGCATATCGTCGATCAACTGCCCCATGTGCTGTGTCGCCCGCCGAATTCTTTCCAGATAAATTTTCCCTTCGTCATCAAGCTTGTCTTCATAATCCTCCAGCAAAATATGACTGAATCCGTCTATGCTTCGCAGCGGCGCTCGTAAATCGTGGGAAACGGAATAACTGAAAGCAATCAATTCCTTATTGGTTGCTTTCAGCGATTGATTAATGGAATCGATTTTCTCGGCGCTTTGATTGAGATCATCCACCAGATTGAGCAAAGCCATTTGGCTATTGCGCAGTTCGTGGGTCCGCTCCGCCACACGCGTTTCCAATTCAATATTTAGAGAGCTGACTTTCTCCTCTTCCTGTTTGCGTTTGGTAATGTCTTTGATGATGGATTGCAAAGAACCGTCAGCGGATACCGCCGCGCTTGCTTCTATCAAAAAAACGGACCCGTCTTTTCGCAGCATGGGACGTTCAAAGTAGAGGGCGTCACCGGTTCGCAAGGCGGCCAGCCGTTGTTTCCCGGCTTCTCTCAATTCCGGGGGATAGGTATCCAGGATGTTTATCCGCTGAATCTCTTCCCGGGTATATCCGAGCATATCGCACAACCTGGAATTTGCCATAATAAACTGTCCATCCGGACGGAGTGTAAAGAATCCGTCTGGAATCTGTTCGATCAGCTGACGGATCTGCCTCTCGCCCGCGGACTGCGCTTCCTCCGCCTGCTTGCGCGCGGTAATATCATTGATGCTGGAAAGGATGCATGGTTCATCGTTTATGGTGATCATTTCCGCCGTGTAAAGTCCCGTGAGTTTCTCCCCCGACTTTTTCCGAAACTGGAATTCTCTGTTGAGCACCTTGCCGCTCCTCGATAATTCATCTACGACAAATTCACGATCTTCTTCTTTGTCCCACAGATGCAAATTGATGCTCGTGTTTCCTTTTAAGTCCGCATATTGATAGCCGGTAATATTTATAAAGCTGTCATTAACTTCTAAAATCTTTCCATCGGAGAGGCGGGTGAGGATAAAAGCATATGGCGAAGAACGAAACGCCTTGGAAAATTTTTCTTCCTGTATCGAAATATCCATGTGCAAACGTTTATTAATCATCAAAACCAGACTGTACGTCGCAACAATAAACAATATTTGATACACAAGCATAACCAGTGCGTCGAATGTGCTGGTTTGAAAAAAATCAGTCTTCATATGAGCGCTTGTGAAAAACTCCGCAATCCTTATGATGCTGAGCAGACAATAAAGAACAAACGTGATGCCGACGCCTCGCGTCAGAGGTCGTATGGGCGCCGGGACCTTGTATAGCAAAAGCCACGCGCATTGAAAGCACAGGAACAGTAAGCCAACGGATGTATTAATTCCTCTTGCCGCGAGATCAGGTTGCACAAAGGTGAAATAGTATTGAACAGAGACCGCTAAAGTTAAATAAATGTAATTGTGAATCTGAACGCTTTTCTGTCCGACGAATCTTAAAAGCCACATATAGCCCAGGAGTACTCCGACCAATACGAGGGCATTGGACAGCACCATGGATGCCCAATCCGGAATACTGCCGCGCAGGATTATCAGAATGAGCGCCAGCGTTTGCAGGGCGAAATCAAGCGCCAGCAAAGTTATGTCCGTAAATAATTTACGGCTCTGCCGCCACAAAAGAACGATAACCAGTAAGCAGACTAAATCAGTAAGCACCGTACTGAAGACGATTGTTCGCATATCCAGGATCATAAGGCGCCTCTTGTTTCGTGAAACGTGAAGAGTGAATGGTGAATTTTATTTCTTACGTTTCACGCTTCACTCTTCACATTTTCTTTCTTTTCCAGCTCCGCAATCCGTTCCTTGAGCTCTGCCATTTTCATTTCTCTGCCAACGAATACACGATTCAATTCCTCGAGCCGGTCTATGACGGCATTGAGCTCGGCTGTCCGTTCGATAACTCTTTGCCCTAATTCTCGATTGAGCCTTGATAGTTCATCTTCCGCCTGTTTGCGCGCGGTGATGTCCTTCGAAAGCTCGCTGTTGATTCGCTCCAACTGTTCCATTTTGGCTTCCAGCTTGCGGATGAGCACTTCATTATATTGCTTTAGATAAACGGAATCATCTTTCTCGGCCGCTTCCGGGGGAAGAGGGGATGAGTTGTTTGCTCCCGGCGTGGTTTGCGTAACGGCTATATTACCGGCTTGCTGGAGGGTTTCCCGAATGATGGTCATGAACACGTCCGACTCCTCCGGCTTGAGGATGAAACGCTCGGCGCCAAGGCTAAGAGCGAATCTCCTGTCCCGCTCATCGGTATAAGTGGCGGTGTAGAAGATAAACGGGATCGACTTGAGGCGTTCGTCCTTCTTCCATTCACGGCACAGAGTAAACCCGTCCATTACCGGCATAAGGATATCGGAGATAATCAGGTCCGGCGGATTCTGCCGCGCCAGGTCCAGCGCTTCGGCGCCGTGGCTGGCGGTGACAACCTCGTAGCCGTTTCCGTGTAGCAGCGTGTTCAAGAGGTAGCGGTTTTCCTCTCTGTCATCGACAACAAGAATTCTGTTCATCTTCATGATGGATTCTCCCTGTTTTTCAATTCGTATTTCATGTTTCGTATCTTCGCGCCCTTTTTTACGAGACACGAACGACGGGATACGTCTTATTTTTTTCCCAGTTCCGCAATTCGCTCCTGGAGTTCGGCCATCTTCAGTTCCCTGCCGATAAATCAGGAGATAACGCTAAGGTCGACCAGCAAAGATAAATTAATAATCAAGTCGATGAAGATCATATGGCCTCCCGCCTATTATGTTTCACTCCTTTTCCATCTCTGCAATCCGCGCTTTGAGTTCCCGCATTCTGATCTCCCGATTAACGAATACCTTATTGACCCGTTCCAATTCGGCAGTTTTGGCAGTCAGCTCCATGGTGCGTTCGATAACACGCCGCTCCAGTTCTTCGTTTAGTTTCTTAACTTCTGCTTGCGCCAGCTTGTTTTCTGTAATATCGCGGGCTGATGATAATACCCCTGTCACTTTTCCCTGAGCATCCTTAAGAACGCGGCACCACCAGGCCAATAATCGTTTTTGTCCGTCTTTGCGCCTCTGCCAGCTTTCTACATAAATAATATCTTCACTGCCCCGAAAAAGAGGGTTTACTATATCATAAGTATCCTGTTCCCCCTCGAAATAGAATACCGCTTCCCTGCCGATAACGTCTTCACCGAAGAATTCCAGGCCGGGTTCATTTGCCCACGTATAAATTTTGTTTACATCCACTTCCATCACGATATCGGGAATGGCGGAAAGCAATGCCTGCTGACGAAAGGAAATCTTTTTAAAGTTCTCTTCAGCCTTTTCACGCTCGGCGATTTCTATATTGAGATTTTCTATAGAGGTAAGAGAGTGTTTCAATTTGGCTGTCATCTCATTACTCGAGCGGGCCAAATCCGCCAGTTCGTCGTCGCCTGCCTCGTCTATTTGATATTCCAGGTTGCCTTCGCCGATTATTGCTATTCCTTCATTCAGGGCCCCCACTCGTTTTGTCATGATTCTATTGACAGCAATTGAATTCATAATCACCGCCATGATGCCGCCGAAAATGAAAACGATGATTAAAAGAAGATTTATGTCGCGGGCCGTTGTCGCTGTTCGTATGGAGTACTCGTGCAATTTACTGATGCTGTCGTTTAAAGAATAAGCTTTTAAAATTACCTGATTGATCAGTCTTAATTCCGCTTCGGTAAAATCGACTTTCTTTTTTACGGCGCCCTGCTTGTGTTTCTCTAAAAGTACGGAGAACGACGAAGCCGTTGCCTCAAAATCATACTTTGCATTTTGCAAGGTATCGATGGCTTCCTTGCCTGATAATTTTTGGGAAGCTGATTCCAATAATTGCCGGAGCGTCTCAGTCTTCGCGTACCACTGAATTCTCGCGCGATCTTCCCGATTTATCAGCCAATCGTCTCTCAACATGATGCGTTCAAAGACGATTTTATGTATTTGATCGACTAAACGCTCATTTTGCTCCGTCCTTCTGATTTCCCAAATGGACCAGGACATGGAAAGCAGTATGAGGGCAATCAAGCCCAGGGAAATCCAGGTATTAAGTTTGAGTCTCTCTTTAATTTTCATGTTTTTTTGCTCCGCAAACAAGACGATTACAACAATTCAGAAGAATGGTTAATGGTTACAGTTATTAAAAAATCTCTGTAAGTCTGGTATTCATCGCCGTAATCTTTCCCCGGAATCTCTGTAATCTTGCTTCTCATCTTATAATCCTGACCGCATCGGGTTTAACCTCCGCAAGACCGTCAATATAAATAAAATCCAGATAATTGGGTATATTCTTGCGCGTGGTCCATCCGTTTTTGACGGCCCAGCGGCTCTGATCCTCAAAGTTCACCAACAGAGCCTGATCCAGTGTCACCTGAAAATTGAAACAATCCCAGGTTTCATCAAGAATAGCCTGGTCTGCCTTGATGAATTTAGCAGCCACACGGCGCGCTTCAGCAGGGTTTTGCTTGGCAAAGACTTCGGCCTTGATGAGCGCACGCAGAACTTTTTTGATCGCTTCGGGCCGTTGTTTAACAAAATCCTGCCCTGCGACAATATTGAAGGTTTCGGTATAGATTGTCTCATCATGAAAAATACGTGCTTTATTCCCCAATTCCTTCTTCATTTTTGTCAGCATTGGATTCCAGGTAGAGACAGCATCCACTCTGCCTGTTTCCAGGGCGGCAGACATCTCGTCTGGTTTCATATCGACAATGGTCACCTGATTCCTTTGAATGCCATGGGCAAGCAGGAATGAATCGGCAAAAAAATCTCCGGTCGTGCCAAGGGTAACACCGATTTTTTTACCTTTAAAGTCGGATAGCTTAACAATTCCCCGGTCCTGCCGCGCCACAATGCCTTCATTTTTGTTGGCAGTCTGGATCGTTGCCAGAACTTTCATTTTTTTACCGTTCATTACGGCAAAAACGAAGGGTGTATCCGCAACAGTTGCCATGTCCGCATTTCCTCCAAGAACCGACTTAAGCGCTAATTTACCGAAGGCATGAGGCTGCGGTGTAACGTCTAAACCCTCCGCCTTGAAATAACCTTTGGCAAGGGCGATATGCGCTAGTGTGGCATTGGATGCGGTAGAATAAGCGATAGTGATTTTTTCCGGTGGTCCGGCATTAAGATTTTTATTTTTTAAACGAAAGCCTGCATAGACTCCCAGACAGATCACAACAAATAAAATTGTAATCACGATAATCATTCGTGTTTTGGATATTTTCATAGCATGACCCTAACAACCGTTTTATGAATCGTGTTTCACGAGATACGATTTACGCTTTTACGCTTCCCGCAAAGGTCCCGTTCTTTTTAAGGGTCTTTGGGTGTGTCTTTTTGATGATGCTTGCAGCACAGTAAGAAATTGCATGAAAGAGAAGTAAAAATCCCGGGATCGGCAAAGTGGTATCCCTAAGTTTAGCCAATCACGCAACTATACTATAATCTTAATAATATTATGATTATATCGTTCAATAAAGTCAAGAGGGAAAATAATGACACTCCGGAGCCGCTGGCCTTGGCGCCGGGAGAGATTAATGACGGTAAAAGGAATAATCATCCGTTGATATAAATTAATCCGCTTTCATATTCGGCAGGACACAATTTATCGTTGCGTGTTGAACTTTTCCAGAGCCGCTTCGATATTTTTTCTGCTGGCCTGCACTTTGTTGATGATTTCTCTTCCCGATTCTTCAGTGAGTGCTTTGGCTTCAATTTTGCGTTCCAGTTCCAGGATATAGTCGGAAAGCAGGTCGTAATCATTCCTCAGGGTGGTCACAAAAGTTCGCAATTCTTCGATCAACAGGTTTACATGATCCGCGAGATCCTTGAGATCATCAAATTTTCTCAATTTGACAACGACGTTGAGGTTTCCTTTTGTCACTTCGGACAGGGATTTTTTTACGCGATACAATGGTCCTGCAATTTTGTGAGTAATGAATATACTCAAGGCTCCGAAAATTAAAATAACCAGGCCGATCCCCGGCCAAACCTTGCCGTGCAGAAGGATAATGGTTCTTGCCGCTTCAGCTTTGTCGGCAAGAGGATAATTGAAGTAAAGCGTCAGCATATACGGGGCGAAAATAATGACGATAAAGATAAAAGTATAGATAAACAGAAGAAGCATGATCAGCAGCATATATTTTGCCTGAAAACGCTTATCGATAAAATAGTTTTTACGCTTTTGAAAATCCATGATCAGTGTCCTTGAATTGTAATATTGTCCTGAGTTAACGTGATAAGTGTTTTTTGGGTGTCTTTCGCCCGGGCTTTCAGTTCGAAACTTGAAGCATTGCCGGAATAATTTTCGGTTAAGACATCTTCTTTCAGCTGCGCGCAAAGCTCCGGACCAAATACCGGATGATCTTTTTCGTCGAGGCAGCTGGTAAAATCAATACTGGCGGGATAATTACCTTTGTCCATATTGTAGATGGCGAGGGTCTTTTTAACGTTAACCAGTACACTTTGGGCTACGGTAATTTTTGCTTTACTAATAGAATCTTTGTAGAAAGAAAATGCAAGGGTAACAATAATTCCCATCACAACCAGAGCAATCGTTAATTCAATTAACGTAAAACCGGAACATCTACATATGATTCCCGTCACTGATACTGGATTTCCCTTTTTGCTTTTCCGCATTCCTACCTGACTCAACTCACCTGATTTTTGAATGACTGCCGAAGAATGACAAAAAGATAGGTTACATCCAATGTGAACATCTGAAAATAAAAAGCATATTCTTCTTTGTGTGTGGCAACATATAATAAATCGCGTTTTCTATGTCAAGAAATATATGAAAAAAGTTTTGAACCGGACATTTTAATATGGCAATTAAAAAGATAAAATCAGAACTCAAAATAGAATTTTATCTGCGGTTGAATGATTTTACCGATGGTTTCCAATGATTTTATTTTCGAATCATCGTAAATCAAAGATGTCATGGCATCAATAAATTTTGTTATCTGCTCATCATCGCTGTGAGTGTATATTTCATGTCTGTCGGTCATATAAGTATTTTTCGGGGAAAAGTCTATTTTAATATTTTCCAGCACGGACTTTTTTTCTGACTTTGATGTTGAAACGGCACTTTGATCGGCAGACAGGAAAAAGCTATCCGGTGAGTCTTCACGGATCGATGCGCTTATATCAGCAGCAGGTAATTTTTTGATGAGAGCCTTCTTGTCCGGATTGCCTAGCGCCAGATCAGCATCAACAACAAAGGACTTCCAGTCAAAAATAAATCCGTCGGCGTTGGCTGACATTGCTGCTGATAAACAGAGAATAATAATGATGATGCTTAATCCGGTTATTTTCTTTAAATGGTTCATTGAACATTTCCGGCTTTTTACGGCAACTTGATCTTGAGCCCATATAATAATGGATCTGTCATTTTCATATGATTAATTTTGAGCAATTCATGCACAGTTGTTGAATTATTTTTCGCCACCAGGAAAAGCGTATCCCCTTTTTTTACGGTATAAAATTTGGGTGACTTTTTCCGGCCGGGAGGCTTTGTTTGGGGGGGAATTGCCGCGACACCCGTATTTTCTTCATGGTCCGTTTTATTGGCCGGCACCATGATTTTCCGGCCGACAAAAAGCGGATCTTCTAATTTTAACTTATTAAGCCCTAAAAGCACTGCGACTTTTGTGTTATAATTTCTCGCCACTGAAAAGAGCGTGTCACCCTTTTTTACTCTATAATAGGTTGTCGCTATCTCATCCTTTTGTTTTTTGTCTGTCTTGCCGGCGGCATCATCTTTTTTAAATGTCTCTTCACTTTGCACAGCGGCGGCAGTGCCTGACAAGTACTCACTTATCGAGGAGGATATAGCCACGGCCAGCGTCTTTTGAAAACCACTCTTTTTTAACAGACTTTCTTCTTGAAGATTGGACAGGTAGGCTGTTTCGATTAATACCGCCGGAATATCCGGCAGTTTTAACACGCGAAAGGGTGCTTCCTGAACGCTTTTATATTTTAAACAATTGACCATTTCAAGATGCTTCATGACAATGCCCGCGTAAATTTTTGACAGATTAATGGTATTGGTTTGAAACATATTCATTATGATTTGATTGGATTCATTGTTGCCTTCGCTCTCGGGAACGCCGCCCAGAATATCGGATAAGTTTTCATTCCTGGCCAGAAGTTTTGCGGCTTCATTGCTGGCGGCGCCGGTGGACAGGCAATATACCGAACTTCCTTTGGCGCTGCGGTTTCTGGCCGCATCCGCATGGACGCTGATAAACAGGCTGGCGCCCAAATCCTTGGCTTTTTGAAGCCGCTTGGCAAAAGAAACATAATAGTCGCTGTCACGCGTCAAGACTGCGCGGTATCCGGGCATTTGGTTAATGGCCCTTTTAAGCTCCCGGCTGATGGAGAGCACAACATTCTTTTCATAGGTATGCTTTTTCCCCACAGCCCCCGGATCTTCACCGCCATGACCGGGATCAATAACGATGATTTTCTTCTTCCTGAATTCCGGAATCTGCCCGGTTGTTTTTTCTTCTTCTTTAGAAATTTGCTCTAAAATAATATCCACAACAATCCGGTTAGGTTTATCCTGGAACTTTTTTAACTTAAAAACTTCAACTTTTTGGTATTGATCCAGAAAAAATTCGATTTTAACATGATCTTCATCAAGGTGATGGAAGACCATCTTTTTAATTCCGGGTCTGTTAATGATGATTTTGGCCGGTATCGATTTATGGAAGGAGGATTCCTTAAAATTTAAAACGAGAAGATTTTTACTTTCCGTCATTTCATAGCTGGGTTCGCCATCCACATCCAGAACAATGCGAGTATGATCCGGCGCGCTCCAGTGACGAACATTCAATATTTCCAGAGATCCGTAACAATTTGTTGAAAACAAGCCAACAATAAGAATTGTCAGGATACAGGTGATTTCCTTTAAAAAATATTTTTCTCCATACATCATGGGTAAAAATAGCAAATTTGTTCAGGAACTGCAACTGTTAGATAGAAAAGATATTGACAAGTTCTTTTGATAATGTCATTTTCTTGGCACAAAAGTTAAAGTGGAAAATTGAGGGTAATATCTCTATGCGGGAAAATCTTTTTAAGGAGGCTCTGTTGAATCCCGATACGTTTCCGGTCACGTGGGAACTCGTGCCGGGAAGGGGAGCAAGGGAAGCAGCTCAGGAAAAAGCTATGGCGCTGGCCAAACAGGCAGCCGTTGGCGGAAAGATACAAGCCCTCACCGTTACAGACAATCCCGGGGGCACTCCGGCCATGTCCGCCGATTTCATGGGCAGCGAAATTCTGAAAATGGGCATCGAACCCCTCGTCCATTTTACCTGCAAAGACAAGAACCGCAATCAAATTGAAAGCCAGCTTTACGCTCTCGATCGGGCAGAAGTCAGAAACCTGCTGGTGATGAGCGGCGACTACCCGGTATCCGGTTATCAGGGAAGGCCCGCCCCGGTTTTTGATCTGGATCCGATTCATACCCTGCAACTGGTATCGGAGATGAACCGGGGGCTGGAATATCCCGGAATCAAAGGCACTGTCCGTCACCAACCCAGCGATTTTTTCGCGGGAGCCGTTGTTTCACCCTTCAAGGCGACCGAAGCCGAGCAGGTAATCCAGTATTACAAATTAAAAAAGAAGATTCATGCCGGCGCCCGATTCATCGTCACCCAACTGGGATACGATGTCCGGAAGTTTCATGAATTAATTCTTTTTATGAAATTAAACGGTTTTGATATTCCGCTGGTGGGAAATATTTATATTCTGCCGTACGGTGCGGCCAAAATGATGAACCGCAACGACTTGCCCGGCTCCGTCGTCACGGATAAACTTCTTGCGGATCTGGACCGGGAACGAAGCGACCCGGACAAGGGAGAGGGGGCCAGAATCCTTCGCGCTGCCCGGATGTATGCGATCATGAAGGGGATGGGCTTTAGCGGAGTCCATATTGGCGGGCACAACATCAAATATGAACAGGTGGAGGAAATTATCCGGCAGGGCGAAGAATTGACTGCCCAGTGGACCGGACTTATCCGGTATTTCGATTACCCGATGGAAAACGGCTTTTATTATTTTGAACGCGATCCGGAGACAGGACTGAATAAGGAGACGCCGGAGAAACGGCAGGGACGGCCGCTGGATGCTGAAATTGAATGTACGTATGGTTTCTCAAGACTCTCTCATAAACTCATGTTTGAGCCGGGAAAGAAACTTTACGGCATCATGAATAGACTCAGCCGCAAAGTGGCCGGTACAAAGATGGAGGGCCTTTTCCACAAACTGGAACATCTGACTAAAGTGATGCTGTTTGATTGTAAGGACTGCGGAGACTGCGCTCTCATTGATGTGGCCTACCTCTGTCCGATGTCGCAATGTCCGAAGAACCAGCGCAACGGCGCCTGCGGCGGGAGCTTTAAAGGGTGGTGCGAAGTCTATCCCGGAAAGAAGCAGTGTGTCTATGTCCGGGCCTATGCCCGGTTGAAAAAATACGGGGAGGAAGCGCAACTGGAGAAAAGCATCGTTCCTCCCTGCAACTGGGATCTTTATCAAACATCCGCCTGGATTAATTTTCATCTGGGAAAAGACCATACCTCAAAAGGACAAGGCCGCCGTTAGTCTGAAAGCACGTTTCGTCTGCCGTATCCGGATAAATATTTATTGAGTATTACAGCAGTCTATAGTACAGACTATTCGATGGGCGATTATCTCAGTTGGATAGAGTACTGGCCTCCGAAGCCAGGTGCCGTGAGTTCGAGTCTCACATCGCCCACCATTTAAAATCAATAATTTACAATTATTTTAATATACGTAAAAATTCGTTAAGAATGATTTCCAACCTTTAAGCCCGAAAATAGTTTATGAAATATCATAAGGCTAATATTACCTGAGTGAATATTCCGACCACTGTATCACGGCATCTTCGTGACCCATTGCGAATATAATGCTCAAAGCGAAAATCGTATCACTTCAGAGGGAAATGCCGATGCCGTGGCTTTTAGCAGCGCCTACATAGCAAATCACGACCTGGTGGAGCACATCCACCAAGGCGTACTTTGGGCAACGCCAGATATAAATACATATTACACACAGGGGCCTAAAGGGTATGTAGACTATCCGGCCTTTATAGGTAGCTTTAGATTTTGACAGGTATTTCCCTGTAGATTCAAAACTGAAGGTTATTCCTCATATTATTCCAAAATCAGCAATGGTAAGTTTGTCCTACTTCTAAAATAAATAACAACCATTATTGTAAATTCAATTTCATCAGGTATTCTCTAAAAAAGAGGAATATTATCATGATTTTCACCGGAGAAAAATTCATCAAGGGCTTTTTAGTTAAGGAAGATTAGTTTAATCCGGGTAGCATGATAATAAAAGAAGATCATCATGAGCGAGGCCTCTTCACTTATGACAACTTTTCACTATTGAAATTTTGTAATCGATATCCAGTTCGTTTCATTTTTTTCTTGATCACTTTTGTGAACGGTTGAAAGAAATTTACTGCTATTTTGATTTAAATATAAATTTATTGAATGACCCCAAAATGCAATAAAGGTTAAATAGCAGGATCGCAGTATAAAAAATATCATTATCCGTAATAGTTTTTGTAATGCGGCTTTTCCGCAGACGCCTCTTCTGTAAACCGCACTTGATGTATTCTCCGAAATATGAGATGTTAAAAAGAGTAATACATTTATAACTATTCTCTCTGGAGATTAGAGAATGGCTGAATCCCTGCGTATACTAATTTTGGAAGATAACCCGACTGATGCAGAGCTGGTGCAGTTTGAACTGCAGGAAGCAGGGCTGGTCTTTACCGCAAAAGTAGTTAAAACTGAAGAAGATTTTGTTCACGAATTGCAGGCATTTTCTCCGGATCTCATTCTTTCCGATTATGACCTTCCCGAATATAACGGAACATTGGCTCTTGCCGAGGCCGGAAAAATTTGTCCCGATACCCCTTTTATTCTGGTAACCGGAGCCGTGGGTGAAGACCGGGCCATTGAAATCCTCACTCAGGGGGCTAAGGATTATGTCCTGAAAAGCCGGCTCCAACAGCGTCTTGCACCGGCTGTCCGGAGGGTCATTGCGGAAGCCCGGGAACAAAAGGCGCGCAAAAAAGCTGAAGAGGAACTCCGGGAAGCCCACAGGACTCTGGAAAGCAAGATTGAAGAGAGAACGGCGGAGCTTAAGAAACAAATAGAGCACCGCAGCCGGATAGAAGCATCCTTGCTCAAATACAATGAGCGGCTGGAGATCCTATCTTACACGGCAAGTCAATTGCTGGAAAGCGATACCCCCCAGCCGCTGGTGGAAGAGCTGTGCAGGAAAGTGATGAAATTTCTTGAGTGCGACGTCTTTTTTAACTTTATTGTTGATGATTCTTCGGGACGGCTGCACTTAAACGCCTGCGCAGGTATTGGGCCTGAAACTGCTCGCGAAATCGAGTGGTTGAGCTTCGGCGTGGCCGTATGCGGCTGTGTGGCGCAGGGCGGAGTCAGGATTGTTGCCGAGAATATCCCGGCAACACCCGACGTGCGGACAGAACTGATAAAATCCTTCGGGATCAAAGCCTATGCCTGCCATCCGCTCATACAGCAAAATAAGGTGATCGGGACATTATCTTTCGGCACGCGTACCAGAATAAACTTCAGCGCTGATGATCTGGCTATGATGAAATCCGTTGCCGATCAAGTCGCCGTAGCCATTGCCCGTGTCAGATCGGAAGAAAAGCTTAAGGAGATAACCGAGCGTTTTGAAATGGCGCAGCAGGCGGCCGAAGTAGGCACCTGGGACTGGGATGTTGTCACCGGCCGTATCGAATGGTCAGATCAAATGTTTGATCTTTTTCGGCTTGACCCACAGGAAACCCCTGCATCCTTCGAGTCGTGGAAGAGCATCATACATCCTGAAGATGCTGAAATAGCAAGCCTCCGGATTGATAAGGCATTGCGTCAGAAGACTATCCTGAACAGCGATTACCGTATTGTACTGCCGGACGGCGAGATTCGCTGGATAGGCGCAGTTGGCGAAGGCAAATACGACGATCAGGGCCGGCCAATCAGGATGATTGGCATTTGCATGGACATCACCGGCCGCAAAAAAGCCGAGGATATGTTACGCCAGAATGAGCTATTTCTGAGGAAAACCCAGGAAGTTGCCCGATTGGGAGGATGGAAAGCAAACCCGGAAAGTAATTTCCTGATGTGGACGGAAGGCGTTAATCGCCTTCTCGAGGTGCCGCTGGATTACAAGCCCGGTCTTATTGAGGGCCTGAAATTCTATGTTCCGAAATATATACCGGTGCTCCGCGAACGTTTACTGCACACGCTGGCAACAAACGAGCCTTTTTCAGAAGAATGTGAAATTATTACGATGTCCGGCCGGCATGTTTGGGTTGAAGTTCGAGGTCTTTCGTCCGAGAGGGAAGGCGTAGCAACCTATGTCATAGGAACCATACAAGACATCTCCCAACGCAAAATCAGAGAAAATGAAAAGGAAAAATACAACCGGACGCTTCAGGCGCTCTCCAGAAGCAGTCAGGTTATGATGCGTGCCACCGACGAACGCGCCTATATGGAAGAGACATGCAAAATTGTTGTCGAAGACTGCGGCTACACCATGGTGTGGATCGGTTTTGCCGAAGATGATGAGGACAAAACCGTCCGTCCTGTCGCCTATAGCGGTTTTGAAGAAGGATATATCGAAACATTGAAAATAACCTGGGCGGATACGGAACGGGGCCGCGGACCGACAGGCACGGCTATCCGTACGGGAAAACCGACGGCATGCAGAAATATGCTCAATGACCCTCGGTTCGAACCCTGGAGAAAAGAGGCGATCAAAAGAGGATACGCGTCGTCAATCGTCTTGCCTCTGATGGCAGGCGGCAGGGCATTCGGCGCGTTGACCATCTACTCAAAAGAACCCGATTCCTTTGCCGGAGATGAAGAGAAACTGCTTGCCGAACTGGCCAATGATCTTTCGTACGGTATCACGGCGATCCGGTTGCGCGAAGCGCTGAAAGAAAGCGAGGAACTCTTCCACGCCATAGCCGCGAACACACCGGATCACATCATGATACAGGACCATGATTTACGCTATCAACTTGCCATCAATCCGCAACTCGGTCTTAACGAAGCTGACATGCTGGGAAAAACCGACTATGACATCCTCGACCTAAGGGACGCTGATAAACTCACGACGATCAAGCGAAAAGTACTGGAAACAGGCGACCCGTTTTCACTGGAATCATCGCTTCGGAATTCTCGCGGCGAACCTGAATATTTTGAGGGAACTTATGTCCCGAAGCTTGGTCCGGCCGGGCAGATCGAAGGTATCATCGGATATTTCCGTAACATCACTGAACATAAACGCTTCGAGGAAGCGATCCTACGCGCAAAGGATGAATGGGAGCGGACTTTCGATACAGTTCCGGACCTGATCGCCATTCTCGACAAAGAGCATCGTGTTGTCCGGGTAAATAAAGCGATGGCGCAACGTCTGAAGCTCAAACCCGATCAATGCATCGGCGTCAGATGCTACGAGGCCGTTCATGGTCTCTCCTGCCCGCCGGAGTTTTGTCCGCATAGCCTGACTTGCCGGGATGGCGGGGAGCATATGGCCGAAGTGCACGAAGCAATTCTGGGCGGTGATTTTCTGGTGAGCACAACGCCGCTTTGCGATTCTAAGGGACAACTCGTCGGCTCTGTGCATGTGGCGCGTGACATAACCGGACGCAAAGCCGTGGAAGATCAGTTGACGAAACAGGCGGCGCAACTACAGGAGCGCAAGGCCCAGCTTGAGGAGATCAACAGCGAACTCGAAAGTTTCAGCTACTCTGTCTCCCATGACCTTCGCGCGCCTCTTCGGGCCATAGACGGTTTTTCCCGGATAATTCTCAGACAGCAGGGAGATAAATTTGATGAGAAAACAAAACATCAATTCAACATGATCAGAGATAACATCAAGCTTATGGGAGCTCTGATTGAGGATCTGCTCTCTTTTTCCAGGGTGCAAAAAACCAGTATGAGCATTTCCGTAATTGACATGGACAAACTTGCCCGGGAAGTATTGCATGAAATAAAGGCGGTAAATAAGGGACAAAAAATAGAATTCAAGATCAAAAAGATAAAGCCCGGATATGGAGACCTGACCCTCATAAGACAAGTGCTGGTCAATCTTTTATCTAATGCCGTTAAATTTACGAAGAATCAAAAACAAAGCATCATCGAAATGAACAGTTGCCTTGAGTCCGGCAAAACGGTCTATTGCATTAAGGATAATGGAGCCGGATTCGATATGGAACATTACGACAAGCTCTTTGGCGTCTTTCAGCGTCTCCATAGCCATGAGGAGTATGAGGGAACGGGCATCGGGCTCGCGATAGTTCAGCGGATCATCAGCCGGCATGGCGGGCGGGTCTGGGCGGAATCGGCCGTGGGAAAAGGAGCGACATTCTTCTTTACACTGAACAGCTTTCCGGTTGATGGTGCGCCGGAACAACGCCGGAAAAAGAGAAACAGTTAAATGATGATGTCTGGCCTAAATTAGTTTGAAGGTTAAGCACGCGAATGGCTTCTTCGAAACTTCCTTGGTTCCGGTGAGGGCGGTCATCCTTGTCGATGAGGCGGGCGCGAACGCCTCATCGGAAATCGTGTTGTGTCATAAGAAAGCGGGCAACATAAAGATCGGGTATAGAAGCCTACAAGCAGGGAAATGCGGAACTTCCTCAAGACTAGCTACTCCTCATCAATAGCTCGCCGCCATGCCGCGGATAAAAAAACATCATCTTGTAACTTGCCTAAACTATTGAGATATAGTAAGTGATGGTAAATTGTTGAATGGGGTGGTAAAGAACATTTATCAGGCTCCAAAGCTAGGTGCTGTGAGTTCGAGTCTCACATCGCCCACCAATTTCAATTTACCATCCGGGATTTTAGCTCATTGGTGTAAGTCAATAAAATTGTAACAGGCGAATTATGAAATGGACCGGGAAAAAGGTTGGTCTTGCTTTGGGCGGCGGCGGTGTCCGCGGCTTTGCCCATATCGGCGTTCTCAATGTTCTGGAAGAGGAAGGCATTGGCATTGACCTGATTGTGGGAACAAGCGCAGGTTCTTTGATAGGCGGCGCTTATGCCAGCGGCCAATCACCCCGGGAAATTCAGGATAAAATTGAAGCCTATCTGCGCAGTCCCGAATTTAACGACTCAACAATCAAATCCATCGGCATGACTTTATGTGACGAGAACAAGAGCATCTTCAAGAAGGCGAAAACATACGTGATGAACCGCTACTGGTTTGCCCAGGCCTTTTTTAAACCGTCCATACTTTCCTTCAATGATTTTAAATCTATGATTGATTATTTTGTGCCGGATATTGATATCCATGAAACAAAAATTCCTTTCAGCGCCGTGTCCACCGATTTGATTACCGGCAATAAAATTGTTTTTTCCGAGGGATCGCTTCGTCAGGCGGTGCTGGCGAGTTGTTCGGTTCCGGGAGCGGTCGCGCCGTTGCGTCACGGAGACTGGCTTCTGGCGGACGGCGGCATTACGAGTATCGTTCCCATTCACGCGACGCGCGAGGCCGGGGCTGATGTTGTTATTGCCGTGATCGTCGATCGTTCTCCGTTGGAAGCCGTCACCATAGAGACGGGAAAGGATGTTTTATATCGCGCGGGAGAAATTACATCCGGCGCCCTCGAAGCTTCCGAACTCAGAGAAGCGGACGTGATTATCCGTCCTCAGGTTGGAAATCTCCACTGGATGGACTTTAACCGGGCGGGCGATCTGGTCAAAATCGGAGAGCAGGCCGCCCGTGAATCTCTCGGGGCCATCAGTTCTTCTCTTCCTGTTTTCCGCCGTATCGTCCGCTTTGCCGGACAATTTATTAAAAAAGAAAAAAAATAAATTTCTTTTTGCCGTCGGATTATCCGGGCACAGTAAAATTGCCTCGACAGGCGAGGTATTTTTCTATTAGCTCTAATCGATTGATTTTATTGTTATTTAATAAATAATAAAACCCCTTGATTTCTGCCCTGATTTGAGGTAGAAACCCGCCTACTAATTTTTAGGACTCCTTGCCTGTGATAACATGGGCTTTAGAGCCGAAAGGAGAACATTTTGCAAAGATATGAAGTTGTGGCTATAGTTTTAGCCGATTTAAATGATGAAGACATCACCGCTTTAATTGAACGCACCCAGACAATCATAACCGACCGTAAAGGTGTTATTGCCAAAGTAGACAAGTGGGGCAAAAAACATCTTGCTTACGAAATCAAAAAACAAAAAGACGGGTATTATTTTCTGATAGATTTTGCCGGTGATGGCGCCATTGTCTCGGAAATCGAAAGAACGTATAAAATTGACGACCGCATCATTAAATTCATGACCGTGAAAAAAGAGGGAGCGGCCACCCGCGAGGGCATTGAGCAGGAAGCTGCGGACGCGGAAGCAAAACGTACCCAGGCGCGCGCGGAGATTGAAGCCGCCGGTTCGGGTGAAGTGAGGACGATTAGCCAGGCGGATAAAGCCCCCAAAGATGCAAAGCCTGCCTTCTCTGCACCTAAGAAAATTTATAACAAAGAAGAACTCTCAACGAAAGGGGAATAAACAATGGAAGCACAAAATGGAGAAAGACCAAACCGGTATCCCCAGAAAAAATTTTTTCATAGAAAGAAATTTTGCCGTTTTTGCACGGATTCCAATATAAAGATTGATTATAAAAACAGCACCATTCTCAATAATTTTGTGACCGAACGGGGCAAGATTATGCCGCGCAGAATTACCGGCAATTGCGCTTCTCATCAGAGAGAATTGGCCATAGCCATTAAGCGTGCCCGAATGATCGCTATTATGCCTTTTGTTACCGCCGACGGGAAATAAACCGGTTTTCCTAAACGGTTATTTTTATACAATTTGCATTAGATCCGGATTAACTTTGCGTAAACAACGATAAGGTAACGTCTTTCATAAGGCGTTACCGCTTTTTTTAGATACGCAATCAGACCAATGTGGTTGTGTGAAGGTATCAGGTTTTGAGCAGATTATCGTCCTTGAAAAAATTCAGCATACCCTTTCGCAATAATCCTTTCCTGAAACTGTTGTTGGTTATTGCTTTTTCTATTTTTGCGGCATTTTTTATTCCTGTAATGGGTTCATTTTTTCTTCTTATTCTGCCCATGATTTTATTTTTCAACGGCACGGTTAACGGTATCAACAAAACCGCCGCGGCTTTCTTAATTTCTTTTTCGCTTTTTCTGCTTTTAGCGATGATGTTGAGCATCCATGTGCCAGCTATCCCCGTTTTTGCCATGGCGGCAGCCGGATTGCTTATGGCACAAATTGCGGCTGGAAATGTTTCCGTTGAAAAAACAATTATTTATCCGGCGGTTTTTATTATTGCCGCGATTTGTTTCTATTTCATTTACGATGGTTTTGTTCATTCGGCAGATCCATGGCTGCTTGTGAAAAATTATATTGCCGCAATCATTGCGGAAAATGTGAAATTTTACAGTCAGTTGCCTCTGAAAGCGGAAGATATTAACTTTATTAAAGATAATGAAAAGAACATCGTCAGTGGCATTACGCAAATATTCCCAGCGCTTGTTGTCATATCGGCTGTATTTATCGTCTGGATAAATTTTCTTCTGGGGAAGAATTATTTAGGCAAAGCCGGAATAACTTATCATCAATTTACGGCGCTGACCCGCTGGAAGGCTCCTGACTTTACGATCTGGATTTTTATCGCATCCGCCGCGCTTTTTCTCATTTCGCATCAGGACATCAATCTTTTCGGCTGGAATATATTTCTGGTTGTGTGTTTTATCTATTTTCTGCAAGGTCTTACTATTGTTAGCTTCTTTTTTCAGACTAAAAATGTCCCCTTCTTTTTCCGGTATTTTTTTTATTTTTTAATTGCAGTTCAACAAATTCTTATGGTACCTATAGCCGCAGTTGGATGCTTGGATATTTGGATTGATTTCAGAAAACTTTTTCAAAAAGATCAGACAGCGGCTTAATATTTTCACCACTATTTATCACAAAACGGAGGATTTTCATGAAAGTAATTCTGAAGCAAAATGTGCCTTCTTTAGGCAAGGCTGGAAGTTTAGTGAAAGCGAATGACGGATACGCCCGCAATTATTTAATTCCACAGGGATTGGCGATCGAAGCCAATGAAAAAAACATCAAACTCTTTGAGCATGAAAAAAAGAATATCCTGCGTAACCTGGAAAAGGAAACCAAATCCGCCAGGGAATTGGCAGCCTCTTTGTCTAATGTAACTCTTACGTTTTCCCGCAAAATGGGTGATCAGGATAAAATTTTCGGTTCGGTAACAACCAAGGACATCGAATCGGCGCTTGAAGAAAAAGGCTATAAAATCAGCCGAAAAATGATCGTCCATGAACATGGTGAACATATAAAATCGCTAGGTGAATTTAAAGTAAAAATCAAATTGACACACGATGTGGAAACGGAAATTAATTTAAAGGTTGTCGGCGAATAATAATGAACATGGATCCGTCTTTACATAAACTTCCGCCGCAGAATATCGAGGCCGAGCAGTCCATCCTGGGCAGTATTCTGCTGGAAAACAACGCGATTAACAGCGTGCTCGAAATTCTATCTCCGGGCGATTTTTACTCGGAAGCTCACCGGAAAATTTTTACCGTCATCATCGAGCTTTCCGAAAGAAACGAACCGGTTGATTTTATTACTTTGAGCAATGCGCTCAAGAGCAAAAACAGGCTGGACTCGGTAGGAGGCCAAACCTATCTTGCGTCGCTGGTGGATAATGTCCCGTCTGCGGCCAATGTCGCCAACTACGCCAGGATTGTAAAGGAGAAATCGATTCTCCGCGGATTAATCACTTCAGCAACCGATATTATCGGCAGCTGCTATGAAACGGGTTCCGATGTTGATGATATTCTGGATAAAGCCGAACACAGTATTTTTGAAATTTCCGAGAATAAAGTGCGTCCTGCTTTCTCCCCGATTCGGGAGATTGTCAAGGACAGTTTCCGTTCCATTGAAGATCTCTATGCCCGTAAAGAACTGATTACAGGAGTGCCGACAGGTTTTGATAAACTTGATGATTTAACGTCCGGTTTGCAGAAGTCCGAACTGATCATTATCGCCGGACGTCCCAGCATGGGCAAGACGGCTTTCGCGCTGAACATCGCGCTGAATGCCGCAATGGAAGGTCAGGTCCCCGCGGCTATTTTTTCTCTGGAAATGTCCAAGGAACAGCTTGCTTTTCGTCTTCTTTCCTCCGAAGCCAAGGTGGACTCGCAGCGTTTGAGAAAAGGTTTTCTGGGGGAAACCGATTGGCCGAAACTGACGACCGCCGCGGGTCGTCTTTCCGATGCTCCCCTCTACATTGATGATACGGCGGCCATAACTGTCCTGGAAATGAAAGCCAAGTCACGCAGGCTCAAAGCCGATGTCGGACTGGGCTTGATTGTTGTAGACTACATTCAGTTGATGCGTTCCGGAAACAATCGCGATTCCCGCGAACAGGAAATATCGGAGATCAGCCGTTCCTTAAAGGCCCTGGCAAAGGAACTGAATGTGCCTGTTGTCGCGCTTTCGCAGCTAAACCGCCAGGTGGAAAGCCGCACCAACCGCCGTCCGCAAATGGCGGATTTACGCGAATCGGGCGCTATCGAACAGGACGCCGATGTCATTGCTTTTATTTACCGTGACGAGGTTTATAACAAATCTGAAGAAAATACGGAAAAAGGTATCGCGGAAATTATCATCGCCAAGCAAAGAAACGGACCCACCGACACCGTTAAACTCACTTTCGTGGATAAATACACGAGTTTCGAAAATCTCTCCCGTGTAGAAACTTCCGAAAACTAGCATAAAAAAATTGTCATTTCCGGTATATACATAGGTAAAGTGTTGCTATTTAGCACCCATTTTTAAAGTTAATATACCAGGCAAAATAATTTTGCCTATG
>PHBJ01000020.1 GCA_002840555.1 Deltaproteobacteria bacterium HGW-Deltaproteobacteria-13
CCGAAATTTTCCC
The DNA here is from genome assembly GCA_002840555.1 of Deltaproteobacteria bacterium HGW-Deltaproteobacteria-13. Classification (GTDB taxonomy): domain Bacteria; phylum Desulfobacterota; class Syntrophia; order Syntrophales; family Smithellaceae; genus Smithella. The sequence goes on from PHBJ01000020.1 coordinate 14, forward strand.
GATATCATGAATGGCGCCGGCCATGCGGATGGCTTCAATTTTGTCATGAGGAAGTTTCATCTCCGTAGCAATGGCGCGGGCGAGATTGGCCACCCGCTTCTGATGACCTGCCGTGTAAGGGTCTCTGGCTTCCGATGCCGTGCCCAATACCTGAATCGTTGTTTTAATGGATTGCCGCAGGTTTTCCAGTATGTCATTCAGTTTCTTTTCGGCCTGCCTGCGCAGGGTGATATCCTGATAGATAACCTGAGACAGTTTTTTGCCGCTCCAGAATATTTCTTTACGTAAGACATGGAGATGACGTATTTCGCCGTCCTTTCTCACGATGCTTACTTCATATTCAGACGGACCGGGTTCCCCCCGTAATCTTTTTTCTTTTCTGATCTGAAATTCAGCATAACTTTCCGGTGTATAGCGGTCTTTCAGGGATGTTTCTTTCAGTTCTTCGATGCTGTCATAACCGTATATATCCAAAATCGCGCGATTGGCATAAATGGTCTCGCCTATCGCGGTCGAGATACGCACGCCGAGGGGCGAATCATCCAGCGAATGACGGAAATTCTCTTCGCTCTTTTTCAGAGAATCCTCCATTTGTTTACGTTCCGTGATGTTTCTGCCTTCGCCCAGAATAGACAGAGGTTTTCCGTTTTCGTCCCGGATGAAGCTGAAAGCGCATTCAATCCATAAAATCCGGCCGTCCTTACAGATAAATTCCAGTTCCAGTGAACGGGTTAAAAGATAGGTTGGAGGGGCTGCCAGCGCTTTGGACATTTCCGTTGAAAAAAAATCCATCGCTGCTTGTAAAGATTGTACGGTGAGAATTTTATCCAGCGAAAGTTGTTTAATTTGCTCTAAATTGTATCCCAATAACTTTTCCACAGACGGACTGATGTACGTCGTTGCTAAGTTCAGATCCATGATCCAAATCTGGTCTTTCATGTGGTCGGCCAGCAGGCGATATTGGGCTTCGCTTTTTTTCAGCAATTTTTCCGATTCCCTGCGCTCGGTGATATCCGTTCCGATCACGATAAAATAAGACAGACTGCGTATTTCAAATCTGACGCCGGTGACGAAGAAAGGGATCGGGTGGCCATCTTTTGCTATCAAAGAGATTTCCATCGAATCTTGACCTTTTCTCATCACCGCTTCTATGGCCTTTAAAACGGTTTCCAGGCTTTCCGGCGCAACCCAGTCTGTGGCAAGATGCCCTTTTATTTCTTCGGTGTTAAAGCCCAGAAGCGTTTCAATTTGCCTGTTCCAGAGCACCAATCGATTTTCCGGGTAGGTGCAGAGACAGAAAATTCCGGGAAGATTATTTAACAGCAGTTTTGAAAATTGTTGTTCCTGCAGCAACTCCGCTTCCGCATTTTTCCTCTCGGTGATGTCGCGCAGGTTGACGATTACGGCTCCTACAACATTATCCTGCACCAGGTTGCTGGCCACGGCTTCAAATATACGCCAACTTCCATCCTGATGACGAAGGCGTATTTCTGATCGTTGAACAGGGGTGTTTATATTGCTAAATAATTCATGGTATGCTGCGGTTACAGACTTCAGATCATCCGGATGAAGAAGGTCAAATACGTTGACGCCCATCCTTTCTTCAGCCTTGAATCCCAAAATTCTCTCAATCGCCGGATTTTCATAGGTTACAGCCAATTCTTGATTTACGACAATAATAATATCCGAAGATTGTTCCGCAAGAGCCCGGAATCTTTGTCCTTCAAACAATAATTTCTCTTCCGTTTGCTTGCGTGTTGTGATGTCGCGTACAATACCGAGCATTCCTATCGCTGCGTTATTTTCATTTCTGAGAAATGTAAGTTTAGTCTCCACCCACACTTTTGACCCATCCTTACGCACATGCTGGTATTCCAGCACACGAGATCTTTTTAAATCCCTGTCTGCCCGATTTTCTATCTCCAACTCTTCGGCAAACATTTCAGCGAACCAGCTGAGCGTCTCAGGCTCGACAAGCTGTTCTACCCTCAGCGTAATGAATTCATCAGTTGTATATCCGACGATATTATATGCGGAAGGGCTGGCATAGGTATAATTGAAATTCATGTCTGTGGTGAAGATTGCGTCAGTGACATTGTCCGTAAGAAGACGGTATCGCTCTTCGCTTTCTCTCAAAGATTTTTCAGCATTCTTGCGCTCGGTGATATCTCTGAGAACCGCTACCCTTAGGATGCGGTTTTTATATTTATAGGGTTTGCCGACCAGAGAACATACAAAAGTAGAACCATCTTTTCTGACGCCAATACCTTCGTATGGTTTGTCGTATTCTGTAAAAATATGTTCCCTGATCATTTTAAATGATTCAGGCGTGGAAATACTTTCAGCATTCATGCCGATCATCTCGGATAATTCGTATCCAAACATACGGGCGAGGGCCTCGTTCGCCTCGACGATAACGCCGTTGTCATGAATGGCGATTCCCTCTTCAGCCGCCTCGGAAAGAAGGCGGAAACGTTCCTCGCTTGTCTTCAGTTTTTCTTCCACCTTTTCCCGTACGGACACGTTTGTAGGATTTTTAGATACAGCGTTCTTTTTCTGCATTTTTTCACGAATCCTTTTCAGCTTTCTTTTTCTTTAACGGCATGTCGTTGGCATAGGGACCATTTCTCAGGGGGTAATCATTATTGCGCATAAAACTAAAGGAAGAACGATTATAAGTCAATTGAAATATAGATTAATAAAATGCAAGATGGATGCCCTGCGGAGAAAGAGGGTTTTCCCTTTCGTCTGACTAATCCGGTAAAAGGTTGTTTAATTGGTGCCCCTGGCGTGAGTCGAACACGCGGCCCACAGATTAGGAATCTGTCGCTCTATCCTACTGAGCTACAGGGTTATTGTAACGTGTTTTCAACAAGTTAGAAATTTATTTCTAAAAAGACACACGACTGATATTTTACACTATTTTTTGTATGGTTATATTTTCCTTAAAAAGAAATCAATAACCACGATGGTTATTTTAATGATTGTATATATATAATAATTGATTTCGTCAACAACAGGAAATTTTATCTTGTAAATCATCAAATATTAAGTATTTTAATAACAGTCTTAAATTGGAGGTAAATGTGAAATGAAGTTCAAAATTTTCTGTATGGCTATAATCGTTGTTGTCTTTTCAATTCCACTCATTTGTTATTCTGAACAATCGGACAGTAAAATAAAAAAATCATATCAATTGCCGGACAGTAAAGTTTGGGAGTATTTTGGACATAATTCTTATTACAATAAAAAAGCCCTCTCCAAATCATCCGATATTCTATCCGTCTGGACCTATACAATTACAAGGGATCAGCAGAGAGAAGAGATGGTCGAGTATTTAAAGAAATATGATTTAGAGAAATCTAAAAAATACCAAAATTTTGACCACAGCATTTCATTATATGAAATTGACTGTAAGAATAAACAAAAGATCTATAAAGAGTCCAAAGATTACGACGATCAGGAAAATGTTTTAGACCATCAGATCAATAAGGATATTGAATGGACAAGTATTAAACCCTACACGATCAGTGAAGGATTATACAAAAACCTTTGTGCGCCTCAAAAGAAGGGTAAAAAATAAATGAAGTTCAACCTTTTTTGGATTTCCTTAATCGTTATCGCTGTTTCATTCCCGTCAATTTGTTTTTCAGAACAACCGGACGGCAGGGTATGGGAGTTTTTGGGAAAAGATGGCGGGGGTAGTTTCTGGTATTACAATAAAACAAATCTCACCAGATCATCTGATATTGTATCCGTCTGGACTTTTATGACGGTAACAGGTGATGTCAGGAAAAAGATGATTAAGAGATTCATCAAACATAATATAAAATATCAGAATTTTGACCATCTGAAAAGTTTTAATGAGATTGATTGTCGGAAAAAACTGATTAAAGAAATTGAATTCACGGATTATGACGATCAGGGAAATGTTTTAGACAAATATATCTATAACAAGAGTGGATGGAATGGTATTGTATCCGGAAGTGTATTTGAAAAATTATATCAAAAAGTTTGTATCACTCAGGAGAAACCCATCAAGAAGAAGTAATTCAGATTTTATTATTTTGGGGTTCAAATTGATTTTTTGCCGACCAGAAAGAAGGCAGATGCCGCAGTAAGTACAGAAGGCTTTTTCGATGCTCCCAAATCCTTTTGCGGAATTTGTCGCGCCACGCGGAATCGGAATAAAAACGTTTGACATGCTCGTTGTAAAGTTGATCGAGTCTTTCCTTGGAAGCAATTCCCCTGGGGACAAAAACAAAATTCAGACAGTTCATCAGCCGCCAGTCTTCATTAAAAGTTCCCTCCTCTTTTATTGTGCTCCACAGCGGTGCGCCGGGGAAGGGCGTAAATTTGGCCATGTTCATGTCGTCGAGCCCGAGTGAAATGATAAAGTCGGACGTGCGCTTGACGGATTCTTCCGTTTCGCCGGGCAGGCCCATCATAAAAAGTCCCTTGGCGCGTAAGCCGGCTTTCTGAATTCGCCGGACCGTATCGCTCACTTCTTCAAGCGACACGCCCGATTTATGTCTTGCGAGCATTTCCGGATCGGCCGATTCAATGCCCAGCGAAACCATAAGGCATCCGGCGTCTTTAAGCATTTTCAGTAAATCATCATCGGTATAACCCACGCGTACGGCGCAATTGAAATTCATTCCCAGAGGGTGACGGCTGAGTTTTTCGCAAAGCTCGATGATCCGCTGGCGGTTGGCGGTGAACAGATCATCATAAATGTTGACATGCCTCACACCGAATTTATCGCGTAAATATTTCATGTGTTCGTAAATGTACGCGGCGGAGTTGTAGCGGAAACCTTTTTTGAAAACGGAACGGTCACAATAGGAGCATTGGTACATGCAGCCGCGCGACGTGATCATCGTTGCGCCGGGCGTGTTGATATAGCTGAATAACGGTAAATGATAATCGCCGGGAAAACCTTTAAGTTTTTCATAGGCGGGAAACGGGAGCGAGTCTAAATCCGCTATTTTCGGACGCGGCTCATTGGTTATAACGTCCGTGTTTTTTCGCCAGATCAATCCTTTGATTTCAGCGGGGTCAAGCCCTTTGGCAAGTTCAGCGATCGTTTCTTCGCCTTCTCCGGCAATCAAAAAATCAAATGCCGGATAATCCCGCAGAAGTTTTCCTTCCAAAGCGGAAACATGCACCCCTCCGCATACCGTTATAATGTCCGGCGATTGTTCTCTGATTTTTTGCGCGAGATTGGCGGCATCAGGGAACGATGATGTTGTCGCTGAGAATCCGACCATCCGCGGCTGACAGGCCAAAATGGCTTTGACCTGTTTCTCCAAATCCAGCGGTGCATCCAAACCCAGGCAATCATAAACATGAACGTCATGGCCTTGTCCGATAAGATAAGCCGCGATGGAAAGCAGACCCTGCGGAACCATTCGGTTGGCGATATCGGTAATATCGCGTTTTCCGGGGAACCAGTTGAAGCCCCGCGGATGAACAAGGACAATGCATTTATTTTGTTGAGATGAGGCCATAATTATTTTGTTGACGCAAGAACGAATGCCTGTTTGCCCGAAGCGTGACAATTGTAATGCACAAAAAAAGATGATTGTCCATCCCGCAGGGCGCGCGCTATGCCGAAAGCGGCCGCTGTCGAATGAATGCCGCAGCAAGGCAGATAATCGTCAATTTCCCACCCTTTTTGTTTCCAGAAAGCGGTTTCTATTTTGCCCAGGCGGAAACCCGGCAGAAAAACCCGGCTTTTATTCTGTCTGGCGCTGTCTTGATGCAATGATACGGATATAAGCTTCTCGCACTTGGTTAAAATATCTTCGCTTTTAGAAAAATCTTCCAGCCGTAATAATTGATCATCAAAATCCACCGCCAGGATGTCACCTGTTTTTTCTTTTTCATCTTTGCCCAGCAAAAGCCAGGAACTGCCTTCCCCCATTTTCATCGCGCGGAAGTTACCCGGCGTCAGATTAACACGTTCACGGTATTCCTCAACGGTGGGAGTAAAAATATCGCAGCCGCCGACCAAAGCCAGTTCTATTTCGCCGCTTTCCAGATAGCTTTGCGCCAGCCACAGCGCTGACTCAAATGACAATTCCTCCTGAGAGATGGTGAGTACGGTTCCCGTGACTTCGCAAATCCGCGCCAGAACAAACGCGGCGGCATTGCTGACCGAATTGGCGAACTGATTGGGACTGGGGAATCCGCCGCCATGCTTGAATACCTGAGTAATAAACGGCATTATTTCATCGACGTTTCCCAGGCCGGTCGCCAGAAATATCCCTGTCCTTTTCCCTTTCAAATAATCGAGCGATACTTTTTGCAGGCAGGCCAGCCCTCCGCAGCAGACCATCTTGATGAAACGTCCGGCGCGTCGCATCGGCTGTCCCATGATTTCGTTGACCAGCCCGTCGGTATTGAGCGGCAAATGACTTTCTTCCCAAAGCGCATCGCGATTCGGCGTGAGCGCCGGGCCGATGTAGCTTGCCGCGATCACAGGCATGGCCGTATTAAGATTATTTTTATTTAATTCCGAAGACAATTTATTAAGACTCCTTGATAATTAAATAACTGGTGCACGTTCCGCCGAAGCCGAAATAAGTAAACAAATAAGCGCCGTCGCGGGCCTTCACATTGGCTTGTAACGGTGCGAAACCGATCTCCGGATCAACTTCCGTAAAACCAAAACTGCGCGGAATCGCTCCGGCATCTAAACAAGAAAGCCATACGGCCGTTTCCGCCGCACCCGCCGCACCCAATGTGTGGCCGATGGCTCCCTTGAGGGAAACCACGGGCGGAAGTTTTTCTCCAAAGAGCTTAACCAAACCTCTTCCCTCCGAGAGGTCATTGTCTCTTGTGCCTGTTCCGTGCGCCTTGACGGCCACAACATCGGCCGGCGATACCCGCGCTGATGTCAAAGTTTGCTCAACGACCTTGCTCACGGTTACGCCGTCAATGCCCGCCGAGGTCATGCTTTTGATGTCGTTATACTGATAGCCTCCGGAAAATTTGTATTTTGCGGAAGATGATTTATCTGCATCCAGAATAACAACGGCGGCGGCCTCGCCGATTTGCATACCGGCGCGCGTTACGCAAAAAGGGCGGCATTGATCGTAATCAAAAAGAAGCAGACTGGCAAATCCATGCAAAGTCATATTCAGCAGCGGATCAAATCCGACAACGATTGCCCGGCGGATTTTTTCCCGTTTTATCAGATCGGCGGCAACCACTAAAGCGTGCGAGCTGGAAACGCAGGCCATGCTGAAGGTCAGCGACATGCCTTTAATGCCGTATTGATTGACGATCAGATCCGCTACTTCTCCCGCGCCTCGGTTGCGGCAGGAAATAGCCGGCGATTTCCTGTCGGGATTGTTGCGTACCGCTTCGGTGAATTCATATTCGTTGCGGATAAAAAGACCGCCTGTCGTGCCCACCAGCACGCTGGATTCGGCAATTTCATCAGTCGTCAGTTCGGCATGTGCAAAAGCCTCGGCAAGTGCGCTATCCAGCATAGCCATTGATTTCTCCAGGGGATTGCCGGAATAAGAAACTTCAAAAGCCTTAAATTCGCGGCTGACCAAATGGGATGATTTGCCCACCGCTGCCGGCGGCGCCGCTCCTCCGATTAAATTACATGCCGACTCAGAAGCGCTCCAACCCAGAGTCGTTACCGCGCCCCAGCCGCGCACATAAATATCCCCTTGGTTCATCTTTTAACCTTTGGTGCGTCAATGATAAAATCGGCCAGCGTGTCAAACGATTGCATCGCCTTGGCCGCTGTAGAGGCGTTCTTTAATTCCACGCCAAACTGATATCTTATTTCCATGGCAATTTCCATGGCATCGAGGCTGTCGAGAATAAGTGGGCCCGGTCCGCCGATAAAGGGAACGTCGGTGGGCACATCTTCCGGCTTCACGTCCGTAATTTCACAAGCCCGGATAATCATCTCCTTGAGTTTGAAAATCAATTCTTCCTTCGATGATACATTTAACTCTTTTAATTTCTGGTTTAAATCCATTTAACTTTCCTCCCCGCTACATAAAAACAAGCCAACGCGAAAAACGTCAAGACGGCTAATTTCGGTAAAATAAAACTAAAGGACGCGTCGCGTAAAAACACATCCAGATAAGCCTGATGCGCCCAGTACATCGGCGAGATCAAGGCCAATTTTTTCATAACCACCGGCATGACAAAGTACGGCACCATAATGCCGCCGAACACCCCCATCAGGATAGCGCCCGTCGCCGCCAGTGTTGAAGATTGCTCAGACGTGCGCGCCAGCGCGGCAACAAGCACGCCAAAACCGGTTGTGGCTGCGGCAACAATCAGTGTGACCGGAATCAGATGCCAGGGATGTTCTCCCAGGTGAAAAGAAGAACCAACAATGTAGGGCGCAAGATAAACACCAACCAGCATCATTAAAAGAAACTGGACAACGTTGATGATATAATAAGGAATAATTTTTCCCAGTGCAACTAAATTCGGGTTGACCGGATAAGTAAAAAGACGCTGAAGCGTGCCGTCATTTTTTTCTTTTAAAAAACCGATGGACATGGGGATGGCAATAAAAAACATAGCGAATATCGCATAAGCCGGAACTGTGTGCTGAAGAGGGCTGGGGAAAGCCTTGTTTGATTTTGTTTTTTCCACGATTAAATTGGCAACCACGGCATCCAGGTTGTCTATGCCCATAACCACTTCCACCGTTAAACTGGTCATCAGCGAACGAACGGCTATTTTGTAACCGGTATCCAGCACAGGATCAAAATAAATTTCGACAGGCTTCTGCCCTTCATCAAAACCTTTCGGAATGATGACAAGCGCCTGCGCCTTGCCGTCTTCAAAGATCCGGTCATTATCCATGCCCTGCGGCCGCTTGACCCGCTCAATCAGTTTATTGGACTGGATTTTCTCCTCAAGAAGGTTTGCCTTGGGTAATTTGCTTTCGTTTTCGATAACCAGCGGAATTTTCCGTTCGTATATTTTATCTGTGTAGACTCCTTTGAGCGCCAGCGTGATGAAAAAAATCAGCGCCACCGGCATCAGGAAAAGAAGCAGGATCGTCTGCTTATCGCGAAGCAGGATCAGCATTTCTTTTTTGATCAATTCTTTTAATTTTCTCAAATTCAAGTTACTTCTACCTATCTATGAGTTGTTTCCTTTTTATCCGAAAAGCGAACAAACGGATTATTCAAAGCATAACGCGGCGGCAAGGAGGAGGCACCGCAGGCGTATTGCTAATACGTCGAGGAAGCCGACGACGCGGCCAACAATGTTATGCAAAGAAGAATCCGTTTGTATTTTATTCGTCACGCAACCCCCTCCCCGTCTTCTCCAGGAAGAATTTTTCCAGATTGTCTATCTCCGACATGAATCCGTCGTAAATCACCTTGCCTCTGTCCGCCAATGTCACGCTCGAACACAGACGCGCGGCTTCTTCCATGATATGTGTGGATAATAAAATGGTCATGCCCGCCGCATTGAGAGTCAGCAGGGTTTCGTAAATGTTAAGGCGGCTTTGCGGATCAACGCCCACCGTCGGCTCGTCGAGCAACAGCAGTTGCGGCGAATGCAGCAGCGCCACGGCCAGATTCAGGCGTCTTTGCATTCCGCCGGAATAAGTCGCAACCGGTTCGCCGGCGTGATCGGTCAGGCCCGTCTGGGCAAGCACCGCCTCCGAACGCTCGGTTATTTGTTGATCCGATAAATTAGCCATCGCGCCGAAAAAGCGCAGATTTTCCCGGGCGGTGAGCGTCGTATAAAGTGAGATGGCCTGAGGCGCGTAAGCGATGGATAAAAGCGCTTTGGGGTCCGGCATTTTGCTTCCCAATATGGAGACGTCACCCGAATATCCCCTGAGCACCCCGGTAATGATCCGCATCAGTGTGGTCTTCCCCGCACCGTTAGGTCCTAAAAGCGCGTGAATCCGGCCGGAATCCACCCGCATGGAAAAATTACGCAAAGCATATTCGGAATCCCCGGCTGATTTATTCGCCGAAGGATTGTAAGAAAAAGTTATTTGCGAAATTTCCAGCGCCTTCATGCTTTTAACTTTCCGGCGGCATCACGCAGGTTTTTATAAAGTTCTTCCTCACGTCCCGCGCAAACCAGCATCAATCCACCCGCTTTGGCGAATGTTTCTTCCTGTTTGCCTCTTTTCTTGATGATGCGCGCGGATACCACGGCAAACTCCCGCCAGATATCGCCGATAGCCGTCATCTCCTGTGATAGTTCGTTAAGTTCGGGAGAACCGAACAGTTCCGCTGTTTCCTGCAGAAAGGCCGCGTACATGTAGCGGAATCCCGCGCCGCCCGTGCCGACTTCCTCCTGCATGCGGACGATATTTCCCAACTCCCGGCAGGCTTCCTGAAATCCCAGTTTCTTGTCGCTTGTAGCGACTCTTTTCGCCAGAAAACGAATGCCGCGGATGCCGAAAATAGGCAGAGGAATTCTGAGCATCATATTGCAGGTGTCGAGCATTCCTTTGATGCAGGCCGTCCGCATATCAGGTTTGGGGGTGATGGATAGAGGATAATACATAAAGCCGTGCGGCTCCATTGGACCGCGTGCGAAACGCGCCCGCACCAGATCGTCCGTTAGACAATCCATGGGCCTGTCCAGTACCGGGTCGCTCACGCGAAAACCGTTTTCAATTTCATGCAGGACAATAATGTTGTGGCCGTTGAATTGAAAACGGAAACGATTGGGAAAATAAGAAAGCCAGTAGATGTTGGTTGTCAGTCCGACGATTTGTCCTGATTGGAGCACGCGCCGCAGTTCATCCATGCCTTTTTTTGCATTGCGAAAATGTTGAGTAACAAATTCACCGCCCAGCCTCTTGGCCGCCTTGCGAAAAATCGCTCCCGGCTGCGTCCGGTAAGTGCTGATCGGGAGGCCCACCCATTTGACAAAAGGCAGATGACCGAAAAATATACCGCTGCCGATGCCGAAAATCATGGGTTCGCTGATTTCCAATCCCTTGTCCCGGAATAAAGCCGAGGTGACACCGCTTTCGCAATGTGCCGAATGGTGATGGATAAATGGTTTGCCGCCTGCTGTTACTTCCTCGCTCATAAACGAATAGACTTCTTTCCTTTTTTATTTTTGCGGTACGGTTTTTAATTCTTCCCGCGTAATCGCGAGGGCTGTTGCGTAACGATCTAAAACAGAATCTTTAAGTTTGGCAAAGATTTCCGGGCGGCAATGCCTCTTGACTCTGAAGACGGCAATGCCCGCTGTTTTTCCCAGGATACCTGGTATCATCTGCCGCCGCTCCATATGATAAGCAAGAGGACTTTTCTCACCGGCCAGCACCGCCTTCCTGGTTTTTTCCAGATTGACAGCCAGTTCATCAACGGCAAGACCATTGATAAATTCTTCCGCTTCCCAGCCGTTGCTGGGCACAATGACGTATTTCCCTTCATTATTAACAGCATAACACGCCCGCTTTATTCCTTCGTAATATTGAACAGTGTTATCCTGTGGAACTTCATTTACTTTCATCGAAAACGTCCGCTCATGATAGATTTTTTATATCCGGACATACTTCTTATACTAAAATTGATAAAGCGAAAAGAAAATTCTCTTTCGCCGGAACTATATCTATTTATTAATTATTTTGCCGATAAACGGCTCAAAATGATGCCATTCGAAGGGATGTTCGGAGGCGAATCGGGCAAGATCCATGGCGTAGGCCTGAGCCGATGCCTGCACGGTTTTTTTTCTATCCGCGCGTGTGGCGGCAATAACCTTCCGTCCTTTGGAAACTTTAATATGATATTTTCCGAGAGTTTCCTGATAAACAAAAAAAGTCATCAGCGGCGCGCCTGTCATCAGGGCAAATAAATGCGGCGTATCCGGCAGATGTGCTTCATATCCCAGAAAATCCACAGGAACATAACTCTGCCGGCCCCAGAGACGGTCGCCCGCCATGGAAACAATCCCGCCTTCGCGCAGGAAATTGATTCCCTCGATCAAAGCAAAAGGCGACTTTTCGTCTTCGGACGTCGCCACGATCCTGATGCCGTTTTTCGCCAGATTTTCTTTTTGAACACGTTCCATCTGTTCTTTATGTTTTGCTCCCAGATACAGCATGATCGGCAGACCTTTGCTGTTAAGCGTTTGCGCGGCCAGTTCCCAGTTGCCGATATGCGACATCAGTAAGATCGCCCCGGTTTTTTTCCCCACCGCTTCATCAAGATACTCCCATCCTTCCCTGATAAATTCGGCCTCCCTGGCCATCCAGGGGAAGAATCTGTGAATATAGACGTCGGTAAAATTATGATACTGCTTCCATGTGCAATGGAAATGATACAGAAAGCCGTGATCGGGAAACAAAGCGCTATAAAATTTTAAGCTGTCCGCAACACGCACCGGGAAAAGAAAAAAATATCCCGTAGCGATAAACCAGGAGAAGATGCGGAAAAACCACAACCCCAGCCTGTGGGAAAGATAAAGTAATATTTTGTAAGGAAGTTTTTTCATGACACCTTTGTCATTGCGAAGCGGCTCTCAGCCGCTGTGGCAATCTTTAAGTTTTTTGTCATTCCCGGCCCGATCGGGAATCCAGTATTTTTTAATTAAGTGTTATGTCCCCTTAATTCCTAAATTGTTTGATGTATTGGCTGTCTGTCTATTCAAGATTAAAAAACCGACAGTAGCCGCCGCAAGTGAACCAAGTAAAATACTAATCTTCGAACTTTGGACAATTTCTGGATTGTCAAAAGCCAGGATCGTGACAAAGATGGACATTGTAAAACCGATACCTCCTAGAAAACCTGCACCAATAATATGTTTCCATGATACATCATCTGGTAATTGAGATAATCCCATTTTGACCGCCAACGCGCTGAATAGAAAAATACCCAGCGGCTTCCCGACAAACAAGCCCGCGAAAATACCCAGGCTGTTTAATGTTAACAAGCCCTCCGTCCAATTTTCTGTCAAGGTAATACAAGTATTGGCAAGAGCAAAAAGTGGTATGATGATTAAGGCTACTGGTCTATGCAGGAAATGCTGAAGCTTGTAGGATGGAGATTCTTCATCGCCATTCGCAAAAGGAATGGCAAAAGCAAGAAGAACGCCTGTTATTGTGGGGTGGATGCCGGATTTGAGCATAAAGTACCACATAAAAAATCCGGGAATTAGATAAAATGATAATCGATAGACACGAAGTCGATTGAGTATCAGTAACCCTGCAAATATACTTAAAGACAGGAAGAGATTTAAAAACGATAAATTGCCCATATAAAATAAAGCAATAATGACAATTGATCCCAGATCATCTATAATGGCAAGCGAAGCAAGAAAAATCTTTAGCGATATGGGGATTCTATTACCCAATAACGCGAGAATTCCAAGCGCAAACGCAATGTCTGTTGCTATAGGGATACCAAACCCGGCTTGAGTTTCCGTTCCCCGATTAAGCAGGAAGTGCAATAGAGCGGGAGTTGCCATGCCGCCAATAGCAGCAAAAAAAGGCAGAGTTGCATTCTTTAGATCAGATAGTTCTCCAATATAAAGTTCTCTTTCAATTTCAAGTCCGATCAGCAGGAAAAAAATTGCCATCAATCCGTCATTGATCCAGTGTCCAATACTATATTTTAGAGCAACAACACCTGCTTCAAATCCAATTTTGTTATGCCAAAAATCAAGGTAATCTTTTCCGAAATAGGAATTTGCAATAATAATAGAAAGAACTGTACAGAGAATTAATATAATTCCCGAAGTTTTTTCACTTTCAAAAAATTCCGTGAATAGTTTTGTCAGTGTTTTTTTCATTAATTTATTAATCCGTAATCTTTTTGCCGACAAACCACTTTTCTTCAACGCCGGCTGTTAGTGAAGCATGAACCTTGACATCAAATCCGGCAGCGGCCATAAAACCGGTAATTTCGTTTTCCGGACGGAATCGATTTCCCATACCCACAACCTTTAAGCGCACGGCTTCAATCCATCGTTTCCAGGGGACCTTCCTGGGGGAAGGAATTGTCGCGCGAATCAAAAGCGTGCCGCCTGTGTCCAGCTTTTCGTAAATGCGCTGAAAAGCAATCTGCACCTCGTGGTCGGAAATCAGATGCAGCATATCCAGCATCAGCACGTAATCAACTTTTCCTTCAACCTCCGGCAAATCCGGTGCTCGTCCGACTTCCACCCGTCCACGATGGCCTATAGCATAAGACGCAACAAGCACGCGTTCCTCATCCGGCTCCAGACCGTAAACTTTCGCTTCGGGATAAATTTCCAAAAGCCAGTTGGCGGGTACGCCGTAACCGCAGCCGATATCAATAATTCGATGAGGATTTTGAACATATTTATCCAGTTCTTTAAACATCGGGTCCATCATCATTTTCATGCGGACAAAAACCCGCGGATAGGTGGGCAGATGCCGATAACGCAAAACTGTTCGGCGTAAATGTTCCCGCGAGCCTGTTTGAAATTTACCTGCGGGATATTGACCCGGAGTAAATATCTTCTGCATCAATACCGGCAGAATAAAATACGATCCGATTAAGGAATAAAAAATTCCCAACAAAGAGACAAGGCCGATGCTGCGCAGGAGTGCGTGGCTGGCAAAAGCCAGTACGCCAAAGCCGATTAAAGTTGTAAAGGCCGCCAGAAACATGGCCAACTTGATATTTTGCATGGCGGGAGATTTTTCATCAGGATAGCGCTGATAGGTACAAATGTAATAAATGGCGTAGTCAATTCCCATGCCCATAATGACAACCCACAGCATGATGCCGGGGATATCTATCGGATGGCCGATAATTTTCAGAGTACCAAGCGTGGCGACCAGCGCAAAAACAATCGGAGCAATGGTCGCGAGCGATAGTTGCCAGTCCAGAAAAAATATAAATATAACGAGTGCCAGCCCGATGCTGATAAGAATAGCAATTTCCAGAAAAAGATTTTTCAGAAATTCACTGAGCCTTTTGTTGAATAAATCCGCGTCGAATATTTTGGCCACGCCGCCGGTAGAAATACGTTTGAAGAAATTATCCGCATTATAATATTTCCCGGCGGCAAGCAGGCTCAGTTGCGAGTATCCTGCGGAGCTTTGGGCAATTCCCAGCATTTCGAAATATTTCTGTGGTATTTCGAAAGTCCCGGGATTTTCCTGATGGATGATTTTCCAGAAAGGCGCAAAGGCGTCCGGCGCAAAACCATTTTCACGCCCTGCCGCACTTAAATCGCGCCTGAGAGCGGCTACATGATCTTTATTCCAGAATGCGCGCCAGGCGGCAAAGTTGCTCCGGGCTGACTCGGCAGTCGGAAATAAAACAGAAGGAAGAAACACGGGGGATAGTTTTTCCTGCCGAATATCAGCGGCAAGCACGTTCGTTAATTGTTTGTCTTTTTCCCGCAATTGCGCAATGTCGGGAGCCTCCAGAAGAACATAACATTTGCCGGAAAGGCTGCCCCATACACTTTGCATTTTCTTATCCGCGTTTATCGTGTTTTGGCTCATGGAGTTCATGGTGTTTAAATCCACATTAAATACGGGTTTGGCGAAAAACAGCATGATCAGACCAAAGACAATCGCCGCAACTAATTTCCACTTTGCGGGGGCGGCAATGTTCTTAATTGCGTCAAAAAGAAAACGATTGGTCCGACGCTTCGCCGGCGGCATAGCCGGGAATATTTTGGGAAAAACGATATGCACAAAAAGCAGGGCGAAGGTAACTCCCAGCGCGGAGAAAACGCCGATTTCGGCCATAATTTTAAAGTCGCTGATTAAAAGCAGAAGAAATGCGCCGACAGTCGTCAATACAGCCAGAAGCTCCGCTGACCAGAGTTCCCGGGCTACTTGTTTTCCATCTGTACTGTGCGGCTGATCCAGAAAAAGTAAATAAGTGATACCCAGATCAACTGTAAAAGCCATGATGGCTCCGCCGAATCCCACTGCCAGCATCGACATGGACTTAAACAAAAAAGAACAAACAGCCAGGGCGGCAATTGCGCCGATCGACGAGGGCAGGAGCGCCAGCAGGCCAATGAGCGGCCGGGGAAAAGCAAAAATAAGCAGAAGGGCGATACCCAGCGTTGTCAAAATTATGGCCAACCGGGTGTCGCGCTTGGCAATGGTTTCGTTATCCAGCGCCGCGCGATACGCTCCGACAGAACTCAGGACATACTGATTCTTTAAATCCGTCTTTGCCGCCAGATCTTTACGGCAATCTCCAATAAGTTTTTCAATTTTAGCAGCTGTTGACGTGTCCGTGCCCGAACCGGCAATTCTGGCGATAATCAGCGCGTGTCTGCCGTCTTCGGAAAGGAGCTGCCCCTGATAAAATTGCGCTTTATTGGCGGGAAGCAAAGCGGACATTCGCCCCAGAATAACGCCGGAAAAACCCAGCGGGTCTTTGGACATCATCTCGCTTCGGCCTATTCCTTCGAGTTGCTCCAGGCTTTGCCGGTTTTGCGCCATTGCCTCCCGGATTTTGTCAGGTTTTAGAAGCGGCGTAATTTTCTGCTCCAGATCGGAAGCGCTCATCAGCGAGGGCAGATTGTTGTTTACATGCGCGATAAGTTCGGGAAAGTTCTTGGCGTCATCGCCGATGCCGACTTTGGTGAAAAGGCCGCTTTTGCCGAGCTTGTCCGAAAGGAAAACCGCCGTGCTCACCAGTTTGTCACGATCAGGGGATGTCTGCTCCAGATCAATAAATACTTTATCCTGAATGGGCAGATGTTTGATAATCTGGCGCGCGTCAGACAGTACCGGATCATTTTGCGGCATGGACTCCAGAATGTCCGTTTCGATTTGCAGGTTTTTAGATTCCCAGAAAAAAAGCGCCGCGACAATCAGGGCAACAATAAAGACAATAGACCACTTTATTTTATATTTACCAAGAGACATGAACACCTTGAAATTCGTTTGTTTATAAGAGTTTGACGCAGATTTTATAAACCATATTTTGCAGACAGTGGCAAGACAAAAAGCCTTACTTTGTCATTATCCGGCTCGCAGACCGGCGAATGCTGATATCCAATAGTTTTTCCTCCCTCGATGGGAGGAAATTAAAAGGAGGGTAGAATTTCTCCCGCCTCTCTTCTTCCCCCTTTCGCAAAGGGGGATTGAGGGGGATTTTTCAACTGGGATAATTGCGTAAAATCTCCCCTAACCCCTCTTTAGAAAAGAGGGGAATATATTTGTTTGTAATTATTTCAGAAAAAATATCCGGCGGAAAATCAAACGGGTGAAGGTTGAAGAATTGCGGCAGAAATCGACAAAGGGACGGAAATGAGAAATTCTTCCTCCTTCAGGATTGTAGCGAACACGAATGGGCGCCTCGATCACCGGGATGCCGTTGCGGTTGGCGTGCGCCAGAATTTCAACTTCAAACTGAAAGCGACGCGCTTTTGTTTTTAATTGAAGCGCCTCGGGCAGGGGATAAATGCGAAAGCCGCTTTGCGAGTCGGATATTTTCGGGCCGCCGGAAGTCTGGACCCAAAAATTGGAAAATTTCCGTCCGAAGCTGCTTGTCCACGGAACATTTTTGCCGGTCATGCCAACTCTTGCGCCCGCGACAATTGGCCGCGAATTTTCAGGAATGGCGTTGATAAGATTTCGCGCATCTTCCGGATAGTGCTGACCGTCGGCGTCAATGGTGATGGCGAAGTCGGCCACAGAAGAAGCTGCCGCAAAGCCCGTCAGGATGGCCGCGCCCTTGCCCTGGTTTTGCTCATGCCGCAGAATTGTAATGTCTGCTATATCTTTAATCTGATCGTAAGTGTTATCGGTTGAGCCGTCGTCAACAACAAAGACAGGGAAACGAAAGGCCTGTGCCTGCTTGACAACCCGCGCCACCGTCCCGGCATGATTATAAACGGGAATCACAAAGGCAAAACGGTTTTTGTTTTTGATGGTCATATTAATTTATGTTTCATTCTCTTGGAAACCAATAAGATATTGGCTTGCCACTGGGGAAAAACGGATTATCTTCTCTAGTGACGAGATCGCTCCATTTACTGTGATTTCTTGCCATTGCCCATGCCGAGTACGCAGCGATTGCTGCATCGCGTTCATGTTCAGTGCTAGAGGATGGGAAGTTTTCCGCAAGAAATATTTTAGTTTCAGCCCATATTAGAAGTAAGGCCTTAGGATGGGTCTCTGTGATCTGTGCGTCCGGCCACCTTTCGGATATCTTACGGGCGGCAAGTATACCCTGAACAAGGCATGCTCCACGAAGGGAGTTAACATGAGAGACAGTACCTGAATGCCCACCAGCGGCACAGACTCGCTTTCTAATATGAGTATCCACATATCGATCTCCCTGTTCTACCCAGAACATAGGAGAATCAATACCCACTGCTAATGGATTGGTTTTGCCACTAGCTTCATATGCCAAATCTAGAGCGGCCAGTCCGTACGAGGTGATACCAGTTTTCAAGTCTGAAGGGTTTCCTGTCGGATCAATGCTAAGTACAGCCCAGCCGAAACGCCTATAACCACCTGGGTCAAAACCGAATAAGTTCATAGCACCTCGTAAACAATAAAGTCAGTATAAATCGAGAAATATATACTGCATAAGACGTTTCCGTATTTTCCTAAGAATTTACAAATAGCACAAAAAGTAAAATTGTTAAACCATTGTCATGCCGGACTTGATCCGGCATCCAGGAATAAACAAAACTGGATTACCCGGTCAACCGGCATGCGCCGGTCTGCGAGCCGGGTAATGACAAAGAAGAGGTTGCCACACCGCGCAAGGTACGGCCTGCATGACAACATACTAACGGCTTCGTAAAAAGCTCTATATGCAAGGCGCGCGAGTCCTGAGGAATGAGACATATCTTTTCATACGTTGCAATGACGAAGGGCGAAGCGCAACGCAGCAGGTGGACTTTTTACTGAGTCGTTCCCTCAGGGAGGAAGGCGATTCCCCATGTCCCCGGCCCCATATGTGCGCCCGACGTCAGCGACAGCGGCTGCATGATAATTTCCGCCTGCGGATAGTGTGTTGTCACCAATTTTTTAACAGTGCCTTCCACCCAATTTTTATTGTCGGAATATTCCAGCATGATAAGAGCGTGGGCATCATCTTTAATGGAAGCGTCAAGTTTGGCCAGCGCAAACTTCACCTGGTCTTCCTGATTTTTCGCCGTGCCGACTTTTTTTGCTCCTTCGGGAAGAGGCGATATCACCGGCTTCATGTTCAGCATTTCGCCGAAAAAGGCGCTGGTTTTGGAAAGACGGCCGCCCGCGGCCAGATATTGAAGTTTATCGAGAAAAATATATTCTTCGCAGGTGCTGATGGCTTTTCGTGCAAAAACGACGGCGCTTTTCATATCATTTGTTTCGGAAAGTTTTCTAACTGCTGCCAGGGCGATTGTGGCCAACCGGCCTGATGCCGCTCCGGTGTCCATTATTAATAATTTGTCCTGCGGGTCGTGCTCTTTTTTCCACTGAAGCGCCGCCTGATAGTTGCCGGTAAATACGGAGCCGACGCACAGATATAAAACTTTTTCAAATCGCTCCACGACGCTTTGGTAGAACTGATGCCTTTCATAAACGGAAGCCTGGGAAGTGGATACCTTTATGCCCTTCTTCATCGCCTTGTAGAGTTCTTCGGGATGAAAATAAGTTTCCGGCAGGCATTTTTCGCCAATTGTCAGATAACTGTTCAGAAGCGTGAATCCATATTGTTTAGCGTCCTGATTTGTCAGGGAACCGGCGGCGTCGGTCATTATATGGAATGCCTGCGCGGTATTGGACTGCCGGAATTCCCGGACTTGAGAAGCCAGATTATCATCTTCCCATTTAATCACATTGCCCAGCCCGCTTATTTGATCCCTGACTTTTTCTTTATCGCCGGTATGCAGATGAATTTTATAAAAATCACCTTCGGGAATGATAATGACATTTTCCTGATCGCCGGTGATTATCTTTAATACATCAGGCGGATAATTCGGAGCCTTAACGACAAAATCAACGCAATACCCTGATTCCGTCTCTTCCTGAAATGAAGAAGATATCTTCAGACGATTTTTAAATGTTTTGGTAACCGGACGGCAATCATCGGGCAGATTGGCAAGGGTGTGGAAAAATCCTTCGAAGAAAATATAAATACCCAGTGCGCCCGCGTCCACGACCCCCGCTTCTTTTAAACGGGGCAACTGCTCGTAAGTTTCATGGACAGCTTTTTCCAGGGACCCGATAATAGTATCTACGGTTTTTCTGTCGGGATTAATTTCTCGCGGCAGAACATCAGCAAGAGCGTCAAAGACACTCAACATGGTTCCCGGACGCGGATTGCTCACTGCCTGCCAGGCTTTGACGGCGCCTTCTTTTGCGCAATCTGCCAGTTCAGAAACATTTCCCGCGGCACAAAAAGAGGAAAAAAACTGTGAAGCGATATTGCCGGAATTGCCGCGCGCCGATAAAAGAAGCTCATGAACAAGCTTTTCTTCGGGCTTGCCGATATTATGCAGCGGAGTGAGGCTCAGGGAAAGATTTCTTCCGGTGTCTCCATCAGCGACCGGAAACACATTGATGGAATCAAGCAGGTCCGCCCGGGCAATGAGACGTTCCAGACCGGCAATAAATGATTTTTGTAAAACGTCTTCCATTTTAGAAACCGAAAGCATTGCGGATTTCTTCCGGAATACTGAATAATATTTCCATCTCCGGAGTTTTTACCGCCACCTGCTCCGTGCGGCCGCGGGCGCAGATCTTGCCGTCTTCCGCTTTTCTGATTTCAAAATCAACGACCAGTTTGACGTACGCGTCAACGATAGTTGCCTTGCAGACGATTTCGTCCCGATGACGCAAAGGGAAAATATGTTTTGTCGAGGTTTTGATGATGGGGAAGATTATTTTGTCCCGGCCGTAAAAGGAATAAAGATCAACGCCGTTATTTTCGAAGAGCGCCGCCCGCGCGATTTCAAAATAGTTCAGATAGTTGGCGTGCCAGACGATCTGCATGGGATCGAGATCAAAAAACGGCACCCTTATTTTCACTTCGAAACTTTTTCGATTTTCTTTCATTGTTTAATACCAAAAAAATCGGAATATTTTATGGCCATGCAAATATTTTCTATATCTTCATCCATCGCTCTGTCTTCTAAAACAGGCGCGCTGACCAATCTGATTTTTTCCATGATTTCGGCCAGAAGAGGCCGTGCCGTGATATTGTCTCTTATATCACAGGCCTGCGCCGCCGCCAGAAGATGAATGGCCACAACGCGCTCCGTCAGCGTGCAGATTCTTTCAGCGTCGCGCGCCGCGATGGTTCCCATGCTGACCTTATCCTGATTGTGGGATTCGGTGGAGCGCGAGAACGAAGCCGCCGGCATGGTCGCTTTCAGGGCTTCCGCCGTGAGTGCAGACGATGAAATGGACATGGCCTTAAAGCCATGATGCAATCCCGTTTTCTTGTCCGTGTTTCTTACCAGATCGCCCGGGAGTCCCCTGTTTAAGTTCGGGCTGACCAGAAGCATGATCTGGCGGTCGCACATATCGGCAATAGATGCCAGCGCGGCTTTCAAGCCGTCCATGGCGAAAGCGATATGCCCGCCGTAAAAATTACCGCCCATCATCACCTCGCCTGTCGCTGGATCGAAAATCGGATTATCGTTGGAGCTGTTGGCTTCAATTTCCACCCATTTCTTGATCCAGTCCAGTCCGTCATATAAAACACCCGCCACCTGCGGAGCGCAGCGCAGCGAATAAGGGTCCTGCAGCGTGTCCAGCGAGTCATCTTCCAGGTGACGCGCCGACACTTTAGTTTTTAAAAGATGAATAATCCGGGCGGCAACAAAAGCCTGACCGGGGAATGGTTTGGCTTGGGCGATGACCGGATGATAATGCCTTGCGTTTCCCTTGAGGGCGTGAATGGAAAGCGCCGTCGCGTAAATTGCTGCGGATAAAATTCGCCATGCCGATTCGACAGCGATCACGGCTATTCCCGTCATGGTCGTTGTACCGTTAACAATCGCCAGAGGTTCCTTGGGCAGATAACGGTAAGGCTTTAATCCCGCCAACTTCAGGGCCTTTGCCGCGGACATGATCTTGTCCTGGTAAATAACGTCGCGCTCGCCCATGAGACACGCTCCGATATAAGACATCGGCGTCAAATCGCCGGACGCGCCGACCGATCCCTCGCAGGGAACTATCGGCGTTATGCCGTGATTCAGGAAATCGGCCAGTTGCTGAAGCAGGGCGACAGATACGCCGGAATAACCGCGCGCGAGACAAATAATACGGCACAGCATGGCCGCTCTTGTTTCCTCAATGCCGATGGGCTCTCCCGTGCCGCAGCCGTGAAAACGAAGAATGTTGACGCCGTTTTTCAGAGCGATATCCAGCGGCATGCGCTTGCCGCAAGATTTGCCGTAGCCGGTTGTCACGCCATAAACGGGAACACCCTTGCGCATGGATTCCATGAGCATTTTTTGAGTTTTTCCCATCATCTTGATGAACTTGCCGGATTTGCTGATTTGCACCGGAACTCCGTAGCGCGCTATGGCTATAATATCATTGAAGCTGACATGGCTGCCGTCAATAACCACGGCGGCTTTGTTTCCATTTTTTTTCATTAGCTAAACATCCCCTTTCTTCGCAGGCATCACCTGCTGACGAACGCGCGGCTTGTACGTGCCGTCCGCTTTTTCTTTATCCATTACTTTTTTCAACATCTTGAACATTTTGTAATTTTGCGGCTCTTCCTCGTAGAATTTATCCCAGGCGTAATAATAAAGGTTCTGCAATTCTTCGGGTTTCAATAATTTGGGCTGAAAAACAACTTTTCCGCAAGTGTAATCATTCCAGTCGTAGGAAAAAATTCTTTTCTCATTATGCAGATCGTCAAAAGTACGTGTGTGCGGAAAAGGCGTGAGCACGGTAAATTCCGCCATGTCCAGATCGACCTCCAGCAGAAAATCAACCAGTTTTTTTATGTAATCTTCCGTGTGATAATCGAGTCCCAGCAGGATGCTTCCTTCCACCGCAATGCCGTAATCGTGATAGCGCTTGATGCGGTCGCGGATGAAATCAGAAGAATCGAAAATCGCCTGATAGACAAACCATGCTCCGGCCTGCGCGGCCAGATCCAGCACCTTGTCGTCATCTTCAATAGGATGGCAGCACCACTTCTTTTTGAGTGGAATCATTTCCTTGAACAAATCCATTTCCCATTGCTTGTCCTGCGCCAGCGAATTATCCACAATGAAAAGCCGGTTGTTAGTAATGCTGGCCATTTCTTCAACCACTTTATCAAAGGGGCGGGGACGGAAACTCCTTCCTCCCAGAAAATTAACGCAGCAGGGATAACAATTGAACCGGCAGCCGCGAGATGCGTGCACGAGATCAACCATCTGCACACCCCGGTAATTATAAGCTTCGCGGTTTAAAATACTGCGTCTTGCCGTTCCGACCGTTTCAATGGCCGGGAAGTTCTGCATATAGTTGTAAACTTTTTGCAGGTTGCCGTTTTTGAAATCGGCAAACACCTGTTCCATCCGGCCTTCGGCCTCTCCCAGAAAAACGCTGTCGGCGTGTTGTTGTGTTTCTTCGGCATGTAGCATCGTGGCGATGCCGCCGAAGATCACTTTTATTCCTTTTGCGCGGAACTTGTCGGCTATTTCCCAGCCGCGTTTAATCTGCGCGGTCAGCATTACGGAAATGCCGATAAAATCGGCCGCCTGGTCGAAATCAATTTCCTGTATGTTTTCGTCAATAAATTCCACCTCCACATAATCAGGCAGCGTCGCGGCAAAAACAACCGGCCCGTGCGGCGGCAATGTAAACCGTGTTTGACGGTCGAGCTTTTCCCATTTCGGGTAAATCAATTTAAATTTCATATGTTGTCTTTCTACCAAATTATTTCTAAATTTTACAAGTACTTACTCCGTTAGAAAACCTCCCCGTGCGAGATCATCCCGTAGGAAGGCGAGAAACCTTCTCACGGGTTTACAATATTTTACGCTTTACGCCAATAAAAAATTATATGTCAATCATATTGACTGCTTTGGATCATTTTCTTAAAAAATAAAAAATTTGAACTCAAAATTTACATGTGATAAAAAATAAATCAAAATACAACATGCCGGAAGCTTTTTAACTATTAAGGAGATAATCAATTTTTAGTATATTCCCCGAAGGCGATCGTCAACAGACTTTAAGAATCAAAAGGTTTTTCATAGCTTTTTCATCGTATGTTCTGATTTGCTCTCTGGTCATCTTTGCTTTTAACCTGGGATTAAGCCCGGTATCTTTCTCTGTCCTGGCTGCTTCTCAGACCGGTATTCTTGTCTGCAATATTTTAATATATGCCATGATCAGAACCGGATTTAACAAAAGATTTAAGGATCCGAGTCTGACACTTCTCCAGATTGTTATAGCTACTTTCTGGCTCATGGAAGTTTTGTATTACGCTGAGTCGGTCAGAGGCGCAGTGCTCCTTGATTTTCTGATTATTTTTATTTTAGGACTTTTCAAGTTTAATGTACGGGAATTTCTTTTCTTGTCTTTTTTTACCGTTGCCGGTTACGCGATGGTCATATTACTGCTTTATAAAAACTATCCCGAATCCATCAATTTTAAAATGGAAATATTGAACATCGTGATTTTAGCAACGGTTCTTCCCTGGTTTTCGCTGGTCGGCGGATACATTACCAGGCTCAGAACCAAGGTTGTCAGATCCCTTTCTATCATCAAAGAAAGTGAACAAAGATATCAGGAGTTGAGTATAATGGACGATCTTACTCAGCTTTACAATTCCAGGCATTTTTACGCTCAGCTTGAAAAGGAAATTGAGCGGTCCAATCGTTATAATCAACCATTGACCCTTCTGATGCTGGATCTCGACAGATTCAAGACATTCAACGACACATACGGACATATTGAAGGGGACTGTGTATTATCTCGATTAGGTCAGGTCATCAAACGATGCCTGCGTGATCCCGATTCCGCCTATCGCTATGGCGGCGAGGAATTTACAATTATGCTGCCGATGACAACAAGCGAGAAGGGAATGATAACAGCGAACAGAATACAGACGGAATTCAGAAAAGAGTCCTTTATCCCTGTGCCGGGTCAAGAGGTCTTTGTGACAATGAGCATAGGCCTTTTGCAGTACAAACCTAATGAAGAGATGAGAGCGTTTGTTCATAGAGTAGACCAGCTCATGTACCAGGCAAAGCAGCAAGGTCGGGACAGGATTTGCTCTGAATGATAACGTTATGAACCATTCAAATAGTAATTCTCAATTCTCATAATTTCTTTCAGATTTTATATTTAAAAAAGCAGTTAACAAGGTTAACAAAAAAACAAGTTGGTATTATTTGCCGAAAATTAAATATGTGTAAGTACCACCGAAAGAAATACCGGCAAGGGCCGTGTAATGGATATTCGGTTCTTTTTTCTCTTCGGTGACAAATTCACTTACTCCGTTAGAAAACCTCCCCGTGCGAGATCATCATATTGGCTGTTTTGAATCACTTCCTCAGCATTTTATCAGGGAGAGCATCATTCATTACATGGATCATTTCCTGAAAGGTTGTTTTTCTGATTCAGAGAGTCGATACAACATTTCAACTGGAAATGAATAAGCGACAAGGATATAAGTTTACTCCATATAAAAGAGCCGTAAAAAATATTAAACAGTTTGGCTGATCCGATGATGAATGTGAAAAATTATCACGACCCATGTCCTGCCGTCAGTATTATTGTGCCGGTTAGAAACGGCGAGAAGACTATCGGGAAATTGCTGGATGCCCTGCAAAAGCTGGATTATCCTGAGGATAAAATGCAAGTCATCATTGTAGACAACGGCTCGCAGGATAATACAGGTGAAATGATTAAAAAATATCCCGTTATTCTTGAACATGAAAATGAGAAAGTCAGCTCTTACGCGGCAAGGAATAAAGGATTGTCAATTGCTCACGGAGAAATAATCGCATTTACCGATGTCGACTGTATTCCTGAAAGAAGTTGGATAAGCAAGGGTGTGCTGGCACTGGATAATCAAAACGCAGATATGGCCGGCGGCAGAATTAAATTTATTTTTTCAGGGCGTAAATCAGCGGCTGAGTGTTTTGATTCCTTAAATAATTTACGTAACGACAGATTTATACATTACAAACTTGGAGCTATCACCGCAAATTTATTTGTTAAGGCCGGCTTATTTGAGAAAATGGGTTTGTTTCAGGAGGTGACGTCCGGTGGTGATATAAACTGGACAGGCATGGCGCTGAATAACGGTTTTTCGTTGATTTATGTTCCGGAAGCGATCGTGTATCATCCCGTGAGAAATTTTGTTGACTTGCTTTGGAAAAGTTGGTTTCGTGGAACAGGCCTGTTGTTAACACTTAAGCAAAGAAAATGGAGGTTTTTTAAAATACTATATTTAATTAATCGTTTGCTGATTCCTATTCCCAGCATTGTTGTTATTAAATCACTTATCGGCGTAAAGGTTGATCCTGATATAAAGGGCAGGCGTCTGGCCATTTGGGGGATTTCTTATTTGAATCAGCTTTTTTCACTTGGCGGCCTAGTGTATTCTATTTATCGGAATATTTCCGACAGCTGTAGATCAGCAAAGAAAAATCAAGCTTAACATCAAAAAAAGTTTTTTGTTACAGAATCATATTGATAAAAAACGTGAGACAAACGGAATGAAAAAAGATTTATTGGCGACTTTGGCGGACGGCAATTATATCGATCAGGCCAGACAGCTTTTTTCCAGTGTTTATTGGAATGCCGGTTGGAAAGGCGATTACATGCTTCTGGCTTATAATATTCCTGAAAAAGATTTGATATGGTTCAGGGATAAGGGAATTCTGGTCAGAGAATGCGAACCGATATTGACGGAGTCTAAAACCCGCATCGGCCATGCTCCGTTAACTACTCTTTCCAAGTTCTATCTGTTCACGCCTGAATTTAAGAAATGGAAAAACATTGTATTTCTTGACGGGGATATCATTGTCAGAGGGGCTCTGGATTCACTCACTGACGTGGAAGGATTTGCAGCGGTAAGAATTTTAAATATATTTCTGACTAAGCTGAAAGGGCAATTTTGCAATCGCAATAATCTCAATAAGCATCTGTTTGAAAAACTCGAAGGCCAATGTGACTTGAGCCGCCCCGCGTTTAATTCTGGTGTGATGGCTTTTAACTCGGATATTATATCTGAAGATGATTTTCAGAATCTTAAAAATATAGTCTTTAATTTTAAAGACATTCTTCATATATCGGAAGAAACCGTTCTGAACATATATTTTTATAACAGGTGGCAGGGGTTGTCCCAGGTTTATAATGTCTGTCCCGGTTATGAGCTTTATCTTTCCGGCTGCGGCCCCGGTAATTTGAAAGCAATTATTTCCCACACCTACTCCAATTTTCCCGGAGGCAAGCCCTGGAGGTTGACCAGTCCCCTGTATCCCGAATGGAAATCGAATCTGGACAGGGCCGATATGATTGATACCGCAACCCCAAGGGAGTCTGCAAAGATATTGAGCAAACGGGAAGAGGAAGAATATGATTCTTATTTGAAGAATCTGCAAAAACGTCATTTCCATAAATTTTACGGCTATAAAATACGCTATTTTTACACCTATAATCATTACAGACTGAGCGCGGGCGCGTATCTCAGAAAAAATTATCCGCGGATCAATAAACTGCAAAGAAGGTTGAGGAATCTGGAATGAAAAAGAACACGCCGGCGGAAGCTGCCGAAAGCGCCTCCCGGCCTGCCGGACAGGAAATCGCGCGAAACGCCGTCTGCCTCTGCACCGACCGGAGAATGCTGATACCCGCGTTATTCGTTGCGTATTCGGTGAAGTCGCGCTCCGCCGCAGCGCATAAAAGCTTTGACGTTATAGTCTTCGCGGAGCCGCTGGAAGTGACGGATGTCCACAGGCGCTGGATGAAACAGCATGATATTCTTCTTTGCGAAGACATGAACATATCGCAAATGCGCGGCGTGGGTAAATTTCAGGAAAGGCTCAGCCCCGCAACCCTGATGAAACTGATGCTTGCCGGGCATCTCGCGGGTCGTTACGAAAAAATCCTTTATCTGGACTGCGATCTGACCATACACGGCGACGTATCCGTTTTGTTTTCGCTGGATACCGCGCCGTTCGCGCTGGCGGCGGTTCCCTCGGGGCGTATTATGCTGGATTTAAGCCAGAAACAGCGCGAAGAGACAGAGAATCATTTTCATAACCTGGGAATGACCAGACCCTATCGCTTTTTTAATACAGGCGTCCTCTTAATAGACGTGGAAAGATGGAACAACGAAAAACCGGGCGAAAAAGCGCTGGAGTTCATCCGGCAAAATCCTGATCTCTGTTCGCTTCCCGATGAACACGCGCTCAACGCCGTTCTGGACGGAAGAATGGCTCAATTATCAACGGTATGGAATTGCGTGCCTCTTTCCCTGTGGCGCAAAGCGTCCGCCGGTCTTTATCATCCGGTTATTATTCACCATACAGGGGCTGTTAAACCGTGGCGCCGGTTTTGTTACGGCAGGGGTATTTTCTCCGACCGGTCGGCCTATAAGATGTACAGGGATTTTCTGAAGGACTCGCCCTGGCCGAAGTGGCTCGACGAGCAGTGGACCCGGCGCGATCTGTATCTGAATATCAGGGGGGAAATCGGGAATATTCTGCGGCGATTGGGACTGCGGGGGAAATGGGAAGGCCCGTCGGCCGGACAGCGCCGGGAATATAAAAAAGCGGCCCGGCGGTTTTACGAAGAAGAGCGATTCGCGGATGTGGAGCAGGGGATAGTCCTGCGCGAAAAAGGCAGGCTTCGCGTCAGGGAAAGCAGCAGCCGGTCCGTAAAAAACAGTTGACTTGAAAATTGAATTTCTCTATATTTACGGAACTAGTGAATTATTATTTATAAGGAGGGGAAAATGAAAAGAGATAAACAGTGGGAAAAACCGCAGGCCGATGTGATGAAAAGAAAAAGTACAAAGAAAGCCGCCGGTTCATCTAAAAGCCGCGATGCGCGTTTTGGCCTGGGACCTCTTGCTCCTCCGACGCCTCCATACAGAACCGATTTTGTATAGTAAATTCTGAAAAATCGATTCCATCATCTTAATATTCCATTAAGATCGGAACCAGCAGGTTTTTATTCAGGTAAATTTTATGAAAAAAAATATCAACCCGGATGCCGTATACGCGGCATCCGATTCTGTAGTGGTGCGTTTGGTCGAGAATCAGATTGTTCTCTTATCCATTGATCCCGGTGAATCCGGCGGCGACGAAGCGGACAATGAACCGTACTTTCTCAACACAACAGGCCGGATTATCTGGCGGAAGATGGACGGACGCAAAAACCTAAAGGATGTAGTGAAGGTTCTGTCCGCCGAGTTCAGGACTCCGGCAAAAGTTATCGAAAAGGACGTTGCCGCGTTTGTGGAGAAACTGGTTGAAAGAAAATTTCTTGTCATGGTTTCAGAGAGTTGATTTATCATGCCGTACGATAAAGTAATCAAAGATTCCGATATTGAGTACATACGGGAACAAACCGGCTGGGCCTATCAGGACATGAAATGGCTCTCGAAGGAAGAGGCGGTAAAAGCCGGCAGCGAAAGGAACGCATTACTGCAATCCGTATCCGGCAGAGTCATAAAACATTTCAATGAAAGCAAAATATCGACAGGGCCATTGTCCCCCGGATGCATGACCTGCGGGAAAGGCACGTGGTCGTGCATTTTCATAGGTTCGCTTTGCACGGCAAACTGTTTCTACTGTCCCCAGGACAGAAAACAAAAAAAGGATGAACCGCCCAACGAATCGGGGCTCATTTTCAATGATCCGGACGACTATGTGGATTATCTGGAAAAATTCAAATTCAAAGGGGTGAGTTTTTCCGGGGGAGAACCTTTCCTTAAGTTTAAGGAAGTGCTCGCCTTCATCAAGAAAATCAGGAAACGGCTGGGCAGGGGAATCTATATTTGGGTTTACACAAACGGCGACCTGGTTGATGAAAAGAAGTTAAAAGCCCTGAAGCAGGCCGGTCTTAACGAAATACGGTTCGATATCGCAGCCAGAAAATACAGCCTGAAGGCTGCGAAAATGGCAGCAGGCATTATCGACAGGGTGACGGTCGAGATTCCCGCCGTTCCGGAAGATTATGAAATACTGAAAAAATGCCTGCCGAAAATGAAAGCGATGGGCGTGGCGCATTTGAATCTGCATCAGTTAAACGCCACCGAGCAATGTTTCAGGCCGTTTATCGATCACGGATACACTTTTTTGCACCAGCCCAACATAGCCGTTCTGGAATCGGAGATGACCGCGCTCAGGATTGTTAAAGACGTTCTGGATAACAATATCGGATTATCCGTCAACTACTGCACTCCGGTCTATAAACACAGATTTCAGAAGAAAGCCTACCGGAAAAGATTCCAGCCGTATATCAAAGAAAAATACGAGGATCTGACGGAATCGGAATTTATCAGGCGGCTGTCCGTTCAGGATAAACCGGCAAATTTAAAGGAAATCGTCCGCGCGTTTCAGAAAAGCAAATGCGATGGCGGACTTTGGTTTTTTGACGAAAGAGAAAATAAACTGTTTTTTCATCCTTCGCTTCTGGATAAGATTGATTCCGGCAGGCATAACCTGATTGTAAACTATTACACGCCGATGCTGACGACGGTTCCCGGAAAAGAGGATGAGGGTGTCAAAGAAGTCGTGCTCAACGCCCGACGGAAATTTATGGTTGAAAGAAATCTTTTGCACGAACTGACGATAGATAATCCCGCGGCGGTAAAGTTCTTTCAGGAGCTGTTCATTGAAAAAAAGAACGAAAGGGATGTCCTCAAAAGATTTTACAGCGACTATGATCTGAAAACAAAAGCCGATGTCAATGAGATGATGAATGAAAAAGACAATATATGTTATTTAAAAACATGGGAATTTGTCGGCAGCGGACTTTACGAAATTTACTGATAGCATAGCAGCGCCCGATATAGCTTCTATATGATAAAAAAATTATTATTTAGCATCCTCAGAAGAGGTTTCGGCCGATGTCTGCCGGACAGGATCTATCTTTTGCTGATGTACAGAAGAAATCTTCGCAGACCTTTGAATCTGAAAAATCCCCGGGCCTTCACCGAAAAAATTCAGTGGCTTAAATTAAATTGGCGCTATGACATTCTCACAAAATGCGCGGATAAATACGAAGTGCGAAAGTTTGTGGAAGAAAGAATCGGCCCGGGATTGCTCAAAGAGTTATATGGCGTTTATAAAAAACCGGAAGAGATTGACTTTAATCGGCTTCCGGATGCGTTTGTATTAAAAGTCAATCACGGCTGTAAGCAAAATATATTCTGCAAAAATAAATCGGACCTTGATTGGAATTCGACCACTCGTCTGTTAAGAAAATATTTAAGAGCTAATCTTTTTCCCAAGTCCAGAGAATGGGCGTACAAAAAGATTACTCCCCGCATCATTTGTGAAGAGCATCTGACAAAGGACGGCGAAACCCTGTATGAGTATGGTTTCTATTGCTATGACGGTGTTCCGCGCCTGGTGGAGATCAATGAATACAGTCCCGGATCAAAGCGGGTCAACATGTTTGACATCGATTTACATCTTACGGAAAATGAATATATGGATCCTCCTTTATCCCTACCGGCTACTAAGGATCCGCAGTATGAGAAGATGCTTGAAGACGCCGCTGTATTATCCAAAGGATTTCCTTTTGTCCGGGTGGATTTGATTTTTGTAAATCACAGGATTTACTTTGGAGAAATGACCTTCTATCCTCTGGCCGGATTCGGCTGGATAGCTCCCGAATCTTTTAATTATTTTCTCGGTTCTTATTTAAATCTTCCCGTGTTACCGCCCAAATATTTTTAGCTCCGGGTTCCTGTTTAAAATTATTGTCTCGTGAAGAGTGTTTAACAAAGAATCCTATGGGATTTCTATTATTAAGCATCTTTTAACTAGAAAATAATGAAAGTTTCCTGTAGGATGCAAAAGATATTGACAGATGTTGTTTTAGAAAATACCCGTTTTCTAAAGCGGAAATTACCAACTTTCTTTTATTTAGGAGGAAAGGAGAAAAAATGAAGAGATTTTGGATGGTTTTGTTGTCGCTGGGGCTGGTCATGGCCTTTAGCGTGTCAGCCTTCGCGGTTGACGTAAAAGTAAGCGCCGATTATTATGTCGGCGGCCTGTATTTAAATAAAGTCAATGTAAATAGCACAGACAGTGTGACGGTCTTATTTCCAGCCGACCCAACCGTAAAGCCACCTTCCGTGAGATATCTTCCTTCGGACATCAGTACGGCTTTCTTTTATCAGAGACTGCGCGTCGGTACAGACTTTATCGTATCTCCGGGCCTGAAACTGGTAACCCGTTTTGACGCTCTGGAAAGAATCTGGGGAGGCGCCAGATCTAACGTTTGGCAAGTTAACGCTACAGAACCTACCATGTCAGCCGGAACAAGAGCGGAATCCGAAAACATCGCTTTTGATGTGGCTTACATTGATTACACCTCTCCCATCGGTAAGTTCGAAGTTGGTTATATGCCGGACTCCACATGGGGAACCGTTTTTGGAAATGACAGCACAGGACCTACCGTTGGCCTGATTAAATGGTCAGCTCCTGTCGGACCGGTTATCCTGTTGGCCAATTTCGCTAAGCTGGCAGACAATAGTTCGAGTGCAGTAAGCACGCAGTCCTGGTACTGGTATAATAATGTCATGGCGAATAAAACAGACAGAGATACAGACTCTTACCGAGCGGGCTTTATTTACCCCTTCAAGAATGAGAAAGCCAACGGCCAGGCCGGCGCTCTTTTTATTTACAGCCGTGATGCCAGCAATAGAGGCCGTGCAAACTGGGTTATGCCTTTCCCCGGTGCGTACGGGCAGCTTGCTTTCCTGTCAAGAAGTTACAAGATAATGCCTTATTTCAAAGCCAATATCGGACCGGTAGCTCTTCAGGGCGAAATAAATTATCAGTGGGGTGACGCGGTATCCGCAGAGTATGGGGTGCCATTTACCAATTCTGATAAGAGGATAGACTCTCTGAGTGCATTTTTGGATGCCACTGCCAAATTTGGTATGTTTACTGTAGGCGGTACATTTGCTTACGTGCAGGGAGATGATAATATAATGGATGGCGTAGTTCATGACGCGAATACAGGTGGAATTGACTTTAATCCCTGCCTGCTCATGTTCAACTATGATACCGTTCAATACTGGATAGGCGGAATAAACGGTTGGAATCTGCCCGGGTTGAATACGACTTCGGTGGGCGGCCCGATGAAAAATGCCTGGTTCTTGCAGGGTAGAGTTGGCGCAAGCCCCACTCCGAAGTTAGATCTTCTGGCATCGCTTTCGTGGGCGACAGCCGATAAGAAACCAGAAATTGCTCCTTATAGCGGCGTCCACTTCCCGAATGGCGGCTACGGCTTTGAAATTGACCTGACCGGTACCTATAAAATAACCAATAACCTGTCCTATATGCTGGGCGCAGGTTATCTCTTCACCGGTGATTACTTCAAAGGCTACGGTGTGCCGGGCATGGACGTTCAGGACGACTTCATTCTCATCAACAAACTTACTCTCAGTTTCTAAGAGAAACTTTGTTTGATATTTAGACTAACCCCCGGGAGGCAGGTATTCTCCCGGGGGATTTTAATGAGACAAAAATTTTGAAAACATAATACCCTTCTTTCCAGCCGCCATCCTTTCATGTATTCGAAAAAACAATATAGTCCGAACCATGGGGCGCCTTGTCTGACCGGTTTGATAACCTGAAGGTCACAAGAGACACGTACGACGTTTCCCTTAAAATTTTATTTTCCGAAAATTAAATATGCGTAAGTACCGCCGAAAGAAATACCGGCTAGGGCCGTGTTATGGATATCCAGTTCTTTTTTCCTGCCAATAACAAAATCAAGCGGCAACAGAGGATTGGTAAGTCCCGCCGCCGGCGGCAGAACATTTTTTTCCATGGACAGCGCCAACGCGCAAGCCCTGATGCCACCGCCGGAGAAGCTTTCTCCTGTGGCTCCTTTGAGCGCGGTAATTAATGGTTTATTCTCCGCACCGGCAAATATTTCTTCATAAGCTTGGGCTTCCACGACATCGAGAATCTTATCGCCGTTGCCCGCCGCAAAAATAGCCTGGATATCGTTTGTCGTTATGCCCGCATTTTTCAGTGCGCGGTTCAATGTTCGTTTTATGCCGTCTAAGTCTTGGGGCCAGGCCGTCGGTTTGGTTGGCGACGAACCCATGCCTGTGCCTTTAATTTCGCAATAAGGCTTGCGCCCTCTGGCTCTTGCGGATTGCAGGCTCTCCAGACAAATTATTCCGCAACCTTCTCCAACGATCATTCCGTTTCGCTCTTTGTCGAAGGGGCGACACGCTTCGTTCCCTCCATTCTGGGGGGAGAGGCTGTGAAATTTTGTCAGCGACTCATAGTAAAATTTGGATAAAATGTCCACACCGCCGGCAAGAATATAATCGGCGGTGCCGCGTTTGATTTCCGCCGCGGCATAAGTAATCGCGTTTTCGGCGGAAACGGCGAAATGCGTTACCGTTGTATTGATGCCGCGAAATCCCAATTCGATGGAAGTATGACCGGCGGCGGCGTTCATTACAGTATTTGGCACCAGTATCGGATTGACGGAAGCGGGACCTTCATTAAACAGTGTTCCTAAAAATTGGACGGTAATATCTGTCGCTCCGAAAGCGGTGCCCAGCATAATGCCGACGCGGTCACGGTTTCCATCCGTAATTTGCAGGCCTGCGTCTTCCACAGCCAGACGTGCGGAAGCCGCCGCCAGCAGAGATATTTTATCCATTCGCCGGATATTTTTCACGGAAATAAAATCACGCGGGTTGAAGTTGGTCACTTCCGCGCCCAGATGCGAGCCCAATGTGTCGGTATCGAATGATTTGATTTCCGCAATTCCGGTTTCGCCTGAAAAAAGCCTCCGGCCAAACTCCTCCTTGCCTATTCCCAGAGGCGTTACCATGCCGATGCCGGTTACGACCACTCGTTGAGCGTTATCTGTTGGCTGATTTTTATTCATGGGCAGCACCCCTTTCGGAATGTCCGCCGAAAATTAACGTCGTGTTGTTTCCCCCGAAGGCGAAGGAATTGGAAAGAACGGCACGCAGACGGGTTTCCCTTGAACCGGTCGTGACATAATCCAGATCGCACAGGGGATCGTTTTCCTGATAATTTATTGTCGGCGGGATAAAACCATGCCGAAGGGCCAGTACGGAGACAATGCCTTCAAGAGCGCCTGAGGCTCCCAGCGTATGCGCGTGCATGGACTTGGTAGAACTCACCGGAATGGAATATGCGCGCCTGCCGAATACTGCTTTGATGGCCTTGGTCTCCATGACATCATTGACCGTTGTGGCCGTGCCGTGAGCGTTAATATAATCAATATCATCAATGGAGAGGCCGCTGTCTTTAAACGCCGCCTGCATGGAGCGAACAGCGCCGGAAGCCTGCTCGTCAGGGGCGGTCATATGATAGGCGTCGCAGGTAATACCATAGCCCAGGATCTCACCATAAATTTTTGCCCCTCTCTCCAGCGCCGCGTCCATTTCCTCCAGAACCATTATCGCCGCCGCCTCGCCAAGTGAAAGTCCCAAACGGTTTTTATCAAAAGGCCGGCAAGTTTCCGGATCAACGGATTTCAGCGCGTTAAATGCCGCGTAAGTCAGGCGGGACATCGGTTCAACGCCTCCGGCAAGCATGATAGACGCCTGGCCATTTACGATTAAGTCCCGCGCGTAGCCTATGGCTGTTGCGCCCGCGGAGCAGGCTGTCATGAAAGTTAATTTCGGCCCCGTAAAACCGAAGGTGGAGGCAATCCGATCAGCGGAAGAGGCACAGAACAAGGAGGAGAGTGTGGAAAACTTCGCGTTGCGGCCATTCTTTTTTAAGAAATCTGCGTAGAATTCTTCCGCTTCCAGAAGCCCGCCCGCACCGCCGCCGATAGCAATGCCGATTTCTTCTTTTAATTCTTCCGGCGGGGGATAGAGCGCGGCATCACGCAGAGCTTCGAGTGTCGCGGCAAAAGAAAGCATATCCGCCCGCGACATTCTTTTGATAGAAAAATTTCGGGGAATATAATCGCGGGCGATAAAATTTTTAATCTGGCCGCCCGTCCGGCTGCGGAATCCTTCTGTATCAAACAGATCGATTGCCCCTATGCCGCATGAACCTCCCCTTAGTGCGCGCGCGAAATCAGGGACATTATTGGCAATTGCATTCAACGTTCCCAATCCGGTTATTACAATACGTTTTTTCAAGTCACAGCCTTGTCCTTAGGTTGTAGTCATTACATTTGTTTAGACGTCAGGAAACTTAAATTGGCACCGGCAAAAAGTCAAACAAATATTACCGTCAGATCAAATTGTTTCGGGTGGATTATTAAAAAATAATACAATAACCTGTAACCTAGGCTTTCTGAAATGTTCAATTGATAAATTCATGACAATATGTATGATGACTAAGAAGAGCTTTCATAGCAATCGCGTCAGGTTAAAGGAGATTGATACGTGAAAACATTCATCCGTATTTTCATGATTATAGCAATGTTATTCCTTTGGAGCAGCAGTGTCTTTGGCCAGGATAATCTTCATTTTGCAGACCTGGGAAACTATACTCTGGAAAATGGCCAGGTCATCCGGGATTGTCGCGTGGCCTATCGCACCTTTGGCGTTTTGAATCCCGCAAAATCCAATGTATTGCTGTTTCCCACCTGGCTTGCCGGAACAACTCAGGATTTGGTTGATCTGGGATTCATCGGGCCGGGGAAAATGGCCGACAGCTCAAAATACTTTATTGTCGCCGTCGATGCTTTTGGTAATGGCGTATCTTCTTCACCTTCCAATAGCAAGAGTCAGCCCGATCAGGTCTTTCCGCAATTTTCCATTAAGGATATGGTGAATGCGCAGCACCTCCTTCTCTCCCGATATTTGCAGCTGCCCCGTCTTCATGGCGTAATCGGCATTTCCATGGGCGCAATGATGGCCTATCAGTGGATGGTTTCCTATCCCGAGTTCCTCAATAAGGCCGTTGCTGTTGCCGGATCGCCGCGATTAACTTCGTATGATCTGCTTTTGTGGCAGGCTGAATTAAGCGCACTCGATGCGTGCCGGGGAAAATCGCAGGGGGAAAATGCTTCCATGAAAACATTGGCGGCGATACATAATCTCCATTTGAGAACGCCCCGTAACATTACGGCGAATACGACGCCGGAATCATTTCCGCAATTTCTTGCCGAAATGGAAAAAAATTTCATAAAACGCAATGCCTTCGATTGGGTATGGCAGCTAAAAGCCATCATGGGTCATGATATCTATCGATCATTCGGAGAGGCGATTGATCCCGCCGTGAAAACCATACGGGCAAAAGCCCTGATCGTCTGGGCACAGCAGGATCTTACGGTAAATCCCGAGCCGGCTCAGACGCTTGCAAGATCATTGCATGCCGACACCTTTGAGTTTGCCGGCGATTGCGGCCATTTGTCCTTTCTGTGTGAGAGTGAGGCTCTGCGCGACACGGTCAGTCACTTCATGCAATAAGTTTAGTGTTTTCAGGCCGTTGATAACTATACGTTTTTTTAATTTCAAACCCTCAAAACATTAACTCTCCTTTGATCTCTGTTTTTTTATCCTGCTTGGGAAACCTTTCATATTTTATTCAACGGCTTTAATGTTTCATTAAAATAAATGGGCAAAAAAAAAGAATTTACATCTTCAACCGCAGTAACATATTTTTAAAATCACATTTTATTTCTTATAGTTACAATATTTTTACTACCTTTTGTAAATATGGCACGATAATTTCAGTAGTATAAAGTCAAATAAACAAATTACCTGCTAAGGAGGTAACAGATCATGAAAAAGACATTAAGAACAACAGTAGTAGCGGCGGCGGTTATTCTTTTAACTGCAACTTTTGGTTTCGCCGAGTATGCGGCAACTGGAGCAGCTAATTTCCCCTTCTTTCAATTGGGTTGCTTGATTATCGGCGGTTTAATTTTGATGACTCTGAAAAAGAAATACGAAAAGATGTACGTAGCAGAAATGGTTGGTGCGTTCGCTCTTTACACCATACTGATGGCTCTGTTCACCAACCCGGTTATTGAAGCAGTTAAGATCATTGTAACATAAGTAAACGGTTAACGAGATTTGTGGATTGAGTAAATAGTTAAATTAACCGCTGCAAAAAAATCATGATCTGTTTATATAGCGGTTGCCCCCCTTGAGGTCAAGGTTTCAAGGGGGGCTTTTTTTATGGGAATTTTCTGATGAGCATACATTGATTCAATAATTTTCATCATATTAATTTGTGACTTAATCCGGCGAGAAAATATATTTGGCAAATACTAAAATCAAAAAATATATTATAAAATTACCGTCAAAACTTCTGGACTTAAAGCCGATCGAGTTCCAAAAGCAGAAATTTTGTTTTGGACATTTCTTTTAATTGATCCTGATTAATGAGCGAGGTATCATCTTTTTTTAATTCGTCGGCTGTTAGGTAATTATTGATGATATCAGTAGCTTCCTGAATACGAGAAAGAAATTTATCCGCTGAAATAAAATTTATTGATATCTGATATACTAAAACATTTTCAAGAATGAGCTTTTCTGTTTCGATGCATGCTTCATTTAATAGCCCCAAAATATGTTTACATATTCCTGTCGTTAAAAATGGAGCAAAATCCCATATGAGAATACAAGTCAAGTATTTGACATAAGGAATATAGCCTTTGGCCAGCATGGAATTTTCAAATCTTGCGACGATATTTCTTAATACTAACAATAAAGCATAAAATGCTGATTCATTTACATTCCCTTCCGGAGAGACGGCATTTCTTAACCAGCCGATTTCGATGAAAAAACGAGTGCCAACCTTTCTTAAAACATCATGTTTATCTGTAAGGATGGGATATGCTGTTTTATCAAAAAGATTTTCACCTGTAGATATCAGCTCAATAAAACCAAGCGTACACATAAAGAACAAAAGAGAGCTTGCGTCTTTACCGGTTGGAGAAGCGGCCATGCCATTTAAGAAAAACTCATTTGCTTTTTTTAAGCTATTTAAAACATCTTCTTTATGAATGTTGTGTGTATTTGATGCATTATCTCCTCTAAGATAATTAATATATTTTTTTGCCCGTCCATAATAAAGAAGCCCGATTTCGCACCAGATGGCTTCCTCACCATTACAACGCCTGATTATAAATTCACTTTCAGCTATTGCCCGGTTAAAAGCCAGTTCGGAAATATGAAAATCAGTGTGTGAATGAGCGATATTTTCAAAAATAAGCATCCGCATGGTTCTGGCAATGACATTGTGTGGATCGGATAACAGTAAGTTGGAAATGATGGCATCCGCTTCATATGGCATCTGCCGGGCACGAAGCACTTTGGCAATTTCAATTAAAAGCAGACTGCTTTGGGGGAACCGGTGCATTGCCCGGAGCGCTTCAAACGGACTCTCCGAAAACATTTCCGGAAAGTAAAGGGCCTGTTGGAATTTGCTATAGGAGAGACCGGTTTGGGAAACGGGAAGCATCCTCTCTTCCAGCAGATAAGGAATATAATCATAATAGTTGTACGACTTGAAAAATTTGACAGTCCAAACATCGCTAATATAGCTTTCCTCAGACGTGGACTTATTCTTGTAGCCTTCAAACCCGACTTTAACCTCGGCAACACGCGCGCATAAATGAGCATAATCTGTCAGGTAGATACCAGTCTCCCCTGTAAGCTTTGTTTCCAAAAGCGGCTGGATGACCAGATTAGTTTCCGCGACCAGTCCTGCATGAATAATAATGATCAGCTTTTTATGAGGACTGCTGTATTCGGAAAGAAGCCATCTGACCGCCATCTGATGAGCAAGAGCCAGGCTGTCGC
>PHBJ01000021.1:0-36966 GCA_002840555.1 Deltaproteobacteria bacterium HGW-Deltaproteobacteria-13
TTGAACACTCCTTTCTTTTGCATTGTATACCACTTTTCTGTATACTTTTTGAAGTGTCCGTTAAACTGGGGGAGGTTCACCATACTAGTTTTCTTGCGCTGGTTTAATCGTCTTTCGATTGAGAGTAAAGGGGTCAAGTCTTTGCTTGGCTCATATTTTAGGTAATTAACAACAGCGCACTAGTTTAAATCTTGACAGGTTTTTGCGTCAGGCCGAAGGCGAGTATCAGCGCCGAGGCGAGCGACAGGCTGGCCCCGAAAGCAAAAGGGATCACAGGGCCGAACGCTGTCCAGAGCAGTCCGGCAATGATGCTTGCCGGGAGCAGGGCGATTCCCACAATGGTCGAATGAAGCCCCAGCAGAGTTCCTTTCAGATTTTCCGGAGCGATTTCCGAAACAAAGGCGCGTTCAACTCCCGCCGTCATGGCGGTGAATATCCCGTAAAGCGCGAACGCGGCAATGATGACTGTCTTATCCGGCGCCCAGGCAAATCCGGCGTACGCGACCGCGAACACGGCGTAACCGGCAACCAGCAGGCGTTTTCTCCCGATGCGGTCGGACCGTTTGCCGAAAGGTATGGCAAACACAGACGAAACTATTGTGTATAAAAAGTAGAGAAGCACCACGTTCGCGGCGCTGAAGCCGACGTTTCCCGCCCGAAGAAGCAGGAAGGCGTTGGATGAATTGCCGAGCGTGAACAGAAAGACGACAACAAGATAAAGCTTGAGACGCGCGTCGAGATTCTTCAATCCGTTGATAAGATGAAGCGGTTTGCCTGTTTCGCATCGGCTGGCTGTTTCCCTGATGAATATAAACATGAAAAGCGACAGAATTGCCGGAATACACGAAAGCAAAAAGAGCTGCTTATAGGCGTATTCTCCCTGCCACGCTGTCATGATAAAGAAGGCTATCAGAATTCCCGCGGCGGAACCGGCCATGTCGAGAGCCTTGTGGATGCCGAAGGAATGTCCCAGATTGTTCGCCTCGCAACTTTCGCTGACCAGAACATCACGGGGAGCCGTGCGGATGCCTTTACCGAAGCGGTCTATCACCCGCGCCGCAAGGACGCTCTGCCACGAACCGGCAATAAGCAGAATCAGCTTGTACACAAGACCTGCCGCGTAGCCGGCAAAGGCGACGGGTTTTTTCCTGCGGTATTTGTCGGTAATGTAGCCGCTGAAGACTTTCAGAAGACTGGCGATGCTTTCCGCGATTCCTTCAATCAGGCCGACAAGGGCGGGCGTCGCGCCGAATACCGTCGTCAGGTAAAGCGGAATAAGCGGATAAACCATCTCGGTGCTTAAATCCGCAAAGAAACTGACTAGTCCGATTAAGATTACATTGTTCATTTTATGTCTTCTTAATACATTAGCGAAGTTTGCCTGCCGTGCCGACTTTGAGGCATACTTTACAGGATTTGATCAAAATTAACATTACTCTCTTTACCGCTTATTTCTCCGGGCAAATCGTGTTCAAAGAAGGTTATGTTGATATTTTGTGAGGAAAGACGCTTTTTCAATTCCTCGAAAAAAAGACCGCTTCTTTCAGCCATACACTTTTTATAACAGTTTTCATTAAAATATTCACTGCTCAAGGTTTCGATATCCAGATCGGCGGCGAACTGAGCGGATTTTTTCAGATCCAGCGCGGCGGAAACCCCGCAGGAAGGCGAGCCTTTTATTCCGACGATTCCCGAAACCTCGAAGCCGGAATCGATGTAGTCTCTGATTTCGGACACTACTTCTTTGGCGATTATTCTGAAATAGATTTTTGTTTTCCACAGGAATAAAATCATAAACGGCTTTAAAAAGGCCTTAAGCCATGTTCCTTTAATGCAGTAGCCCATCAGCATTTCCCGCTTCAGCACGCCGCCCCATGCTTTCTGTTCGGGGCATTTCATTTGAACAATGCCGATTCCCTTTTTTTGCAGCCGGTCGACGATCTCATCCACGCAAGCCCTGCGTGAAGCTCCTCCCAAATATCGGGTGTTTTCATTGAGCAGGCAATGCGATAGGAAAATCACTTTTTTCCCTCTTTCGTCCTTTAATTTTTCCATAATATCGGCGATGGCGGGCTTTCGCATGTTTCGCGCCTCCTAATTATAGTTTGGCGTCTTTATGTATTATAACGACGGGAATGTTCCTTAATCCAGTTAATCATACAATCGAGCACCAGCGGCGTATTACCGAAACTCACATGATTTTCCGCTTTTTCGTACTTTGTAAAGATCCTTCCCGTGAAAGATCTCACGTTGACAAGAGCTTTCGCCTGCCGGAAGAAATGATCCTGCGGAATAAAGTGGTCGTGAGTGCTTCCCAGAAGCAGAAAATCCTGCAAGACCAGATGCGATATTTTTTTCATGGAATAATTTTTAAGCTTACAGAAATATTCGTAAGGAGTTTTCACGCCGTAGACATAAAACCCCTGTTCAATACCCCATCGGGCGTATGTGTCCCTTTTCATTTTAAGCCCGGCAATAATATTGACAATAGCGGACGCACGCAGAATAAGTAATGTTTTGAGAATGTATTTGAAAAATTTCCCCCTGCGGGACAATACAGTGTCAAAAAAGTCGTACATGACTCCCCAGGCGATGACCCGGCTTATTCTCTTTTCGAACGCGGCTGCCCTTGGTGCCAGATATCCGCCGAGACTTATGCCGATAAGCGTCACGTCGTTTAAATTAAAGTGATCGAGCACGGCCTTGACCGGTTTTTCCCATTCATGCGTCATCCACAGATTGCCTTTTTGCAGGGCTTCCC
The DNA here is from genome assembly GCA_002840555.1 of Deltaproteobacteria bacterium HGW-Deltaproteobacteria-13. Lineage (GTDB taxonomy): Bacteria > Desulfobacterota > Syntrophia > Syntrophales > Smithellaceae > Smithella. The sequence goes on from PHBJ01000021.1 coordinate 2,762, forward strand.
CCTGTCCGGGTCCTTCGAATAAATAAAAATCAATATTCGCCCTGCGAAAATAGTCAATTATAGGTATAAGTTCTTCCTTTATGGAATCATACCCAAGATGCATGACGACCGTATTTTTTACCTCTTCTGAACATGTGGCTTCATTATGCCACACCGGTATATATCCGTCGGCAAAGGGTACGTGCTTTTCCCTGATGCCGCCATTCGCAAATTCTTCTTTATAAATATCGCGTATCAGGGAGACATATTTTTCGTACGTTTCCCTTTTTCTCGAATCGTTGCAGGAGAGGTAGAAATTCGCCGCCCGGAAATAGGCTGACGCGTTCATCAATCTTCCTTCTGAAAGGGCAGTGTCCGCAAGCCGCAGGAATTCTTTTATCCAGTCGTCAATGGTTTGTATTTTTGCTGCCGCTTTCTTTATTTCATCAAGATCGCCGCCGTTGACCGCGTATATGCGGTTCAAGGCATAATTCATATTCGGCTCTTTATGAAATTGATGCGTTCCAATTTTGAAATCCGTTTTCATGGTAATTCCTCCCTGAATGTCATCGTACATAACGGTATAGTAGCTAAACCGTTATGTTAAAAAATTTTATGTTTTGGGCAGATTAAGGTATTTGTCCGTATGATTCTCGATCATTTTAAGATTATCCCTGAACTGCTCTACCTGTCTCATATTCATATTCTTTAAATTTATCGCAAAATCCTCGTCGATCGCGTTGTGCATTTTGACATGCCCCTTGTAAGCTTTAAGGCCTTTTGCGGTCAGGGAAAGTAATATTTCTTTGCCGGATTTTTCATTTTTCAGTTTATCGATATAGCCTTTACGGGATAATTTTCCGACAATCTGTGAAACGGCTCCCTTGGTCACCCCGAAACGCTTGCAAAGTTCGGTGACGGTCTGCCCCTTTTTCTTTCCTATTTCGTCAATCATGTGAATTTCGCTTGGATACAATAAATCTCCTGTACCGAAATCGAGGGGCTTTTTCTCCAGCTTGTTAAACTTGTTCACAAGCCTTAAGAAATCAACCATCATGTCTCTTACTATATTTTTATCAATGACCATGGCGATAGTATAGTAGCTAAACCGTAAAATGTCAATAAATATTTCAAAGGCAAAGGGGTCAAGTCTTTGCCTGGCTCATGTTCAATGCGGTATTGGAATTTGTGGAACTTATCACTTAACTAATAAAAAACTGGATTGCCCAATCAAGTTGGGCAATGACAGATACAGACATTATTAGAACGCAGCTAAAGCTGCGCACTACATAATTTCTTCAATCTTTGCCTTAGACATTATGTCTATATTGACATATGTGGCACTTTTTGCTTATACTTTTCTCAACAAAAAAATTGTTTTAAATAAAGTGAGGGAACAACAATTAATTTTACATAAATAAGGGGGTTTTTTTGCGATGCCGGTAAAATACATACAGTACAAAGGGAAATCGATTCTATATGTTGACTACACCAATACGACTGGAAATCAGGCCATAACAACCCTTCACGAAGAGGCAAAGGAAGTGCGAGGCTGGAAAGAACCTGGACTCGTTCTAAATGATTTTCGTAATTCCAAAGCAACACCGGAGTTTATGGCAGAGGCAAAAAAACTCGGAAAAGAATTATTCGCGATCATGGAGAAGAAAACGGCCGCTGTCGGCATTACCGGTATTCAAAGCATCCTTCTTCAGGCATATAATACTTTCAGTAAAGATAAAATTGTTCCTTTTGCCACGGAAGAAGAAGCGAAAGAGTGGCTAATAAAGGAATAAGATCACCATACTGGTTTTCAGTTTTATCCTTTCGTCTCCTTTCCATCGATGGCGGAAAGATTATAGAGGAAACCAGGCACAGCGCTCTAATCAATATCTGACGCGGCGGTTTATGCCGGTTCGTCATCACTGTATTCCAGGATGTCGCCGGGCTGGCATTCAAGATGCTTGCATATGGCATCCAGTGTGGAAATGCGGATCGCCCTGGCTTTCCCCGTTTTCAGAATGGATAAATTCTGCTCGGTTATTCCCACCAGTTTGGCGAGTTCATTCGATTTCATCTTGCGCTTTGCCAAAATCACATCAAGGCTTATATTTATAGTCATATCGGCCCCGGTTATATGGTCAGTTCTTTTTCTTCGTTCAGGATTCTTCCTTCATCCATGACCCACGCTATGATGAGAATAATTCCTCCCACGAGAAGCGCTGTGACTTCTCCCGAGCTAAACCCGACTCTGAGTAGTCTCTGGCCGGGAGGATTCCCAAAAGTGAATATTACGCTTACGGCGGAATCGTAGATTATTTTCAGGATGACCCAGAGCATAAGGGCCGTTGCTGTCTTTTTGAAAAGGATTACATGCTCAAAAGAAAATATCACGCCTTCCTTGTAAAAGGAAAACAGCTTTCTGATATTCATGATGCAGTAAAGCAAAGCGGAAAGGGGCAGCAGGCTTATGATAAATCCGATCACCTGCAACTGAAGCGACAACTTGTTGGGAACTATCGGGCTTCCGGTAGTATTTATGTTTATCAATGTTTCCGGCAGATAATTGATCAGCGACCAGAATCCAATATTCAATAACGGTATCACTGCAAGCAGAATAGAAAGCAGTAAATAAAATTGTTTACTGAATTTTTTAATTTTAGATAGGTTATCCATAATAGCTTCTCCCTTTTTGAATTTTATGGGAATCTAACACAATAATGATTGTTTGTCAATAACTAATTATTGTAAAACAATAATAACAAGCGGTCCATATTATATAAAAGGAATGCGGGCGCTTGAAAAACTCCATCTTATTCGCTGCGTAATTCAATAATCCCCGGATTTTAAGTCTATTCTGAATCCAAATCCTGCCGAAGAAATGGATTACAAACCTGTTGACAAAATTGATTGAGAATTATATTTACTATTGTATAAGTATAGAAACATCTAAATTAAACCGAAAGGTCGAATACTATGCCGGAAAAAGCAAGCAAGAAGAACCGCGATAAAAATATGGAGCGTATGTCTGCCGCGTTTAAGGCTTTATCCAATGAAACCCGTTTGGCTGTTTTTGAAAATATCAGGCTTTGCCGGGCGCAGGCAATGCTCAATAAAGATAACCAGCCTTCCGTATGTAATGTTGCCAGTAATATTAATATTTCTCTTCCCACGATTTCTCATCACATCAAGGAACTTCGTAATGCCGGACTTGTCAGATGCGAAAGAAGGGGCCAGACAATTCTTTGAATGCCTGTAGATGAAACCATCAGGATGATGGTTGAATATCTCAACAAAGTTATAAAATAATAAAACAACGTGTTTGTTCAACGGATCAAACGAAGAATCCCTTGCAGATTTAATATTCCATAAATCGTAAATACTTAAATTATAAAGAGATATGACATTGTTATTTTTTTGTAAAAATATCCTTGACAAAGGCATGAGCAATATTATATTTAGATATATATCGAAATATAGATATATCTAAATATGAAAAAAGGAGGAGGTCTTATGTCAACACAGGAAGAAGCCGGCAGGAAAAAGGGGGTTGAGTTCTGTCAGTCCTTTATGAACCAATGCTGCAATCCCGGATCGGCGGAGGAAAAGGGGCAGAAGCCTGATTTTAAAGGCTGTGAACAAATGATGAAACAGTTCTGCGGAACAAAAGACGGGAAATTTGATTTTGAAGCATGCATGTCGAAGATGGCACAATGCTGTAAAGGAATGGATGAAAAATCAAACGAAAAAGTAAATAATTAAAAAGTAAATGATTTAAGGCAATACAGGAGTAAGAACATGATGGGAGAAAATAATTCAAGTGAGGCAATTAGAAAAAGATCTCACTGTTTTGGGATGTGTGGTGCGCCGGGCAACCGCGTCTTCTGTGGATTATTCTTTATTATCGTCGGGCTTTTCTGGATCGGAAAGGAAGCGCGCTGGTTTTCACCTGAAATAATGACGCTTTTCTGGCCGTTGGTGCTCGTTCTGGCCGGCACCTGGCTGGTTGCGGCGGCCCTGATTAATAAAGCGCATCGTTAAAATGATGATGTTAAAAAAAAAGAGAGGCGTATAATCAGGCAGCGGTAAACTGCCGGTATATTAAAACGTAAGATTGATATTGCCGGCAGTGATACCGTTATTAATTAACACGATAAAATGTTCACCAGGGAGGATTTATCATGGGAGAAAGTAAATGTTCCAACTGCAGCATGAAATCGCGTTATGATAAAAACCCGAATTCCATAATCAGCAAAATCTGGAAATGGCATTTAACCTGGTGTCCGGGATGGAAGTCGTATCTCAAGTCTCTGCCTGAGAATGAAAAAAATGAAATGATTAAAAAATACAGCTAAAAGAAATAACAGGTAACGTCCGATGAGCGTTCTTATTAATACCTTCAATCGTGATTTAATCAGGAATCATACTAAAATTGTTATCATCATCTGGATTCTTAAGATACTTGGGCCGGTATCGGGAATCATGTTTACGCTCTTTCTTTTTTGGGGCTCCTTTACTCTGATTGATCTTGGCCTTAGCTCTGTAGATGGATTGCTGATAGACATCTTTTTATCGATGATGTTCTTCCTGCAACACAGTATAATGGTGCGCAGAGGATTCAAGCAATGGCTTGGGAAATACATGCCGGATATATATCATAGTGCGTTCTATGGAATAACCTCAGCCATTGCCTTACTGCTGGTCATGGCTTTCTGGCAGAAATCCGCCACTCTCGTAGCGAATGCCGACGGTATTATTTTCTGGATTCTTCGCGCTCTATTTTTTCTTTGTCTGGCTGGATTTTTCTGGGGGTCGAAAGCGCTTGGTTCATTCGACGCTCTTGGCGTCAAGCCGCTCATGCGTTATATCAGCAACAGGCAGAGTAAACCGCAGCAGATCGTGGCAAAGGGACCCTATCGATGGTCGCGTCATCCACTGTATCTGTTTGTGATCATTTTAATCTGGTCGTGTCCGGTGCTTACACTCGACAGGCTGATATTCAATATGATGTGGACGATATGGATTATTGTCGGTACATTTCTGGAGGATCGGGATCTTCACCGTGAATTCGGAAGCCAATACCGTGAATACAGCTCCAGGGTGCCGATGCTGATTCCTTATCGGATTCCTAAAAATAAGTCTGTTCGATAAAAAATGATGCGATTGATAGAAACCAGAGACAGCACCCTATTTCTTTCCTTAGAGATCTTTAGGTTAGAACATCGAAAAGGACGAGGCTTCGGAAATATTAAAGTACCTTATCAAAGCACTACGCGTGTGGTATAATTATTTAAAAGCTACTCACTCATTCCACCAAAGCTTCGAACGTCGCAAAGCCCGTTCTCAGCGGGTGTCATTAACTTTGAAAAAGGAGGTCAAATATGCCGATCAAAATGGAAACCAGAAACGGGGTGATGATCCTGGCGATGGACAACAGCCCGGAAAACGCCTTTAACATGGAAATGATTCAACAGTTTAACGCGGTTTTGGACAAAGTCGAAGCTGACGATGCGGTTCGCGCCGTGGTGGTGACCGGGGCCGGAGGCCAATTCTTTTCATCCGGCATGGACCTTCAATACGTTATGAAACTGGACGCGGACGCCATGAAGGAATTTTTCAAGAAACTTTTCACCTTTTTCCACCGGGCCTTTGTGTTTCCCAAACCCATGGTGGCCGCCATCAACGGCCATGTGGTAGCCAGCGCCCTGGCCTTCTCCATGTGCCTGGATTACCGGGTTATGCAGAAGGAAAAGGCGGTGTGCACCTTTCCGGAAATCGATGTTTCCATTATCCCGCCCACCGGATGCCTGGCCATGGTGAAATACGTAATCGGTGAGCGCATGACCGACTTGGCTTTTTTGTCCGGCCGCAAGTTCGATGGATCCGCGGCCCTGGCCGTGGGCATGGTGGATGAACTCGCCGAAAGCAAATCGGTCATCGACCGGGCCGTGGCAGTCGCGACGGAGTTGGGCGCCAAAAAACCCCGCCTCTTTGCCGACTACAAACGGCGTTTCCGCGGCGAAACGGCAGACTGCATGCTGGCCGAAGACATACGCTATATCGAAGAAGAGCTTGACGTGACCATGTTTCAGAACTGCGACCTTTCTTGCCTGAAGTCTCTGCCATAATCCGAACCGGCCGTCGTGGCCCTGGCGGGTCTCACTGACTTTAAGATTGTGTTGTAGTGTCTTTGCGAGGGAGAGTAACAAAATCAGGTTTTATAACGTGAAAGGGTCCGGAGAATTACCCTTGACATAATAGAATATCTATTCCAATACTCTTCCATGGGACGCAAAGCCTATTTTAACAACGAAGAATTCATCAATTCGGCAATAAAGATAATCGCGGAGGAGGGACTCGGCGCTTTAACTATCGCGGGTCTGTCCACGCGGGTTACCGCCCCGGTGGGGTCGGTTTATCATCGCTTCCCCTCGCGCGACGCGCTTATTGCCGAACTGTGGCTGAATATCATCGAATCGTTTCAGGGCGAGTGGCTGAAAATCCTCCAGACGGACGGGCTCAAAGCAATGCTTTTCTGCATGGAGTGGGTCCGCAATCATCCGAACGAAGCCCGTGTAATGCTTTTGTACAGAATCGACGATCTCACGTCCGGCGAATGGCCGGAGAATTTGAAGAAACGCGCCCAAAAATTATCCGGTGAATTGCAGGAAGGCGTAGCCGCTTTTACAAAAAAGCAGTTCGGCCGTGCCACCAAAGAGAACATTGACCGGACGTTTTATGCCATCCATGACGCTCCTATGGGAATCCTGCGGCGTTATCTGCAGAACAATCAGATGCCGCCCCGGTATGTTGCCGATTTCATCCTGGAAACGTATGAAGCCGTGATGAAAAAAACAAAATAATATCTTTTCTGAAACTCTTTTATTTGATTTTTCGCCCTAACAATCTCCGTGTAAAGATCATAAAAATATCCTTGACTTGTTTTATAATAGAATCTATATTCTAATATAACAATTCTAATATAAACTTCAGGGATACACAGCTTAATGATTAATTCCAAAAAGGAGGATGCCATGGATCTGATGAATACGCTTGATAAAAAGGAAATCAGGGAATTCTTTTCCAAGGGCTGGATGACGCATGACGCAATGTGGCTGGTCGGCGCGATGCAGGAAACCGGCGTGGAAAAGGCAAACAAAATAAACAAAAACGCTGTCAAGGCAATGGCTGCCATCGAAATTAAAAGGATCATGAGGCTGATGGGCAAACCCAAAAACGCGGTGATCACTACATTTGAAGAACTCAAAGAGATAATAGACACGACATATAAGCTGATACAGCCTGAATTCATGAAGCTGTATTACGGTTTTCCGGAAAAAAATGTGTTCAGGGGCGGGTTTCACGAATGCTTCGCCCATCAGGGTGTTTCTCAGGCCGGGCTGATTGATGTTTATCAATGCGGTATTGTCATGAGGGTGCAGGGATGGCTTGATGCTCTTGGCGTGAAATATGAAACGACGCCCGCCGCTTTTGACGGATGCCAGATGCACAAAACCGGAAAGTGCGAGATCGAGTTCAGATTTAATCTTGATTAGACCCAACGGAAGTAGAAATCATAATTAAAGGAGGCTCATATGTCACAGGGAAGAACGCTTAATGTTGATATGCCGATCACGGTAAAAACTTACGATATAGATTTTATGGGTATCGTCAGCAACATTTCCTATATCCGCTGGATGGAGGACTTAAGGCTCAAATTCCTTGAAGTCCATTATTCGCTGCAGAAACTCATGGCGGACATGATTGTACCTATACTCAATCATACACAGATAGATTACAAAAAGCCGATAAGAATACACGATGAGGTTATCGGGAGCATTTGGATGGAAAAATACGATTCCTCCGGCTGGGTCGCCAATATGGAATTTATTGTAAACGGCAAGACTGCCGCCGCAGGCGCCCAGGGCGGGGTATTTATCAATATCGCGACGATGAAGCGTTCTGATCCGCCGGAAGGCATAAAAAAGAAATACGAAGATGCGCTGCAATGCTAACAGGAAAGTGGAAGAGATAATTTACAACTGATTTATTACAATGAATTAATAGGGACCGCGACCTATTTCTTACCATAGAGATATTTAGGTTAGAACACCCCCTACAGCAAACTGGATTCCCGCCTTCGCGGGAATGACAGTGGTAGAACAAAAAAATGCCCCTGTTCAGGGGTATTTCTTTTTATTCTTTGATTGTTCTATTCGAAATTAGGCGGCTTCCACTTTTACCGCGCAAACCTAACATTCTGCTGTCAATATCCCCTTGACACATCAGACTGCGTTTTCTATACTCCACACACAAAAAATACAAATTATGAAAGCATTCAGAGTAATTACCACGGCTGAAAAAAGTTGAAAATAGAGGTCGTTCCCAAAGCGAATGAAAAATAATAAGACTCTCTCGGAACTGAAAGCAAGCGAGAAGAACGCCCGGCGCGATATCATCATCGACGCAGCGGAGAAGGAATTCGCGACAAAGTCTTTTAACCGCGTCAACATGCGGGACATCGCCCGCAGGGCGGGCATTTCACCGGCCCTCATTTACCGCCATTTCCCGGATCAACGATCCCTGTTTGCCGAAACTTATGTAAGGGGTATCAGTGGGATTCTGGACAGGATACGCAAAAGAATTGACGATTCCAGGGATGGCGCATTCGGGGAAGTGATCGACGATTTCATCGTTTTCTTCACGCGCAACGATCATTATTACCGGACGATGATGAATTTTTTCCTCGAGGGTCCGGTCGAACGCGGGCTCTTCGATAAGCTCAACAGCATGGAACGTAAACTGCTTGGGCACTTCGATGCCATGTTTACAAAGATGAAGATAGAGGGCGACATCCGCTTTCATTCGCATACGTTGTTTGCCGCGCTCATCGGAATCGTAACGACATTCAGAAGTCATCCGGATAAAAGCGATAGAGAAATTCTCAAACATCGAAGAAGAATTGCGGCAAATCTGACTAAAGTTTACACATCATATTCCTCGCATAATAAATAATAACCAACCGGTAGTATCCCGTTTTTCAGAGAAACTACAATATCCAACTGTTCAGATTTATTAGAACTTAAAAATTTTTGCATAAAAATGTTTGACTTATAAACACTGTTCTTATAAGTAAACAGCGTTTACATATTAAAGATTCGGTGGTTCGTCATGAATGTCAAAACACAAAATATCCAGCTGGAAAAATTTTTCAATCCCGATTCCGTCGCCGTGATCGGCGCGTCTAACACACCGTTCAATCTCGGCGCGACCATATGCAATGCTCTAAAACATTATTTGGAATTTCCTGGGCCGGTCGTCGCGATCAATAGAAAGGCTGAGGAGGTGAGCGATTACCCCGGATATTCCTCCGTAAAGGATGTTCCACATGACATAGACCTTGCCGTCATTATCACGCCGGCTTCGGTTGTGCCCGCGTTTGTAAAACAATGCGGAGAAAAAGGCATTCGCAATATTGTTATTGAAAGTGCCGGATTTTCCGAGCAGGGCGCTGAGGGGAAGAAACTGCAGATGGAGATAAACGATTATGCGAAGCAATATGGAATTCGCTTTTTGGGTCCGAATTGCCTCGGCGTCATGAACAATGTTTCCCGCTTCTGCTGTTTTTACGGCGCGTACGACGGAATGGTAAATGCTTTTAATAAAGCGGGCGGCGTGTCGTATGTCATACAAAGCGGCGGTGTCGGCGTGGTGATCTTCGAGTCGCTGATGGACGACATGCAGGGAATCAACAAGATGGTGAGCATCGGCAATAAAACCGACGTGGATGAGGCGGATCTGCTGGACTATTTCAATAGCGATAACACGCAGGTCATCTCAATGTATTTGGAAAACGTCGCCAACGGAATTAAACTGATGAATGTCGCGCGTCGGGTTAGAAAACCGATCATGATCTTCAAATCGGGCAGAACGGAGGCGGGCACTGCCGCCGCGCTATCGCACACCGCCGGTATGGCCAACAACGACGTTGTTTTCGACAGCATGTGCCGCCAGGCAGGCATTATCAGGCTCAAATCAATCAGCGAACTGTATTCCCTGCCGAAGATGCTTACCGAAATGCCCCTGCTCAGAGGAAACAGGATTGCGGCGTTTACCAATTCCGGCGCTTTTGGCAGTATATCGGCGGACATAATGACAGAAGCGGGATTGACCATTCCGCGTTTCTCACCGGAGACAAGGGAGAAACTTTCAAAGATAAAAGGTGTGTTCAACATCAACAACCCCGTAGACATCGGCCCCGCGCTGCCGCAGGTATATCTGGATCTCATCGACATTATTCTGGCGGCTCCGGAGATAGACGGGCTTCTTCTGATGTCGAGTATCTGGCGCGATTTCATCATCGATGTCATCAAGGAAGTTATGAAAATGTGCAAGCACTACGATAAACCCGCCGCTATATACACGCCAAATTCTATCAGCCGGATTATCTCGGTGCGTAAGCAGTTCAATATTCCCATTTTTGATTCCCTGGAAGAAGCGGTACGGGCGCTCGTTGTGTCCTATGAGCAGTTCAGGTATCTGCGTAAAAAGGAGCGATAGAATGGATCAGATCTTAAGGAAAGCAATCGAACGGGGCCAAAAGAGCCTCTCCGAATATGAATCCAAGGCGGTCATCGAATCAGCCGGAGTCTCCATCACACGCGAAAAGCTGGCACGTTCTCGTGAACAGGCCGTGACATTCGCCGAAGAGATCGGCTACCCGGTGGCTTTGAAAGGTTGCTCCGGCGCGTTGGCGCATAAGACAGAGGCGGGTGTTGTCAAACTGAATCTCACCGACGCAGAAGCGGTGCGTGAGGCCTATGACGAGATCACCGGCAGGGTTTCGAAAATGGACGGTGTACTGGTCCAGGAAATGATCAAGGGAAACCGGGAGTTCGTCATCGGGCTTACCCGCGACCCGCAATTCGGTCCGTGCGTGATGTTCGGGATCGGCGGCATCTTCACCGAAGTGATGAAAGACGTGAGCTTCCGCATCGCGCCCTTCACCGAATCGGATGCCGAAGAGATGATCGAAGAAATAAAAATGAAAAAACTGCTGGGCGAGTTTCGCGGCAGTCCCGCCGTTGACCGAGAAGCGCTTGTCCGCGCCCTGGTGGGTATCGGCGAACTGGCTCTCCGGCATAGCGAAATTGCGGAGATTGATATCAATCCACTGATTATAGCAGGCAATAAACCGGTCGCTGCGGATGCGCTCGTCATCCTGACCGGATAGATTGTGATGCAGAAATTATGACGCAGTTTCTGTGCGGGAATGACAGCGCTAGAACAAAAAGAAATGCCCCTGTTCAAGGGGCATTTCTTTTTTATTTTTGTTTTGATTATTTTATGAACGGTTACGCGGCTTCCACTTTCACCGCGCAGACTTTGTATTCCGGAATTTTTCCGATCGGGTCCAGAGCCGGATTGGTGAGCAGGTTCACGGATGCGTCCGCAAAATGGAAGTTCATGAAAATCGAGCCCGGAGCGCTCTTTTTGGTAATGGTGGCTTTGGCTTCCACCGTGCCGCGCCGGGAAGTGACCTTGACTTTCTGGCCTTCGGATACTTTCAATTTATCGGCATCTGCCGGATTGATTTCCACGAGGCTTTCAGGACAGCGTTCGTTAAGACCTTCCGCGCGTGTGGTCATGGTGCCGGTGTGGTAATGATACAGGACGCGTCCGGTGGAAAGCAGGAACGGATATTGTTTGTCCGGCAATTCATTGGGCGCGATGTATTCAATGGCGGTGAATAATCCCAGACCGCGGGAGAATTTATCCTTGTGCAGGAACTTGGTTCCCTGATGTTCCGCTGTGGGGCAGGGCCACTGAATGCCGCCTTTTTCCAGACGCTCGTAAGAGATTCCCGCGTAGCTGGGTGTGACTTTCGCCACTTCTTCAAATATCTCTTTGGCGGAAGCATATTTCATCGCGTAACCCATCTTGTTGGAGATACCGCAGATGACTTCCCAGTCGGCTTTGGCTGCACCCGGAGCGTCAACTGCCTTGCGCACGCGCTGTACGCGGCGTTCGGTATTAGAAAACGTTCCATCCTTTTCGGCAAAGCTGGCCACCGGCAGAACGACGTCGGCCAACTGAGCTGTTTCCGTCATAAATAAATCCTGGACAATCATCAAATCCAGTTTCTTAAGTTCTTCCTTAACATGATGTAAATCAGGATCGGAAAGCATGGGATTTTCGCCCATGATGTAAAGCGCTTTAATCGTACCCTTACCGGCCGCGTCCATCATCTCCATGATGGTCAATCCCGGTTTGGGAGAAAGCTTGGCGTTCCAAGCCGCTTCAAATTTCTTGCGGGCATCCTCGTTGGCCACCTGCTGGTAGGCCGGATAAACATTGGGCAGGCCGCCCATGTCGCAGGCGCCCTGAACATTATTCTGGCCGCGCAACGGATTCACGCCGCCGCCCTCAATGCCGACATTGCCGCAAAGCATGGAAAGATTGGCCATGCTCTTAACGTTGTCCGTGCCGCTGATGTGCTGGGTAATGCCCATGGCGTAAAGAATGCTGGCCCTTTCGGCCTGCGCATACATTCTGGCGGCTTTCTTCAAATCTTCCGCGGGCACGCCGGAAATCTTTTCGACATATACCGGTGTGTATTTTTCAACGGCTTTCTTTAAAGCGTCGAATCCTTCGGTTCTGTCTTTCACATATTCTTTGGCATAAAGACCTTCGGCAATGATGACATTCAGTAAACCGTTGATAACGGCGACATCAGTTCCCGGATTCTGCCTCAGCCAGATATCGGCATATTTGACCAGATCGATTTCACGCGGATCGATCACGATCAGCTTCGTTCCTTTTTTAACCGCCCTTTTTACTTTCATCCCGATGATCGGATGATTCTCAGTGGTGTTGGTGCCTGTTGCCAGAATCAAATCCGTGAATTCAATTTCATCAATAGAATTAGTCATTGCACCGCTGCCGAATGTGGCGGCCAGACCGGCCACCGTTACGGAGTGTCAGAGTCGGGCACAGTGATCGACATTGTTGGTGCCGATTGCCGCCCGCATGAATTTCTGGAACAGATAATTTTCTTCATTGGTACAGCGTGCTGAGGACAGACCGGCAATACAGTCGGCGCCGTTTTCTTTTTTAATTTTGGAAAGCTTGTCGGCAATAAACTTAAAGGCCTCATCCCAGCTCGCTTCCTTGAAGTCTTCGTTTTTCTTGTAGCGGATCATGGGAGTTTTCAGACGATCGGGATGCGCTACGAAATCCATGCCGAAACGTCCTTTGACGCAAAGGCTTCCCTGATTTGGCGAGCCGTATTCGCGATTGCCCATGACCTTGACGATTTTATTATCCTTGGTGTAGAGATCCATCTGACAGCCGACGCCGCAATAGGTGCAGGTGGTACGGACTTTATTCAATTCCCAGGGACGGCCGCCAAATTTCGCCTGCTTGAAAGTGATGGCGCCAGTGGGACAGACCTGCAGGCATTCGCCGCAAAATACGCAGGACGAGTTGATATAGTCGTCATCGAATGCCGGCCCGACTTTTGCCTTTGAACTACGACTGGCAAAATCCAGCACTTCGTTGACCTGTATTTCGTTGCAGGCGCGAACACAGCGTCCGCAAAGGATGCATTTGTTCAGATCGCGCATAATCATGGTATTGCTGTTGTCCAGCGCGTAACCGGGAGCTTTGATTTCAAAGCGGGGCTGATCAATCTTCAACCAGTAAACCAGATTCTGTAATTCGCACTGGCCGTTTTGTTCGCAGGAAAGACAGTTATGATCGCCGGACGACCACAACAGTTCAATGATCATTTTCTGAGCGTTTCGCACTGCCTTGGTTGCGGTGCGAATAACCATATTCGGAGTCACGGGCATACAGCAGGCCGCGACGAGAGATCGGGCGTTTTCCACTTCCACGACGCATACACGGCAGGCGCCGACGTTGGTCGTTTTCTGATAATGGCAAAGGGTGGGAATAAAAATGCCGTTATCGCGGGCTAATTCTAAAATAGTCTGTCCCGGATCGGCCGAGACCTCTTTTCCATCAAGGGTAACTTTAATCTTATTTTCCATTATTTTCTCCATCTGCAAGGATTAATATTTATTCTCTTAAGTTAAAATCGGCGAGAGATGTATTTTTAATAAACAGAGAACTTATAGAAGCAACAAGACATCTTGTCAATTCTGTCAATATTGACTTATATCAGCACTGACATATACCGCATTCATCTTCAAGCATCCGATATATTTGTAAAAACTTGCCAAAAACAATCATGATAAAGCACAGTTATTTTAAAATAAATTTCGCTTAGTGTTTCTCCGGCGACAGGAGTGTATGAATAATACTTTTGGCGTCCTACCTCTGCGGGTTGATATTGTCTTTGCTGAAAATGATGTCGTAAATTCGGATTAAGGCAAAGAAAAGTCGGCGATTGTTTGACAGGTTTTGCCAAAAGGTTATGTGTCTTCCAGAATCAAAAACATTCTGCACTGACGGCAGTCAAATTCAAGACGATAGGTATGATGAGCATCCTTCAGCTTCCAAGGCTCCTTAATGGGAAGCTCCGGATTTTGCAGTTTGGGACACAGGTCCAGTTGATGCCGAATGCAGTAGCGGGTGGTCATCACCGTTTTTCCGGTGATACCGGAAAGGGCTTCAAAGGCCGGTTCCGTAACGATTGCACCGTGCCGTTCATAAAATTTCCGGGCAAGGTCATTGAAAACATTGGCGCGAAAGTCAAGTTTCGTTTCCGGATACGGCGCATCACCGGGTGTAAACGGTACTTCCTGGCGGGGGTATGCCTCAGAGCGAATTTGAGTAAGCTTATCCAGAGCATCCCTCCGGATGCCGTTCAACAGGCTTGCGGAAAGGAATCCCGGTTCGTGCGGTTGAATCGTCAATCCTGCCGCCCGGAAAGATGTGTTGCCGGTGCTGGTCAGGTGTTTTTCAATCTGTTCTCTGGCCCGCTCCGGATTTCGTGAAGGTTCAAACAAAACCTCCCTGACCATTTCGGCCGTGGAGCCGTCTTCGTCTTTCACCGTCAGCTTGATGAATGTATCATTCTGGACAAAATCCATTTTCACGGTAATCAGACGTCTGGCTGATGGTTTCTTTAAAATTCCGGTAAAGGCCCTGTCAAGGTTGCGATAAACGGGTGTGCCGGTCTCCAGGCCCCTCATGCTGTTCGGGTAGATTTTTTCCTTCTCGACCCGGTTCACCCGGAAGCCGGCCAGATCTTTTTGCCTGGTGAAAAAACAAAGTCCGTCTCCATTTTGCAGATCATGGCGGGCCATTTGAAAAAAATCCTTTCCCACAGAAGTGATTTTTCCCAAATACTGTCCAATGGATTTCGGCGTGTCTATGGAGGCAATCTTTTCTCTTTTGCCCAGGATAAAGTATTGGGAATAGCCGCGGTTGAAGGTTCTGTTCACATCCGGCGTAAAGGTAATTTCACTCGTACCGGAGCTGCCGCGCCGGTAACCGGCACGGCTACTGATGAATTGATCGATGACCTGCCGGTACGCGGCCGTTACATTTTTTACATAGTCAATTCCCTTGTATCTTCCTTCAATTTTAAAGGAGGTGATTCCGGCCGCAACCAGGTCCGGCATGCGATTCATCAGATTCAGATCTTTGAGGGAAAGGAGATACTTGTTTTGCAGAATTTTGTTGCCTGCGCCATCTGTCAAGTTGTAGTGCGACCGGCAGGGCTGGGCGCAAACGCCTCGATTGCCGCTGCGGCCCGCCACGGCCTGACTCATGTAGCATTGCCCGCTGTAGGAAACGCACAAAGCTCCGTGTACAAATGATTCCAGTTCTATTCGGCCGGTCTGCTTGCGGATTTCGGCAATTTCTTCAAGAGAAAGCTCTCTGGCCAGGATTACCCGTTTAAAACCGACATCTTCAAGAAACTTGACTTTCTCAGGAGTGTTGTTGTGCATCTGTGTGCTGGCAATCAGCGGAATCGGGGGGAGGTCCAGTTCCAGCAAACCCACATCCTGGATAATCAGGCCGTCGGTGCCCAATTGATAAAGCTCCCGGATGATATTCAGTGACTCGGAAATCTCCTGATCCGTCAGGATGGTATTGAGCGCCACGTAAACTCTGGCAAAATAAAAGTGCGCGTGCTTGATCAGGCGGGCGATGTCGGAGAGGCTCACACCGGCGGCGGCTCTTGCTGAAAATTTCGGCGCGCCGATATACACGGCATCCGCTCCGTGATCAATGGCGGCAATCCCGATGTCGGCATCGCCCGCCGGCGCCAGCAATTCCAGTGATGTGACCATTTCTACTCCTAAAAAACTTCCATCTTTTATGCTTCCCCGCCCCTGGAGGGAGGGGATTGAGGGGCGGGGGTAGCCTGATTTTAACCTCACCCTCCCTGAATCCCTCCCCTCAAGGGAGGGACATAAAGTTTCTTTTCTAAATAATTCCTTTAGAGGTCTTTTTGATGAATTCTTCCATTATTGTTTTGGCTTCATCCATGGAGGAATAGGCGACTGTTTGTATCATGGGACTGCCGGCAATCATGGCAGACAGCGGCTGCTCCAAATGGTTCCGATAAAGGCATAAAACCGGTTTTTTCAATGCCACGGCCCATCCCAGTTCATAGCCCACCCCCAGAGACGGTATCGTCACTTCGGCCACCAAGCAGTCGCAGGACTTAAGCCAGGCCATGTCCCGATCATGGATATACCGATCGTCGGGTCCGTCGTCGCCTTTTACCGAAAGAGCGGGACTGCCGACATGCTCGGTCAGCACCTCACCGAAAGATTTCAGCCACACGATCATGGTTTCGTAAATCGCGGCGTCATCCCGTCCTGCCCGGATCGATCCGGCGAAATAGACTTTCATATCCTTCTCATCCTGTGTCGCGGGAATAATTTATTATACTGATACCACTGAAGGTCAGGCGGGTTCAACATATTTTCTGATTAAAAATTACTTTCCTGCTGTCTCCCATGCTTTGGACATCAGCGCCGGTGCCTTAACTGAACTTGATCGGGATCCTCTACTTCACATCTATCCTGAACTTGGTGGACACACTCTTCCCTTTATGATTGATGTTTATAGTGACATCCCATGTTCCTTGCTTGGGGATCGCCAGGATTGCATGGTAATTGTTTTCATGCGGCTGGGCCCGTGAGTTGTACTTTTTTGCAGGCATCTACCACGTGTGCTTACGGTAGTCCACCGTCATGATAGCGCCCTTGACATCGTTGCCGGTGGTATCTTTCAACCAAATCATCATGTTGTTGTCTCCCACGACAGGGGGGATTTCTGTCGAGCTTGACCTGCACCGTGTAATCTCCCGCCTTCTTCGTCACCTCATAGTCGATCCCATAAGCCAGCCCCACGGATAAAAAAAAACCATCAAAATAAAAAAATGCGCTTCATAATAAACCTCCTAAAGTAGGCTGCGGAACAATTGATCCCTATCATGTTTGATGCTTCTCTTTGTTATATCTTTACTCTCCGCAGCCCGAGGGCATTTCCGATAACGGAAACGGAGGAAAGGCTCATGGCAGCTGCACCAATGATCGGGCTTAGAAGAATACCAAAGTTGGGATAAAGTATACCCGCTGCGATGGGTACGCTGATAGCATTGTAAATAAAAGCAAAGAACAGGTTTTGCTTGATATTGTCCATGGTGGCGCGGCTCAAATGTCTCGCGCGGACGATTCCAGTGAGGTCACCCTTCACCAAAGTGACACCGGCGCTTTCCATAGCCACATCCGTACCCGTTCCCATGGCAATCCCCACTTGTGCCTGCGCCAGAGCCGGGGCATCATTGATCCCATCGCCGGCCATGGCAATAATATGTCCACCCTGTTGAAACTTTTTGACTGCATCCGCCTTTTGATCCGGCAGAACCTCGGCCATCACTTCATCCAGATTTAGTTTTTTAGCGACTGCTTCTGCTGTTACCTTATTATCACCGGTCAACATCACAACCCTGATTCCTTCAGCGTGCAGTTGTCGGATTGCTTCTGATGTGGTCTTTTTTATCGGATCAGCAACCGCCAGCAAGCCGGCAATCTTTCCGGCAATCCCCACCAACATGACCGTCTGTCCTTCGGACCGCAAGGTTTCGGCCTTTTCTGCCAAATAGCCGGCATCAAGCTTAAACTCTTGCAGTAATGCGCTGTTGCCGAGTAAAACAACCTGGCCGTCAACCTCGCCGGAAACACCCTTGCCGGTGTGGGAGGCAAAATTTTTCGCCTCAGTCAGGTGAAGCTTTTGATTGGTAGCGCTTTCAACAATGGCTGCCGCCAGCGGATGTTCACTGCCTTTCTCCAGAGAGGCTGCCAACAACAATACGTTGTTTTTATCAAAGCCCGGCGCCGCTACAACCTCAATGAGTTTCGGTTTGCCCTCAGTCAGGGTTCCGGTCTTATCAACCACCAGTATAGTAACTTTTTTTAAAGTCTCGATTGCTTCGGCATTTTTAAACAATACCCCCATGGTTGCTGCCTTGCCCGTTGCCACCATAATCGACATCGGCGTCGCCAAACCCAAAGCACAGGGACAGGCGATGATCAGCACGGAAACAGCGGCAATGAGTGCGTGGGCTAATCGGGGATCAGGACCGAAGACATACCAGATGACAAAAGCGATAATAGCGACAACGATCACGGTCGGAACAAAGTATCCAGCTACAACATCGGCTAGCTTCTGACTTGGCGCGCGGCTTCGCTGGGCGTCCGCCACCATCCTGACAATTTGCGACAGAACGGTTTCAGCGCCTACCTTTTGAGTCTCCATAACCAGTGAACCGGTACCATTAATCGTAGCGCCGATGAGTTTATCCTTCGCGTGTTTCTCAACCGGTATCGGTTCTCCGGATATCATCGATTCATCGACGCTGCTTGATCCTTCCAGAACGACGCCATCCACAGGAATCTTTTCTCCCGGCCGGACTCGCAGGTGATCGCCTTTTACTACATGCTCCAAGGGAATATCGCTCTCATTTCCGTCGGCGTCTATTTTCCGGGCTGTCTTCGGCGCCAAACCCAAAAGCGCCTTTATGGCCGTGCCGGTCCGGCTTCTGGCCCGAAGTTCCAACACCTGTCCCAGCAATATCAAGACAACAATAACACCCGCTGCTTCAAAATACACCCCGACAGTGCCTTCCGCTGTCCGCATCGCTGCGGGGAAAAGCTGGGGAAACAACACGCCAATCAGGCTGTAGATGTAGGCTACCGAAACCCCGAGAGCAATCAGGGTAAACATGTTCAGACTTTTGTTGATGACAGACTGAACGCCCCGAACAAAAAAAGGCCATCCCGCCCAGAGCACCACCGGCGTCGCGAGTATCAGTTCCAGCCACTGATAGGTTCTGGCAGTGGCCAGTGTGTCGAGAAAGCGGCCGCCCGGGATCATACCGCGCATGGCAATAATCAGCAGAGGGAGTGCCAGAATGGTGCCCACAATGAACCGCTTGCGCATATCTTCATATTCTGGATTACTTTCTTCTTCCTCAAGTGAAACGGTTTTCGGTTCCAGGGCCATGCCGCATTTTGGACAACTTCCCGGTTTGTCCCGAATAATTTCCGGATGCATCGGGCAGGTATATTCTATCTTCCCCTCTGCCGGCATCGGAGTCTTTGGCTCCAGGGCCATGCCGCACTTCGGACAATTCCCCGGCGCATCCCGGATAACCTCGGGGTGCATGGGGCAGGTCCATTCGACTTTAAGTTTAACATATTGCCCTTCTTTTTTTTCGTTATCCGCTGCCACACCAAGGTATGATTCAGGATTTTTGTCGAAAGATTTTCTGCAATGAGACGAACAGAAATGATACGTATTTCCCTTATGGGAAGAGGTTGCAACGGCGTCCTCTTTTTCGATGGTCATCTTGCATACTGGGTCAGCGATCTTCATTTTATTAAACCCCTTGCAGTGCCACCATTCGGCTCAGACTAAGAAAGGAACTTTTTTGTATATCCTGCAAAACATCAACACCGGAAACAATTTAGTTCCCTATGCTTTTTCAGGCTTCGCTTCGGTTTTGGTTTTGATCCGATACATCCTTTCTACTGGAATGACGACGACAATGCCGTCTCCTGTCGACCCGGTGTGAGTTGTATCCATAATGGCTTGCACGATAACGTCCGCTCGTGAAGCCTCGCAATATATTTCGAGCCGGGCATGAGTCACACACCAGTCCGATGAAAACAAGTTGGCATACTCTCCGTAGCCTGCACCGCGTGTCACGCTGATGCCTCCCACCTGGAGATCTTTCAGGCGATCTTCAACCTCTCTGAGTTTATTTTCTCGAATAATGGCTACCACTTTCTTCCATTCCATTGCGTGCGTCTCCTTCCTAATGCCTTTTCTTATCCTGCCGATGATTCATGTAATTCTCTTATTGCGCCATTTGCCGGACGCCGCGTACTATTGAAGGTTGACAAGAATGCCGTTTTCATCCGCAGCAGCCAGACTTGCCCTCCGGCTTAACGCCGGTGGACGTGGACAGGAACTTTTGACGGCACTGCTCGCTGCAAAAATAGAACATCTTTCCATCGCGTTCAGTGCTAGGAGCGGTTGCTTCGTCCACGGTCATTCCGCAGACGGGATCTTTCGTCTCCGATTTTGATACCTTCATGGTCATGCTCCTTTCCTGGTTGTTGTTGAAGTTTTTTCCATGATAGTAGTGATTCCAAATAATTAAATTAGTTTGATTACATTATTCCAGCTTAAGAGTTGTTTCGCATGTTTTGCTGTCTCTATTGGTAAATATTCTCCCGGTCGCACTTTTGCCTTTGGCACTCACCGTTATTTTAATGTCCTGATTTCTGGGCAGCCAAAGATCCAAAAAACCAGTCGGAGCTGTTTTCAGGGTTTTGTTGATTAGGGTTTTACCGCCGGCAGTAACCGCTAGGATTTTTATGTTTGTGTTCTTCAATTCCGCATCGCAACTCGATATATAATGTGTTGCACACGTATGAGTTTTGTTAATGTATGGAGCGATTGAAACCATCATTACATCATCAGGCAGCGGTATGCTTATAGTCTCTCCATCTTTGAATTTGAAATTTACCTTATCCGGTGTAACAAAAGTGACAACGTCAATTTTATCCCTGTGCCACTTGTTGGCAATTGCAACTGCTGTTTTCCCGTCAATTCCCTTTAGTTTTTCTTTTAACTGTTTATAATTGTTTTTGTTAATAAATGTCGGATTTTCACTGGAATAGGCGATGGAAAATGATAAAACCGACAATATGAGCGACAATACAATTATTTTCACGATTAAGTTTTTCATCTAAATCTCCTCTCTTTTTTATTATGAATACGGCGGCTAGTTTCTGTTGTGCCGCCATCCTCACGATATAAAAGGCGACACAGCCGTTATATTACTGCATCGAAAGCCTTTTTTAACTTTTCTTCAACTGCCGGGGCAATTTTTTGAAGTTCCGGATTATCAATCATCTGCATGGCCACCATTGGCCTTATAACGGATAGCACCGTGTTGCCGCCCTTTTCGTAAACAATGACATTGCAGGGAAGCAGGAGCCCGATGTTTTCCTCGGCAAGGATCGCGTTATAGGCATTTGGAGGATTACAGGCACCCAAAATGATGTATTTATTCATATCAACGCCCAGCTTTTCTTTCATTTTTTTCTGGACATCTATCTCAGTCAGTATCCCGAATCCTTCTTTTTTCAGCGCTTCCTTTATCTGCTCAACAACTGTCTCATAAGCGATATTCAGCTCCTTGGTGAAACCGTAATTGATCATATCTGCTCTCCTTTTGGTAAATCATTTCTCTTTTCTTTTATCCCGGAGGCAGCGATTATAAAAGCTACCCCCGGAATAAAAAATTGCCAACTTGAAACAAGTTTGAAGACTCATCTAATATGTCCTGACCTATGGCCTGACGGATGATGAATATTTTACGTGCAACTTCTTATTTACCGCCGGTTGTGACGCAAAAATATCCCTTTCCTAGATTGTTTTCTTTAAAGAGCTCGCATGTTGCACAAATACAACCTTTTTCCTCTTTAATACATTTACTTTTTTCAAAAGCGCAATACATGGCTTCCAGTTCTACCTTTTTTGAAACATCACTCATCATCGCAATCATATTTCCCGGCATATTCATCATTTTACAAGTGAATGTATAACTCGGGCATTTCATACAGATACATTTCTTAAGATTCTCATTCGTCTTAGCTACCGTTCCCATTTTAATACCTCCTTAATTTCCCCTTAATAATTATAATAAGATAATGTTTTCAACATTATTCCCCAATCATTTTTCTGTAAATGATTACTTCCCTGTGATCCTGGAGCAAGGTTGAAGGCCAACCTTTAAATATACCCTGTTTCTAATAAGCCGATTTTATATAGCCCGTTGCCTTGTCAATGTGAACCCTGTCAACAAGGTCGTTTTTCTTCGTTAATATCTCCGCCTCAAAGCTGTCTCCTGCATCTTTAATCTTACCCAGCTTGAGATTGGGGTTTCTGGAAGATCTCAAATAATCTTTCATCATGACCTCGGCTTCCTTGGCATTAACGGCTTTGCCTGTTGATCGGTAATGCCGTCCATAGCCGCGGCCAGTGTCAGAACCGTAATAACCGCCCATCATGCCGTATCCCATGCCGTATCCTGAACCATAACCGCCGCCCATCATGCCGGGGCCCATGCCCCATCCTCTGCTGTATCCGTAACCATGACCTATGCGCAAGGCATGATCAAACATCACCAGATGCCAGCGGCTCTGAATGAGGATGAGATTCAACACCTCAGCCGTATCGCGATCCTCAGCCTTTTTTATGAGCCATTCATAACGAGGCAATAACTCATTTTCCAGTTTCACACTGAGTTCGTAGGCATCTGTCAATGTCTTATTGTCCACAACCGGGGGCGTCTTTCCATCGGCAGGCAGACCATAAGCGGCAAAGAGCTGCTCTATCCATTCAACGTGATTCTCCTCCTGAGGAATGACCATCATGTAAGGCATGTAGGTATTGAATTTTTCTTGATCTGTCTCATACTGGGCCAAAGATTCTTTTTCCAGCGTCAGAATCTCTCTGAGTTTCTGCACCCATTCTGCGTTTTTGGGCGCTGGTAATTTGTCCGGTACTTCAAGCCAGTTACCACCCATCATGCCATAACCACCCATCATTCCCGGGCCCATGCCATAGCCATAACCGTAGCCGGGTCCCATACCGTAACCATATCCGCCTCTACCTGTCTGACTCTGTGCCGTAGCAGTGCCAAGGACAAATGCCACAGCCAGTACTAATGAAATAATATAAATTGTCTTTTTCATATTTTTCTCCTTTAGCTTTGTTGGTTTAGAGATTAATATAGAAATTTAATTTATCCTCCTTTCCATCATAGGATATATGATGTAAACTTCATTGAGTTTTTTTCTTTCTATGGAGTCGTTGCAACATTAAACGGTTTCTTAACCAACAACAGGTTATCTATAGCATCGAAAATCCGATATGCGAGCAGTTTTAAGTTGTCATTCACGAGGAACCACAGCAGCGCATATCCCCACACGAACCCGGCCCAACGCCAGCCGATGGGTGTCATGAACAGTCCGTAAACCGCTATCAACGTTGCCACGATTTGCGTGCCGAGCACCGCTATCCACAAAATTTTCGCGGGGCGTATGGACCAGAATCGACCACGCGTGCGAGTGAGGAAGATCGTCAGATGTCCGGCCACGGATAGCTTCAAATACATCAGTGTCTGGATGTGAGCACGGTCGAGATGAAAGACGCGTTCACCAAGATAAAACAGGCAGAAGGAAGCGATGACTCCAAGAACACCCAATACCGTGGCAATCCCCAGTACCATGCGCATGTTCCAGGCCTCGGGCTGATTCTTGTAACGAACATTGTCATAGGCAATGGACAGGATAGCCCCGTCATTAAGAAGCGCCAGGAGCACAATCATGACAGCGGTTACGGGGTAGAAGTTGAAGACAAGGATCGACAGCGTCATGAAAAACAGAACGCGCAGTGTTTCGGCAATGCGGTAGATCGCATAACTATTCATACGCTGAAAAATTTTCCGGCTTTCTTTGATCGCGTCAATGATCACGGACACGCCTGGTGTCAGCAGTACGATGGATGCTGCTGCGCGTGCCGCGTCCGTCGCGCCCGAAACAGCAATGCCGCAGTCGGCTTTCTTCAGCGCGGGAGCATCGTTCACCCCATCGCCCGTCATACCGACAATGTGCTTGAGTTTTTGAAGGACGTCGACGATGTGGAACTTGTGTTCGGGGAATACCTGCGCAAAGCCGTCGGCCTTTTCGATGGATTCGGCCACATCCGCCGTTTCTTGCTTTTTCGAGTCGCCCAGACCGGAGGCATCGAGGATATTTGTGCCCATGTTTAATTTTTTGGCGGTTTCCTTGGCGATGGCCAGTGCATCCCCGGTAACCATCTTAATCTTCACACCCATTGTAAGCGCTGTAGCGATAGTATCCTTGGCATCCTCCCGCGGCGGATCGAACAAAGGCAACACGCCAATAAACTGCCATGACCCTTTGTCCTCAGCCCTCGCAACACCCAGAGATCGAAAGCCCCGCTCTGCAAATTCGTTGACCGCTTTGTCGACGGAAGCCTTCACCTGTTCGGCGTTGGCCGATAATGCCAAAATAACCTGCGGCGCACCTTTTGTGACTTTGAACGTCTTTCCGTCTTTGTCTTTGACGGTGGCCTCGGTGCGCTTATGCACCGGGTCGAATGGTTGGAAATGAATAATCTCATAACCTTTCAAGTAATCTTTGTCTTTCACGCCACCCAAAATGGCCAGATCAATGGTGTCGTTATTTTCCGCGCGTGATGCGAGCGCGCCGTTGAGGATGACTTGATCGGCGGGAATATCGTTGACGCTGAACGGATCGCCCAGCGTCAGCTTGTTCTGGGTCAGTGTGCCGGTCTTGTCGGCGCACAGCACGTCCACGCCGGCCAGTTCTTCGATGGCTACCAGCTTGCTCACAATCGCTTCTTTCTTTGCAAGGAGGCGAGCACCCACCGCCATCGTTACCGACAACACTGTAGGCATCGCCACGGGAATAGCAGCCACTGTCAGCACCAGGGCAAACTGCAACGTGGTGAGAATCGCGTCGCCGCGGAAAATCGCAACAGCAATGATCACCGCAACCAGAGCCACAGCGAGTATGATCAGATAATTGCCGATTTTCAAAACCGCCTTTTGAAAATGGCTGATGGTGTGGGCTTCCTGCACCAGTTGTGCCGTTTTACCGAAGTAGGTGTTCGCGCCCGTGGCGTAGATCAGTGCGCCGATTTCGCCCTGGCGGATGATCGAACCGGAGAATACCGCGTCGCCCGATTTACGCTCGGCGGGCAACGACTCTCCCGTCAGCGCGGATTGATCCACTTCCACGGCATCACCATCCAGCAGGCGCGCATCGGCCGGCACAATGTCGCCCAGGCGCAAGCGGATGACGTCGCCCGGCACCAATTCACGCGCGGCCGGAGTGATCCATTGGCTATCGCGTAGTACGCGAGCTTTAATGGCCAGTTTTGCCTTCAGCGCCGCTATGGCGTTCCCCGCCGTGTGTTCTTCCCAAAATCCGACTACGGCGTTGGCCAGAAGCAAAAGCAGGATGATGAAAAAATCCGGCCAGTGCCGGGCTACTGCCGAAAGAATCACCGCGACTTCGATCATCCAGGGGATGGGACCCCAAAAATAGGTCAGGAATTTCAGGAAGGGATTCGTTTCTTTCTCTTCGATCTCGTTAGGACCATATTGAGCAAGCCGCTTTTGAGCTTCGGCTTGACTTAAGCCTTCCGGCGATGACCCCAACTTTGCCTGAAGCTCAGACATGGGAAGGGATTTTAAATCGTCTTTAGCATTTGGCGCTGCTTCCTGCTTTGATTTGGAAGCGTTGGGCTGGTCGGCACTGGATTTCATAAAAGCTATTCCTCCCGTCCTTGATTTAACGCAGGATTCGTGCGTTGCGGGATACTTGTCGTCACACTCATGTCATTTTATGCCGATCGCGGTCGGAGCCGCTATGTCTCGGCCAGCCACTTATGGGCACCATGGATTTCGGAGTGATCAAAGTAACGGACTTTGGCCTTCGTGAAAGGCTTAGAAAACACAGCCATGCCTTCATGCCATTTTTTATCCCCGGCTATCGCAAGTTTCAGAATATCGGAGAAATGTGTGACGGCGAACTTGGTATCCTCCCAAAATGCGCCGGCATCCCAGCCATGGAAACCGGTCATATCGAAGAGCATGTTCAACTTTCCGTACTGTCCGACAAGGCGTTCGACCTCCGGCACAAAATGTTCATAATCAGCCTTTGTCAGTTTGCCGGTGAAATGAATAACCAGCACCCTACCGCCGTTCTCTTCGTATAGTTGGATAGGCATTCCCAACTCCTTTTCCTTTCGTTGTTTCTTTTCTGTTTTCCCGTCTTGACGCTTCGGGAAAGAGTATCTTCATCCAGGGGTTTTCATAGATGGCAAAAAATAAAGCTTCATCGAAATGGTCCCGTACGCTCTGGTAGCTGTCAAGAATGGTCACAATGTTGTCCGAGGCATTCTTTTCAATGGTCAAAAAAGGGTTATCGGGGGAAACCGGGATGCGGTTTTTTTTCACAGCAGGGACCAGCATCTTGAAGATCTGCATGAACGGGTTTACCTTCTCGGAAAAGATATATTTATTCACCCGTAGCGGATGGAGCTGTTTCAAAATATCGGCAGACGTTGCCGTGGAAAACATCTTCACGAAGGGGCTAAGAAAGGTGTCGTATAATTGGTCATTGATTTCGGAAACAGCCGCCACCCGGCTGAAATCCGCATTTTCTTCTCTCATCTCTTCCTTGCCCTCGTTGAAGGCCATAATGTCCTTGAAATCGCGCTCCTCAAAGCGGACATCGTAATCGGACATTCCTTCTTTTTTCCCTTTATCAACGATGATCATTTCATAGAGGCCCGGCGGCAGCGTGTCGATGATCTCAAAACTTTTAATGATCTCCATGTGCTCTTTTTTCGCCGTCTTGCTTCCAACAAATATGCCCAGATGACCGACATCCGGGGAAATCAGATAGATGATAACCTTCTTCAGCCGTTTGATTTCCGCAACCGAACTGTATGTCTTGATAATCCAGTCCAGCGCCTGCTGCGGCGGTGTGATGTTGTCCCCTTCGGATGCAAACAGCACGATCGGTTTTTTGATGTCTTTCAAATTCAGGATTTTCCCCCTGTTCAGAGACAGCTTGCCCTGCTCCAGCTCGTCGCCAACAAAAAGATCTTCCACTATGGAATGCATCTCCTCTTTGGTCATTTCGGAATATCCATCCCACCATTTCTCAAAGGTGAGGTATCGTTCTTCATCGGTATCCACATTGGCATAGAGATTATACTGCTTTGTCCATAAAGTATTCCCGGGATTAAGGCTTTCAAAATTCTCCTCTAGCCAGGCGCCGTCAAAATTGCCGTTACCCAGGTCCGATAAGAGTGAACTAAGCCAAATTCCGCCCAGCAGTCCGCCGGCATAGCGCATCGGTTTCTTTCCCTCAACCCCTGACCAGTAGGAAAGGGGCGTGCCATTAAGCACCAGCGGACCCGTCAAGTCGGGACGGTCGGCGCCCAGCATTGCTACAGCCCAGCCGGCCTGGCAATTACCGATCAACACCGGCTTCTTCGCCTTGGGATGAAGCTTCGCAACTTCTTCAACAAAGCGGATCTCTGCTTTTTCCACATCTCCCAGCGTTTGCCCCGGCACAGGTTCCGGATGAAAGAGAATAAAATATACCGGGTACCCCTGAGAAAGAGCATCACCGATTTCGGAGTCCCTTTTGGAGCCGCCGATACCCGGGCCATTTCCAGCGCGGGGATCAATTATAATAATGGGTCTCTTTTCAGGGTCAATGGTGTCGGCTTTTCGAGGCAGGATAGCGGCCAGATCATAGTTCACCGGCCTGTCTAAGGTAGAGCCCGAAAGAATGATCTTGTAGTCGAAAATAAGAACAGGCGGCTCTCCTTTTTTGATTGTTACAAAATAATTATCCCCCCGTTTTCGCAGGATATCCATAAAAAGAATTGACCGCTGGCTGGCGTCGAGTAAATATTCATAAGCATCTTTCATCCAATCGAAGGCCATAATAGGATTTTCAAAACTGTTTTCTTGTTTCATAACTTACTCCCTTCTAATTCCATACGATGACTTGCTAATGCAGCTACGGCGCATGATAAAAGCCTTGTCCTGGGCGGATCGGACCGGGACGTAAGAATAATCGGCACCTTTGTGCCTACGACGAGACCGGCCATCTGAGCCGAAGCCAGATACTCCAGGTCTTTGCCCAGAATATTGCCTGAAACCAGATCCGGCACAACCAGAATGTCAACGTCGCCTGCTACGGGGCTGTTGATCCCCTTAACTTTGGCTGACTCAGCGGAAATGGCGTTGTCAAAAGCAAGCGGCCCATCAACAATGGCCCCCGTAATCTGTCCGCGATCAGCCATCTTTGCCAGGCATGCTGCATCAACGGTGGAGGGGATGGCCGAATTGACAACCTCCACTGCCGATAAGGCGGCAACTTTTGGTTCCGTTACTCCCAGAAGAATGGCCAGATCAACGGCGTTCTGCACAATGTACATCTTAGTCGTAAGATCAGGGCTGATGTTAATGGCGGCATCGGTAATGTACAAAAGTTTGGGATAGGTCTTCAGATCTGCCAGAAACGCATGAGAAATGCGCTTTTCCCCTTGCAGGTGATGTGCAAGAATGGGGTGAAGAAACTGGTCTGTATGAATATGGCCTTTCATCAGGGCTTTAACCGTACCCTTTTCGATTAACTCCACTCCTTTTTCTGCCATAGCCTCGTCAAGAGGCGCATGGATAATGCGAAATTGCTTTTTGCAGGTTATGGTCTTGAGAATACTGCGGATACTTTTTTCATCCCCGATTAAAATCGGATCGACATAACCGGCCGTTGCCGCCTCGCATGCGCCTTCCAGCACATGCTGCTCGTCCGCATCTATGACAGCAATGGGCAAGGCGGGCAGGCCTTGGACAGCTTTAAGCATGTCATCAAAATTGCTAAATTCAACACTCATGGTCTTTCTCGCTCACCGCCTTTTTAAAAGCAGTGCCCGGGTATGCCGGGCGATCATAAGATCTTCATTGGTGGGTATGACACGAACAGAACAGGCGCTGTCATTTGTGGAGATGGTATCCGCATTGGCATTGTTCTTCTTAGAATCCAGTTTTAATCCGAGATATTCAAGACCATCGCATATGCTCCAACGCACCGGTGCAGCCCTTTCACCAATACCACCGGTGAACACTAGTGTATCCAGGCCACCAAGGACAGCGGACAACGCTCCGATATCCTTGCGCGCCGTATAGCAGAAAAGCTCTATTGCCTGGGCGGCATGCGGTTCCGTGTTTTGTTGCTCCAGAAGAGTTTTCGCATCTGAGCTGATTCCGGAGACCCCGATGAGTCCAGAATGCTGGTAGAGCAGCTTTTCTAGATGACGGAGGTCGTAGCCTTTTTCATCCATGAGATACAAAATGATTCCGGGATCAAGATCACCGCATCGAGTTCCCATCATTAATCCCCCCAGAGGGGAAAATCCCATGGTCGTATCCTGAGGCGCACCGTCTTTAAGAGCCGTCATGCTGGAGCCGCTGCCCAGATGGGCAATAATAACTCTCCCATGAACTGACGCGCCGAGAATGCCGGTAATATATTCGTAGGATAGTCCGTGAAATCCGTAACGGTGTATGCCCTCCTGTTTTAAATGATAATCCAAGGGCAAAAGCTTTCCCATTTCCGGCATCTGATGGTGAAAGAATGTATCAAAGCAAACCACCTGTGTAAGTTGAGGGTAGTGTTCACTCACGGCTTCTATGCAACTGAGTTCACCCGGCAAATGTATGGGTGCTAAAGAAATAAGGGCATTAAGTTCTTTCATCAACGACGGCGTAACAATCTCCGGCGCCAGATGATCGGGGCCACCATGAGCCAAACGATGTCCGACCGCATCGGGGGCAGGGAAATTATGTTTTTCGATAACCTGTCTGAAGATCAACTCGATTGCCCGGTTATTATCGGGCAATTGTATCTTTAAGTCTGATAATCTGTTTCCCGCGCCATCATTTAACCATAGCCAGCCATCCGGTAACCCGATGCCTTCAACCGCTCCTTGGGCAATAATCTCTTCATTGACTCCCAAATAATATAGGGCAAACTTAATCGATGATGAGCCGCAGTTGATGCAAAAATAATGGTTTGGCATATATTATCCCTGATTGTTTAGTGGAAGAAGACCAGCCTTATTTTACTCCATATCGCATACTTCCTGTTTCACAAGAAATATTGAGCAGGGCATTGCTCTGATGATTTCATCATTACTCCCCCCAACCAGCATGCGTTCCAGACGATTTTCTTCGTGGCTGCGAAGGATAAGCAGATCAATATGCTCTTCTTTTATAAGTTTGAGAATGACCTTGGAAGGAGTACCTTCCCGAACATATTCTTTAATCTCCATGCCCTTCTTTTTTTCCGCACTGATAATTTCATGCAATTCCGCTTTACGCATTTCCATATCCCTCTTATGTTCTTGTTCAACGGACACCATGGGTATACTCCACCCCTTAAGCCATGTCGTGTCCATAACGTGGATTACAGAAAGTTCAGCTTTATATTTTCGGGATAGTGAAATTCCAAACTGTATTGTTTTGTTGCAATGTTTGGTCAACCAACTGACAACAAGCACATGTTTGAACAAATCCATGAATTTTCTCCTTTAACATTGTTTGCAGCATTTAATTTCCAATTACCTTTTTGCTCCAGGAATGTTTACATCGGGGACAGCATTGCACCTATATGCCAGTAAGCAAAGGCCTCATAAGGAGTTAATGTGTTGCCACTCGCAACACATATCCGTTTATTTATATGATAAAATAATCTTGTTTTATCATGGAAGGTCAGGGAACTACCCTTCAATGTCTTTTTTCATTCTTTCATATTCTTCTTTTGTGATTTCCCCTCTGGCATAACGCTTTTTTAAAATGTCCCGGGGAGTTTCCTGTAACGTTCCGTCTGAGGTTTTAGCTCTGGCGCTTTGAATGATAAAATAAGCAACAACGCCAATGATAATAATAAACAATATCCCCATAAACATTCCCCCGAATCCGTAACCGTAGCCGTAGTTCATCATATGATTCCATCCACCGCCCATGGGGCCGTAATATCCGTCACAGCCCGTTATTAATAATACAAAGATAGATGCGGCAGACCAAGTAAAATAATTTTTCATGAATATTTCCCCCTCAGACAAATTGATTGAACACTTTTTTCTTTTCCCATAAAAAACCTAGGGGGAAGATTAATCTTGTTCGATAGACAATGCGATTTTAAGACATCTTCCCCCTCATAGATATTTTTAATAAGCAGACCAGATTTGACCCGTGCGTTTGTCGATGTAAACTTTGTCAACAAGGTCGTTTTTCTTCGTTAATATCTCCGCCTCAAATTTGTCTCCCGCGTCTTTTACCTTGCCCAGCTTGAGATTGGGGTTTCTGGAAGACTTCAGATAGTCTTTCATCATGGTCTCTGCTTCCTTTGCATTAATGGCTTTGCCTGTTGACTGGTAATGCCGTCCATATCCGCGGCCAGTTTCAGAACCATAATAGCCGCCCATCATGCCGGGTCCCATGCCCCAACCTCTGCCATAACCGTAACCGTGACCCATACGTAGAGCGTGATCAAACATTACCAGATGCCAGCGGCTTTGAATGAGGATGAGATTCAACACCTCAGCCGTATCGCGATCCTCAGCCTTTTTTATGAGCCATTCATAGCGGGGCAATAATTCATTTTCCAGTTTCACGCTAAGTTCATAGGCATCAGTCAATGACTTATTGTCCACCACAGGGGGTACTTTCCCATCGGCAGTCAGACCATAGGCGGTAAACAGTTGCCCGATCCATTCAACGTGATTCTCCTCCTGGGGGATGACCATCATGTAAGGCATATAGGCATTGAATTTTTCCTGATCGGTCTCATACTGGGCCAGAGATTCTTTTTCCAGTGTCAGAATCTCTCTGAGTTTTTGGACCCATTCCGCGTTTTTGGGTGCGGGTAATTTTGTCGGAACTTCGAGCCAGTCACCGCCCATCATACCATTGCCACCATAGCCACCCATCATTCCTGGTCCCATGCCATAGCCATAACCATAGCCGTGTCCCATACCGTAACCATAACCATAACCGCTTCTGCCGGTCTGGCTCTGCACTGCAGTGGCACCAAGTACGAATGCTATAACCAGTACCGATGCAATAATAGAAATTGTCTTTTTCATATGTTTCTCCTTTAGTTTTTTACTGGTTTAAAGATTAAAATAAAATTTTAATTTATCCTCTTTTTAGCATATATGACATTGCTGAGTTTACAATAATAGTTGTTCTAGAGGTTAGTAGGAGGATAAACCTACCTTCTTTGGTTATCTGTTTTTTACAACGCACTAAATACTGCCCAAGCAGAAAGGCTGGTTAGTATTTAGTGATGAAGACCGATTCAATTTCATTGTAAATCGTTTTTCATTCGATCAAAGTCTTCTTTTGTTATTTCACCCTTGGCATAACGCTTTTTTAGAATGTCTAAAGGAAGCTCCCTGGCCTGCCCAATTTCATTCTTCGATCTTACATTTTGAACAATAAAGTAAATCACTACACCGAGAATAATTAAAAACAATATCCCCATAAACATACCTCCATATCCAAAGCCAAACGGACATCCATAATTTCCAGTGCGATCCCAACCACCCATCATGGGACCATAAGGTCCTGAACACATGGTTAAGAGTGGCACCAATGCTAAAACAACAAACAAATAAATTTTCTTCATTAGCTTTTACTCCTCCACAGGTCATCGTCTGACATGACCTGTTTAGCTTTAAGCCACCTTTCTCAATCAACGTGAAAAGCTCTTCTTTCATCGTAATTAAATAACCCATTCTCTCCGTGTCAATAGCCCACCGACCTTGACTTTTTGACAATGGGAGTATATATTATTTGTAAACAAATGATTTGTATAGCATTTAATTAGGGTGGTGATAGCAATCAGTTAGTAAAAAATAATTAAATATGAAAGGGTTGGTATGAGTCAACGAATCAATTATAGTGATAATACATGAAAGGAGGGATTGTTATGTTTGCACCAAAGAGAATTCTGGTACCGACGGACTTTTCTGATTCCTCGGATGAAGCATTAAGGCAGGCATTAGAATTGGCAAAGCAATACAACGCCAAAGTCTATCTACTGCATGTTGCAGAACCGATTACACAATGTGTTGGAGATTATTGCCTGGATTCATCGACAGTAAAGCAGGCTGAGGATGCCGAAATCCTTATAGCGAAGGAGAAGATGCAAAAAGAACTGAAGAAATATTCCGAATTCCAAGAGGTCGAAGTTATCAACGATATCAGAGAAGGAAAACCTGTTGATGAAATCATCAAGGAACAGGAAGAGAAAGGCGTCGATTTAATTGTTATGCCTTCTCATGGCAAGACAGGATTTATCAAGCGTCTGATGGGCCAGATTTCTGAAAAGATAATAGAGG
Source organism: Deltaproteobacteria bacterium HGW-Deltaproteobacteria-13 (assembly GCA_002840555.1). Taxonomy (GTDB): domain Bacteria; phylum Desulfobacterota; class Syntrophia; order Syntrophales; family Smithellaceae; genus Smithella. Next base: position 36,287 of record PHBJ01000021.1, read on the forward strand.
AGGCCGAGAGTTCTATTCTGCTCGTCAGGCATTAGTTGGAATATAATAATAAAAAGAAGGCAGCGTTTATCTGGCGCTGCCTTCTCCGATCAGCAAACAATCAGCCTATATTTGTCGTAACGGAAATATCGGGGCAGAACAAAGCTTCAAAGAATATCACTGTCTGTGGGACACCCGTCAATCCGGAATTATGATATTTTTAATTGGTAGAAGGCATGTGGTTTAGAATAACACAACTCGTAAAAGGATGGCTTGGCGGGACAAGTTCCCTTCCGGCAATGGACATGAACCTTTTGCGGACGTTTTTAATATTGCTGACTTTAACACTATTGTCATATGAGACAATCAATCTTTTCTACAAAATTATCAGTGTTCTCCTGACAAAACAAACTGCCGTCGTCAAGAGTCATGTTTCTTCGCCTTTTGTTACTGATTCCCGTTCCGTCGACGATTATGGGATCATCACAGAACGCAATCTCTTTCGTTCCACTTTGAAAGCTGTTGAAGGTAATGAATTGGATGGAGGGTTTCCTGCGTCTGGAGAAGAATTCACAGACTATGACTTGAAAGGAACGGTAGCCGGCAATTCTTCATTTGGTTTTATTTTTATCGAAGATCACAAAAGCAAAAAACAGAAATTCTACCGGTTAGGAGACATGATCGGTTCTAGCAAACTGATT
>PHBJ01000021.1:36984-41851 GCA_002840555.1 Deltaproteobacteria bacterium HGW-Deltaproteobacteria-13
GCTGGCAGGGAGATAACCTTAAAGGTAAAAGCGACATCTGAAGATCAGTCACGTCCCGGTTCACCTTACAGAAATTTAATCCTGAACAGACAAACAGTAAACAATAATTTAGGTAATCTGAACGCCCTGATGAAAGGGGCTGTTCTGCGTCCATTTACACACAGAGGCGTGCAGGAGGGATTTATTGTTTCTAATATCCTCCAGAACAGTCTCTACGAAAAGATGGGATTGCAAAACGGCGATATATTAATCGATATCAACGACAAAAAGATAAACGCTGCCAGTCTGATGCAAGCGGTAGATTTAATAAAGACCGGCAGCAGGATGGCTTTAAATATTAAAAGAAAAGGGCAATCAGAAACCATCCATTATGTCTTTGAATAATTCATCCAAGGATCGTTTTGCTTTTCTGAAAAACCGGCATGGGAAAAATCGATTTTTACCGCAATGAAACCGCCATTTTCATTGAAACACTTATTTCCCAACGCCAGGAGACTTATTGAACTCTTCAATGACTTTATTGCTGAAATCCCTTTCTTTTGCATAATAGGCCACCGGCATACCGGCGATATCGATTACTAAGGTATATTTTTCTTTCTCTGCTACTTTGCGTACAGCCTTGGTAATTTCGGGAATCAGTTTTCCGGTGACTTCTCGATCGCTTAATTTCAGTTCTTTATTTGTATCCTCAACCAACAATTGATAATCGCGTAATTTTCTTTGATAAGCAGTTCCTTTTTCCCGGCGCGCATTTTCAGTCATGATTGGCCCCTGCTTATCCAATTCGTCCTTGAGCTTTTTCAGATCTCTTTCCGCCGCGGCAATATCTTCACGCTTCTTGTCAAATAATTTCTTGAATTCTTCACCTGCTTTTTTACCTGCGTTCGAGCTTTGCATTATCTCTCTTAGGTTAATAAAACCAATTTTGCTTTCTGCGGCATAGCTGTTGATACTTATTAGAACAAAACTCATCAGGATAAATCCTGCGATCAAATGAATATTTCTTTTCATATAACATCTCCCCATAATGACCCTTTTTCTGAATTTGATAAAATACAAAATATTAATAGGCACAATGTTTCATAGCCCCGGGGCACCACCCCGGGGCTATGAAATCCGCTATCATCGATGAAGCAATAATGAAAGGAGGGTGATGAAGCGGTTGCATAAGTGCTGATAAGATTCTCCTTTGTAATTAACTAAACATAAGATTTTAAAAACGTATCTACATATATTATTTTATTTGATAATGAACTGATCTCTTCTGTTTTTTGCCCATGCTTCTTCATTATGAGCAGGATCGAGAGGCCGTTCCATGCCATAACTAATTGTTTTTATCCTTCTTGGGTTTACACCGGAATTAATGAGAAATTTCTTCGCTTCTTGCGCCCGGCTACTGCCTAACGCTAAATTATATTCCGCAGTCCCTCTCTCGTCGCAATTTCCTTCAATTACAATTTTGACATTCTCGTTTTTCAAAAGGTAATCGGCCAGACTGGAAAGAATTTTCCTGTCTTCCTGGCGGATGTCATATCGATCAAAATCAAAATGGATATCCGCAAGATCAGCTGTTCTCCTTACTGCTGCCTGTGCTTTAGTGGTTTGTTCTTTGCTATTATTTTGTTTTGCCGATTTCTTCCCTGCGCTAGTCCGCCCATTTTGTTTTGCTGATTTTCCGACTGCATTGGATTGCACATTTTGTTTGGCTGACGATTCATCTTGAGTATAGACAGTTCCCTCTCTCTTTGTTATTTGTTTTTCCGCACATCCCGCGTAAATCAGGACAAAAACAATCAGACACAAAAAAATAATCGTTCTTCTCGTTTTCATAACTTGCCCCCTCATAATTTTCTAAATTTATTATTCGCAGAGATAATGAATATCTCCGTTTTACATTCACATTTTTTTATCATTTCTTTCGGACAGTGTGAGTTAAAAAAGTGTTGATAAACCAATGGAATATAAAATAAAAAACAGAAAGCAATATTACTGTCACGTTTCCTATTTGTAAATTCAGCAAATAAGGTATCCGGAAAATTTTTGACATGGTGAAATTAGTTATATGTTCCAAATTATTTAGTTGCATAGCACCACCTTAAAAACTTCCAATTCTGTTTGTAAATGAAGTAATTAAGCCCTGGCTGTTTATTGCTTTTTCAATTGTCTGAAGGGTTAATTTTCTGCAGAAGATAAACAATTGCCCTGTTGTTTTCATTGTCCCAGCTATACAGTTTTATTGAACTGTAATGTCTTGTGTTAATTACATAGCCTACAAAAATTTTCTTATTGGTCTGATTAATGAAACAGATATTTCTACCTTTTTTGCCTAAATAACCAACAAAACCCCATGATGTTTTTTTCCCATTACTTATGCTTTCCGCATCTCCCTTAAACTCTAAATACGACTGTTCTAGAATATTGAGACTTATGAAATCCTTTGATGAAATAAAACCGGCGGACGTTGCCTGATATAATACTGTCCCTACCCACTTGCCTTTTAGAAAAGGGATAAGTTCTTGTCCGTGGGCTAAAGAACTATTCAATAGTGCACAGGAAATAATAATTATGATCAGAACATTTTTTTTAAATAATCTCATTAATTTAATCCTTGATAATATTATTCTTTACTTTTATTACTCGTTATGCTAATTACTTAATAAAGTTACAGATAATGATTTTAGCACAATTAATTTGCATACAAACTATATCGGCTGTCACAAAATTGCAAGAACTTTTTAAAAAGGATGTTCCATGAGCAAAAAAGGCCCAATTATATCAAACGTTATCGACAATCTGAGACGGGTATTTCAAATTTTGAATGAGCAATCCAAAAAGGTGGAAAGAGAAACCGGTTTGACAGGCCCTCAGCTCTGGGCAATAAAAACAATCAATGAGAGTTCACCGGTTAAAGTTTCAGATCTTGCCAATAAATTATACCTGCACCCCACCACTGTTGTAGGCATTATTGATCGTTTAGAAAAACAGGATTTAGTTAAAAGACGCCGGTCTGAAGACGATCGTCGAGTTGTTTGGATTGAATTGACAGATAAAGGAAATGAACTGGTAAAATCGGCCCCGGAAGTTGCGCAGGGATTACTTGTTTCCGGATTAGAGGAAATTTCAGCAAATAATCTTATAGAAATTGACAGATCAATGAAACACTTGGTTAAAATATTCGGTGCTCAAAAAACACCGCCCAAACTTATCCGCTCAACTGAAGTTAATATACCGAATGATACGGATATGAAATAGTCTGATAGGTGCAAAAATAGGACGCTATTAAGTTATCAATCAGTGATTTTTGAATCGCTTCCAATCATCGGAATATCTAATTTTAAACAGACATCATATTTCCATAGAATAAGTCTATACTTCTTATTACATGGTAGTAAAGCCTCTTTAAAGAGAAACCTTCGTTTGGAAAGTTAGAAATTCAAGGAGAAAGATATGCCCAACGTGAGTATCGTTTTAGGAATCGATATTGGCGGAACAAATACATCCTTTGGATTTGTTGATCGCGCCGGTAATATAGTTGCTGAGTTGTCCATGGAAACAAAGCCCAGTGATGCTGTGGAAGACTTTGTGTCCAGGCTTCATCACCGGATTGAAGAGGTCAGAACCGGCTTGCCGTCACATCACAGCTTATGCGGAATTGGGATTGGCGCTCCTAATGCCAATTATTATCGGGGAACTATTGAAAAAGCTGTTCATCTAAGCTGGGGAGAAACTGTAGATTTTGCCGGATTGATCAAAAAGTACTATAATATACCTGTTTCCATCACAAACGACGCGAATGCCGCTGCTCTCGGAGAAATGCTTTTCGGCAACGCCCGCGGGATGAAAAACTTTATGGTTGTTACCCTGGGTACAGGTTTAGGTAGCGGTATAGTGGTTGATGGCCGTTTGCTCTATGGAAGTAGAGGCTTCGCGAGAGAACTTGGACATACGGTGGTCGATCCAATGGGACGGCAGTGCAGATGCGGTAAAAAGGGATGTCTGGAGACATACGCTTCAGCCACTGGCCTTGTGAAAACTGCTTTATTACTCATTACTGAACGATGTGATCCGAGTCCATTAAGAGCAATGGACTCTAAAGAAATAACTTCAAAGATGATCTTTGATCTTGCCCGAGAAGGAGATGCAATTGCATTGGAAGCTTTTGATCAAACCGCAAAGATTTTAGGAATGAAGTTGGCAGACGCTGTTGCTCTTACCGGGCCTGAAGCAATTTTTCTTTCAGGTGGATTGTCCATGGCGGGTGACATTTTGTTAAAACCGACGCAACAATATATGGAAGATTTCCTATTCAGTGCATACAAAGGCTCTGTAAAACTGATGTTGTCCGGAATGGCGCCGGGTAAAAGTGCCATATTAGGAGCGGCAGCTCTCATTTGGGGCGAGTTGGATTTATGATTGAAGCAGTAGAAACATCAATAACATGAGGATCATTTTATGAAAAACTCTCTTGAATTAGGGTTAATCGGCAACTGTCATATAGGCGCCTTGATAGACGAATACGCTGAATTTGTATGGTTTTGCTTGCCTCGTTTTGACGGCGATCCGGTATTCTGTTCTCTTCTTAATGAACATCCGGACAGAGAAGGTTCCGGATACTGCGCTATTGAACTGCTTGATATGGTTGAACGTAAGCAGTTCTATTTGGCCAATACGGCTGTGCTGGTCACACGCCTTACGGATCAGCATGGCGCGGTCATAGAAATTACTGATTTTGCACCACGATTTCATCAGTATGGACGTGTGTTCATGCCCATTATGGTTATTCGGCAGATCCGTCGAATTCAAGGAACGCCACGCATATGCATACGGATTCGTCCTACGTACGAATATGGCAGTAATAGCTGCTCCA